>NZ_AULH01000001.1 GCF_000425185.1 Pleomorphomonas koreensis DSM 23070
GCCGGCCCCGGCTGCCGCGACCGCTCGCCCTGATGCTCGGCGAGATCGGCGAGGAGATCGCCCAGACCGGCATCGGTCCCGGCGCCGCCCCGGCCTCCGGCCTGGTCGAGCGGGTGCGCTCGCGCCTTGCCCGCCTGGAGGCGGCCGCCTCCCGTCGCGCCATGGCCGGCACCGGCCTTCTCGCCACCATCGGCTCCACCGCCCCGTTCATCGGCCTGTTCGGCACCGTCTGGGGCATCATGAACGCCTTCGTCGGCATCTCCGAAAGCCAGACCACCAACCTCGCCGTGGTGGCGCCGGGCATCGCCGAGGCGCTCTTGGCCACCGCCACCGGCCTCGTCGCCGCCATCCCGGCCGTCGTCGTCTACAACCACCTCGCCCGCCGCACCGCCGCCTACCGCGCCGAGATGACCGACCTCTCCGAGGGCCTCGTCCGCACGCTGTCGCGCGACATCGAAACCGGCCGCCTCGACGCCGCCGCCCTGGTGGCGCCGGTCCGGACCGCCAGCTGAAGGAGGATCGCCATGGCCGCCCGCCTCGACGACGGTGCCGAACTGTCCGAGACCCACGAGATCAACGTCACGCCGTTCATCGACGTCATGCTGGTTCTGCTGATCATCTTCATGGTGGCGGCACCGCTGGCCACCGTCGACGTGCCGGTCGACCTGCCCGGCTCGACGGCCGCCGCCTCGCCCCGCCCCGACAAGCCGCTCTACGTGACGGTCGGCGGGGACCTGTCGATCAGCGTCGGCGAGGACAAGGTGGCGCGCGAGGCGCTGGGCAGCCGTCTCGACGCGGCGACCGGCGGCGACAAGGCCGAACGCATCTTCCTCCGGGCCGACCGGACGGTGGCCTATGGCGACCTCGCCGCGACGATGAACCTCTTGAGGGCGGCCGGCTATCTCAAGGTGGCGCTGGTCGGCATCGAGCAGGCCGCAGCGCCGGCCCCGGCTGGCGGCTGAACGCCGGAGGGACGCAGGGCGAAGCGATGATCATCCGCATCCGACCGATGGCCGGGCTGTTGTCGCGGCGGTCCGGCCTCGTCCGCTGGTCGCTGGCCGGCGCGGCCGGCCTGATGCTGCACGGCGCGGTGCTGTGGTGGCTGCTGCCGACCGCTGGACCGGCGGCGGCGGTGGCGGCGCCCGAGACGGTGGTGATGATCGATCTGCCGCCTGAGCCGGAGCTGCCGCCGCTCGAAAGTGTCGAGCAGGCCGCCGTCGAGGAGGTCGAGGCCGAGACGCCGCCGGACGCGTCGGTCGAGACGCCGCCCGAGATGATCGACACCGTCGAACCGGTCGATACCGCCGACGTCGCCGAACCGCCCGATGCGCTGGAGACCGCCGAACCCGACATGCTCGACGCCGCCGAGCCGCCGGAGGAGCTGGCCGCGGCGGAGCCCGAGCCGGTCGAGCCGCAGCTGTCCGAGCCCGACATGCTGCCGCCCTCCGAGGTGGCCGTGCCGCTGCCGCCGCCACCGCCGCCGGAGATGGTCGAGACTGCCGAGGTCAAGCCCGAACCGAACAAGCCCGCACAGACCAAGCCCGAACGCAGGAAGCCCCAGCCGAAGAAGCCGCCGGTGAAGCAAGCCGAACAGCCCATGCCGCCGGCCGACGCGCAGGCGGCAGGCGCCGGGGCCGGCGGTCGGCTCGAAGACGCGCTCGCCGCCTACCGCGGCTCCATTCGCCGGGCGATCGTCGGCAAGCGGCGGGCCAGCGACGCCGACGGCGCCACCGGCCGGGCCGTGGTGCAACTGGCCATCGGCCGCGACGGCTCGGTGATCGGTCTGGCGGTCGCCGGTCCGCCGTCCGTCGCCGCCGCCGCCGAACGCCTCGTCCGCCGCGTCGGATCCTTCCCGCCCATCCCCGACGCACTCCCCGCACCGTTCAGGGCCACCGTCCCGATCGAGTTCGTCAGGGAGTGATGAAGCCAGGATTCGGGAGACGGACGACGACCGGAGCGAGATTTGGTCCGGCCTGTGGAAATTTTGGACTTTTTAACTCCACTATCCGTATTTCGATCAGGTGGAGACCGCCAAAATGCCGGATTCTCAGGATTTTTTTCGCGCCCGTCGCGGGAACACTTGCTCGGAGTTTGTGTTTTCGCAATGTTCGAGGCACTCTGTCGGCTATGTTGATTTGCTGATGGATATGTCCCTTATACCCGAGGTTGAAAAATGAAGACGCTCCTCCTCGCCGCTGCCGCCCTCGCGGTCGCCATCCTCCCCGCAACCGCTGCCGACTACCAGGTCAAGATGCTGAACAAGGGCGCCAAGGGCGTCATGGTGTTCGAGCCCGATCTCGTCAAGGTCCAGCCGGGTGACACGGTCACCTTCCTCTCCACCGATCCTGGCCACGATGCCATGAGCATCCCCAGCATGCTGCCCGAGGGCGCCCAGCCCTTCGAGGGCCAGCTCGGCAAGGACGTCACCGTCACCTTCACCCAGCCCGGCGTCTACGGCATCAAGTGCAAGCCGCACTACGTGATGGGCATGGTGGCCCTGGTGGTGGTCGGCGATCCGTCGCCCAACCTCGAGGCGGCCAAGGCGGCGAAGAACCCCGGCAAGGCCGGCAAGCTGTTCACCGAACTGCTCGGCAGCCTCTGACATGAACGGCAACGCCGGCCGACGGTGGCCGCTGCTCGCCGGCGCCTTCCGTCCGTTCTTCCTGCTGGCGGCGCTGTGGATGGCCTGCTCGGTCCTCCTCTGGGTGCCGCTCTACATGGGAGACGCCACGCTGCCGACGGCCTTCGCGCCGCGCGACTGGCATGTGCACGCCCTGCTGTTCGGGGGCGTGCCGGCCATCATCGCCGGCTTCGCGCTGACCGCCGTCTCAAGCTGGACCGGCCGGCCGCCCCTTTCGGGGTGGCCGCTCGCCGTGCTGTCTCTGATATGGCTGGCCGGCCGGGTTGCCGTGTCGGTGTCGGCGCTGACCGGGCCGCCCGTCGCGGCGCTGATCGACCTCGCCTTCCCGCTGGCGCTCGCCGTCGTTCTCGGCCGCGAGGTGATGCTGGCCGGCAACTGGCGCAACCTGCGCGTCGTCGGTCTCGTTCTCGTGCTGGCGCTGGCCGATGCCGGCTTCCACGCCGAGGCGATAACAGCCGGCCTCGCCGATATTTCCATCCGCGCGGCGCTGTCGGCCGTGCTGATGCTGATCCTTTTGATGGGCGGCCGCATCACGCCGGCCTTCACCCGCAACTGGTTGAAGGCGCGCGGCGAAAGCCGCCTGCCCGCTCCCTTCGACCGCCTCGACGCCGCCGCCATGGCGGTCTCCGGCCTCGCCTTCGTCAGTTGGACCGTCGGCCCCGCCTGGGTCGGCACGGCGCCGCTGCTGCTCGTCGCCGGCCTGTTGACGGCCGCCCGGCTGACCCGCTGGCGCGGCCTCGCCGCGCGGCGCGAGCCGCTGCTGCTGGTGCTGCACGTCGCCCTCGGCACCATCGCCGCCGGATTCCTGGCCGAGGGCCTTGCCATCTTCTGGCCGGCGGTGGTCGACCCGATGGCGGCACTGCATCTCTGGACCGCCGGCAGCGTCGGTCTGACCGTGCTCGGCGTGATGACGCGGGTGAGCCGGGGGCATACCGGCCGGCCGCTCATCGCCGGCCGGCTGGAGCTGGCGATCTACGGCCTGGTGTCGGCCGGCGCGATCCTGCGCATGGCGGCGCCCTACACGGGCGGCATCTACTATCACGTCATCGCCTGTGCCGGCCTCCTGTGGGCGGCGGCGTTCCTGACCTTTGCCGTCGGCTACGCCGGCATGCTGACCAGCCCGCGGTTCGACCAAAAGCCAATCTGAGCTGCGCCGCCAGTTTGTGCCAGCGCAACGAACGGCCGGGTTGTCTCCTTAAAATATGATGTAATAGTTCACCTTAGAAAGCATTGGTGCGGAGGGGCAATATGAGGCGGGCAGAAAGGACGGCGCCCTGGCTCGTCAGGCTGGCGGCGATGTGTCTTGCGTTTGCCGTGGCGATTCTCGCGGTGCCGGCCATGGCGGCGGGGCTTGCCGACTTCCTCGGCAAGGCGGCACCTTCCGAGCTGGTGCCGGGCGCCGACGCCTATGGCGACATCCGCGCCGACCTGCCGGCCGTGCCGGCGCTCAAGGGGGGGAACCGCATCGGCTGGGTATTCCTCAACACCGATTTCGTGCCGGCCACCGGCTATTCCGGCAAGCCCATCAACATCCTGATCGGCGTCGATGACCAGGCGGTGATCACCGGCGTCCGCCTCGTCAAGCATTCCGAACCGATCGTGCTGGTCGGCATCCCCGAGGCCAAGATCAAGGCGGTGATCGAGAAATACACCGGCCTCGACCTGAAGCGCGAGGCGAACGGCCCGGCCCACGACCTCGACATCGTCTCCGGCGCCACCGTCACCATCATGGTGATCGACGATTCGATCCGCCGCGCCGGCCTGAAGGCCGCCCGCGCCTTGGGTCTCGAAGGCTTCGGCGCCGGCGCCGGCCCGGTCGCCGACGCCAAGGTGGTCGACCGCTCCAAGGACGCGGTGACCGACTGGACGACGCTGCTCGGCGACGGCTCGGTGCGCCGCTTCAGCCTGTCGGTGGCCGAGATCAACGCCGCCTTCGACAAGCTGGGCGACCCGCGCGCCGCCGACCACCGCGAGGCCGGCGCCGACACCGATCCCTACATCGACATCTACGTCGGCCTGGCCAGCCAGCCGTCGATCGGCCGCACGCTGCTCGGCGAGGCCGCCTACGCCAACCTCGTCAAGCAACTCGGCGACGGCGGCGAAGCGATCTTCGTCGCCAGCACCGGCCACTGGTCGTTCAAGGGCTCGGGCTACGTGCGCGGCGGCATCTTCGATCGCATCACCCTTTTGCAGGGCGAGGCGACCATCCGCTTCCGCGACAAGGAGCATATGCGCGTCGTGCGCATGGCGCCGGCCGATTCGCCGAACTTCAACGAGGTCGATCTGTTCGTCATCCCCAAGGGGACCGGTTTCGATCCGGCGGCGCCCTGGCGGCTGCAACTGCTCGTCTCGCGCGCCGTCGGCGCCCTCGAGAAGCTGTTCCTGACCTACGACGTCGATTACACGCTGCCGCCTCCCTATCTTGCCGCCGCTCCAAAGCCGGCGCCCGCCGCGGTGGAACCGGCCGCCGGCGCTGCCGCCGACGTGGCGACCGCCGCCGACGAGGCGCCGGCCCGCGACCGGCTGTGGCTGCGCATCTGGGAGGCCAAGCGCACCGAGGTCATCATCCTCTCCGCCGCGCTGGCCGCGCTGACCGGCATCTTCTTCTTCCAGACCTTCGCGACGCGCAACGAGCGGGTGTTCAAGATCATCCGCCTGTCCTACCTCGCCTTCACGCTGGTGTTCGTCGGCTGGTACGCCAACGCCCAGCTCTCGGTGGTCAACCTGCTCGCCGTGCTCTCCGCGCTGGTCAGCGACTTCCGTTGGGAAACCTTCCTGATGGACCCGCTGATCTTCATCCTGTGGTTCGCGGTGGCGGCGGCCCTGCTGTTCTGGGCGCGCGGCGCCTATTGCGGCTGGCTGTGCCCGTTCGGCGCGTTGCAGGAATGGTCGAACCAGATCGCCCGCTGGCTGAGGGTGCCGCAGATCCGCCTGCCCTGGGGGCTGCACGAGCGCCTCTGGCCGATCAAGTACATGATCTTCCTCGGCCTGCTCGGCATCTCCTTCTATTCCCTCGACGTGGCCGAGCATTACGCGGAGATCGAGCCGTTCAAGACGGCGATCATCCTGAAGTTCGACCGCCCGTGGCCCTACATACTGATCGCGCTCGCCGCGCTGACGCCGGGCCTGTTCATAGAGCGCTTCTACTGCCGCTACGTCTGCCCGCTGGGCGGCGGCCTCGCCATCCCGGCCCGGTTGCACATGTTCCGCTGGCTGAAGCGCTACCGCGAATGCGGCAACCCCTGCCAGACCTGCGCCCACGAATGTCCGGTGCAGGCGATCCACCCGACCGGTGAGATCAATCCCAACGAATGCGTCTCCTGCCTGCATTGCCAGGTTCTCTACCGCAGCGCCGATCGCTGCCCGGTGGTGATCGGCAAACTGCGCAAGCGGGAGCGTTTCGAGCGTCAGAACGGTCTCGTCCGTACGGGGGCGGCGGCTGGCGCCGGAACCGCGGCCGCTTTGCCTGCGGGCGACGCGGCGGGTTCGGTGGAAGCGTAAAAAGACAACGAGGAGAGCATGATGAGTGAAGACACGAACAACCTGTCACGGCGATCGCTGCTGGGGGGAACGGCCAAGACGGCGGTGTTCGCCGGTGTCGCGGCCAGCGCCGTCGGCGGCCTGGTGGCCACCAGCGGCAGCCGCGCGGCCGAGCCGGCGGGCGGCAACGCCGAGGTGAAGCCGGGCGAACTCGACCAGTACTACGGCTTCTGGTCGTCGGGCCAGTGCGGCGAGCTGCGCATCATCGGCATGCCGTCGATGCGCGAGCTGATGCGCGTGCCGGTGTTCAACCGTTGCTCGGCCACCGGCTGGGGCCTCACCAACGAGAGCCTCAAGGTGCTGACCGAGAATCTCCTGCCCGACACCAAGGAGTTCCTCAAGAAGCGCGGCTGGGCCAACTACCAGAACGGCGACCTGCACCATCCGCACATGTCCTTCAACGAGGGCAAGTATGACGGCCGCTACATCTTCGTGAACGACAAGGCCAACACCCGCGTCGCCCGCATCCGTTGCGACGTCATGAAGTGCGACAAGGTCATCGAGATCCCCAACGCCTCGGACATCCACGGCCTGCGTCCGCAGAAGTGGCCGCGTACCGGCTATGTCTTCGCCAACGGCGAGCATCGTGTGCCGATCCCGAACGACGGCAAGATCCTCGACGATCCGAAGAAGTACTCGGCCATCTTCACCGCCGTCGACGGCGACGAGATGAAGGTTGCCTGGCAGGTGATCGTCGACGGCAACCTCGACAACTGCGACGCCGACTACAAGGGCAAGTACGCCTTCTCGACCTGCTACAACTCCGAAGAGGGCGTGACGCTGGCCGAGATGACGGCCGCCGAGCAGGACTGGGTGGTGGTCTTCAACATCGCCCGCATCGAGGAAGCGGTGAAGTCTGGCAAGGCCCAGATGATCGGCGGCGTGCCGGTGGTCGACGGCCGTCACGGCTCGCCCTACACCGCTTACGTGCCGGTCGCCAACAACCCGCACGGCTGCAACATGGCGCCCGACCGCCAGCATCTCTGCATCAACGGCAAGCTGTCGCCGACGGTGACGGTGATCGACGTCGATCTGCTCGACGCCGTCTTCGAGGGTGCCGATCCGCGCTCCTGCGTGGTCGCCGAGCCGGAACTGGGCCTCGGTCCGCTCCACACCGCCTTCGACGGTCGCGGCAACGCCTACACGACGCTGTTCCTCGACAGCCAGATGGTGAAGTGGAACATCGACAAGGCCAAGCGCGCCTTCAAGGGCGAGAAGGTCGATCCGATCATCAAGAAGCTCGACGTCGCCTATCAGCCCGGCCACAACCACTCGTCGATGGGCGAGACGCTGGAGACCGACGGCCAGTGGCTGGTATCGCTCAACAAGTTCTCCAAGGACCGCTTCCTCAACGTCGGTCCGCTCAAGCCGGAGAACGACCAGCTGATCTACATCGGCGACGACGACATGACGCTGATGCACGACGGTCCGGCCTTCGCCGAGCCGCATGACTGCATCATCGTGCGTGCCGACAAGGTCAACCCGCTGTCGGTGTGGAAGCGCGACGACCCGATGTTCGCCGACGCCGTGGCGCAGGCCAAGGCCGATGGCGTCGACATCGAGTCCGACAGCACGGTGATCCGCGACGGCAACAAGGTGCGCGTCTACATGACCGCCGTGGCGCCGGCCTTCGGCCTCGACAGCTTCGAGGTCAACCAGGGCGACGAGGTGACCATCTACGTCACCAACCTCGACGACGTCGACGATCTCACCCACGGCTTCACCCTCGGCAAGTTCGGCATCGCCATGGAAGTGGCGCCGCAGGCGACGGCGTCGGTGACCTTCACCGCCGACCGGCCGGGCGTGCACTGGTACTATTGCCAGTGGTTCTGCCACGCGCTCCACATGGAGATGCGCGGCCGCATGTTCGTGAAGCCGTCCGCCGCCTGAGGAAAGGGCCTGGTAACGCCATGACCAGCGTCGTCCGGCTTCTTGCCGCCGTCCTTCTCTGCTGCTCCGGCCGGCTGGCCGATGCGGCCGAGATCGTCGTCGGCCCGGCGCCGGACGCGCTCGCCAGGGCCATCGAGACAGCCGCGCCGGGGGATGTCCTCCGGCTCGGCGACACCTCCTACGACGGCCCGGTGGTCGTCGACAAGCCGCTGACGATCGTCGGCGGCCGCGACAGCCGCATCGTCGGCAAGGGCGAGGGCACCGTCGTCTCGGTCGAGGCCGACGACGTCACGCTGAAAGATCTCTACATCACCGGCTCCGGCCGCCGGCTCGACCGGCTCGACAGCGGCGTGGCGCTCGCCAAGGGCACGCGTCGCGGCCGCGTCGAAGGCAGCCGCATCATCAGGAACCTGATCGGCATCGACGTGCAGGGGGCGATCGACGCCACCGTCACCGGCAACACCATCGTCGGCCGCACCGATCTCCACCGCGCCGAGATGGGTTCCGGCATCTACGTCTGGAACGCCCCCGGCCTCACCGTCGAGTACAACGACATCCGCCGCGGCCGCGACGGCATCTTCGTCACCACCTCCAAGCAGGCGACCTACCGTTACAACCGCATGCAGGAGCTGCGCTTCGCCTTCCATTCCATGAACGCCGACGACATCGTGCTGGAACACAACGTGTCGCGCGGCAACGCGCTCGGTTTCGCGTTCATGTTCTCCCGCCGCATCACGGCGTCCGACAACCTCTCCGACGGCGACGCCACCCACGGCCTGTTCTTCAATTCGGTCACCAACTCCAGCCTCATCCACAACGAGGTGCGCGGCGGCGGCGAGAAGTGCATGTTCGTCTACGGCGCCACGCGCAACCGCATCGAGGGCAACCGCCTCGAAGGCTGCGACATCGGCATCCACCTGACCGGCGGCGCGGCGGAGAACGTCATCACCGGCAATGCCGTCATCGGCAACCGCACGCAGGTGAAATACGCCGGCACCCGCTGGCTCGAATGGAGCGGCGTGCCCGAGGACGCGGCGGGCGGCGCCTCCAGGCCGGTCGGAAACTTCTGGTCCGATCACGTCGCCTTCGACATCGACGGCGACGGCATCGCCGACAGCCCCTACCGCCCCAACGATACCGTGGACATATTGACCTGGAGCCAGCCGATGACCCGGCTGCTCCTGGGAGCGCCGGCGGTACAGCTCATCCGCTGGGCGCAGTCGCGCTTTCCCGGCCTGTTGCCCGGCGGCGTCATCGACAGCCATCCGCTGATGTCGCCCGACGGGACCGGCCCGCGTCCCCTCGCCACCGCCTTGACGGTCGGCTACGCGCCGGCCGGGGAGAACTGACATGTCGGACGCCATCCTCTCCGTCGAGGATCTCACCATCCGCTTCGGCGCCGTGACGGCGGTCGACGGCGTCAGCCTCGCCGTGGCGCCGAGCGAGCGGGTGGCGCTGCTCGGCCACAACGGCGCCGGCAAGTCGACCTTGTTCAAGACCGTGCTCGGCTTCCTGACCCCGACCGGCGGCCGCATCGACGTCGCCGGCTCGACGCCCGGTTCCGACGCGGCGCGCCGCGCCGTCAGCTACCTGCCCGAGCAGGTGGTGTTCCCGAAAGCGCTGACCGGCGCCGAGGTGCTGACCTATTTCGCCCGCCTGAAGGGCGTCTCGCCCGAGGCGGCGCTGCCGCTTCTCGACACCGTCGGCATCGCCGCCGCCGCCCACCGCGCCGTCGGCACCTATTCCAAGGGCATGCGGCAGCGGCTCGGCCTCGCCCAGGCGCTGATCGGTTCGCCGCGCCTGCTGCTGCTCGACGAGCCGACCTCCGGCCTCGATCCGGTGTCGCGGCGCGAGTTCTACGAGGTACTGGAGGCTTCGGCCCGCGCCGGCACGGCGGTGCTCCTGTCCTCGCACTCGCTGTCGGAGATCGAGAACCGCATCGATCGCATCGCCATCATGGCCAGGGGCGCCTTGCGCGCCGAGGGGTCGCTCGCCGAGCTGTCGCGCCGCGCCGGCCTGCCGATCCGCATCCGCGTCGAGGCGGCGGCCGGCCGCGCCGACGCCGTACACGCCCGCCTCGGCGGCGAGCGCGTCAACGGCCGCTCCGTCGTGCTCACCTGCCGCGCCGACGAGAAGGTTGGCGCGCTCGGCCGGCTCGCCGATCTCGGCGCCGACGTCGTCGACGTCGACATCGCCCTGCCGGACCTCGACGACGTCTACCGCCACTATTCCGCCGCCACCGACGAAGGAGCCGCCCGATGAACGGCCTCGACCGCATGGCGGCGGTGGCCGCCACCGAATTCCGCCTCGCCCTCCGCAACCGCTGGGTTCTCCTGTCGACGCTGGTCTTCACGCTGTTCGCGCTGGCGCTGGCCTTCCTCGGCTCCGGGCCGAGCGGCGCGCTGAAGGCCGACGCGCTGACCCTGACGGCGGCCAGCCTGTCGACGCTCACCGTCTACCTGGTGCCGCTGATGGCGCTCCTGGTCTCCTACGACAGCATCGCCGGCGAGATCGAGCGCGGTACGCTGGCGCTAGTGCTGGCGACGCCGGTGAAGCGCGGCGAACTGGTGCTGGCCAAGTTCTGCGGCCATCTCGCCGTGCTGACGCTGGCCATCGCCGTCGGCTACGGCATCGCCGGCCTGGTGATCGCCGTCGTCCATGGCGCCAATCCGGCCGGCCTCGTCGCCTGGGGGCGGCTGGTCGCCACGGCCGTGCTGCTCGGCGCCGTCTTCGTGGCGCTCGGCATGCTGCTGTCCAGCCTGCCGCGCCAGACCGGCACCGCCGCCGCAATGGCCATCGGCGCCTGGCTGGTGCTGGTGGTGCTCTACGACCTCGCGCTGCTCGGCGCGGTCATCGTCGACCAGGGCGGCGTCTTCACCAAGACGATCTTTCCGGCGCTGGTGCTCGCCAACCCCGGCGACGCCTTCCGCCTCTACAATCTGGCGCTGATCGAATCGAACGCCCCCATCGCCGGCCTCGACGGCCTCGCCCACACCCTGCCGTTCCCGGTTTCCAGCGCGCTCGTCGTGCTCGCCCTGTGGCTTTTCGCCGGCCTCGCCGGCGCCTGGGCCCTCACCCGGAGGATCCGTCCATGATCAACCGCCTCATCCCCGCGCTGGCGCTCGCCGCCTTCGTCGCCCTGCCGCTCGCCGCCTGCAAGGAAGAGACGGCGGTGAAGCCCGCCGCCATGGAGATGACTGACGAGGCGCTCGGCTACTATTGCCAGATGTATCTGGCCGACCACGGCGGCCCCAAGGCGCAGGTGCACGAGAAGGGCCAGGAGCAGCCGCTGTGGTTCTCGCAGGTTAGCGACGCGGTGGTCTACCTGCGCGGCGGCGAGAAGCGCGGCGACGTCACCGCCGTCTATGTGTCCGACATGGCCAAGGCCAAGAGCTGGGCCGAGCCCGGCCGCGACAACTGGATCGACGCCGATGCCGCCGTGTTCGTCATCGGCAGCCGGCAGGCCGGCGCCATGGGCATGCCGGAGGCCGTTCCCTTCGGCGATCGGAAGGCCGCCGAGGACTTCGTCGCCCGCGAGGGCGGCGCGATCGTCAAGCTCGCCGACATTCCGGACAGCTACATCGGCCCGGCCGGCCCCGGAACGGCCAGCCCCTCCGACATGCAGATGTGAGGTCCGCCATGGCAACTCTTCTCGATCGGCCGGTCGGCCGCCGCCGGTTCATCCGCGTCAGCGCGGCGCTGGCCGCCGCCGCTCTCCTGCCCGCCGCCGGGTTGGCTGCGGCGCCGGTCCGCCGCTGGTCCGGCCAGGCGCTTGGCGCCCATGCCTCGATCGAACTGGTCGGCGCCGATGCCCATCTCGCCGCCACCACCTTTGCCGAGGTCGAGGCGGAGATCGCCCGTCTCGAGGCGCTGTTCAGCCTCTACCGGTCGGACAGCGCGCTGAGCCGCCTCAACGTCGCCGGCCGTCTCGACGCGCCGGAGGCCGACGTCCTGCGCCTCCTGGCGCTGGTGCGCAGCGTGCATGACCGCACCGGCGGCCTGTTCGATCCCACGGTGCAGCCGCTGTTTGCCGCCTATGCCGCCCATTACGCCGGTGGCCGGACCGATGCCTTGCCCGCCGCCGTGCTGGCGGACAGGCTGGCGCTGGTCGGTTTCGGCGGCGTGGACTTCGACGAGGCCGGCGTGCGCTTCGCCCGGCCCGGCATGGCGCTGACGCTGAACGGCGTCGCCCAGGGCTACATCACCGACCGCGTCGCCGATCTCCTGAAGGCGCGCGGCTTTGCCGACGTGCTGCTCGACATCGGCGAGATCCGCGCCCTCGGCGGCGGCCGCGACGGCGACGGCTGGAAGGTTGGTCTTTCCGCCGGCCCCGACAGCGACGCGCTGGCCGCCACGCTGCGTCTCACCGACCGCGCCGTCGCCACCTCGGCCATGCGCGGCACCGTGCTCGACCCGGCCGGCCGCGTCGGCCACATCCTGCATCCGCGGCAGGGCGCCGTCGCCTCGGCCTTCTCGGCGGTCAGCGTCGTGGCGCCCGAGGCGGCGCTCGCCGATGCCCTGTCGACGGCGGTCGTGCTGATGCCGCCGGCCGAGGTCGCGACCCTCAATGGCGGCGGCGTCGAGGTCTACGCGACACCGGCCTGACGCCGCCCCGCCTGTCTCAGGCGGCGGGCGGCGTCAGGCCGCCGCAAACGAGGTCGGAATCACCGACGTCCTGGCGGCCATAGACCTTGAACATCGCGAAGACCTTCTGCATCTCGGCGCTGTCGAGGATGACCGGCGTGCCGACGGCGAGCGTCCGCCAGTACTGGGCGGCGATGGTCTCCACCTCGACCAGCAGCGACAGGGCCCGGCGCAGGTCGGCGCCGAGCACGATCAGGCCGTGGTTGGCGAGCAGGCAGGCGAGGCGGCCTTCCAGCGCCTTCAGCGCGTGGTCCGACAGCGCCTGCGAGCCGAAGGTGGCGTATTCGGCGCAGCGGATATCCTCGCCGCCGGCGGCGGCCACCATGTAGTGGACGGCCGGGATGTCGCGGCGCAGGCAGGAGATCACCGTCGAGAACATCGAGTGGGTGTGGATCACCGTGTCGATGTCCGTCCGCCGCTGCAAGATGTCGCGGTGGAAGCGCCATTCGCTGGTCGGCCGGCAGGGGCCGTAATAGGTGCCGTCGAAGGTCATCTCGACGATCTGGTCCTCGGTCATGTCGGCGTAGGGGATGCCGGTCGGCGTCACCAGGAACCGCCCGTCGCCGATCCGCACGCTGACGTTCCCCGATGTGCCCTGGTTGACGCCGGAGGCGTTCATGTCGCGGCAGGTCCGGATGATCTCGGTCCGGAGCGCGAGATGGGATCGATCGGCAAGGCTGGCGGGCATCATTGGGGTCCTTGGATGGAGGGACCGGCAGCGCCGGTCGACAGGTTGGTCGCGTGATGGCTCTTGGCGCGAGTGAGTGCCTATGTTAACTGAGGTTGTCAATTGTCAGGCCGAGGTGTCGCGCTTCGGACGATGGGGCTGGAAAGATCATGGCGCTGCGCTCTAGGACGAAGGACAAGGCCGAGCGGCCGGCCGCCACCGAGGCCGACGGCCGGACGCCGCTGCCGCGGCCGGGCGAATATCTCACCGATCCGCTGCTGTGGGCGTCCTGGCTCTACCACCACGACGAGCTGACGCAGAGCCAGATCGCCGACCTGATGGGCGTGTCGCGGGCGACGGTGGTCAACTATCTGCAGCAGGCGCGCGACCTGCACTACGTCAAGGTGGTGGTCCGGCCGGAGCTTCTGAATTCCATCGACCTCGCCCAGCAGCTGAAGCAGGCCTTCGGCCTCGCCGAATGCATGGTCATTCCCTTCGACGGCGGCATGCGGCCGCCGAGCGAGCGTATCGGCCGGGCCGGCGCCCAGTATCTCGACCAGATCCTGACCAACGGCGACGTGCTCGGCGTCGCCTGGGGACGCACGGTGCTGACGCTGGCCGAGAACCTGCCGGAGAAGGCCATGCCCGACAGCTGCGTCGTGCAGGTGATCGGCAGCCAGCGCTCGGCCTACGACGGCTTCACGGCCGAGGAATGCGTCGCCTTCATCGCCCGCCGTCTGCATGCCCGCTCGATCAGCCTGCACGCGCCGGCCGCGCTCTCCAACGCGGCGCTGCGCGACGCGCTGATGCGCGAGCCGACCATCCAGGAGCAGTTCGCCCGCATCCGTTCCTGCAACAAGCTGCTGTTCGGCATCTGCACGGTGAAGGCCAACAGCCTGGTGTTCGCCTCCGGCCTGATCTCGGTCGACGAGAGCAAGTATTACATCACGAAAGGGGCGGTCGGCGTCATCGCCGGCCGCTTCTACGACGTCGAGGGCAAC
Source organism: Pleomorphomonas koreensis DSM 23070 (assembly GCF_000425185.1). Lineage (GTDB taxonomy): Bacteria > Pseudomonadota > Alphaproteobacteria > Rhizobiales > Pleomorphomonadaceae > Pleomorphomonas > Pleomorphomonas koreensis. The sequence continues at coordinate 14,384 of NZ_AULH01000001.1, forward strand.
TGGCTGCGCGGCAGCATGGACGACCGGATGATCGGCATCACCCTCGATGACGTGCGCGCCGTGCCGGCCCGCATCGCCGTTGCCGGCGGCCCCGACAAGACCGACGCCATCCTCGGCGCCCTGCGCGGCGGCTACCTCACCGCGCTGATCACCGACGAGCCGACCGCCCGCAACATCCTCGGCCGTCTCTAGGCGCTGGGCAGGCCGGGGCAGGCTCATGCGTCCCTCCGCTCGGGATAGAGCCCGAGCAGTCCCTCGCGGTTCGCCTCGGCGACGCCGCGCTCGGTGACGAGGCCGCTGACCAGACGGGCCGGCGTCACGTCGAAGCCGTAGTTGAGCGCCGGGCTGCCCTCGGGCAGGATGCCCACCGTTTCGAGCCGGCCATCGGCCGTGCGGCCGGTGATGTGGCTGAGTTCGCGGGCGTCGCGCTCCTCGATCGGGATGTCCCGGAGGCCGTCCTCGAGCGTCCAGTCGATGGTGGTGAACGGCAGGGCGACGTAGAACGGTACGCCGTTGTCATGGGCGGCCAGCGCCTTGAGGTAGGTGCCGATCTTGTTGCAGACGTCGCCGGTCGCCGTGGTGCGGTCGGTGCCGACGATCGCCATGTCGACGAGGCCGTGCTGCATCAGGTGGCCGCCCAAATTGTCGGCGATCACCGTGTGGTCGACGCCGTGCTGGCCGAGTTCGAAGGCGGTCAGGCTGGCGCCCTGGTTGCGCGGCCGCGTCTCGTCGACCCAGACGTGGACGGGGATGCCGGCCTCGAAGGCCATGTAGATCGGCGCCAGCGCCGTGCCCCAGTCGATGCAGGCCAGCCAGCCGGCGTTGCAGTGGGTGAGCACGTTGAAGCGCGGCGGCTTGCCCTTCTTCTCCCAGAGGTCGCGAATGATGGCCAGGCCGTGGCGGCCGATCGCCTTGCAGGTCTCGACGTCCTCGTCGCAGATCTCGGCGGCCCGGCGATAGGCAAGGCCCATGCGCTCGGACGGGGCGACGCTGGTGAGGCGGCCCCTGAGGTCGTCGAGGCCCCAGCGCAGGTTGACGGCGGTCGGGCGGGTGGCGAGCAGTGCCGCGTAGGCCCGCTCGAGGTTTTCGTCCGAGGAGTCCTCGCGCATGGCCAGCGCCAGGCCGTAGGCGCCGGTGGCGCCGATCAGCGGCGCGCCGCGCACCACCATGTCGCGGATGGCCGAGGCCGCCTCCTGCCAGGAGCGCAGGGTGCGCGTCCTGACCTCGAAGGGCAGCCGGGTCTGGTCGATGATCTCCACCCCCCAGCTGTCGTCCGCAACCCAGATCGTCCGCATGGTCTTGCCGTGGATCTTCATCAAAGCCTCCGGTCGCCGTCGCGCGCCCCAGGCGCCGAACAGTCCGTCGATGTGGGGTTATTGGAATGCGATCGTCCTGTCGTCAACGAGCGGCATCGGCGGCGACGACAGCCGCCGCCACGGCGCCGATATCGGCAAAGCGCGCCCGGTTGACCACCAGATCGCGGCCGAGCCGCAGCGCCCGCCGCTCGCCGCGCGCCCGCACCGCCGTGTCGGCGATGCTCTCGAAATCGGCGACATGGGCGAGGCCGAGGATGCGGCGGATCATCTTGCAGCCGGCAAAGCCCAGCGTGTCCTCGAACAGCGCCCGCATGTAGCGGGCCTGCTCCTCGGCCAGCGCCGCCCGGCTCTCGGCGTCGGTGAACAGCTCGGCGGTGAAGGCGTCGCCCTTGCCCTCGGTCGACCACAGCTCGACGAAGCGGGCCGAGAACAGCGTCCAGACGTCGACGATCTGCCTCAGGATCCAGGCGCGATAGCCGTCGCGGCCGCCCTTGTCGTCCTCGTGGCCGATCTGGCTGAGATAGGCGAGGATCAGGTTGCCGATCAGCGCGCCGACGTCGAAGCCCATCGGCCCGAAGAAGGCGAATTCCGGATCGATGACGCGCACGTCGTCGGCCGTCGCCATGATCGAGCCGGAATGCAGGTCGCCGTGCACCAGCGCCTCGGCGTGACAGAGGAACTTCAGCTTCATCGCCTGGGCCGCCGCCTTCAGCGGGCCGTCGGCGCGGAACTCCAGGGCGATGTCGTCCAGTTCAGGCGAGGTCCAGCGATTGAGCTTGGCCGCCCGGTAGGGGTCGGTGAACACCAGATCCTCGGTGATCCGGCAGAGTTCGGTATTGGCGCAGAACACCGCCATCTGCCGCTTCTTCTCGGCGGCCGGCAGATAGAGGTCGGAGGTCTTGAACAGGGTCTGCGCCATGAACTCGGCCAGCGTCGCCGCAAAGCGCGGAAACTCGACGCCGTCGATCAGTCCCTTGCGCATGATGACGTGCGGAGTGAGGAATTCCATCACCACCAGCGCCTGCATGGCGTCGAACAGCACCACCTTCGGCACCAGGCCCGGCGCGGCGGCATCCTCGGTCAGTAGCGCCTGGCTCTCGAAGAAGGCGCGGTCGAGCGGCAGCGGCCAGCCGTCGCCGACGAGACGCACGTAGGGCAGCGCCTGCTTGACGATCAGCGCGCCCTTCGGCCCGCGCACGATGAACACCAGGTTGAGATTGCCGTCGCCGACCTCGCTGACGTTCCAGTCCTGCGGCGCCGCGCCAAGAATGGCCGCGACCTCGGCAAAGCCGGCGAGATAGGACGCCAGCGTGCTTTCGGTCATCGGCCGGTAGTCGGCGCCGCCGGTGCGGGCGCTCCGAACGTCTGTCATCGGGTCTTCTCCATCCCTCGTCGCTGGTCCTGCCGCCGGCCGTATCGCTCCTCGCCGGCCGGCACAGGTTGTCGAGGGCGGAGGTTGGTCTGGTTTTCGTCATTTGTCAAGATCGATTGACAATTGATGTTCATGTGGCTAGGTTGCCGCCATCGGGTCTGGAGGAGGCCCCCTGCCAAGCATCCGTGGAGGCGGTTTTCGGCATGACAGAACCAGGGAGAGGGGTGATCCGCATCCGCGGGCTGAACAAGCGTTTCGGCAGCACGCATGCGGTCATCGACGTCGACCTCGACATCCGGCGCGGCGAGGTACTGGCGCTGATGGGCGCCAACGGCGCCGGCAAGTCGACGCTGATCAAGATTCTCTGCGGCGTGCATCCCGCCGATTCCGGCACGGTGGAGATCGACGGCGCGGCGGTGGACTTCCGCTCGCCGCTCGAAGCCTGCGCCGCCGGCATCCACACCGTCCACCAGATCATCAACGACGGCGTCGTGCAGCAGCTCACCGTTGCCGAGAACCTGGCGCTCGACGAGATCTGCCGGCCCGACGGGCCGCTGCTGCTGAGCCGCGCCGCCATCACGGCGCGGGCCCGCGACATCCAGGCGATCCTCGGCCTCGACCTGCCGCTCGGCAAGGCGATGAGCGAACTCGGCCAGGCCGAGCGCCAGCTGGTGGCCATCGCCCGCGCCCTGTCGCATGATCCGAAGGTGCTGATCCTCGACGAGCCGACCTCCTCGCTGTCCGAGGCCGAGGCGGCCCGGCTGTTCGCGCTGATCGAGGATCTGAGGGCGCGCGGCGTGGCGATTGTCTACATCAGCCACCGCATGTCCGACATTCGTCGCCTCGCCGACCGTGCGGTGGTGATGCGCGACGGCCGCACGCGCGCCGAGTTCGTCCGGCCGCTCGATTTCGACGGCATCGTCCACGCCATGGTCGGCCACCGGGTCGGCGAGGGCGGCCGCGAGCGCGGCACGGCCGGCGGCCGCACCGTGGTGGAGATCCGCGACTTCGCGCTGACGCCGACCTCGGCCCCCTTCGACCTCGACCTCCGCGAGGGCGAAGTGGTGGTGCTGACCGGCCTGATCGGCGCCGGCAGGACCGAGTTCGCCGATTGCCTGTTCGGCACCGCCGCGCCGCATGCCGGCACGGTAACCATCGACGGCAAGCCGTTCCGCGCCGCCTCGCCGCGCGAAGCGATCGCCGAGGGCGTGTTCATGGCCCACGAGGATCGCGGCAACTCGTCGCTGGTCGCCGAGTTCTCGGTACTGCACAACATGACGCTGCCGTTCCTGAGGCACTTTTCCCGGCTGTCGCTGGTCAGCCCCGACGACGAGCGGCGGGCGGCCGGCGGCCAGGTGGCCGACCTCGCCATCAAGTGCCCGTCGGTCGACGTGCCGATCGGCTCGCTGTCGGGCGGCAACCAGCAGAAGGTGGTGCTCGGCCGCTGGCTGATCCGGCCCTGCCGCCTGCTCATCCTCGACGAGCCCTTCCAGGGCGTCGACATCGGCGCCCGCCAGGACATCGGCCGCCGGCTGCGCGACACGGCGGCCGGCCGGGCGACGCTGGTCATCTGCGCCGACCTCGAGGAAGCGACCGAAATCGCCGACCGCATCCTGGTGATGCGCGACTTCTCGGTGGTCGGCGGCCATTCGATCGACGGCCTGTCGCTCGACGCGCTGGTCGCCGAGATCAGCGGTGCCGGCACCCACGCCACCTTCGCCTGACGCTTGAAGACAAAAGGCTTCCATCATGCAGACTCCATCTCCGAATCCGGCCGCGCCGACGGCTGCGGCCCCGGGCGGCTCGGCCAGACCGGCCTTTACCGTCAAGGACTTCGTCATCAAGTTCGGCCTCCTGATCATCCTCGCGGTGATGGTCATCGTCTTCTGGCGCCTGGAGCCGGCTTTCGCCAACGCCCGCAACCTATTCTCCATCCTGCAGGCGGTGTCGGTGACGGCTCTCCTGGCGCTCGGCGTCACCGTCACGCTGGCCATCGCCGGCTTCGACCTCTCCATCGGTTCGACGGCGGCCATGTCGCTGATGGCGTCGAGCTACGTGATGGTGATCCTCAACCAGGGCACCCTGCTCGCCGTTCTCGTCTGCCTGGCTCTCGGCGCCTTCATCGGCTTTCTCAACGGCGTGCTGATCGTCAAGGGCCGCATTCCCGACCTTCTGGCGACGCTCGGCATGATGTTCCTGCTGCTCGGCCTGCAACTGATCCCGACCGGCGGCCGCTCGATCGCCAAGGGCATGACGCTGTCCGACGGCTCGGCCGCCACCGGCAGCTTCACCGATGCTTTCCTGGCGCTCGGCCGCTACCGGCTGTTCGACCTGATCCCGCTGCCGGTGATCATCATGCTGGTGGCCGCCGTCATCCTCTGGGTGTTCATGGAGCGCTCGCGCCACGGCCGCGTGCTCTATGCCATCGGCGGCAACGAGAAGGCCACCCGTCTCGCCGGCGCGCCGGTCGAGCGCTACAAGATCGCCGCCTACATGATCTCCGGCCTGTTCGCCTCGGTCGGCGGCATCCTGCTCGCCGCCCGCGTCGGCCGCGGCGACGTCACCTCCGGCTCGTCGCTGCTGCTCGACTCGGTGGCCGCCGCGCTGATCGGCTATGCCGTGCTCGGCGCCAAGAAGCCCAACGTGTTCGGCACGGCGGTCGGCGCGCTGTTCGTCGGCACGCTGCTCAACGGCCTCACCATGCTCAACGCCCCCTATTACGCGCAGGACTTCGTCAAGGGCCTCGTCCTTGTCTTCGCCCTGCTGTTCACCTTCGGCTTCGCGTCCTCGCAGCGTCGCTGATGCCGGAAATCGCGAGGATATGCCGCGGCGTGCGGAGGAGGCGCGCCCCGGAGAATGGTCAACGGTCATTTGAGGAGTGAGAAAATGACGACAATCGACAGACGGACCTTCCTTGCCGGGCTTGCCACCGCCACGGCCGCCGCCGGCCTGCCGCTCCGCCCCGCCTTCGCCGAAGGCCTGGCCGGCGCCCCCGGCGTCGTCGGCGAGCGCAAGGTGAAGATCGCGCTGGTGCGCTATCTTTCGACCGGCGATTTCTTCCAGTTCTATCTGGCCGGCGTGACGCGCCAGGCCGAGGCGCTCGGCTTCGACCTGCACGTGCTCGACTCCCGCCAGGACGCGGCCTTGCAGGCGGAGATGCTGCAGCAGGCGATGAACCTCGGCGTCGACGGCATCATCCTCCAGCACGGCCTGACCGAAACGCTGAAGGACCCGGCGGCGCAGGCGGTGGCCGAGGGCTTCAAGGTGGTCGCCTTCGACGTCAACTGCGAGAACCCCGATATCCCGCAGATCGAGCAGAACGACCGCGAGCTGGCCCGCCTCGCCCTTGAGCAGGCGATCGCCGACAACGGCGAGAGTTTCAAGGCCGGCTACGTCTACGTGCCGGGCATCGCCCCGCTCGACCGCCGCGACGAGACCTGGCAGGCGTTCAAGAAGAAGTATCCGGGCATCGAGGAAGTGGCGCACTGGGGCACCATGAACAACCCGATCGCCAACTCGGTGGCCGACCAGACGGCGGCGGTGCTGCGCGCCAATCCCGACATCTCCGTCATCTTCGCCCCCTATGACGAGTTCGCCAAGGGCGCCAAGACCGCCGTCGACGAAGCCGGCCTCAACGAGAAGATCAAGATCTACTCGGCCGACATCTCGACGCCGGACATTTCGGCGATGGTCGAGGACAACAGCGCCTGGGCGGCCACGGCGGCGACGTCGTCGGCGGTGGTCGGCGAGGTCTGCGTGCGCACGCTGGCGCTGCAACTGGCCGGCGTCGAGACGGGCCAGCAGGTGGTGGTGCCGCCGACGCTGATCACCCGGCAGATGCTGATCGAGAAGGGCATCCGCAACATGGATGATCTCGCGGCCAAGCTGCCGCAGTTCTCCAAGGCCGATGTTTCCATGGCCGCGTGGATTCCCGAGCCGAAGCGCTGATCGCATACGCCCTGCGAACGAAGAAGCCGGCATCCTCGGGGGGTGCCGGCTTCTCCTTTGGAGCGGTATCAGCGGAGGACGCCTGCTCCTTGGCCGTCACTCCGCCGGCTGATACGGCCGGAAGAAGTCCTCTCCGGCCCAGGGGCGGCGCCGGATCGGCATGGAGCGGATCGCTCTTGACGAAGCTCGCGGCCGGTTGGGCTCGCCGCCGACATATTTGGCCAGCGCCGGATAGGGATAGACCGGCCGTTCGCGCTGCATCGCCGGTTCGGCCGGGGCGGCCGGCGCGCCGGCCGGCTTCCCGGTCTTCTTGGCCGTCGGCAGGCCGAAGGAATTGCCGCCGTCGGTTGCGGTGCGCGTGACGACGGCGTCCGGCGCCGCCCCGTCCTCGACGCAGGCCATCAGCGGCTTCAGGAAATCGACCGAGCCCATGCCCTCGCCGTTAACGCAATGGTAGATGCCGCGCAGCAGGTAGAGCCGCTCGAAGCCGGCGACCGCCACCCCGACGATCTCCTTCATAAGCGCCTCCAACACCGCTTCGCGGCCGCCATCCGGGCAGCCGGTGAAGCAGAGGCGTTGCTCGGCCTGCCCGCAGAAGGCGATCAGCTTCGTGGCGGCCATCCTCCATGGCCCGCCGCGATCCCCGGACCTGCGAGGCAAGTGCTCGCAACCATCTCGCGACTTGCCCGATCAGGGCAGGGCGTTGAGGAAGGTCAGTGTGGACGTGCCGCCAACGGCAACATCCTTCAGCCAGACGGCGAACTTCAGACTGTGCGGCGTGGCCATGTGAGCCTTGAAGGCGGCCTCGTCGGCATAGGTCTCGACGACTTCGAAACGGTGGGGTTCGTCGCGCCGCTGGTAGACCTGGAACAGCCGGTTGCCCGGTTCGGCGCGGACTTCCCTGGCCAGATCGCACAGGCCCGTCGCCAGCTTTTCCGACAGACCGTCGTGCGCCTCCAAATGGGCGATCAGAGAGATTTCCATGGTACCTCCTTGTTCCTTCGGCGGAAAAGCTGCCAGCTGCCACCGACGCGACGGCGCCCGCCTCCATTCCGTCCGGGATGCGATGTCCGGCGGACGGCCGTGGCGGGCAGGCATGCCGTTTCAAGCTTCAAGTCCGTGCGCGGCGCCGATCCCGGATTGGAGCGGCGCCGCAAAGGCACACGAACGCGTCAGTGGATCTCGTCGCCGGGGGCGGCGTGCCGATAATCCCCTTCGACGGCGTCGAGCACGTCGTAAAAGGGCGCGCTCAGGCGGTAGAGGTCGTTGAACACCGTGAAGAGGCGCGAATACTTGTCCTGCCAGGCCGGATTGGGCTGAATTTCCCGGTCGAACCGTACGCAGGCGCGGACGGCGGCCGCCGTGTCCGCGAACGTGCCGAGCCCGAGGCCGCCGATCATGGCGCAGCCGACGATGCCGTTCTCGGCGTCGGCGGTGCGCAGGATCGGCAGGCCGTAGATCGACGCCTTGACCGTCAGCACGAAGTCGGAGCGCGAGCCGCCGCCCGAGGCGATCAGCCGGCTGATCGGACCGGTGGCCGCCGTCAGGTCGTCGAGGCAGCGGCGGGCACCGAAGGCCGAGCCTTCGATAACCGCGCGGTGCATGTCGCCGGCGCGGTGGCGGCGAGTGAGCCCGAAGAATTGCGCGCGCGCGTTATGCCGGGCGGCGTTGCGCTCGCCGGAAAGATAGGGGAGGAACACGAGCCCGCCGCAGCCGGCCGGCGATCCCTCCGCCATGGCGGCGATCTCGGCATAGGACAGCGCGTTGTCGTGGAAGGCGAGGCGCGCCCAGCGCATGGCGTCGCCACCGGCGTCGAGGATGGTGAACACGCCCCAGGCCCGGTTGGCGAGGTGGAGGTTGTTCACGCCAACGGCGGGGCGCGGGGCGTCGCTGACGACGGTCAGCAGCGTGGAGGTCCCGGTGCTGTCGGAGGCGACGCCGGATTCATGGACGCCGGAACCCAGGATGGAGGCCGCCATGTCGGAGGTGCCGGCCACGACCGGCAGACCTTCCGGCAGGCCGGTCGAGCGACAGACCGCCGGCAACACCGCGCCGATGACGTCCGTCGCCGCCTTGATCTCCGGCAAGAAGCCGGGATCGAGCCCGAACAGCGCCAGCAGGCCGCCGTCGTAGCGGCCGGTGCGGGCGTCGAGAAGATAGAAGCAGGAGGCTTCGCTGAGATCGGTGGCGCGCACGCCGGTCAGGCAGGCGTTGATGAAGTCCTTCGGCATCAGCACGCCGGTCGCCTTGCTCCATGCCTCCGGCCGGTGCGTCTTCAGCCACATCAGCTTGAAGGCCGGCCAGGCCGTGGTCGGCGGATTGCCGGTCAGCGTCATGATCCGCGACAGGTCGTCGCGCGCCGAAAACGCCCTGACCTCGGCCTCGCAACGCTTGTCATTCCAGAGCGGCACCTCGTCGAGCACCGGGCGAAGGTTGTCGTCGACCAGAACGGTGCCGTGCATTTGGCCGCAGGTGGCAATGCACAGCAGCTGGTTCGCGGCGCTCGGATGTTCGGCCAGGATCTGACGGATGCCGGCCTCCGCGTTGGCCCACCACTGACTTGCGCGCTGCTCGCTCCAGCCGTGTTTCGGCGTGAGTTGGTCGTGTTCGCGCTGAACCATGGCCTCGATGCGGCCGTCGAGGCCGACCAGTGCCACGCGGACGCTGCCCGTGCCGATGTCGATCGCCAAAATTCTGTCGCGCGTCATATGGGGAACCACCTTTTTGATTGCGTAGTGCTACCATAAATCTGGAATACCACAAAAGGGTCAGCCTATCATACTAATGGCTAATGACGCCCTCGGCGTTGTGGCGAACTCCTGAAAAGAAATTTTATAACAGTCATATAAGTGAGAATCGGAGCAGTGCCGTCTTTGATTCATCGCCGTTGACACTGTCCCGTCGCTGGTGCATAGACACCTGGTATTCCAGATTTGTGTAGCAAAACTTCGTTTTGAGAGGTGGGAATGGCCACTCATTTCGTGATCCGGATACAGGCGGCTCTCGAAGCGGGTGAACTGTCCCGCGGAGAGCGACTGGTGGCGCAATTTGTCCTGGCCGCGCCGGAGGAGGCGATGCGCCTGTCGCTGGCCAGGCTGGCGGAAGCGGTCGGGGTCAGCGAGCCGACGGTGCTGCGCTGCTGCCGCAAGCTCGGCTGCGACAGTTTGCAGGAGTTTCGCATCAAGATGGCCGGCGCCGAGGCGATCGGCCTGCCGGCGACCCACGCCGAAATTCAGCCGGGCAGTTCGGTGGGCGAGATCGCCGCCCGCGTTCTCGACTTCTCCGTCAGCAATCTCGACAACCTCAGGCGCCAGATCGACGTCGGAGCCCTGGAGCGGGTCGTCAAGCTTATGGCCGGCGCCCGATCGCTGCATTTCTGGGGGAACGGCGCTTCCGGCATCGTTGCCCGCGATGCCCAGCAGAAATTTCCGCTGTTCGGCATTCCCTGCGTCGCCGAGACCGACAGCCACCAGATTCTGATCAACGCCGCCTCGCTGTCGTCCGCGGACGTGGTGGTCGTCTTCTCCAACACCGGCCGCAACGCCACCATGAAGCCGTCGATCGACGCGGCACGCGCCAACGGCGCGGCGGTGGTGGTGGTTGCCTCCTCGGCCGAGGCGCCGCTCGCCCGGTCGGCCGACGTCGTGCTCTGCGTGCCGACCCTCGACAACACCGACATCTACACGCCGACCATCTCGCGTATCGCCGCCCTCTGCATCGTCGACATCCTGTCCATTGCCACGGCGCAGATGCGAGGCGCCGCCGGCGCCTTGAAGATCAAGTCCATGAAAGAGGCGATCATCCGCAATTTTCGGGGCGAAACCTCCCCCGGGACTGAAGAAACGAATCCGGAGAATTCCTGATGTCTGCCATTGCAAGCCGTTTTGCGCGCCTTATCGACCTGAGCGCTGTCCAGGCGATCAACTCCGAACGCGACGTCCGTGAGGTCGCCGCCTACGCCCTCGAACGGGACATCATCGCCGTCCACGTGCTGCCCTGCTGGGTGCCGCTGCTTCGCGATCTGCTGCCCAAGGGCGGGTCGACGCTGGTCGGCGCGCCGATCGGCTTCCCGAGCGGCGCCCACGTCACCGACATCAAGGTGGCCGAGGCCCGCCGCCTGGTGGCCGACGGCGCCGAGGAAGTGGACATGGTGATGTGCATCGCCAAGGCGCTGAGCGGCGACTTCGCCTATGTCGGCGCCGACATCCGCGCCGTCGCCGAGGCGGTGGCGCCGACGCCGATCAAGGTGATCTTCGAATGCCATCACCTCGACGAGGCGACCATCCGGCGCTGCTGCGACATTGCCATCGACAACGGTACCAGGTGGATCAAGACGGCGACCGGCTGGGCGCCGACCGGCGCCACGGTGGCCAACCTCACCATCATTGCCGACCAGGTGCGTGACCGCGTCGGCCTCAAGGCGGCCGGCGGCGTCAGGACGCTGGAAGATGTCCGGGCGTTCTACCGCCTCGGCGTGCGCCGCTTCGGCATGAGCCTTTCGGCTGCTCGTTCCCTGCTCGAACACCTCGACGCGAAGCCGGAATCCTTCCCCGAACTGGCCGGCACCTGACAGATCACTGGGAGAGCAAGATGAAATACAAGACCGTTCCGGCCCTGCCCGACGCTCGCATTTCGACCATCGGCTTTGGCTGCTGGTCGCTGGGGGCCGGGTCCGGCTGGCGCGATTCCGACGACGCGGAATCGATCGCCACCGTGCACAAGGCCATCGACTGCGGCGTCACCTTCTTCGACACGGCGCCGGTCTACGGCTTCCACGGCTCGGAGACGCTGCTCGGCAAGGCGCTGGCGGGACGGCGCGACCAGATCTTCCTGGCGAGCAAGTGCGGCCTTCTCTGGGACGACAGCCGTACCACGCGGCGCGATCTGTCCTACCAGGCCGTCATCGCCGATGTGGAAGGCTCGCTCGGCCGCCTCGGGACCGACCACCTCGACCTCCTGCAACTGCACTGGCCCGACCACGCGACGCCGCTTGAGGAGACGGCGCGGGCGCTGCGGCGGTTGCTCGACGAGGGCAAGATCGGCGCGGTCGGCGTCACCAACTACTCGGTCGCCGACACGCTGGCGCTGGCAAGGCTCGTTCCGGTGAGCACCTATCAGGGGCTCTACAACATGCTGGAACGCAACACCGACAGCTATCACGCCATTCCCCTGGAGTATCAGGCCGAGCGCGAGATCCTGCCGCTCTGCCTTGAAAGAGGCATGGCCTTCCTGCCCTACAGCCCGCTGTTCCAGGGCCTCCTGACCGGCCGCTTCAACGCCGACAGCAAATTCGGCTCCAACGACATCCGCTCGGCCAATCCCAAGCTGGCCGGCGACGGCTACCGCCGCTACGTCGCCGTCGTCGACGAGCTGAGGCCGATCGCCCGTGAGGCCGGCGTCAGCATGACGCACCTGGCGCTCGCCTGGCTCTGCCGCAATCCGGCCGTCACCTCGGTCCTCTGCGGCGCCCACCGGCCCGACCAGATCGCCGACAACGCCGCGGCGGCCGACGTCGAGCTGTCCGAGACAACTCTCAACGATATCAGGGAGGTGCTGGAGACCAACAACCTTTAGGACCGTTTGGAGGAACGTCAAAAACTTGCGCCGGCACGCCGATCGGCGGTCGGCATCCACCTGGGAGGATAACATGAGGAAGTTCATCGTAGGCTTGTGCGCCGCCACCGCGCTGGCGCTGGTCACCGGCTCGGCCTTCGCCAAGGATCCGATCGAGGTCGCCGTCATCATCAAGGCCACCAATTCGGAGTTCTGGCAGGCGGTGCTGGTCGGCGCCCAGAACTACGCCAAGGAGCACGAGGGCGTCACCGTCACCACCAACGGCCCGCCGTCGGAGGCCGACATCGACCAGCAGGTGTCGATTCTCGAAGATACCGTGTCGCGCGGGCCGGCCGGCATCGTCATCTCCTCGACCAGCTCGGAAGCCACCGTGCCGGCCATCGAGCGGGCGATGGACCAGGGCATTCCGGTGGTCACCATCGACAACCGCGTCAAGACCGACAAGGTCACCTCGTTCCTCGCCACCGATAACGTCGCCGGCGGCAAGATGGCGGCCAAGCAGATGGTCGAAGAGCTGAAGGCGGCCGGCAAGCCGCTCACCGGCAAGGTCGCGCTGATCAGCTCGATGGCCGGCGTGCAGGTGCTGATCGACCGCGACAGCGGCTTCGAGCAGGGCCTCAAGGAATACGCCCCCGACCTGACGCTGATGCCGGCGCGCTACGTCAACAACGACATCTTCACCGCCGTCAACACGGCGCAGGATCTCGTGCTGTCCAATCCGGACCTGGTCGGCGTCTTCGCCGACAACAACACCACCGGCAGCGGCGTCGCCAAGGTGCTGGGCGAGACGGGCAAGCAGGACGCCATCGTCGCCATTGCCTTCGATTCCGATCCGCAGGAAGTCGAGGCGCTGCGCGCCGGCACGCTGAAGGCGCTGGTGGTGCAGGACCCCTACGGCATGGGCTACAAGGGCGTCGACAGCGTCGTCAAGGCGCTCGCCGGCGAGAAGCTGCCCGCCTATGTCGACACCGGCGCCAGCATCGTCACCAAGGCCAACATGGAAGAGGAGGCCTACAAGAACCTTCTCGATCCGCTGGGCCGCGCCATCAAGTGACCAGGCAGCGAGGCCGGCGTGTCAGCGCCGGCCTCGACATACACGCGTTGACGCAAGACCGGGGCGCATGGAGGAGAGCGGTCATGGCCGAGTTGATCGCCGCAAGCGGTATTTCAAAGGCATTTCCGGGGGTTCGCGCCCTTGATCAGGTGGATTTCGTCCTCAAGCCCGGCGAGGTTCATGCGCTGGTCGGCGAGAACGGCGCCGGCAAGTCGACGCTGATCAAGATCCTGATGGGCGTCTACCGCCGGGATTCCGGCAGCTTCACCGTCAAGGGGCGCGACATCCACGACTTCAGCCCGCAGGCGGCGCAGGCGAGCGGCATGGCCGCCGTCTACCAGGATATCTCGCTCGCCCGCACGCTGACGGTGGGGGAGAACTTCTTCCTCGGCCACATGCCGACCGGCCGCTGGGGCACCATCGACTGGACTGCCGCCTACGACCGCTGCGGCGCCCTCCTCAGGGAACTCGGCCTGGACGACATCGATCCGCGCGCGCCGCTCAGCAGCCTGTCGGTCGCCAAGCAGGAGATGGTGGCCATCGCCAAGCCGGTGTTCGAGAACGCCGACATCCTGGTGTTCGACGAGCCGACGGCGCTGCTCGCCGCTGAGGAGACGGAGCTGCTGTTCTCGATCATCCGGCGGCTGAAGGCCGAGGGCAAGGGCATCATCTACATCTCCCACCGCATGGAGGAGATCTTCGCCATCTGCGACAGCGTCACCGTGCTGAAAGACGGCCGCCACGTCCGCACCATGCCGGTCGCCGACACCAATCCCGACGATCTGGTGCGGCTGATGGTCGGCCGGTCGATGGAGGACATGTACACCATCAAGCGCGCGCGGCCCGGCGAGGTGGCGCTGAAGGTCGACGGCCTGACGCGCGAGCCGCGCTTTCGCGATATCAGCTTCGACGTCCGCCACGGCGAGATATTCGGCCTGTTCGGTCTGGTCGGTTCGGGGCGCACGGAAATCATGCGGGCGATCTTCGGCGCCGATGCCTTCGACCGCGGAGAAATCCACCTCGACGGCAAGCCGGTGCGCTTCACCCATCCCAGCCAGGCGATTGCCGCCGGCATCGGCTTCATGAGCGAGGACCGCAAGAACCAGTCGATCGCCCTGCCGCTGTCGGTGCGGACCAACATCAATCTCGCCCACTATCCGGCCATCTCGCCGTTCGGCGTCATCGACCGGACCGCGGAGCGGGACGCGGCGCGCACCTACGTCGACCGGCTGGCGATCAAGACGCCGTCCGATGCGGTGGCCATTCGCAACCTCAGCGGCGGCAATCAGCAGAAGGTCGTCCTCGGCAAGAATCTGGCAGCCAAGTCGCGGATTCTGGTCTGCGACGAGCCGACCATCGGCGTCGACGTCGGCGCCAAGAGCGAGATCTACAAGATCTTCGAAAAGCTGACGGAAGGAGGCGTCGCCATTCTCATGGTGTCCTCCTACCTGCCGGAAATCATGGGTTTGGCCGACCGGATCCTGGTCATCTACGAGGGGCGGCCGATGGCGATCGTCGACCGTTCCGACTTTGACGAAGAGAAGCTGGTTCGCCTGGCTTCCGGACTTCAGGCCTGAGACGCGTGAGCGGAGGAAATGACTGTGGCAGACAAACTCGAAATCGCGGCGCGCCCGGGGATTGCCGCGCTCGGCAGGTTCAGGATCGGCACCAGCGCCACGCTCATGGCGATCGTCGTGGTGCTGTTCGCCTTCCTGAGCATGACCTCGGCCGTCTTCCCGACGCCGGAGAACCTCTCCAATCTCCTGAGGCAGACGTCGATCAACGGCATCATCGCGCTCGGCATGCTGATGGTGATCATCACCGCCGGCATCGACCTCAGCGTCGGCGCGGTGGTGGCCATCGCCGGCATCGTCAACGCGCTGATGCTGCAGGCCGGCGTCTCGATGTGGCTCAGCATCCCGCTGACCATCCTGATCGGCGCCTCGATCGGCGTGTTCAACGGCATCCTGGTGCACGAGGTGTCGATCACCCCGTTCATCGCCACGCTGGGCACGCTGACCATCGTCCGCGGTCTGGTGATGATCATGTCGGGCGCCCGCATGGTGGCCAACCTGCCCAAGGAATTCGGCCAGATCGCCTCCGGCAGCGTGTTCGGCATTCCCAGCATGTTCATCATCTGGATGGTGCTGTTCGCGGTGACGGTGTTCCTGCTCAACTACACCCAGCTCGGCCGCAACTTCTTCATCATCGGATCGAGCAGGGAAGTGGCGCGGCTCTCCGGCATCCGCCTGCGGCCGAACATCTACGCCGTCTACGGCCTGTCGAGCGCCTATGCGGCGCTGGCCGGCATCCTCCTGAGTTCGCGCCTCAGCATGGGCGTGCCGACGGCCGGCATCTCCTACGAACTCGACGCCATCGCCGCGGTGGTGATCGGCGGCGGCAGCCTGTTCGGAGCGGCCGGCAGCGCCATCGGCGCCGTGCTCGGGGCGATCATCATGCAGACCATCCGCAACGGCGGCAACCTGCTCGGCATCGACCCCTTTGCCTTGCAGGTGATCATCGGCGCGCTGATCCTGATCGCCGTCGGCATCGACCAGATTCGCGTCCGCAAGGCCGAGAAGGGCTGACCTCCGTCACCGGAAGCTGGACACGGCCCATGGGCCGTGTTCCGATGGGCAGGATTGACATGGTGGAGACGCGCGTGGGCATCAAGGGCGATATCGCCAGTATCGGAGAATGCATGGTGGAGCTGGCGCCGGCCGGCGGCGGGCTGTTCCAGCAGGGGTTTGCTGGCGACACCCTGAACACGGCCTGGTATCTCAGGGCCTTGCTGCCGAGGGAAACGCGAAAGGTGCGCTACGTCTCGGCCGTCGGCACCGACGCAATATCCGGGGCCATGCTGGCCTTTCTCGCCGATCATGGCATCGACACCGGATCGATTGCCCGTCTGCCGGATCGCACCGTCGGCCTCTACCTGATCACGCTCGACGGCGCCGAGCGGTCGTTCTCATACTGGCGCTCGGTGTCGGCGGCCCGGCAGCTCGCGGCCGATCAGGCCCGGTTGACGGCGGCGCTCGATGGCGTGGCGGTCGCCTATCTCTCGGGCATCACGCTGGCAATCCTCGATCCCGAGAGCCGGGGGCGGCTGTTCGAAGTGCTGTCGGATCTGCGCCGGCGCGGCGGCGCGATCGTCTTCGATCCCAACATCAGACCCCGCCTCTGGGACAGCGCCGCGACCATGGCCGAGGTCATCACCGAGGGCTACAGGGCCTCGACCATCGCCCTGCCGACCTTTCCCGACGATGCCGCCCTCTATGGCGACGCGTCGCCGCACGAGACCGCGCGGCGCATCGCCGATCTCGGAGTTCGCGAGATCGCGGTGAAGGACGGAGGCAACCCGGCGCTGGTCTGGGTTGACGGCACCCCGGCCATGGTTCCGCCTTCTCCCGTCGCGCGTGCCGTTGATACCACCGGGGCCGGCGACAGCTTCAACGGCGGCTATCTGGCGGCACGCGTCGCCGGGCGCTCTCCGCTCGAGGCGGCACGGCTTGGCCACGCAGTGGCGGGCCGCGTCATCTGCGAGCGCGGCGCGCTCGCCCCCATGCCCCTGTTTGCCGACCTGATGGTCGGCTGATCCCGTTCGTTACAAGGAAGTGCTGCCATGGTCGATCTTGCTGCTCTGACCGGTGTCCTGACCCGCGCCCCGGTGGTGCCGGTGCTGATCATCGACCGGCTCGCCGATGCCGGGCCGCTCGGAAGCGCCCTGGTGCGCGGCGGCCTACCGGCGCTGGAGGTCACCTTGCGGACGCCGGTCGCGCTCGAGGCCATCCGGGCGATGGCCGACATCCCCGGCGGCGTGGTGGGGGCGGGAACCGTGCTCGACGCCGGGCAGGCCAAGGCGGCGGTCGAGGCGGGGGCGAAGTTCCTGGTAAGCCCCGGCGCGACGCCGACGCTGATCGACGCGGCGCATGCCCTCGGCGTACCGCTGCTGCCGGGCGTCGCCACGGCATCGGAGGCGATGGCGGCGCGCGAGCGCGGGCTCCGGCTGCTGAAATTCTTCCCGGCCGGTCCGGCCGGCGGCCCCGCCTATCTCAAGGCGTTGGCCTCGCCGCTTCAGGATATCCGCTTCTGCCCGACCGGCGGCGTCGGCCCCGAAAATGCCCTCGACTATCTGTCGCTTCCCAATGTCATCTGCGTCGGCGGCTCGTGGGTCGCCCCAGGCGACGCCGTCAGGGCCGGAGACTGGACAAGGATCGAAAGCCTCGCCCGCGGTGCCGCCGCGTTGCGCGGCTGATCCAGCCCGTGAATCGACAGCCTTCGCCTGGCGGCCAGCCGCCTCAGCCTGGTCGGCGAATGCTCTGGCGGGACGCTTGACAGAGAAATGTTGCGCCAAAGGCGAAGCGTGCCGATTGCCCGCCGGACGGCTCGCCGGCGCGCGCCTCGGCACCTCTGATTTCGATCTGCCTTGGTGGCTGGCGCGTCGGCGAATGAGGCTGGGCGCACGAGGCCGGCCGTCCATGACGTCAAGGACCGTTTGCCCCATCCGGAGGGGCGAAGCCGGTTTCTCTCGTAAAATACTTTGTAAAAAATCTGATGTTTCTGATTTCAACGGTGGCGCAAGGCACCCGTGGAATCAATCAAACTGCGGCGTGGGCCGGGCGTCGCCCTCGATTGCCGCAACAATCTTGGCGAAAGCATCGCCTGGGACGAACGGGCTGGCCGTTTGTGGTGGGCGAACATCCATGCCGGTGAGGTATAGAGCTGGACCCCGTTCGGACCGGATGCCCCCGAGGTCTTCACCATCGGCGATCGGGTCGGGCAATCGGCTTGCCAGCGGGTAACGCTCTGGTTCCGGCGCTCGAAAAGGGATTTGCCTTTTGCGATCCGAGGCCAGGCGTCTTGCAGCCCATCGGCGACGTTGAAACGGACTTGCCGACCACCCGGCTCAACGATGGCCGGATCGACCCGGCGGGCCGCTTTCTGTGTGGCGGCATGGACGAGGCAGTGCCCCAACGGCATATCTCCGCCGTCTACTCGCTCGATCCGGACGGCACCATCAAGCGTCGCATCGGTGGCGTTGCCTGTGCCAACTCCATCTGCTGGAGCCCCGACGGCCGGACGCTTTATTTTGCCAACATGCCGCTTCGCCGTATCGACGCCTGCGATTACGACGTCGCCAGCGGTGAGATATCCAGTCCTCATCTCTTCGCCTCGCGGGAAGGCGAGCCGGGTCTTGCCGACGGGTTCGGCCGTCGACGCGGAGGGGTATCTCTCGAACGCCCAGTTAGGCGGCGGCAAGCTGGTTCGCTGCGCGCCGGATGCAGGCCGTATTGCGTCGCTCGGACGGCGGAACTTCCATGCCGCGGCGCGGGCAGCCTTCGCGGTGATCACCACCGGCGACCAGCGCTTCTAAGGCACCCCGATCCTCCGCAAGGGAGCGATTGCGCCCTGAAGGCAGAACACTCCTGCGCCAACGAGTTGGTTTTGACCGCGCGCGGGTTGTCAGTCTGAAGAAATACCCTATGGCTGCAACATTGCCCATCGCCGAGACGGATCGTGACCGGCACAACTGAATCCGATGTGGACAGAATGGCCACTGCAAAGCTCATGACGGACATTGCCGAGCCCCCGGTCGAGCCTATTACCCTCGAAACCCTTGCGGGCCGCTATTGGATGCCCTGAGCGCCGACGTGTTGTCCGGCCGCCTGCGTCCCGGCCGGCGCGTCGATCTCGGCCACTACGCCACCATCTGGAACGTCTCGCTGACCCCGTTGCGCGACGCTGCAAAGCAGCTGGAGGTTCTGGGCTTCCTGAAGGTGTCATGCCACGGCGCGGCATCTTTGTCGCCGAGCTGACCGCCAGGGAAGTCAAGGATATCTTCGATCTGCGGATCGCCCTCGAAAGCATGGCGGTGAGACGGACGACGCCGCGTATTCCGCGCGCCGAAGTCGAACGCGTCCGCCAGCTCTATATCGAGGCCGGTGACGCTGAGAAACGTGATGAGCAGGACGAGTCGCTATCCAGGGTCGACCTTTTGATTCACAAGCTGGCGCTCGACTGCTGCGGCAATGCCCGCCTCCGGAAGATGATGGAGGACATCTGGGACCTCGCCGAATGGTGCCAGAACACCATTGCCTTGCGGCTCAACGAACCGTTCATGACCACCTTGCCCGAGCATCTGGCCATTTGCGATGCCATATTGTCCGGTAATCCCGAGGCCGCCTCCGACGCGATGTTCGATCATCTGGCCCTGACATCGGAGCGTATCCCGACGATTCTGCAACAGGAGAACCGGCAAGGCGGGGCTTGGTCCTGTTGCGGCAAGCGCAGGTGGTCGCCGGGCCTCAAGCGCCTGGCATCTCCGAGTCCGCGGCGGCGATGTCGCTGACGCTCTCGTCGTAGGTCAGGCTGACCCGTTCGATATGCCGCTTCAGGAGCGTCAGGCATGCCGGAAGGTCGCGTGCCCTGATCAGTTCGAGCATCTGATGATGCTCTTCGTCCGAGTGGCGGGTATGGTCCGGCTTGCGGGACAGGTGGGTTCTCAGCGCGGCCAGTTTCCCGACATACAGGGTGTAGGTGCTTTCCAGGTAGCCGTTGTCGCAGCATTCGAAGAAGACCTGGTGGTAGTCGGTGTCGGCGTTGAGATAAGCGCGCTCGTCATGGGCCGCGTGGGCTTTCTCCATGGCCTCGACGACGACGGCGAGCTTCCGGGCCAGTTCCTCGGGGTGCCGTTCGATGGCATGGCGCAGCGCGGCCTCTTCGAGGGCGTAGCGCAGTTCGCAGATTTCCCGGATCTCGCGAGCCGACAGCGTGAAGACGGTGACGCCGCGTTGCGGGTAGATGTTGACCAGCCCCTCCAGGCGGAGCTGGGCGAGAGCCTCGCGCACCGGGGTCTTGGAGACATTCAGCTTTTCTGCGAGCTGTCGCTCCGACAGCACCTCGCCGAGCCCGAAATCACCTTCGACGATGGCATGGCGAATACGGTTCGCCACTTCCTCGGCCATTGAGCGTGGACGCTCGATCGGGCGCATCATGTCTCCTTGGGATTGCTTCCCGCCGCGGTTGCCACCGACCCGATCTTGATGGAACAGCTCCTGGAAGCCCGTCAACAGAAATCTGGAACCGGCCGTCGGCGGCGACCGGTTGCCGGCTGGAAGGCTAGGCGGGATTCTGCGGCAGCCGGCGACGAAGTCGCGGCCGCGACGCACCAGTTCCCCGACCGTCATGCGCGGCGTATAGAGCGCCGAACCAAGCCCGAAGCCGTCGGCGCCCGCCTCAAGGTAGGGCTTCATCGTGCCGGGCGCGATGCCGCCGACTGGAAGCGGGCCCACCCGCCTCGGCAATGCGGCGCGCCAGGCCTTCACCACCGGGGGAGGGATCATCTCGGCGGGAAAGAGCTTGAGAAAGGTGGCGCCGGCCCCGAGGGCGGCAAAGGCCGAGTTCGCGGCAGGCGGCGGCGACGAGCGGGCTGAAGTTGGAGGCAACGATCAGCCGGCCACCGGCGGCCTGCACCTCTCGCATCTCCTCGGGACGCAATACCGTTCCCGCGCCGATGATGGCGTCGGCGCCGTATCGCTCGGCGGCGCGGCGAATGCTCACGAGGGCGTCGGGGCTGTTGAGCGGGATCTCCAGAATGCGGAATTCAGTGCCGATCAGCCCGCCGATCGCCGGCTCGGCCTCGTCCGGGTTATGCCTCTCAGAATGGCCACCAGCGGACAGGCGGCGATCGCCTGGGTCCAGGATTGCTCATGACAGCTTCGCCAGCCTCCCGATCTCGAAAAGGCCGCGCCGGGCCATGCCCGGTTCGGCCACGACGGCCCTGCGCCCGAACACCTCGAAGACAAGGCGATACCGCTCGGTCAGACGCCCCGGCCGATGATGGTCGGCCCGTCGACGGCCGAATGGGTGGCAAGCCCGGCTCTGACCCCGTCGCCGATCAGAAGGCCCGAGAGATAGTCGGGTACGGTATCGTCGGCCAGTTGCCTGAAAAGCACCAGCGTCCTGGCCGAGAAGGCGAGGGACAACACGCCTTGCGGTTCTCCAGGGCGGCCCGGACCCCCGCCTGGAAGGCCTCCGCGCGGAATGGGCCGTTCTCGGCGAGACGGCCGAGGATCGACTGGCCCCTCAGCAGAGCGAAGGCTTCCCCGGTCATGCAGGTGTCGAAGGCGCGGATTTCGCCATTCGCCGCCGGCACCCACTGTGGGTACCGGGCATCACGAACATGCCGCCCGGCAGGTCGCTCGCCGCGATATGGCCGACGAGCTCTGTCTCCTCGCCGCGCATGACGTCCGGTGTCGTGCCGGCGTCGAGGCGGGCGAGACCGGTCACGAAATGGATGGTGTGCCCGGATCGGGTCGTGAAGGGGGGCAGGTTATCGGCAAGCTGCCTGGCGGAGGCCGGAAGCGGCAGGTAGGGCGTCTCATGCCAGCCGTTGCGGCTGGTTAACATGCCCGATGCGATGACCTGTAGTCCCGGATAATCGACCAGCCACCCGCCGATCCCGGCATGAAAGACGTCCTCGAACCGGCCGTCGGCGACGGTCAGGATGCCGGAGGGAGCCGCTTTCTCGGCCACGACCGCGCCGTCGCCGGCCATCAGCCAGGCCCGGAACGAGCTGGTTCCCCAGTCCAGTCCGATCCGTTGCGGTGTCATGTTGCGTTTCCTCTTGGGGTACGCCGCTGCCCCGCCGTCGTTCCAGGCTGGTGGCAGCTGCCGTTCGTTGTCGCTCACCCGGTCGGAACCTCCTGATCGGCGGCTGCGATGTCGGCGACCTCGGCCGCGTAGGTCGACTTGGTGCGGCCAATGTGGCCCTCCAGCACGCTCATGCAGGCGGCGATCTCCCGCGTCCGCACCAGGTCGAGCATGCGGCAATGGTCCGCGAACGACCGCTCGGTATGGTGCGGCTTGCGGGCGAGGTGGGTGCGCAGCGCGGCGATCTTTCCGACGTGAAGGCTATAGGTGTCCTGCAAGTATAGATTGTCGCAACACTGGAAGAATACCTCGTGATAGGCGGTGTCGGCCGCGAGATAGCGGCGGTGGTCCGCTTCGGCCCGCGCCAGCCGCATCTCGTCCACCAGACGCGCCAGCCCGTCGGCGAGCTGGGCCGGATTGCGCTCGAGCGCATAGCGGAGAGCGGCCGACTCGAGTGCCTGCCGCAGTTCGCAGATGTCGCGGATCTCGCGGGCGGACAGGGTGAAGACCGTGGCGCCGCGCTGCGGATAGACCCGCACCAATCCCTCCATGCGCAATTGCGCAAGAGCCTCTCGAACCGGCGTTTTGGACACCCCCAGCCGGTCGGCCAGCTGCCGTTCCGAGATGGCCTCTCCCAGCCCGAGATCGCCATCGACGATGGCCCGGCGAATGCGGTCGGCCACCTCTTCAGCAAAGGACGGCGGCCTCTGGATCGGGCGCATCACGTTTCTCCCGTCTTACGGAAACGCCTCTTGACTGACGTCTGGCGTCTGGTGTGCCAGACATCAAGTGCCAGCTCAACAAGGTTTTGGAGCCGGTCCACCGGACTGCGGAGGGGCGGATGGAAGCGGAAGTGGCGGTTGCCTGTGCCAACCAGCACGGCGAGGGTGCCGTCTGGTCGGGCGAGCATGGCCTCGTCCTGTGGACCGACATCCAGGGCGAGCGGCTGTGGCGGCTCGATCCGGCCGGCGGCCGGGCGGCCGAGCATCCTCGTCGCGGCCGCCCGCCGGTCATGGAGCCGGACGAGCGCCGCCGCCGCGTACTCGGACGCTGCCGTCTTTGCCGAGCACGGCTATGCCGAGGCCGGTATCGAGGAGACCGCCGGGGCCTGCGGCATGTCGCGCAAGACCATCCACGCCCTTTGTCCGAGCAAGGAGGAACTGCTGTCGGCACCACTGGCGGCCGCCGTGCCGGCCGGCGAGGCGATCGAGACCTTCATCGGCGCCGATTTCGAGGAGTCCGTCAACCGCGTCATGGACCGCATCTGCGCGGCGGCGCTGGCGCCAGATCGCGCTGTTGCGCCTGGTCATCGCCGAGGCGCGTCTGGTGCCCGAACTCGCCGCCGTCTGTTACCGGAGCACCGTCAAGCGTGGCCGCCGCTTCCTCGCCGCCGAGCTGAACAGGCTGGGCGCCGCCTTCGGCCGGCCGGCCGACGACGCCGGGCAACTTGCCGACATCCTGTTCGGCGCTGCGGTGGCCGGTCCGCTGATCCGCGCCCTGGTGGGCGACGGCGCCACCCGTACGCCGGAGGATACCGTCCGCCGTACCCGGCGCGTTGTGGCGGCGCTGGCCCGCCCGCCGCCCGGCTGATGCTTCAGGCGCCCGCCGCGTAGAGGCGGGCGTAGCCGCCGCCGCGCATCAGCAGATCATCGTGGCTACCCTGCTCGGCGATGCCCTCGGCGTCGACGACGACGATGCGGTCGGCGTTGCGGATGGTGCTGAGCCGATGGGCGATCACCAGCGAGGTGCGGCCCTTGGCCAGCTCGGAGAGCGAGGCCTGGATCTCCCGCTCGGTTGCCGTATCAAGCGCCGACGTCGCCTCGTCGAGGATCAGGATCGGCGGATCCTTCAGGAACATGCGGGCGATGGCGATGCGCTGCTTCTGGCCGCCACTGAGCTTGACGCCGCGCTCGCCGACGATGGTGTCGAGCCCGTCGGAGAGGTCGGCGAGGAAGCCGCCGAGCTGCGCCCGCGCCGCGGCGGCGGCGATCTCCGCCTCCGAGGCGCCGAGCCGGCCGTAGGCGATGTTCTCGCGGATGGTGCCGCCGAACAGGAACACGTCCTGCTGCACGATGCCGATCTGCCGCCTCAGCGAGGCGACGGTCATGTCGCGGATATCGATGCCGTCGATGGTGATGGCGCCCTCCGTCACCTCGTAGAAGCGCGGCAAGAGCGAACAGAGCGTGGTCTTGCCGACCCCCGACGGGCCGACGAAGGCGACGGTCTCGCCGGCGGCGATGTCGAGGTCGATGCCGGCGAGCAACGGCTTGTCGCCGCCGTAGCTGAAGCCGACGCCCGAGAAGCGCACGTGGCCGGCAAACGGCGGCGCGGCGATGGCGCCCGGCCGGTCGGCGATGTCCGGCTCGGTGGCGAGGAAGCCGAGGTAGCGGCGGAAACCGGCGATGCCCTTCGGATAGGTCTCGATCACCGCGTTGATCTTCTCGACCGGCCGGAAGAACACGCCGACCAGCAGCAGGAAGCCGACGAAGCCGCCGGCCGTGAGATCGCCCATCAGCACCAGCCGGCTGCCGGCGATCAGCACCACCAGCTGCACGAGGCGCATCGACAGGAAGGACAGGGCGTTGGTGGCGGCCATCAGCCGGTAGGCGGCGAGCTTGGTGGTACGGTAGGCGGAGTTGTCGACCGCGAACAACCGCCGCTCGTGGTCCTCGTTGGCGAAGGCCTGGACGACGCGCATGCCGCCGACGTTCTCCTCGATGCGCACATTGAAGCCGGCGACGCGGCCGTAGAGCTGGTGCCAGTTGTCGGTCATGCGGCCGCCGTAGCGGGCGGTGATGAAGGCGACGGCCGGCACGATGGCGGCGGTGATCAGCGCCAGCTCGACATTGACGGAGAGCATCAACAGGAAGGCGCCGAAGAAGGTCATCACGGCGATGAACAGGTCCTCCGGCCCGTGATGGGCGATCTCGCCGATCTCCTCGAGGTCCTTGGTCAGCCGGGCGACCAGATGGCCGGACTTCTGGTTGTCGAAATACCGGAAGGAGAGCTTCTGCAGATGGTCGAAGCTGCGCCGCCTCAGCTCGGTCTCGATGTTGATGCCGAGCATGTGGCCGAAATAGACGACGATGGCGTTGAGACCGGCGCTGAGCAGGTAGACGACGAGCAGCGCCAGCGCTGCCACGACGATCAGCGTCCAGTCCGACGACGGCAACAGACGGTCGATGTAGAGCTTGACGGCCAGCGGAAAGCCGAGTTCCAGGAGGCCGGCGACCACGGCGCAGCCGAAGTCGAGCAGGAACAGGCCGCGATAGGGGCGATAATAGGAGAAGAAGGTTCTGAGCATGGGGCCGGGAGAATGCCCCATCCCGCTGCGAAGGAAAAGGCCCGACAAACTTCCGGCACGGCGGTGCAGGGCCGCCGTGCCGTCCAGGCGTGTCCTATGGCACCAGATGGCCGGCGGCGCGGAACAGCCGGTACCATTCCTCGCGACTGAGCGTCACGCCGGCGCCGGCCACCGATTCGCGGACGCGGTCGGGCCGCGTCGTGCCGAGCACCACCTGCATGTTGGCCGGGTGGCGGGTGATCCAGGCGACGGCGATGCCGGTCGGCGTCACGCCGTGGGCGGCGGCGATCTCGTCGAGCGCGTCGTTGAGCGGGCCGCAATTCTCGCGGTCGCCGACGAACGGGCCGTCGAAGAAGCCCTTCTGGAACGGCGACCAGGCCTGCAGCGTCATGCCCTCCTTGCGCGAGTAGTCGAGGAGGCCGAGCGTGCGGTCGACCGACTGCTCGAGGCCGGCCATGTTGATGGCGACGCCCTGGGCGATCAGCGGCGCGTGGGTGATCGAGAGCTGCACCTGGTTGACCAGCAGCGGCTGCTTCACCGCCGTCTTCAGGAGTTCGATCTGGCCGGGCGTCTGGTTGGAGACACCGAAGTGCCGCACCTTGCCGGACGACTGCAGCTTGTCGAAGGCCGAGGCGACCTCCTCCGGCTCGACCAGCGCGTCGGGCCGGTGCAGCAGCAGCACGTCGAGATAGTCGGTGCGGAGCGCCTTCAGCGAGCCGTCGACCGCCTCGAGGAGATGCGCCTCGGAGAAGTCGAAATAGCCCTTGCGGATGCCGGCCTTGCTCTGGATGACGATCTTCTCGCGCTCGGCCGGCGTCAGCTTCATCGCCTCGCCGAAGCGCTTCTCGCAGAGATGCAGCTCGCCGCCATAGATGTCGGCGTGGTCGATCATGTTGATGCCGGCGTCGATGGCGGTCTTGACCAGCGCGCGGATGTCGGCGTCGCTCATCTTGGCGATGCGCATCAGGCCGAGAATGACGGAGGACACCGAGAGGTCGCTTCGGGGGATCTGGTAGGTCTTCATGGCTTGCCTTCGTTCGGGAGCCGCCCGCGCGGCGGAAAGGGACGGATGGACGATGCGCTGCCGCCGGCCATCCGTCCAACAGATTGCGGAGATGCCGTCAATCTTCCGGGCAGATGAGCGGCCGGCTCAGTATTCCTTCTCGAAATAGACGCCGATCTTCGACTGCTCCTGCGTCGCCTCGGCCCGCGCCTTGACGTCGTCGGTGATGTCGAGGTTGACCGACACGCCGGTCTGACCGCCGGCGCCGGCCGTGACGCCGAGATAGACGCGCTCGCTGATGTAGCGGCCGGCCGTCACCGCCGCGTTGCCTTCGGCGTCGGTGGTGACGTCGAGGTCGTCGAGGCCGATGCCGGCCCTCAGCTTGTCGAGGAGACCGTTACTGCTGCCGCCGGCCAACTGCGTCACCGCCTCGGCCAGGAGAGCGATCTGCACCGGCGACAGGTCGGAGATCGAGCGCTTGAACAGGAAGCGGGCGAGGATCTCGTCCTGTGGCAGCTCCGGCGACGAGGTGAGCACGATGGTCGGGTCGGAGGCGTAGCCCTCGACGCTGGCGGTGACCGAGATCGATTCCGAGGTGCTGGTCGCCGACAGCCGGATATAGGGATCGAGGTCGCCTTGCAGCGTCACCTCGCCCTCGTCGAAGGTGATGCGCTGGCCGATCACCAGCACGCGGCCGCGGATCAGCTTGAAGCTGCCGACCGGCTGCACGTCGGCGAGCGTGCCGCGCACCGTGAGATGGCCGCCCAATTCGGCATCGATGCCGCGGCCGCGCACGAACAGCCCGCGCGGCGCGTCGACGGCGACATCGAGAGCAACGGAGAGACCGCCGCCCGCCTTCGCCCGGCCGCCGCCCGCCGCCTCCCCGATGTGGGCCAGCGTTGCCTTGACGCCGGGCGGCGGGTCGCGATGCCTGACGTCGAGCAGCGCGCCGGCCGCGCCGCCGCCCTCGGGCACGGTGATCTCGGCGCGGGCGATGTCCACCCGGCCGCTCACCGTCAGTCCGTCGGCCAGCGAGCCGCCGACGGCGAGCGCGGCGCCGAGGTCGGCGGTGACCATGCGGCCGTCGGTGACGCGCGCCTTGGTGGCGCTGACGCGGATGTCCACCGGCAGGCTGTCGGAGATGCCGATGCTGCCCTCGGCCGACAAGCGGCCGCCGCCCTTGACGGTGGCGGTCGCCCGTTCGATGCGGACGCGGTCGCCGGCCAGTTGCAGCGCCACGTCGATGGCGTCGAGCCGCATGGTGGTGATGGGGTCGGTGACCGAGGCGCCGCTCACCGTCACCCGGCCGGAGAGGTCGGGCGCGGCAAGGCTGCCGGCCGCCCGGATCGTCGCCTGCGCCGAGCCCGACAGGCGGATGCCGCGGCTGGCGACGAAGGGTTGCGCCAGCGCCAGCGGCAGGTCGGCGCGGGCATCCACGGCAAGGCCGGTGCCGGACAGCGGCACGACGCCCTTCGCCTCGGCGCCGAAGCCGGCCGGGCCGGTCAGCCTGGCCGAGGCGAGCGTCACCTTGTCGCCGTCGAGCCGGCCGGAGGCGGTGGCGGCGAACGGCCCGAGGCCGGCCAGCTGCGGCGCGGCGATGCCGCCGGCCTTCACCTCGAACCGGGTGCCGGCGCCCTCGGTCCTTGCCGTGCCGTCGACGCTGGCGACGCTGGCGGCCGGCGTGGTGATGCCCTTCACCGCGAAGCGGCCGTCGATCTTCGGCGCGCCCAGGAGGTCGGCGACGGCCGCCTCGACGTCGGCGGAGGCGATGCGGTTGCCGGCGACGGCGAGGCCGGTCGCCCGGCCGCTGACCTTGGCGCCCTGCTTGCCGGCCTCCGGAGCGAGCGTCACCTCGGCATCGAGCCGGCCGGCGACCTCGGTCAGCAGGAGCGGCGCCAGCGCCGTCAGATCGGGCGCCTTGACGGCGAGTTTGCCGGTCGTGAGACCATCGGCGGCGAGCGTCAGGTCGCCGGTGACGCGGCTGTCGGCGACGGTGAACGTGAGGTCGCGCAGGCTGTTGCTGTCGGCCGTGTGAGCAAGGCTGGCCGTCAGGGTCAGCGGCTGGCCCTTCAGCCGGCCGCCGCCATCGACGGTGCCGTTGAAATCGCCGCCGTCGAGCCGGCCCTTGAGGTCGACGCCGAGGCCGTCGAGGGCGTTGCCGGCAAGCGTCAGGCGGTCGGAGGAAAGCCGCGCCGTCACGTCGAGCGGACCGCCGCCGCCCTTCAGCGACAGCATGAGCCCGGCCGACCCTTGCGCCTTCGGCTCGACGCGGCCGACGTTGTCGACGGTCAGCGTCGCGGTGACGTCGGTATGGTCGAGCGCATACTGGCCGTCGGCGGTCAGCGTCAGCGCCGGGTTGGCGACGCGCAAGGCGCGGAACTTCAGCCCGTCGGTGTCGCGGGCGATGGCGCCGGTCAGCCGGGTCTGGCCGGTCAGCAGGCCGTCGAGCTGGGCTATGCCGGCCGAAAGGTCGCCGGCATTGCCGTCGAGGGTGAGATCGAAGGCGCCGGTCAGCGGCGTCAGCGTTCCCTCGGCGGCGATGTCGGCGCTGCCCTTGAGCGGCCGGCCGGCCAGGCCCGAGAACGGGGCGAGCGAGGCGGCTTTCAGCATCGGCCGCCCCTCGATGCGGCCGTCCTCCACCTTGCCGGCGAACGAGGCTTCGACGGTGGGGGTGGCGAGCTTCAGGGCGTCGATGGTGAGCGGCGCGCCGGCCATCCAGCGGCCGGAGCCGGAGAAGGTGGCTTCGCCGCCGACCGCCGCGCCGACCGCCGGGTCGGTGAAGGCGAGGCCGCGCGAGCCGCCGCTGAGCGTGAAGTCGACACGGCGTTTTGCAGGGTCGGCGAGGTCGGTGGCGCCGCCGCCGCCGGTGATCTCGATCGTCGCGGCGGTCAACTCCGGCGTCGTCAGCCTCTCGGCGGCGAGGTCGAGGCTCCAGCGGCCGGCGTCGCCGAAGGAGAAGCGGAAGCGGCCCTCGCCGAGGCGGGTCGGCGCGTCGGCGCCGCCGAGCGGCAGCGCGCCGTCGCGGGCGGCGAGCCGGCCGCCGAGGTCGATGGCGGTCGGAAAGCCGTCGGTGGCGAAGGCGGCCGAGCCGTTCAGCGTCAGCACCGGCGCGGCGAGCGCCAGCTTGTCGATGGTGACAGGGCCGGCGTCGGCGACGCGGCCGGCCAGTTCCAGCGTCGATCGGCCGGCGACATAGAGGGCGTAGTCGGGCTGCACCAGCGCCGCCAGATCGCCGTTGAGCGTGGCGCCGAACCGGTAGCCGTCGCTGTCGCGGCCGATGGTGGCGCGGCCGGACAGCCGGTCGACGCCGTCGGTGGCAAGACCGAGATCGGCGGCGAAATCGGCGAGCGGTCCCCCGCCCTTCACCTTCAACCCGACCGACGGGCGGCCGGGCAGGTCGATGAGACCGGCGATGACGCCGCCGGCCGGCTCCTGGACATCGAGGTCGATGTCGAGCCGCTTGCTTTCGGCGGCGTAGGCGGCCTTCAGCGTCGCCTCGCCCGGCCGGTCGTCGGTGCGACGGACGGCGAGGTCGGCGATGAGCGATCCGCCCTCGAGGCTGCCAGAGGCGTTGACGGTGAGCCGCGCTTCGGACCCGGTCACCGGCGCTCCGAGCACCACGTCGGGCACGGCGAGGCGGCCGATCTTCACGGCGACCGGCAGGTCCGGCAGGCTGAAGCCCTCGCTGGCCGCCGGGTCGACGGTCTCGGCCGGCAGCGGCTTGCGGCTCACCTCGATCCGCTCGGCGTCGAGACTGTCGACGTCGAGCCGGCCGCGCAGCAGCGCCAGACGGCTCCAGATCAGATGCACGCCCTCGATCTTCAGCCAGACGCCCTCGCGGTCGGCGACGGTGATCGACGACAGCCGGACATCCGACGACAGCGCGCCGTCAATGGCGCCGAGCGTGATCTTGCGGTCGGGCGTCGAGATCTTCTGTTCGACGAAGCGGACGAAGGCGCCCTTGTCGGCGCTGTCGTCGTCCTGGGCGCCGGCCAGCGTCAGCATCGCCGGCGCGGCGATCAGCGACAGCAGGACAAGGAGGGCGGCTCGGAGTTTCATGGCGCCCTCCTCAGAAGCTCTGGCCGAGGCCGACATACAGGCCGAACTTGGAATCGCCCGGCTCGGCGTCGAGCGGCAGCGCCACGTCGAGCCGGATCGGGCCGAGGCCGGTGTAGTAGCGGATGCCGGCGCCGGCGGCGAGGCGCAGGCCGTTCGAGAAATCGGGATAGCTGGAGGCAAAGGCGTTGCCGGCGTCGACGAAGCCGACCACGCCGAAGCTGTCGGTCACCCTGGCACGCAGTTCGACCGAGCCTTCCAGCTTGGAACGGCCGCCGACCACCGAGCCGTTCTCCTTGGGCCCGAGGCTGCGATAGGCGTAGCCGCGCACCGACGAGCCGCCGCCGGCATAGTAGAGCCGGCCGTTGGGCATCTCGTCGCGCGGCGCGCCCAGCACCGAGCCGACGGCGAGGCGGCCGGCCAGCACGAAGCGGCCGTCGCGGTCGAGCGGCAGGTAGGAGGCGACGGAGGCATCGCCGATGACGCCGGCGTTGCCGAAATTCGCTTCATAGAACGGTTCGAGGCCGAACTTGGCGTTGAAGCCCTCGTGCGGATCGGTCTTGTCGTCGCGGCTGTCGTAGGCGAGGCTGGCCGGCAGGCCGGCGAGCAGGAATTTGTCGGTGCCGTTGACGTCCTCGTCGCGCGAGGCGGTGACGCCGAGGCCGAGCGTGGCGGTGAGCTGTTCGGTGATGGCGTGGCTGAGCGCCACCTTGGCGGCGATCGCCGTCTCGGTATAGGTGTCGGGCGTCTCGCGCTTGGCTTCCAGCGCGGCGGTAAGGTCGGTGAACGGCGTGAAGACGCCCGGCCGGACGAAGGTGGCCGAGAAATCGTAGTTGAAGTCCTTGGGGTCGATGCCGGCGATGCCGTTGACCGCCCCCGACAGCTTCAGCGATTCGGCGTGGCCCCACAGGTTGCGGTGCTGCCAGTAGGCCTCGACGCCGGCGCCGTCCTCGGTGGCGTAGCTGGCGCCGCCACCGACCACCCGGAGCGGCCGTTCGGCGACGTTGAGGGTAAGCGGCAGCTCGCCGTTCGGGCCGAGCGTCTTGGCTTCCTCGATGCGCTGGCTGGAGAACACCTGCAGGCGGCGGAGGTTCTTCTGGCCGCGCTCGATGACCGCCGGGCTGTAGGGCGTGCCGGGCTCGATGCCGGTCATCCAGCCGGTGTAGACGGGATCCATCCGGCTGGTGCCGGTGACCGCCAGTGGCCCGAAGGTGGCGGCCGGACCGGGATCGACGGTGATCGTCACGTCGAGCATCGACGTGTCATGCTGGGCGATGGTGTCGCGCTTGACGATGGTGGCGAGCGGATGGCCGCGCCGCCGCCAGGCGTCGACCAGCAGCTTCTCCGATCCGGTGACGGCGCCGGCCCGCGCCGGCTGGCCGGCGGCGAGGCCGATCTCGGCCGGCGTCGATTTCTTGAAGTCCTCGTCCTCCGGGCCGGGCGGCGGCGCGCCGGCGATCTCCACCTTGCCGAAGCGGAACAGCGGGCCGGGCATGACGCGGATCGCCACCTTCACCGGCTGCGGCAGCTCGGCGTCGGGCGCGATTGTCTGGGGGTCGCGGCCGTCGACGGCGATCTCCACCGTGCCGCCGTAGCGGCCCTCGCGATAGAGGGCGGCGGTGATGCGGCCGTATTCGGCCTTGACGCGGCTGAGGAAGGCGGCGGTCGAGGGCGGCGGCGTGTCGTCGCGGCCGGTCCACAGCGCCGATGCCGAGAGCACGGCGGCGTGCAGGGCGTCGTCGGCGCCGACCGTGTCGATGGCGACGGTATAGTGCTGGGCATCGGGCGAGACGTCCGGGTCTGGCGCTTTCTCGAAGAAGCGGAAGCCGAACAGCTCGAAGGCCGAAGCCGCCGGAACGAACGGCGCCGTCAGCGCGGCGGCCAGCGCCGGCGCGGCAATCAGGCGGGCAATCCGAGAAGGCTGCCGTCTTCCTTTCCCCCGCATCGAGCCGCCTTTCCTCACTCACGCTACCCTACGTTGCTCCTCCTCGGAGCGCCTCGCCAGTAGAGTAGAATAGATCGGGGTTAGCAAACAGGAAAGATGGCAGCGAAGGGCAATTCGTCCCCTTTTCCGCCGGAAAGGGTCCGGAAAGACACGCTTCGGGCGGTGGCGCGGGGCAAGACGCCTCTCGCCAACTCCGGCGGGCGCGGCAACCGGTCCGACGCCGGGAATTGCCGGCGGGCAGGAAAATGGAGTGTTTCCGGGATCTTGTCGATCGCGGAAACACTCGTGGAAGTTGGGGGAGAGATCAGCGGATGCGCAAGCCGCTTTCGTTGAACACGTAGCGCCGGTCGGCCGGGCAGCCGAGCGCGATGGTGTCGCCGGAGCGCACGTCCGGTCCGTCGCGATACTCGACGATCAGCGGCTGGCCATCGGCGAGCTGGCAGTAGAGATAGCGGGTGCCGCCGAGGTATTCGAGCACGTCGACGCGCGCCTCGATGCCGTCGGCGACGCCGACCTGCAGATGCTCCGGCCGGAGGCCGAAGGTCACCTTGTCGCCGGCCGCGAGGCCGTCGCCGGCGATCGGCGCCGCCTCCGGCCGGCCGGCCAGCTTCACCTGACCGTCGCCGAGCCAGACGGCGTCGAGCAGGTTCATGCGCGGCGAGCCGATGAAGCCGGCGACGAAGGCGTTGTCGGGGTCCTCGTAGACCTTGCGCGGGCTGCCGGCCTGCTCGACGACGCCGTCGCGCAGCACGACGATCATGTCGGCGAGCGTCATCGCCTCGGTCTGGTCGTGCGTCACGTAGATCATGGTGTTGCCGAGTTCGCGATGCAGCCGGGCGATCTCGACGCGCATGGAGACGCGCAGCTCGGCGTCGAGGTTGCTGAGCGGCTCGTCGAACAGGAACACCTCCGGCTTGCGCACGATGGCCCGGCCGATGGCGACGCGCTGCCGCTGGCCGCCGGACAATTGGCCCGGCCGCCGGTCGAGTAACTGCTCGATCTTCAGGATGGCGGCCGCCGCCGCCACCCGCTCGTCGATCACCGCCTTCTCGGTGCGCTGCATCTTCAGCCCGAAGGCGAGGTTGTCGCGCACCGTCATGTGCGGGTAGAGGGCGTAGGACTGGAACACCATGGCGATGCCGCGCACCGACGGGTCGAGATCGGTGACGTCGCGGCCCTTGATGGCGATCTCGCCGTCGGTCACCTCCTCGAGCCCGGCGATCATCCTGAGCAGCGTCGACTTGCCGCAGCCCGACGGCCCGACGAACACCACGAAGGCGCCTTCGGGGACTGTCAGGTTGACGCCGTGGATGACCTCCATCGAGCCGTAGCTCTTGCGCACCTCGATCAGTTGAACGCCGCTGTCGGACATCGGTCAGGCTCCGGTCTTCTGGTCGCCGCCGCGCATCCAGACGAGCATCTCGCCCGGCGCGCGGTTGTCCCAGAGATGATAGGGCACGAAGCGCGCCGTGGCGGGCTCGGTCGAGGGCGGCGCCTCGCGGTAGAGCGAGCCCTCGAAGCCGGTGCTGAGGTCGCGCGTCGCCTCGACGTCGAGGGCGACGGCGCCGCCGAGGTCGTCGACGATGGTCTCGCCTGCCCTGGCCGGATCGCCGGTGACAGTGAGCGCGTTGAGGCCATCGCCGTTGTCGACGGCTTCGGCGCAGTAGACCAGCGGCCCGCGCATCAGCGCGAAGCGGCCGGCATCCTGGCGGACGCGCGGATCGGCCCACAGCGCCCGCGGGATCAGCGGCAGGTCGAGATCGACCACCTCGCGGCCGGTCCACTCGCGCTCAAGGCGGGCGTAGCCGCCGACCGTGACGGCGGCGAGATCGACCGCCACGCCGTCGACCGCGAGCTTCGCCTCCTTCGCCCAGCCGGGAATGCGCAGGGAGACGGCGAAGCGGGCCGGCCGTTCCGGCGTGACGGCGATCCGCACGGCGCCGTTCCAGGGATAGCGGGTGGATTGCGTCAGTTCGATCTTCGTGCCGGCCACCTCGGCCTTCACCGCGCTCTCGCCGTAGAGATGGACGGCGATCTCGTCGTCGGCGACGGCATACATGTAGGAGCCGATCGAGGCGACGAGGCGGGCGATGTTGGGCGGGCAGCAGGGGCAGCGGTGCCAGATCCAGCGGTGGTGCTTGCCGGCGCTCTCCAGCGGGTTCTCGTAGAAGAAGGTCTTGCCGTCGAGCGACAGGCCGCTCAGCGAGCCGTTGTAGAGGGCGATCTCCATGATGTCGGCGAAGCGGCGGTCGGGGCCGCGGCCGAGCATGCGGTTGGCCCAGAACACCAGGCCGACCGAGGCGCAGGTCTCGGCATAGGCGCTTTCGTTCGGGAGGTCGTAATAGTCGGTGAAGCCCTCGTTGGCCGCCGACGGCCCGATGCCGCCGGTGACGTACATCTGCTTGGTGACGAGGTCGTCCCAGAGGGTTTCGAGAGCGGCGGTCAGCGTGTCGTCGTTGTATTCGGTGGCGATGTCGGCCATGCCCGAATAGAGATACATGGCGCGCACCGCGTGGCCGACCACCTTCGTCTGCTCGCGCACCGGCTGGTGGGCCTGGTTGTATTCGTAGGTCTTCTGGATGAAGTCGGCCGGGTCGCGGCCGTCGCGGATTGCCTCCTCGGTGAAGTAATGCGGCTCGGTGCCGCGCTCGTCGATGAAATACTTGGCGAGGTCGAGATACTTCTGCTCGCCGGTGACGCGGCCAAGCTTGACGAGGGCAAGCTCCACTTCCTCATGGCCGCAGTAGCCGGCGATCTTGCCCGGCCCGTGGCCGAACACCCCGATCATGTAGTCGGCGTAGCGGCACATGATGTCGAGCAGCTTGCGCTTGCCGGTGGCCTGGTAGTAGGCGACGGCGCCCTCCATCAGGTGGCCGGCGCAATAGAGTTCGTGGAAGTCGCGGAGGTTGGTCCAGCGGCGGCCCGGCTGGACGCGCTGGAACCAGGCGTTGACGTAGCCGTCGGCGTCCTGAAGCTGCTCGTACATGTCGATGATCTTGTCGACGCGCGCCTCCAGTTCGGGATTCGGCCGCCGATAGAGGGAAAAGGCGACCGTCTCGATCGACTTGCCGAGGTCGCTGTCCCAGAACATCTGCATCGTGCCGCCCCAGGGCTGGATCGGGATGACAATGCCGGGGCTGGGCTGCGTCGTGTCGATGGCGCGCACCATGCCGGCCTCGACGCAGCGGTCGAGCAGGGTTTCGGCGGTGGCGTCGCAGACGGCGTCCTGGCGGGCGCCGAACAGGCCGCCGAGCACGACGGACGGCACGGGGACGGGGCGGAACTGGCGGTCTTGTCTGGTCATGGTTCTGGCATCCATCAGGGGGAGGATCACTTCACGGCGCCGGCCATCAGGCCGCGCATGTAGTAGCGTTGCAGGAGCAGGAAGACGAACAGGCAGGGCACGCTCATCACCGTGACGCCGGCCTGGACGGCGCCCCAGTCGATGGCGCCGAGCCGTCCGGCGCGCACCGCCGAGATCAGGATCGGCAGCGTGAACTTGGAATTGTCGGAGAGCAGCACCAGGGCGGCCAGGAACTCGTTCCACGAGTTGAGGAAGGCGAAGATCGCCACGGTGACGATGCCCGGCAGCACCAGCGGCAGCAGCACGCGGACCAGCAGGCGGAAGTCGCGGGCGCCGTCGATGCGGGCCGCTTCCTCGATCTCCTTGGGCACCGCGTCGAAGGCGTTGCGCATCATGAACACCGAGAACGGCAGTTGCAGCGTCACGTAGACCAGCGTCAGGCCGATCAGCGAGTTGTTGAGGCCGAGCCGGGCGAGGATGATGAACAGCGGCGTCAGGATCGACTGGAACGGGATCATCAGCGTGGCGATGATCAGCACGAACAGCGCGTTCTTGAACAGGAAGCGGTAGCGCGAGAAGCCGTAGCCGGCGAGCAGGCTGACGATGACGGTGAGCAGCGCCGTGCCGATCGCCACCGCCGCCGAGTTCAGCGTGTGCTGCCAGACGCCGGCGCCGAAGCTGTCGAGGCTGCGGTAGGCGTCGAGGCTGACGCCGGTGGTCGGCCAGGGCGGGATCGGCGGCAGCCGCGCTTCGGTGCCGTGGCGGAACGACGAGAGTATGGTGATGGCGAACGGCGCCAGGAAGAAGATGGCGAGCAGGAGGCCGGTGCCGTGGTAGCCGCCGGCCGAGAACAGCGCCCGGCGGGCGCGGGCTTCTTTCTTGGTGGTCATGGCCGGTCCTCCCCGACGCGCAGCAGCCAGAGCTGGAAGATGCTGATCAGCACCAGGATGAACAGGAGTACCAGCGACATGGCCGCGCCGTAGCCGAGGTTGAACGACACGAAGGACTGGTTGAAGATGTAGTAGACCACCGAGATCATCTTGTTCTGCGGCCCGCCGGCCGTCATGATGTAGAACTGGTCGAAGGCCAGGATCGAGCCGGTCACCGACAGGATCAGCGACAGCGCCATGGTCTTGCGCATCAAGGGCAGCGTCACGTAGATGAAGCGCTTCCAGCGGTTGGCGCCGTCGATGCGCGCCGCTTCCCCGAGTTCGGTCGGGATCGCCTGCAGGCCGGTGAGCAGGATGATCATGGTGAAGCCGGCCACCTTCCACACCACCATCAGGCAGATGATGAAGAAGGCGCTGTCGAAGCTGGCGAAGAAGTTGGTCTTGAGATCGATCAGCCCCAGCCAGGCGAGCATCGGGTTGAGGAAGCCGCTGTCGACGTTGGCGAACCACACCCAGAGCAGCGAGGCCGAGGCGAGGCCCACCACCACCGGCATGAAGATCGCCGTGCGGTAGACGCCGACCATCCGCCGCTGCCGCTCGACGAACATGGCGAGCGGGAAGGCCAGCGCGAAGATGGCGATGGTGATGATCACCGTATAGTAGGCGGTAAATCCGAGCGCCGAATAGAAGCGGCTGTCGGACATCATGCGGATGTAGTTGCCGAGGCCGATGAAGCGGGTGCCGCCGAGCATCGGCCACTTGTGCAGGCTCATCCAGAAGGTGAACAGCACCGGCAGGATGAAGAAGACGATCACCAGCGCCATGGCCGGCGCGATGTAGAGAAGGCCCTTCCATTGCGACCGGCGCGGTGACCGGCGTTTCGGCCGCGGCCGGCGGACGGGAAGGGAAACGGTATCGGCGAGTGTCATCGCGGCCGCTCTCTTGGGCCATCCGCCCGCAAGGCCGAAGCCTTGGGACGGGAGGCGTAAAACCGGGGGAAAGGCCGGCCGGAAGACGGTGCCCCCCGGCCGGGTCGTCATGGGTTCGACCGGCGCCGTTACTGGGCGTTGTCGATGATCGACTGCATCTCTTCCTGGGCGTTGGCGAAGGCGGCGTCGACGTCGTCGCCGAAGATGGCGGCGTTGGTGAACGAGGCCCACGGGCCATTGGCGCTGTTGATCAGGTCGTTGAATTGCAGCGTGTAGGGCGTCTTGGCGACGGCGATGGCGTCGACGCCGACCTGCATGCGCGGATCGAGGTCTTTGAGCACCTCGGCGGCGATGTCCGAACGGGTCGGCAGGCTGCCGTACTTGGCCATCACCTTCTGTCCTTCCAGCGAATAGGCGTATTCGAGGAAGTTCTTGGCAAGGCCGGCGCGCGGCGAGCCCTTGGTGACGACGAAGTTGTCGCCGCCGGCAAACGACGAGGTCTTGCCGTCGACGCTGGGGATCAGCGAGACGCCGAAGTGGATGTCCGGATGCTCGGTGACCAGCGTGCCGATGGCGAAGGCGCCGAGATTCTGCTGGCCGATCTTGCCGTTGGTGATCGACAGGAAGTTGGTGCCGGTGTCGGAGGCGGCGCCCGGCGGCACCACGCCCGCCTTGACCATGTCGCGATAGTAGCCGACCGCCTTGCGCATCTCAGGCGTGTCGAGCGTCGCCGTCTTGCCGTCCTCGGACAGGAAGTCGGCGCCGGCGCCCCAGGTCAGCGGCATGAAGGTGAAGATCATGCAGCCGCCGCAGCCGCCGCCGGAGAAGTAGAAGCCGTAGGTGTCGTCGCCGAGGGCGCGGATCTTCTTGGCGTTCTCCGAGATTTCCTCCCAGGTGGTCGGCGCCTTGTCCGGGTCGAGGCCGGCCTTCTGGTAGAGGTCCTTGTTCCAGGCGAACACCGAGGTCTCGACCGACAGCGGCAGGCCGTAGATCTTGTCCTCATAGGTGCCGAGCTTGACGTGGCTCGGCGACAGCGAGGCAAAGTAGGGCAGGGCCTTGGCCCAGTCGGTGAGGTCCTCGAGCTGGCCGGCTGCCGCGAAGGCGGGATTGTAGATCAGGTCGAGCGACAGCGCGTCGGGCGCCTGGCCGCCGGCGATGGCGGTGGCGTATTTCTGCACCAGCTCGGAGAACGGCACTTCGGTCAGCTGGATCTTGTCGTCGTGGCTGGCGTTGTAGGCCTCGACCAGCTTGGTGAACGAGGCGCCGATGCCGCTGCGCACCCACATCTGCAGCGTATCGGCGCTGGCCGCCCCGCTGGCGAAACAGAACGTGACGAGGCTGGCCGCGGCCAGCAGCTTGTTGATCTTCATCTCTCTCTCCTCCAAAGCGGGTTTCCTCTTCCCCGCGAAGTCGATGGTCTTCAGGCCGGGACTTCCAGGCCCCGGCAGGACTGGCGGATCACCAGCGAGCACGGCAGCTTGCGGATGCCGGGCTGTACCTCGCGGCCCTCCGACATCGCCAGCACCAGGCGGCCGGCCTCGCGGCCGAGCGTCTTGAGGTTCATGTCCACCGTCGTCAGGGGCGGCCGCGTCTGGGCCGCCATGATGTCCCAGTTGTCGAAGCCGACCACGGCGACGTCCTCGGGCACCCGGACGCCGCGCTCGCGCAGGGCGTCGATGACGCCGCGGGCGATCTGGTCGTTACCGCAGAAGATGCCGTCCGGCCGGTCTCCGCCGCGGTCCCAGAGCTGCGCCACCGCCTCGTGTCCCCAGGCTTCCGACCAGACGCCGTGCAGCACCTCCGGCGGCCCGTCGATCGTCGCGCGATAGGCGTCGGCGCGTTCGCGCACCGACTGGAAGGTCTTGGGGCCGGTGACGTTGACGATCCGCCGGCAGCCGGCGTCGATCAGGCAGCGTACGGCCAGTCGGGCGCCCTGTTCGTCGTCGGAGCGCAGCGTCACTCCGTCGGGCGTCCCCTTGGTGAAGGCGTAGACCACCGGCACGTGAAGCCCCGACAGATCCACCGGCAACTGCCTGTCCAGCCGCTTGCCGGAGGCGATGATGCCGTCGACGCTCTTGTCGAGCATGGCATCGACGTGAACGCGCGCCCGGTCCGAGTCGTCCTCGATGGCGCACAGGAACACCGATACGCCGTGTCCAACCAGTTCCTCCGATATGCCGGCCATCACCGGCAGGGTGAAGCGGCCGTAGGTATCGTTGGTCAGGAGACCG
Source organism: Pleomorphomonas koreensis DSM 23070 (assembly GCF_000425185.1). Classification (GTDB taxonomy): domain Bacteria; phylum Pseudomonadota; class Alphaproteobacteria; order Rhizobiales; family Pleomorphomonadaceae; genus Pleomorphomonas; species Pleomorphomonas koreensis. Next base: position 53,962 of record NZ_AULH01000001.1, read on the forward strand.
ATGGTGAAGCTGCGCTTGGTGATCAGTCCCCTGGCCAGCGCATTCGGACGGAAGCCGACTTCCTGCGCCACCTTCTTCACCCGCTCCCGCGTCTCCGGACTCATCCGCCCGCTGCCGTTCAGGGCCTTGGAGGCGGTGGAGATCGACACGCCGGCGACGGCGGCGACGAGGTGGATGGTGACGCGGCCGCGCTTGCCGCCGATGGTGCTCAGTTTTTCCTCCCCTACGTTTGTTGATGTGAAAAAACCTTTTCTCTTACACGAAGTCAAGGTGAGAAAACATTTTCCCATGTTTTGCGGCAGGACGGCCGGGTCGTTGAACGTCATGCCGCCATGTATTTGGCGATGCTGGATTTTGGCGTACGCCGCGTTTTCTCAGGCAATCGAGTCAGCGTGGTCCGGCGGCGCCGGCCTAGACTAAAAGCGGAGGGGCGCCGGCCGGTTTAGGGGGTGGAGAGACGTGAGGGGGCGCGGCTCCGGGGAAGGACACCGCCCGGCCGGCGAACGAAAACGGAGGAGCGATCCGCCGGGACCGCTCCTCCGCCATTGTCGTTGCCTCGGGCCGCCCGTCAGGCGAGTAGGTGGCCGACGGCCTTGCGCCAGCCGGCGAGATGCTTCTCGCGCGCCTCGGCCGGGAGAGCCGGCGTGAACCGCGTCTCCTCGCCGCCCGAGGTCATGGCGATGCCGAGGCCGTGGAAGGCCACCGACGCCGCGCCGAGGGCACTGACCTCGGGGAACTTGCCGCGGCGGAGCGGCCGGTCGAGGATGTCGGCCTGGAACTGCATCAGGGCGTCGTTCAGCGAGGCGCCGCCGTCGACGGAGAGGCCGGCAAGCGGCGCGCCGATGTCGGCCTCCATGGCGGCGAACACGTCGGCCACCTGGAAGGCCACCGCCTCGACGGCCGCCCGCGCCAGATGCGCCGGCTGGGTGCCGAGCGAGAGGCCGGAAATCTCGCCGCGCACGTCGTTGCGCCACCACGGCGCCCCGAGGCCGACCAGCGCCGGCACGAAGGCGACGCCGTTGCTCGACGGCACGGTCATGGCGAGGTCGGCCAGCGCCTTGGCGTCCTTGAGGCCGAGCAGCGAGGCCATGAAGGCGACGGTCTGGCCGGAGACGGAGATGTTGCCCTCAAGGGCGTGCCACACCGTGCCGCCGAGGCTCCAGGCGATGGTGCCGGAGAGGCCGTGGCGCGAGCGCACCCGCTCGGGCACCAGCGACATCAGCGACGTGCCGGTGCCGTAGGTCGCCTTGACGGTGCCGGGCGTCCGTACGCCGTGGCCGAACAGCGCGGCGTGCGAGTCGCCCATCATGCCGTGGATGGGCAGCCCGGCGGGGAGGGCGGTGGCGCCGGCCGCCGTGTCGCCGAAGCGGCTGTCGGAGGCTTTGACCTCGGCCAGCATCGCCCTGGGCACGCCGAACAGCGCGCAGAGGTCGTCGCTCCAGGCGAGCCGTCCGGTGTCGTAGAGCTGGGTGCGGCTGGCGTTGGAATGGTCGGTGGCGTGCACCTTGCCGCTGGTGAAATTCCACAAGAGCCAACTGTCGACGGTGCCGGCCCTGATGGCGCCGGCTGCTGCCCGCGCCCGTCCGTCGGGAATGCGGTCGATCAGCCAGGCGATCTTGCTGGCCGGGAACAGCGGGTTGATGCCGAGGCCGGTTGTCGCCTCGACGAAATCGCCGTGGCCGGCGGCGATCAGCGCCTCGCAGGCGGCGGCGGTGCGGCGGCATTGCCAGATGACGCAGGGGGCGAGCGGCTTTCCCGTCGCCGCGTCCCAGACGACGATCGACTCGCGCTGGTTGGAGACGGCGAGCGCCGCCACGTCGGCGGCGCGCGGGTGGGCGGCGAGTTCGTCGACCACCGCCCGGACCGCCGCCCAGATGGCTTCGGCCGACTGCTCGGCCCAGCCGGGCTCGGGATAGTCGACGCTCATCGGCCGCGAGGCGGCGGCGACCACCGCGCCGGTGCGGTCGACCAGCAGCGCCTTGGTGTTGGTGGTTCCCTGGTCGATGGCGAGAATGAGCGCGCGGTCCATCATTGCCTCTTGCGGCTTATCGCCTTCAGCGCGGCGGCGGAAATGCCGGCGGCGGTCAGACCGAAATGCTCGAACAGGAAGTCTACCGAGCCGGTGGGTACGAAGCCAGGGAAGCCGACCATTTCCATCGGCACCGGCCGGTTGAGGGCCAGCGTCTCGGCCACGGCGCCGCCGAGGCCGCCGCGCACGCTGGCCTCCTCGACGGTGACCACGGCGCCGGTGCCGGCGGCGTCGATCACCGCTCCGACGTCGAGCGGGTTCATCCAGGCCATGTTGACGACGCGCGCCGACACGCCTTCGGCGGCCAGCCGATCGGCGGCAGCCAGCGCCCGGCTGAGCATGACGCCGTGGGCGAGGATGGCGACGTCGTCGCCGGCCCGCAGCACCTCGGCCTTGCCCGGCTCGACGCCGACGCGCGTGTGCGGCACCGCCGGCACCGGATAGCGGCTGACGCGGACAAACACCGGCCCCTCGTAGGCGGCGGCGAAGCGCAGCGCCGCCTCCATCTCCTCGGGGTCGGACGGCACGATGGTCAGGAGGTTGGTGAGCGGCCGCAGCCAGGCGAGGTCCTCGATCGAATGGTGGGTGGGGCCGAGTTCGCCGTAGGCAATGCCCGGCGACTGGCCGCACAGCTTGACGTTGGTGTTGGAATAGGCGACGTCGGCCTTCACCTGTTCGAGCGCCCGCCCGGTCAGGAAGCAGGAGGCGCAGGAGACGAAGGGGATCTTGCCGCCGTTGGCGAGGCCGGCGCCGACGCCGACCATGTTCTGCTCGGCGATGCCGACGTTGATGGTCCGCTCCGGCCAGCGCTTCTTGAAGCCGCCGAGCTTGGACGAGCCGACGCTGTCGTTGACCACGACGACGATGCGCTCGTCGGCCTCGGCCAGCGATTCCATCGTCCTGGCGAAGGTGTCGCGGCAGTCGTAAAGGCCGGCGTCGATCTTGGGGGCGGCGGACATCAGATCAGCTCCTTCATCGCCTGGGCGAACTGGTCGGCATTGGGCACGCCATGGTGCCAGGAGACGTTGTCCTCCATGAAGGACACGCCCTTGCCCTTGATGGTGTTGGCGATGACGCAGAGCGGCTTGTCGCGGCCGGCCGGATCGGCGCCGAGCACGTCGAGGAGGGCGGCGTGGTCGTGGCCGTCGATCATCTCGACGTGGAAGCCGAAGGCCCGCCACTTGTCGTCGAGCGGGTCGAGGCCATTGGTGGATTCGGTGCGGTCGCCCTGTTGCAGGCGGTTGCGGTCGACGATGACGGTGAGGCGGTTGAGCCTGTGGTGGCCGGCCGCCATGGCGGCCTCCCAGTTGGAGCCCTCCTGCAATTCGCCGTCGCCGGTCAGCACGAAGGTGCGGTAGTCCTTGCCGGAGAGCTTGCCGGCGATGGCGATGCCGACGGCGACCGGCAGGCCGTGGCCGAGCGGCCCGGTGTTGGTCTCGATGCCGGGGAGATAGTTGCGGTTGGGATGGCCGTTCAGCTTGGAGAGCGGCTGCATGTAGGTCTTGAGCTGGGCCTCGGGGAAATAGCCGGCGAGAGCCAGCACCGAATAGAAGGCGCCGGTGCAGTGGCCCTTGCTCATGATGAAGCGGTCGCGATCGGGATGGCGCGGCTCGGCCGGGTCGTAGCGCATGACGCCGAAATAGAGGCTCGCCAGCACGTCGGCCGCCGAGAAATCGCCGCCGGGATGGCCGAGCTGAGCGTCGTGGACCATGGTGAAGGCGCAGCGGCGGATGCCGAGCGCCTTGGCGCGGACCAAGTCGATCCTGTCGGCGCCGGAAACCGGCGCCGGGGCGAGTGTGAGGGACATGTGTCGTTCTCCCGCGTTGCGGCCGGCGGCCGTCAACAGAAGGCCTTGAGGCCGGAGGCCGTCAGCAAAAAGCCTTGAGGCCGGAGGCCGTCAGCAAAAAGCCTTGAGGCCGAGCGTCGGCGCGGCCTCGCCGTTGTGGTGGTAGATGGGCAGCTTCAGGTAGCGGCTGACCGCCTCCTCGACGATGCCGGCCACCTCTCCGCGCACCATGGCGACGTGATGCTCGAAGCCGTTCTGCGTCACCACCTTGAGGAGCTGCCTCAGCTTCTCGACGCGGATCACCGCGATGCCGCCATCCATGCCGTAGGGGTCGTCGGTGAATTCGCCGTCGCCCACATAGGCCTTGAGGGTGGCGTTGAGGTCGTCGGAGGAGAAGCGCAGGAAGCTCATCGGCCCGGCCTTCACCTTGCCCTTGACGGCGCCGAAGCACTTGTCGCGACCGATGGTCTCGCCGAGCACGTCGAGTTCGCCGATGTTGGGCGTGTCGCCGAAGAAGCTCTTCGGATAGTTGCCGCAGTGGGTGCCGACGCACTTCTCCGGGTCGTAGCCGTAGTTGTTGTTCCAGTCGAGGATGGCGGCCGGCTGGCCGGCGGCCAGCGTCAGCGCGTACATCGAGAGCGTGCCGAGCACGTCGACCTCGCAGGCGCTTGGCATCAGCTTCTCGCCCATCATGCTCATCGACAGGCAGGTGGCGCAGCCGTAGTTGTCCTGGAGCGACCGCCAGCACTGGATCGCCGAGGCGTCGCAGTCGTTCTCGCCCATCCACTCGTCGATGGCGATGCCCCACTTGGCCTGCTTCAGCACCTGCTCCGGCCGGATGTGGGCGTCGATCCTGCCGTAGCCGCCGATCGCCGCCAGCTTGTCCTTGACGGAGGCCGCGCCGTCGTCGATCGCCCTGGCGCGGCCGATGATCTCCGACAGGTCGACCGGCACCACGGTGACGCCGATCGCCTGCAACAGCTTCTCCGAATAGCGCATGGTCTGGAACGGCGCCGTGCGGGCGCCGATGGCGCCGATGCGGGCGTGGCGGATGCCGCGCACCGTGCGGCAGACGCGGGAGAAGGCGTCGAGGTCGCGGCCGAACTCCTCGCCGTCGAGGTCGGAGGTGTGGCTGGTGGTCTCGCTGAAGGGGATGCCGTAGTTGTAGAAGTTGTTGGCCACCGAGATCTTGCCGCAGAAGGCGTCGCGGCGGCTCTTGACGTCGACCTTGTCGAACTCGTCGTTGCAGGCCTGGAGGAGGATCGGCACGTTGAGGCCGGCGGCCATCACCATCTCGACGATGGCGATCTCGTCGCCGAAGTTGGCGAGCGAGATGACGAGGCCGTCGATGTCGTCCCGGTGGGCGGCGAAAAAGCGGCCGTAGAGCTTGGCGTCGTCGCGCGTCTGCACGGCGCCGTTCACCGTGGCGTCCACCGGCGGCATCAGCGTGCGGATGCCGAGGCGCGCCGCCTGCGCTTCGAGGTCGTCGCGCGCCTTGATGCAGGGGGCGCCGTTGAAGAACTGCCGGCTGCCCACCACCAGGCCGAGGGTCACGTCGCGCTTGAACTTGTCCGTCATGTCCGTCCTCCCGTCGGTCGGTATGTCCGCCGACATGAATTTCAGTTTTCGATTTTTATCGCTTTCTTTCGTTTGATGATGTTTTTTAGGGGCCGTTTTGTCAATAGGATTTTTGCGTCGATCCGCACCGTTGCGGGGCCTGTCGCGGCCTCCGGCGGCCGGGCGCGGCAAAAAGGCATGGCCGGCGGCCGGCAAACGGCGTTATAAGGCTCGCAAGAAAGCGAAGGTTCCAATGGCGACAGAATCATCGAATGGTAGCGGAACGGACGTAGCGCCGGCCGGCCGGCGCGGCGCCGCGGCGTCGGAAACGACTACCTTCACCGGCCTGCTCGCCGAGCCCCGGCGCATGAAGATCCTGGAATGGCTGCAGGAGGAGGGCAGCGCCCGCGTCCGCGAGCTGTCGCAGGCCTTCAAGGTGTCGGAGGCGACCATCCGCCAGGACCTCGAACGGCTGGAGCAGGACGGCCACATCCTGCGCGAGCACGGCGGCGCCTACCTCAAGACCGTGCAGCAGCAGGTCGGCACCATGTCGCTGCAGCACATCGAGAACATGGACAGGAAGCGCAAGATCGGCGCCAGGGCGGCGTCGCTGGTCAAGAACAACGAGACCATCATCCTCGACGCCGGCTCGACCACCACCGAGATCGCCCAGCGCCTGACGACGCGCGAGAACCTCACCGTCATCACCAACGCGCTGAACATCGCCATCATCCTCGGCGCCGTGCCGGGCTATGCCGTGCACATGCCGGGCGGCCAGTTCAAGGCGCCGACGCTGTCGCTTTCGGGCGACAAGTCGGTCGAGTATTTTCGCAACATCTTCGCCTCGAAGCTGTTCCTCGCCACCGCCGGCGTGTCGGTCGACGCCGGCCTCACCTATCCGAGTTTCGCCGACCTCCAGCTCAAGGAGGCGATGATCAAGGCGGCCGCCCACGTCTATCTCGTGGCCGATTCCTCGAAGATCAACCGCACCTCCTTCACCCGCCTCGGCAACCTCGACGTGATCCATTCCTTCGTCACCGACGACGGCATCGCCGACAGCGACGCCAAGGAATTCGAGCGACGCGGCATCGAGCTGATCGTCGCGAGCTGACCACCGCTCGGACACTCCCTGCAATTCCCTTGTACGCCGGCCATCGACCGGTCGGCTGGCCTCCGGCTGGCCGCCGCTGCTGCGTGCCCGGTGGTCGCCGGCCGCCGTGAGATCATCGACTTTCGAGTGTCATCGACTTTTGTCTAATGGCGTCGGATCGGCGGAAGACGTTCGCTATCGGATGATCGATCCCTTTGGCGGATGACTGTTTTTTCCGGGAAACTCGGCAGGGGACGGCCGATGCGCGGGCCGTCCGGCTGTTCTGGCGACCAGGATCGGATCAGAACCACAAATGATCCGTTGACAAACGATAGAAAACGAAAATAATCGAAACATCAGGTCCGGGGCGAGGCTCCCCGAAGACCATGGGCATCCCACGATCGGACTGACGGTCCGGTCGGAAAGCGGCTGCCGGAGGAAAAGCGAGGCGTTCGCCTGTCGACCTGATGATCCGGTCGGGCCGATGAACGCTTTAGGGAGGACGAGCATGCCAGACCATGCCGAGCCGCGCGGCCGTCGTGCCGGCGGGGCCGACGAACATTCGCTCGCCGTTGCCGATGGCCGGGCGGCACTTTCCAGGCGTCATGTCGTGGCCGGCCTGCTGGCGCTCGCGGCGGGCGGCTGCAAGATCCTGCCGATCGTCAGCAAGGAGGAAGCGGCCCAGCAGAAGTTCAACGGCGCCGACTACGTCGCCAAGCTGTGGGACGCCGAGGTCATTCCGGTGGTCCGCGACAAGGCGCATCCGATCGAGGCGGTGCTGTCCGCCGTCGAGGGCGGCCTCGACAAGGCCGGCCCGGAGTTCGGCCACCGCCCGGCCGAGGAGGGCAGCCCCTGGAGCTTCGTCGTCAGGGGCACGGCGACCATCAAGGAGAAGAACACCGCCTCGCGCGCCGGCACGGCGCTGATCGAGGTATCGACCGAGAAAGGCCCCGTCCCCGTCACCATCCAGATCGGCCCGGTGATCAAGGGCAATTCGCTGCGCGACGCCATGCCCTTCATCAACTTCCAGAACTTCACCAACCAGCTCGAATTCGCCGAGGTCGGCCGCGCCTTCAACGGCCGCGTCACCACCGAGTTGCAGCCGGCCATCGACGCGCTGGCCCCCGGCCAGACCATCGACTACGCCGGCACCTTCTCGCTGAATTCGGCCTCCGACAGGATCCTGCTGACGCCGGTGTTGCTCGGCCCGGCGGGAGGCGCCAAGTGAGCGCCGTCGAGAAGGCCGACACGCCCGAGGTGATCCTCAGGGCCGAGAAGATGACCCGCGTCTTTCCGGGCACCGTCGCCCTGGAGGACGTCGACTTCGACGTCTACGAGCGCTCGGTCAACGTGCTGATCGGCGAGAACGGCGCCGGCAAGTCGACCTTGATGCGCATCCTCGCCGGCGTCGACCAGCCGACCTCCGGCCGCATCGTCATGGGCGGCGAGGAAGTGCGGTTCTCCTCGGTGCTCGACGCGGCGCGGCAGGGCATCGGCATCGTCTTCCAGGAACTGAACCTCTGCCCCAACCTCACGGTCACCGAGAACATCTTCCTCGGCCGCGATATGACCCGCGCCGGCGTCCACATCGATATGGCGCGCCAGCGCGAGCGGGCACGGGAACTGCTCGCCCGCCTCGAGCACGACATCGACCCGGATACGCTGGTCGACGACCTCCGCATCGGCGAGCAGCAGATCGTCGAGATCGCCAAGGCGCTGGCCGACGACGCCCGCGTGCTGATCATGGACGAGCCGACGTCGGCGCTGTCGGCCTCCGAGGTGGAGGTGCTGTTCCGCGTCATCGCCGAGCTGAAGAAGTCCGGCGTCGCCATCATCTACATCTCGCACCGCCTGGAAGAGCTGGTGCGCATCGGCGACTATTTCACCGTGCTGCGCGACGGCCGCTTCCAGGCCAGCGCCCCCAAGGGCGAGGCGACCATCCCCTGGATCATCCGCCAGATGCTCGGCACCTCGGAATTCGCCAGGCGCCAGGCGCGTCAGGTGAAAGTCGGCGAGGCCGTGCTGTCGGTGAAGGGGCTGAAGCTGCCGCGCGTCGGCGGCGGCTATCTGGTCGACGACGTCAGCGTCGACTTCCGGGCCGGCGAGATCGTCGGCATCTACGGCTTGCTGGGCGCCGGCCGCTCGGAGCTGTTCGAGAGCCTGTTCGGCCTCCGGGCCGAAGCGCGCGGCGAGGTGGCCATCGGCGGCCGACGGGCCGATCAGTTGCCGGTGTCCCGGCGCATTGCCGCCGGCCTGTTCCTGGTGCCGGAGGACCGGCAGCGCGACGGCCTCGTCCAGAATCTCACCGTCGGCAAGAACCTGTCGCTGGCCAGCCTTGCCAAGGTGACCCGGTTCTTCACCGTGCAGACCGGCCCCGAGCGCCAGGCGATCGACCGGCTGTTCCGCGCGCTGCGCATCAAGGCGCCGTCGCCGGACACGCCGATCACCTCGCTGTCGGGCGGCAACCAGCAGAAGGTGGTGATCGGCAAGAGCCTGATGACCGAGCCGCGCGTGCTGCTGCTCGACGAGCCCACCCGCGGCATCGACATCGGCGCCAAGGAGGAGGTGTTCCGCACCATGCGCGAGCTGGCCGACCAGGGCCTCGCCGTGGTGTTCGCCACCTCCGACCTCAAGGAGGTGCATGCGGTGTCCGACCGCGTGCTGGTGATGAGCCAGGGGCGGATCACCGCCGACCTGCCCGATCATCAGGCCACCGACGAGGTGATCGTCCGCGCCTCCACCAGGGGACACGCCGACCCCATTCCTGCCCACGACCACCCGGCTCAGGATCAGTGACCATGACCAATACCGTTGCCACCCCGGCGGCCGACGCGCCCAAAGGACAGTCGACGCTGCTCCTGCTGCTGCTGAAGCTCAGGACCTTCATCGCGCTGATCGCCGTCGTCGTCTTCTTCAGCCTGATGGCGCCCAACTTCGTCACCGTCGCCAACGCGGTGATCGTCTCCAAGCACGTGGCGATCAACGCCTTCCTGGCCATCGGCATGACCTTCGTCATCCTGACCGGCGGCATCGATCTCTCCGTCGGCGCCATCGTCGGCCTGGTCGGCATGGTGGCCGGCGCGCTGGTGCTCTACGGCATCCCGCTCGAGATGTTCGGCGTGGTGATCTATCCCTCCGTCTGGGAGATGATCGGCATCGCGCTGCTGGTCGGCACCTTCGTCGGCCTCGTCAATGGCCTCCTGATCACCCGCATGCAGGTGGCGCCGTTCATCGCCACGCTCGGCATGATGTATGTCGCCCGCGGCACGGCGCTGCTGATGTCGGGCGGCGCCACCTTCCCCAATCTCGTCGGCAAGCCCGAGTTCGGCAATCAGGGCTTCCCGGTGCTCGGCTCCGGCACCATCCTCGGCATTCCCCTGTCGATCTGGCTGCTGCTGGTGGTCGCCGCCATCGCCGCCTACATCGCCACCAAGACGCCGTTCGGCCGGCAGATCTACGCCGTCGGCGGCAACGAGCGCGCCGCCACGCTGTCGGGCGTCAACGTCAACCGGGTGAAGCTCGCCGTCTACATGATCTCCGGCTTCTGCGCCGCCATCGCCGGCCTGGTCGTCGCCTCGCAGCTGGTCGCCTCGCATCCGGCCTCCGGCGAAACCTTCGAGATGAACGCCATCGCCGCGGCGGTGCTCGGCGGCACCTCGCTGTCGGGCGGCCGCGGCACCATCGGCGGCACCATCGTCGGCGCCTTCGTCATCGGCGTGCTGTCCGACGGCCTCGTCATGATGGGCGTCTCCGAGTTCTGGCAGATGGTGATCAAGGGCGTCGTCATCGTCGGCGCCGTCATTCTCGACCAGATGCAGCGCCGCATCGCCCGCAACGCCCGGCTTGGTTGAGATCCGGGCTGACAATTCCGGCGCCGGCCGAAGCCCCGGCCGGCACCGACGACCGCGGCCGTCGACCCCCGACGTAGCCGCGACCCGCTGGAGGTAACAGCGGTTTTAGTGGAGGAGAAAGACAGATGTCGCTTCGCAACACGCTCAAGACGGTTTCCCTCGGTCTTCTGGCCGGCATCGCGCTGACCGCCTCGGCGCTCGCCGCCGACGGCAAGCTGATCGTCATCATCACCCCGAGCCACGACAACCCCTTCTTCAAGCAGGAAGCGGTTGGCGCCCAGGCCAAGGCCCAGGAACTCGGCTACGAGGCGGCGATCTACAGCCATGACGACGACGCCAACAAGCAGAACGACCTGATCGACTCGGCCATCGCCCAGAAGGCGGCGGCGATCATCCTCGACAACGCCGGCGCCGACGCCACCGTCGCCGCCGTGCAGAAGGCCAAGGACGCCGGCGTGCCGTCCTTCCTGATCGACCGCGAGATCAACGCCACCGGCATCGCCGTCACCCAGATCGTCTCCAACAACTATCAGGGCGCGACGCTGGTCGCCGAGAGCTTCGTCGACGCCATGGGCGAGAAGGGCAACTTCGTCGAGCTGGTCGGCAAGGAATCCGACACCAACGCCGGCGTGCGCTCCAAGGGCTTCCATGACGTGATCGACCAGTATCCCGACATGAAGATGGTCGCCCAGCAGAGCGCCAACTGGAGCCAGACCGAAGCCTTCTCGAAGATGGAATCGATCCTCCAGGCCAACCCGGACATCCAGGGCGTGATCTCCGGCAACGACACCATGGCCATGGGCGCCATGGCCGCCCTCGAGGCCGCCGGCCGCAAGGACGTGCTGGTCGCCGGCTTCGACGGCTCCAACGATGTGCGCGACGCCATCCTGGCCGGCAAGATCCACGCCACCGGCCTGCAGCCGGCCTTCCGCCAGGCCCAGTATGCCGTCGAGCTGGCCGACAAGTATCTCAAGGAAGGTTCCACCGGCCAGCCCGAGAAGATCTCCATGGACTGCGTGCTGATCACCAAGGACAACGCCGCCAAGCTCGACAACTTCGCGCTCAAGGACTGATCCCCTCCAAGGTCGGTCCTCCCGCCGGCCCGGGCCTCGCGCCCGGACCGGCCCTCTCCCCAACGCGGCAGGCAGGCGCCCCGGCGCCTGCCTGTGGCATATCCGGGCCTTGCCATGCCTTGAGCGATTACGGATCGACACGGCGCCGCCGCTCGGCTAGTTGCTGCGGGACGGCGCGCGGAAGGGGCTTTGCCGATTTCCGCAGGTCCCCGCTCGGCTTGCCGGCCATGCCGCAAGCCGCCAGAACGGAATGAGCAGATGCCCTTTCGGATGATCGCCCTCGACCTCGACGGCACGGTTCTCGATCGCGAGGGGCGCGTCCGCCCCCGTACCGTCGAGGCGCTCGACGCGGCGCGGGCGCGCGGCCTTGAGGTGGTGCTGGTCACCGGCCGTCACCATTCGGTGGCCCGGCCGTACTACGAGGAGCTGGAACTCCAGGGGCCGACCATCTGCTGCAACGGCACCTATGTCTACGATTTTCCCGCCAGCCGCGTGCTGAGCGGCGAGCCCTTCGCGTCCGCCGATGCCCGCCGCCTCGTCGCCTCCTGCCGCCGCCATGGCGTCGAGGTCTGGGCCTATCTCGATGACGCCATGCTCTACGAGGTGCCCACGCCGCATCTTCTGAAGCTTGGCGTCTGGATCGACGGGCTCGCCACCCGGCCGAAGCCGCAGCTCAGGCAGGTCAGGTCGCTCGAGGCGGTGCTCGAGGCGATGCCCGCCGTCTGGAAATTCGTCGTCACCCATCGCGATGCCGGCCGCCTCGCCGGCTGGTTCCGCGACGCGGAGACCATGCCGGCCTACGGCGTCGAATACTCCTGGCACGACCGCATCGACGTCATGCCGGCCGGCCGCAGCAAGGGCAGCCGGCTGTTCGCCTGGGCGGCCGATCGCGGCATCGATCCGGCCGACATCGTCGCCTTCGGCGACAATTTCAACGATCTCGCCATGCTGACCGGCGCCGGCCTCGGCATCGCCATGGGCAACGCCCCCGAGGGCGTCAGGGCGGCGGTGGCCGAGGTGATCGGCGGCAACGACACCGACGCCATCGCCGAGCGCATCGAGCGGCTGCTCGCCTGAGAGCCATCGTGCATACGGATTGGGCGTGCCCGGCCGTTGACCGGCGCCGGGCGAGCCGTTACCGTTTTATCCTTCAGAAACAACGAGTCCCGGCAGCGACTATCGAAAGCCGCGCCGCCGGCCGTCGTTCCATCCGGGCCGATGGTGGCGATCCGCCGCCGGCGGCGATATGGTAGAGAAGTGAAGCGCCTGCCGTCGCCCATGGACCGGGCGGTGCGCCGGACGACGGAACGGCGGACAAACTGCCGTCATGATCGAAAAAGGGGAACCCGAACATGACCATGCCTATCCTGACGCAGCATCTGAGACATCTGTCGGCGGGCGCAGCGCTTGCCGCCTTCGTTGCCCTTGGCGGCCCGGCCTTCGCCGGCACGCCGGCCGACACGCTGGTCGAGGCCTTCGCCATCGACGACATCATCTCGCTCGATCCGCAGGAAGCCTTCGAGATCTCGACGGCCGAGGTCACCGGCAACACCTATTCGCTGCTGGTCCGCCTCGACATCAACGACACCACCAGGGTCGAGCCCGACATCGCACAGAGCTGGACCATTTCCGATGACGGCCTCACCTATACCTTCAAGCTGAAGCCCGACCTGAAGTTCGCCTCCGGCAACCCGATCACCGCCGACGACGTCGTGTTCACGATCGAGCGGCTGATCAAGATGGACAAGAGCCCGGCCTTCCTGCTCAACCAGTTCGGTCTCACCGGCGACAACGTGACCGACAAGGTCAAGGCCGTCGATCCCTCCACCGTCACGCTCACTGTCGACAAGCCCTACGCCTCGTCCTTCGTGCTCAACGTGCTGTCGTCGGCGCCGGCCGCCGTGGTCGACAAGAAGCTGGTCATGGAGCACGCCAAGGCGGTGACGCCGTCCGACGAATACAAGTGGGACACCGACTTCGGCAACGACTGGCTGAAGACCAACTCCGCCGGCTCCGGCGCCTTCAAGATCATGGTCTGGAAGGCCAACGAGGCGGTCGTTCTCGAACGCAACGACAACTATTTCGGCGAGCCGGCCAAGCTGAAGCGGGTGATCTACCGCCACATGAAGGAGAGCGCCGGCCAGCGCCTGGCGCTGGAGAACGGCGACGTCGACATCGCCCGCAACCTCGAACCGGGCGACCTCGACGCCGTCGCCAAGAACGCCGATCTCGCCACCACCTCGGCGCCCAAGGGCACTGTCTACTACATCTCGCTCAACCAGAAGAATCCCAACCTGTCCAAGCCCGAAGTGGTCGAGGCCTTCAAATATCTGGTCGATTATGACGCCATCGGCGCCACGCTGATCAAGGGCGTCGGCGAGATCCACCAGTCCTTCCTGCCCAAGGGCCAGCTCGGTTCCATCGACGACAAGCCGTTCAAGCTGGATGTCGCCAAGGCCAAGGAGCTGCTCGCCAAGGCCGGGCTCCAGGACGGCTTCTCCGTCACCATGGATACCCGCAACACCCAGCCGGTGACCGGCATCGCCGAGAGCTTCCAGCAGTCGCTGGCCGAGGCCGGCGTCAAGCTGCAGATCATCCCCGGCGACGGCAAGCAGACGCTGACCAAGTACCGCGCCCGCCAGCACGACATGTACATCGGCCAGTGGGGCTCGGACTATTGGGATCCCAACTCCAACGCCGAGACCTTCACCGCCAACCCGGACAATTCCGACGAGGGCAAGGTCAAGACGCTGGCCTGGCGCAACGCCTGGGATCCCAAGGAACTCGACACCGAGACCAAGGCGGCCCTCCTCGAGAAGGACACCGCCAAGCGCGCCGCCATGTATGCCGACCTGCAGAAGAAGGTGCAGGAGAGCGGCCCCTTCGTGATGCTCTACCAGCAGACCGAGGTGGCGGCCTATGCGGCCAAGCTGAAGGGCTTCAAGCTGGGACCGTCCTTCGACACCAACTTCGTCGCCCCGATCTCCAAGGAATGATCGGCCGCGCCGCCTCCTCCAGGGGGCGGCGCTTCCGAATCCCCCGCAAGTGAGGAAGCCCTTGTCTCTCTCCGACGCCAGACGGAGCCTGGCTTTCAGGCGCGCCCGCGGCGTGCTGGCCGATATCGGCCGCTTCGCCGTCATGCTGGCCACCACCTATCTCGGCCTGATCGCCGTCACCTTCTTCATCGGCCGCGTCGTGCCGGTCGATCCGGTGCTGGCGATCGTCGGCGACCGGGCGCCGATGGCGGTGGTCGAGCGTATCCGCGAGGAGATGGGCTTCAACCTGCCGCTCTGGCAGCAGTTCCTGATCTATCTCCGCCAGGCGCTGACCGGCGACTTCGGCATATCCGTGCTGACCACCCATCCGGTGATGGAGGACATCATCAGGGTGTTCCCGGCGACGCTGGAGCTGGCCACCGTCGGCACGCTGATCGGCGCCGGCCTCGGCGTGCCGCTCGGCGTGCTCGCCGCCGTCCGTCGCGGCTCCATCGCCGACCAGGTGGTGCGCATCGTCGGCCTGATCGGCTATTCGGTGCCGATCTTCTGGCTGGGCCTCCTGTCGCTGCTGCTGTTCTACGCCAAGCTGAAATGGGTGGCCTATCCCGGCCGGCTCGACGTCGCCTACGAATACACCTTCACGCCCATCACCGGCCTCTATCTCGTCGACGCCGCCTGGACGGGCCAGTGGGACGTGCTCTGGGACGCC
Organism: Pleomorphomonas koreensis DSM 23070; assembly: GCF_000425185.1. GTDB lineage: Bacteria > Pseudomonadota > Alphaproteobacteria > Rhizobiales > Pleomorphomonadaceae > Pleomorphomonas > Pleomorphomonas koreensis. The sequence continues at coordinate 69,053 of NZ_AULH01000001.1, forward strand.
TTCCGCCACATCATCCTGCCCGGCGCGCTGCTCGGCTATTTCTCGCTCGCCTACATCAGCCGCATGACGCGCTCCTTCATGCTGAACGAGCTTGGCCAGGAGTATATCGTCGCCGCCCGCGCCAAGGGCCTCAGCGAACGCCGCATCATCTGGGTCCACGCGCTCCGCAACGCCGCCGTGCCGCTCACCACCGTCGTCGCCCTGTCCTACGCCGGCCTCCTCGAGGGATCGGTGCTGACCGAGACGGTGTTCTCCTGGCCGGGCATCGGCCTCTACATCACCAACTCGCTGCAGAACGCCGACATGAACGCCGTGCTCGGCGGCACCATCGTCATCGGCACGGTGTTCATCGCCATCAATCTGTTGTCCGACCTGCTCTACCGCATGCTCGATCCGAGGACGCACGCCAAATGACCGCTCCCTCGACGCCCTCCGCCGCAGGCTGGCGGGACTGGCTGCTCACCGCCGAGCCGCGCTCGCGCGGGCAGGCCCGGCTCGGCCGCGCCTACGTCACCTGGCGGCGCTTCTCGGAGAACCGGCTCGCCGTCACCGGCCTCCTGATCATCTTGGTCCTGGTGCTGGTTGCCGCCTTCGCCGCCTTCCTTGCCCCGCATTCGGCCACCGTCGGCGATCTCGCCGGCGCCCGCCTCAAGCCGCCGGGCACGCCCGGCTTCCTGCTCGGCACCGACGATCTCGGCCGCGACATCCTGTCCCGCCTCATCTACGGCTCGCGCATCACGCTCGCCGTGGTGGCGCTGGTCGCCGTCATCGCCGCGCCGGTCGGGCTGTTGATCGGCACGGTGGCCGGCTTTGCCGGCGGCTATATCGACGCGGCGCTGATGCGCGTCACCGACATCTTCCTCGCCTTCCCCAAGCTGATCCTGGCGCTGGCCTTCGTCGCCGCCCTCGGGCCGGGCATCGAGAACGCGGTGATCGCCATCGCGCTGACCTCCTGGCCGCCCTATGCCCGCCTCGCCCGCGCCGAGACGCTCGGCGTGCGCAACTCCGACTACATCGCCGCCGTCCGCCTGATGGGCGCCTCGCCGGCCCGCATCGTCGTCCGCCACATCATGCCGATGTGCCTCTCCTCGCTGATCGTCCGCGTCACCCTCGACATGGCCGGCATCATCCTGACGGCGGCCGGCCTCGGCTTCCTCGGCCTCGGCGCCCAGCCGCCGCTGCCCGAATGGGGGGCGATGATCGCTTCCGGTCGCCGCTTCATCCTCGATCAGTGGTGGGTCGCCACCATGCCCGGCATCGCCATCCTGATCGTCAGCCTCGGCTTCAACCTCCTGGGCGACGGCCTGCGCGACGCCCTCGACCCCAGGGAGGCCGGCCGATGACGCTGCTCGCCGTCCGCAACCTGTCGGTCACCTACCCGACCCGCACCGGCCTCATCGAGGCGGTGCGCGGCATCTCCTTCGACCTCGGCCGCGAACGGCTGGGCATCGTCGGCGAGAGCGGCTCGGGCAAGTCGCAGACCGGCCGCGCCGTCATGGGCCTGACGCCCAAGCCCGGCATCGTCCGCGCCGACGCCATGACCTTCTCCGGCGTCGATCTCCTGAACGCCGGCCCGGCCGACTGGCGGACCTTGCGCGGCAGCCGCATGGCGATGATCCTCCAGGACCCCAAGTTCTCGCTCAACCCGGTGATGACCATCGGCCGCCAGATCACCGAGACGCTGCGCCAGCACGAGAAGGTCACCAAGAAGGAGGCGCGGCAACGGGCGCTCGCCATGCTGGAGGCGGTGCAGATCCGCGATCCGGAACGGCTGTTCGGCCTCTACCCGCACGAGGTGTCGGGCGGCATGGGCCAGCGGGCGATGATCGCCATGATGCTGGTCTGCGGCCCGGAACTGCTGATCGCCGACGAGCCGACCTCGGCGCTCGACGTCACCGTCCAGCTGGAAGTGCTCGGCATCCTCGACCGGCTGGTGCGCGACACCGGCATGGGCCTGATCTTCATCAGCCACGACCTGCGCCTGGTCTCCTCCTTCTGCGACCGGGTGATCGTCATGTATGCCGGCCGCATCGTCGAGGAACTGGCCACCGCCGACCTCAGCCACGCCCGCCATCCCTATACGCGCGGGCTCTTGGACTGCACGCCGAAGATCGGCGAGGACCGCCATCCGCTGCCCGTCCTCGAACGGCGGAAGGAGTGGGCCGCATGACCATCGAGATCGCCATCGACGGGTTGTCGGTGACCTTCCGCGAGTTCCGGGCGCTGAAGGCGGTGAGCATCGCCGTGGAGAAGGGCGAGTCCTTCGGCCTGGTCGGCGAGAGCGGCTCGGGCAAGTCGACGCTCTTGCGCGCCATCACCGGGCTGGCGCCGTCGAGCGGCGGTTCGATCACCGTTGCCGGCGAGACGCTCTCCGGCAGCCGCCGCAGCCACGCCTTCCGCCGCGCCGTGCAGATGGTGTTCCAGGACCCCTATGCCTCGCTGCACCCGCGCCAGACCGTCGACCGCCAGTTGGTCGAGCCGCTGGCCATCCACGGCATCGGCGACGCCGAGACGCGCATTCTCCGGGCGCTCGACGAGGTCGGCCTCGGTCCGTCCTTCCGCTTCCGCTATCCGCACCAGCTCTCCGGCGGCCAGCGCCAGCGCGTCGCCATCGCCCGCGCGCTGATCGTCGAGCCGGAGATCCTGCTGCTCGACGAGCCGACCTCGGCGCTCGATGCCTCGGTGCAGGCCGAGGTGCTGAATCTGCTGGAAGAGGTGCGCGCCCGCCGCGGCCTCACCTACCTGATGGTCAGCCACGATCTCGGCGTCGTCACCCACATGTGCAGCCGCCTCGCGGTGATGCGCGAGGGCGAGGTGGTGGAAATGCTCTCTGCCGCCGATCTCGCCGCCGGCCGCACGGTGTCCGACTACACCGCCAGGCTGATGGTGGCGAGCAAGGGTTTTTCGCGGGAGGCGGCCGGCTGAGACGCCGCGCGCCCCCGCAACGTCATCGGAATTTCGCCCCGTGGAAACCGACCTCTACCTGCCCGTCAAGCGCCACCTCGAAAGCCTCGGGCTCGCCGTCAAGGGCGAGGTGAAAGGCTGTGACCTCGTCGGCCTTTCGGACGGCGAACCGGAACTGCTGGTGATCGGCGAACTGAAACGCGCCTTCACGCTGGAGCTGGTGTTGCAGGCGGTCGACCGCACGGCGGCGGCCGACGAGATATGGCTCGCCATCGCCGCCTCCAAGCGCGGCCGCGGCCGCGAGGGCGACCCGCGCGTCAGAAAGCTATGTCGGTTCCTCGGCTTCGGCCTCATGGCCGTCACCGCGACGGGCCGGATCGAGGTGATCGTCGAGCCGGCGCCCTGGAAGCCGCGACGCGACGGCCGCCGCCGTTCGCGCATCGTCGACGAATTCCGTCGCCGGCGCGGCGATCCCGTCCTGGGCGGCTCGACGCGCCTGCCGCAGATGACCGCCTACCGGCAGCAGGCGCTCGCCGTTGCCCGGGCGCTGGCGGACGGGCCGGCGCGGCCGCGCGACCTCAGGCCGGTCGCTCCCGACGCCGCCAAAATCCTGCAAGCCGATGTCTACGGCTGGTTCGAGCGGGTGGAGCGCGGCGTCTACCGGCTGACCGACGCCGGCCGGGTGGCGCTGGTCACCTGGGCGGAGCATCTGCCGGCCGCCGCCTGAGACTCACGCCATCGTGTGGGACAAGTAGTTCCTGGGGGGTGGCGATTTTGCGCTGGAACGCCATATTGCCCTAATCCCCAGCGATCACCGGAGCGACCGCCCCGCATGAATCCCCATTACGATCCCGGCAAACCTCACCACACGTCCGACGGCTTCCGCGACCCCGAGGCCGATCATCGCACGTCCTTCCGCGACGTGCTGGCCTGGAAGCGGGACTCGCGTCGTGCCGGTCTGCCCAAGCCGCCGGCCGCGCCGACGCCGGTCGTCGAGCCGGACCTCGACCGCATCGCCGGGCCCGAGACCTCGGCCACCTTCATCGGCCATTCGACGGTGCTGCTGCGCATGGGCGGCCTCTCCATCCTGACCGATCCGGTATTCAGCGAGCGTGCCTCGCCGGTCGGCTTTCTCGGCCCCCGGCGCGCCGTGCCGCCCGGCATCACCCTCGACCGCCTGCCGCCCATCGACGTGGTGGTGATCTCGCACGGCCATTACGACCATCTCGACCGCGCCTCGGTGCGCCACCTCGCCCGGCGCGGCGGCGACCGCACCCTGTTCGTGGTTCCGCTCGGCGTCGGCCAGTTGCTGAAGCGCTGGGGCATCGACAATTCCGTCGAACTCGACTGGTGGGAGAGCCACCTTTATCGCGGCGTCGAGTTCATGCTGACGCCGGCGCGACATTGGTCGGCGCGCGGCCTTCGCGATCGCAACCAGATGCTGTGGGGCGCTGTCGCGATGTTCGCGGACGGCTTCTCCTGCTACTTCGGCGGCGACAGCGGCTATGGCCCGCACTACCGGGCGACGCGCCAGCATCTGGCCGGCCGCGAGCGCAACGGCATCCTGTTCGATCTGTCGCTGATGCCGATCGGCGCCTACGAGCCGCGCCATATCATGAAGGCGCATCACATGGACCCCGAGGAGGCGGTCACCGCCCACCGCGAGATCGGCGCCAGGGCGAGCATCGCCATCCACTGGGGTTGCTTCCAGCTCACCGACGAGCCGCTCGATGAGCCGCCGCAGCGCTTGGCGACGGCGCGCGCCGCCGCCGGCCTTGAGGAGGATGCCTTCGTCGCCCTGCCGGTCGGCGGCAGCTGGTGGCGGACCGGGGCCTAACGGCTCCGGCGCGGCTCAGAAATAGACGCGCACCGCGTGGTTCTCCCGATAGGCGACCAGCCGGCCGCCGGCTCGTGCCGTGTCGGCGACGAGGCCGAGGTCCTTCAGCTCGGCGTCGCTCCAGCGCCGGTGCAACTGCGGCACGGCGGAGATCAGGCCGCGCGTGTAGGCGTGCTGCGGATCGCCGAACACCGCCTCGGTCGCCCCCATCTCGACGATGGCGCCCTTCTGCAGGATGACGATGCGGTCGGAAATATAGTTGCCGAGCGCCAGATCGTGGGTGACGAAGATGATCGACAGGCCCCGTTGCTTGAGGTCTCCGAGGAGGTTGAGCACGTCGATGCGCGTCGATGCGTCGAGCATCGAGATGATCTCGTCAGCGATCAGCAGGCGGATGTCGAGGACCAGCGCCCGGGCGATCAACAGGCGCTGCAACTGACCGCCGCTCATCTGGTGCGGATACTTGTCGAGGGCGGCCACCTCGAGCCCGACGGCATTGAGCGCGCCGGTCAGACGCGTCGCGAAGGCGGCGTCGTCGAGGTCGGCCAGGAACTCGCGGCGTAGCGTGCGGAAGACGCGCCCGACCTTGAAGATCGGGTTGAACGAGCTGAACGGGTCCTGGAACACGCCTTGGACGCGGCGGTAATAGGCCTTGAGGGACGGTCCCTTCAGCGTCGAGATGTCCTCGCCGTCGAAAGTGATGCGGCCTTCGCTGACCGAGGTGAGGCGCAGGATCATCCGGCCGACCGTGGTCTTGCCGGAGCCGCTCTCGCCGATCAGCGACACCACCTCGCCCGGCTTCACCTCGAAGTCGACGTCGTGGATGACGCGCGTCTTCTTGCCGCCGAAGGCGCCGGAGCGGTAGAGCTTGGAGACGTTCTCAACCTTCAGCATGGGCGTCCGCCTTCCAGCAAGCGACCTGATGGCCGGGGGCGATCTCGACGAAGGGCGGTTCCACGGCGCACTTGTCGAAGGCCAGGGGGCAGCGATCGCGGAAGCGGCAGCCCTGCGGCGGCGCCAGCAGCGACGGCGGCCGGCCCTTGATGCCCGGCAGCCGCCGTTCCTCGAAGCGGATGCCCACCTCGGGCAGCGAGCCCAGCAGGAGGCGCGTGTAGGGATGGGCCGGCGCCTCGATGATGGTGCGGGTCGGCGCCTTCTCGGCCAGCTTGCCGGCATACATGATCAGGATGCTGTCGGCGATCTGGGCGAGGATGGCCAGATCGTGGGTGACGACGATCATCGACTTGACGAAGCCGCGGTCGCGGAACTCCACCAGCGCGCCGGCCACCTTCTTCTGCGAGGCGACGTCGAGCGCCGAGGTCACCTCGTCGGCGATCAGCAGCGACGGGTCGAGCAGCGTCGACAGCACCATGACGACGCGCTGCTTCATGCCGCCGGACAGCTCGATCGGGTACATGCCGAGCACGTCGGGCGCAAGGCCGAGGATGGCGAGGCGCCGCTCCAGCTCGGGCCTGAGGGTCGCTCCCCTGATGCCGCGCGAATCGAGCAACTCGTCGATCATCCGGCCGATGCGGCGCGTCGGGTTGAGCGCGCTCATGGCGTATTGCGGCACGATCGAAATCTTGCGGAAGCGGTGGGGCACCATTGCCCTGTCGTCGGCGATCGGCAGCGCCGCGCCGTCGAGCGACACCTCGCCGCCGACATACTGCATGCGCTCCTCGAGGCGGATCAGCGCCTTGCCGAGCGTCGACTTGCCGCAGCCCGATTCGCCGGCCAGGCCCATGATCTCGCCGTCGGCCACCGAGAAGCTGACGCCGTCGAGCGCTTTGACCGAGCCGGACAGCGTCCGATAGTGAATCCTGAGGTCGGATACCGCCAGCATGTCAGAGCGCCCTCAGCTTGGGATTGAACACCTCGTCGAGGCCGACGTTCATCACGTAGAGCGAGCCGACGATTCCCGTGATGGCGAGGCCCGGCGGCACGAACCACCACCACATGCCGAGTTGCAGCGCGGCGTTCATCACCGAATAGTTCATCATCAGCCCGAGCGAGATGCCGTCGGTCGGCCCGAGGCCGATGAAGTCGAGCATGGCGGCGGTGAGGATGGCGCCGCCGAACAGCAGGATGAAGGTCATCACCAGATAGGAGCTCATGTTCGGCGCGATCTGGCCGAAGATGATGCGGAACGTGCCCTCGCCGTTGAGGCGGGCCATATCGACGAAGTCGCGCGAGGTCAGCGAGAAGGTCTGGGCGCGGATGGCACGCGCCGCCCACGGCCAGGAGGTGAGGCCGATGAACAGCGCCTCGGTGCCGAGGCCGCGCACCGAGAGATAGGCGGCGACCACCAGGAGCACGGCGAAGGTGGGAATGACCAGCACGACGTTGGTCAGCATGTTCAGCACTTCGTCGACGAGGCCGCCGCGATAGCCGGCGAAGAAGCCGACGAACATGCCGATCGCCGCCGCCGTGATGCCGCCGAGCGCGCCGACGATGAAGCTGGAGCGCAGGCCGTGCACGAATTGCGAGAACACGTCCTGCCCGAACAGCGTGGTGCCGAACCAGTGCTCGGCCGATGGCGGCAGGCCGGGCGGCGCGTCGAAGGTCATCGGCTGGTAGGCGGCCAGCATCGGTCCGAAGATGGCGGCGAGGAGGAACAGTACGAAGACGACGGTGCCGATCACCAGCTTGGTGTTGCGGCTGGCGAAATAGAGGAACTCGTTGCCGTGGGTTTTGCCGGCGGCGGCCGGCGCGGCGCTGTCGGTGCTGGTCATGCGGCGTCTCCCTGCAGGCCGACACGCGTGCGCGGGTCGACGACGACGTAGACGATGTCGACGATGAGATTGGCCAAGAGCACGCCGACGATGATGAACAGGAACACCCCCTGGATGACGAAATAGTCCTGGTTTTGGATGCCCGACAGCACCAGCCAGCCGAGGCCGGGATAGGAGAAGACGATCTCGGTGGCCAGCGCGCCGCCGACCACGGCCCCGAGTTGCAGGGCGAGGCCGGTGATCTGCGGCAGCATGGCGTTGCGGAAGGCGTATTTGCGAACGAGGCGCGCCGGCGCGCCGAGCGCCTGCAGGTAGTTGGCGTAGTCGCTTTCCAGCTCGTAGATGATCATGTTGCGCATGCCGATCGCCCAGCCGCCCAGCGCCACCAGGAACAGCGAGGCGAACGGCAGCACCCAGTGGAACACCAGGCTGCCGAAGAAGCGCCACGTCCACTCGGCCTTCAGCGCCTGGTCGTAGCCGAAGGCCAGCGGGAACCAGCCGAGCACCGAGCCGAGGAGCCAGGCCAGCAGGATGCCGAGCCACATGTAGGGCGTGGCGGTGAGCAGGTAGCCGAGCGGCAGCACCGTGTTGTCGAGGATCTTGCGGCGGGCGGCCAGCGCGCCGACCATGTTGCCGACGTACCAGGAGAGCAAGATCGACGGCAGCAGCAGGCCGAGCGTGTAGGGCAGGGCGCGGCCGATCAGCGTGGTCACCGGCGTCGGGAACAGCATGATCGAGCGGCCGAGGTCGCCGTTGAAGAGCGCCTTCCAGAAATTGAAGTATTGCTGCCACAGCGGCTGGTCGAGGTTGAAGGCGGCCATGAAATAGGAGGTCAGCGCCGCGTTGGCATCCGGCATCATGGCGATGCGCGACACCAGCGCGTCGACCGGATTGCCCGGCATGAAGCGCGGGATGGCCCAGTCGATCGTCACCGCGACGATGAAGGTCAGGAGATAGATGAACAGCTTCCGGGCAAGGTAGCGCAGCACGGTCGGGGCTCCGGAAATCGCGACGAAAAGGCCGATCCCCCGAAGGAGCGGTCGCGGCGCGCTGCCGCGGCCGCCCGTGGGCGCCGGCAACCTTGTCGATCGGGCGGGGCGGAGCATCCCGGCGGCACGTCCGCCGGGATGCGGGAGCGACGCATGCGGGACCCGGCGGCTGAGGCCGGATCCCGCCTGCCGGTCACTGGCCGGCCGGCTCGAGGTGGGTGATCGTGTCGAGGCCGGTCATCTGCAACCAGCCGCGCCAGGAGATCGGGATGAACTGGCGGTCGGTGCCGTCGGCCGGCCAGTTGGTCCAGGTGGTGGTGCTCATCTGCGCCCAAGCGCCGTTGTACCACAGCGGAATCATCGGCAGCTCGTCCATGAAGCGGACCTGCAGCTTGCCGGTGATCTCCTTCATCTTGTCGATGTCGGAGCGCGGCGTCTTGGCGAGCGCCACGGTGAGGTCCCAGGCCTCCTTGTCCTCGAAGCGCGCGAAGTTGTAGTTGGTCTGCGACTTCAGGATCGGCAGCTGGTAGAGGTAGCGGTAGTAGGTGTAGGGCGTGTCGCTGAGCGGCTGGGAATTCTCGATCATCAGATCGAAATTGCCGGTGTTGCGAGACGACTGGTAGGTGTTGAAGTCCGGATACTTCGGCGTGATCTTGATGCCGACTTCCTTGGCGTCGGCCGAGATCATCTGCACCGCCTGCATCCAGTCCGACCAGCCCGACGGGACTTCGATCTTCAGGTCGATCGGCTCGCCCTTCGGCGTCTGGTAGAAGCCGTCGGCGCCCTTCTTGTAGCCGGCCTTGTCGAGGATCTCGGCCGCCTTCTTGGGATCGTAGCTGAAGCCGTGCTCCTTCACCGCCGCCTGGTCGATGTACTTGTCCCACACCGGCAGGAGGCCGGTCGGGCTGGCCGGCAGCACGACGTTGCCGTAGTCGACCTTGGCGATCTGGTCGGTGTTGATGGAGAAGGCCAGCGCCCGGCGGAAGGCGGCGTCATCGAGCGGCGCCTTCTTGGTGTTGGGCAGCAGCCAGGAGGTGACGGCCGGCAGCATGTAGGGCGGCTTGTCGTAATAGGTGTGCAGGCCGTAGCCGCCGGCGATCAGCGTCGCCACGCCCGGCAGGAAGTTGTTGTTGAGGTCCTGGCGGCCGGCCAGCAGCAGGCCGAGCGCCACGTTGTTCGAGGAGTTGACGAGGTCGATGATGTACTTCGGCTTTGGGTCGGGCGAGATGCCGGCCTTCGACGCCCACCAGCCGTCCGGCGTCTTGGTCCAGACGACGCGGGTGGTCGGGTCGTAGCCGGACTTGTCGAACACATAGGGGCCGGTGCCGATCGGCGCGTCCGGCGTCCAGGAGGTGATCTCGGCCTCGGTGGCGTGGTCCTTCCACTGCGAGGGCTTCATCATCGGGATGTTCCAGACGGCGTTCTGCCAGGCCTGGTAGTTGGGCGTGCCGTCGAAGGTCACCGTCACGGTGTTGCCGGAGGTCTCGACGCTCTTGATGGACTTGTAGAGGTCGCTCCACCAGATGGTCGGCAGCTTGCCGAGGTCGATGTTCCACTTGACGTCTTCGGCGGTGAAGTCCTCGCCGTCGCTCCACTTGATGCCCGAGCGGATGGTCACCTTGTAGACGGTGTCGCTCTCCCACTCGCCCTTCTCGGCCAGCCAGTCGATATACTTGTCGGCGATCGGATCGTAACGGAACAGCGTCTCGTTGACGAGGCCGACCAAGCCGTTGGCGAAATTGCCGAAATAGGGGTTGAAGCCGACGATGTTGCCCCACTGGGCGCCGCTCATGTAGAGCGTCTCGTTGCGCGGATACTCGCCCGACTGGGCGAGCGCCGAGCCGGCCACCGTGGCCATCAGCGCGGCGGCCGTCACCACCGCGAAGGTGCGGCGATCGATAGCAAAGGACATAGATTCCTCCCTTTCCTCCTCCTGCGGCGGCGACCTCCTCGCCACCTCCGAAGATCTTCTCGACGGGCGTTTCTGCCGGGAGCCGGTTGTCGGGCCGGGGCTGTCGGCGTCGACGGTCAGGAAAAGGGGAGCACCCAAACGATCCGACCGGAAAGCCAACGGCGGAACAAGGGCAGGGACTGCCCCCATTCATTCCCAACCCCGGCAAGCCCTTGTTTTTCCTTGCGAATCTTCTCCAGGATCCGGTCGGATACGCGGCGGCCTGCCCCAAGCGCCTCCCGCGGGCTGCCCGCGGCACTCTCGATCTGTAACGTTACAGTAGACTTAGCGAAACGCGCAACGATACGCAAGCCTCCGTTTCGTTCTTCGCCAAAGGGAGATAGGATGACAGTTCGGGAGGAGCGGCGCCGAAAGCGGCGACCGGAAAACAGCCCTTGAACGGCGAGACAATGCTTGACGAAGAGATGCGCGCCGGCCGCCGGCCGACGCTGAAGACCATCGCCCGCCTCGCCGGTCTCGGCGTGACGACGGTGTCGCGCGCCCTGCACGACGCGCCGGACATCGGCGAGGAGACCAAGGCGCGCGTCCGCTTCCTGGCCGAGCAGCTCGGCTACCAGCCGAACCGGGCCGGCGTCCGTCTCCGGACCGGGCGCAGCCACGTCATCGCGCTGGTGCTGGCCACCGAATCGGAGGAGCTGGGCATCAATTCGCAGCTGATCTACGGCATCTCCGAGGCGCTGTCGGCCTCGACCTACCAGCTGGTGGTCATGCTGCACGATCCGGCCGCCGATCCGCTCGGCCCGGTGCGCAACATCGTCGAGGCCGGTACCGCCGACGGCATCCTGTTCGCGCGCATCGAGCCCGACGATGCCCGCGTCCGCTTCCTCACCGAGCGCGGCGTGCCCTTCGCGACGCACGGCCGCACCGACATGGGGCTGGAGCATCCCTATTTCGACTTCGACAACGACGCCTATGCGGAAAGCGCCGTGCGGCGCCTCGCCAGCCTCGGCCGCCGCTCCCTGGCGCTGGTCGGGCCGCCGCCGCATCTGACCTATGCCCGCCACATGGCCGCCGGGTTCCAACGCGGCGTCAAGGCCCTGGGCCTCAGGGAGATTCCGTTCGGCGCCATCGACACCGACAGTCCGCACGAACTGATCCAGGCCGAGATCTACCGGCTGATCGAAAGCGGGGAACGTCCGGACGGCTTCGTCTGCGGCAGCGCCGTGGCGGCGCTGTCGGCCACCGCCGGCGCCGAGGCCGCCGGTCTGGTGCTCGGCCGCGATTTCGACGTGGTGGTGAAGGAATCCTCCAACCTGTTCCGGAAGTTCCGGCCGGCCATCGAGACGGCGCACGAGGATTTCCGCGCTGCCGGGCGCTGGCTCGCCGAGGCGATCGTCGGCCGCATCGAGGGCACCGCCGACGTCGGCATCCATTTCCTCGACGTGCCGCGGCTGGCGGCCCCGGCGGAAATGCCGGTGGAAACGCCGGTGGAAACGAAGGAAAAGGCGGCCGTCGGTGGCGCTTGACCGGCGCACGCCGCGGAAACGGCAAAGCGCCCGATCCGGTCAGGGAAATCGAGCGCTCGGCGTCGGCCGGGGTGGTCGGCCGCGATCGGTGTGCCCTTGCGGGCGGGCGGCTCAGCCGCCGAAGGCGTAGCTGCCGCGCGCCACATGGCGCTCGCGGGCTTCGAGGTCGTAGCGATCGGTGGCGGCGGCGATGTACACCAGCTCGCGCTCGCCGGCGGCCGGGGCGCGGAAGGTCTTGGCGAGGCGCTTGAGATTGCCGAACATGATCGTCTTCCTTTCCTGTTCCGGGCGATCCCGGAACCCTTGGTCTCATCTTTTCTTTGCACCCCGAATATAACGCCGTCGCCTCGCCTGTCCAAGACCTGCAAGCCTCTGCCGCGATTCGTATTTTCTTGTGGTGAGCTTCAGTTTTCCCGAGACGGGCCGGCAGCGGACAAGAAAAAGCCCGCCGGCCGCCCCGGAGCTTCCGGAACGGCCGGCGGGCGCCGGCATGGCCGGAAAGGCGTCAGTCGGCGGTCTTCGGGCCGCGGTCGAGCAGCGCGTAGAGCAGGATGGCGCCGAAGGTGGCGGTGCCGATGCCGCCCAGCGTGAAGCCGCCGATGTTCAGCGTCAGGTCGCCGGCGCCGGCGATCACCGCCGCCGCCGTGGTGATCAGGTTCTTGGTCTCGGAGAAGTCGACCTTGTTCTCCACCCAGATGCGGCCGGCCGTGGCGGTGATCAGGCCGAAGATGACGATGGAGAGGCCGCCGATCACCGGGCCGGGGATGGTGCCGATCAGCGCGCCGAACTTCGGCGAGAAGCCCAGGAGGATGGCGATCACCGCCGCCACCACGAACACCAGCGTCGAGTAGATGCGGGTGACGGCCATCACACCCATGTTCTCGGCGTAGGTGGTGACGCCGGTGCCGCCGAACGAGCCGGACAGCATGGTGGCGAGGCCGTCGCCCAGGAAGGCCCGGCCGACGTAGGGATCGAGGCTGCGGCCGGTCATGGCGCCGATCGCCTTGATGTGCCCGAGGTTCTCGGCGACCAGGATGATCGCCACCGGCGCGATCAGCGCCATGGCGCTGGTCGAGAAGACCGGGGCGGTGAAGGACGGCATGCCGAACCACGGCGCGGCGTCGAGTCTCGCGAAGTCGATCGGCGCATCGCCGAACGGAGCGGCGCCCAGCCAGTAGATGATGTAGCCGACGAGGCCGCCGATCAGCACCGGAATGCGGCGCAGCATGCCCGGCGCGTAGACGGCGGCGGCGCCCACCGCCACGATGGTGATCAGGCCGACCACCCGGTCGAAGCCGGTGGCCGAGATGCCCTTGACGGCGATCGGCGCCAGGTTGAGGCCGATGGCCGCCACGATGCCGCCCGTCACCACCGGCGGCATCAGCTTCTCGATCCAGCCATAGCCGATCTTGATGACCACGAGGCCGATCAGCGCGTAGAGAGCGCCGGCCGCGATGATGCCGCCGAGCGCCACGCCGATGTTGATGTTGGCGCCGGTGCCGGAATAGCCGGAGGCGGCCATCACCACGGCGATGAAGGCGAAGCTCGAGCCGAGGTAGGACGGCACGCGGCCGCCGACCACCAGGAAGAAGATCAGCGTGCCGATGCCGGAGAACAGCACCGCGACGTTGGGGTCGAACCCCATGATGATCGGCGCCAGCACCGTCGAGCCGAACATGGCGACCACGTGCTGGAAACCGGCGATGAGGGTCTGCGGCCAGGGCAGCCGCTCATCGGGAGCGACGCGGTCGGCGGTGGTCGGCTTCCAGCGCGGAAACCAGCCTTCGGCTGGGCTGTCTGTCATGATCATCTCGTCTTGTGATGCGGCGTCCCCCGGACGGCCGCGTGGAAAGGCGAGATCGTCACTATCCCCAAGCTCGGCAAAGGCGAAAGAGCAGCCGAATACGGCCGCTGTCGGCGGCTCGGTGCATGAGGTGCTGATTCTGAACATGAAAACGTACATTTTGACCAGATGGTCAGAATTCAACCTATTGGTAATCCACAGAAAAATCAGTACCGGCCGGCTTTGTGGCAGGAGCCGTCGCCGCCAGCCCCGTTGACAGGGAAAGGCGCCTGCCGGCAGATGAGGCATGCAAGGTGTTCCGTCGGCATGCCGCCGCCGGGATGAAACGGGAACGGGGAACGGATTGCATCCGAAGCCCCGGCCGCCCCCGCGACTGTGCGTGGTGAGTCTCCGTCCAAGGCGCCACCGGGAAACCCCTGGGAAGGCGGACGGCAGACGGCGATCCACGAGCCAGGAGACCGGCCTTGCGGCAATGATCGGCTTCCGTCGGGTGAGACGGAAAAGGAGATGGACATGCATATCGAACCCGGCCTGGTGGCCGACGGCAAAATGTGGCTCAGCTATCTGACGGCGGCGGGCGCCGCCGGTTACGGCCTGAGGCTCGCGTGGCGGACGGCCCGCGACAGCGGCGTCCTGTCGCTCGGCCTGCGCAGCGCTGCCGCCACGGCGCTGGTCTTCTGCTTCTTCGAAGTGTTGCCGCACTACCCGGTCGGCGTGTCCGAGGTGCATCTCATCCTGGGATCGACGCTGTTCCTGATCCTCGGCGCCGCGCCGGCCGCCTTCGGCCTGGCCCTCGGCCTGCTGATCCAGGGGCTGTTCTTCGCCCCCTTCGACCTGCCGCAATACGGCATGAATGTCACCACGCTGCTGGTGCCGCTGTTCGGGTTGGCGGCGCTTGCCCGCCTGGTCATCGCGCCGGCGACGCCTTATGTCGAACTGAAATATCGGCAGGCGCTGGCCCTCTCCACCGCCTACCAGGCGGGCATCGTCGCCTGGGTCGGTTTCTGGGCCTTCTATGGCCAGGGCTTCACCGTCGACAACTTCGCCGCCATCAGTTCGTTCGGCGGCGCCTACATGCTGGTGATCCTCGTCGAGCCGCTGGTCGATCTGGCGGTGCTGGCCGGCGCCAAGCTGCTGCACGGCCTGCGCGGCAGCTTCCTGGTCGAACGCCGTCTCTACGACGCCGCCTGACGGTTGCCATGGACCATCCCGGAGCGGCGGGCGCCCGGACCCGTCCGGACCGCCGCTCCTGCCATTCGCTCGCGTGTCTGATTTCCCCGGAAAACGCCGCGTTTGTCGGGCTGACGCCGCGCCGTCGCCGCTCCGGATCACCGGACGGCTAGGCCCTTCCGCGCCGGCGTCACGCCGGCCGGTCTCCCACTTCCACGCGGCGCTCACCCGCCCGTCCGAGACGCCCGACCTCCGGCGGTCTTGACAGCCGCAAACCTTTCCGCATAACGTCGTAAACGTTTACGGGAGCAAGTGGACAAGCTGAAAGGCAGGGAGGAGAGCCCTGTCGGACGGGGTGTTTCGAGCGTCATCGCATGCCGGCCGGCATGTATGGCGAACGATGGGTTGCACCTTGTCGCGACCTTGGGTGTTCTGCCGGATCGCCGTCCGCTTTCGCTCCCGCCGGCGCCGTCCGTCGGCCACCGGAGAGCAGGAGGAGTAGGGAGCATGAAGACATCGGCAATCCTCGGGGCGGTGCTCTACGCCGGCGCCGCGGCGCTCGGCATGGCGGCGCACGCCGCCGATCCCGTCACCATCACCATCTGGTGCCAGGACGATGAACGCCAGCCGGGCCTCAACCTCGCCAAGGAATTCGGCGAGAAGAACCCCGACATCAAGGTCGTCTATCGCCAGATCCACTTCGACGACGTCACCTCGGAAGCGATGCGCGCCTATTCGACCGGCCAGGCGCCCGACATCATCGCCATCGACAATCCCGAGCACGCGCTGTTCGCCTCGCACGGCGTCTTCCTCGACCTCACCGACCGCATCGCCAAGTCGGAAGTGATCCACAAGGAGGACTATTTCCCCGGCCCGCTCGCCTCCGTCACCTGGGACGGCAAGCTCTACGGCGTGCCCAAGGCGACCAACACCATCGCCCTCTACTACAACGCCGACCTGTTCAAGGCGAAGGGCCTCGATCCCGACAAGCCGCCCCAGACCTGGGACGAGCTGGTCGACGCCGCCCGCAAGCTGAACGACCCGGCGAGCAACGTCTACGGCATCGCCTTCTCGGCCAAGGCCAGCGAGGAAGGCACCTTCCAGTTCCTGCCCTGGGCGCAGATGACCGGCGGCGGCTTCGACCACATCAACACCGACGGCGCCGTCCGCGCGCTCTCCATCTGGAAGACGCTGCTCGACGAGAAGCTCGCCTCGCCCGACACGCTGACCCGCGGCCAGTGGGATTCCACCGGCACCTTCAATTCGGGCAACGCCGCCATGGTCATCTCCGGGCCGTGGGAGCTCAACCGCATGTCGCAGGAGGCGAAGTTCGACTGGCGCGTGGCGCTCCTGCCGGTGCCGGAAGCCGGCGCGCCGCGCTCGTCGGCCATGGGCGACTTCAACTGGGCGATCTTCAAGAGTTCCAAGCATCCCGACGAAGCCTTCAAGGCGCTGGAATACTTCGTTTCGCAGGACCCGCGCGTGTTCCCCGTGTGGGGCCAGCTCGCCGCCCGCGCCAACGTCGAGATCCCGCCGACCGGCGACGCCAAGAAGGACGCGGCCGTCAAGGTGTTCATGGAGCAGCTGAAATACGCCCAGCCGCGCGGGCCGCATCCCGACTGGATGAAGATATCCAAGGCCATCCAGGACGCCATCCAGTCGGCGCTGACCGGCGGGGCGACCCCCAAGGACGCGCTCGACCAGGCGGCCGCCACCATCAAGGGCATCCTCGGCTGATCCCCCGACGGCGCTCCGGCTTTGGCCGGGGCGCCAGCCCGTTGACCGCAATCGCCCGCCGGGGCAAAGCTCCGTGCCCGCCGCCGGGGCGGACGTGGGGAGGACCGATGCGACGCCTCTATTCCAGCCTCGTCGACGGCCGCGGCTTCGACCTCTGCCTGATCGGCGTGCCGCTGGCCTTTCTCATCGTGCTGTCGGGCCTGCCGCTCGTCTACAACGTGGTGATGAGCTTCCAGGCCGTCGACATGTTCAGCCTCGGCAGCTTCATCCGCCCGTGGGTCGGCTTCCAGAACTACCGGGAATTGGTCGCCCAGCCGGAATTCTGGCCGATCATGGGGCATACGGCGACCTTCCTCGCCGCCTCCATCGCCGGCCAGTTCCTCCTCGGCTTCGCGCTCGCCCTGTTCTTCTGGCTGGATTTCCCCGGCGCCTCCTGGCTGCGCGGCCTGTTCCTGGTGTCCTGGGTGATGCCGGGCCTCGTCGTCGGCGCCGTCTGGAACTGGCTGCTCTCCGGCGACTTCGGCGTCTTCAACTTCGTGCTGCGCGAATTGCACGTCATCTCCGGCAACGTGTTCTGGCGCTCCGACCCGACGTTCGCGCTCTGGAGCGTCATCATCGCCAACATCTGGCTCGGCACCTCCTTCAACATGATCCTGCTGTCGGTCGGCCTGTCGTCGATCCCGGCCGATCTCTACGAGGCGGCCGAGCTGGACGGCGCCGGCGCGCTGACCCGCTTCTGGACCATCACCCTGCCGATGATGCGCTCGACCATCGGCGCGCTGATCTCGCTCGGCCTGATCTTCACGCTGCAACAGTTCGACCTGTTCGCCGCCATCACCTCCGGCGGGCCGAACAACGCCTCCAACGTGGCGCAATACTGGGCCTGGGACCTGTCGTTCAAGCAATACGACTTCGCCAAGGGCGCCGCCATCTCGGTGATCATGATCGCCGTGGTGATGCTGGCCTCCGTCTACTACGTCCGGTCGACCCGTCACGAGGTGCGAGGATGAGCGAGACCTTCCGCAACCGGCTGCTGCTTCTCGTCGCGCTGGCGCTCGCCGCCGTCTACCTGTTCCCGCTCTACTGGATGTACATCACCGCGCTGAAGACCGGCTCGGAGATGTTCAGGACGCCGCCCTCCTTCTGGCCGGACGAACCCCAATGGGCGATCTTCCCCTTCGTGTTCCAGTTGAAGGGCATGGCGCAGTTCCTGTGGAACTCGGTGGTGATCGCCTCCGGCTCGGTGGCGCTGATCGCCTGCCTCGGCACCGGCGCCGCCTATGTGCTCGCCCGCTACCGCAACGTCTGGGTCGACGTCGGCCTGTTCCTGGTCTTGATGCTGCAGGTGCTGCCGGCCTCGCTGATGATCACGCCGATCTTCGTGCTGTTCACGCTGACCGGCCTCCTCGACTTCCCGCGCACGGCGGTGGTGCTGGCGATCGCCGCCAAGAGCATGCCCTTCTTCATCGTGCTGGTGCGCGCCACCTTCATGAGCGTGCCGATGGAGCTGGAGGAGGCGGCGCTGGTCGACGGCAACTCGCGGGCCGGCGCCTTCTGGTCGATCGTGCTGCCGCTGGCCAGGAACGGCATCCTCGTCTCGGCCATCCTGATCTTCATGCAGGCCTTCGGCGAGTTCGTCTACTCGAAGTCGCTGATCCAGGAGATCGAGCTGCAACCCAGCTCGGTCGGCCTCAACGCCTTCATGGGCCCCAACACCAACGAATGGAACCGGATCATGGCCTTCGCCTCGATCTACGTCACTCCCATCCTGGCGACCTTCGTGCTGCTGCAGCGGCGCATCGTCTCCGGTCTGACCTCCGGAGCCCTGAAGTGATGAAGCAGATCGTCTTTTCCGGCGTCAACAAATACTACGGCGCCTTCCACGCCCTCAAGGACATCGACCTTGCGATCGACAAGGGCAGCTTCGTGGCGCTGGTCGGGCCGTCGGGCTGCGGCAAGTCGACGCTGTTGCGCTCGCTGGCCGGTCTCGAAAAAATCACCGGCGGCGACATCTCGATCGCCGGCGAGGTGGTGACGGCCCTGCCGCCGCGTCGGCGCGACGTCGCCATGGTGTTCCAGAGCTACGCCCTCTATCCGCACATGACGGTGGAGGAGAACCTCACCTATTCGCTGAAGGTGCACGGCGTTTCCAAGGCCGAGCGGAAGCGCGCCGCCGGGGAGGTGGCCGCCACCACCGGCCTCTCCGGCCTCCTGCACCGCTATCCGCGCGAACTGTCGGGCGGCCAGCGCCAGCGCGTCGCCATGAGCCGGGCGATCATCCGCAATCCCAAGGCCTTCCTGTTCGACGAGCCGCTTTCCAATCTCGACGCCGCCCTGCGCGTCCACATGCGGAAAGAGATCCGCGCCCTGCACGACCGGCTCGGCGCCACCTCGGTCTACGTCACCCACGACCAGATCGAGGCGATGACCATGGCCGACCACGTCGTCGTCATGCGGGCCGGCGTCATCGAGCAGCAGGGCCGGCCGCTCGACCTCTACGACAAGCCGGCCAACAAGTTCGTCGCCGGCTTCATCGGCTCGCCGGCCATGAACTTCATTCCCGCGACGGTGGAGGAGGGCGGCAGGGTGACCGTCGACCTCGGCGCCGGTCCGGTCGAGCTTGCCGTCGCCGTCGCCGCGCCCGTCGGCGCGCGGGTGTTGATCGGCATCCGGCCCGAGCACCTGACGCTGACCGCGCCCGGCGACGGCCGCCTCGTTGCCGCCGTCGCCTTCACCGAATCGACCGGCTTCACCACCTTCGTCAGCACGGCGACGACGCCCGAGCTGATGGTGGTGGAAACCGGCCGCCGGGCGGTCGCCAGCGGCGATCGGGTCGGCCTCGCCTTCGACGATGCCAGCGTCCACGTCTTCGACGCGGAGACGGAACAGCGGCTCTGATCGATTTCCAGGTTTGAAGAAAAACCCCGGAAGCGGCGCTTCCGGGGTTTTCCTGCTTCGGATCGATCGCCGTGGAGAAGGCGCGGCCGTCAGGCCGGTGGGAGTGTGATCCGAAGCGGACCGGCGGCGCGGAGGGTGGCGCCGCCGGAACGCTGCTCGAAGTCGTCGCCGCCATCGGCCGCGACGATGCGCGGCACGCCGACGAGGCGGAGGGCATAGGGGAGGTCGCGGTCGGGCGTCGCGGTCAGCACGTCGCCGTCGCGCCGCACCGTCAGCTTCAGCGCCGGCGCGCCGCTGCGATGGTCCGGCACGGTCGCCGTGGCGGAGGCGCCGTCGG
This sequence comes from Pleomorphomonas koreensis DSM 23070, assembly GCF_000425185.1. Lineage (GTDB taxonomy): Bacteria > Pseudomonadota > Alphaproteobacteria > Rhizobiales > Pleomorphomonadaceae > Pleomorphomonas > Pleomorphomonas koreensis. Next base: position 88,899 of record NZ_AULH01000001.1, read on the forward strand.
CGAGCTGATAGAGGGCGAAGGTGATACCGTCGGCGTAGTCGTAGTCCGGCCGGCTGTCGTCCTTGCCGAAGGCGACGAGGCTGTTCGGCCGCACGTAGAGCGGCAGGCTCATGACGCCGTGGTTCTCGCGCCGCCAGGCCGGGCCGTCCACCACCTCGCCGGTGAGAAGCTGCGTCCAGCGGCCTTCGGGCAGGTAGACCGTCACCTCGCCGTCCCGATCGAACACCGGTGCGACGAGCAATGACGGACCCAGCATGAACTGCCGGTCGAGCGTTTCGGCGCCGGGGTCGTCGGGGAACTCCAGCAGCATCGCCCTGAGCATCGGCACGCCGGTCGCCGACGCCTCGACGGCGGCAGCGTAGAGATAGGGCATCAGCGAACACTTGAGGCGCGTGAAGTCGCGCAGCACCGCCTCCGCCTCCTGGTCGAACAGCCAGGGCACGCGGTAGGACTTGGAGCCGTGCAGGCGGCTGTGGCTGGACAGGAGGCCGAAGGCGCACCAGCGCTTGTAGACATCGGCCTCGGCGGTGTTCTCGAAGCCGCCGATGTCGTGGCTCCAGAAGCCGAAGCCGGAGAGGCCGAGCGACAGGCCGCCGCGCAGCGTCTCGGCCATCGCCGGATAGTCGGAATAGCAGTCGCCGCCCCAGTGGACGGGGAAGCGCTGGCCGCCGACCGTGGCCGAGCGGGCGAACAGCACGCTCTCGCCGCGCGTCTCGACCAGCGCGTCGTGGACGATCCTGTTGTAGAGGAAGGAATAGGAGTTGTGCATCCGCTCGGGGTCCGAGCCGTCGTGCCAGACGACGTCGGTCGGGATGCGCTCGCCGAAATCGGTCTTGAAGGCGTCGACGCCCATGGCGATCAGCCGCCGCAGATGGCCGGCGTACCAGTCCGCCGCTTCGGGATTGGTGAAGTCGACGATGGCCTGGCCGGCCTGCCAGAGATCCCATTGCCAGACGCCGCCGTCCGGCCGCTTCACGAGGTAGCCCTTCTCCGCCGCCTCGTCGAACAGCTTCGACGCCTGGGCGATATAGGGATTGATCCAGAGGCAGATCTTCAGCCCCTTGTCCCTGAGCCGCCTCAGCATGCCCTCGGGATCGGGGAACACCGCCGGGTCCCACTCGAAATCGCACCAGTGCAGGCCGCGCATCCAGAAGCAGTCGAAATGGAAGACGTGGAGGGGGATGTCGCGCTCGAACATGCCGTCGACGAAGGCATTGACGGTGTCCTCGTCATAGTCAGTGGTGAACGACGTCGTCAGCCACAGGCCGAACGACCAGGCCGGCGGCAGCGCCGGCCGGCCGGTCAGTCGGGTGTAGCGGTCCAGCACCGCCTTCGGCGTCGGGCCGTCGATCAGGTAATATTGCAGCGCCTCGCCGGTCACCGCGAACTGCACCTTCGACACCTTCTCCGACGCCACCTCGAAGCCGACGCGGCCGGGATCGTCGACGAACAGGCCCCAGCCGCGGTTGGTCAGGAAGAACGGGATGTTCTTGTAGGCCTGGGTGGTCGAGGTGCCGCCGTCCTCGTTCCAGATGTCGATGCTCTGGCCGTTCTTGACGAAAGGCGAGAAGCGTTCGCCGAGGCCGTAGACCAGCGTGCCGACCTCGAGGTCGAGCCGCTCGAAGACGTGCGGCGGCTCGACGGCGACGCTGGCGTGGCCGGTCTCGCGCGGGCCGGTGCCGGTGAGCCGCTTGCCGCCGCGCGTCACCTCGGTCCGCCAGGTGCCGTCCTTGGGAATCGTCAGCGTCAGGCCGCCGGAGGTGAAGGCGAGGGCGGTGTCGCCGTCGTCGATGACCGGCCGGAAATCCTCGTCGGAGAACAGCTCGAAGACGGGGCCGCGCTTTGCCGCCCCCCGGTGGTGCTCGATGCGGACGCCGATGACGCCCTCGATCGGCGCGGTCAGCGTCAGCGTCAGGGTCGGCGCGTTGATCTGGTCGGCCCGGCCGCGGCCGCGCACGGCGAGCGCCAGCACCTCTGCCTTGCGCTCCTCGACCCTCACCGCATGCACATGGTGCGGATTGAGGATGTTCATCCCCTCCGGCAGCAGCCAGTTGCCGTCGCTGAACTTCATCAACCGTCCTCCCCGGCGCGCTCCGCCGGGCGGGGAGCGCGCGCCGGCCGTTCGTCGCCAAGACCTTCGTGGGTCTTGCGATTCCACGGCCTTCCTCTATTCCGTAAACGTTTACGACGATAGCGGCGCCGGCGCCGCCTGTCAAAGGGCTTTTGTATCGGCGCGGATATCGGCAAAGGGCAGGTTTCTCCGGCGGCACCGGGCATTCCGCCTATTGCCCGACCGCCGCATTTCTGCTGAAAGACGGGTGGCGGATGGTCGGCCTTTCCGGAATGGGCTCCGGCGCTGGATGCGGAGGGCGAGGGATTGGGCATCAAGGAGCTGGCGCGCCATCTCAACATCTCCATCGGCACGGTGTCGCGGGCGCTGAACGGTCACCCTGAGGTCAACGCCGAAACGCGCAAGCGCGTGCTGGAGGCGGCGGCGGCGCTCGGCTACGCGCCCGACCAGGCCGGCCGCAGCCTGCGCCAGGGCACGCTCAACGTCGTGGCGCTGCCGCTCTCCACCGATCTCTCGTCCAAGACCGACACCATGTTCTTCATGGAGCTGTCGCGCGGCATCCAGGACCGGCTCTCCGAGCACGGCCTCGATCTGGTCATCCATCTCAACAAGCCCGGCCTCGACATGCTCGACCGGGTGAAGCGCATCGTCGAGCGCCGTCAGGCCGATGCGCTGATCCTTGCCGAGACGCGCGACGACGATCCGCGTCTCGACTACCTGGCCGGCCGCAGCTTCCCCTTCGCCACCATGGGCCGCTCCTGGTCCGGCGGCAGCCATCCCTGGATGGACCTCGATTTCGACTTCGCCATGCGGGCCGCCGTCGACCGTCTGGCCGGCTTCGGCCACCGGCGCATCGCGCTGGTCACCGGCGATCCCGGCTACATGCTCGACACCATGCTGCGCGACGCCTACCGGCGCGAACTCACCGGCCACGCCCTGGCCGTCGACGAAGAACTGATGATCAAGGCCGACACCCACGAGGAGGGCGGCTACCAGGCGATGACCCGTTTCCTCGCCCTCGACGCGCCGCCGACGGCGGTGATCTTTCCGCACTACCGGGCGGTGGTCGGTGCCTATTCCTGCCTCGCGGAGGCCGGCCTGCAGCCGGGCCGCGATATCGCCATCCTCAGTTGCTCGGCCGACACCACCATCGCCCAGTTCATGGCGCCGCCGCTCACCTGCTTCCGCATCGACCTCTACAGCCTCGGCCGCCGCCTTGCCGAGGCGCTGCTCGCCGCCATGCCGCGCTTTGCCGAAAGCTACGGCGGCGCTCTCGTGCAGGAGGTCTGGCCCTGGGAACTGGTGGGCCGCGACAGCGACGGCTTCCTGCTGCGATGACGGCGGCATAGATTTCCCGAAGCCGCCGATTCGTGGCTCCGGAGAGTCCCATGCGTGAAGAAAGCCTGTCCTTTCCGCCCTATCCGACCGAGCCGGCTGGCCGCGACGAGGCGGTCGATGTCCGCGTCGCGACGCTGGGGGACGGCCGCCGCATCTTCGAGATGATCACCACCGCGCCGCAGCGCGACGACGGGCCGCGCCGCCGCCGCATCGAGGAGCGGCCGGGCGAGCCGCGCGTCGTCACCGGCTCGCCGCTGTTCGACGCCCTCCACGCCCAGGCGATCGACGATGCCCGCCTCAATGCCGTGTCGTCGATCCGCGACGGCGCCTATCGCCACGGCGAGCCGATTGCCTGCGACTGTTTCGAGACCGGCGAGAAGTGGACCTACGTCTGGACGCGCGACGCCGCCTATGCCGTCCATCTCGGCCTCGCCGCCCTCGACCCAGAACGGGCGGCCACCACGCTGCTCTACAAGGTCAGCGCCTTCCGCGACGGTCTCGCGCCGCCAGCGCTGCCGGCCGACGGCTTGCAGATCGTCCAGGACACCGGCTCGGGCGGCAGCTGGCCGGTCAGCACCGACCGCGTTTCATGGGCCTTCGGCGCCGAGGCGCTCTTGGCGACGCTGCATGGCGATGCCCGCGCCGCCTTCGCCGCCACCGCCTTCCGGGCGCTGTCCGGCACCGTCGAGGCCGACCGTCTCGCCGCCTGGGATGCCGCCGACGGCCTCTATCGCGGCGAGCAATCGTTCCTCGACTGGCGCGACCAGACCTACGCCCCCTGGGTGATCGACGACCTCACCGCCATCGCCACATCGAAGGCGCTTTCCACCAACGCCTGCCACTTCAAGGCGCTGAGCCTTGCCGCCCGTCTCGCTGCCGAGCGCGGCGACGACGGCCTTTCCCGCCGCTACGCCGGCTGGGCCGCCGACCTCCGGACGGCGATCGACCGCGGCTTCTGGCTGGAGAGACACGGCCTCTACGCCTCGATCACCACGCCCGACAGCCCGGCGCGACCGGTCGAAAAGTTCGACATGCTCGGCCTCGCGCTGGCCATCCTGACCGGCGTCGCCGACGGCAGGCGGGCGCGACGCATCCTCGCCACGTATCCGCATGTGCCGTTCGGCGTGCCGGTCTGCTACCCGGCCCAGCCGGACGTCGCCTGCTATCACAACCGCGCCATCTGGCCCTTCGTCACCGCCTACGAACTGCTGGCCGCCGCCGAGGCCGGGGTGGTCGCCGCCTTCGACCACGCCTTCGATTCGCTGGTCCGCGGCGCGGCGCTGCATCTCGACAACGTCGAGAACCTCGAATGGCTGACCGGCAAGTCGGCCTTCGACGACGGCCCGGTCATCTCCTCGCGCCGTCAGCTATGGTCGGTCGGCGGCTATCTCGGCATGGTGACGAAGGCCGTGTTCGGCTACCGGCCGCACGCGGACGGCCTCCGTCTCGCCCCCTTCCTCACCGCCCATGTCCGCGACCGGCTGGGCGGCGGGCAGGCAGAACTGCACGGCCTCGTCCACCACGGCCGCCGGCTGTCGATCGTTCTGCATCTGCCGCCGCGCGACGCTCGCCGCGGCCATTTTGCCCTGCGCGAGGTACGGCTCGACGGCGAGACGGTCGACGGCGTCATCGCCGACGCCTGCTTGCGCGACGGCAGCCGCCTCGACGTCCATTTCGGCGATCTCGTGCCGGACGGCCTGGAGATCGCCATGATCCCCACCGTCGACGCCCTAACCCACGACGACCCGCGCGTTTTCTCGCCGCGCGAGCCGGTGATCACCGACCTCGTCGTCGAGGACGGCCGGGTGCGGCTCAATTTCGAGGGACAGGCGCCGCGCTCCGGCCGGCGCGAACCGCTGCGCTTCAGCGTGCTGCGCGACGGCGAGGTGGCGGCGCGCAATCTTGCCGATGGCGTCTGGTTCGATCCCGCGCCGCTCCGGCCCGGCATCCGCCGCGCCTATCGCGTCGTCGCGCGCTTCGCCGACACCGGCAACGCCTCGCATCCGTCGCGGGAGGCGGCGATCGAGGAGGGTGCCGTCGTTACCATCGGCGTCGATGGCGCCGGCGTCGAGCGACGGGACGGGCGGCTGGTCTTCGCCGAGGTGACGGTGCCTGAGGCCGGCGACTACCGGCTGGCCTTCCTCTACCGCAACCACCGCTTCCACATTCAGACCGGCGTCACCAACGCGGTGAAGACGGTGGAGGTGTTCGATGCCGAGGGGCAAAAGGTGGGTTCAGGCGTCGTCGAGATGCCGCACATGACGCCGGTCAACCCGCTTCGCCGCTCGACGGCGCTGCCGTTGCGGCTCGCCGCCGGCCGCTACCGGGTCGAGGTCAGCGATTTCTTCAACATGAGCTGTCTGGAATCGAACGCAAACTACATCAGTCCGGGCGGCATGAGCGGCCCGCTGAACGACGCCGACATCCGCGCCCTCGATCTCGTCAGGATCGGCTAGAAGTTGCCGCTGTCGCGCAAGCTGTGCTCGACGCGCAGGATGCGGCGGGTCAGCGTCAGCGACAGCACCAGACCGGGCACCGACATGACGCAGACGAAGATGACGATCGGCGTCTCGCTGAGGCCGAGCATGCTGCCGACCGCCCAGGCGAAGGCCACCAGCGCGCCGAGCATCTCGGAGACGATCAGCAGCGTCGCCCCGATCGCCGAGATGACGGCGTCGGTCTTGGTGTAGCGCACCTCGTGGGGCAGGTTGTCGGCATTGACCAGCATGGCATGAAGTCCTGTGGGCGGCCGTGGCGGCCGCCGTTCGTTGGCGCGCATCAAGGGCCAGCGGCGCCCCGCTGTCAAGTGCGGACGGCTCCAAACGGCAAATCGCCCGAAGCCGCAAGCCGGGCTATCGCCCGGACCCATCCGGAGGTTCCACCTCCGGACCTCCGGTTTTCTTGTCAAAAAGCTGGTGGGTGCGGGAGGCTGCGCCTCCCGCGCGGGGATCGGGGCGGCAGCCCCGAATTCCGCCGATGCGGCCGGACACCCAAAGCCGCAAAGCAGAACGGAAGCACGAGAGCCGGAGCCACCGGCGATTGAGGCAAAAGAAAACAGCCGGCGTGGGGGGTCCCGCGCCGGCCGCATGTCGTTCGTCAGGACGGGAAGGTCACTCGGCCTTCGGCTCGCCCTTGTCGTCCTGCTTGATCTCCTGGCCGGTGGCCTGGTCAACCACCTTCATCGACAGGCGGACCTTGCCGCGCTCGTCGAAGCCCATCAGCTTCACCCACACCTTGTCGCCTTCCTTGACGACGTCCTTGACGTTCTGGACGCGCTGCGGGGCGAGCTGGGAGACGTGGACGAGGCCGTCGCGGGTGCCGAAGAAGTTGACGAAGGCGCCGAAGTCGACGCACTTCACCACGGTGCCCTCGTAGATGGCGCCGACTTCCGGCTCGGCGGCGATGCCCTTCACCCAGTTCATGGCGGCCTGGATCGCCTTGAGGTCGGACGAGGCGAACTTGACGGTGCCGTCGTCCTGGATGTCGATCTTGGCGCCGGTCTTCTCGACGATCTCGCGGATGACCTTGCCGCCCGAACCGATCACTTCACGGATCTTGTCGGGGTTGATCTTCATCACCTCGATGCGCGGCGCGTGCTCGCCGATCGACGAACGGGCGCCGGTCAGCGCCTTGGACATCTCGCCGAGGATGTGCTCGCGGCCACCCTTGGCCTGGGCGAGGGCGACCTTCATGATCTCCTCGGTGATGCCGGTGATCTTGATGTCCATCTGCAGCGAGGTGATGCCGGCGGCCGTGCCGGCCACCTTGAAGTCCATGTCGCCGAGGTGATCCTCGTCGCCGAGGATGTCGGAGAGCACCGCGAAGCGGTCGCCTTCCTTGATCAGGCCCATGGCGATGCCGGCGGTCGGCGCCTTCAGCGGCACGCCGGCGTCCATCAGCGCCAGCGACGAGCCGCAGACGGTGGCCATCGACGACGAGCCGTTCGACTCGGTGATCTCCGACACCACGCGGATGGTGTAGGGGAACTCGTGATGGGCCGGCAGCTCCGGATGGATGGCGCGCCAGGCCAGCTTGCCGTGGCCGATTTCGCGGCGGCCGGGCGAACCCATGCGGCCGGTCTCGCCGACCGAGAAGGGCGGGAAGTTGTAGTGCAGCAGGAAGCGTTCCTTGCGAGTGCCTTCCAGCGTCTCGATATACTGCTCGTCCTCGCCGGTGCCGAGGGTCGCCACCACCAGCGCCTGCGTCTCGCCGCGGGTGAACAGCGCCGAGCCGTGGGCGCGCGGCAGCACGCCGACCTGGGCGACGATCGGCCGCACGGTCGCGAGATCGCGGCCGTCGATACGGCTGCCGGTGTCGAGGATGTTCCAGCGGACGATCTTGGCCTGCAGGTCATGGAAGACGTTGGAGACCGTCTCCTTGTCGAAGCGCGGCTCGGCGCCTTCCGGGAACAGCTCGCCCATCACCTTGGCGCGGGCGGCGTCGACGGCGGCGTAGCGCTCCTGCTTGGCGGTGATCCTGTAGGCGGCGCGCAGATCCTGCTCGGCGATGCCGAGCACGGCGGTCTCGACCTCGGACATGTCCTTGGCGACGAAGTCGCGCGGCTCCTTGGCGGCGCGCTCGGCCAGGCGGATGATGGCGTCGATCACCGGCTGGAAGCCGCGGTGGCCGAACATCACGGCGCCGAGCATGGTGTCTTCGTCAAGCTCCTGCGCTTCCGATTCCACCATCAGCACGGCGTCGCCGGTGCCGGCGACCACCAGGTCGAGCTTCGAATCGGCCATCTTGTCGACCGGCGGATTGAGGACGTAGGCGCCCTCGATCAGGCCGACGCGGGCGGCGCCCACCGGGCCCATGAAGGGCACGCCGGAGATGGTCAGCGCCGCCGAGGCGGCGACCATGGCCAGCACGTCCGGCGCGTTCTCCAGGTCGTGGCTGAGCACGGTGACGATCACCTGGGTGTCGCACTTGTAGCCATCGGGGAACAGCGGCCGGATCGGCCGGTCGATCAGGCGGGAGGTCAGCACTTCGTGCTCGGCCGGACGGCCTTCGCGCTTGAAGTAGCCGCCGGGGATCTTGCCGGCCGCGAAGGCCTTTTCCTGGTAGTTGACGGTCAGCGGAAAGAAGTCCTGGCCGGGCTTCGGCTCCTTGGCGGAGACGACGGTGGCGAGAACCGACGTCTCGCCGAGCGTCGCGAGCACCGCGCCGTCGGCCTGGCGGGCGATGCGGCCCGTCTCGAGCGTCAGCTTCTGGCCGGCCCAGTCGATCTCGACTTTCTGGATATCGAACATGCGTTTGTTCCGTTCTTGTCTGGTCCGGCGTGCGAAGCCCACGGGCAAGACGGCGAGAGGCTCCCCCGATAAGCGGCCGGGAGCCTCTGGCAATCCTGCCCCAGGGTGCGGAACACGCCGGAGCGGCGCTCGCCCCGGCGGGGCGACGGCGCCTGTGGTTCTTGCCCGCGGGCCGCGGGCGGACCCCATGCCGCCCTTCGGGGGGCGGCGGGAAACCGGAGCCGCGCCGGCGGACCGGAGCGGCGAAGGGGGAGGGCGGCGACCCGCCCGTCCCCGGTCGTCAGGTTAGCGGCGCAGGCCGAGGCGGCCGATCAGCGCGTTGTAACGGGCAACGTCCTTGCGCTTCAGGTAGTCGAGAAGCTGGCGACGCTGGCTCACCAGCTTCAGCAGGCCGCGACGGGAATGGTTGTCCTTGACGTGGCTCTTGAAGTGCTCGGTGAGGTTGGAAATGCGCTCCGACAGGACGGCGACCTGGACTTCCGGCGAACCGGTGTCGCCTTCGGCGGTGGCGTATTCCTTGATGAGAGCGGCCTTGCGCTCGGCAGTGATCGACATCGGAGACTCCTTGTCGTTGGATAACAAAAATGGCCCGGCCGGGATGTCGTCCAGCCGGGTCGGCGCAACCTGTGTCATCAGGTTGCGGTTTCTCTACAGGAAAATGTGCCTGAAAGCCAGTGGCATTCCGGACGCCGGCTTAGTCCGGCAGGATCAGCCGCACCGGCTTCAGTTCGCCATGCTCCACCTTGGCGATGGCGATCAGCCGGCCGCGCTCGAACACGCCGACCGCCTCCTCCTCGACCGGCGCGTCGCGGCCGCGCAACAGCACCGGATTGCCGTTCCTGAGCCGGATCGCCTGGTCGGAGGTGACGTCGAGCTGCGGCAGGTCGGCGAGCGCCGCCTCGACCGGCGCGAGCAGCGACAGCGCCTCGCCGTCCGCCTCCAGCGCCGCCTGCAACGCGTCGATGGTCACCATGTCGGCGTCCGCGAACGGCCCGACGGCGAGCCGCCTCAACTCGATGACGTGGCCGGCCGTGCCGAGCAGGCGGCCCATGTCGCGGGCGATCGCCCGGACATAGGTGCCCTTGCCGCATTCGGCCTCGAAGACGGCGGTGTCGGCGTCCGGGCAGTCGAGGAGATCGAGCCGGTGCACCATCACCGGCCGTGCCTTGAGCTCCACCGTCTCGCCGGCGCGGGCGAGGTCATAGGCCCGCTCGCCGTCGACCTTGATCGCCGAGAAGGCTGGCGGCGTCTGCATGATCTCGCCCTCGAATTCGTCGAGCACGGCGTCGATGTCGTCGGCGCTTGGCCGGTGGTCGGAGGCGCGGACCACCTCGCCCTCGGCGTCGTCGGTCGTCGTCTCGGCGCCCCAGCGCACGGTGAACCGGTAGAGCTTGTCGCCGTCCATCACGTAGGGCACGGTCTTGGTCGCCTCGCCGAGGGCGATCGGCAACAGGCCGGAGGCGAGCGGGTCGAGCGTGCCGGCGTGGCCGGCCTTGGGCGTGCCGAAAATGCGCTTCATGGCGCCGACCGCCTGCGTCGAGGTCATGCCGTAGGGCTTGTCGAGCACCACCCAGCCGTGGACCGTGCCTTTTTTCTTGCGAGCCATGTCTGAACCTTGTGCGGCGCCGGCCGGGGATGGAACCCGGAGCGGCGGGAAATGCCGGGGCGGACGACGCGTCCGGAAGGCGCCGCTCCTACACCGGCCCCGGCCGGAAGGCAAGGCCCGACCGATTGCGGCCGATGAGCCGGCATGGAAAGGTGGGAGCGACGAATCTTCCCGGAGTTCCAATGTCCCTCGGCGTCTTCGCCGCCGTGCTGGCGGCCGCCCTCGTCCATGCCGGCTGGAACCTGCTGATCAAGGGTGCCGCCGACAAGCTCGCCATGACCCTGTCGGTGGCGACATGTGCCGGCCTGATCGCGGCGGCGATCCTGCCGTTTCTGCCGCTGCCGGTACCGGCAAGCTGGCCCTATCTCGCCGCCTCGGTGCTGCTCCAGAGCGTCTACTACCTGCTGATCGCCCGCGCCTACCGCGTCGCCGACATGAGCCTTGCCTATCCGCTGATGCGCGGCACGGCGCCGCTCGTCGTGGCGCTGTGCGGCGCCGCCGTGTTCGGCGAAACGCTTGGCGGCGGAGAATGGCTGGCCGTCGGCCTGATCTCGGCCGGCATCGCGGCGCTGGCCCTCGGCGCCGCCCGGTCGGCGGGGGTGGCGACGGCGCTGCTCAACGCTCTGGTCATCGCCAGCTACACGCTGGTCGACGCCAGAGGCGCGCGACTTTCCGAAGCGCCGGCCGCCTACGTGCTGCTGCTCGCCGTGCCGACCGGCGCCGTCACCGTGGCGACGGCGCTGGCGGGCGGTGCCCGGCCACGCTTCGACCGGCGCACGCTCGGTCTCGGCCTGGTCGGCGGCGCGGCGACCACGCTGTCCTACGGCATCGCCCTCTGGGCGATGACGCGGGCGCCGGTGGCGCCGGTCGCCGCCCTGCGCGAGACGTCGATCGTCTTCGGGCTCTTGGGCGGCCGGCTGCTGTTCGGCGAGCGGATCGGCGGCCGTCGCCTCGCCGCCGTCCTCATGGTGGTGATCGGGGTGATCGCGCTGCGCCTTGCCTGACGGTCAGCCGGCGGCGGCGTCGCGGGCGGCGATCAGCGCCGCCTCGTCGGCTTGCGCCTTGCGCCAGGCTGGCCGGCTGGTGATCCGCTCGATATAGGCGGCGACGGCCGGCGTTTTCTCGAAGATGCCGAAACCGGTCACCCAGGCGAGCGCCGTCCCCCAGAGCACGTCGGCGGCCGAGAAGCGCTCGCCCAGCCAGTAGGGCGCAGAGCGCTCCACCTGGGCGTTGACCAGGGCGACGACGCTGGCATGGTCGGCGTAAGGGGCGGTCGAGCGCGGCAGCGGCGGCCGCTGCATGGCGTGATCGACCAGCGCCGGCTCGAAGGAGCTGCCGTAGAACACCATCCAGCGCAGATAGGGCGCCCGCTTCGGATCGTCGAAGGCAGGGGCGAGGCCGGCCGCCGGGAACAGGTCGGCGAGATAGAGGGCGACGGCCGCCTGCTCGGTGACCAACTCGCCGCGATGGCTGATGGCCGGCACCTTGCCGAGCGGATTGACAGCGAGGTAGCCGGTCGCGAGATGGCTGCCGCCGCGGATGTCGAGGACGTCGAGGTCATAGGGAACGCCCAGTTCCTCGAGGAGCACGCGGATGGCGAAGGCGCGGCTCTGCGGCGCGTAGTGGAAGACGAGGCGGTCGTCGGTCATGGATCATCTCTCCTCGGGGCGTCGGCCCCATGGCGAAAATGTCCGACGACCGGCCGTCAGGATCTGGCAGCTTCGATACAGACGGAAGATGTCAGCGATCCCCCGGTTCCGAATCGTCGCCGGCGAGGTCGCGCGCCACGTCCGGCGAATGCAGCAGCGCGTCGATGTGGGCGGTCTCGTCGAAGCGGTCGTCGTAGCGGAAGACGAGGTCGGGCGCGAACTTGAGGTTGATGCGGCGCGCCACCTGGCCGCGCAGCCAGCGGGCGTGGCGGCCCAGCGCCTTCTCGGCCGCCTTGGGATCGCCGCCGCCGAGCGGCGTGATGTAGACGGTGGCGTTCCTGAGATCGGGGCTGACGCGCACCTCCGGCACGGTGATCATCATCGCCGTCACCGCGTCGTCCGTCAGCTCGCCGCGCGACAGGATGTCGGCGAGCGCATGGCGGATCAGCTCGCCGACGCGCAGCTGGCGCTGGGAGGGGGCGCGGGCCTCGCCCTGGGAAGAACCGTGATGGGGCATGCTTGCCTCCTGAAACGAACGAAGCGGCAGGGTCCTCCCGCCGCTTCGTGGATGCCTTGAGGAACGCGTCAGAGCGTGCGGGCGATTTCCTCGACGCGGAAGCACTCGATGACGTCGCCGGCCCGCATGTCCTGATAGGCCTCGAAGTTCATGCCGCACTCCTGGCCGGCGTGAACTTCCTTGACGTCGTCCTTGAAGCGCTTGAGCGTGCCGAGCTTGCCCTCGTGGATCACCACGTTGTCGCGGATGAGGCGCACCGAGGCGCCGCGCTCCACCATGCCCTCGGTGACGCGGCAGCCGGCCACCTTGCCGACCTTGGAGATGTTGAACACCTCCAGGATCTCGGCGTTGCCGAGGAAGGTCTCGCGCCGCTCGGGGGTGAGCATGCCGCTCATCGCCGCCTTCACGTCGTCGACGAGGTTGTAGATGATGTTGTAGTAGCGGATCTCGATGCCGTCGCGGTCGGCCGCGTCGCGCGCCTGCTTGTTGGCGCGGACGTTGAAGCCGATGATCGCCGCGTCGGAGGCCGAGGCCAGCGTGACGTCGGACTCGGTGACGCCGCCGACGCCGCCATGGATGACGCGCGCCGCCACTTCCTCGTTGCCGAGCTTCTCGAGCGAGGCGACGATGGCTTCCAGCGAGCCCTGCACGTCGGTCTTGACGACCAGCGGGAACTCCTTCTTGCCGGCGGTCTGCAGCTTGCTCATCATCTGCTCGAGCGAGCCGCGCGAGCCGGAGGCCCGCTTGGCGACGTTCTCGCGCTTCTGGCGGACGCGGTATTCGGTGATCTCGCGGGCACGCGCCTCGTTCTCGACCACCGCAACGCGGTCGCCGGCGTCGGGCGTGCCCTGGAAGCCGAGCACCTCGACCGGCATGGCCGGGCCGGCGGCGGTGACGGTGGCGCCGCGATCGTCGAGCAGCGCGCGGACGCGGCCCCATTCGGAGCCGGCCACCACGATGTCGCCGACCTTCAGCGTGCCGCGATCGACCAGCACGGTGGCCACCGGACCACGGCCCTTGTCGAGCTTGGCCTCGATGACGATGCCTTCGGCGGCGCGGTCCGGGTTGGCCCGGAGTTCCAGCACTTCCGACTGCAAGAGGATCATTTCGAGCAGCTTGTCGAGGTTGGTCTTGGCCTTGGCCGACACCTCCACCTCAAGCGTGTCGCCGCCCATCGATTCCACCTGCACCTCGTGGCGCAGCAGCTCGGTGCGCACCCGCTCGGGATTGGCGTCGGGCTTGTCGATCTTGTTGATGGCGACGATGAGCGGCACGCCGGCCGCCTTGGCGTGGCTGATCGCCTCCACCGTCTGCGGCATGACGCCGTCGTCGGCCGCCACCACGAGAATGACGATGTCGGTCACCTTGGCGCCGCGGGCGCGCATCGCCGAGAAGGCGGCGTGGCCCGGAGTGTCGATGAAGGTGATCTTCTGGCCGTTCTGCTCGACCTGATAGGCGCCGATGTGCTGGGTGATGCCGCCCGCCTCGCCGGCCACCACGTTGGCGTGGCGCAGCGCGTCGAGCAGCGAGGTCTTGCCGTGGTCGACGTGGCCCATGATGGTGACCACCGGCGGCCGCGGCTGGGTGTCCCCCGCCTCGTCGGGCGCGTCGAACAGGCCCTCCTCGACGTCGGCTTCCGACACGCGCTTCACCGTGTGGCCCATCTCGGTGGCGATCAGCTCGGCGGTGTCGGCGTCGATGACGTCGTTGATCTTCAGCATCTGGCCCTGCTTCATCAGCAGGCGGATGACGTCGACGGCGCGCTCGGCCATGCGGTTGGCCAGCTCCTGGATGGTGATCGCCTCGGGCAGCACCACTTCGCGCAGCACCTTCTCGCGCGGGCCGGTCTGCTGGCCGCGACGTTCCTTCTCGCGCTTGCGCTTCAGCGCGGCGAGCGAGCGGGAGCGTTCGCCCTCGTCGTCGGAGAGGGCGGCGGAAATGGTCAGGCGGCCCTTGCGGCGGTCGTCCTCGCCGGCCTTCTTGACCGGCGCCGGCACCGGCACGCGCGCCTTCTTGGCGGCGAGCAGCTTGCCGCGCGGGTTTTCCTCGTCCTCTTCAGTGGCGGTCTTGCCGCGCGGAGCGGCGACCTCCGCGGCGGGACGCGGCTTTTCGGCGACGGCGGGCTTCTTCTCGGCCGGCTTGGCCGGCTCGACGGCCGGCGCCGCCTTGGCGCGCGCCTCTTCCTCGGCTGCCAGACGAGCTTCCTCGACGGCGCGGGCGGCGGCCTCCTCGGCCTCGCGCTTGGCGCGTTCCTCGGCCTCGACCTTCAGGCGGGCCTCTTCCTCGGCGCGGCGCTTCGCCTCTTCCTCGGCGCGCTTGCGCGCCTCGGCCTCGCGGGCGATGGCCTCGGCGAGGGCGGCCTGGCGGGCCTCGATCTCGTCCTGGCTGAGGGTGCGCAGCACCATGCCGCCCGGCGCCGGCCGGCGCTGCTCGCGCGGGGCGGCCGGAGCGGCCTCGCGGCGCTGCGGCTTCAGGCTTTCGGCGATCGACCGCTGGAGCTGCGCCGTCTGCGTCGACTGGGCGCCCTCGAGCGGGCCGCCCTCGCCGTGCTTGCGCGACTTCTTGGTCTCCACCACGACGGCCTTCGTCCGGCCATGGCTGAAGCTCTGCTTGACCGTTCCCTGCTCGACGGTGCGCCGGGAAAGGGTCAGCGTCTTCTTGGGCGCCATGGACGTGCTCTTGTCGTCGGTGTTCTTCGTATCGCTCATGCCGTGTTCTATCCTTGCGGGCCGCTGCCACGCCCCGGATGGGCGACGCAATGGCCGATCGTATTCGCGAACCTCAGGAAAGGTACGCTGTCCAGTCCGTCTCCGGCGCTTCGCCCCTGTAGCGGGCCAGCGCTGCAGCGCATTTCAGGAAGCTGGTGCTCGCCCCACCGGCGAGCAGTGCAGCATGTATCACATTTGCGCCACCCAATGCCAAATCCATTTCGCTCGAGGCGAAGATTCCGGCGATGACCTTCGGCCCGGAAGGCGGCGGTTGTTGCCATAATGCCGCATTCGCAGGCGTTTCGTCCGTTTCCTCGGTTGCACCGACCAGCGCGCCGGTTGCGCGAAGGCGCCGCCGCACCGCCTGTCCGATCTTGCGGCGGCCGTCGTCGGCCGCCTCGCGGGCGTGCAGCACGGCGACGACGCCGCCCTTGCCGACCGCCCCGGTCACCTGGTCGAAACCGGTCACCACCAGACCCGCCTTGCGCGCCATGGAGAGGGACGACAGCGCCGCCTTCAACAGCAGCGCCTCGACCATCTCCGGCAGGTCGCCGGCCGCCTTCGCCTCGGCCTTGAGGCCGCGCGAAAAGGCCTTCTTCCGCACCGCCTCGGCGACCATGTCGCGGCGTGAGGTCACCCAGACGCCGCGTCCGGGCAGATTGCCGCGGATGTCCGGCACCACGGCGCCGTCCGGCCCCAGCACGAAACGCACGAGACCCTCGGGCGGTTGCGCGACGCGCGTCACGATGCAACTGCGTTCCGCCGTCTCGGGCTTGGGTGCCATCATCCTCGTTCCGGTTGCGGGAGGCCGCGTTGGGCGGCCTCCTCGGGCATTTGTCAGTCGGCCGTCTCCTCGGCGACTTCTTCCTCGGCAGCGGCTTCCTCGGCAGCGGCTTCCTCGTCCTCGGCCGGCGGCTCGATCCAGCCGGCGGCGACGCGCGCCGCCATGACGATGGCCTCGGCGTCGGTGCGGCTGACGTCGAGATCGGAGAACAGGCCGCGGTTGCGGATGGTCTCGCCGCCCTTGCGCTCGGTCCAGCCGACGAGGTCGTCGGTGGCGCAGCCGGCCAGGTCTTCCACCGTCTTGATGCCGTCCTTGCCGAGGGCGACCATCATCGCCGTGGTGACGCCCGGCACTTCGCGCAAGCCATCCTCGACGCCGAGCTTGATGCGCTCCTCGTCGAGTTCACGCTCCTTGGCGTCGAGATAGTCCTGGGCGCGCGCCTGGATCTCAACGGCGGTCTCCTCGTCGAAGCCCTCGATGGCGGCGATCTCGTCGCCCTCCACCATGGTCAGCTCCTCGACGGAGGAGAAGCCCTCGGTGGCAAGCAACTGGCCGACCACCTCGTCGACGTTGAGCGCGTTCATGAACAGCTCGGTGCGCTCGTTGAATTCCTTCTGGCGCCGCTCGCTCTCTTCCTGTTCGGTCATGATGTCGATGGCCCAGCCGGTCAGCTGGCTGGCCAGACGCACGTTCTGGCCGCGCCGGCCGATGGCCAGCGACAGCTGGTCGTCGGGCACCACCACCTCGATGCGCTCGGCGTCCTCGTCGAGCACCACCTTGGCGACTTCCGCCGGCTGCAGCGCATTGACGATGAAGGTGGCCGGATCGGGCGACCAGGGGATGATGTCGATCTTCTCGCCCTGCAGCTCCTGCACCACCGCCTGGACGCGGCTGCCGCGCATGCCGACGCAGGCGCCGACCGGGTCGATCGACGAATCCTTGGAGATGACGGCGATCTTGGCGCGCGAGCCGGGGTCGCGGGCCACCGACTTGACCTCGATGATGCCGTCGTAGATTTCCGGCACTTCCGAGGCGAACAGCTTGGCCATGAACAGCGGATGGGTGCGGGAGAGGAACACCTGCGGCCCGCGCTGCTCGCGGCGCACGTCATGGATGATGGCGCGGATGCGGTCGCCGTAGCGGAAGCTCTCGCGCGGGATCAGCTCGTCGCGGCGGCAGATCGCCTCGCCGCGGCCGAGGTCGACGATGACGTTGCCGTATTCGACGCGCTTGACGACGCCGTTCACCACCTCGCCGATGCGGTCCTTGAACTCGTCGAACTGGCGATCGCGCTCGGCCTCGCGCACCTTCTGCACGATCACCTGCTTGGCCGACTGGGCGGCGATGCGGCCGAAATCGATCGGCGGCAGCGGCTCGGAGATGAAGTCGCCGACCATGGCCGCCGGGTTGCGGCGCTGCGCCTCGGCGAGGTCGACCTCGGTCGAGAAGTTCTCGACGGCTTCCACCACCTGCAACAGGCGCTGCAGCTTGATCTCGCCGGTGCGCGGGTTGATCTCGGCGCGGACGTCGGTCTCCGAACCGTAGCGCGAGCGGGCCGCCTTCTGGATGGCGTCCTCCATCGCGGCGATGACGATCTGCCGGTCGATCGACTTCTCGCGGGCCACCGCGTCGGCGATCTGCAAGAGTTCCAAACGGTTCGCACTGACGGCCATAGTCTTCGTCTCCTGCCCTCGATGGGGTCCTGTTCCGTCCTTCGGGGATGATCCCGGTTTGCTGTCCGGGCGGCGGACCGCCCGGCGTCCTCGTCAGCT
This sequence comes from Pleomorphomonas koreensis DSM 23070, assembly GCF_000425185.1. Taxonomy (GTDB): domain Bacteria; phylum Pseudomonadota; class Alphaproteobacteria; order Rhizobiales; family Pleomorphomonadaceae; genus Pleomorphomonas; species Pleomorphomonas koreensis. The sequence goes on from NZ_AULH01000001.1 coordinate 106,593, forward strand.
CTTGCCCGCCTTCAGCGCCTCGCGGATCAGCGCCTCGTTGAGCACGAGGCGCGCTTCCGCGACGCCGTCGAGCGGGAATTCGATGTCCTTGGTGCCGTCCTCGAGCGCCTGCAGCAGATGCAGGCCGCCCTTGTCGTCCGCAACACCGGTCAGCCAGCCGCGAAACCGCTTGCGGCCGTGCACCGGCACGGCGAGTTCCAGCTTGGCCTCGAAGCCCGACCAGCGCACGAAGTCCGAACGCCGCACCAGGATGCGGTCCATGCCCGGCGACGACATTTCCAGCGTGTAGGGCTTGCCGATCGGGTCGTCGACGTCGAGGAGCGGCGAGATGACGTTGCTGGCCGTCTCGCAATCCTCGACGCTCATCGTGCCGTCGGCCTTCTCGGCGAAGATCTGCAGCGTCGCGCCGTTCATGCCGGTCATCCGCACCCGGACGAGGCGGTAGCCGAGGTCGAGCAGCGCCGGCTCGACGATGGCGGCGACGCGTGCCTCGACGCCGGTCTCGCTGACGAGGCGCGGCTCGTCGAGCGCGCTGTCGACGCTCTGGCCGCCGAGCGGCGGAAGGGGCGGCTGGTCCTCGGTGGTCATCGGTGGGCGGCATCCCTCGCGGCGCGCCGGCCGTCGCGGGCAATAAAAAAGAGCGGGACCTTTCGGACCCACTCCCAACCCGCTTCAGCAGCGCATCAGAACTGATACGCCCCATATAGGCCGCTTTCGCGCGGAAATCAATGCCTCGGCCGCAAGGGCCGTCAGGCGACCGTTTTCCGCGCCGCGCGGCGAAACGTCAGATAGGCGGAGCCGCGCCCCTCGCGCCGCGCCTTGGCCTCGTAGCGGGTGCCGGGCCAGCCGTCCCACGGCTGCCGCCAGTCGTCGGGCGCCGAAGCCGTCCAGGCGAAGGCCGGATTGGCGCGGACGTGGCGCAGCGTCCAGTCGACGTAGGTGTCGATGTCGGAGGCAAACCAGAACTCGCCGCCGTCCTTCAGCACGCGGGCGAAGCGGGCGACGGTGTCGGCGCCGACGAAGCGGCGCTTCCAGTGACGCTTCTTCGGCCAGGGATCGGGGTAGAGCAACAGCACGCGGGTCAGCGACGCCTCGGGCAGCCAGTCGAGCACGCGCACGCCGTCCTCGCCGGACAGCCTGATGTTGGCGATATCGGCGTCGGCGATGCGGCCGAGTGCCTTGGTCATGCCGTTGACGAAGGGCTCGACGCCGATGAAGCCGACATCGGGCCGTTCGAGCGCCCGATGGACGAGATGCTCGCCGCCGCCGAAGCCGATCTCCAGCCGGATCTCGGCCGGCGCCTGCGGGAACAGCGCCGCAAGGTCGGCCGGGGCGGGCGCCGAAAGGTCGAGCGCCAGCCGCGGCAGCAGGCTTTCCAGCCGCTCGGCCTGACCCTTCCTCAGCGTCTTGCCCTTGCGGCGGCCGAAGAAGGCGTTCTCCCGCGGCTCTCCCGCTCTCTGGTCCAGGCCGTGGTGGTCGGTCATCGTCGTCCGTCGCATGAAAAAGCCCCGGTCACGGGGCGACCGGGGCCGTCTTTAGCTGGTTCCCGCCCGTTAGGCGAGGGCCGACTTCAGCGCGTCGACCAGATCGAGCGCCTCCCAGGAAAAGCCGCCGTCGGCTTCGGCCGGCCGGCCGAAGTGGCCGTAGGCGGCGGTGCGGGCGTAGATCGGCCGGTTGAGGCCGAGCCGCTCGCGGATGCCGCGCGGGCTGAGGCGGACGAAGTCGCGATTGCCGAGCACCTTCTCGATGCGCGCCGGATCGACGGTGCCGGTATCATGCAGGTCGACGTAGATGGACAGCGGATCGCTGACGCCGATGGCGTAGGAGAGCTGGATGGTGGCGCGGTCGGCGAGGCCGGCGGCGACGATGTTCTTGGCCAGCCAGCGGGCGGCATAGGCGGCCGAGCGGTCGACCTTGGTCGGGTCCTTGCCCGAGAAGGCGCCGCCGCCGTGCGGCGCCGCGCCGCCGTAGGTGTCGACGATGATCTTGCGACCGGTCAGGCCGGCGTCGCCGTCCGGGCCTCCGATCACGAACTTGCCGGTCGGGTTGACGTGCCAGACGGTGTCCTCGTTGACCCAGCCGGCCGGCAGGGCGGCGATGACATGCGGCTCGACGATGCGGCGCACGTCGGCCGAACTGAGGCCGTCGGCGTGCTGGGTGGACAGCACGATCTGCTGCGCCCGCACCGCCTTGCCGTTCTCGTAGGCGACGGTCACCTGGCTCTTGGCGTCGGGGCCGAGCAGCGGCTCCTGGCCGGACTTGCGGGCCACGGCGAGGTCGGAGAGGATCTTGTGGGCATAGTAGATCGGCGCCGGCATCAGCTCCGGCGTCTCGCGGCAGGCATAGCCGAACATGATGCCCTGGTCGCCGGCGCCCTCGTCCTTGTCGGCGGCGGCGTCGACGCCCTGGGCGATGTCCGACGACTGCTCGTGCAGCAGGATCTCGATGCGGGCGTTCTGCCAGTGGAAGCCGTTCTGGGCGTAGCCGATGTCGCGGATCGCCTCGCGCGTCAGGTGCTCGATCAGCGCGTTGTCGACGGATTTCGGACCGCGCGTCTCGCCGGCGATGACGACGCGGTTGGTGGTGGCCAGCGTCTCGGCCGCCACGCGCGCCTGCGGTTCGGCGGCGAGGAAGGCATCGACGATGGTGTCGGAAATGCGGTCGCAGACCTTGTCGGGATGGCCTTCCGAGACGGACTCGGAAGTGAAGAGGTAGTTCTGGCGGGACATAGGGTTTACCCCTCAAAGAAAACGCCGGCACACGGCTCGGCGGCGAACACTGTTCTGTCGCGTGGGCTGTCCGTCGCGGCGCCCTCTTTTCGCAAAGCCCCGCAAGAAGCGCAAGCCTCCGCCGCCGCCCGGTGCAGTTTTGCAAGGCACCGTGCGTCGCGGCCACGATGGCGGCAGGTTCGTTTCCCGCCGCCGGCCGTCACCGGAAATCCGTTTCTGTTCGACCGCCAGAGGGGAGGGGTGCCGACGACCCTCCAAAAGCAAACGGCGGACCGCGCCGGCCGAGCCGGCACGATCCGCCGCCATCCGGCGCGGAGATCCGATCAGGCGTCGCCTTCCTCGGCGGCCAGCGTCTGCACGAGGTCGACGATGCGCCGGCGGACGCGGGCGTCCTTGATGCGGACGAAAGACGTGTTGAGCGACAGCCCCTCCGTCGACGACAGGAAGTCGACGACATATGTGTGGCTGGAACTCTCGGCAAAGCCTGCCGCTTCCTCCGGCGTGCCGGGCGCGTCCTCGAAGAAGAAGGACACCGGAACCTTCAGCACGGTGGCGATGTGCTGGAGACGGCTGGCGCCGACGCGGTTGGTGCCCTTTTCGTATTTCTGGATCTGCTGGAACGTGATGCCGAGCGCCTCGCCCAGCTTTTCCTGGCTCATGCCAAGCATCATGCGACGGAGCCGTACGCGACTGCCGACGTGGACATCAATTGGATTGGGGGACTTCTTGCTGGCCATATTAATCTCGTCTGCGGGTTGAACCCGCGGTTATCGATGAGGCTCGCAAGGCGCGGTCTTTAATTTGTTGTCTTGCGGCCCATTTCTTGGCAAACGAACATAACAGCATCGTTGCGCGCTGCGATTGTTGTCCGCGAACGAGAAGTTGTCAACTCCTGGGTCTGCGTTTTCCCTTTCCCATCAGGGAAAGCAGCAGCGAAACCATGAGGAACGTCAAGAGGAACGCCGGTCCGAAACGGTGAAAGACCACCGGCGGGCGTTCGGCCGGCAGGTGGCCGTCGAGTACACCCTCCTCGCCGATCGGCAGGCTTGCAACGATGCGGCCATAGGCATCGACGATCGCCGAAATGCCGGTATTGGCGGCGCGTACCAGCGGCAGTCCCTCCTCGATCGCCCTGAGGCGGGCGGCGTCGAGATGCTGGTAGGGGCCGGCGCTGCGGCCGAACCAGCCGTCGTTGGTGACGTTGACGAGGTAGTCGGGTCGGCCGCCGTCCGGCAATGCCTCCCCGGAGAAGATCGCCTCGTAGCAGATCAGCACCGAGAACGACGGATGGCCGTCGACCGAAATCAGGTTGCGGCGGGGACCGGGCGAGAAGCCGCCGATGCCGCGGAACAGTTCGGCGATGCCCAGCCGGCCGACGAGGCCATCGAAGGGCATGTACTCGCCGAACGGCACCAAATGCACCTTGTCGTAGGCGGCGCGGATGGCGCCGGTATCGTCGATGACGAACAGCGAGTTGTAGTAGCGCCGGCCGCCGGTGGCATCGTCGGCCGGCTCGACACGCGGCGCGCCGGTGAACAGCAGCGTGCCGGGCGACAGGAGGTCGGCGATGCGGGCGAGCGCCGTCGGCTCCTCGGTCAGGAAGAAGGGCAGCGCCGTCTCCGGCCAGACGATCTCGGTGAAGGAGATGGCGCCGAGCGTCTGGTCGTCGGTCTTGCGGTCGGAGAGGGCGACGAGTTTGTCGATTGCCGCCTGTCGCGTTTCGGGCGACCACTTGACCGCCTGCTCGATGTTCGGCTGGACGATGCGGATCCGGCTGCCGGCCACCACCGCCTGGCCCACCGGCGCCGCGCCGGACAGGCGATGGATGCCCCAGCCGAGGTCGGCGGCGACGAGCAGGAGCACCAGCGCCAGCGTCAGCCGCCGCAGTCCGGGCCGGTTTCGCCGGTCGTCGATCCGGTCGCCGATAAACAGCGCCGGCGCCGCGAACACGGCGATGCCGGCGAAGGTGAGGCCGTAGACGCCGACGACGCTCGCCGCCTGCGCCGTGAGGTCGGTGAAGGCGACGGCCTGCCCGATGAGATTCCAGGGAAAGCCGGTCAGCAGATGGCCGCGCAGCCATTCCGAGACGCCGAGCCCCAGGGCGAGCGCGAAGATGCGCGTCGGACCGTCGCTCCACAGGAGGCGGGCGACAACGGCGCCGAGGGCGGTGAACAGCGCGAGGCCGGCGGCGAGGCCGGCGACGGCGAAGGGCATCAGCGGGATGAGCGCGGCGCGGCCCTCGGCGAAGAAAGCGATGCCCACCCAGTAGAGACCGATGAGGAAGTAGCCGAAGCCGAACCACCAGCCGACGGCGGCCGCCGGCCTGAGGCGCCGGACGCCGCGCGGCCCGGCGACGACGGCGCCGTCGATCAGCAACACCAGCGCCGGCAGCGTCAGGAACAGGATCGGCGCGGCGTGCACCGGCGCCATGGCCAGCGCCGACAGCCCGCCGGCGGCGAAGGCGGCGAGATGCCGACGCCACCCCCAGAGGAGCAGCAGCCGCTCTGCCCAGTTCTCGAACATGCGCCTCTCCAAGCCCTGGCGAATCGGTGGCTCACGCGGCAAGCAATAGAGCATCGAACCGAAAAGTGCAGGCGCTTTTCAAAAAGCCCGATGCCCGAGCAAAAGGTCAAGGCGCCGCCGGCACGGAAATGGCGGACCGGCCGCAGGCGAGGCAGCCATCCTCTCTTTCGGGAAAAGGGCATCCCTTGTCGGCCGCGCGCCCTGTCGGCCCGAGATCCTCCGCCTGCGCGGAGGAAGACAGCCATATATTTGTTTTACATATATAATTAGCCGTCGTCCGCCAAGGCGGAGGATCCCGTGCTGGAAAGGCGGCCAGCGAATACAGGACTCCCCTCGGAACGGCGGCTGCCTTGACGAGGCCCGGCCCGCGAGGGATTTCCCCTCACTCAGGCGCCGATTTCGGAGGCCTCCGCCGTCTCGGCCGGCGCCGCTCTCGCCACCAGCCGCACCGTCTTGATGCGGCGCGGGTCGGCGTCGAGCACCTCCACCTCCCAGCCGGGCAGGTCGTCGGAGACGATCACCTCGCCGCGTGCCGGGATGCGGCCGAGGGCGGCGAACAGCAGCCCGCCCAGCGTGTCGACGTCCTCGTCGTAGTCGGCGAAGCTGAAGGAGGGGCCGATCACCGCCCGGACCTCGTCGAGGTCGGCGCGGGCGTCGGCGAGGTAGACGCCCTCCTGCACGGTCCTGACCAGCGGGCCGTCCTCGTCGTCGTGCTCGTCGTCGATCTCGCCGACGATGGTCTCGACCACGTCCTCGATGGAGACGATGCCGTCGGTGCCGCCGTATTCGTCGATCACCAGCGCCATCTGGATGTGCGTCGCCTGCATCTTCTGGAGAAGATCGGTGGCCGGCATCGACGGCGGCACGAACAGCACGGCGCGAACCAGCCTGGCGGCGTCGAGGGTGATGCCGAGGTCGACCTTGCCGACGTCGAGCCGTTCCTCGGCGTCCGCCGCGGCGCCGTCGATGCGCGCCTTGCCGGTGATGTGGGTGATCAGGTCCTTGATGTGGACCATGCCGATGGCGTCGTCGAGCGTCTCGCGATAGACCGGCATGCGCGAGTGGCCGGACGCCTCGAACAGTTCCAGCAGTTCGGAGAGCGTCGTGTCGGCGTCGACGGCGGCGATGTCGGCGCGCGGCACCATCACGTCGGCGACGCGCGTTTCGCGCAGGCGCAGGATGTTGCGGATCAGCGTCCGCTCCTCCGGCGAGAAGGCGGCGTCGAGCGCGTCCTCCTGGCTGAGCGCCGCCTCGAGGTTCTGCCTCAGCGTCGCCGAGGTCTTGAAGCCGAAGGCATCGCGCAGCCGCGCGAGCCAGCTCGTTCCCGTTCCACTGTCGGCCGGGGCGCTGGATTGGGCCGCCACGGCCGTCGTCTGACTGCCCGTACTTTGACTGTCGCTGTCGCTCATCGTCCTTCTTCCGCGCCGCCTCCGGCCCTCCCGGCCGCCGGCGGTCGTCCCGATTGCCGTCCCTCAGCGGCCGGCGCCGCCCATCGGCGCGTCGGCATAGGGGTCGGCGATGCCGAGCCGGGCGAGGATGGCCGTCTCGAGGCCCTCCATCTCCCCGGCTTCGTCGTCATTGAGGTGATCATACCCGACGAGATGCAGGAATCCATGCACGATCATGTGCAGGAAATGATCGCGGAAGGCGATGCCTTCCTCGGCCGCCTCGCGCGCCACCGTCTCGTGCGCCACCGCGATGTCGCCGAGCAGCGGCCCGTAGGCGTCGGCATCGGGGTCGTCCTGGGGGAAGGACAGCACGTTGGTCGGCTTGTCGAAGCCGCGGTGGTCGCGGTTGAGGACGCGGATCGCCGCGTCGCCCGTCAGCAGCAGCGATAGCTCGGCATCCTCGGCGATCTCGGCATCGGCCATGGCCGACGCCATGGCGACGGCCGCCTCGACGCCGGCGCGCCAGTCCTCCGCCTCGCCCCACAGCGGGCTTTCGGCGAGGATATCGACGGCGACGACGCTCATGGCTTGCCTCCGGCGCGGGCGGCGAGGCGCTCGCGGCTGTCGTCGTCATAGGCCTTGACGATGCGCGCCACCAGCTCGTGGCGAACGACGTCCTCGTGGGTAAAGCGTACCTGCACCACGCCGGACGTGTCGGTGAGGATGCGGCTCGCCTCGACGAGGCCGGACACCTGCCCGGCCGGCAGGTCGATCTGGCTGGGATCGCCGGTGACGATCATCTTCGAGCCGTCGCCGAGGCGGGTCAGGAACATCTTCATCTGCATCGACGTGGTGTTCTGCGCCTCGTCGAGGATGACCGCCGCGTTGGCGAGCGTGCGGCCACGCATGAAGGCCAGCGGCGCGATCTCGATGGCGCCGGAGGTGAGCGCCCGCTCCACCCGCTCGGGCGGCATCATGTCGTAGAGCGCGTCGTAGAGTGGCCGGAGATAGGGGTCGATCTTCTCGCGCATGTCGCCGGGCAGGAAGCCCAGCCGCTCGCCGGCCTCGACGGCCGGACGCGACAGCACGACGCGCGCCACCTCGCCGCGTTCGAGCAGGGCGGCGGCGTGCGCCACGGCCAGATAGGTCTTGCCGGTGCCGGCCGGGCCGAGGCCGAACACCAGCGTCGAGCGGTCCATGGCGCGGATATAGGCGTCCTGCGCCGGGTTGCGGGCGACCACCGTCTTGCGGCGGGTGGCGATGGCGGCGAGCTGCAGCCGCGAGCCGCTGTCGATGGTCGGCAGCGGCAACTGGTCGCCGGCGGAGAGCGCCATGCGGATCGCCCCTTCGACGTCGGCCGAGGTGATCGCCTGGCCGGCCTGCAGGCGGCCGTACAGCGTTTCCAGCACGTCACGGGCGCGCTCGGCCGCCTCGTGGGAGCCCCGGATGGTCACCTGGTTGCCGCGCGCCGTGGCGTCGACGTCGAGCTTCTGCTCGATCAGCGCCAGATGCTGGTCGAACTGGCCGTAGAGCGGGCCGATCAGCCGGTTGTCCTCGAAGACCAGCACCAGATGGGTGAGGTCGGACGCATAGGTCATGTGGCGTTCCCCGGAGTGGCGCGCGGCGGTGTTGCCGGCGCGGCTGTCATGCCGACCGCCGCGCAGCGGCCGGCTCGCCGGCCAGCGAGCCGATCAGGCTGTGGCCGAGTGCCGCCTCGATGGTCACGTCGGCGATTTCACCGATCAGCGAGGACGGCGCCATGACGGCCACCGGTTGCAGATAGGGCGAGCGGCCGACGATCTGGCCGGCGAGACGGCCGGGCTTGTCGAACAGCACCGGCAGCGTCCGGCCGATCAGGCGTTCGGCAAAGGCCGTCTGTTGCGCCTCGATCAGCGCCTGGAGCCGATGCAGGCGCTCGCTCTTCACCGCTTCCGGCACCTGCCCGTCCATCGTCGCGGCCGGCGTGCCGGGGCGCGGCGAGTACTTGAAGGAGAAGCAGGCGGCGTAGTCGACGGCGCGGACGACGTCCATGGTCGCCTCGAAGTCGGCGTCGGTCTCGCCGGGGAAGCCGACGATGAAGTCGCCGGACAGCGCCATGTCCGGCCGCGCCGCCCGGATGCGGGCGACGAGGTCGAGATAGTCGGCGGCGGTGTGGCGGCGGTTCATGGCCGCGAGGATGCGGTCCGAGCCCGACTGCACGGGAAGGTGCAGGTAGGGCATCAGCTTCGGATTGCCGGCGTGTTCGGCGATCAGCGCGTCGTCGAGATCGCGCGGATGGCTGGTGGTGTAGCGGATGCGGGCAAGGCGCGGCAACTCGGAGAGGCGGGCGAGCAGGCCGGCAAGGCCGACGGGGCGGCCGTCCTCGTCCGTGCCGTGATAGGCGTTGACGTTCTGGCCGAGCAGCGTGATCTCGCGCACGCCGGCCGCCACCAGCCGCCGCGCTTCCTCGACGATGCGGGCGACCGGCCGCGACGCCTCCGAGCCGCGCGTGTAGGGCACGACGCAGAAGGTGCAGAACTTGTCGCAGCCTTCCTGCACGGTGAGGAAGGCGGTCACCCCGCGCGAGCGCACCGCCGTCTCGGTCGGGGCGGCGAGGTGGTCGAACTTGTCGTCGAGCGGAAACTCGGTCTCCACCACCTTCGGCCGGGCCGGCGCCTGGCCCTCGGTGGCGGCCGGACGCTCGCCGGCGCGGACGCGGTCGATCAGCTCGGGCAGGCGGTGGTAGGTCTGCGGGCCGAATACCATGTCGACCACCGGCGCGCGGGCGATGATCTCCTCGCCCTCGGCCTGGGCGACGCAGCCGGCGACGGCGATCAGCGTCTCGCGGCCCTCGGCGGCCCGCGCCGCCTTCATGACGCGCAGCCGCCCCAGCTCGGAATAGACCTTCTCGGCCGCCTTCTCGCGAATGTGGCAGGTGTTGAGGATGACGAGGTCGGCGCTTTCCGGGCTGTCGGCGGCGGCATATCCGAGCGGCGCCAGCGTGTCCGACATGCGCTCGCTGTCGTAGACGTTCATCTGGCAGCCGTAGGTCTTGATGAAGACAGATTTGTTGTCCGTCACCGTCGCTCGCTTTCCCTCGGGGGACGGCCTATCCGCGCCGTCCCGGTAAAGATAACGGCATCTAGTGCATTTTGAGGAGCGGCGAAAGGCGGTTTTCCAACAAATTCGCGTGGCAGCCGGCCGTGCGGGCCGGCCGGTCGCTGGAACGATTAGCCGCCGCGCCGGCTTGATCGGCGGTGGGCGGCGGGCGCAAATGGCCGGCGACGCCGGCCCCGCCGGCTCCCCGGATGGAAGGATGAGGCCCGATGCCCCTTTACGAACTCGACGGAATCGCCCCCGAACTGCCCGACGGCGATTGCTGGATCGCCCCCGACGCCCACGTCATCGGCAAGGTGAAGCTCGGCGAGGACGTCGGCGTCTGGTTCGGCGCGGTGATCCGCGGCGACAACGAGCCGATCGTCGTCGGCGCCCGCACCAACATCCAGGAAGGGGCGACGCTGCACACCGACATGGGCTTCCCGCTGGTGATCGGCGAAGGCTGCACCATCGGCCACCAGGCGATCGTCCATTCCTGCGAGATCGGCGACAACGTGCTGGTCGGCATGGGCGCCACCATCCTGAACGGCGCGAAGATCGGCAAGAACAGCCTGGTCGGCGCCAACGCGCTGGTCACCGAGGGCAAGGTGTTTCCGGAAGGGTCGCTGATCGTCGGCTCGCCGGCGCGGGCGGTGCGGGCGCTCGACGACGCGGCCATCGAGAAACTGCGGCAGTCGGCCGTCAACTACGCCGCCAACTTCAAGCGCTTCAAGGCCGGCTGCCGCCGCATCGACGGCTGACGCGTCATCAGGGGCGCACCGGCCCGCCGGTCTCCGCCGAGAAGATGGCGGCGAGATGGGGGGCGATGGCCTGAAGCGGCAGCTGCCGCTCCACCGCCCCGATCTCGAAGGCGGCGCGCGGCATGCCGTAGATCACCGACGTCGCCTCGTTCTGGCCGAGCGTGTGGCCGCCGCCGAGGCGGATGTCCAGGAGGCCGGCGGCGCCGTCGCGGCCCATGCCGGTCAGGATGACGCCGAGGCTGCTCAGCGGGCAGAGGCGGGCCATCGAGCGGAACAGCACGTCGACCGACGGCACATGGCCGGAGACGCGCGCCTCGCCGCCGAGGCGGCAGACGAGGTTCGGCCCGATGCGTCCGATCTCGAACTGGCGGCCGCCGGGCGCCATGTAGGCGGTGCCGGGTTGCAGCGCCTCGCCGTCGTCGGCCTCCTTGACGCGCAGGGCGCAGAAGCCGTCGAGCCGGCTGGCGAACGGGCCGGTGAACGGGGCGGGCATGTGCTGGACGATCAGGATCGGCGGCATGTCGGCCGGCAGGGCCGCCAGCACCGCGTAGATCGCCTCGACGCCGCCGGTCGAGGCGCCGATGCCGATCACCGCGCCGGTACGCGAGCAGCCGGCCATCGGCGGCAGGGCACCGGGCCGGGCAACCGCGGCTTCCGACGCGGCGCGGCGGGCGCCGACGTTGGCGGCGGCGGCGATCTTGATCTTGTCGGTCAGTTCGACGGCGATGGTCGCGAGATCGGTGGCCCTGGCCGGCTTGGCGACGACGTCGACCGCGCCGATTTCGAGGGCGCGCAGCGTGGCGAAGGTGCCGGCCTGGGTCAGCGTCGACACCATCACCACCGGCATCGGCCGGAGCGCCATCAGTTTTTCCAGGAAGGAGATGCCGTTCATGCCGGGCATCTCGACGTCGAGCGTCAGCACGTCGGGATTGAGGCGCTTGATCGCCTCGCGGGCGGCGAAGGTATCGGCGGCCGTTCCGACCACCTCGATCTCCGCATCGCGGCTGACGAGGGCGCTCAAAAGGTCGCGCATCAGGGCGCTGTCGTCGACGATCAGGAGGCGGATGGGCCGAGCGGGCATGGTGGCGTCTCAGAACAGGTCGATGTCGCCCTCGACCGTGGTCCGGGCGAGGTGATCCTTGAAGGAGCGTTCGTCGGCGACGAGGACAGGGTGGGAGGCGGCGGCGAGCAGCAGCCGGTGCACGACGCCGGTCGACGGATGGTAGTGGATGCGGCGGCCGGTGGCGCCGCCGAGGTCGACGGAGGCGGCGGCGAGTCCTTCCGCTTCGAGATAGCCGAGCACGAAGGCGACGTTGGACGAGCCGATCAGCGTCGGCCCGTCGGTGAGGTCGGCGCCGCCGAACAGCTTGATCTCCAGGTCCTGCCGCCGGCAACCCGACTTCAGCACCTCGTTGATCAGCACCTCCATGGCGTGGTTGCCGTAGCGCATGGCGGCGCTGACGCCGTTCCATGTTCCGGATTCGCTTTCGGGCAGCATGAAGTGGTTGAGCCCGCCGAAGCCGGTGGCCGGATCGCGGATGCAGGCGGCGACGCAGGAGCCGAGCACGGTGACGATCATCTCGTCGGCCCGCCGCGTCACGTAGGCGCCGCCCGGCAGCACCCGCACCGCGTAGAGGCCGCGCCGCCGGTCATAGGTGCGGGTGGCGGCCTGCTGGCAGGAGGTGGCGTCGCTCTCGGTTCGTTCGAGCGGAGACGGCCGGCTGAGGCGGGACAATCGCTCACGCTCCCTTCTGGTAGATGGTCGGGCCGCGCAGGCGGAAGACGGTCTTCTGGTCGAGAATGGTCTCGGAATGGCCGATGTAGAGCCAGCCGCCGGGCGCCAGGAGGTCGGCGAAGCGCTGCACCAGCCGTGCCTTGGTGGGGTTGTCGAAGTAGATCATCACGTTGCGGCAGAAGATGGCGTCGAGCGGCCCCTTCATCGGCCAGGGGTCGAGCAGGTTGAGCTGCTTGAAGGCGATCAGCTGCCTGAGTTCGGGCCGTACCTGCCACTCGTTGCCGCCGGCGGCGGTGAAATGACGGTAGCGCCGGCCCTTGCCAAGCTCGGCCACCGCCGGCGCGGCGTAGCGGCCGGCGCCGCCGCGCGCCACCACCGAGCTGTCGATGTCGGTGGCGAGGATCTTCATGTCGCAGCGGGCGCGCGCCGCTGCCTCGAGATAGGTCATGGCGATCGAATAGGGCTCCTCGCCGGTCGAGCAGCCGGCCGACCAGACGCGCAGCCGCGTCCGCCCCTGCGCGCCGTCGGTGGAGAGGTCGGCGAGGAGGTTGGCCGCGAAATGGTCGAAGTGGTGCGCCTCGCGGAAGAACTTGGTGAGGTTGGTGGTCAGCGCGTTGATCAGGTATTCGATCTCCGCCTCGCCCTCCGGGCTCGAATAATAGTCGCAGTATTCGGCGAAGGTCGAGAAACCGAGTTCCCTCAGGCGGCGGGTCAGCCGCGAATAGACCATGTTGATCTTGTGGTCGGGCAGCGTGATGCCGGTGCGGCCGTGGATGAAGGCGGCGAGGCGCCGGTATTCCCGCAAGGTGAAGGGAAACTCGCGGTGCTCGGAAAGGGTGTTCAGGGCGGCCATGTCTGCTCCGGCGGGCGGGGGCCGCGGCAAGGCGCCGCGGCCCGGTTGTCGGATGCTCAGAACTCCTTCCAGTCGGCATCGGTGTTGAAGGCGGCGGCAAGATCGGCCTGCAGCCGCTGCGGGTTGCGGCCCCCGGCCGCCGCCACCTTCTTCGGCTGGGCGGGACGCGGCGCGGTGGCCTTCTGGGCCGGACGGCCCGTCGGCGCCGCCGTGCGGCCGCCGGCGGCGGCGCGGACCGGCAGGGCGGTGTCGTCGAGCACGAAGGCGGACATGCGGCTGTGCATGGCCTCGGCCTGCTCCTGCAGCATGCGGGTCGCCGAGGCGTTCTCCTCGACCAGCGCCGAGTTCTGCTGCGTCATCTCGTCCATCTGGGTGACCGCCTTGTTGATCTCCTCGACGCCGGCCGACTGCTCGCGGCTGGCCGAGGCGATGTCGGAGACGATGTCCGCCACCTTCTTGATCGAGCCGACGATCTCGGTCAGCGCCGTGCCGGCGTCGTTGACCAGCTTGACGCCGTCCTTGACCTGGGCGCCGCTCTCGACGATCAGCGCCTTGATGTCCTTGGCGGCGCCCGACGAGCGCTGGGCCAGCGAGCGCACCTCGGAGGCCACCACCGCGAAGCCCTTGCCGGCGTCGCCGGCCCTGGCCGCCTCGACGGCGGCGTTGAGGGCGAGCAGGTTGGTCTGGAAGGCGATCTCGTCGATCACCGAGATGATGTCGGAGATCTTCTGCGACGAGGTCTCGATGCGGCTCATGGCGCCGACCGCCTTGCCGACCACCTCACCGCCGTCGGTGGCCGTGACGCGCGCCGAGGCGGCGAGCTGGTTGGCCTGCTGGGCGTTGTCGGCGTTCTGCTTGACGGTGGCGGCCATCTCCTCCATCGACGCGGCGGTTTCCTCAAGGTTGGAAGCCTGCTGCTCGGTGCGCTGGGAGAGGTCCGTGGTGCCCGAGGAGATCTCGGCCACGGCGTTGGAGATGGTGGTGGCGGCGTCCATGATGTCGGCGACGACGGTCGACATGGTGTCGAGCAGCGTGTTGATGCCCTCGCAGAGGCTGGCGATTTCGCCGGTCTTGCCGTCGAGCGGCACGCGCTTGGTCAGGTCGTTGATCCGCGCCGCTTCGATCACCTCCTTGGATTCGCGCACCGCCGCCTTCAGCGCCTCGGCGGCCATCACCTGCTCGGTGACGTCGGTGGCGTATTTCACCACCTTGAACGGCTTGCCGTTCATGTCGAGGATCGGATTGTAGGACGCCTGGATCCATACTTCCCGGCCGCCCTTGCCGATGCGCTTGTACTGGGCGGCGTCATACTCGCCGCGGCCGAGCTTCTCCCAGAACATGCGGTAGTCGACCGACGCCCGGTAGGCCGGATCGACGAACATCGAGTGGTGCTGGCCGCGGATCTCGGTCAGCGTGTAGCCGAGCGCCGACAGGAAGTTCTCGTTGGCGTCGAGCACCTTGCCGTCCATGGAGAACTCGATCACCGCCTGCGCCTTGGAGATGGCGGCGATCTGTCCCTCGAAGTCGGCTGCCTGCATGCGCCGCGTGGTGATGTCGGTGGCGATCTGGACGATCTTGAACGGCTTGCCGTCCAGGCCGAGGATCGGGTTGAACGACACCTCGAGCCAGATTTCCCGGCCGCCCTTGCCGATGCGCTTGTACTGGCCGGTGACGTGCTCGCCGCGATGCAGCCTGTCCCACATCAGCTTGTATTCGGCGCTCTCGCGGGCGGCCGGATCGGCGAACATGGAGACCGGCTTGCCGCGGATCTCGTCGATGGTGTAGCCGAAGACGGTGCAGAAGATCTCGTTGGCGTCGATCACCGTGCCGTCGGGCGTCAGTTCCAGCACCGACTGCGACAGGCGGATGGCGTCGGCCTGGCCCTTGTAGTTGGCGGTCAGCTCGGCGATCTCGCGGCCGTTGTCGCGGAACACCGACACGGCGCCGGCGATGGTGCCGATCTCGTCCTTGCGGTCGGCGCCGTCCACCTCGAAGGCATAGTCGCCCTCGGTGATCTTCTGCATGTAGCCGATCATCCGGCCGATGCCGCGGGTGATCTGCATCGAGAAGAAGATGCTGGCGGCGAGCGCCACCAGAACGGCGGCCAGCACGGCGGCGAAGGTGGTGAACAGGGCGTTGCGCAGCGCGCCGGCATGGTCGTCGAGCATGGTGGTGAGCGCATCGGCGCCCTGGTGCCAGAGGCTCTGGCTCGCCTGGGCCTGCGCCTTGGTGGCATCCATGAAGCGGGTGATGTCGACGCTCCCGGGCGACGCGGCGCTCTCGAAGGCGGCGGCCACGGCCTCGGCCTCGCGCACGAAGAGCGGGACGACCTCGGCAAAGGCGGTGGTCTGGCTGGCGATCGCCTCCATGCGGCCGTCGGCGTTGTGCGACTTGGCGACGTCGATGGCACCGAGGGCGCCGTTGGAGGCTTCCTGGAACAGGGCGATCTGCGACTTCAGGTGACCGAGGTCGGCCACCGACACCGACGCGGCGCGCGACATGGCGCGGATGGTGCCGGTGATCGCCACGCGATACCAGAGCACGCGCGGGATGCGGTTCATCAGCGCCTGGCCGAGGTAGTTCTGGTCGATCTCGGTGTCGACGGTGATGCCGGCGCCATCGGCGATGCCGGCCATCAGGCCGAGGCCGGCGTCGACCGACTTGGTGAGCTGCGCGTCGAAGGGCACGTGGGCGCGCGGCCAGTCGTAGCCGGCGAGCGCGGTGGAGAAGGCGGCGGCCGCGTCGGTGGTGCCGAAGGTGGCGTCATGCTCGCGTCCGAGGCCGTTGAGGTCCGGAATGACGGTCAGCACGCTGGCCGGCGTCGCCGTGTCGTCGAGGGCGGAGTTGGCAAGGCCGCGGATGCTTTCCCAGACGGCCGCCGAGTAGGTGACGCCGCCGGCCTCCTTGCGGGCCACGGCAACGCCCTCCTCGCTCTTGCTGACGTAGAGCCAGCCGAGGATGACGATCGGCAGGCTCATCAGCGCGACGATCAGACCGATCTTGGTGCGGAGTTTCAGCGAGGTGAGTGACATGATGTCCGTTCCTGGGAGGAAGGTCAGGCGGCGACGGCGGTGTCGGCCGGGCCGTGATGGGAGAACAGGTTTTCGAGGCTGAGAAGCACGACCATGCTGTCGCCGACGGCGATGATGCCGGCGAGGAAGGCGCTGTCGACGGGCTGGTCGACGTCGGGCACCGGCCGGATGTCGGCGGCGTTGACCGTCAGGATGTCCGAGACGGCGTCGACCAGGAGGCCGAGGATGCGGCCGCCGATCGACACGATGATCACCACATGGCTGCGCGTCGCCGTGGTCAGGCCGAGGCCGAAGCGGCAGCGGAGGTCAAAGATCGGCACGATCGTGCCCCGGAGGTTGAGCACGCCGAGCATATATTCCTGCTGGTTGGGCAGGATGGTCGTCTCGGTCCAGCCCTTGATCTCGCGCACCGCCATGATGTCGATGGCGAACTCGTCGTCACCGACGCGGAAGGAGATGAACTGCCGCGTCTGCGAGGCGGCGGCGCCGGCGTCCGTGCCGGTGCTGGAGGGGTCCTGCGGTTCTGCCATGAAGAGGCTCCGTGAGGTCAGGCGTTGACGAGGAGCGGCCGGGGTGGGGCGTCGGCGCGGCGGGCGGCGCGGTCGCTCCGGTCGTTGAGGCGGGTAAGTTCTTCGATGTCGACGATGAGCGCGACGCGCCCGTTGCCGAGGATGGTGGCGCCGGAGATGCCCGGCACCGGGTCGTGGTTGTCCTGCAGCGACTTGATCACCACCTGCTGCTGGCCGATCAGCTCGTCGACGACGATGCCGAGCTTGCTGCCGTTGGCCAGCTCGATCAGCACGACGAGGCCCTGGCTGGGATCGTCGACGGCCTCGTGCACGCCGAACAGCCGGGCGAGGTGGATCAGGCGGACGAACTCGCCGCGGATCGAGGCGACCTCGCCGCCGCCCGGCACGCTGCGGATCTGGCCGCGGTCGGGGCGGAAGGATTCGACGATCGAGGTCAGCGGCAGGATGTATTTCTCCCAGCCGACCGCCACCACCATGCCGTCGAGCACGGCCAGCGTCAGCGGGATCACCAGCGTGAAGCGGGTGCCGCGGCCGAGCGTCGACACCACCTGCACGCGGCCGCCGAGCGCCATGATGTTGCGCCGGACGACGTCCATGCCGACGCCGCGGCCGGACACGTCGGTGACGGCGGCGGCCGTCGAGAAGCCGGGCGCGAAGATCAGCTCGTCGATCTCCTCGCCGGACAGCTTGACGCCGGCCGGCACGATGCCCTTCTCGATCGCCTTGGCGAGGAGGCGGTCGCGGTCGAGCCCGGCGCCGTCGTCCTCGACGTGGATCAGGATGTTGGAGCCGGCGTGCTGGGCGGAGAGGCGGATCACCCCCTCGGCCGGTTTGCCGGCGGCAAGGCGCGCCGCGGTGTCCTCGATGCCGTGATCGACGGCATTGCGGATCATGTGGGTGAGCGGATCGGCCAGTTCCTCGATCACCGTCTTGTCGACCTCGGTCTGCTCGCCGGCCATCTCGAGGCGCACCTCCTTGCCGGTCTTGTGACTGACGTCGCGGACGAGGCGCGGCATGCGCGAGAACACCGACTTCAGCGGCTGCATGCGGATGGCCATCACGCATTCCTGCAATTCGCGCGTCAGGCCGGCCAGATGCTCGAAGCCCTGGAGGCCGGCCGAGTCGTCGCGGTCGTGGCTTTCGACGAACTGCTGGGCCAGCATGGCCTGAGCGATCACCAGCTCGCCGACCATGTTGACGAGCCGGTCGACGCGGGCGAGGTCGACGCGGATCGACGACATGGCGGCCGACTTGCCGGCCGTTGCGCCCGAGGTCCGGGCCGCGGCGGCCGGTGCCGGCGTCGGCGTGGCGCGGGCAGCCGGCGCGGCCGGCGTCACGGCCGCAGCCTCGGCCTGGACGGCTGGCGTGGCAGCGATCTCCTCGATGGTCAGCTCGCATTCGTCGTCGACGAACTCGAACACCTCGGCGACAGTGGCCGGCCGGCACTCGGCGCGGAGCGTCATGGTCCAGCTCAGATAGGCGTCGTCGACGTTGAGCGCCTCGAAGGACGGCAGGCGCGTGAGGTCGCAGTCGACCGTCAGCGTGCCGAGCGCCTTCAGCTCGCGGATCAGGTAGAGCGGCTCGTTGGCGTGGCGGAACAGCTCGGCGTTCGGCCGGAAGACGATGCGGTAGATCCGCTCGGCCGGCGCCTCTGGCGCCTCCGCTGCCGCTCGGGCGGCCGGCCTCGCCGGTCCGTCGCCGTCGAGCAGGGCGGCCAGCTCCTCGGCGACGTCGGCGCCGAAGTCGTCGGCCGGGCTCTCGCCCTGGCGGGCGAGGTCGACCAGCGCCGAGAACACGTCGGCGGCGGCGACCAGGGCGGCCAGCGTGCGCTCGTCGAGTTCGGCCTTGCCGTCGCGCAGCCGGTCGAGCAGCGCCTCGAAGCGGTGGGCGAAGCCGACCAGCACGCTGTAGCCGAAGGCGCCGGCACCGGCCTTCACCGAGTGGACGGCGCGGAAGATGGCATTGAGGCTCTCGATGTCACCGGAGAAGGCGGCGAGGGCGCCGAGGCGCTCCTCGAGGTCGGCCAGGAGTTCCGTGCATTCCTCGAAAAAGGTCTTGCGGAACTGGGCCAGCTCGTCGGAGCCGAAAGTCGGAGTGGGCATGGTGGCCATCCGTTCAGGCGGGGCAGACCTTGTTGACGACGGAGAGCAGCTTCTCCGGCGCGAAGGGCTTGACGATCCAGCCGGTGGCGCCGGCCGCCTTGCCGCCGGCCTTCTTGTCGTCGCCCGATTCGGTGGTCAGGATCAGGATCGGCGTCGACATGTGGCCGCCGGAGGCGCGCAGGCGCTTGACCAGCGTCACGCCGTCCATGTTGGGCATGTTGATGTCGGTGATGATCAGGTCGACGCGCGTGGTGGCCAGCAGGCCGAGCGCCTTCAGCCCGTCCTCGGCTTCCAGAACCTCGAAGCCGGCCCCCTTCAGCGTGTAGGAGACCATGTCCCGCATGGTCTTGGAATCGTCAACCGTAAGTATCTTTCTCTTCATGTCGGAGGCTCCGGGCGTCGAGTTCGGTCAGAAGGCCGAGGTCGGCATAGGCGTCGCGAAGGGGGGGCGTGGCGTGCACGATCGCGAGCCGGCCGCCGTTCATGTCGAGCGCGCGGGCGGTTGCAAGAAGAAGCTGGACGGCCTGGGTGCCGAGGCGTTCGACGGCCGCGGCATTCAGCGTCAGAAGAGTGTTTTCGGCGATGAAGGGTTCGATGCGCCCGTAGAGGTCGCGAACGGCCGCGGCGTCGAGAACGGCTGGCAGATCATAGGAAATCTCGCGGTGTTCGAGCTGCGACAATTTGGAATCTCTACAATCTACGGGCGGTAGCTTTCATCTTCCCGCCTTCACGTGGCAGGTAATACACGCACGGATTGGTTACCGAAAACTGAAGTGGATTTTCGCGACTGTTATTCATTCGATTATATAGGTAAACTTTGGTATCGGTTTCCCGAGTCTTCCCTGTCAATTCATGAAAGCAATTGTCATGGACAAAAAGTCATTCCAATCGAATATGTTAGGTGAAAACTGACAAGGGTGCCGACAAGGCCGCGCGAATAGAGTCTTGAAATGAATCGGGGTTTTCATCCGCGCCCGTCGACGGTGAAAAACGGCCGAGACTCGCCTGCCGATACTGGTGCGGTCATTTCAATTTAGGATAGAATATGCCCTATAAGTATTTTGCGGTATGTGGATGACGGCGGCACGGTCGCGCCGATGCTCGGGGGAAAAGGCGCGACTCAGCCCTTGCGGCCGCCGGGCGGAAGACGCATTGCTCTGAAACCTGCCCGGAAACGACTGCAACATGGCGCCGCTCGAATTCCTTCCCATCGCCCTCCTGGCCCTCGGCTTCGAGGCCTTGGCCGGCTATCCGGATCTCCTGTTCCGGCGGATCGGCCATCCGGTCACCTGGATGGGCGCGCTGATCGGCCTACTCGACCGCACGCTCAACCGCGACGACCTCGACGACGAACGCCGCAGGATGAACGGCGTGCTGGCTGCCGTGATCAATGTGCTCGTCAGCATTGCCGCCGCCACGTTGCTGGCGGCGCTGTTCGGCCTCGCCGGCCCGATCGCCGGCCTCGGCCTCGCCGCCATCGCCGGTTCGACGCTCCTCGCCGCCCGCAGCCTGCACGTCCACGTCGCCGCCGTCGCCGACGGCATGCGGCACGGCGGCCTTGCCGAGGGGCGGATGGCGGTGTCGCGCATCGTCGGCCGCAACCCCGAGCATCTCGACGCGGCCGGCGTCTGCCGTGCCGCCATCGAGAGTCTGGCCGAGAGCTTTTCCGACGGCGTGACGGCGCCGCTGTTCTGGATGGCGCTGTTCGGCCTGCCGGGCGCCGCCGCCTACAAGGCGATCAACACCGCCGATTCGATGATCGGCCACAAGACGCCGCGCCATCTCGCCTTCGGCTGGGCGTCGGCGCGGCTCGACGACCTCGTCAACCTGCCGGCCTCGCGCCTCACCGCCTGGGGAATCGTGCTGGCGGCGCTGGCCGACGACGGCGCCTCGGCCGCCGCCGCCCTCCGGGCGATCGACCGCGATGCCCGCCGCCACAAGTCGCCCAACGCCGGCTGGCCGGAGGCGGCGATGGCCGGCGCCCTCGGCCTGCGCCTCAACGGTCCCAAGATCTACGGCGATACCCGCGTCGACGACGCCTGGATGGGCGACGGCCGCGCCGAGGTCAACGCCTACGACATCGATCGGGCGCTGCGCCTCTACCGGCGGGCGGTGCTGCTGATCGCCGCCGTGCTGGGCCTCGTCTGGCTCGGCCTGGTCATCCTCGTCTACGGCTGAGGTCGAGGAGGCCGTCGGCGTCGAGATGGGTGGTGAGGTGCCCGGCGAGGCCGTCGAGCACCCGTTCGATCTCCGCTTCGTAGGCGAGGGGCGAGGCGTCGGCGCCGATCCAGGCGAGGAGCCGCGTCCGCTGCCGGTCGTCGGCGAACAGGCCGTGGCAGTAGCTGCCGACGATGGCGCCGTCCGGCGAGGTCGCTCCCTCTTCGCTGCCATCGGCGAGGCGGGCGAACGGCCTTCCGCGGTCGGGTCCGCCGGTGGCGCCGACGTGCATCTCGTAGCCGGCAAAGGGTGTGCCATCGGGCAATGAAACGCCGGTCACCGGCTGGAGACGCTTGTCGCCGGCCATCACCGTCTCGACGTCGAGGAGGCCGAGGCCGTCGACCATCGCGACGTCGCTTTCGAGCCGCTCGGGGTCGCCGAGCGTCCGGCCGAGCATCTGGTAGCCACCGCACAGGCCAAGCACCTTGCCGCCGCGTCGGGCGTGCGCCTTGATGTCGATATCCCAGCCCTCGGCCTTGAGCGCCAGGAGATCGGGAATGGTCGCCTTCGAGCCGGGCAGCAGCACCAGGTCGGCGTCGGGCAGCGGCCGGCCGGCTTCCGCGAGGATCACCTCGACGCCAGTCTCCTGCCGCAGCGGATCGAGGTCGTCGAAATTGGCGATGCGCGGCAGCACCGGCACGACGATGCGCTTGCGGCCGGCGGTGCCTCGCGTGTCATGCCGGCTCCTGAGGCCGAGGCCGTCCTCGGCCGGCAGGCGGGCGGCGTCGGGGAAGTGCGGCACCACGCCGAACGACCGCCAGCCGGTGCGGCGGCCGATCTCGGCGAGGCCGGCGTCGAACAGGCTGACGTCGCCGCGGAAGCGGTTGATCAGGTAGCCGGCGATCAGCGCCGCGTCCTCCTCCGGCATCACCGCGCGGGTGCCGACCAGGCTGGCGATCACTCCGCCGCGGTCGATGTCGCCGATCAGCACCACCGGCGTTTGGGTGGCGCGGGCAAAGCCCATGTTGGCGATATCGCCGGCCCGGAGGTTGACCTCGGCCGGCGAGCCGGCACCCTCGATGAGGATGAGGTCGGCGTCGTCCGACAGGCGACCGAAGCTGTCGAGCACCGCCGGCATCAGCGTCGGCTTCATCGCCTGATAGTCGCGCGCCTTGGCATTGCCGACGACGCGGCCCTGCACCACCACCTGCGAGCCGATCTCCGACTGCGGCTTGAGGAGCACCGGGTTCATGTGAACGGATGGAGCCACGCCGGCGGCCCGCGCCTGCAACGCCTGCGCCCGGCCGATCTCGCCGCCGTCGGCGGTCACCGCCGCGTTGTTCGACATGTTCTGCGGCTTGAAGGGCCGCACCCGGAGGCCGCGCCGGGCGTAAAGCCGGCAGAGGCCGGCGACGATCAGCGACTTGCCGACGTCCGAACCCGTCCCCTGGAACATCAGCCGGCAAACCATCAGAACTCGATTCCCGCCTGCGCCTTCACGCCGGCGGCGAAATGGTGCTTCACCGCCGTCATCTCGGTGACGCAGTCGGCCGCCGCGATCAGCTCCGGCTTGGCGTTGCGGCCGGTGACGACGACGGTAAGGTCGGGCCGCCGTGCCTTGAGCGTCGCCACCACGTCCGCAAGCGGCAGATGCTCGTAGCGCAGCGCGATGTTCAGTTCGTCGAGCACCAGCAGGCGGATGGCCGGATCGTCCATCAGCTGGCGCGCCTTGCCCCAGGCGGCCTCGGCGGCGGCGATGTCGCGCGCCCGGTCCTGCGTCTCCCAGGTGAAGCCCTCGCCGAGCGTGTGCCAGGAGACGCCGGGGAGGCCCTCCAGTACCTTGCTCTCGCCGCTCTCCCAGCCGCCCTTGCCGAACTGCACGACGCCGACCTTCCAGCCGTGGCCGAGGGCGCGGACGGCCAGACCGAAGGCGGCCGTCGACTTGCCCTTGCCGGGGCCGGTGTTGACGATGAGGAGGCCCTTGTCGGCAATCGTCTTCGACGCCACCTCGGCGTCCTGCACCGCCTTGCGCTTCTGCATCTTCAGGCGATGGCGTTCGGCGTCCGCGTCGGTCATGCCGCTTCCCTCCTCAAGTCAGTGCGCCTCGTCCCAGTTCTGCGCCGCCCGGGCGTCGACCACCAGCGGCACGGCCAGCCGCACCGCCGGCTCGGCGGCGCCCTCCATGACGGTGCGCACCACCGGCAGCGTCGCCTCCACCTCGTGGTCGGGCACCTCGAAGATCAGTTCGTCGTGCACCTGGAGCAGCATCAGCGCCGAGAGCCCGGCCGCGTCGAGCGCCGCTTCCATGCGCGCCATGGCGCGGCGGATGATGTCGGCGGCCGAGCCCTGGATCGGCGCGTTGATCGCCGCCCGCTCCATGAAGGCGCGCATCGACGCGTTGGGCGAGGCGATGTCCGGATAGTGCGCCTTGCGGCCGAAGATGGTGGTGACGTAGCCGTGCTCGCGTGCCTGCCGCTTGGTCGCCTCCATGTAGTCGCGAATGCCGGGGAAGCGCTGGAAGTAGCGCTTGATGTAGTCGGCCGCCTCCTCGCGCGGGATCGACAGCTGGTTGGCGAGCCCGAAGGCCGAGATGCCGTAGATGATGCCGAAGTTGATCGCCTTGGCGCGGCGGCGGATCATCGGGTCCATGCCGATGACCGGCACGCCGAACATCTCCGACGCCGTCATGGCGTGGATGTCGATGCCCTCGGCGAAGGCGTTCTTCAGCGCCGGGATGTCGGCGACGTGGGCGAGTACGCGCAGTTCGATCTGGCTGTAGTCGGCCGACACCAGCTTGCGGCCGGCCGGCGCCACGAAGGCGCGGCGGATCTTGCGGCCCTCCTCGGTGCGGACGGGGATGTTCTGGAGGTTGGGCTCCGACGAGGCGAGGCGGCCGGTGGTGGTGGCGGCCAGCGAATAGCTGGTGTGGACGCGTTTCGTCTCCGGATGGATGTAGCCGGGCAGCGCATCCGTGTAGGTGGACTTCAGCTTGGCGAGCTGCCGCCAGTCGAGGATGCGGCGCGGCAATTCGTGTCCGGCGGCGGCGAGGTCTTCCAGCACGTCGGCGCCGGTCGCCCAGGCGCCGGTCTTGGTCTTCTTCGCTCCGTCGAGGCCGAGCTTGCCGAACAGGATGTCGCCGATCTGCTTGGGACTGCCGATGTTGAAGCTCTCGCCGGCCGCCTCGTGGATGCCGGCCTCCATCGCCGCCATGCCTTGCGCGAAGTCGCCGGAGAGGCGGCTGAGAATCTGACGGTCGATCGACACGCCGCGCATCTCCATGCGGGCGATGACGTCGATCAGCGGCCGCTCCGCCGTCTCGTAGAGGGCGGTCATGCTCTCGGCGGCGAGGCGCGGCTTCAGGACATGCCAGAGGCGCAACGTGATGTCGGCGTCCTCGGCGGCGTAGCGGGTGGCGCGGTCGAGCGACACCTTGTCGAAGGTGATCATGCCCTTGCCCGAGCCGCAGACGTCCTTGAAGGCGATCGGCTTGTGGCCGATCAGCGTCTCGGACAGCTCGTCCATGCCGTGTCCCATCAGCCCGGCGTCGAGGGCGTAGGACAGCAGCATGGTGTCGTCGCACGGGGCGACGGTGATGCCGAGGCGCTTCAGCACCACCCAGTCGTATTTGGCGTTCTGGCCGATCTTCAGCACCGACGGGTCTTCGAGCAGCGGCTTGACGACGCGCACGAAGTCGGCGACGGCGATCTGGCCGGGCACCGGCCCGCCGCCGAGCAGGTCGCCGTCGCCGGTGACATGGCCCAGCGGAATGTAGCAGGCCCGTCCCGGCACCACGGCGAGCGAGGCGCCGACGATGTCGGCCTGCATCGAATCGAGGCCGGAGGTCTCGGTGTCGAAGGCGACGCGGCCGGCCTCGCGGGCCTCCGCCACCCAGGCTTCCAGGCGGGCGAGATCGGTGACCGTCTCGTAGAGCGCATGGTCGACCGGGATCGCCTGCATCCGCGACAGCGCCTCGGCGGCGCGGGACGCCGGGGTGAAGTCGCTGACGGCCGGCGCGGGCACGGCCCGTTCGGGCGACGGGGATGCCGCCGATGCGGCGCCGGCGTCCGGCATAGCCGAGGCGAATTCCGGCAGATCGGCCGTCGCCGCGCCGCCCTGACCGGACGGGGGCGTCCCGGCTCCCGCTTCTCCCTCCGGCGGCCAGAAGGACACCGGCACCGAGGCCGGCTCCACCTTGGATGAATCGACGCCGGTCGCCTCGGCCGCCCGCCGGGTGAGGGTGGAAAACTCCATCGCCTTGGCATAGGCGATCAGCCGCTCGCCGATGATCGGCCGCACGCCGAGCAGGTCGATCGGCTCGGTCACCGGCACGTCGCGCTTCAGCGTGACGAGGCGATGCGACAGGCGCGCCTGCTCGGCGAAGGCGATCAGGTTCTCCCGCCGCTTCTGCTGCTTGATGCCGGCGGCGGCGGCGAGCAGGCTTTCGAGGTCGCCGTATTCGAGGACGAGTTGCGCCGCCGTCTTGAGGCCGATGCCCGGCACGCCCGGCACGTTGTCGACCGAGTCGCCCGACAGCGACTGCACCTCCGCCACCTTGTCGGGCGGCACGCCGAACTTCTCGATCACCTCGGCGGCGCCGATGCGCTTGTCCTTCATGGTGTCGAGCAGCGCCACGCGCTCGTCAACCAGCTGCATCAGATCCTTGTCGGAGGAGACGATGGTGACGTCGGCGCCCGCCGCCTTGGCCTGTTCGGCGTAGGTGGCGATCAGGTCGTCGGCCTCGAAGCCGAGCTGCTCGACGCACGCGACGTTGAAGGCGCGCACCGCCTCGCGGATCAGCCCGAACTGCGGCCTGAGGTCGGCCGGCGGCTCGGGCCGCTGCGCCTTGTAGGCGGGGTAGATCTCGTTGCGGAAGGTGATCGAGGAGGCGTCGAAGATGACCGCCAGATGCGTCGGCGGCACGCCAACGGCGGTTTTCTCGGCTTCCCGCAGCAGTCGCCACAGCATGTTGCAGAAGCCGGACACCGCGCCGACCGGCAGGCCGTCCGACTTGCGGGTGAGCGGCGGCAGCGCATGGTAGGCGCGGAAGATGTAGCCCGATCCGTCGATCAGGAACACGTGGTCGCCGGCCCTGACCGGACGCGCGACGGGGCTTGTGAGGGAAGGTGCGTTCGACATGGGGCCGACTATGCCCGCCCGCCCGCGGGAAGGGAAGACGCACTGTCGCCGGCCAGCGTCATAGCTGACGCTTTCTGTCCCCCTCCCGACCATCGGCGGGGATGACACGCAGGCGTTGCGGCGCATGATGGACGGCGATTCGCCGAGCGGAGGCAGCCATGAAAGCGAGCGGCGGCCGCTATTTCGAGGACTTCAGGGTTGGACAGGTGTTCCGCCATGCCAGCCCGCGCACGGTCACCGACGGCGACGTCGCCTTCTACCGGGCGCTGACCGGCAGCCGCTTCGCCCTGCAATCGTCGGACGACTTCGCCCGCGCCCTCGGCTACCCGATGGCGCCGGTCGACGACGTCTTGGTCTTCAACATCGTCATGGCCCAGTCGGTGCCCGACGTCGGCCTCAACGCCATCGCCAACCTCGGCTATGCCGGCGGCCGCTTTCTGGCGCCGGTCTACCCCGGCGAGACCCTTTCGGCGGTGACCGAGGTGATCGGCCTGCGCGACAACGGCGGCCGCACCGGCGTCGTCTATCTCCGCACCACCGGCTACAAGGACGGCGGCACCGAGGTGATCGATTTTGCCCGCTGGCAGTCGGTGCGCAAGACCGAGGAGGGCGTGCCGCCGTTCGCCGAGCAGCTGGTGCCGCAGCTGCCGGCGGCGGTGCCGGCCGACGCGCTGGGCGCCGGCCTGCCGGTGCTCGACGTCTCCGCCTGGGACGGCGGCCTCAGCGGCAGCCGCTTTCGCTGGGGCGACTACGAACTCGGCGAGCGCATCGACCATGTCGACGGCATCCACATCGACGAGGGTACGGCGATGATGGCGATCCGCTTCTTCGGCAATCCAGCCCGCCAGCACCCGCTGCCGTTTTCCGATGGCGCGGCGCGCGGCCGCTGGCTGGTGTCGGGCGCCCTGGTGATGAGCGCCGCCCGCGCCCTCAGCTTCAACGGCCTCGGCAACGCCATCCACGTGGCGGCGATCAACAGCGGCCGCTACGTCGCGCCGGTGTTCACCGGATCGACGGTGCACGCCTGGTCGACCATCCTCGGCAAGGAACTGATGGACGGCCGCGACGACCTCGGCGCCCTGCGCGTCCGTCTGGTGGCGACGCGCGATCATCTGGCTGCCGATTTTCCCGACCGCGACGAGGCCGGCGCCTACCTGCCGTCGGTGGTGCTCGATGTCGATTTCTGGCTGCTGATGCCGCGATAATCAGCTGTCAGCTGCCGCGCAGCTCGCTCGCCAGCAGGCGGCGGCAGGCGGCCTCGGCGGCGAGCGCCACCTCCTTGCGGTTGGCGGCGCGGTCGAAGCGGATTGGCTCGCCGAACACGATGCTGACGTCGAAGTCGGAGACGGCCAGCACTTCCTTGGCGTGCGGCGCCAGATCCTGGTGGCCCATCCAGGACAGGATCGACCGCCCCGAGCGGCCGAGCGGCAGGCCGCGCATGTGGGTGTAGGCGATGGCCGCCGGCTGCACGACCACCGCGTCGACGCCCGCCTCGTCGAGGGCGGCGCGGGCGGCGCCGAACAGCGACGAGCGAAAGGGCAGCACCTGGTTGCCGTCCGAGGTGGTGCCCTCGGCGAACAGCATGATGACGTCGCCGTCGGCGAGGCGGCGACCGATGCCGTCGGCGGCGTCGGCGACGGCGCCGCGCCGGGTGCGGTCGATGAACACCGATCGTTGCAGCCGGGCGAAGAAGCCGATCAGCGGCCAGGTGCCGACCTCGCGCTTGGCGACGAAGGACAGCGGCATCACCGCGCTGTAGGCGGGAATGTCGATCCAGGACGCATGGTTGGCGGCGATCATCAGCGGCCGGTCGGCGGCCGGCCGGCCCTTGACGTGCAGGCGGATGCCGAGCACCCACAGCACCAGCCGGTGGAACACCATCTGCAGGCGGCCGGCGAGGCGCAGGCGGAAGTGCCGGGCCGGCAGGTAGAGGAGGATGAGCAGGCAGGCGGCCACGCAGAACAGCGGCAGCGTCAGCGCCGCCCTGACGTGGCCGGGCCTCAAGCCTTTTCTCCGCCGGTGTCGTCGAGCGGCACGCCGTAGAGTTCCAGCCGGTGGTCGATCAGCTTGTAGCCGAGCTTGCGGGCGATCTCGCGCTGCAACGCCTCAATCTCCTCGCTGTGGAACTCGACGACGGCGCCGGTGCGGAAGTCGATCAGGTGGTCGTGGTGCTCGTCGGGCAGCGGCTCGTAGCGCGAGCGGCCGTCGCGGAAGTCGAGCCGGGCGATCATGCCGGCGTCGTCGAACAGCTTGACCGTGCGGTAGACGGTGGAGATCGAGATGTTGCTGTCGATCGCCGAGGCGCGGCGATAGACCTCCTCGACATCCGGGTGGTCGACCGCCTGCTCCAGCACGCGGGCGATCACCCGCCGCTGCTCGGTCATGCGCATGCCGCGCGCCGCGCAGGCTTCTTCCAGGGAGAGCGGAGTGGATGGCTCGGTCATCTCGATACCCTCGAACAGCCGGGCGCCGGTGCCGGCCAACTATGGGTTATTTGAGATCGGCTCGCATGACAAGGGCGTTGGCGGTGCTGCCGCCGCTGCCGCCGTAGTAGTTCGGACGCCGGCCGACCTCGCGGAAACCGAGACGCTGGTAAAGGGCGCGCGCGGCGCCGTTGCCTTCGTCGACTTCCAGGAACAGCGCGCCGACGCGCAGGAAATAAAGGCGGCGAATCATTTCGTCCATCATCAGGCGGCCGATGCCGCGGCCGCGCCGGCGCGGCGCCACGGCCAGCGTCAGCACCTCCGCCTCGTCGGCGGCGGCGCGCACCATGACGAAGCCGACCGGCCGGCGGGTGAACGGCGTCCGCCCCTCGCGCGCCACCACCACCAGCACCGAGGGGTCGGCGATCAGCGCCTCCATCTCGGCGGCCGGCCAGCCGTGGCGGAAGGCGATGGCGTGCAGGGCGGCGAGATCGTCGGCGTCGGCGATGCGGCCGGGCTCGCAGATCGGCTGCGGGGCGGCGAACCAGCATTTCATGGGGCAGGGCTCATGCGAGAAGGCCGGGAACGGGCGGCTGCGGTTTGGCGTCGGGCGCCCTGAGGTAGAGCGGTCGCGGCAGGGCGGCCGCCGGATCGGCCAGCGCCCCGAGGCGGGCGAGCGCCAGCGGCAGGGTGCCGGTCATGGCGTCGACCGGCGGCACGCGCCGGCCGGACACCGCCGCCTGATGGGCGAGGATCGCCGCACCCGAGCCGGCCAGGACGGCGGCGCGGTCGCCGATGCGGGCGAGCACCGTGTCGGCGTCGGCGGCGAACGGCGCTTCCAGCACCTCGCCCTTCGGCCCGTAGAGGGCGGCGTAGACCTCGCCGCGCCGGGCGTCGACGGCGCTGAGCACCGGCCCGCCGGCCGGCTCGTCGAGCGAGGCGGCGATGAGGCGCAGCGCGTCGATGCCGACCACCGGCACGCCGAGCGCCAGCCCGAGGCCACGCGCCGCCGCCACGGCGATGCGGATGCCGGTGAAGCTGCCGGGGCCGACGTTGACGGCGATCCGCCCGACGCGGCCGATCTCCGTTCCCGCCTCGGCGAACAACTCGTCGATCAGCGGGAACAGCCGCTCGGCGTGGCCGCGCGTCAGGATCTCGACGCGCGCGAACTCCCGGCCCTCGCCGGCAAGGGCGACGGCGATCCGGTCGTTGGCGGTGTCGAGCGCAAGCGTCAGCATCGGCCCCCTTTATCGCGGCCCGCCGCCGCTGTCGAGCAATCCCGGAGCGTCGTCCACCTCTGCCGTCCTCCGGCTTCGCGGGGACTTGCGCCGAAGGGCCGCGGCCGCCAGATTAGCCATTGCGGAAAGGAGTTTCGGCATCGTGACCATGACAGGCGGACAGGGCGGTTTGCAGGCACTCGACGCGCGCTCGCGCGATATCTTCCGCCGCATCGTCGAGGCCTATCTCGACACCGGCGATCCCGTCGGCAGCCGCAATATCTCGCGTCTTCTCGCCGCGCCGCTGTCGCCGGCCTCGGTGCGCAACGTCATGTCCGACCTCGAGGCGGCCGGCCTCCTCTATGCGCCCCACACCTCGGCTGGCCGCCTGCCGACCGAGCTTGGCCTGCGCTTCTTCGTCGACGCCATGCTGGAGATCGGCGATCTCGCCGAGGGCGACCGCTCGGCGATCGAGGGCCGGCTGAAGGCATCCGGCACCGGCAAGAGCGTCGAGGACGTGCTGACGGAGGCGTCGCAGACGCTGTCCGGCCTGACGCGCGGCGCCGGCGTGGTGCTGACGCAGAAGGCCGACATCCGCCTCCGCCACATCGAGTTCGTCCGCATCGAGCCGACGCGCGGCCTCGTCGTGCTGGTCGGCGACAACGGCACCGTCGAGAACCGGCTGATCGACCTGCCGCCCGACCTGCCGGCCTCGGCCTTGCAGGAGGCCGCCAACTACCTCAACGCCCACATCCGCGGCCGCACGCTCGGCGAGACGCGCGCCGAGATCGAGCGCCAGCGCGCCGCCCGCCAGCTGGAACTCGACCGGCTGACCGCCCGCGTCGTCGATGCCGGCCTCGCCTCCTGGTCGGGGGTGGGCGGCAACCGGCCGCAGACGCTGATCGTGCGCGGCCGCGCCAACCTTCTCGACGACGTCAAGGCGGCCGAGGACCTCGAACGCATCCGCGCCTTGTTCGACGAACTCGAAAGCTCCGAGGACCTGATCGAGCTTTTGGGCCTCGCCGACGCCGGCGAGGGCGTGCGCATCTTCATCGGCTCGGAGAACAAGCTGTTCGGCCTTTCCGGCTCGTCGCTGGTGGTGTCGCCCTATCGCGACAACGAGGCGCGGGTGATCGGCGTCGTCGGCGTCATCGGGCCGACGCGGCTCAACTACGCCCGCGTCGTGCCGATGGTCGACTACACCGCCCGCGTCGTCGGCCGGCTGCTCGGCTGAGGGGAACAATGGAATCGTCCGGCGCCAAGCGGCGCCGGCCGCAGCGGGTCTTTGGTGGCGAAGCCCCGAAAGATGGAAAGCGGAGCGGAAGCCAAGGCGATGGATGTCGCCGCCGGCGCCTGAGGCCAGGAATAAAGTCGCCAAGGGTTGATTTTCCGGGTCGAAACCCTCAAATCCGGGGCACGCTTTGCGGCGACCGCCGCCTTTGAGACAGTGTGAGGACAAGATGGCAGACGAAACGGCACAGGGACCGACCACGCCCGAGCTGGACCCGGTGGTCGACCAGGGGCTTCAGCGCATCGCCGCCCTCGAGAAGGAGGCGGCCGATCTCAAGGATCAGCTGCTCCGCACCCTCGCCGACATGGAGAACCTGCGCCGCCGCACCGAGCGCGAGATCGCCGACGCCCGCACCTATGCGGTGACCAATTTCGCCCGCGACATGGTCGGCGCCGCCGACAACCTGACGCGGGCCATCGCCGCCGTCGACGCCGAGGCGCGCGCCAGCGGCGACGCGGCGCTGATCGCCCTGGTCGAGGGCGTCGAGCTGACCGAACGCGAGCTGATGAAGGCGCTCGAAAAGCACGGCATCAGCCGCGTCGATCCGGCCGGCGAGAAGTTCGACCCCAACTTCCACCAGGCGATGTTCGAGGTGCCCGACCCGAGCGTGCCGGCCGGCACGGTGGTGCAGGTGATGCAGGTCGGCTTCAAGATCGGCGAGCGCGTGCTGCGGCCGGCCCTGGTCGGCGTCGGTCGCGGCGGCCCCAAGGCGGCGCCGGCCGATGAGTCCGCCCAGCCCGACAAGCCCGCCGACGGCGGCCACAAGATCGACAAGACGGTCTGAGCGGCGATCGGCGGCAAGCGCTTCCCCGAAAGGAAAAGGGCGTCCGGCAGCGGGCGCCCTTCTTGTGTCTGGTCTCGTCGATTTATACGCGGTTTCACGTAAAAGGGGCTGGTATTCGCTGGCGTTCGCATCTAGCGTCGAGCAAGGCCCCGGAGGGGTTGGTCGCCATCGGGCGGCAATGTCGGAACGGCCCCGCCACGGCGGGGGACATTGCCGGCCCGGCGGCAGACGCTCAAAACAGGGGTCATTGGAGATGACCCCTGGCATTGAACTTGCCGATGTCGCATGCCCCGGATGCAAATGAGCAATCGGCGATGATTCCAATGAGCGGATGCGCCGGCATCGTCGCGAACCGGTATTAGTCGTCCATCTTCAGCGCCGCGATGAACGCCTCCTGCGGGATCTCCACCTTGCCGAACTGGCGGAGGCGCTTCTTGCCTTCCTTCTGCTTGTCGAGCAGCTTGCGCTTGCGCGTCACGTCGCCGCCGTAGCATTTGGCCAGCACGTCCTTGCGGAGCGCCCGGATGGTCTCGCGGGCGATGATCTTGCCGCCGATCGCCGCCTGGATCGGGATCTGGAACATGTGCTGCGGGATCAGGTCCTTGAGCTTCTCGCACATCGCCCGGCCCCGCCGCTCGGCCTGGCTGCGGTGGACCAGCACCGACAGCGCGTCGACCGGCTCGGCGTTGACCAGAATCTGCATCTTGACGAGGTCGCCCTCGCGATAGTCGCTGAGGTGGTAGTCGAACGACGCGTAGCCCTTGGAGATCGACTTCAGGCGGTCGTAGAAGTCGAACACCACCTCGTTGAGCGGCAGGTCGTATTGCACGATGGCCCGGCTGCCGACGTAGCTGAGGTCGATCTGGATGCCGCGCCGGTCCTGGCAGAGCTTCAGGATGGCGCCGAGATAGTCGTCGGGCGTCATGATCGAGGCGCGGATCCACGGTTCGGCGATCTCGACGATGCGCGTCACCTCCGGCATGTCGGCCGGGTTGTGCAGCTCGATCTCGGTATCGTCGGTGAGGCGCATCTTGTAGATGACCGACGGCGCCGTGGCGATCAGGTCGAGGTTGAACTCGCGCTCCAGCCGCTCCTGGATGATTTCGAGGTGCAGGAGGCCGAGGAAGCCGCAGCGGAAGCCGAAGCCGAGGGCGGCCGAGGTCTCCATCTCGAAGGAGAAGCTGGCGTCGTTGAGGCGCAGCTTGCCGACGGCGGCGCGCAGGTCCTCGAAGTCGGCGGCGTCGACCGGGAACAGGCCGCAGAACACCACCGGCTGCGCCGGCCGGAAGCCGGGCAGCGGCTCGGCGGTCTGGCGGCGCTCCTCGGTGATGGTGTCGCCGACCGCGGTGTCGGCCACCTCCTTGATCGAGGCGGTGATGACGCCGATCTCGCCGGTGTCCAGCCGGTCGCGGAGTTCGAGCTTCGGCGTCATGGTGCCGACCCGCTCCACCTCGTAGACGGCGCCGGTGCGCATCATCCTGACCTTCATGCCCTTGGTGAGCACGCCGTCGACGATGCGCACCAGCACCATGACGCCGAGATAGGCGTCGTACCAGCTATCGACCAGCATGGCCTTGAGCGGCGCCTCCGGATCGCCCTGGGGCGGCGGCAGGCGGGTGACGATCGCTTCCAGCACGCCCTCGATGTTGAGCCCGGTCTTGGCGGAAATCTCCACCGCGTCGGAGGCATCGAGGCCGATGACGTCCTCGATCTGCTGCTTGACGCGCTCCGGCTCGGCGGCCGGCAGGTCGACCTTGTTGAGGATCGGCACGATCTCGTGATTGTTGTCGATCGCCTGGTAGACGTTGGCCAGCGTCTGCGCCTCGACGCCCTGGCTGGCGTCGACCACCAGCAGCGAGCCCTCGCAGGCGGCCAGCGACCGGCTGACCTCGTAGGCGAAGTCGACGTGGCCGGGCGTGTCCATCAGGTTGAGCGTGTAGGTCTCGCCATCCTTGGCCTTGTAGGCCAGCCGGACGGTCTGCGCCTTGATGGTGATGCCGCGTTCGCGCTCGATGTCCATCGAATCGAGGATCTGCTCCTTCATGTCGCGCTGGGCGACGGCGCCCGTCGTCTGGATCAGGCGGTCGGCGAGCGTCGACTTGCCATGATCGATGTGGGCGATGATGGCGAAGTTGCGAATATGGGACAGCGGCTGTTTCGTCATGGCCGGCTAGATAGCATCCCCCCGTTCCCCCGCCAAGCACCCGACGCCCGGCAAAGCCAAGGTTTTACGGCGCCGGCTCGCCGATCGCGCCGCGCGGTACGACGGAGGTAGCACACGCGGTAAGTGTTTTCATGGGCGGTGCCGGCCGCCACGTTCGGTTATCAATGAGAAGCGGATAGCGATTCCCGTGGCCGGCTGGGTACGGCGTGGGACAGCCGGGGAGACATGGACGTGCATTTGTCGAACAAGCTCGCCGCCTTGTCGCTGGCCGTCACC
The DNA here is from genome assembly GCF_000425185.1 of Pleomorphomonas koreensis DSM 23070. GTDB lineage: Bacteria > Pseudomonadota > Alphaproteobacteria > Rhizobiales > Pleomorphomonadaceae > Pleomorphomonas > Pleomorphomonas koreensis. The sequence goes on from NZ_AULH01000001.1 coordinate 140,769, forward strand.
GACGCGGCGCTGGCCGCCGACGCCGGGCTCGCCACCACCGCCGTCGCGGCGCTGATCGCCGGCGCCAACAGTCCGCCGCTGGCCATCGGCGAGATCGCCGTCATCGTCGGCCTCACCCATTCGGCCACCGTCCGTCTGGTCGACCGGCTGGAGGCCGACGGCCTGATGCGCCGCCAGCGCCGGATCGGCCGCGAGGTGCTGGTCGAGATCACGCCGGCCGGCCGCCGCCGGGCGCAGGAGTTGCAAAACCGGCGCCTCGCCGAGAGCGGCGCTTTCCTCGGCTGCCTCACCCCCGAGGAGCGCAACCAGCTCGGCCGGCTGCTCGACCGCATCATGCAGGACCACGTCGCCCGCGGTGTCGATCGCCGGCGCCTCTGCCGCATGTGCGCGCGGAGCTATTGCAACTGCTGCTTCGAGCGGGCCGGAACCGACGCCGGAGAAGCGCGGCAGGAGGCCTGATCCGGCCGGCATCTCAGGGAGCGGACGCGCCGGCCTCCTCGCCAATGGCCATCACGCCTTGCGGTAGGTCCAGACGCGGGCCGGCGGCAGGTTGCGCACGATCCAGCCGCCGACGTCGAGCGTCCAGCGGCTCGGCTCGGCGGGCACCGGCGGCACCAGCGCATAGGAGAACTGGATGAACGGACGCCCCGGCGGCAGGGCGGCCATCGCCTGGTCGAGCAGGCGGCGGCGTTGCAGCGGCGGCCGGGTGAAGAGGGGCAGCGACGACACGACGGCCGCCACCTCGGAGACGCCGGCGTGCTTCAGCGCGTCGGTGAGCTGGTAGGCGTCGCCCACCGTCACATGCAGCCCCGGAAAGCGGGCGCGGATGTGCTCGGCGAAGTCGGGATTATACTCGATGGCGATCAGCCGCTCGGGCGGCAGGCCGCGTTCGATGAGCGCCGCCGTCACCGCGCCGGTGCCGGGGCCTAGCTCGACCACCATGCCCGGCCAGGCCGGATCGACGACGGCGGCCATGGCGCGGGCCAGGAAGCGCCCCGACGGGCTGACGGCGCCGGTGGTCAGCGGCCTCGAAGCCCAGCTCCTCAGGAACTTGATGTCGTCGGAATATTGGCAGCGCACGCGCCGCGCTCCGGCGATCGCTTCATCCCGCAGTCGATGCACCAGCATCCTTCACCTCCGGCTCGGAGCACAGGACATCCCGGAGCGAACCTTGGCCCGCCGACATGTCGGGAGTTTGACGGCTGGTGTCAGCCGCCGAGATTGTCGAAGAAATCGCGGACGCGGGCGAAGAAGCCGGCCGATTCGGGATTGTTGTCGCCCGACGATTCGCGCTCGAATTCCTCCAGCAGCTCGCGCTGGCGGCGCGTCAGCCGCTGCGGCGTCTCGACGGTGACGTTGATGTACATGTCGCCGACGTCGCGCGCCCTGAGCACCGGCATGCCCTTGCCGCGCAGGCGGAACTGCTTGCCGGTCTGCGTGCCCTCGGGCACGCGCACCTTGGTCTTGCCGCCGTCGATGGTCGGCACCTCGAACTCGCCGCCCAGCGCCGCCGTGGTCATGGAGATCGGTACGCGGCAATGGAGGTCGGCGCCGTCGCGCTGGAAGAAGGCGTGCGGCCGGAGCGAGATGAAGATGTAGAGGTCGCCGGCCGGGCCGCCCCTCAGGCCCGCCTCGCCCTCGCCGGAGAGGCGGATGCGCGTGCCGTCCTCGATACCCGAGGGAATGTTGACGGAAAGCGTGCGCTCCTGTGTGGTCCGCCCGGTGCCCGAGCAGGCGTCGCAGGGGTTGGCGATGGTCTCGCCGCGGCCCTGGCAGGTCGGACAGGTACGCTCGATGGTGAAGAAGCCCTGGCTCGCCCGGACCTTGCCGGCGCCGCCGCAGGTGCGGCAGGTCTGGGGGGATGTGCCCGGCTTGGCGCCGGTGCCGGCGCACTTGACGCAGGTGATCGAGGTCGGCACGCGGATCTCGACGGTTTTGCCGGAGAAGGCTTCCTCCAGCGTGACGTCGAGATTGTAGCGGAGGTCGGCGCCGCGCTCGCGGCCATTCGGCCGGCTGCGGCGGCCGCCGCCCATGAACTCGCCGAAGATGTCGTCGAAGATGTCGGCCATCGAGGCGCCGAAGCCGCCGGCATCGCCGCGTCCGCCCATGCCGTTCTCGAAGGCGGCATGACCGAAGCGGTCATAGGCGGCCTTCTTCTGCGGATCCCTCAGAACTTCGTAGGCCTCGTTGGCTTCCTTGAACCGGGCCTCGGCGGTGTCGTCTCCGGGGTTCTTGTCCGGATGCAGCTGCATGGCGAGCTTGCGGAAGGCGCTTTTCAGCGTCTTTTCGTCGGCGTCGCGGGGAACGCCCAGCACGTCGTAATAGTCGCGTTTGGCCATCGTCTGTCCCGAGGTCGAGGGGAACCCTGCGGCGGTCGCGTCCCGCCCGGCCATGAAGCATGAGCCGTTGCTGGCGGCTTATACCTCACGTTTCTGCTCTTGGCATCCGCTGGCCCGAAAAAGCCTGCAACGTTTCGGGCGGATGCCCCTGACGGAGACCGGCCCCCCGGCCTCTGCGGACGGGGGAGCCGGATGCTCAGGAAGCCCGGCCTCAGCCGTTCTTCTTGTCGTCCTTGACCTCCTCGAAGTCGGCGTCGAGGACGTCCTCGCCCTCGGTGCCCGGCTTCGTCTCGGCGTCGCCCGGCTGCTGCTGGGCGGCGTACATCGCCTCGCCAAGCTTCATGGCCGCCTGGGCGAGGGCGTTGGTCTTGGCCTTGATGTCCTCGGCGTCGTTCGAATCGATCACCGCCTTGAGGTCGGCGATGGCGCTTTCGATGATCGACTTGTCCGACGACGACACCTTGTCGCCGTAGTCGGCCAGCGACTTCTCGGTCGAATGGATCAGCGCCTCGCCGTGGTTCCTGGCCTCGACGGCCTCGCGGCGCGCCTTGTCGGCGGTGGCATTGGCCTCGGCGTCCTTCACCATCTTGTCGATGTCGGCGTCCGACAGGCCGCCCGACGCCTGGATGCGGATCTGCTGCTCCTTGCCGGTGCCCTTGTCCTTGGCCGACACGTTGACGATGCCGTTGGCGTCGATGTCGAAGGTCACCTCGATCTGCGGCACGCCACGCGGCGCCGGCGGCAGGCCGACGAGATCGAACTGGCCCAGGAGCTTGTTGTCGGCCGCCATCTCGCGCTCGCCCTGGAAGACGCGGATGGTCACCGCGCTCTGGCTGTCCTCGGCGGTCGAGAACACCTGGCTCTTCTTGGTGGGGATGGTGGTGTTGCGGTCGATGAGGCGCGTGAACACGCCGCCCAGCGTCTCGATGCCGAGCGACAGCGGCGTCACGTCAAGGAGCAGCACGTCCTTGACCTCGCCGGCCAGCACGCCGGCCTGGATGGCGGCGCCGATCGCCACCACTTCGTCCGGGTTGACGCCCTTGTGCGGCTCGCGGCCGAAGAACTGCTTCACCGTCTCCTGCACCTTGGGCATGCGCGTCATGCCGCCGACCAGCACCACCTCGTCGATCTGCCCGGCGCTGAGGCCGGCATCCTTGAGGGCGGCCTTGCAGGGCTCGACGGTCTTCTGGATCAGGTCGTCGACCAGCGCCTCGAACTTGGCGCGGGTGAGCTTCAGCGTCAGGTGCTTGGGGCCCTTGGCGTCGGCGGTGATGAACGGCAGGTTGATCTCGGTCTGCGAGGCGCTGGACAGCTCGATCTTGGCCTTCTCGGCGGCTTCCTTGAGGCGCTGCAGGGCGAGCTTGTCGCCGCGCAGATCGATGCCCTGCTCCTTCTTGAACTCGTCGGCGAGATAGTTGACGAGCCGCATGTCGAAGTCTTCGCCGCCGAGGAAGGTGTCGCCGTTGGTCGACTTCACCTCGAACACGCCGTCGCCGATCTCCAGGATGGAGATGTCGAAGGTGCCGCCGCCGAGGTCGTAGACGGCGATGGTGCGGGAGTGGTCGGACTTGTCGAGGCCGTAGGCGAGGGCGGCGGCCGTCGGCTCGTTGATGATGCGCAGCACCTCGAGGCCGGCGATCTTGCCGGCGTCCTTGGTGGCCTGGCGCTGGGCGTCGTTGAAGTAGGCGGGCACGGTGATGACGGCCTGGGTGACGGCGGTGCCGAGATAGGCTTCGGCCGTCTCCTTCATCTTGGCGAGCGTCATGGCCGAGATCTGCGACGGCGAATATTTCTTGCCGTCGGCGCTGACCCAGGCGTCGCCGTTGTCGCCCTTGACGATGGCATAGGGGACGAGGTCCTTGTCTTTTGCCACCATCGGGTCCTCGAAGCGGCGGCCGATCAGCCGCTTCACCGCGAAGATGGTGTTCTCGGGGTTGGTCACCGCCTGCCGCTTCGCCGGCTGGCCGACCAGACGCTCGCCGCCGTCGGCGAAGGCGACGATCGACGGCGTGGTGCGCGCGCCCTCCGAGTTCTCGATGACCTTGGCGTTCTTGCCATCCATGATGGCGACGCAGGAGTTGGTCGTTCCGAGGTCGATGCCAATAACCTTGCCCATTTCGTCACTCCGTTCAGGCAGACCGTCCGAACCCCCTTGCGAGGCATTCGGCGTGGCGCCGGATACCCGGCCGGTCCCCGTTTTTTCCTATGAATGCTGACCGGGGAACTCCCCGAATTCGGGCGGTATATAGGTTGCCGGCGCAGGCCGCGCAAGACGGCGGATGCCGGCCGGCGGCGGCTTCTCGCGCGAAAGAGAGGCTCGCCGCCCTAACCGGACATTAAGGCGTGGCCGGCTAGGATTTCTCCCCGAACGCGAAAGGGTGACGCCATCGGGGCACCCGTCACGGTCGCAGGGTGGAGCCGGTCATGGATCAGACTGTGGTAACGGAGCCGGATTCGGACCGCGTGTCGAGAGGCCGGCTGTCGCTGGTCGTCCCGACCTACAACGAACGCGCCAACATCGCGCCGCTGATCGCCTCGGTTGCCCGCGTCCTCGACGGGCTCGACTGGGAGATCGTCGTCGTCGACGACGACAGCCCCGACCGCACCTTCGAGGAGGTGAGGCGCCTTGCGGCGGCGGATCGCCGGATCCGCTGCCTGCGCCGCGTCGGCCGCCGCGGACTGTCGTCGGCAGTGATCGAAGGCGCGCTGGCGGCGAGCGGCGAGGTGATCGCCGTCATGGACGCCGACTTCCAGCACGACGAGCGCATCCTCGGGACAATGTACCGGAAGCTCCGCGACAGCCGCGCCGACGTGGTGGTGGCCACCCGCTACGACGGCGAAGGCGGCGTCGGCGACTGGAATGCCGGCCGGCAGGCGATGAGCCGGCTGGCGACCTGGGTGAGCCGGCTGGTCATTGGCGGCCGGACGTCCGATCCGATGAGCGGCTTCTTCATGTTCCGCCGCGATGTTCTCGACGAGATCGTCTACGACCTGTCGGCCCAGGGCTACAAGATCCTGCTCGACATGCTCGCCTCCGCCCGGCGGCCGTTGCGCGTCGAGGAGGTGCCTTTCGTCTTTCGCCGCCGCGCCGAGGGCGAGAGCAAGATTTCGGCGATGGTGATCGCCGAATATGCCACGCTGCTGGTCGAGAAACTGTCGCGCGGTCTCGTGCCGGGACGCTTCGTGCTGTTCTGCATGGTCGGCAGCCTCGGCATTCTCGTCCACATGCTGGCCCTCTGGGCGAGTCGGGCGGCCGGCGTCGCCTTCGAGGAGGGCCAGGTCATGGCGACCTTTATCGCCATGCTGTTCAACTTCGGGCTCAACAACGAGGTCACCTATCGCCGCTGGCGCCTCTCCGGATCGGCGATCTACGGCGGCGTGGTGGCCTTCTGCCTCGTCTGCTCGCTCGGCGCGCTCGCCAACGTCAGCGTCGCCGAGCTGGCCCTCGTCCAGCTCGGGAGCTGGCCGCTGGCCGGCCTTTCCGGCGCGCTGATCGGCGGCGTCATCAACTTCGCCATTGCCGACAACGTCGTCTGGCAGGTGGGGCGGCGGCGCGGACGCGCAAGGGGGCAGCAGCCGTCGGCAGCTGCGGTGGCCGTCGACGCCGCCGGCGGCGAAAGCCCGGCCCGATGACGGCGATGGACCGCGCCGCCGCGACGCGGACGCCGGCCGATGCCTGGACGGTGGCCGCCGTCCTGCTGGCTCTCGCCGCCATGGCGTTCCAGGCCTTCATGCCGACCAAGGACGACATAAGCTGGCTGATCACCAACGCCGAGGCGCTGCTCGACGGCAAGGAGCTTTACAAGGACATCATCGAGACCAATCCGCCCCTCTCGGTGCTGCTCTATCTGCCGGCCGTGCTCGTGGAGCGCCTCGTCGGCGTGCGGGCCGAGCTGGCCAGCATCGTCTTTACCGGCGTGATCGGCCTCGCCATCGCCCGAATGGCCCGGCGGCGTCTCGACGCGGCCGGCGTCGAGGGAGGCGGACCTCTCGAGGCGGCCGTGGCGCTGGTATTCCTGGTGCTGCCGGTCGGCGCCTACGGCCAGAAGGACCATGTCGCGGCGCTGATCGCGCTGCCCTATTTCATCGACCTCGTGCTTCTCGCCGAGCGAAAGGGGCGGATGTCCGTGGCCGCGGGCGTGCTGGCCGGCCTCTGCGTGGCCGTGAAGCCGCATTTCGTCCTTGCCGTTCTGTTTCCCTGCTTCGGGCTGACGGCTTGGGTCTGGTGGACGGAGGGGCGACTTTCCCTGGCGCCGATCCTGAACCGCGCCAACGTGACCGCCGCCGCCGTCGCCGTCCTGTTCCAGGGGCTGGTCTACCTGCTGTTTCCGGCCTTCTTTCGCGTCGTCCTGCCGATTGTGCTGGAAATCTACGTTCCGGCCCGCGAGCCGCTGTGGAGCCTGCTGGTCACCGACAAGGGCTTCCTGTTTCCGGTTCTGTTGCTCATCGCCGCGTTCTACGGCTCATGGACGAAGCGGGAGAGCATCCTGGCGCTCGCCGGAGCCGGCTTCTTCGGCGCCTACCTGCTGCAGGCGAAGGGATGGCCCTATCATCTGTTTCCGGCGACGAGCTACGGCTTCCTCATCCTGGCCTGGACGGTCCTGCCGAACCTGCGGAAACCCGCTTCCCGCCGCTCGCCGCTGATCGCCGCGGCGATGGTCGCCGTCGTCGCCGCAAGCCACTCCCAATGGATGACGGTGACCTGGCTCGACTGGTCACCGCTGACGCGGGCGATCGTCGCCACCGGTATCGACAGGCCGAAGGTGCTCAACATCGCCAGCTCGCACGAGGTCGGCCATCCCTCGGTGCGGGACGCCGGCGGGCAATGGGTCGGCACCCTCTCCTGCCGCTGGATCACGGTCAATGCCCTGATCAGCGTCTACCTCCATCCCGACGACCCCGCCATGCGCGCCCGCTCCGAGGCCTGGCAAGCCCGCGATCGGGACTATCTGTTCGAGGACATCCAGCGCGCGAAGCCGGATCTCATCCTGGTCGAACGGCTCGATCTACTCGATTGGATGGACTGGGCGCGGAAAATGCCGGCGCTCGCCGCCGCCCTCGACGACTATGAGGTCGCGGTGGATGTTCCCGGCACCAGGGCGAGGGCGGCGGTTGCCGTCTATCGGCGCAAGGCCGCCGGCTGACCCGCCGGAGCTGCCGTCCGGCGTTTCCGTCTCTTTGGTCTTCATTACCGAATTGTCACGGAACCGTCGGCGAATTGACATTATCCTTGCAGAAAGGTGAGCGAGAGAAGAAGCAAGGACGGACAACCGGAGGGTTTGCGATGTTCGGTCTACCAAGTGGCTTTCCCGCCGCCCGCAAACTGCCGCCGGCCTTTCCCGGTGCCGCCGGGGAGATGCCCCTCGGCCGCATGGGCGCGCTGGAGGTGCGGCTTGCCCGCTCGGCCGGCGAGGTGCGCGCCGCCCAGGCGCTGCGCTACCGCATCTTCTACGGCGAGATGCAGGCCACGGCCGATCCGCGCACCCTTCTTCGCCGCCGCGACGCCGACGCCTTCGACCGCTATTGCGACCACCTGCTGGTCCTCGATCACGACGACGTCGAGGTCCGCCGTTTCCGCCGGGCACGGCCGCGCATCGTCGGTACCTACCGCCTGCTGCGACAGGAAGTGGCGGCACGCCACGGCGGCTTCTACACGGCGGGCGAGTTCGCCATCGAACCGCTGATCGCCCGCCATCCCGGTCTCGAATTCCTGGAACTCGGCCGTTCCTGCGTCATGAAGCCCTACCGGTCGAAGCGCACGGTGGAACTGCTGTGGCAGGGCATATGGGCCTACGTGCTGAACCACGGCATCGACGCGATGATCGGCTGCGCTTCCTTCGAGGGCACCGACCCCGACACCCTCGCCCTGCCGCTGTCCTTCCTGCATCATCATGCCTCGGCCGGCGGCGACTGGCTGGTGGAGGCGCGGCCCGAGCGGACCGTATCCATGAACCGGCTGCCGATCGAAGCGATCGACATGAAATCGGCGCTCGCCGCGATGCCGCCGCTGATCAAGGGCTACCTCCGGCTCGGCGCCATGATCGGTCGCGGCGCCGTCGTCGACCGTCCCTTCGGTACCACCGACGTGATGATCGTGCTGCCGGTCGAGCGCATTTCCGAGCGCTACGTCCGCTATTACGGCGCCGACGCCAGCCGCTACGCCGCCTGATCGTTCCGGAACACCAGGCGCGAATAGCCGGCGTAGTTCATCACCATGCCGACGCCGGTGCCGGCCGCCACGGCGATCAGCGGTCTGAGGCCGGAGATCGTCGCGAGTGCCGCCGCGAATACCAGGTAGTTGACGGCGATCGACGTCAGCGATACCGCCACGTAGCGCGCCCGCCGGCCGGGCACCGGCGCGCGCCGGTCCTTCCAGGTCAGGTTACGATTGATGGCGTAGGTCACGGCGATGGCGACGGCCACCGCGGCGACGCGGCCGAGATAGGGGCTGACGCCGAGGGCCGCCAGCGCCTCGGTGAGGCCGGCGTCAACGAAGAAGCCGCTGAAGCCGGCCAGCGCGAAGCCGCCGAGCCGCCGGAAGGTGGTCATCTCAGCCGGCCCGCCGCAGGAGGTCGCGCAGCGCCGCGAGATTGGCCGCGGTCGCCGTTTCGGTCGCCGCCGGGTCGGGCCGCTTCAGCGAGGGGATCGACAGGTAGAGAATGCGCTTCTGCTCGACGCGCGAGCGGGCGAGGCTGTCGAGCACCAGGCCGGCGGTGGCGATCAGCGCGGCGAGAATCATCAGCCCGGTGGTGAGCACCGCCGTCGGCAGGCGCGGCACCAGCCCGGTCTCGACATAGGTCGCGAAGATCGGCAGGGCGAGGCCGATCGAAGCGGCGGCACAGAGGCCCGACAGCACGCCGAAGAACAGGCTCGGCCGCGTCTCCTTCACCAGCATCATGAACATCATCAGGATGCGGAAGCCGTCGCGGAAGGTGTTGAGCTTGGACGGCGCACCCTCGACGCGGCGGCCGTAGTCGAGCGGCAGCTCGACGGTGGGGATGTGGAGCTGGCCGGCGTGGACGGCCATCTCCGTCTCGATCTCGAAGCCGTGCGAGACGGCCGGGAAGCTCTTGACGAAGCGGCGGGTGAAGGCGCGATAGCCGGAGAACACGTCGGTGAAGCCGGCGCCGAACAGCCGCCGGTAGAGGCCGTTGAACAGGCGGTTGCCGAAGGCGTGGCCGGAGCGGCCGGCGTCGACGGTGACGTTGCGGCGGACGCCGACCGCCATGTCGGCCCGCTCGGTGATCAACGCCCGGACGAGGTCGACCGCGTCGGCCGGCGCGTAGGTGCCGTCGCCGTCGGCCATCACGTAGACGTCGGCGTCGATGTCGGCGAACATCCGCCTGACGACGTGGCCCTTGCCCTGCCGCCCCTCGCGGATCACCTCGGCGCCGGAGAGCGCCGCCTCGACGGCGGTGCGGTCGGAGGAGTTGTTGTCGAACACGATGACGCGCGCCTCGGGCAGCGCCGCCCGGAAGCCGCGCACCACGGCGCCGATCGTCGCCCCTTCGTTGTAGCAGGGCAGCACCACGGCGATGTCGAGGCCGGGAAAGGTTGGAGGCTCGGCGGCGTCCGGGCGGATGTCGGTTGCGGTCATCGGGGGGCACTCGGACGGCTGCGGGCCGCGAAGCGCGGCACTCGCCTTTACCATTTATCCATCGTGTTAAGGCAAAGCTAACGACGCTTAGCGTGTGCCGGGCGTCCCGCGTCCTGTTGTCGGCTTTGGTCAATGAATTCGAAACAAGGTGCCCTCGGCGCCGCCTCCGTCCTCTCCGGTCTCAGGCTCCGGACCCGCCTGATCTTCGCCGCCGCGCTGGGACTGCTGGTCGCCGGGCTTCTGGGAGTGGGCCGCCTTGCCGACCTCGGCCCCGCCTGGAGCGACCCCGATTCGATGATGCGCCTCGTCGAGGTGCGCGACCTGCTCGCCGGCCAGGGCTGGTTCGACCTCACCCAGTACCGGCTCGACCCGCCGGGCGGCCTGCTGATGCACTGGTCGCGCCTCGTCGACGCGCCGATCGCCGCGCTGATCCTCGCCGCGACGCCGTTCCTCGGCAGGGCCGGCGCCGAGCTGTTCGCCGCCAACCTCTGGCCGGTGCTGCTGATAGTGCCCTTTGCCTGGGCGCTGGCCTCGGTGGCCGGCCGCTTCGGCGGCGACATCGCCCGTCTGGTCACGCTCCTGATGATCTTTCTGTCGCCGCAGGTGAAGGCGGTGTTCCAGCCGGGCATCCTCGATCACCACAACGTCCAGGCCGTGCTGGTCGCCGTCGTGCTGATGGGGCTGGTGCGGGCCGATGGCGCCCGCCGCTGGCCGCTTCTCGCCGGCGCGGCGGCGGCCCTGAGCCTTGCCGTCGGCATGGAAACGCTGCTCGCCGTCCTGCTGGCCATCCTCGGCCTCGCCGCCGCCTGGACCGTCGACGCCGACCGCTGGCGGCGCGGCCTGCTGCTGTTCACCGGCGCACTGGTCGCCGGCACGCTGGTCGCCGCCGCCGTCACCATTCCGCCCTCGCGCTGGCTGGTGCCGGCCTGCGACACGCTGTCCTTCGCCTATCTGGCGCCGGTGCTGGTCGGCGGTGCCGGCGTCATGGCGCTCGCCGCCCTGCTGCGCGGCCACGACGACGGCGTGCCCGGCCTGTTGATGCGCGGCGGCGCGCTGGTCGCCGTCGGCTCGCTGCTGGTGGCGCTGGCCGCCGTGCTGTTCCCGACCTGCCTCGCCGGCCCCTATGGCGGCGTCGACCCGGCCATCCGGCCGATCTGGCTCGACCGCGTCGCCGAGGCGCAGGGGCTGCTCGACACGCTTCAAGGACGGCCGACGCTGGCGCTGCCGCTCTACCTCGCGCCCTTCGCCGCCGTCCTGCTCGGCGCCGCGGCGCTCCGCCGCCTGCCGGCCGCCGACCGGCCGGGCTTTGCCATGGTGCTGTCCATCCTCGGCGGCTCGGTGCTGATCGGCATGGTGCAACTGCGCGCCATGGTCGGCGCTCAGATCGTCGCCTCGGCCGCCATCGGCGTCGTCGCGGCGCTGGCGGTGCGCGACACCGCCGGCCGCGACGACATCAGGGCGGTGGCCCGGCGCTGGAGCTGGCTCGTCGCCGTGCCGGCGCTGTGGTGGCTGGCCGGCAAGCCGATCGACCAGTTGCTCGGCCGGACGGAGGCCGACGCCGTGGAGACGGCGACCATGACCGACTGCCGCGCCTTCCTCGGCGACGTGCTGTCAGCGCGCGCGCCGGGTCTCGTCGTCGCCACCTCCAACTTCGGTGCCTTCCTGCTGGAAGCGACGCCGCACGCCGTGCTGGCCGCTCCCTACCACCGCGACGCCCACGGCATCCTCGCCGTCGACGCGATATTCACCGGCGACGATGCCGAGGCCGCCTTCCACAGGACCGGCGCCACCTATCTCGCCGCCTGCGCCGGTGATCCCGAACTCCACCAGATGGCCGAGCGGGCGCCGCACGGCCTCGCCGCCCGGCTGATCGACGGCGTGCGGCCGCCCTGGCTCGCCGAGGTCGCCTCGGGGCCGGCCGGCATGGTGTTCTCGGCGCGGCCCTCCGGCCTCGACGTCACCGGCTCGCTGCCGGTGCTGCGCCTCAGGCCGTCGATCCGTCAGTGAGGCTGGTTAATCTCCGGTTCATCCGGATTGGCGCAGCATGATCGCCCGTCCGATCCGGAATCGCCCCATGCTGAAACGCTTCTTCGCCGCCTTTCTCCTCGCCGCCGTGCTGCCGGCCGCCGCCGCCGACCGGCCGGCCAAGGAGCTGTTCGGCGCCGCAGAGGCGCCGGCGCCGCTCGCCGCCCGCTCGATCGGTACCTATGCGAGAGGTTGCCTCGCCGGCGCCGCGTTGCTGCCGGTCAACGGCCCGGCCTGGCAGGTGATGCGTCTTTCCCGCAACCGCAACTGGGGCAACCCGGTGCTGGTCGACTTCCTTGAACGCCTCGCCGCCAAGGCGCCGTCGGTCGGCTGGAATGGCCTTCTGGTCGGCGACATGTCGCAGCCGCGCGGCGGCCCGATGTCGTCGGGCCACGCCAGCCACCAGATCGGCCTCGACGCCGACATCTGGCTGACGCCGATGCCGAAGCGGGAGTTCTCCTACGACGAACGCGAAAAGGTCAGCGCCGTCTCCATGCTGGCGCGCGACACGCTGAGCGTCGATCCGGCGAAGTTTTCCGACAAGCAGTTCGGCATCCTCCGCCTGGCGGCCAGGCAGCCGGAGGTGGAGCGCATCTTCGTCAACCGGGCCATCAAGAAGGCGCTGTGCGAACGGGCGACCGGCGATCGCTCATGGCTCGCCAAGGTGCGGCCCTGGTGGGGCCATGACTACCACTTCCACGTCCGCATCGCCTGCCCGAGGAATTCGCCGACCTGCAAGCCGCAGGCCGAGCCGCCGTCCGGCGACGGCTGCGGCGCCGAGCTTCAGAGCTGGTACGCGCCGCCGCCCAAGCCGACGAAACCGTCGAAGCCCAAGCCGCCGCCGCCCGAGATTACGCTGAAGGACCTGCCACCTGAATGCGCCCAGGTACTGGTGGCGAAGTAATGAAAAGGGCCGCGAGGATTGTCCCCGCGGCCTTTCTCGCAACGCTTTTGATCAGACTTACGCCCGCAGGCTCGCTCCCGTCGCCTTCTGCACGGCGGCGACGATCGCCTTCGACACCTTGTCGATGTCCTCGTCGGTCAGCGTGCGGTCGGTGGGCAGGAGCGTGACGGCGATCGCCACCGACTTCTGGCCGGCCGAGACGTGCTCGCCCTTGTAGACGTCGAACACCTCGACGCCGCCGATCAGCTTCTTGTCGGCGCCCTGCACCGCCTTGACGATCTTCGCCACCTCGACGCCGTCGTCGACGACGAAGGCGAAGTCGCGGGAGACCGGCATGAAGGCGCTGAGCGCCAGCGCCGGCTTGCCGCGGCCGGCCTTGGCCTTGGCGACCGGGATGCGATCGAGGATCACCTCAGCGGCGACGATCGGCCCCTCGGTATCCAGCGCCTCGACGACGGCCGGATGCAGCTCGCCGAAATGGGCGAGCACGGTCTGCGGCCCGAGCTGGATGCTGCCCGAGCGGCCGGGATGGAACCAGTTGGGCGCGGCGCGGACGATCTGCACGCGCGAGATATCGACCCCGAGTGCGTCGAGCAGGGCGAGCGCATCGGCCTTGGCGTCGAAGGCGGTCACCGGCTTCGCCGATCCCTCCCAGTGGCGGCCGCCGCCGATAAGGCCGGCGTTGCCCTCGCGCACGGCGGTGGCGGCGGTCGACTGGTCCTGCGGCCGGTCGCCGGCGAACACCTGCCCGACCTCGAACAGCGCGAGATCGGCAAAGCCGCGATCGGCGTTGCGCTTGACGGCCGCGACGAGGCCGGGGATCAGGCTCGGCCGCATGTCGCTCATGTCGGCGGAGATCGGGTTGGCCAGCTCCAGATCGGCGCCGCCGCCGCCGAACAGCACGGCGATCGGCTTGGCGACGAAGGACCAGGTCACCGCCTCGACGAGGCCGCGGGCGGCGAGCGCCCGCTTGGCGCGGCGGGTGCGCACCTGGAGCGGCGTCAGCACCTTCTGCGACACCGAGGCGATGCGCGGCAGCGCCGTCGCCGGCACCTGGTCGAGCCCGACGATGCGCACCACCTCCTCGACGAGGTCGGCCTTGCCGTGGACGTCCGGCCGCCAGGACGGCACGGCCACCGAACGACTGTCGCCGCTGCCGGTCACCTTGAAGCCGAGCTTCTCCAGCGTCGCGACGATGGTGTCGGCGGCAAGGTCGAGGCCGGAGAGGCGCTTCACCTCGGAGAACGGGAAGTCGATCACCTTGTTCGGAAGCGGCTCCTGGCCGGCCACCACGACCTCGGACGCCTCGCCGCCGCAGAGATCGAGCACCAGGCGCGTCGCCAGTTCCAGCCCGGCGACCACGAAGCCGGGATCGACGCCGCGCTCGAAGCGGAAGCGGGCGTCGGAGTTGAGGCCGAGGCGGCGGCCGGTGCGGGCGGTGCGGCCGGGATCGAAATAGGCGCTCTCGATGAACACCGAGGTGGTGGCCTCGGTCGAGCCGGTGGTCTCCCCGCCCATGACGCCGGCAAGGCCGAGCACGGCCGCGTCGTCGGCGATGACGCACATCGTCTCGTCGACGGCGTAGGTCTTGCCGTCGAGCGCCAGGAGGCTTTCGCCGGTCTTGCCGAGGCGGGCGCAGATGGTGCCGGTGAGCTTGTCGGCGTCGTAGACGTGCAGCGGCCGGCCGCGATCGAAGGTCAGGTAGTTGGTGATGTCGACCAAAGCCGAAATCGGCCGGAGACCGATCGCCTTCAGACGGTCCTGAAGCCACTTGGGCGACGGACCGTTCTTGAGGCCGCGCACCACGCGGCCGGCGAAAATCGGGCAGGGCGTGTCGTCGCCGTCGAACCTGAGGGCGATCGGCACCGGCGAGGCGAAGGCGCCGGGCACCGGCTGGAGCGGATCGGGCTTCAGCGTGCCGAGGCCGCGCGCCGCGAGATCGCGGGCGACGCCGCGCACGCCGAGGCAGTCGGGCCGGTTGGGGGTGATCGAGATGTCGATCACCGGATCGGCGCCGCCCCGCCAGTTGGCGAAGGACATGCCGACCGGCGCGTCGGCCGGCAGCTCGATGATGCCGTTGTGCTCGTCGGAGAGGCCCAGCTCGCGCTCCGAGCACATCATGCCGCGGCTCTCGACACCGCGGATGGTGCCGATCTCCAGCACGGCGCCGGTGGCCGGAATGACCATGCCGGGCAGCGCGAACACGCCCTTCAGGCCGGCCCGCGCGTTGGGCGCGCCGCATACCACCTGCACCGGCCCCTTGCCGGCGTCGACGGTGAGCAGCTTCAGCTTGTCGGCGTTGGGGTGCTTCACGGCAGTGACGATCTCGGCGATCACGAAGGGCTTCAGCGGCGCCGACGGATCGGACACCTCCTCCACTTCGAGGCCCACCATGGTCAGCGCCTCGACCACCTCGTCGAGCGAGGCGTCGGTGTCGAGGTGGTCTTTCAGCCAGCTGAGGGTGAATTTCATTTTGGCAAATCCATTCGGAAAATCAGGCGCGGACGATCAGGAGGTCAGGCCGCCGTAAAGGCTCGGCAGGTCGAGCGGCCGGAAGCCATAGTGGCGAAGCCAGCGGACGTCGGCGTCGAAGAAGGCCCTGAGGTCGGGCATGCCGTATTTCAGCATGGCGATGCGGTCGATGCCCATGCCGAAGGCGAAGCCCTGATAGCGGTCGGGATCGAGGCCGGCCGAGCGGATGACGTTGGGATGCACCATGCCGCAGCCCAGGATCTCCAGCCAGTCGTCGCCCTCGCCGATGCGGATCTCCGAGCCGGAGCGCTTGCAGCCGACATCGACTTCCATGGAGGGCTCGGTGAACGGGAAGAACGACGGCCGGAAGCGCGTCTTCACCTCGTCGACCTCGAAGAAGGCCTTCAGGAACTCCTCCAGCACCCACTTGAGATGGCCGAAATGGGTGGTCTCGTCGATGACCAGGCCCTCCACCTGATGGAACATCGGCGTGTGGGTGGCGTCGCTGTCGCAGCGATAGGTGCGGCCGGGCGCGATGATGCGGATCGGCGGTTTCTCCCGCTCCATCGTCCGCACCTGCACCGGTGAGGTGTGGGTCCTGAGGAGGAGGCGCGAACCGTCCTGCTTCGGCTTCAGGAAGAAGGTGTCGTGCATCTCGCGCGCCGGATGGTCGGGCGGGAAGTTGAGGGCGGTGAAGTTGTAGTGGTCAGTCTCGATGTCCGGTCCCTCGGCCACCGAGAAGCCCATGTCGGTGAAGATGGCGGTGATCTCGTCGATCACCTGGCTGACCGGATGGATGCGCCCCTCGGCGAGCGGCCCCGGCCGCACCGGCAGGGTGATGTCCACTGTCTCGCGGGCAAGGCGGGCGTCGAGGGCGGCATCCTTCAGCACGGCCTTGCGGTCGGCGATGGCGAGGCCGACGCGGTCCTTCAGCGCGTTGATCGCCGCGCCGCGCGTCCGTCGCTCGTCCGGGCTCATGGCGCCGAGCGTCTTCAGCAGCGCCGATACCGAGCCCTGCTTGCCGAGGGTGGCAACGCGCACGCTTTCGAGGGCGGCTTCGTCGGCGGCGGCGTGGATGTCGTCGAGAATGGAGGCTTCGAGCTGTTCGATGTCGGTCATGACGCTTGTTCCGGCCCCGGTAGGTCTGATGGGTGGCTTCTAGCCGGTCTCGCCGGCGATTGCACGCCCGGAAAAGAAAAGAGCGGCGCACCGATCGGCGCGCCGCTCTCGTATTTCGGGGGCGGCCGATCGGCGATCGGCCCCGTGGCTGTTGCCTTAGGCGGCAGCCTGGGCCTTCTCGACGATGGCCCTAAACGACGCCGGCTCGCTGATGGCGAGGTCGGACAGCACCTTGCGATCGATGGCAATCCCGGCCTTGGCCAGGAGATCGATGAAGCGGGCGTAGGTCAGCTCGCCACCGGTGACGTCGCGGACGGCGGCGTTGATGCGCTGGATCCACAGGGCGCGGAAGTTGCGCTTCTTGGCCCGGCGGTCGCGCGTCGCATATTGCATCGCGCGATCGACGGCCGCCTTGGCGGTCTTGATGGTATTCTTGCGGCGGCCCCGGTAGCCCTTGGCGGCCTCCAGAACCTTCTTGTGCTTGGCATGGGACGTAACGCCCCGCTTGACGCGCGCCATTGTTCAGTCTCCTCGATTGAGTGCCGTTTGATCGCGCGGGATCAGGCGTAGGGCAGGAAGTTCTTCTTGATGATGATTTCATCCGGCTTGGACAGCACGGTGGTGCCGCGCGCCTTGCGGATGAACTTGGTGGTCCGCTTGATCATGCCATGACGCTTGCCGGCCTGCGCCGACTTGATATGGCCGTTGGCGGTCACCTTGAAGCGCTTCTTGGCGCCCGACTTGGTCTTCATCTTGGGCATTTTGCTCGTTTCCGAGTGTTTGGAGATCCCTTTCGGGTATCTCGTTGTGGTCTTTTCCGAAAAAGCCGCGATCCGCCGCCGGATTTCCCGCGACCCGCGACAGGCTCGTCCGGGGTTGAGCTTCGACGGTCGCCACGGCATGCCCATGGATACGGCAAGCCGTCTCCACGCCGGGCGACCTGAAGTGGCTGGGCTTCTAGCCGAAAAGGGCGGCCGGCGCAAGGCGCATTCGCCCTCACGGGGCCTATTGCCGGCAAAGGAAAGGGCCCCGGCGCGGCGGCCGGAGCCCTGTTCGGCGGACGGGCGCGAGGAAGGCTCAGCGCGGGGCGAGCAGCATCACCATCTGGCGGCCTTCGAGGCGCGGCTCGCTCTCCACCTTGGCGACGGCGCCGGTCTCTTCCTTGACCTGCTGCAGGAGCTTGAAGCCGAGGTCCTGATGGGCCATCTCGCGGCCGCGGAAGCGCAGCGTCACCTTGACCTTGTCGCCCTCCTCGAAGAACCGCAGCATGCTCTTCATCTTCACGGTGTAGTCGTTCGTGTCGATGTTGGGCCTGAGCTTGACTTCCTTGATCTCGACGATCTTCTGGTTCTTGCGGGCTTCCGACGCCTTCTTCTGGGCTTCGAACTTGTATTTGCCGAAGTCCAGAATCTTGCAGACGGGAGGCGTCGAATTCGGGGAAATCTCGACGAGGTCGAGACCGGCCTCGACGGCGGCGGCCAGCGCATCGGCGATCGCGACGACGCCGAGGTTGTCACCTCCCTCGCCGATCAGCTGGACCTGGGGGACCCGGATTTCGCGATTGATGCGCGGACCTTCCTTGACGGGGGCGGTGGCTCGGAACGGGCGACGAATGGCTGTCAACTCCTCTGATGTTTCGGAAAACGGCCATCCCTCCGGGTATGACGGCGCCTGACGTGTGCCACGGCCTTGATCGTCGAACGATCGGACAGCGAAACAGGGGGCGCCACCCACGGGCGGCCGGCTGTCCTCTCGCCATCGCTTCCGACGAAGCGCCAACTCGCGAAGCTGGACAACGGCCTGAAAATCGTTGGAGAGTGCGAAAAAGTCAAGGTCGCAGGCAGAGATCGCCGCGAAAACGGGAGAGCGCATCGCCATGACGGGCCGGGCCATCAGCATCACCATGCCGGACGACGGCCGGATCATCCGCGGCCTCGTCGACGACGGCGCCGGCCCGACGGTGGTCTGGCTGGGCGGCTTCCGCTCCGACATGACCGGCGCCAAGGCCGAGGCGGTGGCGGCCTGGGGCCGGGCGCACGGCCGCAAGGTGGTGCGCTTCGACTATTCCGGCCACGGCGCCTCGGGCGGCGACTTCGAGCACGGCCGCATCGGCCGCTGGCTTGCCGAGGCCCAGGCGGTGATCGCCGCCGAGGCCGGCGCCGACTTCCTGCTCGTCGGCTCGTCGATGGGCGGCTGGATGGCGCTGCTTCTCGCCCGTGAGAGGCCGGCCGGCCTCCGGGGGCTGGCGCTGGTCGCCCCGGCCCCGGATTTCACCGAAAAGCTGTTCTATCCGGCGCTTCCGGCCGAGGCGCGCGCCCGCGTCGACGCCGGCGGGACCATCGACATTCCCGGCGAATACGGCAGCCCCGACTACCGCCTCGCCGCCGATTTCTTCCGCGACGGCGCCCGCCACAATCTCCTCGACGGCCCGCTCCGGCTCGGCGTGCCGGTGATCATCCTGCAGGGCATGGCCGACGCCTCGGTGCCGCACGCCCACGCCCGGCGCATCGTCGACCGCCTCGTCGACGACGACGTGGTGCTGACGCTGGTGAAAGACGGCGACCACCGGCTGTCGCGCCCCGCCGACATCGACCTCCTTCTCGATGCCGTCGGTCGCCTTGCCGGGGAATGAGGCCGGAAACCGGCGCCTCTACGCGTTTTTTCCAGCATGATCCCGATGGTTTTTTGCGACTAAAGGATTACCTCGCGGCCCTCGCGTGCTAGAAGGCCGCCATGGCAACGGTGTTGTTTCCCTGGAACCGGCGAGGTCGGACATGGCGGACATGAAGCTCGTGGTGGTCGGCGCCGGCGGACGCATGGGGCGGACGCTGGTGCGCATCGTCTCGGAGACGGCCGGCATGACGGTGCACGCCGCCGTCGATCGGCCGGACAGCTCGCTGATCGGCCAGGACGCCGGCCTGCTGGCCGGCATCGGCGAGATCGGCGTGCCGCTCACCGCCGATCCGCTGGCCGCCGTGGTCGGCGCCGACGGCATCCTCGATTTCACCGTCCCGGCCGCCACCGTCGGCTTTGCCGAGCTGGCCGCCCAGGCGCGCATCATCCACGTCATCGGCACCACAGGCTGCTCGGCCGAGGACGAGGCGGCGATCGATGCCGCCGCCCGCCACGCCGTGGTGGTCAAGTCCGGCAACATGAGCGTCTGCGTCAACCTCCTGGCCGTGCTGGTCGAGCGGGCGGCCCGGACGCTGGGGCCGGACTTCGATATCGAGATCCTGGAGATGCACCACCGCCACAAGGTCGACGCGCCCTCCGGCACGGCGCTGCTGCTCGGCGAGGCGGCGGCGCGCGGCCGTGACATCAAGCTCGACGACTACGCCGTCCGCTCGCGCGACGGCTACACCGGCCCGCGGCCGCAGGGCGCCATCGGCTTCGCCACGCTGCGCGGCGGCTCGGTGGTCGGCGACCACACGGTCTACCTGGCCGGCGCCGGCGAGCGGCTGGAGCTGAGGCACGTCGCCGAGGACCGGGCGCAGTTCGCCAAGGGGGCGGTGCGCGCCGCGCTCTGGGCCTGGGGCAGGAAGCCGGGCCGCTACGACATGGCCGACGTGCTCGGCCTCAAGGATTGAAGAGATTCCGGGACCGGTGGTCGGTTCCGGCCTGCAACGACACGATCAACTGGAGAAAAGCCCATGAGCCGCATTCTGGTCCTCGTCCGCCACGGTCAGTCCGAGTGGAACCTCCTCAACCTGTTCACCGGCTGGAAGGACCCCGACCTGACCGAGCTGGGCGTCAAGGAAGCCACCGCCGCCGGCACCCGCCTCAAGGCGCTCGGCTACAAGTACGATATCGCCTACACCTCGGTGCTGACCCGCGCCCAGCACACGCTGCGCCTGATCCTGGAGCAGATCGGCCAGCCGGATCTTCAGACCATCCGCGACCAGGCCCTCAACGAGCGCGACTACGGCGAGCTGACCGGCCTCAACAAGGACGACGCCCGCAAGAAGTGGGGCGAGGAGCAGGTGCACATCTGGCGCCGGTCGTTCGACGTTCCCCCTCCGGGCGGCGAGAGCCTGAAGAACACCGCCGAGCGCACGCTGCCCTATTTCAACGCCGAGATCCTGCCGCGCGTCCTGAAGGGCGAGAACGTGCTGGTCGCCGCCCATGGCAACTCGCTGCGCTCGATCATCATGGACCTGGAGAAGCTCTCCGGCGAGGAGATCGTCGCCCGCGAGCTGGCGACCGGCGAGCCGATCGTCTACGAGCTGAACGAGGATGGCTCGATCAAGTCGAAGCGCGTGCTGTCGGCCTGATGTCCGGCAGTCCGAACTGACATGAAAAGCGCCGCGGCGGGCTTCCGTCGCGGCGCTTTTCGTTTCTGGTCCGAGAAGCCGGCTCAGGCCGTCTCGACCTCGGCGCCGCCGAGCCGGCGGGCGAGGCCGGTTTCCCAGCCGAGGATGGCCTTCTTGCGGGTGAGGCCCCAATGGTAGCCGCAGAGGTCGCCTTCGCGGCCGAGCACGCGGTGGCAGGGCACGACGAAGGACAAGGGGTTTCGCCCGACCGCCGAGCCGACGGCCCGCGCCGCCTTCGGATTGCCGATGTGGCGGGCGATGTCGGAATAGGTCGTCGCCTTGCCGAGCGGGATGCGCAGCAGCGTTTCCCAGACGCGCACCTCGAAGTCCGAGCCGATGAACACCAGCCGGATCGGCCGGTCCTGCGACCAGACCGTCGGGTCGAACACCTGCCGCGCATAGGGCGCGGTCACCACGTCGTCCTCGACATAGGTGGCGGCCGGCCAGCGGGCGGCCATGTCGCGGAACGCCTTGCGCTCCTCGCCGGGGTCGGCGAAGGCGATGCCGGCAAGGCCGCGGTCGGTGGCCATGACCAGCGCCGTGCCGAAGGGCGAGGCGTGGAAGCCGTAGGCGATGGTGACGCCGGCGCCGCGCGCCTTGTAGGCGCCGGGACTCAACGCCTCGTGCGTGACGAAGAGGTCGTGCAGCCGGCCGGGGCCGGACAGGCCGACCTCGTAGGCGGTATCGAGGATCGACGACGACTGGTCGAGCATCCGCCGCGCCTCGTCGAGGGTCAGCGCCTGCACGAAGGCCTTGGGCGTCAGGCCGGCCCAGCGGGTGAACAGGCGATGCAGGTGGCCGGCGTCGGTGCCGACGGCGGCGGCGATGGTCTCCAGCTCCGGCTGGTCGCGCCAGCGCTCGGAGATGAAGCGGATGGTGTCGCGGACCAGTGCGTAGTCGCCGTGATCGCGGTCGAGCGTTACCTCGCCGGCCATCCGCATGCCTTCGTGCAGCCAGCTCGCCGACATCGGCGGGGCGGTCAGGTTGTCGGTCAGCGTAATGGCGTCCATCGCATCCTCCATCGAGCGTGCGACACGAAGTTAGGGAGCGGCGAGCGGTCCAACCACCCGATTTTCGCACGTCGGCCGAAAAAGCGCAAAAAAAGCGAGGGCGGCGGCCGGAGCGGCCGCCTGCTGACTCTCCCGGGCGGCAAATCCGGCTATAGATGGCGGCGTTGCGCCCTGCCCGGAGTATCCTCTCGTGCCGAGAAAGCCCGCCGCCCCGTCCGAGGACATCGTCACGCCCGTCCCGCCGACGCCGCCGATGAGCGCCGCCGAGATCGAGGCGTTGTTCGCCCGCTTCCGGGAGGCCAACCCGGAGCCGAAGGGCGAGCTTCAGGCCGACAATCCCTACAAGCTGCTGGTCGCCGTGGTGCTGTCGGCGCAGACCACCGACGCCGGCGTCAACCGGGCGACGCGGCCGCTGTTTGAGACGGTCGACAGCCCGGCGAAGATGCTGGACTACGGCGAGGAACGGCTCGCCGAGGCGATCCGCACCATCGGCCTTTACCGCAACAAGGCGAAGAACGTCATCGCGCTGTCGGAAATCCTGGTGCGCGAGCACGGCGGCACGGTGCCGCGCGACCGGGCGGCGCTGGAGGCGCTGCCGGGCGTCGGCCGCAAGACGGCCAACGTCGTGCTCAACATCGCCTTCGGCGAGCCGACGATGGCCGTCGACACCCATGTCTTCCGCGTCGCCAACCGGCTGGGCCTCGCTCCCGGCAAGACGCCGCTGGAGGTGGAACTCGGCCTCGAAAGGGTGGTGCCCGACGCCTATCGCCTCAACGCCCACCATTGGCTGATCCTGCATGGCCGTTACGTCTGCAAGGCGCGACGGCCCGAATGCGAGCGCTGCATCGTCGCCGACCTCTGCCGCAGCCCGGAAAAGCGCCTGCCGATGTGAGGCATGAAAAAAGCCCCGCCCTTGCGGGCGGGGCCGGAGTTTCGACGAGGCCCGAGGTCAGGCGATGCGGGCGTATTCGTCGAAGGCAAGGCGCGGCAGGCGCGGGAACAGCGACGCCTTGTCGCCGTAGCCGAGATTGAGCACCAGGAAGGTCTTGACGCGGCTGTCGGGGAAGAAGGCGGCGTCGATGGCGGCGGCGTCGAAGCCGGCCATCGGGCCGACGTCGAGGCCGAGCGCCCGGGCGGCCATCGTCAGGTAGCCGACCTGCAATGACGCCGACCGCAGCGCCGAGAACTGCAGCCGCTCGTCGGGCGAGCCGGCATACCAGGAGCGGGCGTCGGCGTGCGGGAAGGTCTTCGGCAGCATCTCGTAGAAATCGAGGTCGTAGCCGGCGATCACCGACACCGGCGCCGTCTTCGTCTTCTCCTGGTTGCCGGGCGCCATGGCGGCGAGCAGCTTCGCCTTGGCCTCGGGCGATTTGACGAAGACGAAGCGGCCGGGCAGCGTGTTGGCCTCGGTGGGGCCGAGGCTGACCAGTTCGGCCAGCGTCTTCAGCGTGGCATCGCTGACCGGCTTGTCGAGAAAGCCGTTGTAGGAGCGGCCGTCGCGGAACAGGCGGTCGAGGGTGTCGTCGGCGAGAAGGGCGGACATCAAAAAACCTTTCGGGAGGGAAAGCGAAAAACCACCCCCGAGTTAGGCGGGCCGCCGGCGACCGCATAGTCCACGATCGGCTGACAGATTGTTCGCTGAAAGTGTCCAATAACGGAAATGCGCCGGCGATTGCCCGCATTTCACGCCATTCTCACGATCTCTTGAAGAGCGCGGCTCCCAAAACGAAACCGCCGCCGGGCGGAACCGGCGGCGGCTGGACAGGCGATGCGATGGTCGGTCAGGCGACGGCGCGCACCTCGCGCACATCCGGCAGGAAGTGGCGCAGCAGGTTCTGGATGCCGTTCCTGAGCGTCGCCGTCGACGACGGACAGCCGGCGCAGGCGCCGCGCATGTTGAGGTAGACGACGCCGTCCTTGTAGGCGCGGAAGGTGATGTCGCCGCCGTCAGCGGCCACCGCCGGGCGAACGCGGGTGTCGAGCAGCTCCTTGATCGACGACACCGTGTCGGCGTCGGCCGGATCGAAGTCCTCGTCGCCGGCCGCCGCCTCGGCGCCGGTCAGGATCGGCGCGCCGGACATGAAGTGCTCCATGATGACGCCGAGCACCGCCGGCTTCAGGTGCGCCCAGTCGCCGGTGCGGGTGGTGACGGTGATGAAGTCGGCGCCGAAGAAAACGCCGGACACGCCGGGAATGTCGTAGAGGGCGGCGGCGAGCGGCGAGGCGGCCGCTTCCTCGGCCGTCAGGAACTCGCGCGGGTTGCCTTCGAGCACGACGCGCCCCGGCAGGAACTTCAGCGTCGCCGGATTGGGCGTGGACTCGGTCTGGATGAACATCGGATGGGCTCCTCAGGCTCGCCTGATTGGAATTTCTCTAAACTTCATTATGAAAGGATAGTTCCAGTATTGCAACTGAACAATCGGTGAACCTGCGGACATGGCGCCATTCACGCCACGGCGGCGATGTCCTCGTCGTCCAGATCGCCGGGCACGATGGTCACCGGGATGGGGAAGGGCGGCGCGGCGCGGGCGGCGATCGAGCTGACCAGCGGTCCCGGCCCCTCGCTGCCGGTGCCGGCGGCCAGCACCAGGATGGCGACGTCGCGGTCGTCGTCGATCAGCCGGTGAATGGCTTCGGCCGGCTGTCCCTCGCGGATCACCAGTTCGGCGTCGACGCCGGGCGCGAAGGCGTGCACACGCTCGGCGGTGGCGGCGAGCCGCTGCCGCGCCTCGTCCATCGCCTCGGCCCGCATCATCTCCTCGACGCCGCGCCAGTGCTGGAAGTCGCCCGGCGGGATGACGTAGAGCAGCACCACGGCGCCGGCCGTGTGGATGGCGCGCGTCGCCGCGTAGACGACGGCCCGGTCGCATTCGGGCGTGTCGTCGACGACGCAGAGGAACTTGCGGCGGTGGCCCTCTTCGCGGGCGAGGCGGCGTGAAACCATGGCCGGAGAGTAGCAGAAGGCCGGCGCCGCACAAGCCGCGCCGGCCCTGGTTTGCCGTCGTTTTGCCGCTGTCAGCGCCGCTTGCGGCTCTGGATGAAGCCGATGATGTCGCGCACGTCGTCCATCACCTTGCCGGCGATGGCGCCGGCCCGCTCCGAGCCGTCGGCGAGCACGGCGTCGATGTGGTCGGGCTCGGCCAGCAGCGCCTTCATCCGGTCGTTGATCGGCGACAGCACGGAGACCGCCAGGTCGGCCAGCGCCGGCTTGAAGGCCGAGAACTGCGAGCCGCCGTGGTCCCTCAGCACCGCCTCCTTCGTCGTGTCGGCGAGCGCCGCGTAGAGGGTGACGAGGTTGTCGGCGTCCGGCCGCTCCTTGAGGCCGTCCACCTCGGAGGGCAGCGGTTCAGGATCGGTGCGGGCCTTGCGGATCTTCTGGGCAATGGCGTCGCTGTTATCGGTGAGGTTGATGCGCGAGTAGTCCGACGGATCGGACTTCGACATCTTCTTGGTACCGTCGCGAAGGCTCATGACGCGCGGCGCCGGCCCCTGCGTCAGCGGTTCGGGCAGCGGGAAATAGCCCTCCTCGGCGTTATGGCCGTTGGCGGCGATCGAGGCGGCGAAGTCGTTGTTGAACTTGACGGCGACGTCGCGGGTCAGCTCGAGGTGCTGCTTCTGGTCCTCGCCGACCGGCACGTGCGTCGCCCGGTAGACGAGGATGTCGGCGGCCATCAGGCTGGGGTAGGCGAACAGGCCCACCGAGACGTTCTCGCGGTCCTTGCCGGCCTTCTCCTTGAACTGCGTCATGCGGTTGAGCCAGCCCATGCGGGCGACGCAGTTGAACACCCAGGCCAGCTCGGCGTGCTCGGGCACCTGGCTCTGGTTGAAGACGATGTTCTTCACCGGGTCGATGCCGGCGGCGAGGAAGGCGGCGGTCACCTCGCGGATCTGCTTCTTGAGTTCGAAGGGATCCTGCCAGACGGTGATGGCATGCTCGTCGACCACGCAGTAGATGCAGTCGTGCGTCGCCTGCATTTCCACGAAGCGCTTGATGGCGCCGAGATAATTGCCGAGATGGAGATTGCCGGTGGGCTGGACACCGGAGAAGACGAGAGGCTTGAAGGGCATCGGTTTGGACCCGAGTAAGAAGGTTGCTGTCCGCGCCGGTGGTGGAACCGGGCGGTGCGGACTTATGGACCGCCGGCGCTGGAACCGCAAGGCGGAAGAACGGCTCAGCCGCTCCGGCCGCGGGCCAGCACCGCCTTCAGGTAGCGACGGACGTCGACGGCGCCGGTCAGCACCGTGGCAAGGCCGTAGACCGCCATGCCCCAGAGGCAGAGCAGCAGAAGCCACAGGCCCTGGGCCAGTTGCCGGCCGCCGGTGAGGTGGGCGTCGATCAGGCTTTCGCCGCCGAGCAGCGCCGCTCCCATCATCAGGCTGGCGACGGCGAGCAACGTCAGGCGGCGCAGGAGCAGCGCGTCGGCCTTGAAGTGGCCGCGGCGGATGAGTTCGATCACCAGCATGACGGCGTTGACCCAGGCGGCCAGCGAGGTGGCGGCGGCGATGCCGACGTGGCCGATGAACGGAAACAGGGCGAGCGAGGCGACGATGTTGACGGCCACGGAGATGCCGCCCTGGATGGTCGGCGTGCGGGTGTCCTCGCGGGCGTAGAAGGACGGCTGGAATACCTTGATGGCGACGAAGGCCGGCAGGCCGGCGGCAAAGGCGATCAGCGCGTCGGCGGTGGCAACGGTGTCGGCGGCGGTGAAGGCGCCGCGCTCGAACAGCACGCGCATGATGGTGTAGGGAATGGCGCAGAGGGCGACGGTGGCCGGCAGCGTCAGCGCCATGGCGAATTCCAGCGCCCGGTTCTGGGTGTGGAAGATGCTGTCCAGGCTGTCGCTGCGCACGCGTCGGGTGAGGTCGGGCAGCAGCACGACGCCGATGGCGACGCCGATCACTCCGAGCGGCAGCTGGTAGATGCGGTCGGCGAAGTACAGCCAGGACACGGCGCTCGCCTGCATCGAGGCGATGATGGTGCCGACCACGATGTTGATCTGGGTGATGCCGCCGGAGATCACGCCGGGGATGCCGAGCGTCACGAAGCGGCGGACGTTGTCGTTGTAGCGCGGCCTCGTCAGCGACATCGGAAAGCCGATCCACCACAGCGAGCCGCCGACGGCGATCAGTTGGGCGATGCCGGAAATGCACACCGCCCAGGACAGCGTGTAGGCGGCCTCCGGCGTGCCGGCCCAGTTCTCCCACCAGATCAGCACGAGGGCGGCGACCAGGATGACGTTGAGCAGCGACGGCGCGAAGGCGGCGACGGCGAAGCGGCCGAAGGATTGCAGCATGCCGGCCGCCATGGCGGTCAAGGACATGCAGGCGAGATAGGGGAACATCACCCGCGTCATGAACTCGGCGGCGGCGAACTTGTCGGGATCGGCGACGAAGCCGGGGGCGAGGATGCCGACCAGCCAGGGCGCGCCGACCTCGGCCAGCGCCGTGACGACGACGAGGGCCAGCAGGAACACCGCGAGGATGTCCTCGGCCAGCGCCCGCGCCGACACCTTGCCACCCTCGGCGAGCGCCCGGCCGAACAGCGGCACGAAGGCCGAGGAGAAGGCGCCCTCGGCAAACAGCCGGCGGAACAGATTGGGCAGGCGGAAGGCGACGAAGAAGGCGTCGGCGATCGGTCCGGAGCCCAGCATGTTGGCCATGAACACGTCGCGCACGAAGCCGAGCAGGCGCGAGGACAGCGTGGCGCCGCCCACCGTCACGAAGTTCTTGACCAGACTCATCGGGTTTTGCTCGCAGGGGTTCTCAGCATTGGGCGGCGTTCATTCTCCGGCGGCCTTCTTCGGCGGATGGACATCCTCGCCGTCGACGGCGGCGAGAATGCGCCGGCGGATCGCCGCCTGCTTGGCGCCGGACTGGATCTTCAGCTTGGTGAGGTCGGTGACGTAGAACACGTCGACCGCCCGCTCGCCGAAGGTGGCGATATGCGCCGAGGCGATGTTGAGGTTGAGGTCGCTCATCGCAGTGGTCACGTCGTAGAGCAGGCCCGGCCGGTCGAGGCAGGACACCTCCAGCACCGACAGGCTGGCCGACAGCGTGTTGTCGAAGCGGATCTCGGTCGGCACGCTGAACGCCTTGCTCGGCTTGCGCTGGCCGACGCGGCGGGCGACGATCTCCGGCAGCCTCTCGCGGCCTTCCAGCGCCGCTTCGATCATCTTCAGCACGCGGTCGGCGCGGCGGAACTCGTCGGCGTCCTCGGGGAACTCGCGGTTGATCAGGATGGTATCGAGGGCGAGGCCGTCGGTGGTGGTGTAGATCTGGGCGTCGGCGATGTTGACGCCGGCCGCCGCGCAGGCGCCGGTGATGGTGGAGAGGAGCCGCGGATGGTCGGGCGCCACCACGACCAGCTCGGTGATCGCCTCGAACTTCTTGGTCGACCAGGTGGTGGCGAGCCGCCGGCCGGTGCCCTGCATGGACTTGAGAAGGCGAGCGTGCATCACTTTCTCGGGAAGGTCGACCCTCAGCCAGTAGGGGGCGAAGTGACGGCCGCCGTAGTCGGCGAGTTCCGCCTCGCTCCAGTCGGTCAATTCGGCGGCAAGCTCGGCCTTGGCGGCGGCGACGCGCTGGTCGCGCGACAGCTTGGAATGGCCGCCGAGCAGATAGGGTTCGGTCTCGTAGAACAGCGTCCTCAGAAGCTGGCCCTTCCAGCCGTTCCAGACGCCGGGGCCGACCGCCTTGATGTCGGCGACGGTGAGCAGCAGCAGCATGCGCAGCTTCTCCACCGTCTGCACCACGGCGGCGAAGTCGCGGATGGTCTGGCGGTCGGAAAGATCGCGCGACTGGGCGATCATCGACATCACCAGGTGGTTCTCCACCAGCCAGGCGAGCTGGTCGGTCTCGCCGGGCGAGAAGCCGAAGCGCGGGCCGAGGCGGCGGGCGATCTTGGCGCCGGCGGTCGAATGATCCTCGACGCGGCCCTTGGCGATGTCGTGCAGGAACAGCGCGAGGTAGAGCAGCTTGCGGTTGGCGATGGTCGGGAACAGCTCGGTGGCCAGCGGATGGTCGTTCTGGTCCTCGCCGCGCTCGATCTGGGTCAAGAGGCCGATCGCCCGGAGCGTGTGCTCGTCGACGGTGTAGTGGTGATACATGTTGAACTGCATCATCGCCACGACGCGGCCGAACTCGTGGATGAAGCGGCCGAGCACGCCGGTCTCGTTCATCGCCCTCAGCACCGTCTCGGCATGCTTCTTGGAGCTGAGCACGTCGAGAAAGATGCGGTTGGCCTCCTCGTTGTCCCGGAGGTCGGCGTCGATCAGCCGGAGCGAGCGGGTGATCAGCTTCAGCGCGTCCGGGTGGAAGTCGAGGCCGGTGCGGTCGGCGACGGCGAAGATCCTGAGCAGGTTGACCGGATCGCGCTCGAACACCCGCTCGTCGGTCACCGACAGGCGGTCGTTGTCGATGATGAACTGCGGCGTGCCGGGCAGCGACTTCTTGCGCCGGCGGAAGGTGTGGTGCAGCACCCGGTCGAGCATCGGCTTGGGCTTGGCGTGCATCTCCTCGAGCGCCGCGCAGAAGATGCGGGTGAGATCGCCGACGTCTTTCGCCACCAGGAAATAGTGCTTCATGAAGCGCTCGACCGGTTCCAGGCCGGGGTGCTCCTGGTAGCCGAGCAATTCGGCGATCTCGCGCTGGTTCTCGAAGCCGAGCCGGTCGTCGGCGCGGTTGGTGACGAAGTGGAGGTTGCAGCGCACCGCCCACAGGAACTCCTCGCACTTGTGGAAGCGCTGCAGCTCCTTCTGCGAGAACACTCCGTGCTTGACCAGTTCGTCGGCGCTGAAGGCGCGATAGAAGTATTTGGCGATCCAGAACAGCGTGTGCAGGTCGCGCAGGCCGCCCTTGCCGTCCTTGACGTTGGGTTCGACGAGATAGCGCGAGGTGCCGGCCCGCCGGTGGCGCTCGTCGCGCTCGGCCAGCTTGGCCTGGATGAACTCGGGGCCGGTGCCCCTCACCACCTCGGCGTTGAAGCGGCTGACCATCTCGGCGTAGAGGTCGCGGTCGCCGAGGATGAAGCGCGCTTCGAGGAGCGCCGTGCGGATGGTCATGTCGGCGCGGCCGAGCCGGATGCAGTCCTCGACGCGCCGCGTCGAGTGGCCGACCTTGAAGCCGATGTCCCAGAGGAAATACAGGATGTGCTCCAGCACCTTGTCGGCCAGCGGCTGCGGCTTCGGCGGCAGCAGGAACAGCAGATCGACATCCGACGACGGCGCCAGCGTGGCGCGGCCGTAGCCGCCGACCGCCACGACGGCGATCCTGTCATCGCAGCCGGGAAAGACGCGGGTGATCGTGTGATGATGGATGACGCGGATCAAGAGGTCGACCAGCGCCGACAGCCGGCGGGCGCAGCCGACGCCGTCGCGGTCGTTGCGCAGCCGGTCGCGCGCCGCCGCCCGTCCCTCCTGGTTGGCCCGCTTCAGGGCGGCCAGCAGCTCGGGCCGCGGATCGGCGCCGGACAGCGTCGCCCGCTGGAAAATGGCGGCCATCTCGGCGTTGAGCGCCCGCTCGTCGATCAGGGAAGCGGCTTCCGGAAATTTGATCATCGGCGGCAATCACCTTCTGGACGGCGGACGCGACTCCCTGACGAGATCGATAGTCGGCGCGCCGCCAACAATCAACCGTGCCGCCCGACGGCGCCGCGCAGCGCCTTCAGGCGATAGAGCGCTTCGAGCGCCTCGCGCGGCGTGAGTTCATCGGGCGCCAGCGCGTCGATCGCCCGGAGAAGCTCGGCTTCCGCCGGGTCGGGCGGCGCCTCGGCCGGTGCGTCCGAAGTCGGACGGCGGGCCAGCGAGAACAGCGGCAGGTCGTCGAGCATCGAGGCGGCGTTGTTGCCGCCCGATTTCTCCAGCTCGGCCACCACGGCGCGCGCCCGCTCGATCACCGGACGCGGCAGGCCGGCCAGCTTGGCCACCTGGATGCCGTAGGAGCGGTCGGCCGAGCCGGGCACGATCTCATGCAGGAAGACGACGTCGCCGCGCCATTCCTTCACCTTGACCGTGGCGTTGACGATGCGCGGCAGCCGCTCGGAGAGGGCGGTCAGCTCGTGATAGTGCGTCGCGAACAGCGTGCGGCAGCGATTGGCCTGGTTGAGGTGCTCGATGGTCGCCCAGGCGATGGACAGGCCGTCGTAGGTGGCGGTGCCGCGGCCGATCTCGTCGAGGATGACCAGGGAGCGCGGGCCGGCCTGGTTGAGGATGGCCGCCGTCTCGATCATCTCGACCATGAAGGTCGAGCGGCCGCGGGCGAGGTCGTCGGCGGCGCCGACGCGGGAGAACAGCCGGTCGACGACGCCGATATGCGCCGACCGCGCCGGTACGAAGGAGCCCATCTGGGCGAGCACGGCGATCAGCGCGTTCTGCCTGAGGAAGGTCGACTTGCCGGCCATGTTGGGGCCGGTAACCAGCCACAGCCTGCCGGCCGCCTCGCCACTTCCGGACGGGCCGAGATCGCAGCCGTTGGCGACGAAGGCGCCGCCGTCCTCGCGCAGCATCTGCTCGACCACCGGATGGCGGCCGCCGTCGATGCGGAAGGTCAGGCTGTCGTCGACGCGCGGCCGCACGTAGCCCTCGGCGGCGGCGAGTTCGGCGAGCGACGTGGCGACGTCGAGGGCGGCCAGCATTTCGGCGGCCCGCTTGATGGCGGCGCCGGCCTCCACCGTCGCCCGCGCGAGATCGGCGAACACGGCAAGCTCGACGGCCAGCGCCCGCTCGGCCGCCGAGGCGATGCGGCCTTCCAGCGCCGACAGCTCGGTGGTCGAAAAGCGCATGGCGCCGGCCATGGTCTGGCGGTGGATGAACAGCCGATTGAGCGGCTCGGAGGTCATCGCCTGGCCATAGGCGGCCGGCACCTCGACGAAATAGCCGAGCACGCCGTTGTGCTTCACCTTCAGCGACTTGATGCCGCTCTCCTCGGCATAGGTCTGCTGCAGGGCGGCGATCACCTTGCGGCTTTCGTCGCGCAAGGCGCGGGCCTCGTCGAGGTCGGGCCGGAAGCCGGGCCGCACGAAGCCGCCGTCGCGCTTGAGAAGCGGCAGCTCGTCGTCGAGTGCCGCTTGCAGCCGGCCGGCGAGATCGGCCGGCGCCGCCCGGAGGCCGTCGGCGATGCGGCCGATCTCCGGGCCGGTGGCGACGGCTTCGGCGAGATCGTCGGCGAGGCGGGCGGCGGCGAGAAGGCCCTCGGCGATGGCGGCGAGGTCGCGCGGGCCGCCGCGATCGAGGCTGACGCGGGTCAGCGCCCTGGCCATGTCGGGCACGCCGGCGAGATCGCGGCGGAGCCGCGTCCGGAGCGTCGTCTCGGCGAGGAAATAGTCGACGGCGTCGAACCGCTCGCGGATGGCCTGTGGGTCGGCGAGCGGCGCCGCCAGGCGGTCGGCGAGCAGCCGGGCGCCGGCCCCCGACACCGTGCGGTCGATGGCGTGGAGCAGCGAGCCGCGCCGTTCGCCGGACAGCGTGCGGCAGAGTTCGAGATTGGCGCGGCTCGCCGCGTCGATGGCCAGCGCGCCGCCGAGGGTTTCGCGGGCCGGCGGGTCGAGCGGCGGCCGGTTGCCGACCTGCGTCTTGTCGACATAGGCGAGAACCGCCGCGGCGGCGGTCAGCTCCAGCCGCGTGAACGTGCCGAAGCCGTCGAGCGAGGCGACCGAGAAGAAGCCGGCCAGCCGGTGCTCGGCGGTGGCGCCGTCGAAGAAGGCGCGCGGCAGCGGCACCACGGCCGGACTGGCCGCCTTGAAGGTGCGCCTCAGCTCGTCGTCGTCGAACAGGCTGTCGGCGGCGAGCAACTCGCGCGGCTCGATGCGGGCGAGCAGGGCCGGCAGGGCGGCGGCCGTCGTCTCGGCGAGGCGGAAGGCGCCGGTCGACATGTCGGCCCAGGCGACGGCGAAGGCGTCGGCGGCGCTGTCGACGCCCTTCTGGCGGGCGACGGCGGCGAGATAGTTGGAGCGGCGGGCATCGAGGAGGTTGTCCTCGGTCAGCGTGCCGGGGGTGACCAGACGGACGACGTCGCGCCGGACGACCGATTTCGAGCCGCGTTTCCGGGCCTCGGCCGGGTCCTCCATCTGCTCGCAGACGGCGACGCGGTGGCCGAGGGCGATCAGCCGCTGCAGATAGTCGTCGGCGGCATGCACCGGCACGCCGCAGAGCGGAATGTCGACGCCGCGATAGCGGCCGCGCTTGGTCAGCGTGATGCCGAGCGCCCGCGAGGCCACCTCGGCGTCCTCGAAGAACATCTCGTAGAAGTCGCCCATCCGGTAGAACAGGAGGCAGTCGGGGTTGGCCGCCTTGATCTCGATATATTGCGCCATGGCGGGCGTCGCCGCGTCGGCGGTCCGGTCGTCGGGGAGGGCTTCAACGTCGGTCATGACGGCGGAAGCTAGCAAAGGCCGCGCCGCTTTTCACGCGGCAAATGGCCGGCCAGCCCGGTTATCCCGCCATCAGGGCGCCGCCGTCATTCCGGCACCGGCGAGGGGCGCGTCAACACGCCCTCGCCGTAGCGGGCCTTGTCGCGGTTGCGGTGCGAGCCGAGGTTCTCGGCTTCGAGATAGCCCCAGATCTCCTCGGCCGTCTCGGCGAAGTGCACGAGGTTGATGTCCTCGGGATTGATCATGCCGTAATCGGCCAGCGCCTCGAAGTTGATCACCTTGTGCCAGTATTCGGAATCGACCAGCACCAC
Organism: Pleomorphomonas koreensis DSM 23070; assembly: GCF_000425185.1. Classification (GTDB taxonomy): domain Bacteria; phylum Pseudomonadota; class Alphaproteobacteria; order Rhizobiales; family Pleomorphomonadaceae; genus Pleomorphomonas; species Pleomorphomonas koreensis. Next base: position 174,221 of record NZ_AULH01000001.1, read on the forward strand.
CGGAATGCGCGTGCCTTTGTGCGTCTGGGTCAGCGTCAGCAGCTCGAACAGTTCGTCGAAGGTGCCGAAGCCGCCGGGGAACACCACCAGCGCGTTGGCGCGCATGGCGAGGTGCATCTTGCGCATGGCGAAATAGTGGAAGCGGAAGGTGAGCTGCGGCGTGGTGTAGCCGTTGGGCTCCTGCTCGTGCGGCAGCGTGATGTTGAAGCCGATGGTCGGCGCGCCGGCGTCGCGGGCGCCGCGGTTGGCCGCTTCCATGATGCCGGGGCCGCCGCCGGTGGCGATGACGTTGTCGAAGAAGCCGTCGGTGCGGTTGACGGCGCCGCCGCGCTCGGAGGCGATGCGGCCGAACTCGCGCGCCGTCGCGTACCAGCGATTGTGCAGCGGATTACCGTTCTCGTGGACGCGGGCCGAGCCGAACACCACCAGCGTCGAGCGGATGCCCCAGGCCTTCAGCGTCTGCTCGGCCTTGGAATATTCGAGCAGGAAGCGGACGCCGCGCATCGAATCCGACAGGAGGAAATCGTTGTCGATGGCGGGCAGGAGGAAGGCCCTGGAGGTCTTCTGGGCGGTGTTGTCGGCGATATCGGTCATGCGAGGGTTCCAGACTCCGCCATCCAGCCTGAGGCGGCGGGACGGCAAGCATAGCTTTTCCCCTGTTAAGGAACGTTGAAGCGTGGCCGGACTGTGGCAAGGCGGCGACAGACGGCGGCGGCGGAGCCGTCGCCGCCGGCAAGAACGACTATAATCGGCTCCGAATCAGAGCGTTCGTGCCATGGAACGGCAGCCTGGACGGACGGGCGGCATCTGGAGCTGAAACTGCACGAGGACCCGACGATCGACGAGGGATGCCGGCCTGGGACGCCGGGCGCTTCCGGCCGCCCGCTGTGGGACGGTACTCGCCTGCCGGCCGCCCGGCTGCTGGTCGTTGCCGGGGAGGGCGATTGCGACACGCTGGCCCTGGGTCGCCTGCTGCCGGCGCTCGCCGCCCGCGTGCTGTCGCTGACGCTGGCCGCGCCGGCCGAACAGCTGTCCCGGCTCCTCGCCTTTGCCGCCACCTTCGGCAATCTGCCGCTTGCCGACCTCGCGGCGCCGCCGCCGCACGATCTCGTGCTGCCGCTCGCCTCGGTGCCGGCCGTGCTCGGCCTCAAGCCCGGAGACGTACCGCCGCCGCTTCCCCGCCCGGTGGCGCGGGCGCCGGGCGGAGCGATCGGCCTGGCGCTGGCGCCCGACGCGCCGGCGGCCATCGTCGCGACGCTGCGGGCCGCCTTTCCCGGCGTCCGCCTGCTGGCGCTCGATGACGCGGCGGCCCGGCAGCTTGGCGGGGAGCCGATCGACGCCGATCCGCCGACGCTCACCGGCCTCGACCTCGTCGTCGCCACCGACGGCGCCGTGGCGCATGCCGCCGGCAGCCTTGGCGTGCCGCTCTGGCTGCTCGTCGACGCCGCGCCGCACTGGATATGGGGACCGGAGGGCCGCCTCAGCCGCTGGTATCCCGCTGCCCGCCTGTTCCGCGCCGCCGGCCCCACCTGGCAGGGCGTGGCAGAGGCGCTGGCCGCCGAGGCGGCGGCGCTCGCCGTGCCGGGCCTTTCCGACGTCGCCGCGCTGCGCCGGCTCGCCGGGGTGGCCGAGGAGGTGGACGGCGCCGCCGCCGCGCTGAGCGCGTTGCCCTTCGCCCTGCGCCTTGCCGCGCTGCGGCCGGCCGATCCCGACGCCTGGGCCCGGCTCGTCGGCCTGCTGCTCCGCCTGGACGATGCGACCGACGCCGACCACGCGCTCGCCGCCGGCCTTGCCGCCGGGCCGCGCCACGGGCCGCTGCTGCGCCTCGCCGCCCGCCGCGATCTCGAACGCGGCAATCCCGCCGCCGCGCTCCGCCATGCCGAGCAGGCGCTCGGCGCCGATCCCGCCTCGGTCGCCGCGCTGGCGACGCGCGCCGCCGCGCTGGCGGCGCTCGGCGAGCCGGCCAAGGCGGAATTCGCGCTTCGGCAGGCGGTGCAGGCGGCGCCGCGCCGGGCCGACCTGCTGGTGGCCTGGGGCGAGGCGCTGCGCCGGCTGGGCGACGACCGTGCCGCCGGCCGCGCCTTCGAGCGGGCCGCCGTCGTCGAAGACAGTGCCGACGCCCGCCTCGGCCTCGGCCGTATCGCTCTGGCGGCCGGTGACAGCGATGTCGCGCTGCATTTCCTGAACAGCGCCGTGGCGCGCGACGACGGCCACGCCGAGGCGGCGATCGACTGCGCCCGTGCCCTGCATGACGCCGGCCGCGTCGCCGAGGCGATCGGCGTGCTGCGCCGCCTCGTCGCTCGCCGGCCGTCGCCATCCGCCCGCGCCCTGCTCGGCGAACTGCTGCTGGCTTCCGGCGATTTTACGGCCGGCCTTGTCGAATTCGAGGGCCGGCACGCTGCCGCCCTGCCGGACTTGGCGGATATCGCCGGACGCCCGGTGATGCTGACGGCCGAGGGCGACGCCGGCGTCCTCCTGCGCTTCCTGCGTTTCGTGCCGCGCCTGAAGGCGGCCGGCGCGACCCACGTCGGGGTCGCTGGTGCCGACGAGCTGGCGCCGCTGCTCGCCGATGTCGCCGGCCTCGACGGCATGGACGGGCCCTCCGGGGCCCTGCATCTGCCGATCATGAGCCTGCCGGCACTGTTTGGCCTCGGCGCCGGCGACCTCGCGTCCGGCAGCCGCTGCCTGACGCCCGACCCGGCCGCCGTCACCGACGCCGCATTGTCACTCGCCGGGGTCGACGGCTTCCGCGTCGGCGTGGCGCCCGGCGGCCCCGACCTCCCACCGCTCTCCGGCATCGTCCTGGTCGATCTCGATGCCGACCTCGCCGCCGTCGCCGCCGCGCTGCCCAACCTCGATGCGGTCGTGGCGCCGGCGACGAGCCCGGTCGCCGCGCTGGCCGGCGCCGTCGGTCGCCCGGCCTTTGTCCTCGCTCCGGATCGCGACGACTGGCTGTGGCTGGAGAGAGACGGCCGCACGCCCTGGTTCCCGTCGACCCGCCTGTTCCGCCGCCGACCCGGCGAAACGGACATGGCCGCTCCGTCGCAGCGCCTCGCGGCGGCGCTCGCCGCCTTCGCGGCCGGCGACCGCGCCGTTCCCTACCGGCCCGATCCCCCGCCGCCCGTCGCACTTGCCGACCAGCCCGACGCCGCCGCGACGCTCGCCCGTGCTGGCCTCGAGGCGCTCGCCCGCCGCGACGACCACCGCGCCGTCCTGCTGATCGGCGATGCCGTCGCCGCCGGCGCCACCGACCCGGAGCTGCGCCAGCGGCTGGCCGTCGCCCTTCTCGGCATCGGCGAGCGCGACCGGGCCGGCCAGCTCCTCGCCGCGCTGATTGCCGAGGCACCCACCGCCGAGCGGTTGGCCGAACTGTCCGAGGTCGAGCGGACCGCCGGCCGTCCCGACGAGGCGCTCGCCCACGCCGAGCGGGCGGCCGAACTACGGCCCGATCTCCCCCGTGCCCACCGTGCCGCCGGGCGGGCGCTGATCGCGCTCGGCCGGCCGCAAGAGGCGCTGGCCGCCTACGGGCGCGCCGTGGCGCTGGCGCCGGCCGATCCCGAACTTGCCCTGGACGAGGCGGAGGCGCTGCTCATCGCCGGCGACTACCGCCGCGGCTTCGCCCGCCGCGAAATCCGCTGGCGGGCCGCCCAGTTCCTGCCGCGCCGCTTCGAGGTGCCGCGCTGGACCGGCGAGGATATCGCCGGCCGTACGCTGCTCGTCCACGGCGAGCCGGCGCTCGGCGCCGACATCGCCTTCGCCCGCTTCCTGCCGCAGGTGGCGGCGCGGGGCGCCCGGCTGGTGGTCGAGGTGCGGCCGGCGCTCATCGACCTCTATCGCCGGCTCGATCTCGCCGGCGACGTCACGATCGTCGAGCAGGGCCGCCGTCTGCCGCCGCACGACCTCGAGGTGCCGCTCCTCAGCCTGCCGCACGTCCTCGGCATCGACCGGGCCGGCCTGCCGCCACCGGCCGCCTTCCGGCCCGATCCGCTGCGCGTCGACGCCTGGCGCCGGACCTTCGGCGACCGCTTCACGGTCGGCCTCTACTGGCGGAGCGCCGAGGACGCCGCCCTTTACGCGCCGCTGGCCGACCTCGACGGCGTCAGCCTCGTCGCGCTCGATCGCCGCGCCGGCCGGGCGATGCTCGCCGCGCTGCCGCCGGGCCTCGCCGTCGAATCGCTCGGCGCCCGGCTCGGCGGTCTCGTCGAAACGGCGGCGGCCATCGCGGCGCTCGACGCGGTGGTGGCGCCGGCCTCGGCCACCGCCCATCTCGCCGCGACGCTCCTCAGGCCGACCGTGGTGGTCGATCCGCCGGCCGACGACTGGCTCCTGGGCGGGGAGGGCGGCTCGCCCTGGTATCCGGCCGTCCGCCGCCTCCGCCGGGGCGGCGACCTCGCCGGCCTGCTCGGCGCGCTTGTCCGCGAAAGGTCGGCGCCATGAGCGAAGCGATGATCGATCAGTTGCTGATCCGCGCCGCCGCCGCCGAGGCGGCCCACAAGTGGATCGAGGCGGTCGCCCTCTACGAGGTGGCGCTCGCCCGGTCGCCCGATCACGTCGCGGCGATGCTGGGCGCCGCCCAGGCCTGCCGCGAGGGCGGCGATCACGCCCGCGCCGTCATCTTCCTGGCGCGTGCCGACCGCACCGAGCCGGGCCGCGCCGACGTCGCCCTGGCGCTCGGCGAGGCGCTGGCCGCCACCTCCCGGCTTACCGAGGCGGCCGCCGCCTTCGAGCGGGCCCGTGCCGCCCGGCCGCTCGATGCCGCCGTCGCCGCCCGCCTCGGCGCGGCGCGCCTTGCCGCGGGCGACGCCAGCGGCGCCGTCGAGGTGTTCGAGGCGGCGCTGCGGCTCGATCCGGCTGAACCGCGAGCCCGCCGCGACATCGGCGCGGCGCTCGCCGCCGCCGGCCGGCCGCTCGACGCCATCGCCGCCTTCCGCCGGCTCGGCGATGCCGCCCCGCGTGCCGACCGGGCCGCCGCCCTCTGCGCTGTCGGCGACATGGCCGGCGGCTTCGCCGAACTCGACGCGCTGGCCGGCGCCGCGCTGCCGCCGTGGGCCGCCCGCCTGCCGGCCTGGGGTGGACGACCGCTTGACGGCCCGCTGCTCGTCGTAGCCGCCGCCGATCCGCTCGACCTTCTCGCCCTGGCGCCGGCGCTGCCGCTCGCCCGCTCGCTGGTCGCCGAGCTGGTGCTCTCCGTGCCGAAGCCCTTCGCCCGCCTCGCCGCCTCGCTCGCCGGCGTCGATCGCGTGGTCACCGACGAGACGCCGGCCGCCGCGGCGGTACCGCTGGCCGGCCTGCCGCACCGGCTCGGCCTGACGGCCGGCAGCTTCGTGCCGCATGGTCCGCTGCTCGTCCCCGAGCCGGCGCTCGCCGACCGCTGGAGCGCCCGGCTCGGCCTCGGCAAGGGCAAGCCGGTCGTCGGTCTTGCCTGGAGCAACGGGCTCGATCCGGCCGACCTCGCGCCGCTCGCCGGCCTCGACGACCTGCGCTTCGTCGCCCTCGAACGGCTGCCAGCCTCGACGATTGCCCGCGCGTCGGGGGCGGCGTCCGGCTGGGAGGTGACGGGCACGCCGGTGCGCATCGAGCATCCCGGCCCGGATTTCGAGGCTGGTGTCGACGCCCGCGTCGACGGCGCCGCGCTGATCGCCCGGCTCGATGCGGTGATCGCCGTCGATGGCCTGCCGCTCCGCCTCGCCGGCGCGCTCGGCCGGCCGGGCGTTGCGCTGCTGCCGCCGGTTGCCGGCTGGATATGGGGAATGGATGGGGAGAGGTCGCCCCGCTTTCCGTCGCTGTCGCTGTTGCGGCGGGCGGCGGAAGGGTCGTTCCGGGCCGTGCTGCCGCGGGCGGTCCGCCTCGTCCGCGACGCCCTCCGCCGCTGATCGGACAGGAAAATCCCACCGGAAAGGACCCGCTTCCGGGAAGCATGTTGCCTTGGCAGCCCGAATGGGCGACAGTATCGGAAGGAATTTTTACAATCGGGCCATTCCGGAGGGAATCCTATCTCTTGCTAATTGAAGTCGTCCACTTAGGATTTCAGCCTGTCGGGAAGCGCTGCGACGGCCGAGAGGCGACCTAGCTCCCGAGAGGCGCGATGCCAGGGCATCGCTCGAAGCTGGAGACCGGAAGCATGAGACGCTCGAAACTCCTGGGACTGTTCGCTGCCGCCCTGATCGCCGGGCCGCTCGCCCTTGCCGCGCCCGCCCAGGCGGTGACGCTGACCAACGTCTCCTACGATCCGACGCGCGAGTTCTACGAGGCCTACAACAAGGCTTTCGCCGCCCACTGGAAAGCCGAGACCGGCGAGGACATCACTATCCGCGCCTCGCACGGCGGCTCCGGCAAGCAGGCGCGCGCCGTCATCGACGGCCTGCCGGCCGACGTCGTCACGCTGGCGCTCGAAAGCGACATCAACGCCATCGTCGAGAGGACCGGCAAGATCCCGGCCGACTGGCGCGGCAAGCTGCCGCACAATTCCGCCCCCTATACCTCGACCATCGTCTTCCTGGTCCGCAAGGGCAATCCCAAGGGCATCCACGACTGGGGCGACCTGGTGAAGGACGGCGTCGAGGTGATCACCCCCAACCCCAAGACCTCGGGCGGCGCCCGCTGGAACTATCTCGCCGCCTGGGCCTGGGCGGCCGGCCAGTACGGCGGCGACGAGGCGAAGATCCGCGACTACATCACCACCCTGTTCCGGCACGTGCCGGTGCTCGACACCGGTGCCCGCGGCTCGACGGTCACCTTCGCCCAGCGCGAGCTTGGCGACGTGCTGCTGGCCTGGGAGAACGAAGCCTTCCTCGCTCTCGACGAGTTCGGCGCCGACAATTTCGACATCGTCGTGCCGCCGCAGTCGATCCTGGCCGAGCCGCCGGTGGCCGTGGTCGAGGCGAACGCCAAGGCCAACGGCACCGAAAGGCAAGCGCGCGCCTATCTCGAATACCTCTATTCGGCCGAGGGCCAGACGCTGGCCGCCAGGTACCACTACCGGCCGTCCGAGCCGAAGCTGGTCGATCCCGAGCTGCTGAAGACCATCCCGGAACTGAAGCTCGTCAGCATCGACGATCCGCTGTTCGGCGGCTGGGCCAAGGCGCAGCCCTACCACTTCGGCGACGGCGGCGTATTCGACCAGATCTACAAGCCCGCCCAATGACCGATACTCGATAATGGCAGGGAGGATGCCATGTGGATCGCCACCGCGCCGCCGGGCTTCCTCTTTCCGCTGACCGAACGCGACCTCGACGCTGGCCGGCCGGGTGACCCCGACCGGCCGGCGAGCGCCGAAAGAGAGGCCGATGACCCCGACCGCCCCCTTCGTCAAGCCCAGCGTGCTGCCGGGATTCCGGCTGACGATCGCCTTCACGCTGCTCTACCTGACGCTGATCGTGCTGTTGCCGATTGGCGCCCTGCTCTTCCGGGCTTCTTCGCTGGGGGTGCATGAGATCGTCGCGCTGGCGCTCGACGGTCGCACGCTGGCCGCGTTGCGTCTTTCGTTCATGACCAGCCTGGCCGCCGCCGCCTTCAACGTGCCCTTCGGCCTGCTGATCGCCTGGGTGCTGGTGCGCTACGACTTTCCCGGCCGCCGCTTCTTCGACGCCATCATCGACCTGCCCTTCGCCCTGCCGACGGCGGTGGCCGGCATCGCGCTGACCGCGCTCTATGCGCCGAAGGGCTGGATCGGCTCCATCGCCGCGCTGGCCGGCCTCAAGATCGCCTTCACGCCGGTCGGCGTGTTCCTGGCGCTGGTGTTCGTCGGCCTGCCGTTCATCGTCCGCACGGTGCAGCCGGTGCTCGGCGAGCTTGATCGCGAACTTGAAGAGGCGGCGGCAACGCTCGGCGCCGGCCGGCTCCGCACCGTCGCCTCGGTGGTGCTGCCGCCGCTCACGCCGGCCATCCTCACCGGCTTCGCGCTGGCCTTCGCCCGGGCGGTCGGCGAATACGGCTCGGTGATCTTCATCGCCGGCAACATCCCCTATGTCTCGGAGATCGCCCCGCTGCTGATCGTCATCAAGCTCGAGGAGTTCGACTATGCCGGCGCCACCGCCGTCGCGGCCATCATGCTGGCCATCAGCTTCGCGACGCTCTTGCTCATCAACCTGATCCAGGCCCGGGCGCGCGCGAGGTACGGCCATGTCTGACGGCTCCGCTGCCTTCGCCGTGTCAACGGGCGAGCCCATCGCCAAGGCGGTCACCGCCCGGCCGCCGGCCCGCCGCCTGCCGACCGAGGAAGCGCCCTGGGTGCGGCGCCTGTTGATCGGCCTCGCCGTCGGCTTCCTCGGCCTGTTCCTGCTGCTGCCGCTGGTCACCGTGTTCATGGAGGCCTTCCGCAAGGGCGCCGGCGCCTTCCTCGCCGCCTTCGCCGACCCGGCCGCCGTCGACGCGGTTCTCCTGACGCTCCTGGTCGCCGCCATCGCCGTGCCGGCCAACCTGGTGTTCGGCGTCGCCGCCGCCTGGGCGATCGCCAAGTTCGACTTCCGCGGCAAGGCCTTCCTGGTGACGCTGATCGACCTGCCGTTCTCGGTGTCGCCGGTGGTGGCCGGCCTCGTCTACGTGCTGCTCTACGCCAGCCACGGCCTGTTCGGCGGCCTGCTGCAGTCGGCCGGCATCCAGATCATCTTCGCGCTGCCCGGCCTGGTCATGGCGACGATCTTCGTCACCTTCCCGTTCATCGCCCGCGAGCTGATCCCGCTGATGGAGGAACTCGGCAACGCCGACGAGGAGGCGGCGCTCACCCTCGGCGCCTCCGGCTTCCGCATGTTCTGGACGGTGACGCTGCCCAACGTCAAATGGGCGCTGCTCTACGGCGTGCTACTCTGCAATGCCCGCGCCATGGGCGAGTTCGGAGCGGTGTCGGTGGTCTCCGGCCACATCCGCGGCTACACCAACACCATGCCGCTGCACATCGAGATCCTCTACAACGAATACCAGTTCGTCGCCGCCTTCGCCGTCGCCTCGCTGCTCGCCGCCCTGGCGCTGGTGACGCTCGGCATCAAGTCCTGGCTGGAACATCGCTACGCCGGCGACCTCGCCGCCGGCCATCGCCACTGAACGGAACCCCCGATGGAACTCGACATCCGCAATCTCGTGAAGACCTTCGGCACGACGCCTGCCCTCCACGGCGTCGACCTCCGGGTCGAATCGGGCGAGCTTCTGGCGCTGCTCGGTCCCTCCGGCTCGGGCAAGACGACGCTCTTGCGCTGCGTCGCCGGCCTCGAAATCCCGTCCTCCGGCCAGATCCTGTTCGGCGGCGACGACGCCAGCTTCAAGAGCGTGCAGGAGCGGCAGATCGGCTTCGTCTTCCAGCACTATGCCCTCTTCAAGCACCTCAGCATCGCCGACAACATCTCCTACGGCCTGAGGGTGCGGCCGCGCCGCCGCCGGCCGACCGACGCGGCGATCAGGGCGCGGGTGGAGGAACTCCTGGAGCTGATCCAGCTTCCCGGCTACGGCGGCCGCTACCCGAGCCAATTGTCCGGCGGCCAGCGCCAGCGGGTGGCGCTGGCCCGGGCGCTGGCCGTCGAGCCGCGCGTGCTGCTGCTCGACGAGCCGTTCGGCGCGCTCGACGCCAAGGTGCGCAAGGAACTGCGCCTCTGGCTGAGGGCGTTCCACGACCGCACCGGCCACACCACGCTGTTCGTCACCCACGACCAGGAGGAGGCACTCGACCTCGCCGACCGCGTCGTCGTCATGAACGCCGGCAAGGTCGAGCAGGTCGGCTCGCCCGAGGAAATCTACGACCGGCCGGCGACGCCCTTCGTCTTCGACTTCATCGGCGAGTCGGTGCGCCTCGACATCCGCATCGACAAGGGCCGGCCCTTCGTCGGCCAGCAGCAGGTGTCGATCCCCAAACTGCCGCCGCTGCTGTTCGACGGGCCGGCCAGGCTCTACGTCCGGCCCGAGCACGTCGCCTTCCGCCGCGACGGCGAGGGCCTGTGGGCGACGGTGGTGTCGCTGCACCGCTCGGGCTCGTCGCGCCGCGTCGGCTTCCGCGCCGACGGCAGCGAAGCGCTGATCGAGGCGCTGACGCCGGCCGACCGCGAGCCGCCGCGCATCGGCGACCGTGCGGCGCTGGAGATCCGGGCGGCGGGGCTGTTCGCCGGCTGAGACAATATGGAGAGCATTGCCACTCTTCGCAACCGGTGATACCAGTTACAATCGGAAACATCACCGATGCGCACGGCGCGCATGAAGTGCGGAGGGGAGCTCATGCGTTTGTTTTTTGCCGCGGCGGCGCTGCTGTCGCTGGTTAACGTCGTCCATGCCGAAGATCTCGCCTTCGATGTCCGATCCGGGCAGACCGGCGTCAAGGAAATGTACATTTACATGGGCAACTGCGTTTCGGCCGGCCAGTTCAGGACCAAGGTCCTGAAGGAACCGGCGCACGGCACGCTGGTCGTCCGCCGCGAGACTTTCATCGCCAACGAACCTCCCTGCCAGGGGCGGAAGTTCGTCGGCACGAAGTTCTACTACACGTCGGCCAAGGGCTTCCGCGGCACCGATCATCTGTCGGTCAACCTCGGCTATCCCATCGACAGCTCCGAATTGCAATATTCCTACACCACCTACGACGTGACGCTGAACGTCCGCTGATCAGGTGCCGCGCGGCTTGGCCCGCCGGGTCGGTTCGGCGGCAATCGGATCGTCCGGCCAGGGGTGCTTGGGATAGCGGCCCCTGAGGTCTTTCGCCACCTCCTTCCACGAGCCGCGCCAGAAGCCGGGAAGGTCCCTGGTGGTCTGGATTGGCCGGTGGGCGGGCGAGGTCAGCACCAGCGTCAGCGGCACCCGGCCGCCGGCGATCGCCGGATGGCGGTCGAGGCCGAACAGTTCCTGCACGCGGATCTCGACGGCCGGGCCGCCGTCGGCGGCGTAGTCGATCGGCAGACGGCTGCCGGTCGGCGCCTCGAAATGGCTGGGCATCAGCCGGTCCATCTCCTGACGGAGGCCGAAGGGGATGAGCCGGTCGAGGGCGGCGCCGAGCAGTGCTGCGTCGATGTCGTCGAGCCGCGTCAGCCCCTCGGCGAAGGGGGCGAGCCAGTCGTCGAGCGTTTCGGCAAGCGCGGCGTCGGTGAGGTCCGGCCAGGGTTCGCCCACCGTGCGCTGAAGGAAGCCGGCGCGCTCTCTCAGCCGCCGCTGCTCCTTGGACCAGCCGAGCCTGTCGACGCCGGTCTTGCGGATGCCGGACAGCAGCGCGGCAACCGTTTCTGGTCCGGCCGGCGCGGCGATCGGTTCCTCGGCCAGCCTGACGGCGCCCAGCCGGCGGACGCGGCGGGCGCGCACGGCGCGGGCCGCCGGATCGTAGAGCACCGTGGTCTCGGCGACGACATGGCCGGCAAACAGCGCCTCGATCTCGTCGCGGGAGATGGCGGCGGCCAGCCGGATGCGCGCCCGCTCGGCCTTGCCGGCCAGATCGGCCACGACGATGTAGTCCTCCCTGGCCAGCCGGTCGTGATCCTCGACCAGGCCGCCGCGGCCGCTGGCGAGGCGAAAGGCACCGGCTGCCCCGCGCGCCTCGGCGATGCGGTCGGGATAGGCCAGCGCCAGGATGGCACCGGGCGACAGCGGATCGGCCGCCGCCGTGCCGCCCGAGAGCTTCGCCCATTTCGCCGCCATGGCGCGGGCGTCGGTCGCCCGCAGGCTGCGATCGGAACGGAAGCGGGCGAGGCGGTCGGCAAGATCGGTGGCGTCGCCGCCGAGCCCCTGCTCGGTCAGGATGGCCGCGATGTCGGCTGCGTCACGACCGGCGCCGAGTTCGGCTGCCCGGCGGATCATGTGGGCAAGGCGCGGCGGCAGCGGCAGCCGGGCGAGCGCCCGGCCCTCGGCGGTGATGCGGCCGCTGTCGTCGAGGGCGTCGAGCGCCTTGAGGAGAAGGACCGCCTCGTCCCAGGCCGGTTTGGGCGGCGGGTCGAGGAAGGCGAGGGCGACGGGGTCCTTGACGCCGACGGCGGCGAGGTCGAGCACCAGCTGGGAAAGATCGGCCTCGAGGATTTCCGGCGTCGAATAGGCTTGCAGCGCCGCCGTCTGCCCTTCGCCCCACAGGCGCCAGCAGACGCCCGGCTCGGTGCGGCCGGCGCGGCCGCGCCGCTGGTCGGCCGAGGCACGCGACACCCGCACCGTCTCGAGCCGGGTCAGGCCGGTGTCCGGCTCGTATTTCGGCACGCGGGCGAGACCGCCGTCGATGACCAGCCGCACGCCGTCGATGGTCAGCGACGTCTCGGCGATGGCGGTGGCCAGCACCACCTTGTGCTCCGGCGGCCGGCAGGGGCGGATGGCGAGGTCCTGCTCGGCGTTCGAGAGAGCGCCGTAGAGCGGCGCCAGCCGCACGCCGGCCGGCAGGCGGCCGTCGAGCCGCTCGGCGACGCGGCGGATTTCCGCCTGCCCCGGCAGGAACACCAGCGCCGAGCCCGCTTCCTCGCGGAGCGCGCTGAGCGTCACCGCGGCCACCTGGTCCTCGAAGCGCAGGAGCGGGTCACGGTCGACGTGCCGCGTCTCCACCGGGAAGGCGCGGCCGGCACTCTCGATCACCGGCGCGTTGCCGAGGAGGGCCGCCACCCGGCCGCCGTCGAGCGTGGCGCTCATCACCAGGATGCGCAGGTCGTCGCGGAGCGCCGCGCCGTCGAGGGTCAGCGCGAGGCCGAGGTCGCCGTCGAGCGAGCGCTCGTGAAACTCATCGAACAGCACCGCCGACACGCCGTCAAGCGAGGGATCGTCGACCACCATGCGGGTGAAGACGCCCTCGGTGACCACCTCGATCACCGTCTTCGCCGACACCTTCGCATCCATGCGGACGCGGTAGCCGACCGTGCCGCCCACCGCGTCGCCGAGACTGGTGGCCATGCGCGCCGCGGCGGCGCGGGCGGCGATGCGGCGCGGCTCGACGACGATCAGCCTGCCCCGACGCCACGGCGCATCGAGGAGGGCGAGCGGCACCCGCGTCGTCTTGCCGGCGCCCGGCGCGGCGGTGAGCACGAGACGCGGGTTGGCGTCGAGCGAGGCCCGGATGTCGCCGAGCACCGCGTCGATGGGCAGCGGCGGGGAAAAGCGGCCCGGCGTCGCCGTCAACGCAACGCCCTGAGCACCGCCGAATCGGGCCAGCCGTCGGCCGGCAGGCCGGCCTGCAACTGGAAGCCGCGCACCGCTTCGCGCGTCCGCTGGCCGAGCTTGCCGTCCTTGGGGCCGGCGTCGAAGCCTCTCGCGGCGAGCGCGCCCTGGATGAAGGCGATGTCGGACGCGCCGAGCGCCTCCACCTTGCCGTTGCCGGCGCCGACCGGCGGCGCGCCGGAAAGGCGCGTGGCGAAATAGGCGGCGGTCGTCGAATAGACCAGCGATTCGTTCCAGCCGAGATACACGTCGAAATTGTGATAAGCGAGGAAGGCCGGCCCGAAGCGGCCCATCGGCAGATAGAGCGCGGCGAGGCCGTTGGGGATGGTGCCATGGGCCGGCCGGACACCCATTGCCTGCCAGTCGCCGGCCGGCTTCTTGATCGGCAGGTCGGCCTGGTCCCAGGGCAGGTTGGCGGGAATGTCGACCTCGACCAGCCAAGGCTGGCCCGGCGCCCAGCCGAGCGACTGGAGATAGTTGGCGGTCGAGGCCAGCACGTCGGGGGCGCTCTTGATCAGGTTGCGGCGGCCGTCGCCGTCGAAGTCGACGGCGTAGCGGAGATAGTTGGACGGCAGGAACTGCGTCTGGCCGAGTTCGCCGGCCCAGGCGCCCTTCATCTCGGACGGCGCGAGGTCGCCGCGTGCCACGATCCGGATGGCGTCGCCGAGTTCGGTCTGGAACATGGCGGGACGGCGGCAGTCGTAGGCGAGCGTTGCCAGCGACTGGATGGTTGGGAAATCGCCGGTGTTGGCGCCGAAATCGCTTTCGAGGCCCCAGACGGCGACGATCACCTCGGCCGGCACGCCGTATTGCGCCTCGATGCGGGCGAACAGGCTGGCGTTGGCCTTGATCTTCTGCGCCCCCACCGTCAGGCGGTTCTTGTTGACCATGCGGCCGGCGAATTCGGTGAAGGTCTGCGAGAACACGCCCTGTCCCCGGTCCTTCCTGATCACCGCCGGATCGAAGGCGACGCCGGAGAGCGAAGACCGTACCGCATCGGCCGGCAGGCCGGCGTCGGTCAGCGTCTTGGCGTAGCCGGCGAGCCAGGCGCCGAAGCCGTCGCCCTTGGCGCTGCAGGAGGCGGCGAGGCCGGGCGTGGCGAAGGCGGGCAGGCCGGCGAGCAACGCCGCGAGGATGGAAACGGACGACCGCATCGATACAATCTCCTGTAGCACTGAAACCAAGGGGTGTGGATCATAGCGGCATTCGCCGGCCGCCGACAGGTGTCAGTCGAGGCTTTCCGTCCCGGCTCTCTTGCGCCGGCGTCCGCCCGCCAGCATCAGGCCGGCGACGATGATCACCGCCGCGCCGACCAGCATCGACGGCCGCGGCCGGTCGCCGAACACCAGCCAGCCGAACAGGATCGCCCAGAGCAGCAGTGAATACTGGATCGGCGCCACCACGGCGGCCGACGCCAGCTTCAGCGAGCGGGCGATGGAGAGGTGCGCCACCATGGCGACGATGCCGAGGGCGGCCAGCATCATGAGGTCGGCCGGTCCCGGCGTCACCCAGCCGAACGGGGCGAGCACGGCGCCGACGACCAGCGCCCCCGCCGTCTGCCAGAACACCAGCACCCGGTCGGGCGTGCCGCGCAACTGGCGGCTCTGCACCACCATCATGGCGTAGGAGAGCGAGCCGCCGATGGAGAACAGCGATGCCCATGTGAGGCTGCCCGATCCCGGCTGCAGCACGAAGACCACGCCGGCAAAGCCGACGGCGATGGCCAGCCACTGGCGGCCGCCCACCCGCTCGCCGAGCAGGAACGGCGACACGGCGGCAATGTAGATCGGACCGGCGAGATAGAAGGTCATGACGTCGGCGAGCGGCAGGAAGCGGACCGCCGCGTAGAAGAACACCAGCTCCGCCGTGGCCAGCACGACGCGCGACAACTGCGTGCCCGGTCGTTCCAGCCGGACAAGCGCCGGCGCGCCGCCCCGGGCGAGAAGGGGCGCCAGCAGGGCGAGGGCGGCGAGCGAGCGAATCAGCACGATCTCGCCGGCCGGGAAGGTGCCGGCCAGCCACTTGCCCATGATGTCGTTGACGGCGAACAGGAAATCGCCGAACAACATCATGAAGATGCCGAGGCCGACGGTGGAGCGGGCAGGGATGGCGGACACGGACGGCTCCGGCGGGACGAGGCTGGCGCCTCGATAGCCGATCCGCGGCGCCTTGGCGAGGCGGACGCCGGCTTGGCCGTTTTTCCGCTTGGCCGGGCGAGGGCGGCGAGGCTAACCTCGCGCCAGTTGCAGCGGTTCCGGAGACGAGATGCGGAAGCTCGATATTCTTCTCTACACGCGCGCTTCCGGCGGCGGCGGCGCCGAGCGCGTCTGGTCGATCCTGGCGGCCGGCCTGGCGGCGCGCGGCCACCGCGTCGTCTTCGCCTTCGATGGGAGGGTGCCGGGCATCCCGATCGATCCGGCCGTCGAGGCGATCGACGTCGGCGCCCGTCACGGCGCCGCCGTGCTGAAGCTCGCCCGCCTGCTGCGCCGGCGGCGCTTCGACGTCATCGCCGCCGCCGTGTCGGTCTCCTGCGTCAAGCTGGCGCTCGCCAAGGCACTGGCGCCGACGCGGGCGCCGCTCGTCGTCTCCTATCACGGTTTCGAGGAATACAAGACTGGCCGCCTGTCGGCCGCCGCCTACTATGGCCTGCCGCTGCTGCGCCTGGTGGCCAGCCGCTTCGTCGGCGTCTCCGACGGCATCGTCGAGGCGCTGGTCAGCCGCTGGCACGCGCCGGCGGCCCGCACGGAACGCATCTACAATCCGGTGCCGCTGCTCCCCGCCGCCACGGCGGATGAGATCGCCGCCCGGCCGCCGGTGGTCGGCGCCGTCGGCCGGCTGTCGCGCGAGAAGGGCATGGATGTGCTGATCGACGCCTTTGCCCGCCTGACGACGCCGGATGTCCGTCTCGTCATCGGCGGCGACGGGCCGGAGCGCGACACTCTCGTCCGGCAGGCAGCCGAACTTGGTGTGACGGATCGCCTGCGCTTCCTGGGGCGCGTCGCCTCGGCGGCCGAGGTCTACGGTCTGGCGCGCGTCGCCGCCGTGCCGTCGCGCACCGAGGCCTTCGGCATGACCACGGTGGAGGCGCTGTCGGCCGGCCTCAAGGTGGTGGCCAGCGATTGCGCCGGTTCTAAGGAGATCCTGGCCGGTTACGCCGGCGAACTGGTGCCGGTCGGCGACGCCGCCGCGCTGGCCGCGGCGCTCGACAAGGCGCTGGCGGCCCCGCCCGATCCCGCGCCCGGCGTCGGCCGGGCGCGGGATTTCTCGGCCGAGGCCGGCATCGATCAGTGGGAGCGGCTGTTCGCCGGGCTGGCCGGGCCGGGCTGACGGGCAGCCGTGCCGGTGCGCCCGAGCGCAACGTGCCGCTCGAACAGCTTCGGCATCTGCACCGCCACCGAATAGGGCGTCACCTTGGCGCGGATCGCCTCCGGATCGAGCTTGCCGGCGAAGATGTCGGCGGCAAGACGGGCGAATCCCTCGGCCATCTGCTCGGCGGCCGCCTCGCGATCCTCCGGCCGTTCGACCAGGAAGCCGGAGACGCCGGACTCGATCAGCGGGTCGTATTGCGGCAGGCGGATGGCGCCGACCGGCCGGCCGCTCGACAGCGCCTCCAGGAGATAGCAGGGCATGCCCTCGAAATAGGAGGTGAGGATGCCGGCGTGGCAATCGCGCATGATCGCCGACACGCCGTCGCCGGTCTGGAAGCCGTGGCGGATGGTGAACGCCTCGACGCCGGCGAACTCCTTGTCGCGGTAGGGGTCGGAGGTGCCGACATAGTGGAATTCGAGTTTGCCGCCGAGCTTGCCGTGGAGGCGCCTCAGCGTCTCGAACATCAGCGGCGGGTCCTTGAAGGCGTCGAGCCGGCCGGCGAACACCACGCGGAACACGTCGGTCGCCGGGAAGGGCGCCGCCGGGAAGCGCTCGGTGTCGACCGAGACGGTCATGAACTCCGATTTCCGGGCGATCCTCGGCATCTCCCGCTCGTAGCGGGCGATGATGTTGGGATTGACGCCGACCACGCGGGTCGCGAGGTTCAAGGCGATCGCCTCGTTGAGGCGGTAGAGCCACCAGTAGCGGGCGAGGATGGTGTCCATCTTGTCGCCCTTGCTGCCCTCGCCATGCACGAGCTGCACCACCGGATGGCCGATCAGCCGGGCGGGAATCGCCAGCTCGAAGCGCTCGATCTCGGTCGAGGCGGTGTCGCCGGCCGCAAGGCGGCGGATGGTGAGGAGATGCCGGATCACGCCGAGCGTGAAGCGCAGCGTCACCGACTGGAGAACCGTCTTGGCGGCGGCGTGGATGGTGTCGCCGGGGATATGCACCACCGGCAGGAAGTCGACGCGGCGGCCATCGAACTCGACGGGCACCGGCTTGCCGATTTCGAGATCGCCGCGCTCGTCCATGCCGACGAGCAGCACCGACACGTCGGCCGGGTGGCGCGACAGCATCAGCCGCACGTGCGTCTCGATGCCGCCCACCTTGCCGCCGCGCGGATCGATCGTGTGGAGGATGGTGATGCGATGGGCCATCGGTCGGGTTACTCCTGGCTCGGCTGGTCGGTCTGGTCGCTGGTCGGGCGCGTCGGCCGCCGTCGGCCCAGAAGCTCGCGTACGTTGTAGCGCATGAGATACAATGCCGAAAGCGCGTAGCGCCCGGCGAGACGGCGCGGATTGTGCAGGAGCCGCCACAGCCACTCAAGGCCAGCCGCCTGGAACAGGCTTGGCGCGCGGGCCTGGCTGCCGCCGATGAAGTCGAGCGCCGCGCCGATGCAGACGAAGGTGACGTCCGGCGCCCAGCGGCGGGCGAATTCGGCGAAGATCTCCTGCTTGGGCGCGCCGAGGGCCACGAAGCAGATGCGGGCGCCGCTCGCCGCGATGCGCTCGGCGGCGGCGCGGGCTTCGGTGCCGATCGGACTGAAGCCGAAGGGCGGGCTTTCGAGGCCGGCGATGACCAGACGCGGGTTTTCGCGGCGGAGCACGACCTCGGTCCCGGCGAGGGTTTCCGGGCTGGTGCCGAAGAAATGCACCGGCAGGCGGGCGAGCGCCGCCGCCGCGCACAGCGGCCGCACCAGGTCGGCGCCGGTGACGCGGACGATGTCGGCCCCCTGCCGCCGGGCCAGCGCCACCACCGGCGCGCCGTCGGCCGACACGTAGGTGGCGCGGTCGTAGGCGTTGCGGAAGGCCGGATCGCGCTCGAGCTTGACGAGGTGGTCGAGATTGAGCGTGAACACCGTGCCGCCGCGCCCGGTCAGCGCGTCGAAGGTGACGAGGTGGACGAGGTCGGCCTGATGGCCGATGTTGACGCGCGCCGCGTCGATGACGGCGATCGGCCCGGGGGTGCGACCGGCGGTATCGGCAGGGGCGGGAGCTTCGGCCGGCACCGGCCGATCGTGGAACAGACCTGACATTGGCGACCTTCCGGCGCGCGACGCGCCATCCCGACGCCGGAGGCGCGCGATGGACCACGAAGGTCCCATCCCCGCCTCCCAGCGAATTGACTGTCGGGGGAGAGCCGTCCCTGAAGGCCGCTCTCCTCCTTGGCAGCCAATCTAGACCGGGTGCCGTTCAGCCCCGATTGATCCGATTCTTCAAATTGTAATGAAATGCCGATTTGTTTTGCACGGACAGCACTCCCGCCTCTCAGTCGAGGCGCAGGAGGCGTTCGACGAGCGCCGCGCGGTCGGCGGCGGCCAGCGCGTTCCAGCGGGCGACGTTGGTCCGCCCCGCCGCGGCGGCGTGGGCGAAGGCGTCCTCGGCGGTGAGCCGGGCGGCGATCGCCGCCGCGGCGGCGCCCGGCGCCGCCGGGTCGATGTGGAGGCCGGAGCCGGCCAGCACTTCGTGGAACACCGGGGCATCAGGGGCGACGACCGGCAGGCCGGCGTGCTGCGCTTCGATGAGCGGCAGGCCGAGGCCCTCGTCGAAGCTGGTGGAGATCAGCGCGTGCGCCCGGCCGAGCGCCGCCCGGACGCCGGCCTCGTCGAGATAGCCTGTGAGCGTCACACCCGGCAGCCCGGCGAGGCGCTTCGCCTCGCCGCCCCAGCCGACGCGGCCGACGATTTCGAGGCTGGCGTCGAAGCCGTGCGCCTGTCGCAGCGCGGCGACGATCGTTGCGGCGGCAATGAGGTTCTTGCGCGGCTCGACGGTGGAGAGCGCCATCAGGCGGAGCGGGCCGCCGGGAGCGGGCGGTTGGCGCATCGGCAGGCCGGCGGCGCCGAATATGTCGCGCACCGGCGGCCGGCACAGGCTGATATCGGCGTCGGCCCGGCAGAAGCGCCTGAGTTCGCGCGCCGTCGCCTCGGAATTGGCGATCAGCCAGGGCAGGCGGACGACCGCGTAGCGGAAGGCCGGCGCCATGTAGAGGCGGGCGCGCCAGTTGAGGTCCTGCGGCCGGGTGATCAGGAAGCAATCGTGGACGTAAGGCACCACGCGGCGGCCGGCCAACGCCACCAGCAGCATGGACGGCGGAAAGCCGGGGCAGAGGACGATCGACCGGCGGTCGACGGCCAGACGGGCCGGCAGCCCGAACTGCTGCGTCGCCAGCATGCTGAGGGTCGAGCCGCCACCGGCCAGCGTCAGCGTCAGCGGCGCCAGCGCGTCGCCGGAGAACAGTTCGAGGGTGATGCGCTCGAGACCGGTGATGGCCCGCCCGAGATGGGAGTGGTCGACGATGAGGCGCGGCGACATGCCGCTCACGCCCGTTCGGCGACGGCAAGGCGCTCGGCACGCTCCCGGACCAGCACCAGGCCGGTGAAGGCCGGCAGGGCGCCGGCCAGATCGCGGACCATCTCCGCCGCCTCGGCATCGTCCTCGACCACCGCATCGGCGACGATCAGCACGGCGTCGGCGCGGGCGAGCAGCGACTCGAACAACTCGGGCGAGCGGCGGTGGCCGCAGTTGACGACGATACGGCCGAAGTCGCGGGCGAGCTTGCCGACGAAGCCGGCGACGCGGCCGGCGTTGCCGGCGATGTCGGCCGCCGCCTCGGGGCCGCCGACACCGATCAGCGTAACGTCCGGTCCGCCTTCGCAGATGGCGATATCGCCCGCCGCGGCGGCGCCGGCGATGACGTCGATGACGCCGGGCATCGGTCCCTCTACATAGGCGCGATGAAGCGGCAGCTCGTCCCAGGCGGCGTCGACCAGCAGCACGCCGTCCGGCGTCGGCACGCGAGCGAGGCCGAAGGCGATGGCGGCGGCGGCCGGGCCGTCGTCGGCGCCGATGAGCAGCACCAGCCGCGATGCGCCGGCCGTGGCGTCGAGGACGCGGGCGAGCTGGGCGAAGGCGGCGGCCGACGCCGGTGTGCCGTCGTCGTCGGTGACGGCGCTCCTGAGGACGGCGCGCGGCGGGCGGGCGACCGGCCAGCCACGATGGTCGCGGGTCACCGAGCGGGTCGACAGCATGATTTCGGCGAGCACCGGCGGCGCCTCGGCTTCGGCTTCTTCCTCCACCTCTTCCCCGGCTTCGGGCTCGATCTCGGGCGCGTCGTCGGTTTCTTCTTCGGGCTCGGCTCCAAGCTCGGCATCGTCCCCGGCCACGAGCGGCATGGGCTCGTCGAAGACGACATCCCCGCCGGCATCCGGCCCGGCAAGCTCGTCGGCCTCGGAAACGAGAGGCGCCGCCGGCGCCTCGGCGTCCTCGTCATAGTCCGGCAGGTAGCGGCGGCCGCGATAGATGGCGACGGAGAGCGACAGGCCGAGCCCGGCGATGCCGGCCAGCGCCAGGATGATGGTGCGGCGCGGCGAATAGGGAAAGAGCGGCACGTCGGCCGGGGCGATGACGCGGGCGTCCGACACCTGCGTGTTGGCCTGCAGGGTGATTTCCTCGGTGCGCGCCACGTAGGTCTTGTACATGTCGGCCCTGAGCGACGCCTCGTTCTCCAGTTCGCGCAGCTCGATGGTCCGCTCGCTGGTGTCGGTGACCACGGCGCTGGCGTCGTCGAGCGCCTTGCGCGCCGCCGCCTCGGCCGCCGCCGCCACCTGGTATTCGGCGTCGGTACTCGCCGACAGCGTCTTCAGCTCGCCCTCGATCTGGGCGTCGGCGCGGGCGAGGTCGCCGCGTGCCGCCACCATGCGCGGATGGCTGGGGCCGAGGTCCTGCGCCAGCTCGCCCACCGTGCGGGCGGCCAGCGCCCGCTCGATCTTGAGGCGGCTCAGCACCGTCGAATCGATGCCGGACAGCGCCGCGTCCGAACCGCTGGCCCGCGCCGCAGCGATCTTGTCGCGACGGGCCTTGGCGTCCTGGGTGCGCAGGCGGGCGGCGACATAGGCGTCGTTGAGCTGGCGCAGCGTGTCCTCGTCCACCGAGCGGCCGTTGGCGGTGAGGATGCCGTGCTCGCGGCGATAGGTTTCCAGCTTTTCCTGGGCGGCGCGCGCCTTGGCGCGGAGATCGTCGAGCTGGCGGTTGATCAGGCTGCTCGCCTCGCGCACCGCCGCCGCCTTCACGTCCACCTGATTGGCGACGAAGGCATCGGCGAGCGCCTCGGCAATGCGCGCCGAGCGGTCGGCCGAGCGGCTGCGCACGGAAATGTCGAGCACGTAGGTCTGGTCGGCGCGCGCCACCGCAGTCGCCCGGCTGAGCGCCCTCAGCGTCTCGTCGCGGCTGCCGCCGAATTCCTCGTCCCGTTCGAGGCCGAGCTTGTCGATCACCGACGACAGGATGGCCGCCGAGGTGACGACGCTGGCCTGGGTGTCGATCCAGACGGCGTCCACGCCCTGGAGGGGCTGGGAGAGGCCGGGGCCGGCCACCTGCTTGTCGCGCGGGTCGAGCAGCACGCGGGCCGTCGATTCCCAGACCTTGGGCGCGAAGGTGGCATAGGCGAAGCCGACGCCGAGGAACAGGAGGGTGACGCCGGCGATCAGCAGCCACTGGCGCGAGAGGATCGCCACGAGCAGGCCGAGGTCGACCTCGCCCCGCGGCCGGGAGACCGGCCGGCGCGCCTCATCGGCCAGCACGGCCGACCTGGCGATGTCCCTGTCGTCGGATGTAAGGAGGCCGTTCAAGTCGCGTCCCGCCCTTGTTTGCAGCTTGTTAACTATGAGAGGACGCGCTTAAGGAAACGTGAACGCTGTCGCTCGAAATAGAGCCTTCGACCCGGCCCGCGAGACCGCCGGTTAACCCCGCCGCCACGACGATCTCTTCAGAGATTTTCCAAGGTGGTCCGTCGGGCCGCCTCTGGTCGGGGGATCGACACGGCATGGCCGTCCGGGCATTGCAGCTTCCGCTTTCCTATCGCGCCGGCGCCGGTTCGGGCCTGGTGCTCGACGCCCGTCCGTTCGCCGTCGGCCTGACCTTCCTCGCCGTCCTCGCGCTGTTCCTCTTGTCCGGACAGATGCTGAGCCTCATCGGCATCCCCTATGACGGCAAGGGCGGCAGCCAGCTCCTGAAGATCCACCCGGCCACCTATCTGGCCGTGCTGTCGCTCGTCGCCTGGGTCGCCGCCGGCGGCGGCGTCACCGCCTTCCTCGGCCGGAGCTGGCGCGAAAGCCCCGGCCTGCTCGTCCTGCTGCTGGCCATCGGCCTGCTGGCCTTCCAGGTGATCTTCGTTCAGAAGACGCCGCTGTCGCAGATCGCCGACAACTTCGTGCTGACCGCCTGCCTGTTCGTCGGGCTCACCCGCCTCGGGGCCGGCGAGATGCGGCGTCTCGCCCTGGTCGTGCAGGCCATCCTCGTCGTCAACAGCTTCCTGGGCTATGCCGAGGTGCTGGGCGGCTTCCGTCTGACGCCGCTCTACGTCAACGGCGCGCTGCTCGACTGGGACTGGCGGGCGACGGCGCTGCTCGGCCACCCGCTGATGAACGCCATGACCACGGCGGTCTGCCTCGTCTCGCTGGCGCTCGGCGCCGGCCCGTTCGGCCGGCGGACCCGCCTCGCGCTGGTGCTGTTCCACTTCGGCGCGCTGTTCTTTTTCGGCGGCCGCACCGCCATCGTGCTGTCCGCCGCCACGCTCCTGGCCATCGCCGCCCTGTCGGGCGCCCGCCTGCTGCTCGGCCGACGCTTTCCGCTGGCCGGCGCGGCGGCGGCGGTGCTCGTCGCCACGCTGCTGGTGGTCGGCGTCGTGCTGATCGTCGACGGCGGCCTGATCGACCGCCTCATCCGCCGCTTCATCGACGACGACGGCAGCGCCATGGCGCGCGTCGCCATGCTGTCGGTCTTCCGCGGCATGTCCTGGCCGGAGGTGGTGTTCGGGCCGGACGTCGCCACCGTCATGGCGATGCTGCCGAAGATTGGCACGCCGCTGGCCATCGAGAGCGCCTATGTCGGCTTCGTCGCCTATTACGGCGGCTTCGTTACCCTGTTCTTCCTGATGGGCCTTGCCGCTTTCATCAGCGAGTTGTTCCGCCGCTTCGGCACCGCCTCGCTGGTGCCGCTCGGCATCTACTTGCTGATGTCGACGACGACATCGTCCTTCTCCACCAAGTCGCTGGAACTCGGTCTCCTGGTCGTCGTCGTCATGACGGCCTTCGCCTCTCGTCCGCAATCCTCCAGGGGGCCGTCGCCATCGTGCTGATCCGCCAGACCATCCTCTACCTGCCGGCGCAATTCCTGTCGCCGGTCGCCCAGTTCCTGTCGATGATGATCTGGACGTGGTGGCTGTCGCCGGCGGAGATGTCCACCTTCGTGCTGGTCACCTCGACGCAGGAACTCGCCTACATGGTGAGCCGGTCGTGGTTCTCCTTCTACACGCTGCGCTTCCTGCCGCCGGCCGAGGACGCGGCCGGCCGCCGCCGCTACCTCCAGACCGAGACGACGCTGATCGGCCTGCTGACGCTGCCCGAGCTTCTGGCCGCCGCTCTCTCCATGCACTTCTTCGACGGCCGCGGCGACCCGGTGCTGGTCTTCCTGACCATCGCCGCCTACTACGTGACGCGCGGCCTCAACAACCATTACGGCGAGCGGGCGCGGGCGCAGGACAGGATCTTCGCCTATACGCTGCTACTCACCGCCGGACCGGTCGGCGGCCTCGTCGCCGGCATCGCCTCTACCGAGATGTTCGGCGCCTCGGCCGGCGAACTGCTGCTCGCCTACGCCGCCATGCAGGCGCTCGGCACCGCCGTCGCCTTGCCGATGATCGGCGCCAGCCTCCGGACGGTCCGTCTCGACGTCGCCATCCTGAAGGACGCCATCCTGAACGGCGGCCCCATGCTGGTGATCAACGGCATCGGCTGGTTCGGCGAGAACGGCATCCGCTACGTCGTCGAGCAGATCGGCGGCGCCACCGCCTTCGGCCTGATGGCGGTCGGCTGGGGCCTCGGCCGCCGCTCGGCCTCGGTCGCTTCGATGCTGGTCGCCGTCGCCGCCTTCCCGATCGCCGCCCGGCTGATCAACGCCGGCGACCGCGAGGCGGCGCTCGAACAACTGAAGATGAACGCCGCCCTGCTCACCGCCGTGCTGCTGCCGTCGGTGGTCGGCCTCTGGCTGGTCACCGACATCCTGGTCGACCTCGCCGTCGCCGAGACCTACCGCGACGTGACGCGCTCCATCCTGGGCCTCGCCGCCTTCGGCGGCATGGTGCGCGCCTACCACGCCCACGCCACCGGCCAGATGCTGACGCTCGACCGCCGCTACGGCCTGCTGGTCGCCATCGGCCTGTTCGAGATCGTCGCCACCACCGGCCTCGCCGTGGTCGGCTTCCGCATGAACTACCTGGTCGGCGTGGCGGTGGGCGCGCTCGTCGCCTCCGGCCTGACGCTGGCGCTGTCGGCCGCCGTCGCCATCCGGCTCTGCGGCTTCCGCTTCCCGGCCGCCGACACGGCGCGGATCGCCGTGGCGACGCTGGTCATGGGGCTCGCCGTCCATGCCGTCGACTGGCCGCACACCGCCCTTGGTCTTGTGGGCGCCATGCTCACCGGCGGCCTTTTCTATGTCGCCGCGCTCGCCGCCGTCTATTATAGGCGCCTGCCGCCGCTCTACGGCCGGCTCACCGAGAAACCGTCCCGGACGCCATCATGACCTTCATCTCCCAGGAATTCCTCGACGACCTCTTGGCGCAGGAAGAGCGTCTGCAGTTCCCCGCCTTCGACAACGAGACGGCGCTGGCCCTCGGCCTCCATCTGGTGGAGCTTGGCCGCGCCCGCCGCCTGCCGATCACCGTCGACGTCCGGCGGGCCGGCCAGCAGCTGTTCCACGCCGCGCTTGCCGGCACCAGCCCCGACAACGACGAATGGGTGGTCCGCAAGAGCGCCGTGGTCATGCGTTTCGGCCACTCCTCCTACTACATGGGCCGGCGGTCGGCGCTGAAGGACGTGCCCTTCCATGAGGCGATGCTGGTCGACCCGCGCGAATACGCCGCCCACGGCGGCTCCTTCCCGATCCGGGTGATCGGCACCGGCCTCGTCGGCACGGTCACCGTGTCGGGCCTGCCGCAGCACGAGGACCACGCGCTGGTGGTCGAGGCGCTCGACAGCTTCCTGGCCGGCCGGGCCTCGGCCGCCCCGCCCCGATAATCTGCCGCCAGGGCTCGACTTCCCCGTCCGACAGCGTGCATAACGGGCTTGCCTGTTTTGCGGGCGTCGAACGGGAGTGCGGTTTCGTGGAAATCAAGTGGCTGGAGGACTTCGTGAGCCTCGCCAACACGCGCAGCTTTTCGCGATCGGCGGTGGAGCGCCGCGTCACCCAGTCCGCCTTCAGCCGGCGAATCCAGCAGCTCGAGCAATGGCTGGGCGTGCCGCTGGTCGACCGCTCCACCTATCCGACGACGCTGACGCCGGAGGGCCGCCGCTTTCGCGAGACCGCCGAGGAGGTGCTGCGCCTCATCCTGGTCGAGCGCGCCGAGCTGCGCTCCGGCCGCGCCGAAGGGCAGGGCATCCTCACCTTCTCGACGCTGCACTCGCTGTCGATCTCCTTCTTCCCCTGGTGGCTGAAGGATCTTGAGGCCGGTTTCGGGCCGATCCACGCCCGGCTGATCACCGAGAACTTTCACGACAGCATCCGCATGTTCGCCGAAGGCGACTGCGACTTCCTCCTGACCTACGAGCATCCGCGCGTGCCGGTGCTGCTCGACCCCGAGCGCTTCCCCTCGCTCGATCTCGGCAGCGACCGGGTGATGCCGGTGTCGGCGCCGGCCGGCGACGGCGCGCCGTTGTTCCCGCTGCCCGGCAGCCCGGACAAGCCGGTGCCCTATCTCGCCTATGCGCCGGAGACCTTCCTCGGCCGCCTGGTGTCGGTGCTGCTGGCCGAGCGCGGCGAGGCGCTCAACCTCGCCAAGATCTACGAGAACCCGATGGCCGAGGCGATCAAGACCATGGCGATGACCGGCCGCGGCCTCGGCTGGCTGCCGGCCAACACGGTGCGGGCCGAGATCGACACCGGCAAGCTGGTGGTGGTCGACCCCGAGGCGGTGATCGACATGCGCATCCGCATCTATCGCAACATGGACAAGGTGCGCGCCCGCGTCGAGCGGCTCTGGACCTATCTCAAGGACCATACCGACGCCGCGCCGGCGACCTGAGCTATTCCTCGCCGTCCCAGTAGCCGAGACTCGCCTCGCGCCGGCCGATGAAGCGGAACGGCTCGCTTCGCGCGCCGTCGCCGGCCGGCAGGTTGCCCTTGACCAGGAACTTGCCCGAGTCCGGATAGTCGATGATGTCCGGCTCGGCCATGGTGGAGATGGCGAGATAGCGGAGCGGCGCCTCGGAGGTGTTGACGATCTGGTGGGCGGTCTCCGGGCCGCCGGGTGGGCAGGCGATGACGTCGCCGGCCCGGATGGCATGCTGTTCGCCGCCGATGCGGAGGCTGCCGCATCCTTCGAGGATCAGGAACATCTCCTCGTTGCAGCGGTGATTGTGCAGCGGCGAGGCGCGGCATCCCGGCCCGATCTCGATCAGCGTGCAGCCGAGCATGCGGGCGCCGAGCTGGACGCCGATGGCCGAAAAGCGCGCCGCGTAGCCGGCCGGCGCCGTCCGGTCGGCGGCGTCCTCGGGATCGAAGCCGACGTCCGAGAGATTGACGATCCGTGCCACGGGCGCCTCCCGTCAGCCTTGCCGGCGGGCTTCCTTCCAGGTGTTGGCCTGGCTCAGCATCGACTTGAGATAGGCGACGTTGGCTTCCGCCTGCGCCGGATCCAGCTCCTGCCGGGCGATGGCGTCGGCCTCCTTGAACTTGCCCTGCAGGCCGAGCACCAGGGCGAGGTTCTGGCGGATGCGGCTGGTGGCGCCGGGCCGGGCGGCGGCGTCGCGCAGCGTCTTCTCGGCGTTGGCGATGTCGCCGGCCAAGAGATAGGAGAGGGCGAGGTTGTTGAGGATCGACGGCTCGCCCGGCGCGATCTGCAACGCCTTCTGGTAGGCGGCGCGCGCCTCGGCCGGGTTGCCCTGCTGGTCGAGGATGGCGCCCTCGGCCGAATAGAGCTTCCAGTCGGGACGGTCGGGCCGCTGGGTGCGGCGGATGACGTTCAGCGCCTGATCGAAGTTGCCGTTGGCGGCCAGCGCCTTGCCGTAGGCGGCGCTTATCTCGGCGTCGTTGGGCGTGTTGACCATGCCCTTTTCGAGCACGGCCACCGCCTGATCGGTGCGGCCGCCGAGGCGCAGGGCGGCGGCGTAGTTCAGGATGTTGACGCGGTTCTTCGGGTCGGCGTCGTAGCGGCCGCCCCAGGCGGTGGCGGCGGCGGCGATCTGGCTGTCGCTCATCCGGTCGATCGAGCCGGTCACCGACACGTCGCCATGGGTGGTGATCACCGGCCGGTTGCTGGCGCAGCCGGCGGCGGCGAGCGCCAGCGGCAGGAGGAGAGCGAGGAACGCGGGACGTCGGAAGCTCGGCAGCATCGGTCTCACCGGGTGGCGGGCGGCGCGGACGGGCCGCCGTCTATGCCGTCCTTGGTAATCCGTTAACCCTAACGGCCGGTTAATCCGCCGCCGCGCCGGCCGCCGCCGACGCCTTGCCGCCGCCCGCCCGCCTCTCTACATTCGGGACGATCCCGAGCCGGAGTTCTTGCCTTGCTGTCCGCTTTTGCCGCCCCCGATGCCGCCGCCATTCCCGTCCATGCCGTCACCTCGGAGAGGCTGGACGCCAGGCTCGCCGAACTCGGCGCCGCCGCCTGGGCCAAGGCCAGCGCCTTCGCCGCCGACGAGGGGGCGATCCTGTTGCTGCCCGACGCCGAGGGGCGTCTTGCGGCGGTGCTGTTCGGCCTCGGCCGGGAGGGCGCGGCGCGGCCGCCGCTCCTCGCCGGCAAGCTGGCGAACGGGCTGCCGGCCGGCACCTATCGGCTGGAAGGCTGGCCGGGTGACATGGCCGAGGCGGTGCTCGGCTTCGCCCTCGGCGCCTACCGTTTCGAGCGCTACCTGAAGCCGCGCGCCGCGGCGCCGCGTCTGGTGCTGCCGGAAGGTGAGGCGGCGGCCGAGGCGGCGCGCATCGCCGCCGCCGTCTGGATGGTGCGCGACCTCGTCAACACGCCGGCCAACGACCTCGGCCCGGCCGAGCTGGCCGCCGCCGCCCGCGAGCTGGCCGCCGCCCATGGCGCGGTGTTCGAGGAGTATTTCGGCGACGACCTGCTCGCCCGCGAATTCCCGCTGATCGAAGCGGTGGGGCGTGGCTCGCCCCGGCCGCCGCGCCTCGTCACCTTCACCTGGGGCCGGCCGGATGCGCCGAAGCTGTCGCTGGTCGGCAAGGGCGTAGTGTTCGACACCGGCGGCCTCGACATCAAGGGCGCCAGCAACATGGCCCTGATGAAGAAGGACATGGGTGGCGCCGCCAACGTGCTCGGCCTCGCCCGCCTGATCATGGAGGCCGGTCTCGACCTCCGCCTGCGCGTCGTGCTGCCGATCGTCGAGAACGCCGTCTCCGGCCTGAGCTTCCGGCCGGGCGACGTCTTTCCGTCGCGCAAGGGCCTCAGCGTGCAGATCGGCGACACCGACGCCGAGGGCCGGCTGATCCTCGCCGACGCGCTGGCCTTTGCCGACGACGAGGCGCCGGATCTGCTGGTCGACCTCGCCACGCTGACCGGCGCCGCCCGCGTGGCGCTCGGGCCGGACATCCCGCCCTTCTATACCCGCGACGATGCCTTTGCCGCCGATCTTGCCGAGGCGAGCCGCGCCGCCGGTGACCCCCTCTGGCGCCTGCCGCTCTGGGCGCCCTACGAGGAGGGGCTGAAGTCGAAGATCGCCGACCTCAACAATATCGCGCCTGGCGGCTTCGCCGGCTCGATCACCGCCGCGCTGTTCCTCGGCCGCTTCGTCGAGCGGGCGAAGACCTGGATGCACGCCGACATCTACGCCTGGGTGCCGGCGGCGCGTCCCGGCCAGCCGGAGGGCGGCGAGGCGCAGGCGATCCGCGCCCTCTACCGCTATCTGAAGGACCGTTTCGGCCGCGCCGACGCCTGAGAACCGCCGGACGGACGGGATGGCGGCATCCGGTCCATCCCGGATGCGGGCGGACATTGCGGCGGAACGGCGGCAAGGCTTTGAGGCAAAAAGCTGTTCGGCGGCGCGGACTTATGCCGCTGCCGGGCGGCTCGTCTGCGCCTCACGCAATGCTCTCTGCGGCGCGTTGCAGTTATCGTCGGCGACAGTTTTTGTTAAAGTCATGAAAAGAAAATATAAATCGCCATAGGCCATGATGGCTCGGGTTTTCCGGCGGTTGGAAGCTCCAATTTCGGTAAGGGGTGGGCCGCATACCAAATGCCCCTGATCTCGGATATTGGCCGCAAATCCACGAGATTTGGTATGACGGGGGCGCCGCCGCTCGCCGTATCCTCGGTCAATCCTACGAGAATCGATAGAGTATCGCCGATGCCGACTTCCTCCCCCCTGATCCTGGTCATCAACAGCGGTTCGTCGTCGCTGAAGTTCGCCATCTACCCGGTCGGCGAGCGCAAGCCCCTGGCCTCCGGCCTTGCCGAGCGGCTCGGCCAGCCCGATGCCTCGATCCGCTTCGACGTCGACGGCGACAAGACGCGCTTTCCGCTGTCGGTCACCGACCATCAGGGTGCGGTCGACGCGCTGATGGCCTTCCTGAAAGAGCACGGCTGGTTCGAGCGGGTGGCGGCGGTCGGCCACCGCGTCGTCAACGGCGGCGAGCGCTTCACCGAGAGCTGCATCGTCACCGACGACGCGATGATCGAGGAGATCGGCACCTGCCCCTTCGCGCCGCTGCATAACCCGGCGCATGCCATCGGCCTGCGCGCTGCCGTGCGCGCCTTCCCGGCGCTGAAGCAGGTGGCCGTGTTCGACACCGCCTTCCACCAGACGATGAAGCCGGAAGCCTATCTCTACGCCCTGCCGCGCAAGTATTACCGCGACCTCGGCGTCCGCCGCTACGGCGCCCACGGCACCTCGCACCAGTATGTCTCGCACGAGACCGTCCGCCTGCTCGGCCTCGACCCCGATGACAGCGGCGTCGTCGTCTGCCACCTCGGCAACGGCTCGTCGGCCACCGCCGTCTGGAACGGCAAGTGCGTCGACACCTCGATGGGCCTCACCCCGCTCGAGGGCCTCGTCATGGGCACCCGCACCGGCGACGTCGACTACGGCGCGCTGGCCTACATCGCCAAGAAGACCGGCCTCGACGTCGACGGCCTCGAACGCATGGCCAACCGCGAGAGCGGCCTCCTCGGCCTCTCCGAGCTGTCCAACGACTGCCGCACGCTGACGGAAGCCGCCCAGGCCGGCAACCACCAGGCCGAGGAGACGCTGGACGTCTTCGTGTTCCGCCTCTGCCGCTACATCGGCGCGCTGACCGCCGCCCTGCCGCGCCTCGACGCCGTCGCCTTCACCGGCGGCATCGGCGAGAACTCGGCCTATATCCGCGCCAAGACGCTGAAGCGCCTGTCGGCGCTCGGTCTTGACCTCGACGAGGAAGCCAACGCCGGCGTGTTCGGCGGCCGCAGCGGCATCGTGTCGCGGTCGCGCAAGCCGGTGGCGATCGTCGTCCCCACCGACGAGGAGCGCGTCATTGCCGAGGACACGGCCCGTCTGGCCGGCCTTCTGCCTGTAACCGCCTGACCCGCGAAAGGAACGAAGGACATGACCCCGAAACCGTCCTCCCGCACGTTCTTCCTGGCGCCCACCTCCAGTCAGCAGGGCATTTCCTCGGTGGCGCTCGGCCTCGTCCGCGCCTTCCAGCGCGAGGGCTACAACGTCGGCTTCGCCAAGCCGGTGGCCGACCCCGAGGCCTATCCCGATGGCCTCGACCGTTCGGTGCACTTCGCCCGCACGCTGCTCGGCCTCAACACGCCCGACCCGATCCCGGCCGAGCACGCCGAGGAGATGATCCGCACCGGCAACCTGTTCACCCTGCTCGAAGAGATCGTCGAGCTGGTCGAGGAGGCGCGCGGCGACCGGTCGATCGTCATCGTCGAGGGGCTGCTGCCGTCGACCACCCATCCGCTGACCATCGACCTCGACATCGCCATGGGCCGGTCGCTGTCGGCCGAGATCATCCCGGTGGTGCCGGGCCTCGACGCCACGGTGAAGTCGATCGTCGGCGACCTCGCCGATGCCCAGCATCGCTTCCTCGCCGAGGGCCGGCCCTTCGCCGGCCTGATCGTCGGCCGCGCCCGCGGCGGCGACGTCAAGGCCGAGGAATTCGCCAAGGCGCTCGAGGCGGCCAAGATCGGCGTGCCGGTGCTCGCCGTCACCTCCGACGAGCCGGCGCTGAACGCGCCGCGCCTCGTCGATGTCGCCGCCGATCTCGGCTTCGGCATCCTCAGGCCCGGCGACATCAAGAAGGCCCGCGTCGGCGAGATCGTCATCGGCGCCCGCAGCCCCGACAAGGTGGTGCTGGCGCTGAAGCCCGGCACGCTGGTGGTCACCCCCGGCGACCGCTCCGACCTGATCATCACCACCACGCTCGCCCGCGCCTCGGGCATGCCGATCGCCGGCCTGCTGCTCACCTGCGACGAGCCGATGGCGCCGTCGATCGCCGAGTTCCTGGAGCCGCGCTTCGGCGATCTGCCGGTGCTGACCACCGAACTCCAGACCTACGACGTTGCCGTGCGTCTCAACTCGATGGACCGCCGCGTCCGCCACGAGGACTCCGAGCGCATGGAGAAGCTGGTCGAGCACGCCGCCGACCACATCAACCTCGCGCCGCTGGCCCCGGCGACGCCGCGCGCCAACAGCGGGCTGATGACGCCACCGATGTTCCGCCATCGCATGATCCAGGAGGCGCGCGCCGCCAACCGCCGCATCGTGCTGCCGGAAGGCGACGAGCCGCGCACCATCAAGGCCGCCGTCATCTGCACGCAGAAGCGCATCGCCCGCTGCGTGCTGATTGGCGACCCCAAGGCAATCCGGGGCGTCGCCACCACCCACGGCATCGAGCTGCCGCCGGAGCTGGAGATCCTCGATCCGGCCAGCGTGCGGTCGAGCTACGTCGGGCCGATGGTCGAACTCAGGAAGTCCAAGGGCCTGACGCCGCCGCAGGCCGAGGCGCAACTCGAGGACAACGTGGTGCTGGCCACCATGATGCTGGCCTTGGGTCACGTCGACGGTCTGGTCTCCGGCGCCGTCCACACCACCGCCTCGACGGTGCGGCCGGCCTTGCAGCTGATCAAGACCGCCCCCGGCAACTCCATCGTGTCGAGCGTGTTCTTCATGCTGATGCCCGATCAGGTGCTGGTCTACGGCGACTGCGCCATCAACCCGGACCCGACGGCCACCGAGCTGGCGGAGATCGCCTGCCAGTCGGCCGAGAGCGCCCGCTCCTTCGGCATCGATCCGCGTGTCGCCATGATCTCCTACTCGACCGGCACCTCCGGTTCGGGCAGCGACGTCGACAAGGTGCGCGAGGCGACGCTGATGGTGATGGAGCGCCGCCCCGACCTCTTGGTCGACGGCCCGATCCAGTATGACGCGGCATCGGTGGAGAGCGTCGGCCAGCAGAAGGCGCCGGGCTCGCCGGTGGCCGGCCATGCCAACGTCTTCGTGTTCCCCGACCTCAATACCGGCAACACCACCTACAAGGCGGTGCAGCGCTCGGCCAACGTGGTGTCGGTCGGCCCGATGCTGCAGGGCCTGCGCAAGCCTGTCAACGACCTGTCGCGCGGCGCCCTGGTCGACGACATCGTCTACACCATCGCTCTGACCGCCATCCAGGTCGGTCAGAGCGAGCAGCCCCGCAGCGAGCAGCCGGTCAGCGCCGCCGCCGAGTGAGGCGGTTCGCCATATCGGTGAGGACGTGAAAAGCCGGCGGCGCCCTGAGGGTGCCGCCGGTTTTATTTGCCGGGATGTCAGGATAGATTAGCCGGAAAAATAGATGAGGCCGCCGGATGCGAAGTTCCGGCGGCCTCAAGCCTTGCCCCTTGGGTTCAGCCGGCAACAACCAGCTCCGACCTGAGCTTCTCGGTCTCGAACGAGGCGTCGAGAATGCGCTGGAGGTCGGCGGCGCGGCGGAAGCTCGGCTCCATGGTGCGGCCGGCCCGGACGGCGTCGACGAAGCGCTTGTAGTTCATCGGCACCGGCTTGGCGGTGACCGGCCGCCAGGTCTGGCTGTTGATGTCCTTGACGCCCTTGCAGACGCGCAGCCAGGTGCCGTCGGAACCGTTCTGGATTTCGAGGCCGCCCTTGTCGCCGAACACCCGGACGCGCAGCGTGTTGGCGTAGCCGGTGGCGAAGCGCGAGGCGTGGATGACGCCGATGGCGCCGTTCTCGAATTCCAGCGTGCCGGCGAAGCTGTCGTTGGCGTCGAGCGTGTATTCGCCGATCTTGTCGTCCGGCGCCTTGTGGAAGGTCTTCAGGCGGCCGAACAGCCGCGTCACGTCGGTGCCGGCGCCGAAGGAGGCGAAGTCGAGGATGTGGATGCCGACGTCGCCGATGACGCCCTTGGAGCCGTGGTTCTCGGAGAGGCGCCACAGCCAGCGGCTTTCGGTCTTCCAGTCGCCCCAGTGGGTGCCGGTCAGCCAGCTCTGGAGATAGCTCGCCTCGACGTGCTTGACGTCGCCGATGACGCCCGAGGTGACCATCTCGTGCATCTTGTAGATTTCGGGCACGTTGCGGTAGCTGAGGTTGACCATGCCGACGAGGCCGGCCTTCTCGGCCGCCTCGGTCATCTCCAGGGCATGGAGATAGTTGGTGGCCAGCGGCTTCTCGCAGAGCACGTGCTTGCCGGCGGTGATCAGCGCCATGGTGGTCGGATAGTGGGCGAGGTCGGTGGTGACGTTGGCCGCCGAATCGAACTTGCCCCAGGCGATGGCGTCCTCGACGGTGGTGAACGTGCGGGGAATGCCGAAGTCCTTGGCGAAGGCGGTGGCCAGTTCCGGGAAGACATCGACGCAGCCGACGATCTTCACGCCGCGGATCTGGGCGAAATGCTTGGCATGGTGGCGGGCCATGCTGCCGGTACCGACGATGATGAGGCGCATGTTGGTAGGAGTCCGTTGGGCAGGGGAGATGGAAAAGCGGCCGGCGGGGAGGGTCGCCGGCCGCGTGGGAAGCGCTCAGCGGAGGCCGGGCGCGCCCTTGGCGTGGATGGTCAGGCCGCGTTCCTTGATCGGCTCCAGCGCCTTGTCGACCGGCACGTTGGGCGCCTCGGTGACCGCCGTCCAGGCCGGGGCCGGGTTGTAGGCCCATTTGACGGCGTTGCGCAGCACGGTCAGCACGTTGTCGTCGTGATAGGTCGGATAGGCCTCGTGGCCGGGGCGGAAGTAGAAGATCTTGCCGGCGCCGCGCTTGTAGCAGAGGCCGGAGCGGAACACCTCGCCGCCCTGGAACCAGGAGACGAACACGGTTTCGTCCGGCTCGGGCACGGTGAAGGGCTCGCCGTACATCTCTTCCATGTCGAGTTCGATCTTCTCCGGCAGGCCCCAGGCGATCGGATGGTTGCGGTTGATCACCCACAGGCGCTCGCGCTCGCCGGCCTCGCGCCACTTCAGCGCGCAGGGCGTGCCCATCAGCCGCTTGAAGATCTTCGAGAAGTGGCCCGAATGCAGGACGAGGAGGCCCATGCCCTCCCAGACGCGCTTGGCGACCCGCTCGACGATCTCGTCCTTCACCTCGCCGTGGGCGGCGTGGCCCCACCAGACCAGCACGTCGGTGGCGGCGAGCTTTTCGACCGTCAGGCCGTGCTCGGGCATCTGCAGCGTCACCCAGCCCGCCTCGATGGCCGGGTCGGCGTTGAGCGCGTCGGCGATCGTCGCGTGCATGCCGTTGGGGTAGAGGTCGCGCACGACCTGGCTGGTCTGTTCGTGGACGTTCTCGCCGAAGACGGTGGCGCGGATAGTCATGAGTGTCCTCCCGGGGATGAGCGGTCCGGCGCAGCTTCTCGGAACGGGCGCCGGGCTCGCGGCAAGGCCGGCCCCGTCGACCTATCCTCGACGACAGCGGGGCGAAGCGCGGCAGCTTGCTTCGCGGCTATTCAAAGCGCTTTCAATGCCGCTTGTCAAGAGTCGATATCTCCCACATGCCATCCGTGCAACTGCTTGTTTTGTCCGTCATATTTCGGATGCCACGGAAATAAAAGCGCTTTGGATGAATCGAAACAAAAAGCCGAGGTTTTTTCGGCCGGGACGCGCATTTCGCAGAGGAGCGGATTTGACGCCCGAATCGGGGCGGATCTCGGGCAAGACGGGGGTCGCGGCAGACAAAAGCGCATCCGCAGCCAACAGACGGCGGCGGCAACATAATATTTCGGGCGGACGCCGCGGCGCCCGCCCGTATCGATAGATCAAATCGCGGGGATGCCGACGCATCCGCTCATCAAGGCCGTTGCCGGCTTCTCATGGGCATCAGCGACATGAGAAACCGGTAAGCGGAGTGGCGCCCGGCATCAGTGCTCGATCTGGCTGACGTCGCGCACGGCGCCCTTGGCCGCCGAGGTGGTCATGGCGGCATAAGCCCTGAGCGCCGCCGACACCTTGCGCGGCCGCGGATTGGCCGGCTTCCAGGCCGCCTTGCCCTTGGCCTCCATGGCGGCTCTGCGGGCGGCGAGCGTCTCGTCGGAGACCAGCAGATCGATGGTGCGCTTCGGGATATCGATGCGGATGCGGTCGCCGGCCTCGACGAGGCCGATGGCGCCGCCTTCGGCGGCTTCCGGCGAGGCATGGCCGATGGAAAGGCCCGAGGTGCCGCCCGAGAAGCGGCCGTCGGTGAGCAGCGCGCAGGACTTGCCGAGCCCCTTCGACTTCAGGTAGCTGGTCGGGTAGAGCATCTCCTGCATGCCCGGTCCGCCCTTCGGCCCCTCGTAGCGGATCACCACCACGTCGCCGGCCTTGACGTCGCCGCTGAGGATGCCCTTCACCGCCCCTTCCTGGCTCTCGTAGATCTTCACCGGTCCCTCGAACACCAGGATCGACTCGTCGACGCCGGCCGTCTTCACGATGCAGCCGTCGAGCGCGATGTTGCCGTAGAGCACGGCGAGGCCGCCGTCCCTGGAATAGGCGTGGTCGAGCGAGCGGATGACGCCCGCCTTGCGGTCGAGATCGAGCGCCTCCCAGCGGCGCGCCTGGCTGAAGGCCTCGATCGACGGCACGCCGCCCGGCGCCGCCGAATAGAAGGTGCGGACCTCCTCGGAATTCGATTGCACGATGTCCCACTCGCCGATCGCCGCCTTCAGCGTCGGCGCGTGCACGGTGGGCAGGTCGGTGTTGAGGAGGCCGGCCCGATCGAGTTCGCCCAGGAGGCCGAAGATGCCGCCGGCCCGGTGAACGTCCTCCATGTGGATGTCAGCGACGGCCGGCGCCACCTTGCTGAGGCAGGGCACGCGGCGCGACAGGCGGTCGATGTCGGCCATGGTAAAGTCGACGCCGGCTTCCTGCGCGGCGGCCAGCAGATGCAGCACCGTGTTGGTCGAGCCGCCCATGGAGATGTCGAGCGTCATGGCGTTCTCGAACGCCTTGAACGAGGCGATGGAACGCGGCAGCACGCTTTCGTCCTCGCCCTCGTAATAGCGCTTGCAGAGGTCGACGATCAGCCGGCCGGCCTTCTGGAACAGCGTCTTGCGGTCGGCATGCGTCGCCAGCATCGAGCCGTTGCCGGGCAGGCTGAGGCCGAGCGCCTCGGTCAGGCAGTTCATCGAGTTGGCGGTGAACATGCCCGAGCAGGAGCCGCAGGTGGGGCAGGCCGAGCGCTCGTAGGAGCGGACGTCAGCGTCCGACACCTTGTCGTCGGCGGCCGCCACCATGGCATCGATCAGGTCGACCGACTTGGTGACGCCCGAGGCGAGCAGCACCTTGCCGGCCTCCATCGGCCCGCCGGATACGAAGACGGCGGGCACGTTGAGGCGCAGCGCCGCCATCAGCATGCCGGGCGTGATCTTGTCGCAGTTGGAGATGCAGACCATGGCGTCGGCGCAGTGGGCGTTGACCATGTATTCGACGCTGTCGGCGATCAGGTCGCGCGACGGCAGCGAATAGAGCATGCCGTCGTGACCCATGGCGATGCCGTCATCGACGGCGATGGTATTGAATTCCTTGGCCAGGCCGCCGGCCGCCTCGATCTCGCGGGCAACCAGCTGGCCGATGTCCTTGAGGTGGACATGGCCGGGCACGAACTGGGTGAAGGAGTTGACCACGGCGATGATCGGCTTGCCGAAATCGCTTTCCTTGACGCCGGTGGCGCGCCACAGGCCGCGGGCACCGGCCATGTTGCGGCCGTGGGTGGAGGTGCGGGAACGATAGGCGGGCATGGGTTCGATCCATCCAGGTGATATGCGTATTACCTGACGGATGGGACCGTTTTGCCGAAAAAGCAAGGGCGGCGGCGGCGCAAAGCGTTCGCTGCCCGGCGTTGCAGGCCGGGCTATCGCCCGGACCCATCCGGAGGTTCCACCTCCGGACCTCCGGTTTTCTTGTCAATAAGCTGGTGGGTGCGGGAGGCTGCGCCTCCCGCGCGGGGATCGGGGCGGCAGCCCCGAATTCCGGCGACGTGGTGAAACATCCCCAAGCCGCGTCAGGCAGCGCGCACCTTGTCGAGGAAGCCCTTGATCTCCGAGCGCAGCCGCGCGCAGGTCGCGTCCAGCTCGGTCGTGCCGCTCTTCATCCGCTCGGTGGCGGCGACGGCCGCCGCGTTGGCCTGCGACACGCCGTCGATATGCTCGGTGACCTCGGCCGTGCTGCTCGACGCCTGATTGAGGTTGCGCGAGATGTCCAGCGTCGCGGTGCCCTGCTCCTCGACCGACGTGGCGATGACGTTGGAGATCTCGCTGAGCCGGTTGATGACGCCGGAGATGGCGTCGATCGCCGCCACCGACTGCTCGGTCGACGACTGGATGCCGTTGATCTGGTCGGCGATGGTCGAGGTGGCCTTGGCGGTCTGGTCGGCGAGCTGCTTGACTTCCGCCGCGACGACGGCGAAGCCCTTGCCGGCCTCGCCGGCGCGAGCCGCCTCGATGGTGGCATTGAGAGCCAGAAGGTTGGTCTGCGAGGCGATGTTGTCGATCAGGTCGACGACGTCGCCGATCTTCTTGGCGGCCTCGGACAGTTCCTTGATCTGCGCCGAGGTGCGGGCGGCGTCGGCCGCCGCCTCGGCGGTGACGCGCGACGATTCCTCGACCTGCCGGGTGATCTCGCTGATCGAGCCGGTCAGCTCCTCGGTGGCGGCGGCGACGGTGGCGACGTTGGCCGACGCCTCCTCGGCGCCGTGCGAAACGCTCTTGGCGCGGTCGGCGGCGCGTTCGGTCGCCTTGTCCAGCGCGCCCGTTAGCGCCGACATGTCCTTGGCCGACGCCAATACCTGGTCGGCGATAGCGCCCACCGACGACTCGAATTCCTGCGTCACGCGATCGATCAGGCTGTGCCGGGCCTGCCGCTCGGTGTCGATGTAGACGGAGATGGCGAAGTCCATGTCCACCAGCACCGCCTTGGTGAGGGCGCGCAGCAGCTCGTAGCGCACGGTCTCGCGGCTGCCCTTGAACAAGCGGCCCGAGAAGTCGTGGTTGACGCGCTCGACGAGGGTGGTCAGCAGGAAATTGTAGCCGCCGATGTACCAGGTCGGCGACAGGCCGATCCGGTAGTGCGTCTCGCCGATCGTCGACACCGACTTGAGGTAGGCCTCGTCGAACTTGGCGTCGAGAACGCGCTCCCAGTGCTTGAGCTGCGCCGCCTTGGCGTGGGCCATATGGTCGGGCGAACGGAAGAAGCGCTTGGT
Organism: Pleomorphomonas koreensis DSM 23070; assembly: GCF_000425185.1. GTDB lineage: Bacteria > Pseudomonadota > Alphaproteobacteria > Rhizobiales > Pleomorphomonadaceae > Pleomorphomonas > Pleomorphomonas koreensis. The sequence goes on from NZ_AULH01000001.1 coordinate 213,318, forward strand.
TTCCGGGAACTCGGCAATGTGCTTGTAAAAGGCCTCGATGCCCTCGGCGAGGATCGTCGAGATGTAGGGGCGATGCTCGCGCAGGGTCTTGACGACGTTGTCATCGATGTCGTGAAAGCCGAGGCGCTGACGCATGTCGGAGGCGGGTGTCGATGAAGCGGACATGCCAGTTCCTTCTCGTGGTGCGGTCGGCGCAATAAATGCACCCGACATTGCCCTTTTTCGGGCCGAACCGCTTACTCATTGGTAAAGGAAACCGGGAAGCCCCGTTGTTTTTCGGGGGTTAGGCGCCGGGTATTTCGCGGCATCTGTAATTTATGCGTGTATTACGTGTAGAAATCTATCACTGGTCGTTTTGACGGCGTGGCCCATCCTCCAGCCCGGTGTAGCCCTCCGGCCGGAAGCGCGGCCGGCAGAGGCAGAGGAAGACGAGATCGGCGGTACCGATATTCTCGATGCGCTGCGGCGTGCCGGCCGGGATCAGCACGCTGTCGCCGGCGGCGACGGGGAAGCGCTCGCCATCCAGTTCCATCATGCCGCGCCCGGCCTCGATGACATAGGTTTCCTCGACGTCGAGGGCATGCAGCTCGGTGACAACATCAGGTTCGACGCGCGCCCGCGCCAGCGATATCTCCGGCCGCGATGAGTGATTGAGGAGTTCGCTGATGAAGCAGCGCTCCCGGGTGAGGAATTCGGGAAGGCCCTGGCCGGGCAGCAGGAAACGATGGGTCATGGCAGTCTCTTCGGTCGGCCGACTGTGGGCCATCGGGCATTCGGCGGCAACTCCCTTTACGAGCGGCCGCGCCTGGGCGATGAAAGGGCAACCCCGGAGACAGCATGCCCAGCCCCGATTTCGTCGTCCGCGCGCCCTATGTCGTCACCTGCGACGACGCCATGACCGTGATCGAGGATGGCGCCGTCGCCGTCCGCGACGGCATCGTCGCCGCCGTCGGCCCGGCCGGCGCCGTACCCTCGGACGGCGCCGAGCTGATCGAGGCGGCGGGGCGCATCCTGATGCCCGGCCTCGTCAACATGCACTGCCACGCCGGCGACAGCCTGTTTCGCGGCCTCGTCGAGAACCTGCCGCTGGAGCCCTGGCTCGAGACGGTGTGGAAGGCCGAACGGGCGATCCTCGACCCCGCCGCCTGCCGGCTCGGCGCCGAGCTGGGCCTTGCCGAGCTGCTGCTCTCCGGCGTCACCACCGTCATGGACATGTTCTGGTTTCCCGAGGAGACGGTGCGGGCGGCCAAGGCGCTCGGCATCCGCGTCGCCACCGGCGGCATCTTCTTCGACCCGCCCGGCATGGACGGCCACCTCGCCGACCGGCGGCTTGCCGACGCCGCCGCCTTCTTCGATGCCGTCGAGGATGAGCCGCTGGTGTTCCCCGGCTGCCTGCCGCATGGCACCTACACGGTGTCGCCGGAGCATCTCCGGAGCGCCGGCCGCCTCGCCCGGTCGCGCGGCGGCTTCTTCTCGACCCACGCCGCCGAGACCGTCGCCGAGCAGGCGACGGTGACCGGGCGCTACGGCCGCCGGGTGATCGCCCATCTCGCCGAACACGATCTCCTCGGCCCCGACGTGGTGCTCGCCCATTGCGTCCATCTCGACGCGGCGGAGATCGGCCTGCTGGCGGCGAGCGGCACCCATGTCGTGCACAATCCGCTGTCCAATCTGAAGCTCGCCTCGGGCTTCGCGCCGGTGCCGGCGCTGCTCAGGGCCGGCGTCAACGTGGCGCTCGGCACCGACGGCGCCATCTCCGGCAACGATCTCGACCTGTGGCTGGCCATGCGGCTGGCCGCCACGCTGCACAAGGCGGTGACCGGCGACGCCGCCGCCGTCGCCACCCACGAGGCACTGGCCATGGCGACGAAGAACGGCGCCCGGGCGCTCGGCGCCAGCGATCGCATCGGTTCGATCGAGGCCGGCAAGGCGGCCGACTTCATCCTGGTGGCCATCGACAAGCCGCATGCCGCGCCGCTGTTCGATCCGGTCGCCCATCTCGTCTATTCGGCCGGTCGCGGCGACGTCACCGACGTGTTCGTCGCCGGCCGGCGGCTGGTCGAATCGGGCCGGCTCCTGACCGCCGACGTTGCCGCGCTGGTCGCCGGGGTGAATGCCCTGCGGCCGGCCATCGCCGCCGCCATCGCCTGACCGGCGGTGATTGGGGCGCGCCGGCCGCCATATCGAGGCGCGGCGGAGGCTTCAGCGGCGAATGCGATTCCATCGCCGGCCCCGTAGGCGAAAGTCTTTGCCGGAACGCCGTTTTCGGCCGCCCCTCGCCTTCTCAGACGATCGGGGCTGCGCTACAGTCTTTGGCGTCGCGGTTTCGACAGCGAAGCCGTCGGGTCGAAGGGTCCAGTTTATTGTCCCGAACGCCCCTGAGAGGATGCCGCATCGGGCGTCCGCTGGCTGGGTTCCGAACAAGAGAGGATTTCGACATGTCCGATATCGAAGCCAAGATCAGGGCCAAGGCGCGCGAACTCTGGTTGGCCGAGGGCCAGCCCGAAGGTCGGGCCGACGCCCACTGGCTGGAGGCCGAGGCGCTGGTGCGCGCCGAAGCCGAGGCCGAGGCGAAGCCCAGGGCATCCCGCAAGCCGCGCGCTCCCAAGGCGGAAGCGGCCGAGGCCAAGGCTCCGGCCAAAAAGCCGGCGGCCAAGAAGGCGCCTGCTGCCAAGAAGGAAGCCGCCGCCAAGAAGGACGAGGCCAAGAAGCCGGACCTCAAGGTGGTTTCGGGCAAGAAGGACGCCGCCGCCTGAGGCGTCAACCGGTCGCGGATGGAATGTTGACAAGCCGGGCTGGCGCCATTGCGCCGCCCGAATGGGATGCCTAATGTCGCGGCCTTCATTCCGGGAGCCGTGACATGACCCTTTCCGCCGACGTCGAAGCCCGTATCGTCAAGGCCATCGCCGCCGAGATCGGCTGTCGGCCGGCGCAGGCGGCCGCCGCCATCGGCCTGATCGACGAGGGGGCGACCGTGCCCTTCATCGCCCGCTACCGCAAGGAAGTCACCGGCGGCCTCGACGACACCCAGCTCAGGAAGCTCGAGGAACGGCTCGCCTACTCCCGCGAGATGGAAAGCCGCCGGGCCGCCGTGCTCGCCGCCATCGACGGCCAGGGCAAGCTGACGCCCGACCTCTCCGAGAAGATCGCCGCCGCCGCCACCAAGGCGGAGATCGAGGATCTCTACGCTCCCTTCAAGCCGAAGCGCCGCACCAAGGGCGAGATCGCCCGCGAGAAGGGCCTCGGGCCGCTGGCCGAGGCGCTCTTCGCCGACCGGACGCTGGAGCCGGCAGCGGCCGCCGCCGCCTACCTCACCGACGCCGTGCCCGACGTCAAGGCGGCGCTCGACGGCGCCCGCGACATCCTGGCCGAACGCTTCGCCGAGACGCCGGAGCTGGTCGGCCGCCTCAGGAGCTACATGCAAGGCGGTGCCGTGCTGCGGTCGTCGGTGGTGGCCGGCAAGGAAGCGGCGGGCGAGAAGTTCGCCGACTATTTCGATCACCGCGAACGCTGGGCGACGGTGCCGAGCCACCGGGCGCTGGCCATGCTGCGCGGCCGCAATGAGGAGGTGCTGTCGCTCGAACTGGAGATCGACGCCGACGATCCCTCGCCGGTCAAGCCGGTGGAGCGCATGGTGGCCGAAGCCTTCGCGATCAATGTGCCCGCCAAGCTGCCGGCCGACGGCTTCCTGTTCGACGTCTGCCGCTGGACCTGGCGGGTGAAGCTGCAGCTTTCCCTGTCGCTCGACCTGATGGGCAGCCTGCGCGACAAGGCCGAGGCCGAGGCGATCCGTGTCTTCGCCGACAATCTCAAGGACCTGTTGCTGGCCGCGCCGGCTGGCGCCCGTACCACCATGGGCCTCGATCCCGGCATCCGCACCGGCGTCAAGGTGGCGGTGGTCGATGCCACCGGCAAGCTGCTGGATACCGCCACCGTCTATCCTTTCCAGCCGAGGAACGATATCGCCGGCGCGCTCGCCGCGCTGGCGTCGCTGGTCCGCAAGCATAAGGTCGAGCTGATCGCCATCGGCAACGGCACGGCCAGCCGCGAAACCGACCGCCTCGCCGCCGAGCTGATTTCCCATCTGCCGGCGCCGAAGCCGGTGAAGGTGGTGGTAAGCGAGGCCGGCGCCTCGGTCTACTCGGCCTCCGAACTGGCGGCGCGCGAGTTCCCCGGCCTCGACGTGTCGCTGCGCGGCGCCGTCTCCATCGCCCGCCGCCTGCAGGACCCGCTGGCCGAACTTGTGAAGATCGAGCCGAAGTCGATCGGCGTCGGCCAGTATCAGCACGACGTCGACCAGGGCCATCTGGCGAAGGCGCTCGATGCCGTGGTCGAGGACGCGGTCAACGCCGTCGGCGTCGATCTCAACATGGCCTCGGCGCCGCTGCTGTCGCGCGTTTCTGGCCTCGGTCCGTCGCTGGCCGAGGCGATCGTCGCCTACCGCGACGCCGCCGGCGCCTTCCCGAGCCGCAAGGCGCTGATGGCCGTGCCGCGGCTCGGCGCCAAGACCTTCGAGCAGGCGGCCGGCTTCCTGAGGATCCGCGACGGCGACGAGCCGCTCGACGCGTCCTCCGTGCATCCGGAGGCCTATGGCGTCGCCCGCCGCATCGTCGCCGCCTGCGGCCGCGACATCCGCCAGCTGATGGGCGACAGCGCCGCGCTGAAGGCGCTCGATCCGGCGAAATTCGTCGACGACCGCTTCGGCCTGCCGACGGTGCGCGACATCCTCGGCGAACTGGAAAAGCCCGGCCGCGACCCGCGCCCGGAATTCCGCACCGCCAGCTTCGCCGAAGGGGTGGAGGACATCGCCGACCTGAAGCCCGGCATGGTGCTGGAGGGCACGGTGACCAACGTCGCCGCCTTCGGCGCCTTCGTCGACATCGGCGTCCACCAGGACGGCCTCGTCCACGTCAGCCAGCTGGCCGACCGCTTCGTCAAGGACCCGCGCGACGTGGTGAAGGCCGGCGACGTGGTGAAGGTGCGCGTCGTCGAGGTGGACGCCAAGCGCAAGCGCATCGGCCTCTCCATGCGCAAGGACGATGGCGGCCCGCCGAAGGGGCCGGCGGGCGGCAAGCCGGACGGTCGCGGCGCAAAGCCGCCGGCGCCCTCGGGCAACAATGCCATGGCCGCCGCGCTTGCCGCCGCCCTGAAGCAGCGCTGATCGACCGGCACCGCGACAGACTGATACATTTTCGGGTGGCGTCCGGCCCGGCCGGCCATTGGTATGCGGGGGAATTGGTATAAGCTCGGCGGCGTTAACCATCGTGGGAGTCCGCCATGGCCAAGCAGTCCAACGGTTATACCGTCCTCCAGCTTTCGCTCCACTGGCTGATCGTGTTGCTCGTGTTCTTCCAGTTGATCTTTGGCGAGGACATGGCCCGCTACAATTATGCCCTGCGCTCCGGAGAGGACGTCGCTCCGCTGATGACCGGCTATTACCTGCATATCGGCGTCGGCCTCGTCATCCTGGTCCTGACGCTGCTCCGCTTCGGGCTGCGCCTGACGATCGGCGTGCCGGCGTCGGTGCCCGGTCCCGCCCTGCGGGTCAGGGCCGGCGAGGCGCTGCACTATCTGTTCTACCTGATGCTGATCGTCACGCCGATCACCGGGCTGCTGGCCCAGTTCGTCGATATGCGCACCTTCGGCGGCATCCATTCCCTCAACAAGCCGATCTTCGTGCTGCTGATCGTGCTGCACGTCGCGGCGGCGCTCTACCATCACTTCATCCTGAAGGATTCCACCCTCCGGCGGATGATGGTGCCGCATACGTTCTGAGCGGCCGCGCCTGCAAAAGAAAACCCCGCGGGAGAGGCTCCCGCGGGGCTTGATCTGTCGATCCGGTCGCCTTGGATCAGGCGGCGGACAGGTTGTCGGCCGAGGACTTGCCGGAGCGGCGGTCCTGAACGACCTCGAAGTTCACCTTCTGGCCGTCGTTGAGCGAGCCGAGGCCCGAGCGCTCGACGGCGGAGATGTGGACGAAGACGTCCGGTCCGCCGGCGTCCGGAGCGATGAAGCCGTAGCCCTTGGTGGCGTTGAACCACTTGACGGTGCCGAGAGCCATGATGGGATCCTTTCCTGAAGAAAGTCGTATCTAAGAAAGCCGCGTGCCCGCACAGGAGCGCGCGGCTGGTTGGTTTACCGAATTTGGAAAGGTCGTCACGTCGCGGAGGATATACCTCAGGCGTTCAGGGCCGATGGTCTGGCCAAAATCGATCCCTTCTCATACTACGGGAAGGCGCCCCGATCAAGCAACTTAAGATGGCCGGAACGCCCGGCATACCGCAGGGTCGGTTTCGATGCGTCCGGCGCCGATCAGATCGAGGCAATAGGGCACGGCCGGGAACACTGCGTCGAGGCAGACGGCGATCGACGCCGGCTTGCCCGGCAGGTTGACGATCAGCGTCGTGCCGCGCGTGCCGGCGGTCTGGCGCGACAGGATGGCGGTGGGCACCTTTTCGAGGCTGATCTTGCGCATCAGCTCGCCGAAGCCGGGCAGTTCCTTCTCCAGCACCACCTTCATCGCCTCGGGCGTCAGGTCGCGCGGCGAGGGGCCGGTGCCGCCCGAGGTGAGGATCAGGTCCACCCGCTCCTCGTCGCAGAGCCGCACCAGCTCGCCGCCGACGCTGTCGACGCCATCGGCCACCACCGAGGTTAGGAGATCGTGAGGAGAGGTGACCGCCGTCTTGAGCCAGGCGGCCATCGCCGGGCCGCAGAGGTCCTGATACTCGCCGCGCGCCGCGCGGTCGGAGACGGTGACGAGCGCGATGCGAACCATGGCTGAACCTCCGGGCTGTGAATCACGGGTGAAGATACACCTAGCATCGCGCTTCGCCCTTGGCCAAGCCGACCGAATCGGACGACAGAGAAAGCGCGCCCGCCGCGGCGTAGCCTAAAGTATGAGTCGAGTGGGACGAAGACGTCGGCATGACCTTCAGCGTGGACATCGGCAACAGGACGAACGGCAGCCGCGCCGCCTTCGATCTCGAGGAGCTGCTGGCCACCCGCCTGCTGGTCCAGGGCAATTCCGGCTCCGGCAAGTCGCATCTGCTGCGCCGGCTCCTCGAGCAGAGCGCCGGCTGGGTGCAGCAGGCGGTCATCGATCCCGAGGGCGACTTCGTGACGCTGGCCGACCGCTTCGGCCACGTGGTGGTCGACGCCGCCGGCTCCGAGCGCGACCTGATGCTGATCGCCGCCCGCGTCCGCAAACATCGCGTCTCGGTGGTGCTGAACCTCGAAGGGCTGGACGTCGACGGCCAGGTGCGCGCCGCCGCCGCCTTCCTGAACGGCCTGTTCGACGCCGAGCGCGACCACTGGTATCCGATGCTGGTGGTGGTGGACGAAGCGCAGCTGTTCGCCCCCGCCGCCTCCGGCGAGGCCGACGGCGAGGCGCGCCGCGCCTCGCTTGCCGCCATGACCAACCTGATGTGTCGCGGCCGCAAGCGCGGCCTTGCCGGCGTCATCGCCACGCAGCGGTTGGCCAAGCTCGCCAAGAACGTCGCCGCCGAGGCGTCCAACTTCCTGATGGGCCGTACCTTCCTCGACATCGACATGTCCCGCGCCGCCGACCTGCTCGGCATGGAACGGCGACAGGCCGAGATGTTCCGCAACCTCGAACGCGGCGAGTTCGTCTCGCTCGGCCCGGCCATCGGCCGCCGGCCGGAACCGGTCAGGATCGGCCCGGTGGAGACGACCGGCCGCGGCGGCGGCCCCAAGCTGACGCCGCTGCCCGAGCAGGGCGGCGAGGCGGCGCGGGAACTGATCTTCCGTCCCTCGGACGGCGAGGAGGCGCCGCGCCTTGCGGCGGCGCCGGTGTCCACCGCCGACATCCTGGCCGAACTCGCCCGCTCGCGGGCGGCGCTGGCTCCGGCGCCGGAAGACAACCCCGAGCAGGCGGACCTGCTCGGCTTCGCCGCCCGCGACGCGGCGATCGAGGACATCCTCGCCGAGATGATGGCCGAGCCGGACGCCGCCTTCCAGCCGGTGTCGATGCTCTACCAGGACTTCCTGGTCCGCTGCCGCATCAAGCGGGTGACCGGCGACAGCCTCGATCTCCAGTCCTTCCGCAAGCGCCTGTCGCTGGCCCGCGCCGGCGTCGAGACCGAGGCGGTCGACGAGGCGGCCTGGCAGCAGGCCAGCCTGATCGCCGCCTCGCTGCCCGAGGACATGCGCGGCGTGTTCCTGCTGGTCGCCAAGGCGGCGCTCCTGAAGGCGCCGTGCCCGTCGGACGCCGACATCGCCCGCGCTTACGGCACCCGCTCGCCGTCGCGGGCGCGGCGTCTCCTCGCCTACATGGAGGAGCGCGGCTTCCTGGTCTCGGCCTCCGACCTCAGGGGCCAGCGGCTGATCCAGCTGCCCGACCTCGGCTGGCAGACGGCGCCCGGCTCGGCGACGGCCGCCGCCGCCGAGTAGGCCAGCCCTATTGCCGTGTTCCCACCCCCTTGGAGCGCAACGCAAAAGACGACAGACTGCCCGCTTCGGCGGCGGACGACTCGGGAGGAGCGTCCGGCCGCCCGACGGGAGGAAGGCATGGTGTTGTCGAGGTTGGGCGAGGGGACGGCGGCGGCCGTCGACCTTCGCGGCATTGCGTTCTCGGAAGCCGAGCGGATCGTCTTCCGCGCCGGATCGCTGACGGCGGCGGCCTTCCGCTTCGCCTCCGGCGTCGACGCCGTGCGCCTGTCGAACGGCGTCGACGAGGTGGTGGTGCTGCCCTTCCAGGGCCAGCACGTCTGGTCGGCGCGGCTCGGCGGCCGCGACGTCGGCATGAAGTCGATGTTCGACATGCCGCGCCCGACGCAGAAGTTCTTCGAGACCTACGGCGGCTTCTTCCAGCACGCCGGCATCACGGCGATCGGCGCCCCCGGCCCGACGGAACGGCGCGAGCAGCACGGCGAACTGCCCAACGCCCCCTATCGCGATGCCGCCATGGTGCTCGGCGAGGACGGCAGCGGCCGCTACATCGCCGTCACCGGCCGCTACAATCACACCGTCGCCTTCGACGTCAATTACGAGGCGGTGCCGATCCTCAAGCTCTACGAGGGCCGGCCGCGCCTGGCCATCGGCATTGCCGTCACCAACCTGAAATCGACGCCGCTCGACGTCAACTATCTCGGCCATCTCAACTGGCGGGCCCGCGAGGGCGGCCGCCTCGTCGGTACCGTCCACGAACGGGCGGATACCATGCGCGTCCGGCAGGAGATCCCGCCGCACATCAAGCCGGGGCCGGGCTACGTCGAGTGGATCGCCGAACTGGCCAGGAACCCGAGTCTTGCCGGCACGCTCTCCTCGGACAGGATCTTCACGCCGGAAGTGGTGTTCGCCTTCGATCCGCTGACCGACGACGACGGGCGCTCGCATTTCATGCAGGTGCATCCGGACGGCACCGCCGACTACGTCTCCTTCGCGCCGCGGCACACCGGCGCCGGCGTCCGCTGGATCTGCCGCACCGGCGACCAGGAGGCGGTGGGCATCGCCTTTCCGGTGCGTTCGCCCGGCCAGCCCGGCAACGTCAACGGCCGGCCGCTGGTCCATCCGCCGCTCGACAAGGGCGAGCGCTTCGAGAACGAGATCGTCGCCGCCGTGTTCACGCCGGCCGAGGCCGAAGCCATGGCCCGCCACATCGAGGCGGTGAAGGAGAAGCGCGCCTGAAGGGAGGCGTCAGCCGAAGGCGTCGAGCGTCGTCTTCATCATGTCGTTCGCCACCTTCATCGTCTTGGCCGACGTCTCGTAGCTCAGGCGGGCGGTCATGACGTTGACCAGTCCGCCGGCCATGTCGACGTCGGGCGCGGCCACCATGCCGTCGGCGTCGGCATCCGGCGAGGCCGGGTCACGGACGGCGACATAGGGGTCGGCGGCCTGGACGATGCGGGCGGCAACGCCGCCGCCCCGCACGTCGCTCTGTTTCACCGTCACCGGCGCGTAGGCGGTGGTGGCGCCTGACCCGTCCGGCAGCGGCCCCGACGAGCCGGCATTGGCGATGTTGCTGGCCGACGCCTCAAGCCGCGTCGCGGCAGCGCTCATGCCCGAGGCGGAAATGGACAGCATCGAGGACAGGGACATCGGGGGCGGCTCCAGCGAAGCCTCCATCTTCGGCCGGAGATGCTAAGGTCGTCTTGCCGCGATGTCCCGAATTTGAATCATCGCCGGGCTTTCGGGCGTCCGGCGGCTTTCCGGGCGATTTATCTCCATTTCCGCCAATATTTGGATGACGTTTCCTCGCCGGAACGCCCCCTTCGATGCCAAATGACAGGGCATCCCGACGGATGTGGCGGAATTTGACAGCAGCTTGCGACCGCCGGTTCAAACGCTAAAGCGCCATGCCCTCGCATGGTGGCGCCTGCCTTGGAGGCGGACGACCATGACTGCCAGAAACGCTCTTTCGATGCCCCCGATCCAGCCGCGCCGACGCTGTCGGCAACTTTGTCGAACGTGCCGTTGAAACAAGTTGGCCCGAACGAAGTTAATAGGCAGTGGATGGCCGGCGAGTGCGTGCCGGCCCAGGAGGTCTTAAATGAACAGCGGTTACATCGTTGAACTCTCCGGCGACGCCGTCGGGGTTCTGGTCGGTGCGGGCAATGCCTACGAGTTCCACGCCGTCGATCCGCGCTTTCGCGTCCTCGAAGGCGCCACTTTCGACAATGGTTTTGCCGCCGAGCGGGCGGTGCGTCGTCTCTCCCGTCGCGGGGTCGCCAAGCCGGCCGGCCGGCGCGGTCGTCGTCAGTATTCGCTCTTTGCCGACGGTCTCGGCCTTGCCGGCCGGCCGACGGAGGCTTTCAGCACCTGATCATAGTCGAGGACTATTTCAGCCCTTTCCTTCAGACCTTTGCTTTATTTCTTGCCTTGGTTGTCCTTCTCGGCCCGTTTCCCTTCCAGGCGCGCCGATCACTGCCCCGGGAGCCACCGCTCCCGGGGCTTTTTACATCGCTCAGGTCGATGCCGCCTGGGCGCGGCCGGCGATCAGGTCGCGATACCAGATGGCCGACGACTTCGGGATGCGCGCCTGCGTCTCGTAATCGACGTAGACGACGCCGAAGCGTTTGGCATAGCCGTGCGACCACTCGAAATTGTCCATCAGCGACCAGACGAAATAGCCGTCGACGCGGATGCCCTTGTCGCGCGCGTCGGCGAGCACGGTGAGGTGCCGTTCGAGATAGTCGATGCGGCCGGGGTCGTCGCATTTGCCGTCGATCAGTTCGTCATACTGGGCGCAGCCGTTCTCGGCGATGTAGATCGGCGGCAGCGGATAGCGGGCGGCAAGGTCGGTCAGGAGGCGGTCGAGGGCGGGCGCGTGGACCTCCCAGCCCATGGCGGTGCGCGGCACGTTCTCGGCCTGCACCGAGCGGGCGCGCGGGAAGGGCAGGGCGGGATCGGCGGCGATCCGCTCCGGCGCGTAGAAATTGAGGCCGAGGAAGTCGATCGGCGTGGCGATCGTCTCGAGGTCGCCCGCCTCGATCTTCGGCATGATCGGGCCGAAGGTCTCCAGCACCTCGGCCGGATAGCGGCCGAAGAACACCGGATCCAGGAACACGCCGTCGTGGAAGGCGCGGTAGCGCTCGACGGCGGCGGCATCCTCCGGCCGGTCGGAGGCGGCATAGAGCGCCTTGGCGTTGTAGACGATGCCGGCCGGCAGGTCGGCGCGGCGCGCCTTGATCGCCTGCATGGCGAGGCCGTGGCCGAGGTTGAGCGTGTGGATGGCGGCCAGCGCGGCGGCGAGATTGCGTTCGCCCGGCGCATGCTCGCCGATGAGATAGGAGAGATGGCCCGAGCACCACGGTTCGTTGAGCGTCATGACGCCGGACAGGCGGTCGCCGAGGCGGGCCATCACCACGTCGGCATAGTCGGCAAAGGCGTAGGCGGTGTCGCGGGCGCACCAGCCGCCGCGGCCGTGCTGCTCGATCGGCAGATCCCAGTGATAGAGCGTCGCATAGGGCTTGATCTCGGCCCGCAGCAACGCGTCGACCAGCCGGTCGTAGAAGTCGAGCCCCTTGGCGTTGACCGGTCCGCGACCGTCCGGGATGACGCGTGGCCAGGCGATCGAGAAGCGATAGGCGTCGGCCGACAGCGATTTCAGGAGCCGCACGTCCTCGGGCATGCGGTGATAGTGGTCGCAGGCGACGTCGCCGCTGTCGCCGCCGCGCACGTGGCCGGGAATGCGGCAGAAGGCATCCCAGATGCTCGGCTTGCGGCCGTCTTCGTCGTGGGCGCCTTCGATCTGGTAGGCGGCGGTGGCGTAGCCGAAGACAAAGTCGCGGGGAAAACGTTTCGAAAGCGCGGTGCTGGACATGCGGTTTCTCCTCCTCGATCACAAGGCATTGCCATGAATCGGTTCACCCGTGAAGGCCCCGCCATTTCTTTTTGCCTTCATCGGGAATGGGCTGTATTTGGGCTCTCATCGACCATCCCCGCGAGGGGCCTTGGCATTCCGGTCGTGGATCCCCCATATCCCCGGCGGGGGCGGGACGGTCCAGATGCAGCCGACGGATGGCTGCCTCGTTTTTTGGCGAATGGGCATCGCCGTCGGAGACGACCGGACACGATGGACAAGCTGGCTTCCTGCAACTGGGTGAAGATCGCTTCCTACCTGATCACCGGCGGCGCCCTGCTGATCTGCCTCGAAATGGGCCTGTTGGCCGGCCTCCTGGCCGGGCTTCTGGTCCATGAGACGGCGCTCACCGCCGCGCCCTGGCTGCGCGGCCGCACCGGCTGGACGCAGGAGATGGGCAAGGCGGTGGCGCTGATCGTCATCGTTGCGCTGATCTCGCTCGGCCTCACCGCCGCCGTCATCGCCGCCGGCTCGCTGTTCACCAACGGTTCGGAGGGGCTGTTCGGCCTCATCCACAAGATGGCGCAGGTGCTGGAGACCGGCCGCACCTACCTGCCGCCGTGGATCGGCGACTACCTGCCCGGCAACACCGACGAACTGCGCCGGCAGGCGGTGAAATTCCTGCAGGACAACGCCTGGCAGTTGCAGCGCTTCGGCCAGGACGTCGGCCGCATCCTGGTCTACATCCTGTTCGGCATCATCATCGGTTCGCTGGTGCTGTTCCGCAAGGCGCCGGTAAAGCCGCACGGCCCGCTGTCGGTCGAGCTGATCGAGCGCGTCAGCCGCCTGACGCTGTCCTTCCGCCGCGTCGTCTTCGCCCAGATCCGCATTTCGCTGCTCAACACCACGCTGACCGCCCTGTTCCTCTACGGCCTCGATCCGCTGATCGGCGTTCAACTGCCGTTCCTGAAGACCATGGTGGCCGTCACCTTCATCGTCGGCCTGCTGCCGGTGATCGGCAACATCATCTCCAACACGGTGATCTTCATCGTCAGCCTCGGCGTGTCGGCGCCGGCCGCCATCGCCGCCCTGCTGTTCCTGATCGCCATCCACAAGCTGGAGTATTTCGTCAACGCCCGCATCATCGGCACGCAGATCAACTCGCGCGCCTGGGAGATGCTGACGGTGATGCTGGCCATGGAGGCGACCTTCGGCATACCCGGCCTGATCGCCGCGCCGATCTTCTACGCCTACGTCAAGGAGGAGCTGGCCGCCAACGGCCTGCTCTGAAGGCCCCTTCTGGCGGCTTGCGCCGCTCCGGCCGTCGTTATAGCCTCGATTACATAACGATCAGACGGGGACTTCAAACATGAGCAAGCCGCTTCTTCTCGCCGCGCTGGCGCTCGGCGCTTTCGTTACCGCCGCCCAAGCCGCCGACCAGATCAGGATCTTCGCCGCCGCCTCGGTGGCGCCGTCGCTCCAGAAGATCGCCGACACCTACGTAGCCGGCAAGGACGTCGCGGTGACGATCACCCCCGCCGCCTCCGGCGCGCTCGCCAAGCAGATCGAGGCCGGCGCGCCGGCCGACGTCTTCGTCTCGGCCGACCGCAAGTGGATGGACTACACGGTGGAGAAGGGCCTCGTCGACAAGACCTCCGTCTTCGATCTTCTCGGCAACTCGCTGGTGCTGGTCGCCGCCAAGGATGCCGCCGCCGCCGTCGATCTCGCCGACAAGGCGGCGCTGCCGGCCGCCCTCGGCGAGGAGCGTCTCGCCGTCGGCGAAGCCAAGAGCGTGCCGGCCGGCGCCTATGCCGAGGAGGCGCTGAAGTCGCTCGGCCTTTACGACGCCCTGGCGCCGCGCTTCGCGCCGGCCGAGAACGTCCGCGTCGCGCTGCAACTGGTGGCGCGCGGCGAGGCGAGATTCGGCATTGTCTACGGCACCGACGCCGCCGCCGAGCCGGGCGTCGCCGTGGTCGCCACCTTCCCGGAAACCAGCCACGCGCCGATCGTCTATCCGATCGGTCTCGTCAAGGGCGCCGGTCCCGCCGCCGCCGGTTTCGTGACCTACCTGAAGGGCCCCGAGGCGGCCGCCGTCTTCTCGGCCGCCGGTTTCGTGAAGCCGGCGGAGTGACGCCGTCGGCCCGCCGGATGTGAGCCGATGCCCGAACTCTCCCCCGCCGCCTGGTCCGCCATCGCGCTGAGCTTCAAGGTCGCCGCCGTCGCCACGCTGTGGGGCGTGCCGGTGGCGACCGCGCTGGCGTTGCTGCTGGCCCGCGGCCACTTCCCCGGCAAGGCGCTGCTCGACGGTATCATCCACCTGCCGCTGGTGCTGCCGCCGGTGGTCACCGGCTATGCGCTGCTGTTGCTGCTCGGCCGCAAGGGGCCGATCGGCGCCTTCCTCGACCAGCAGTTCGGCATCGTCTTTGCCTTCCGCTGGACCGGCGCCGTGGTTGCCGCCGTGGTGATGGCGCTGCCGATCATCGTCAGGGCCATCCGCCTGTCGATCGAGGCGGTCGACGTCCGTCTCGAACAGGCCTCCGGCACGCTCGGCGCCGGCCGCCTCGCCACGTTCTTCCTGGTGACGCTGCCGCTGTCGCTGCCCGGCATCCTGGCCGGCGCCACGCTGGGCTTTGCCAAGGCGCTCGGCGAGTTCGGCGCCACCATAACCTTCGTCTCCAACATTCCCGGCGAGACGCGCACCATCGCCTCGGCCATCTACACGGCCAGCCAGACGCCGGACGGCGACGCCGAGGCGCTGACCCTGTCGGCGGTGGCGGCGGTCCTCGGTCTCGCAGCGCTCGTCGCCTCCGAACTCCTGGCCCGCCGGGCGCGCGGGGCGTTGTCGTGATCGACGTCGACATCCGCCAGCGCCTCGGCGACTTCTCGCTCGACCTCCGCTTTTCGGGCGGCGCCGGCGTCACGGCGCTGTTCGGGCCGTCCGGCTCCGGCAAGTCGTCGGTGATCAAGGCGATCGCCGGCCTGACGCGGCTCGACGCCGGCCGCATCGTCGTCGGCGGCACCGTGCTGGCCAACGACGGCCGCCACACGCCGCCGCACCGCCGCCGCATCGGCGTGGTGTTCCAGGAGGCGCGCCTGCTGCCGCATCTCTCCGTCAGGAGCAACCTGCGCTACGGCCGGTTGTTCACGCCGCGGGCCGAGCGGCGCATTGCCGAGGAGCCGGTGATCGATACGCTCGGCATCGGCCACCTGCTGGCCCGCCGGCCGGCGACGCTCAGCGGCGGCGAACAGCAGCGCGTCGCCCTCGGCCGGGCGCTGCTCGCCTCGCCGCGCCTTCTGCTGATGGACGAGCCGCTCGCCGCCCTCGACGAGGCGCGCCGCCGGGAAATCCTGCCGCTGATCGAGACTCTGCGCGACGAGTTCGCCATCCCCATCGTCTACGTCAGCCACGCCGTCGAGGAGGTGGCGCGGCTCGCCGCCAAGGTGGTGGTGCTGGACGCCGGCAAGGTGGCGCGCGAGGGATCGCCGGCCGACGTGTTCCGCGCCGCCACCGACCGCTTCGAGATCATCTCGGTGGTGGCCGGCCGGCTCGGCGCGCCGGATCATGACTTCCGCCTGACGCCGGTCGAGACGGCGGCCGGGCCGATCTGGCTGAACGGCCTTGCCGGACCGGTCGGCCGGCCGGTGCGCGTCCTCGTCCATGCCACCGACGTGGCGCTGTCGCTGGCCCGGCCGGACGGGCTCAGCATCCGTACCGTGCTCTCCGGAACCGTCGCCGGCGTCAGCGGCGGCGACGGCCCCACCGTCACCGTCGATCTGGCGCTGGAAGGCGGCGACCGCCTCGCCGCCTCGGTCACCCGGCGGTCGGCGGTCGAGCTTGACCTCACGCCAGGCCGGTCGGTGTTCGCGCTGGTCAAGGCGGCGGCGCTCGACGAACGGCCGGTCTGACCGGCGATCGCCGCATCTGAATGCTTTAGCCCCTTTCCTCGCCGGGCCGGCCGGGCTAACTAGCTCCAGCCCAAATGCCGACGAGGTTTCCGACCATGGCCGACGCTGCCAAGCGCACCCACATCCTCACGCTCTCCTGCGCCGATCGCCCGCGCATCGTCGCCTCGGTCACCACCATTCTCGCCGGCCTCGGCGGCAACATCGCCGAGAGCGCCCAGTTCTGGGACCGCGTCACCAACCGCTTCTTCATGCGCATCGCCTTCGAGACGCCGGCCGCCCTCAGCGCCGACACCATCCGCGCCGCGCTGTCCGACACCATCGACACCTTCGGCATGACCGTCGACCTGGTCGACGCCGCCCGCACGCCGAAGATCATCATCATGGTCTCCAAGTTCGACCATTGCCTGCAGCACCTGATGTACCAGATCCGCGTCGGCTGGCTGAAGGCCGAGGTGGCGGCCATCGTCTCCAACCACGAGGACAGCCGCGCCTTCGCCGAGGCGCAGGGCGTGCCCTATCATTGCTGGCCGGTCGAGCGGGACAAGTCCAACAAGGCCGAGCAGGAGGCCAGGGTGCGGGCGCTGGTCGAGGAAACCGGCGCCGAGCTGGTGGTGCTCGCCCGCTACATGCAGGTGCTGTCCGACGAGCTGTCGTCGGCGCTGTTCGGCAGGATCATCAACATCCACCACTCCTTCCTGCCGTCCTTCAAGGGCGCCCGGCCCTATCACCAGGCGCACGAACGCGGCGTCAAGCTGATCGGCGCCACCGCCCATTACGTGACGCCCGACCTCGACGAAGGCCCGATCATCGAGCAGGAGACCTCGCGCGTCACCCACGCCCTCTCCGCCGAGGACCTGGTGGCCGTCGGCCGCGACAACGAGTCGCGCGTGCTGGCCCGCGCCGTCAAGCTGCATCTCGAGGCGCGCGTGCTGATGCACGGCAAGAAGACCATCGTCTTCGCCTGATCGGCACGCTGGTCCCCCGCCCGCCGCCCGGCGCCGCCATCGGCGGCGTTAAGCGTTGTTTCATGCCGTCCTGCCACATTCGATGCCAACTTTAACGGATGGCGTGGATGTCACGGTGCTGAACGGCGTGTTTCCCGGAAGCCGGGCCGGAATCCTGGTAGGCTGCGGCCTCGTCTACGCCGGACTTTCGGCGGCGATGATCGCGCTCGTCGTGTTCGCCGGCGTCCGGATGCCCGCCTGGCCGGCCGACGCCGTGGTCGTGGCGCTGCTCGCCAACCGCTCGACCGGCGATCGCCTCTACGGCGTCGCCGGTGCCCTTCTCGGCTGGCTGCTGTTCGCCTGGTTGCGCGGCGGCGAGGCGCAGTTCTTCCTGTCCATCCTGCTGGTCCGGGCGATCACCATGGGCACCGGCCTCTGGGTGATCGACCGCGTGCGGGCCTGGACCGAGCGGACGCGCAACGAGGCGCTGTTCGAGGTGGCCGCCGCGCTGGCCGCCACCATCCTGCCGCCGCTCTTCAGCCTCGCCGCGGCGCTTCTCCTGTCGGCGGCCGGCATCCTGTCGCATACCCCGATGCCGCTCGGCATCTGGTGGGGCGGCGCCACCGCCGCCTTCGCCATCTTCCTGCCGCCGCTGCTCTACCTGCAGCGCGATGCGGCGAGCCTCGGCCGGCGGCCGGCCTGGCTGAGCGATGGCCTCTTCGCGGCCGTGGTTGTGCTGTTCTCGGTCGGCGCCGTGGCGGCCACCGCCACGCTGCCCGAGCCGATGGTGTTCTTCGTCGTACCGCTGCTGCTGGCCGGCTTCGTGCTGAGACCGGTCGACATGGCGATCCTGTCGGGCACGGTCTGGTTCGCCACCATGATGGCCGCCTTCGGCCTCGCCGATGCCCAGGCGGCGCCGTTGCTCATGCCGCTCGGCATCGGCATCGGCACGCTGCTGCCGATCGCCAACTCGGTGCTGATCGAGCGCCTGCGCCTGCGCGAGCGAGACCTCGCCGAGAGCCGCAGTCTGTTCCGCCGCGCCATGGACGATTCCTCGATCGGCGTGACGGTGATCGGCGCCGATCTGCGCTACATCTCGGTCAATGCCGCCTTCTGCGCCATGATTGGCTACGAGGCGTCCGAGCTGATCGGCCGCGACTACCGCGAGGTCACCTTCCCCGACGACCGCGACGGCTGCGACGGCCTCTGCGCCGGCATTCGCGACCGCACGCTGCGCTCGCTGCATATCGAGAAGCGCTACGTGCGCAAGTCGGGCGAGGCGTTCTGGGCCAAGGTGTCGACCATCGTCATCGACGACCCGCTGACCGGCAAGCCCCATCGCCTCTTGTCGCAGGTCGAGGACATCGACTTGCGGCGCCGCGCCATCGAGGCCATCGAGCAGAGCGAGATCCGCTGGGCTTTCGCGCTGGAGAACGGCAAGCAGGGCGTCTGGGACATCGACAAGGTTTCCGGCCGGCTGTTCACCTCGCCGACCTGGAAGCGCATGCTCGGATACGAGCCCGACGAGCTTGTCGTCGACGGCGGCGACGCCTGGATGGAGCTGATGCATCCCGACGACCGCGACGGCTTCCTCGCCATCAACGGCGCCCACGAGCGCGGCGAGACCGGCCACATCGAGGCCGAGTTCCGCCTGCGCCACAAGGACGGCCATTGGGTGTGGATTCTCGATCGCGGCAAGGTGATCTCCCGCGACGAGGGCGGCAAGCCGCTCCGCATCATCGGCACCCACACCGACATCTCGCGCAACAAGGCGGCCGAGCGGGAGATCCAGCTCCTCGAAGAGCGGGTGCGCCTCGCCGTCGAGGCCGGTGGCATCGGCCTGTGGAGCATCGACCTCACCACCGGCGCCGCCACCTGGAACGGCCAGACCTTCGGCCGCATGGCCGACGACGGCAGCGGCCCGCGCTCGCTCGAATGGCTGCGCTTCGTCCATCCCGACGATCGGGACGGCCTGTCGGACCTGCTGCACCAGGCGGCGCACGACCCGCAAGCGCGCGTCAACACCACCTGCCGCCTCCTGAGCCCGGTGCGCGGCGTGCTGCACATCCGCGTGCTCGCCGACCAGGTGACGCTGTCGAGCGGCGACCGGCTGCTGCTCGGCACCGCCTGGGACATCAGCGAGCAGGTCAGCGCCGCCCAGGCGCTGCGCGACGAGAAGGAGCGCCTCCGCACGACGCTGCACGCCATCTCCGACGGCGTCATCGCCACCGACGCCGACGGCCGCGTCGTACTGGTCAATCCGGCCGCCCAGCGCATGACCGGCCTCAGCGAGGCCGAGGCTTCCGGCCAGCCGATCGAGGAGGTGTTCCAGGCCATTCACGACGACAGCGGCCAGCCGGCCGCCTCCTGCGTGCGGCAGGTGCTGGATGCCGGCGTTCCCGTGGAACGGCTCGGCACCCAGGTCATCGACGTGCGCGGCCGCGCCATCCACTACATCCGCGAGGCGGCGGCGCCGATCGCCGCCGGCCCCGGCGAGCGGGCCGGCGCCGTGCTGGTGTTCCAGGACGTGTCGGCCGAGCGCGCCATGCAGCGCTCGCTGGCCCATGCCGCCAGCCACGACGACCTGACCGGCCTTGCCAACCGCCGCCACTTCGAGACGCGCATCCATGGCATGATCGCCGCGGCGCGCCAGGACGGCAGCCGGCACGGCCTGCTGTTCGTCGATCTCGACCGCTTCAAGATCGTCAACGACACGGCCGGCCATCTGGCCGGCGACGCGCTGCTGCAGGAAGTGGCGCGCATCATGCGGGCCATCGTGCCGATCAGCGATTGCCTTGCCCGGCTCGGCGGCGACGAATTCGCCGTGCTGATCGAGAATTGCGACCGCCAGTTCGCCGCCTTCGTCGGCGAGAAGCTGATCGCCGCCATCGAGACGATCCGCTTCACCTGGGAGGGCAAGGTCTACGAGGTCGGCGCCAGCGCCGGCGTGTCGCAGGTCGACGCCACCACGGCCAGCGCCGAGGCGGTGCTGGCCGAGGCCGATGTCGCCTGCTACGCCGCCAAGGCGGCCGGCCGCGGCCGCGTCTCGGTGTTCCTTCAGGACACCGGCGAGGCGCAGCGCCACATGAGCGACTTCCGCATGGCCGCCCGCATCCGCGAGACCATCGAGAACGGCCGCTTCGTGCTCTACGCCCAGGAAATCCGGGCGATCGCCGATCCCGGCGCCCGCGGCCGCTCGCTGGAACTCCTGGTCCGCATGCTCGACGACAACGGCGGCGTGCTGACGCCCGACACCTTCATCCCGGCCGCCGAGCGCTTCGAGCTGATGGGCAGCATCGACCGCTGGGTGCTCGGCAAGGTGATCGGCGACTTCGGGCCGGCGATCATGGCGGTGCCCAACCTGCGCGTCGCCGTCAACCTCTCGGCCAACTCGCTCAACGATCCGACGCTCTGGCGCTATCTCGCCGAGCTGTTCCGCGGCAGCCGGCTGTCGCCGTCGCGCGTCACGCTGGAGATCACCGAGACGGCGGTGATCAACTCCTTCGAGGTGGCGCGCGACTTCATCCGTGCCGCTCGCGGCATCGGCTGCCACGTCAGTCTCGACGACTTCGGCTCCGGCCTCTCCTCCTTCACCTATCTCAAGAGCTTCGACGTCGACGCCATCAAGATCGACGGCAGCTTCGTCCACACCATGGCCGAAAGCGCCTACGACCGCACCGTCGTCCGGGCGATCAACGAGATCGGCCGCCAGCTCGGCGTCGACGTCATCGCCGAGCGCATCGAGGACGAGGCGACGCTGCGCGAGCTGGCGGCGCTCGGCGTCCGCTACGGCCAGGGCTATCTGTTCCACCGCCCGCGCGATTTCCAGTCGGTGCTCGCCGACTACGGCGTCGATGTCGTCGAGGAGGCCGAGGCGCTGCGCGCCTGAGCCTTTGCCCATAAATTCAAGCGATTGGACCTTCTTGCCGATTGTATCGAGGCCGAAGGCGGCCCATCATGCAGCCGTCGCGAGGCCGGCGTCACGGCCGGTCGCGCCTTCGATCAGGAGATCGACATGGCCAAGGGACAAGTGAAGAAAACCAAGGAAGCGCGCAAGCCGAAGGCCGACAAGCCGAAGGGCGGCAAGGCTGGTTCGGCGGTGACCGATGTGTTCGCCAAGGCGACCGAGCAGGCCACCCATCACGCCGGCAAGAAGTCGTCGGCGGCGTGACGGCGGCCGGGCGAGAGGCGGGCACCCGTTGCCCGTCGACCCGCCGCGCCGCCTCCTTCAGATGAGATCGAGGGTGGTGACGCCCTCGCCATAGGCCGCTGCCCAGTCGGCGGCAAAGCCCGCCAGGCCCGAATCGGTCAGCGGGTGGCGCAGCAGCGCTTCCAGCATGTCGGGCGGCAGCGTCACCGACTGGCCGCCGGCCATGGCCACCGCATGCACCTGCTGCACCGTCTTGAACGAGGCGGCCAGCACCTTGGTGCCGAGATCATGCACCCGGCAGAGGTGGACGATGTCGGCCACCACGCGCGCGCCGTCGCCGCCGATCATGTCGAGCCGGTTGACGTAGGGAGCGACGAAGGCGGCGCCGGCCACCGCCGCCATCAGCGCCTGCTGCGGCGCCACCACGGCGGTCGCCGTGACGCGGAAGCCGAGGCCGGCGAGGCGGCGGATCGCCTTGATGCCCTCGGCGGTCACCGGCACCTTGGGGTGGAAGCCGGCGCCGACGAGGTCGGCGAGCTTCTTCGCTTCCGTCACCATGGTCTCGGCGTCACGGCCGGTCACCTGCACGTGCAGCATGGCGCCGTCGCCGATCACCGCGCGGATGTCGCGGATCACGTCGGGAAACGGCCGCTTCTCGCGGGCGACCAGTGTCGGATTGGTGGTGACGCCGGCGATCGGGTAGAGATCGCAAAGCCGGGCGATGGCGGCGGCGTCGGCGGTGTCGAGAAAATAGATCATCGGGGGCTCCTCTCGGCGCGACAATAGAGCAACGGACCGAAAAGTGGGCCTACTTTTCGGAAAAATCCGATGCGCAAACAAACGACTGGGGCCGCAGTCCGGATAGGACCGGGCGTCCGCCGCTCCAGCCGCCGATCGCGCGTCACCGGGGGAGCGCCGCCATGCGCTGCCAGAGCCGCGCCGCCGCGGCGCGCGCCTCGGCCTCGATCGCCCCGGCATCGGCGGCGACGAGGCGGCCGCTCTCGACGACCAGCCGGCCGCCGACCACCACCGTCGTCACCTTGCCGCTCTCGCGCACCACCAGGTCGCCGGCCGCGCCGGGACTGAGGCCGACGGCGGCAAGGCCGAAGCGCTCGGCGATCAGCCGCTCACCGGCCGCCAGCCGGCCGTCCGCCCCGTTGTCGCCGTGGGCGGCGGCGAGGCGGTGGAGAGCGGCGTCCTCGACGGCCATGTCGGCGGCCCAGCCGTCCGTGCCGAGCGCCACCCTCTGCGAAAAGCGCAGGTTGGCGGCGTAGCCAACGCGGTTGCCTTCGTTGGAGCGCGGGTTCTGGACGAACCAGAGGCCGCGGCCATCGGCCTCGCGCACCGCCTCGGCCGATAGATGCACACCGTGAGCGAGGATGGAGCCGGCCGGCAGGGCATCGAAGGCGATCAGCCGTTCGAGCGGCCCGGCATAGCCGCGCGCTTTGGCATCGTTGACATCATCAGCGGCTTCCGCCACGTGGACGTGTAGTACCGTGCCGAGCTGGCGGCAGAGATCGCCGGCCTCACGGAGCGTTTCGTCGGAGACGGTGAAGCTGGCGTGCAGGCCGACGAGGCGGCGGACGAGCGGCGTCTCCTCGACATTGGCGCATTCGGCAAGCCCCGCCTCCGCCTCGTCGCGGCCGAAGTTGCGCTCCGTGGCGCCGAAGGCGAGCAGCGCCCTGACGCCCAGTTCCCCGGCCGCATCGGCCAGCACCTGAAGCGATCCCTTGATGAACCGCGGCGACTCGTGATGGTCGACGAGGGAGGTGGTGCCGGCCAGCAGCGCCTTGGCGATATAGTCGCGCGCCGACGCCCTGAGCGTTTCGGTATCGAGCGCCCGGTCGAGCCGCCACCAGACCTTTTCCAGGATCTCGATGAAACTTTGCGGCGCCGGCTCGCCGGCAGGCATGCCATAGGGCGCGAGGCCGGAATAGAGATGGGTGTGGGCGCAGACGGCGCCGGGGCCGATCGTGCCGTCCGGGCAGGCGATTACCGGCGCCGCCGGATCGGGCGTCGCGGCGATGACGCCGTCGACGATGGCGACGGTACGGCCGGTCCGGTCGGGTCCGATGGTGATCGAGTGCGTCAATGCCAGTCGCTCCGTTCGAGGTTGGGATCGAGACCGACGCTGAGCGCCCGCGCCGCCGGACTGTCGATCATCGGCAGCACCGTCCGGCGGATGCCGTCATAGGCGGCCAGCGCCCCGGCGACGGCGCCGGCCGTCGGCACCAGGCCGATCTCGCCGAGCCCCTTGGCGCCGAACGGCCCTTCCGGCTCGGGCTCCTCGATCAGCATCACCTCGACCTCCGGCATGTCGGAGGCCCTGAGCACGCCGATCTCGCGGACATTGACGGTCACCGGCATGCCGTTCCGGCAGGGAAGCTGCTCGGTCAGCGCGTAGCCGAGCCCCATGTGCACGGCGCCCTCGATCTGGCCTTCGGCGAGCCGCGGGTTGAGCGCCTTACCGACGTCGTGGGCGGCGATCACCCGGTCGACGCGGCCAGTCTCGTCGAGGATCGCCACCTGCGTCGCCCAGCCGAAGGCGGTGTGCGTCTTGATCTTGCCGTCGCGGTTGAGCTTGCCCGGCGCGGTGGTGTCGTCGATCAGGATGTCGCCGGCGAACACCTCGCCGACGAGGTCCTTCAGCGTCCTGCCGGCGTCGAGCGCGGCGCGCAGCGCCTCGGCCGCCTTGATCACCGCCCGGCCGGCCAGGAGCGTGCCGCGCGACCCCGTGGTCTGGCCGACGCCGACCTCGAAGCGGCTGTTCACCTGCGGCACGAAGATCGACGACGGCAGGCCGGTCACCTCGGCCGCCGACTGGGCGGAGATGGTCAGCAGGCCCTGGCCCATCTCGGTGAAGCCGATGTGGAGGCCGATGCGGTCCTCGGCCTCGATCTCCAGCCGGCACTTGCCCCATTCGAGCGCGCCGTTGCCGATGCCGGAGTTCTTCACCGCACAGGCGATGCCGACCGCCTTGCCGTCGGCTCTCGCCGCGTAATAGGCGTCCCTGACGGCGAGCAGCGATTTTTCGAGGCCGACCGACTTTTCGAGGATCTGGCCGGACGAGAACACGTCGCCCACCCGCACGCCGTTGCGCCAGCGCATCTCCCAGCCGTCGATGCCGACCTTGTCGGCGAGGAGGTCGAGGCAACCCTCCATGGCGAACGACGTCTGGTTGACGCCGAAGCCGCGCATGGCGCCGCAGGGCGGATTGTTGGTATAGGCGGCGACCGAGTGGATGGAGAGGGCCGGCACCCGGTAGGGGCCGCAGGCGTGGCCGGCCGCCCGCTCCAGCACCTTGTCGCCGACCGAGGCGTAGCAACCGCTGTCGCCGAGGATGTCGATTTTCGCCGCCGTGATATGGCCGTCGGCGTCGCAGCCGACGGCGTAGGTCATGGTCATCGGATGGCGCTTGGGGTGGAGGCGCACCGATTCCTCGCGGGAGAGCACGAGCCGCACCGGCCGGCCGGTCAGCCGGGCGAGCAGGGCGGTCTGCGCCTGCACCGTCATGTCCTCCTTGCCGCCGAAGGCGCCGCCGGTCGGCACCAGCTCGACGAAGATGTTGTCGACCGCCTCGCCGAGCACGCCGGCCACCGCCTTGCGGTCCTCGAACACGCCCTGGCCCTGCGAGTAGAGATGCAGCCGGCCGTCTTCGAGCGGCACGGCCAGCGCCGCCTCGGGCTCCAGGAACAGGTGCTCGATGCGCTGGGTCTGCCAGGTGCCGGACACCACGTGGGTGGAGGCGGCAAGCGCTGCCTCCGCATCGCCGCGACTGATCAGCGTCTCGGACAGAAGGTTGGGATGACGCGGGTTGACCTGCCGCGCGCCGGGCTTCAGCGCCTCTTCCGGCGTGAGAGTCGGCTCAAGCAGCGTGTAGTCGACGGCGACCAGCGCCGCCGCCGCGCGGGCAGCAGCCGCGGTCTCGGCGGCGACGGCGGCGATGACGTCGCCGACATAGCGCACCTCCTCGCCCACGGCGACCAGCACCGGCCAGTCCTTCCTGATCTGGCCGACCCAGCGGTCGCCGGGCACATCCTCGGCCAGGGCGATGCGGACCACGCCGGGATGGGCGAGCGCTTGCGTCAGGTCGATCGCATTGACGCGGGCGCGGGCGTGCGGCGACAGCACGAAGGCGCCGTGCAACAGGCCGGGCAGGTCGATGTCGGCGAGGAACGGTCGGTCGCCGAGCGCCAGCTCGCCGCCGCGGAAGCGCTCGACCGGCCGGCCGACGCCGCCGGCCGGCAGCGGCAGGGGGTGCGGCCTGAGGCCGGCCTTCACGTCGCGGATCAGTTCGACGGCGTCGATCACCTTCTTGTAGCCGGTACAGCGGCAGAGGTGGCCGTCGAGGGCGGCGGCGATCGCCTTGCGGTCGGTGGCGCCGCCGGCATCGGTCAGCGCCTTGATGCGGATGACGAGGCCCGGCGTGCAGAAGCCGCACTGGACGCCGGCCGCCGCCTGGAAAGCGTCGGCATAGAGCCGCCGCTCCGCTTCGTCGACGCCTTCCAGCGTGACGACCGGCCGCCCCTTCACGGCCACCGCCTTGACGGTGCAGGTCTTGGCCGGCCGGCCGCCGATCAGCGCCAGACAGCAGCCGCACTGGCCCTGGCCGGAGCAACCGTCCTTGGGCGAGGTGATCTTCAGCCGGTCGCGCAGCACGGCGAGCAACGTTTCGTTGGCCTCGACGTCGAGACTGTGGTCGCGTCCGTTGACGGAAAGGGTGATGGCGATCATGGGCTGGTTCCGTCAGTCGAAGGCGGCATTGGCGTAGGTGACGACGTCGGGCGCCGTCACGGCGGCGGCGATGCGGGCGAACAGGGCCAGCCGGTCGGCGTCGAACGGTTGATCGGCGCTGCCGTCGGCCTCGATTGTCACGCGCCGGCCGCCGTCGCGAAGGTGGATGCGACGGCCGGCCGCCGTCGTCTCGACGAAGAAGCCGTCACGGTCTGGCGCGCTATCGAGACTGTCGAGGGAGCCGAACACGTTGGGCTTGCGGGCAAACGGTCCGCCGTCCTCGGGGCAGGCGACATCGCAGTTGCCGCAGCGGTTGCAGACGTCGGCGAAGATGCCGATCTGCTGGGCGCGCGCCGCCATTAGCGGATAACGGAAGACGGCGTCGTTGGGACAGACGCTGATACACTTGCCGCAAGTCTCGCAGTCGAGAAGGTCGAGCGGCACATGCGTCTTGCGCGGCGGATGGCCGGTCTCGGCGGCCGTATAGCGGCGGTCGGCGCGGACGCGGGCGGCGTAGTGGGCGGTATTGCGCAGCCGGGCCGCCGACACCCACGCCGCGAAATCGCCGCCGGCGGCGGCGCGAAGGTCGTCGCCGGTTTCGAGCGCCGCCCGCAGCGCCTCCTTGCGCACCTCCGGGATGTCGAGATCGTCGAGCGCCGCTTCGGCGAGCCCGAAGGCCCTGAGCGCGTAGGCGTCGAGGTCGGCCGCTTCCATCTCGGCCATGCGGTCGGCGAGGTCGGCGACATATTCCGCGCCCTTACCGTAGCCGGCGCCCTTCAGGAGATCGGTGCAGACGCTGACCGGCTTGAGGCCGAGCGCCACCGTCTCCGCGAAGTTGCCGACATCGATGCCGGCCGAAAAGGAGATCGGAAAGCGATCGCCGAACTCGGCGCGGAAGTGCTCGACCAGCGTCACCGCCAGCACGTGCAGCGGCGGTCCGGAGAGATACATCTCACGGGCGCCGGCCGGGAAGAAATCCTTGTGATTCTCCACCAGAAGCGTGTTGGAGAACTTGACGCCGAAGCCACGGCCGAGCCGATCGGCGAGATTGCCAAGCCGACTAACGATGCCCCTGACGTCCTCCCATTTGGCATCCTTCTCAAAGGTCGCGTCGGGCACCACGAGGTCGGCGTAGCCGAGCCGGTCATGCAGCAGGGCGTCGAGATCGGCCTTGCCGAGCAGCGTCGGGTTGAGCTTGACGACGACGTCGAGCCCTTCCGTTTCCATGAGATGAGCGGCGATCGCCTCGATCTCGCCGGGCGGGCAGCCGTGGAAGGTGGAGACGGTGACGCTGTCGGAAATGCAGGTCGGGAAAGGAAGGTCGCGGAAGCGGGCGTAGGCGTCGGGAATTTCGCGCCGCAGCTTGTCGATGACGGCGCTCGCGTCCTTCATGCCGGCGATGAAGGCGCGCACCTTGTCCGAGCGGATGCCCGCGAGGTCGTAGCCGACGCTCATGTCGAACACGGTGTCGGCAAGGCCCGGCGCCAGCCCTTCCGCCTTGGCCATCTCGATCAGCATCGCCGCCTTGACGTATTCCTCAAGCGATTGTTCGAGCGTCAGTTCCTGCGACCACTCGATGTTGAAGCCGACCGTCGCCATGTCGATGCAGGGGCGGCCGATCTCCAGCCGGTCGAGCACCTGCACGGTCTTCAGCTCGATCACCCGGCCGCCGGCGAGCCAGGACAGCACGATGTTCTGGGCGAGCTGGGTATGCGGCCCGGCCGCCGGCCCGAACGGCGTCGCCGCCCGGCGGCCGAAGATCGACGTCGAGAAATCGCGGCCGGCCGCCGCCCGCGCGAACTTGAAGCGCGGCAGATGGAAGGCACTGTTTTTCGCCTCAAGCTCGCGGAACATCCGCTTGACGAGCACCGGCAGCGGGATCGGCGTCAGGTCGGCCATGGGCGGTCAGACTTTCGCCGACAGCAGCGGATACATCTCCGGCCGGCGGTGCTTGGCGAAGTTGAAGATGTTCTCGCGGATCTCGGTGCAGCGGTCGAGGTCGCAGTCGTGGGTGACCAACTCGTCGCCGAGCGTCGAGGCCATGGCGACGATCTCGCCGGTCGGCGCGATGATGCAGGATTGGCCGATCAGCACGCAGTTCTCCTCGTTGCCGGCCTTGCCGACGCCCACCACCCACATGCCGTTGGCGTAGGCGCCGGCCTGCATGGCGAGGTGATTGTGGAACGACTGGAGATGGTCGTGCTCGGGGGCGAGCGGATAGTGGTAGGGCGTGTTGTAGCCGATCAGCACCATCTCGGTGCCCCTGAGGGCATGCTCGCGATAGGTCTCCGGCCAGCGGCGGTCGTTGCAGATCGCCATGCCGATCTTGCCGCCAAGGCAGTCAGCCGGCGCGAAGAAGGTGTCGCCCGGCTCGAAGTAGCGCTTTTCGAGATGCTGGAAGGCCCGCCACGGCTCATTCTCCGTGTGCCCCGGCAGGTGGACCTTGTGGTAGCGGTGAACGATCTCGCCGGTGCGGTCGGTGAGGATTGCCGTGTTGAAGCGCCGGACGCGGCCGTCCACCACCGTCTTCTCGGCATAGCCGAAGCTGATTGCGACGCCGAGTTCCCTGACACGCGCGAACAGCGGCGCCGTCGCCTCGTTCGGCATCTCGGTTTCGAAGAAGGCGTCGACCTCGGCTTGATCGGCCATGAACCAGCGCGGGAAGAAGGTGGTCAGCGCCAGTTCCGGATAGACCACCAGGTCGCAGCCGCGGCGGGCGGCCTGTTCGAGCAGCGCGATCATCCGGGCGACGACGGCGGCGCGGCTGTCGGCGCGGGCGATCGGTCCCATCTGGGCGGCGCCGACGACTAGGGTACGGGACATTGAACTCTCCTCAGGCGGGCGCGTTGGCGCGGCCGGCCAGTTCCAGCGCCAGCGTACCGAGCACCGCAAGACCGTTGGCGATGTCGTCCGGCGCCGTGTATTCGGCGATGTTGTGGCTGAGGCCGGCGATCGACGGCACGAACACCATGGCGGCCGGGCATATGCGGGCCAGCATCTGGGCGTCGTGGCCGGCGCCCGAGAACATGCGGCGGGTGGTGAGGCCGAGGCTCTTGGCCGTCCGCTCCACCCGGCCGACCAGGTCGCGGTCGAAGGCCACCGGCTCGAAGCGGGCGAGGCGGCGGCGGGTGAAGGAGACGTGCTCCTCCTCGGCGACGCGGGCGACCAGCGCGGCGAGCCGCGCCTCGGCCTCGGCCAGCACCTTTTCCTGTGGGTGACGGAGATCGACGGTCAGTTGCGCCATCTCGGCCACGACGTTGACGAGATTGGGCCTGAGGCGCAGCGAGCCGACGGTGCCGACCATGTCGCCGCCGATCGACCGGGCGATGTCGGCAACGCCGTGGGCGACGCGGGCGGCGGCGAGGCCGGCGTCGCGGCGGAGCCGCATCGGCGTGGCGCCGGCGTGGCTGGCCCGGCCGCTCAGCGTGATCTCGGTCCAGGAAATGCCCTGCACGCCCTCGACGACGCCGATCTCGACGCCCTCGGCCTCCAGCACCGGCCCCTGCTCGATGTGATATTCGAGATAGGCGGCCGCCTGGACGCCGCCGAGCGGCGCGTCGCCGGCGTAGCCGATGTCGGCGAGGTCGTCGCCGAGCCGGGTGCCGTCGATGGAGATGGTGTCGAGCGCTTCCTCAAGCGGCAGGCCGCCGACGTGGACGAGGCTGCCCAGCATGTCCGGCTGGAAGCGGGCGCCCTCCTCGTTGGTGAAGGCGGCGACGGTGACCGGCCGCACCGTGGCGATGCCGGCGTCGTCGAGCGCCTTCAGCACCTCGAGGCCGGCCAGCACGCCGAGATTGCCGTCGTAGATGCCGCCGGTCGCCACCGTGTCGACATGCGAGCCGATCATCACCGACGGCCCGTCCTGGGTGCCCTTGCGGGTGGCGAAGATGTTGCCGATCGGGTCGATCGCCACGGCAAGGCCCTGCTCCCTCATCCAGCCGACCACCAGGTCGCGGCCGGCGCCGTCCTCGGGCGTCAGCGCCAGGCGGCAGACGCCGCCTTCCGGCAGCGCGCCGATCTGGCCGAGCGCCTTGAGACGGCCGATGAGGCGGTCGCCGTTGACGGGAAGGGCGGCAGAATGGTCGGTCATCGCAAAGCTCCAGCGCGGACCGCCTCGCCGGTGCGGCCGACGATGCGGGTATAAAGGTCCGGATCGGTGTCGCCCTCGCTGCCGAACACCAGCACGCGCGCCCCGCCGTCGAGGCGGAGCGCCGCGCGCCAGTCGTCCCGTCCGGCGGCGACGATCAGCCCGGCAAGGCCG
Organism: Pleomorphomonas koreensis DSM 23070; assembly: GCF_000425185.1. Classification (GTDB taxonomy): domain Bacteria; phylum Pseudomonadota; class Alphaproteobacteria; order Rhizobiales; family Pleomorphomonadaceae; genus Pleomorphomonas; species Pleomorphomonas koreensis. Next base: position 243,572 of record NZ_AULH01000001.1, read on the forward strand.
GCGACGCCCGATTCGCCGCCGACGATGGTGGCCCCGCCGACGCCCGACGCCAAGAGGCGCATGGTCTGAAGGGCCGCCTCGTCGGGGATGGCCATGAAGGCGCCGGCGCCTTGCTGAAGAATCGGCCAGGCGATCAGCGATGGCTCGCCGCAGGCAAGGCCGGCCATGACGGTGTCGAGATCGCCGGTGACCGTCACCGGCCGGCCAGCCATGGCGCTTTCGTAGAGACAGGCGGCCTTGTCCGGCTCGACGACGGTGATGACCGGCACCTCGGCGCCAAGGGCTTCCCAGAGATGGGCGGTCACCGCCGCCGCGAGGCCGCCGACGCCGCCCTGGACGAAGACGTGGGTGGGCGGTGCGTCGAGGTCGGCGAGCGCTTCGGCCACCATCACCGCATAGCCCTGCATGACGTCGCGCGGAATGTCGGTATAGCCGGGGTAGGAGGTGTCGGAGACCACGAACCAGCCGTTCCCGGCGGCGGCGCGGTCGGCCTCGCGCACCGTATCGTCGTAGTTGCCGGCCGTCCGCACCACCTCGGCGCCGTAGCGGCGGATCGCCTCGGCCCGGCCCTCGGAGACGGTGGCGTGAATGAAGATCACCGCCCGCGCGCCGAACAGTTGCGCGCCCCAGGCGACGGAGCGGCCGTGGTTGCCGTCGGTGGCGCAGCAGACGGTGATGTCGCTGACGGCTTCCTTCAGGCGGCCGGCGGCCAGCGCCGCTTCATCGACCGTGCCATTGCGGCGGCGGAGTTCGGCGGCCAGCAGCCGGAACACCGCATAGGCGCCGCCCAGCGCCTTGAACGAGCCGAGACCGAAGCGGCCGCTCTCATCCTTGTAGTGAAGGCTGGCGATGCCGAGCCGGCCGGCCAGCAGCGGCAGCGATACCAGCGGCGTCGGCGCGTAGCCCGCCCAGGCGGAGACGACGCCAGCCGCCCGGAGGTGGCCGGCCTGCGACAGCGTCGCCTTGAAGGCTTCCGGGTAGGGGCCGGCCCGGTGGCCGGGGTTGGTGAAGAAGGCGGCGCTGGCGGGCGACAAGGCCGGGTCGGCGAACGGGTCGGTCATCGGGTCGGGCTTCCTGTTGCCGGGGCGTCCGGCTTGACAGTCGAGACTATATGAAAGAGAATTTTCATGAAATGGAAAAGATGAAAAAAGAGGCGATTGCCGTCGCGACGGGCGCCAGGCCGGCAGACGACATCGAGGCGCGCATCGCCGCCGCTTTCGACCGGCTAACCGAAAGCGAGAAGCGGCTCGCCGAGGTCGTGCTGGAGACGGGCGGCGACCTCTCGGCCTTCACCGCCGGTGAGCTGGCCGGTCGCGCCGGCGTGTCGGCCGCCACGGCCGCCCGCTTCTTTCGTCGCCTCGGCTACCAGAGCTACGGCGATCTCCGCCGTACCGCCCGCGCCGCCCGCACCTGGGGCTCGCCGCTCTACGAACTGGCGGCCGGCCGGCCGGCCGATTTCGATCGCCATGTCGCCCAGGATATCGAGAACCTGCGGCGCCTGTCGGCCGAACTGCCGCCGGCGACACTGGAGGCCGCCGTGGCGCTGCTCGTCTCGGCCAAACGCCTCAACGTCCTCGGCTTCCGCAATTCGGCGGCGCTCGCCGCCTATGCCCGCGGCCTCCTCGTCCAGGTGCGGCCGGACGTGCGCCTGCTGCCGCTGCCCGGTCAGACGCTGGCCGAGGATCTCGTCGGGCTCGGTCCCGACGACGCGCTGCTGGTGTTCGGCTTCCGCCGCCGGCCGCCGGCCCTGCGCGAAGCGATGGCTGTTGTCCGCGAGGCCGGCGTCCGCATCCTGCTGGTCACCGACGCCTCTGCCACCCGCACCGCGCATCTGGCGAGCGTCACGCTGCGCTGCCCCAACCAGGGCGCCAGCCTGTTCGACAGCTACGTGGCGCCGATGTCGCTGATCGGCCATCTCGCCGCGGCGGTCGCGGCAAGGCTGGGGCAGGGGGCGGAAGACCGCCTCGCGGCGATCGAGGACCTGCATCGCCGCCTCGAACCCTTCGCGCCGTCCGGTCGGCGGGCCTAGAGCATGTCCGGTGAAATCCGGTTCACCGGAAATGCTCCATCCCCGTGTTGAGACGCAATTCCGGACGCCAGACCGGCTCCCGCTTTGGCTGGAATTGCCCTAGCGCATTGGGCTGGAAGGCGGGCGTACCGCGGGAAATTTCAACGCGTCCAGAAGAGGGGGCAGCGGCGGTATTGGCTTTGTCCGGGCATGCGGCGTTTCAGCGCGGCGCATACTTCGGGGATGCTTTCAGGTTTTGGCGCGACTCTTGGTAAAAATCGTGTATACTCGGCACAGGACGAATATGGCGCCTGTCCCGGATCGGGGCGCTCGGCCAACCCTTTGTTAACCTTGGCCGTGCGAGGTTTAAACCCCGGACCTCGGGAGAGAACGAATGGCCTGCCGGCTGCTTGGAGCGGCCTGAAAAGCAGGCTTGAGAGTTTCTTTTTTCATTTGGCCGGTTTGGCGACCGGCGCTCAGAGATCAGGGTCGGACCGATGGTTGTTCTCGCTCTTCTCGCCAGTTTGGCCTATCTCGCCGTCGGGCTCGGCTTCGCCTCCCTGTCGCTGCACGAACTGGTCGCCGGCGGGCGCGGTCGTCCCATCAACCGGCTGCTCGCCTGGTCTGGCATCGTTCTCTGGCTGCCGATGCTTGTTGCGGTTGCCGTCACCGCGCTTGTCCTGGCGGTCCGGCCGACGCGCCGGCCGTTGTCCGCCGCCTCGGCTGATGCCCTTCCGGATGGCCGCCGGACTGTTCGGCAGGCCTGACGGCGACGCCCCGGAAAATCGCCGCGCGGCGGCAAAATCCTTTGCCGGCCGAAGTTTTGCCGCCGGCACGCTTTCGGCTAACCATTTGAAAAGGCGGAAACTTGCCCGGTTTGCAAAAAGCCGCCCTGCCGCCGTAGAAAGCACTTGCATTCATCCGGTGAGTTGGTTAGACACTCCCCAGCGATTGGAGCCGCCGATTTCATCGCGGCGGTGCCCCTGTCGTATTGGCTTGCGCTCGTAGCTCAGCTGGATAGAGCATCAGACTACGAATCTGAGGGTCAGGAGTTCGAATCTCTTCGAGCGCGCCATTTTTCTTCCGAACGTTTGAAGTTGCGACGGGCTCGGCCCGCGACGGCGTTTTCGCTGCGACAGCGCCATTCCGCTCAGCTGCGCTGTTCGCGCGCCGGCATCGGCGATAGTCGCCGGTGCGCTTCCATATAACAAGCGATGGCGCAACACCCGACGACCGGGCGCCGTCCTCAAGATCGGGGCCCGCAGCAAACCGCCCACGGCGAGCCGCCGCGTCACATCATCCCGGTCCCCGAAACTGCGTCCTCAGACGTCCACCACCCGCAAATCGACGCCTTCCTTGCGCAGGGCATCGGCTTCGGCCGGCGAAATACCGCCGTCGGTGATCACATGGTCGAACTCGGTCAGCGAGGCGAGCTTGATCAGGGCGGTCTTCTCGAACTTGGAGCTGTCGATCAGCAGCACCTTGCGGTCGGCGGCGGCCATCAGCGCCCGCTTGGTCTTCACCACCTCTTCCTGCTGGTGATAGGCGGTGAGGCCGAATACGGTCGACGTCGACATGAACAGGATGTTGGCCCTGAGCGAGCCGATGGTCTGTTCGCAGAAATAGCCGAAGAAGGCGTTGAAGCGCGGATTGTAATGGCCGCCGAGGCAGATGGTTTCGATGCCGTGAGCATCCTTCAGCGTGTTGATGATCGACAGGCTGCTGGTGATCACCGTCAGCGGCTTGCAGGTGACGATCTGCGCGGCGAGATGTCCGACCGTGGTCGAATCATCGAGAAGGATCGCCTGACCGGGCTCGATCAGCTCGATCGCCGCCTTGGCGATCGCGTCCTTCTCGTTGTCGGCGAGGCGCGAGCGGTAGAGGATCGTGCTGTCCACCAGATTGGACGATCTCACTGTGACGCCACCATGCACGCGCCGGACGATACCCTGCTCCTCCAGCACCTTGAGATCCCGGTGAACGGTCATCCGGCTGACGCCGAAATGCTCGGCGAGTTCGTCAACCTGGGCGGACCCGATGGGCAACAGGTAGTCGAGCAGAACCTTGCGTCGACCGGCCGGTCCGGCGAAGGCCCGCGTGCTTCGTGTCTCAAGGTCGTCTTGCACAGCGCCACATCCATTGCGAGAAGAAAGTGATCTTGTTCAACATACACGTTTTGTTGCCAAAGTCGCACTAGAATGATGCGATTGTCATCGCTCCTTCGTCGTGCCGCGGCGCATGATATCATGAGTCTCCCACCGCATATCAAGGCGTCATCCGGCGACGATCGCCGGCCGTGGGTGCCGCGCGCGATCCAGACGTGTCCGCGTGGGAGCGCTTCTGGACTTAGCGCTACGCTAGCGGCTGCTTTTGAAGGATAACTTCCCGCTCCCCCGATCGATAGCCTGCCGGGCGGCAATAGCGACCGAAGGGGCTCCTCCGGCAATGGCTGTTCGTCCTGCGTAACGGCGTGTTGCGTGATGTGGCCTTGCCCCTCTGCCACCCCCGCTCGAAACGGATCACTGGCCGTTGCCTGGCCGAAGCGGCGCCGGGGCTGCCTCGGTGAACGCTCCGATGTGACTTCACTGGCCATGAAAGCCAATGACCGCAGGCGGTTGGCAGCTTCCGGCGCGACGCCACATCGGCCGGCCGATCCGGACAATGACGGGCGGCATCGCGCTTTCCGTTTGGTCAAAGGTCAGGGGGATATCCGAAGTTATCACGCCAGGTTAGCAATGTAACATATACGTGGTTTACCTGGATGCTGGCTGTTGTTGCCCGTCGATGGGGGTGATTTCACGGGATCGTCTGTCGGCGTCCGTCACCACCGCCCTGGCGCCGGCGGATGCAAGCACGCATATCGTCCCCAAAAAGGGCGTGGCGAACGCGACGGCTGGAGGTGATCGCACCGGCCGACGGCGAGCGCCGGTTTGTCCTCGCGTCCTTGACCTGACGGAAGCGGGCCGCCTCGCCCATGGTCCTCGGAAGTGGAGATTTTCAGGCGATCTGCCTTGAACTTCAGCCTGTCCGGGTGGTCTGGGAGGGTCGGGCCGCCAGTGTGAAAGGTGGCCTCCCGATGTCGCTGTCCTCGCCGATGCCGGAGAACAGGACGCCTGCCGGCGGGCGGCTTGGGTGGTCGTGGGGGGAAGGCGCGGCGCGCTTTCGCTTTCCGCCGCCGACGCGGACGAGCGGGCTGTCACTGGCGCACCATGCCACCCGTTGAACTGAGTTGCCCGGTGTCCCGCCAGCACAAAATCACATTCGATGATACGTTAATCACACTAAATCGACCCAAAATGGCAATTTTGCGTGAGAAAATGCACTTCTTGTTTGACATCCCGCCGGCCCGGCTGTAACGTATGTAACACGATCTGAGAGCGCTCTGGGAGGAGCGTGCAGATGTCGAGGGACTTCAGGACGGCTGCTGTCGGTTCGATCGCGCGCTGCGATGGCGTCGAGGCGAGTGTCGGGTCTCTCGCGAGGGTCAAGGTCGCCGGAGGGCTTTCCGGCGAGGGGTGGAGAGATCGCGAATGAACAGGATATTCAACGATCCCGATCTGATGGTCGAGGATGCTGTCCGCGGCTATGTCAAGGCGCACAAGGATCTGGTGTCGGTCACCGACAACCCGCGCGTCGTCAAGGTCAATTCGGCGCCCAAGGCCGGCAAGGTCGGCGTGGTCACCGGCGGCGGCTCGGGTCATGAGCCGGCTTTCGTCGGCTACGTCGGCGAGAATATGGTCGACGCCGTGGCCATCGGCGAAATCTTCTCCTCTCCCACCGCCCAGTCGTTCTATGACGCCTTCAAGGCATGCGATGGCGGAGAGGGCGTCGCCTGCCTCTACGGCAACTATGCCGGCGACAACATGAACGTGAAGATGGCGGTGAAGATGGCCGCCAAGGACGGCCTCACCGTCAAGACCGTCGTCGCCAACGACGACGTCGCCTCCGCTCCCAAGGACGAGCTGGCCAAGCGCCGCGGCGTCGCCGGCGAGATCCTGATGTGGAAGGTGGGCGCCGCCCGCGCCGCCGAGGGCGGCAGCCTCGACGAGGTGATCGCCGCCGCCCAGAAGGCGATCGACAACACCCGCTCGATCGGCATCGGTCTGTCGCCCTGCACGCTGGTGGCGGTCGGCCACCCCAACTTCATGATCAAGGACGGCGAGATGGAGGTCGGCATCGGCCACCACGGCGAGCCCGGCGTCTCGGTGATGAAGACCCGTCCGGCGGCCGAAATGGCCGACATGATGCTCGATTACGTGCTGCCCGACCTGCCCTTCGCGGCCGGCGACAAGGTGGCGGTGCTGCTGTCCGGCCTCGGCGCCACGCCGGTCATGGAACTCTACATCCTCTACGACCGCATCGCCGACGTGCTCGGCCAGCGGAACATCGAGATTCGTCACAACTTCGTCGGCAACTACTTCACCTCGCTGGAGATGATGGGCGCCACGCTGACGGTGATGCGGCTCGACGACGAGCTGGACCGGCTGCTCGCCCATCCGGCGCGCTCGGTCGGCCTGGTCAAGTGAGGGGGTGCGTCATGGGTCTTCAGGTGAATGACGCCGGCTTCGTGGTGACCGACCTGATCAAGGCGATCGTCGCTCAGCGCGACCGCCTCAGCGAGATCGACGGCGCCATCGGCGACGGCGACCACGGCGTCAACATGGCCAAGGGCTTCAACCTCTGCGCCCAGGCGCTCGGCACGCCGACGCCCGGCCTGAAGGAGAGCCTCGCCACGCTCGGCAACACGCTGATGGCCGGCATCGGCGGTTCGATGGGGCCGCTCTACGGCACCTTCTTCAACGAGATGGCCGATTCGCTCGATGGCGTGACCGAACTCGACGCGCCCGCCTTCGCCAGGATGGTCCGGGCCGGCCTCGACGGCGTGCTGGACATCGGCGGCGCCAAGCCCGGCGACAAGACGCTGCTCGACACGCTGGTGCCGGCCGTCGAGGCTTTCGAGGCGGCGCTGGCCGCCGGCAAGCCCTACAAGGTCGCGCTCGACGACATGACCGAGGCCGCCCGCCAGGGCCGGGACTCCACCGTCGGCATGATCGCCAGGGTCGGCCGGGCGAGCCGCCTCGGCGAGCGGTCGCGCGGCGTCCTTGATGCCGGCTCGGCGTCCTGCTGCGTCATCCTCGAGACCATGGCGGGCAGCGTCGCGCCGAAGGTGGCGTGAAGGACCGGCCGCCGCCGGCGGCCTTATGGAATCGACAGCCTGGTCGCGCCGCGGGGCGCGACCGATGAGCCGCGTCTCGGCGCGGCCGGAGACCCACGACGGCGGCGGCACGCCGGCAATCGAGACGCGCCGTGTCGGCCTTCTTTCCCCAGGGAGGAAAACATGAACATCGTCAAGCACGCTCACTCCATCTCGCTCGGCGAACTGCCGAAGACCATGGAAGCCGTGGTCGCCTACGCCCCCGGCGACTTCCGCCTCGCCACCGTCGACGTGCCGCGCGCCGGCCCGGACGAGATCATCATCAAGGTCGAGGGCTGCGGCATCTGCGCCGGCGACATCAAGAGCTACGACGGCGCGGCGTCCTTCTGGGGCGATGCCGACCAGCCGGCCTATATCAAGGCGCCGATGATCCCCGGCCATGAGTTCGTCGGCGTCGCCGTCGAGATCGGCGAGAACGTCGCCGCCGAGGGCAAGTACAAGCTGGGCGACCGCCTGGTGTCCGAGCAGATCGTGCCCTGCGGCCATTGCCGCTTCTGCCAGCGCGGCGAATACTGGATGTGCGAGAAGCACGACGTCTACGGCTTCCAGACCAACGTCAACGGCGCCATGGCCGGCTACATGCGCTTCCCCAAGGAATCGCGCACCCACAAGGTGCCGCACGACGTGCCGCTGGAAAAGGCGGTGCTGATCGAGCCCTATGCCTGCTCGGCGCACGCCGTCAACCGCGCCAACGTGCAGTTCGATGACGTGGTGGTGCTGTCGGGCGCCGGCACGCTCGGCCTCGGCATGGTCGGCGCGCTGCGGCTCAAGAATCCCAAGACGCTGATCGTGCTCGACGGCAAGGAGGACCGGCTGGCGCTTGCCAAGCAGTTCGGCGCCGACATGGTGCTCAACCCGTTCAAGGAGGACGTCGACAAGATCGTCAAGGGCCTGACCGACGGCTACGGCTGCGACGTCTACATCGAGGCCACCGGCCATCCGTCGAGCGTGCTGCAGGGCCTGAAGATGATCCGCAAGCTCGGCCGCTTCGTCGAGTTCAGCGTGTTCAGCCACGACGTCACCTGCGACTGGTCGATCATCTCCGACCGCAAGGAACTCGACGTTCTCGGCGCCCACCTCAGCCCCTACGTCTATCCCTTCGTCATCGACGCCATCGCCGACGGCCGCCTGCCGACCGACGGCGTGGTCACCCACAAGCTGCCGCTCAAGGACTATGACGAAGGCTTCAAGATGATGAAGAAGGGCGACAAGTCGCTGAAGATCGTCCTGGTTCCCTGAAGATGAGACCGCGGCGCGCCGGACCGCCGGCGTGCCGCGCCCGATACAGAAGACGCCGGACGGCCGACCTTCGCCGGCCCCCGGCCTCGGGAGCGGCGGCTGCCGCCGCTCCCGCCCGGCCCGGACATGACGGGGCCGACGCGCGAAACTCCCGAAACCGATCTCCCAGCCGTTGCGCCGGGCGCGATCCTGTCGCGCCGCCGCTGGCGGCTGGCTGCGGCCGGACAACATTCCGTCACGGCGGCAGGTCCCCGCCGTCAGGGCACCGCATCCGCTGCAACTGAAGAAGGTGAAACCAACATGGGCGACAAGCTCGCCGGGCTTGCCCGGCATACGATCATCGTTGCCGACTCCGGCGACATCGCCGAGATCAAGTCGGCCCGCGCCGAGGACTGCACCACCAACCCGAGCCTCATCCTGAAGGCGGCGAGCAAGCCCGAATATGCCGCGCTGATGCAGGATGCCGTCGACTATGCCGTGGCGCGGGAGCGCAACGCCGACGCCCGCCTCGAGCTGGCGCTCGACAAGCTGGCCGTCAACTTCGGCGCCGAGCTGTCGCGCATCGTGCCCGGCTACGTCTCGACCGAGGTGGACGCCCGCCTGTCCTTCGACACCGCCGCCACGGTGCGCCGCGCCGAGCGGCTGATCGCCCTCTATCGCGAGGCCGGCGTTGCCCCGAGCCGCATCCTGATCAAGATCGCCGCCACCTGGGAAGGCGTCAAGGCGGCGGCCGAGCTGAAGAACAAGGGCATCGCCTGCAATCTGACGCTGATCTTCGCCAAGGCGCAGGCCGCGCTCTGCGGCGCCGCCGGCGTGTTCCTGATCTCGCCCTTCGTCGGCCGCATCACCGACTGGTACAAGGCGCATGGCGCCGTCGTCACCTCGTCTGAGGACGATCCGGGCGTCCGCTCGGTACGCGAGATCTACGACTATTTCCGCGCCTTCGGCTACAAGACGGTGGTGATGGGCGCCTCCTTCCGCAACACCGACCAGATCCTCGGCCTCGCCGGCTGCGACCGGCTGACCATCAGCCCCGGCCTCATCGACAGCCTGCGGGCCATGGAAGGGCCGGTGGAGCGCCGGCTCGGCGCCAACCCGCCGGCCGCCGACATCCGGCCGCTGCCGCTCGACGAGGCCAGCTTCCGCTGGCAGCTCAACGAGGACGCCATGGCCACCGAGAAGCTCTCCGAGGGCATCCGCGCCTTCGCCAAGGACACCGAGACCCTGCTGGACCTCCTGCGGGCCAGGCTGCCAGCCTGAGCAGGGCCGGAATGCCGCCGACGTGCCGATCAACGGCGCGCCGGCGGGGCGGCCGGATCGTCCGGCGGGGGATGGTCGTCCCATCCTGTCAGGCGATCATGTTACGTTTCGTGACGATCCTGTCCGGGAAGGGATGGGCGCCGCGGGTGAGCAAGGCGATCGAGGTGGCGGGAGATGCTTGCCGCAAGATATTGTTTATGCGGCGATAATCCTGACGTTACGGCTCGGTCGAGGAGTGTTGCGCGGCAAGCGACAAAGCGGACATCGTTATGGTTGCATCGTCGATTGCGACCATAGAACAAAATTTTGATAGATTGAAAACAGATGTCCCGTGTGTTATCGTTCTAATTGTCGCGTGGTTTGAAAAAAGTATCACGAGATCACATCCGGCGGCGGTTTGAGGAGACGTGGCCGCGGGATGGTTGGGAGGGATCGCTCCGGTTCGGGTACGCAGGACGCCGCGGTTGTTCCACGGCGATCGAGGGTGCGTGTTCCGATGCCAGAAGGAGCCGCTCGGTCCGCCGAGTGCCGTTTCGCCCAGCCCGGACGTGATCATCAGAGGATGAGGTTCTGAGGCGATGAGCACTGAGGCGAGCACGACAATCCCAACCAAACAGGCTGGCCTGTCCAAGGCGGCCGGGCCGTCCCGGTCGAACCGGCCGAAGTGGCGGCGCACCGCGCTGATCGGCGGTGTGGTCCTCGTCATCCTGGCCATCGCCGTCGACACCAAGGTGGTGCGGATCGGCTCGTCCGAGGATTTGCGGCAGGCCGGCTTCTCGCCGGCCGCCTATGGCGCCAAGGCCTTTCCCGGCATCAAGCAGGCGATCGAGGAGCGGGCCGTCGAGGCGTCGGTGCTGCAGCAGGCGATCCTCGCCGACAAGGCCGAGGCGACCGCCAAATACGGCATCGCCGGCGGGTCCGGCCCGGTGTTCTCGGTGAAGCTGACGGGTGTCGCCGGCGAGAAGCAGGCGTCCGGCATCTACGAGGTGAAGGTTCCCGACCTCCCCGACGTCAAGATCCGCCTCCAGACCGGCCCGGCCATCAACGGCACCGAACTCCGCGACGCCACCGGCACGGTGCACTTCGGCGCGTTCACCAACCAGATCGAGTACCAGAACGCCGGCTCGGCGCTCAACAACGAGATGAAGAAGACGGTGCTGGAAGCGGTCGACACCAGCGCGCTGGCCGGCAAGACGATCAGCGTCGTCGGCGCCTTCCGGCTGATCAATCCCAAGAGCTGGCTGGTGACGCCGGTTCGCCTGGAGGTCCAATAACGTGGACACGTCCGTCTTTCCCGCTCCCGAAGCCGGCGCGGCCGAGGTCGTGCTGTCGGCCCGCAACGTCGCCAAGGTGTTCGGCAGCATCCAGGCCCTGAAGGGTGTGAACTTCGATGTTCACCGCGGCCAGGTGACGACGCTGTTCGGCGAGAACGGCGCCGGCAAGTCGACGCTGATGAAGATCCTGTCCGGCGTCTACAAGCCGACCTCCGGCGAGATCATCCTCGACGGCGAGACGATCGAATTCGGCTCCTCCACCGAGGCGCGCGACCACGGCATCTCGATCATCCACCAGGAGCTGAGTCTGGCGCCCAACATGACGGTGCGCGACAACATCTTCATGGGCCGCGAGATCCGCACGCCCTACGGCGTCGACTTCGCCGAGGAGGAGCGGCAATGCCGCCTGCTGCTCTCCGAACTGGAGGAGAACATCGACCCGCGCATCAAGGTCGAGGACCTGCGCCTCGGCCAGCAGCAGATCGTCGAGATCGCCCGCGCCCTGTCGGTCAACAGCCGCATCCTGATTATGGACGAGCCGACCTCGGCCCTCTCCGCCTCGGAAGTCGAGGTGCTGTTCAAGGTGATCGGCGACCTCAAGAGCCGTGGCGTCTCCATCGTCTACATCTCGCATCATCTCGAAGAAGCGCTGCAGATCACCGACCACGCCGTGGTGCTGCGCGACGGCAACATGACCGCCTATGCCCCGCGCGCCGACATCGACCTCGAATGGATCGTCCGCAATATGGTCGGCGAGCACTTCAATCTCGGCTCGCCGCCCACCGACTACACCTTCGGCGATGTCGTGCTGGAGGTCGAGGGGGTCACCGTCTGCGATTCCACCGGCAACCAGAGGCTGGTCGACGAACTGTCGCTCAGCGTGCGCGGCGGCGAGATCGTCTGCATCTACGGCCTGATGGGCGCTGGCCGCACCGAACTGCTCGAATGTCTGGCCGGCCGCTTGACGGCCGAGACCGGCAAGGTGCGGCTCTACGGCCGGGAGATCACCCGGGCCAGCATCGCCGACCGCATCGCCGCCGGCCTGGTGCTGGTGCCCGAGGACCGGCAGCGCGACGGCCTGGTGCAGACCATGACCATCGGCCAGAACCTGTCGCTCGCCAACCTGCGGCGTCTCGTCCGCGGCCTGTTCACCTCCCGCCGGCTCGAACGCGACCACATCTCCAACGCCATCCGCCGCACCACCATCAAGGCCGGCTCGCCCGATCACCTGATCGGCTCGCTGTCGGGCGGCAACCAGCAGAAGGTGGTGATCGGCAAGATGTGGTCGACCAACCCCAAGGCGCTCCTGCTCGACGAGCCGAGCCGCGGCATCGACATCGGCGCCAAGGCCGAGGTGTTCCGCCTGCTCGCCGAGGGCGCCCGCGAGGGCCTCGCCGTTCTCTACACGACGTCGGAAGTCGGCGAATGCCTGAGCGTCGCTCATCGCATCATCGTCATGCACAAGGGCAAGATCTCTGCCGAATTCGGTTCTGATGTGACCAAGGCAAGAATCATGGCGGCTTCGGGCGAAGCCGTTGTCCATTAATCGAATGAGCAGGACAACGTCCATGTCGAATACTGATGTCTCGAAACTGGCTCCGGCGGCCGCCAAGCAGAAGATCAACATCGCCGGCCTTCTGATTGAGGGGCGCGCCTTCGCCGCCTTGCTGGTGATCATCGTCTTCTTCTCGCTGATGTCGCCGAACTACCTGACGGTCAGCAACCTCCTGATCATGTCGTCGCACGTCGCCATCTACGGCATCCTGGCCATCGGCATGCTCTTGGTCATCCTCACCGGCGGCATCGACCTGTCGGTCGGCTCGGTGCTGGGCCTCGCCGGCATCGTCGCCGGCTTCCTGATGCAGGGCGTCACCTTCAATTCGATGGGCATCATCCTCTACCCGCCGGTCTGGGCGGTGGTGGTGATGACGCTGGCCTTCGGCGCCTTCCTCGGCTCGATCACCGGCGTACTGGTCGCCTACATGCGCGTTCCGGCCTTCGTGGCGACGCTCGGCATCCTCTACGTCGCCCGCGGCATCGCGCTCCTGATCACCAACGGCCTCACCTACAACAACCTCGGCGGCAACGACACCTACGGCAACACCGGCTTCGACTGGCTCGGCTTCAACCGGCTGTTCGGCATCCCGGTCAGCGTCGTGGTGCTGGCCATCCTGGCGGCGGTGTTCGGCATCATGCTGGCCCGCAGCGCCTTCGGCCGCTGGATCTACGCCACCGGCGGCAATCAGCGCGCCGCCGAGCTGTCGGGCGTGCCGGTTCCCTTCGTCCATGTCTGCGTCTACGCCCTGTCCGGCATGCTGGCCTCGGTCGCCGGCCTGGTGCTGTCCTCGCAGCTCACCTCGGCCGGTCCGACGGCCGGCTTCACCTACGAGATGATTGCCATCGCCGCGGTGGTGATCGGCGGCGCCTCGCTGAACGGCGGCCGCGGCAACGTCCGCGGCACCATGCTCGGCGCCTTCGTCATCGGCTTCCTGTCCGACGGCCTGGTGATCATCGGCGTCTCCGCCTACTGGCAGACCGTGTTCACCGGCGCCGTCATCGTGCTCGCCGTGCTGCTCAACAGCCTCCAGTACGGTGGCAAGCGGTTCTGAAACGGCAATCCATTCAAGCCCTTCTCTGTACCAGGCCGGAGGAACATCGTCTGGTGCGGAAAGCCTCGCCGTCTGTCCGGCGCGTTGATCAACCAGGTTAATTAGGGAGTGAGAAACATGACTACCAGCCTTCGCCGTGTCCTCTTCGCTGCCGCGGCCATGGCGCCGCTGATGAGCGGCTACGCCTATGCCGACGGCCTCATCTCGATCATCGTCACCGACCCGGCCAACCCCTACTGGTTCACCGAGGGCGAGGTCGCCAAGGCGACGGCCGAGAAGCTCGGCTACACGGCCAACGTGTCGGCCCACAAGGGTGACACCAATGCCGAGAGCACGCTGATCGACACCGCCATCACCAACAAGTCGGTGGCGATCATCCTCGATCCGGCCAACGCCGATGGTTCGGTCGGCGCCGTCAAGAAGGCGGTCGCCGCCAACATCCCGGTGTTCCTCGTCAACGCCGAGATCAACCAGGAAGGCCTCGCCAAGGCGCAGCTCGTCTCCAACAACGCGCAGGGCGCGGCTGCCGGCGCCACCCAGTGGGTCGAGATGGTCGGCGAGAAGGGCAACTACGTCGAGCTGTTCGGCAACCCGGCCGACAACAACGCCGCCACCCGCTCGAACGGCTTCGAGACCGTGCTCACCCAGTATCCGGACCTGGTCAAGGTCGGCCGCGAAGTGGCCAACTGGGACCGCTCGCAGGGCTACAAGAAGATGCAGTCACTGCTGCAGGCCCATCCGGACATCATCGGCGTGATCTCCGGCAATGACGAGATGGCGCTCGGCGCCGTGGCCGCCCTCAAGGAAGCCGGCAAGCTCGACCAGGTCAAGGTCGGCGGCTTCGACGGCTCGCCCGACGCGGTTGCCGCCGTCAAGGCCGGCGAATTGCAGTACACCGTGCTGCAGCCGGTTGCCGTGTTCTCGCAGAAGGCCGTCGAGCAGGCCGACAGCTTCATCAAGACCGGCGCCACCGGCGCCTCCACCGAGAAGCAGCTCTACGACTGCGTGCTGATCACCAAGGACAACGTCGACAAGATGACGTCGCCCTTCGTGCTGTCCGAGTAAGTATCAGGACGGTCGGCGCCCGGCCAGGCCGGGGTGGCGACCGGCGTCGGATCGATGGGGCGCTCGGGGCGCAAGGCTCCGGTTGCTTCGCTGGACGGATCGAGACGGCGCCGGTTGCCGCCGCCGCGTGAGCGGCGCGCCGACGAGCTTGAGCCCGCATCGTCTTGACGATGCGGGCTTTTCATATTGCGGCCCCACGGCACGAGCGTTCCAAACGGCAAACCGCTCCGCCCGGCTGAAACATCCGCATCAGCGATCGCACGAAGTATGTTAGGATTATATCAACAAATATGATGTCAATCTCATGCCTGAGGGAGTTTCCCATCGGGCAGCGTTTTGGTTCCTCGCCGCTCCCGTGCAGTGGATATCCCGGATTTTCGGCCCGGCCGGGCCTGGCTACGCCGTCCGGCACGGCGCTCCGGCGTGTGCCGGAGCCAGTTCGCGACTGTTCGTCTTGTTGTCGCTGCTTCGACGCCCGGCATTCCCCGATCAAATGTAACAGGACGGTCGACAGGGGCGCCGCCATCGGGAGACGGGCCGAGCGGCGGGCGGGGGAGCGGCACAAAGGCTCGGAGGGGGAGAGACATGCGGATATTCAATGCCTCGTTGATGGTCAAGACCAACCTGCTGGTTGGCATGCTGGGCGTGCTGGCCCTGCTCAGCAGCGGCTACTCGTCGGTGACGCTGCTGTCGGTCGACCAGCGCTATTCGGGCCTGCTCGGCGGCTCGGTGGCCGCCGCCGACTATGTCGGTCGCGCCAACCGGGCGCTGTCCGACATCGTGACCTCGATGTACCAGAACGCCGCCGCCACCAGCCCGGACCAGATCCAGCAGGCGGCGATGCTGCGCACCACCAGCCGCTCGAACTTCAACAAGTATATCGACGCCGCCGCCGCCGCCCTGCCGGCCAAGGCTGCCGAATTGAAGGCCATCCGCAGCGGCCTCGACCAGGCGTTCCTCGACACCTGCGGCGGTGTTCTCGAACAGCTCACCTCGGCCGATCAGGCGCGGATTGCCGCGGCGGTCGGCAGCCTGATGCAGTCCTGCACGCCGCTGATCGAGAAGACGCAGGCGACGGCCGTCCGCTTCAACGACGTGCTGCTGAAGGAAGTCCGCGCCGAATCGGTCGCCAACAACGCCTATTCCTGGCGCTCGATCGCCTTTTCGGCTGGCGGCACGCTGCTCGCCGTGCTGGCGGTGATGATGCTCGGCATCTGGTTCATGAGCCGCACGGTGTCGCGGCCGCTGCGCAAGCTGCTCGGCCGCATGTCGGAGCTGGAGGCCGGCAATTACGATCTCGCCGTCGCCGGCGGCAGCCGCAAGGACGAGGTCGGCGCCCTGGCCCGCAGCCTGGAAGCGCTGCGCCAGGCGCTGGCGGCCGGCCTTGCCGAACGGACGGCGCAGGAAGCCGTCGACGCCCGCCAGCAGGCGGTGGTCGCCGAGCGGGCGCGGCTGGCCGAGCGCTTCGTCGAGCGGACGCAGGAGATGGTGTCCGGCTTCGGCGCGTCATCGGTCGAGCTGGACGTTTCGGCCAACAACCTTACCGACACCGCGAGCGGCACCGCCCAGCAGGGCGAGGCCGTGCAGTCGGCGGCCAGCCATGCCGCCCGCAACGTCCACGCCATCGCCGCCAGCGCCGAGGAGCTGTCGGCGTCGATCCGGGAGATCGCCGGGCTGGTCGAGCGCTCGTCGATGACCGCCAGCGAAGCGGCGAGCGAGGCGCGCGGCAGCGCCGAGAGCGTGCGGGCGCTGTCGGTCGCCGTGCACGAGATCGGCGACGTGGTCAACATGATCAACGAGATCGCCTCCCAGACCAACCTCCTGGCGCTCAACGCCGCCATCGAGGCGGCGCGGGCCGGCGACGCCGGGCGGGGCTTCGCCATCGTCGCCGCCGAGGTCAAGGGACTGGCCAACCAGACGACCGGCGCCACCGAGGTCATCCGCGGCAAGATCGGCGAGGTCACCTCGGCCACCGACCGGGCCGTGCAGGCCATGGACAGCATCGTCGGCACGCTGTCGAACATCGAGCTGTCGTCGCAGTCGATCGCCTCGGCGGTCGAGCAGCAGGGCGCGGCCACCGCCGAGATCGCCGAGAACACCCAGCGCGCCGCCTCGGCGGCGTCTGAGGTGACGGTGATCATCGAGAAGGTCAGCGCCTCCTCGCAACTGACCGACGAGGCGGCGCGGCACGTGCTGACCGTGTCGGGACAGCTCAAGCAGCACTCGCAGCGCCTCGAAGACGAGGTGAGCCTGTTCGTCGAGGGGCTGAAGGTGGCGTGAAGCCGGCGATATGGCCGGAGAATGGTTGAAGCCTTCGTCCGTCAGGCTGCCCGGCCTTTCGGACGAAGGCTTCGGCTCGTCGCGCCTGCGGCCGCGTCGCTTCGAGAACAGCCGGAGCGGGACGGCCGGGCCGGAAAGAGCCCGCAAGGAGTTCCCGGCCCACACTCAGGAAGGGGGAACGGCCGGGTCCTGTCGAGCTGGCTTCCGGGAGGACGGAAAAAGCTTTCCGGCCCGGCTTGCCGGGGCGGCCAGATAGTGAGGCAGGTGGCCGGCCCCGGTTGTGCTGGCCAGTCCCGGCGGTGAACCGCCGGGACCGGCGATCAGTCGAAGACGATCTGCGTCTTGATGATGTCGGCCGGCGCCTTTGCCGCGAACTCGAATGCCTCGACGGCCTGGTCGAAGGAATAGGTCTTCGAGATCAGCGGCTTGACGTCGATCTTGCCGGACGCCAGCAGGTTGATCGCCCGGTCGTAGATGTTGGCGTAGCGGAAGACGTGCTCGACGCGCAGCTCCTTGGCCTGGGCGGCCACCACGTCGTAGGCGACCGGCTTGGCCGGCATGCCGACCAGCACGGCGCAGCCGCCGGGGCAGGCATAGTCGAACAGCGTGTCGTAGGCCTTCATGCTGCCGCTCGCCTCGAACACCACGTCGGCGCCCCAGCCGCCGGTGGCGGCCTTGACGCGCTCGACGGGATTCTCCTTGGCGAGGTTGATCGGCGTGAGGCTCGGGTATTTGGCGGCCACGTCGAGCTTTTCCTGTTGCAGGTCGACGACGAACACGTCCGAGCAGCCGGCGGCCACCGCCGACAACGCCGTCATGATGCCGATGGTGCCCGAGCCGATGACCACGGCGGCGGCGCCGGGCGCGATGCGCGCCTTGGTCGCCGCCTGCATGCCGACCGCCAGCGGCTCGACCATGGCGCCTTCGGCGAGGCTGACGTTGTCGGGCAGCTTGAAGGTCAGGTTGGCCGGATGCACCACCTCGGGCGCCAGGCAGCCGTGGACCGGCGGCGTCGCCCAGAAGCGCACGGCCGGGTCGAGATTGTAGAGGCCGCCGCGCGAGGCGCGCGAGGTCCAGTCGGGAATGCCCGGCTCCATGCACACCTTGTCGCCCACCGACAGCGTCTTGACGTTGGCGCCGACGGCCAGCACGACGCCGGACCCTTCGTGGCCGAGCACCATCGGCGCCTTGACCACGAACGGCCCGATGTTGCCGTGTTCGTAGAAGTGGACGTCGCTGCCGCAGATGCCGACGTTCTTCATGGCGATCAGCACGTCGTCCGGGCCGGGCTTGGTCGGCATGTCGACGTCCCGCAGGCGAATGTCGCCGATCTTTTCGAGAACCAGAGCTTTCATGGCTTTTTCCTCCCTAGCCGTTGTCTCTCCGCAGGGCTGAGGATCGGTCCCGCGCGATTGACCGAGCCGTCGGCGCCGATCCCGGCAGAGCGGTTGATTGTGATACCGGCGCCGCGCTCAATTGATAAATATATAACACCTTATTGAGGGGATCGGCAAGCCGATGTCGCGGAAGATCGCAACAAGGAACATCGCGCTGCGTCCGACTGGAAGGCCGGTGCCGCTTGCTGAAAGAAATGAATTAAATCATCGATATAGGATGAAACAGGCAGCGCGGCGTTGGGTCGCCGCCACCCCATTCTTCTCCGTTCCGTTCGAAATTGGCTCCCTGAAGGCTGTGACAAAGGCGCAAGTTCTCGGGCCAG
Source organism: Pleomorphomonas koreensis DSM 23070 (assembly GCF_000425185.1). Classification (GTDB taxonomy): domain Bacteria; phylum Pseudomonadota; class Alphaproteobacteria; order Rhizobiales; family Pleomorphomonadaceae; genus Pleomorphomonas; species Pleomorphomonas koreensis. The sequence continues at coordinate 262,242 of NZ_AULH01000001.1, forward strand.
AACAACAAAAATGGATACGAACAAAACACTTATATGAAAAATTCAATTGACAGCCGACAGGCCCGGTGCCCCTAATGTCACAAACCCGACCGGCGCCTTGTCGAGGCGAACTGGTCCAGAACCGTTAAGGGGAGGAATCGGCATGGCCAGGCCGAAGAAATTGCTCAACAATCCGGTAGACGTCGTGTCCGAGCTGATCGACGGGCTGGTGGCGGCGAGCGGCGGCGATCTGCAACGCCTCGGTGATCGCAACGCCGTCGTCCGCGACCGGATCGCCGACGACAAGGTGGCGCTGCTGATCGGCGGCGGCAGCGGCCACGAGCCGATGTTTCCCGGCTTCGTCGGCTCCAACCTCGCCGACGGCGCGCCCTGCGGCGAGGTGTTCGCCGCGCCGACGCCGGACCTCATCCTCGATACGCTCCACGCCGTGCATCGCGGCCGCGGCGTGCTGATGGTCTACGGCAACTATGCCGGCGACAACATGAACTTCGACATCGCCGCCGAGCTGGCCGAGGAGGCGGGCATCGTCACGCGCACCGTGCGCGTCTGGGACGACGTGGCGGCGGCGCCGCTCGACCGCATCACCGACCGCCGCGGCATCGCCGGCGATTTCTTCGTGATCAAGGTGGCCGGCGGCGCCGCCGCCGAGCTGACGGACCTCGACGAGGTCTGCCGCGTCGCCGTCAAGGCGCGAGACAACACCCGCTCGATGGGCGTGGCGCTCGCCGCCGGCTCGATCCCGGAAACCGGCGAGCGCACCTTCGAGCTGCCGGAGGACGAGCTGGAGATCGGCATGGGCGCCCACGGCGAGCCCGGCATCGCCCGCCGCAAGATGACCGACGCCGACGCCATCGCCGGCGAGATGGTCGACCGCATCCTCGTCGACCTGCCGTTCCAGTCTGGCGACGAGGTGGCGCTGCTGATCAACAACCTCGGAGCCACCACCCAGATGGAGCTGCTGGTGGTCACCCGCCGGGTGCACCAGCTCCTCAAGGAGCGGGGCATCGCCGTCCATCGCACCGATGTCGGCTCCTTCCTGACCTGCCAGGAGATGGCCGGCCTGTCGATCACGCTGATGCGGCTCGACGACGAGCTGAAGCGCTATCTCGACATGCCCGCCCGTTCGTTCGCCTATTCGAGGAGCTGACCCATGCGCGATACCCTCACCCCCGCCGAGGCGCGCGACATGCTCGCCGCCGTCGCCCGGCACATCGTCGCCAGCGTCGACATGCTGACCGAGATCGATCAGGCGATCGGCGACGGCGACCACGGCATCGGCATGCGCCGCGGCTTCGCCGCCGTCGAGGAGGCGATGGCCGGCAGCGATCTCCAGTCGGTCGCCAAGGTGTTCAAGGACGCCGGCACGGCGATCATGGCCAAGACCGGCGGTGCCGCCGGCGCGGTGTTCGGCACGCTGTTCCGGGCCGGCAGCGCCGCATTCGACGGTCGCGACGGGATGGATGCCGCCGGTTTTGCCGGCTTCCTTGCCCAGGGTCTCGACGCCGTGGAGAAGCGCGGCGGCGCCAAGCCCGGCCAGAAGACGATGATCGACGCGCTGGCGCCGGCCGCCGTTGCCGCCGCCGATGCCGCCGGCGGCAGTCTCGGCGAGGCCGTCCGGAGCGCCGCTGCGGCGGCACGGCAGGGCGTCGAGGCGACCAAGGGCATGATCGCCACCACCGGCAAGGCGAGGACGCTGGGCGAACGCTCGCTCGGCCATGTCGATCCGGGCGCGGTCTCCTTCACGCTGATCCTGGAATCGATGCGCGACTACATCGCCGCCTGAGGCGGCGGCGAGGACGGGAACTCCGGAGGCGGACGTGGGCACATTCTGGATCGGCACCGGCTGGAAGATGAACAAGACGGTGGCCGAGACGCGCCGCTACATCGCCGCGCTGAAGGGCCTGTGGCCCGAGGGCGCCGGTGGCTGCACCGTCTTCGTCATTCCGCCCTTCACGGCGCTGGCCGCCGCCCGCGAGGCGATCGGCACGATGCCGCTTCTTCTCGGGGCGCAGAACATGCACTGGGCCGAGGCGGGCGCCTTCACCGGCGAGATCTCGGCGACCATGCTGGAGGAGTTCGGCATCGATATGGTCGAACTGGGCCACTCCGAACGCCGGCAGATGTTCGGCGAGACCGACGCGGCATTGAACATGAAGGTCAAGGCGGCGCTGCGGCACGGCCTGCGGCCGCTTTTGTGCGTCGGCGACAGCGCCGAGGAGCGGCGCGCCGGCGCCTCGGGCGAGGCGGTGGTGCGGCAGGTGCGGCTCGCCTTCGCTGGCCTCGACGCCGGCGAGCTTGGCCGCTGCCTCGTCGCTTACGAGCCCATCTGGGCGATCGGCGAGGGCGGCGTCGCCGCCACGCCGGAGGAGGTGCGGGCGGTTCACGCCGACCTGCACGTCGCTCTCAAGGAGATGGGCGGACCGGCCGTGCCGGTGCTCTACGGCGGCAGCGTCAGTGCCGGCAACGCCGCCGACCTCGCCGCCGAGCCCATGGTCGACGGCCTGTTCGTCGGCCGGGCCGCCTGGACGCCCGAGGGTCTCGCCGGCCTGATCGCCGCCGTCGCCGCGGCGCGCGCCTGAGCGGCCTTCCGTCAGGCTTCGACCACCGTCAGCTTGACGCCGCCCTTCAGCAGGGCGTCGGCCAGGGCCGGCCCGAGATTGCTGTCGGTGATCACCTCGTCGAACTCGGTGAGCGCGGCGAGCTTGATCAGCGACGCCTTGCCGAACTTGGAGCTGTCGATCAACAGCACCTTGCGGTCGGCGGCAGCGTCAGCGCCGCCAACGCCGCCGACCTCGCCGCCGAGCCCATGGTCGACGGCCTGATCGCCGCCGCCGCGGCGGTCCGGATCTGATCAAGCTTCGACCACCGTCAGCTTGACGCCGCCCTTCAGCAGGGCGTCGGCCAGGGCCGGCCCGAGATTGCTGTCGGTGATCACCTCGTCGAACTCGGTGAGCGAGGCGAGCTTGATCAGCGACGCCTTGCCGAACTTGGAGCTGTCGATCAGCAGCACCTTGCGGTCGGCGGCGGCCATCAGCGCCCGCTTGGTCTTCACCACCTCTTCCTGCTGGTGATAGGCGGTGAGGCCGAACACCGTCGAGGTCGACATGAACAGCACGTCGGCCCGGAGCGAGTCGGCCGCCTGTTCGCAGAAATAGCCGAAGAAGGCATTGAAGCGCGGATCGTAGTGGCCGCCGAGGCAGATGGTCTCGATGCCCTCGGCGGTCTTCAGCGCGTCGATCACCGACAGGCTGCTGGTGATCACCGTCAGCGGCCGGCAATGGGCGATCTGGGCGGCGAGATGGCCGACCGTCGTCGAATCGTCGAGCAGGATGGCCTGGCCGGGCTCGATCAGCCGGGCGGCGGCGCGCGCCAGCGCGTCCTTTTCCGCGTCGGCAAGGCGCGAGCGGTAGAGGATGGTGCTGTCGGCGAGGTTGGAGGAGTGCACCGTGACGCCGCCGTGGACGCGGCGGACGATGCCCCGCTCTTCGAGCAGCTTCAGATCGCGGTGGACGGTCATCCGGCTGACGCCGAAATGGCCGGCCAGCTCGTCGACCTGCGCCGAGCCGACCGGCAGCAGATAGTTGAGAAGCGCCGCGCGCCGGCCGGTCGGGCCGGCGGCGGCTGTCGTTCTGGGACTGTCGTCATCATGCTGCACGGCTTCGGTTCCGTCCTGTTGATCGGCATCCGCCGGATCGGCCGGGGCCGGTCCGGCGGCCTGGCCGGGTCAGGCCTTGCCGAGAAGCGCCTTGGCCTTGCCGACGATCGCCTCGCGGGTGATGCCGAACTCGGCGTAGAGCCGCTCGGCCGGCGCCGAGGCGCCGAAGCCGTCGAGGCCGACGACGTCGTCCTCGCTGTCGACATAGCGCGTCCAGCCGAACTTGCCGGCCGCCTCGATGGCGAGGCGCGGCGCCGTTCCCAGCACGGCGCGGCGGTATTCCCTCGGCTGCGCCTCGAACAGCTCCCACGACGGCATCGACACCACGGCGGCGGCGATGCCGCCGGCATGGAGCGCTTCCGCCGCTTCGACGGCCAGCGCCACCTCGGTGCCGGTGGCGAGCAGCGTCACGTCCCGCCCCTCGCCGAACGACCGGATGACGTAGGCGCCGCGCGCCGCCTTGTTGTCGGCCGCGTCCGCGTCCGTGCCGAGGCGCAACTGCGGCACCGCCTGCCGCGACAGGGCGAGCAGCGACGGCCGCTTGCGGCTGCGGACGGCGATGTCCCAGCATTCCAGCGTCTCGACGGCGTCGGCCGGCCGGAACACCAGGAGGTTGGGAATGGCCCGCAGCGAGGCGAGATGCTCGACCGGCTGGTGCGTCGGTCCGTCCTCGCCGAGGCCGATCGAATCGTGGGTCATCACGTAGATGGTGCCGACCCCCATCAGCGCCGACAGGCGGATGGCGCTGCGGGCATAGTCGGAGAACACCAGGAAGGTGCCGCCGTAGGGGATCAGGCCGCCGTGCACCGACATGCCGTTCATGGCGGCGCCCATGGCGAACTCGCGCACGCCATAGCCGACGTAGCGGCCGGATTTCTCCCGGCCGAACTGGCTGTCGACGGCCTTGACGCGGGTGAGGTTGGAGCCGGTGAGGTCGGCCGAGCCGCCGATCATCTCCGGCACGGCGGCGGTGAGCGCTTCGAGGGCGATCTGGCTGGCCCGGCGCGTCGCCACCTTCTGCGGCTCGGCATAAAGCCGATCCCTGAGGGCAGTGACGGCGGCGGCATAGCCGGCCGGCAGGTCGCCGGAGAGCCGCCGCTCGAACTCGGCCCGCAGCGCGGCCGGCTTGCCGGCAAGGCGCTCCTCCCAGGCGGCGCGGGCGGTGGCGCCGCGGGCGCCGATGGCCCGCCAGCGCGTCAGAAGGTCGGCGGGAATCTCGAACGGCGCGGCGGTCCAGCCGAGCGCCGCCTTGGTGGCCGCCGCCTCCTTGGCGCCGAGCGGCGCACCGTGGCAGCTCTCCTGCCCGGCCTTGCCCGGCGAGCCGAAGCCGATCACCGTGCGGAGCGCGATCAGCGAGGGTTGCGACGTCTGGGCGCGGGCGGCGGCTATGGCGGCATCGACCGCCCGGGCGTCATGGCCGTCGCAGCTCTGCACGTGCCAGCGGCAGGCGGCGAACCGGCTGGGGATGTTTTCCGAGAAGCTGACCGACGTCGGCCCGTCGATGGTGATGCCGTTGTCGTCATAGAGCACGATCAGCTTGCCGAGGCCGAGATGGCCGGCCAGCGAGATCGCCTCCTGGCCGATGCCCTCCTCGAGGCAGCCGTCGCCGACGAACACGTAGGTGAAATGGTCGACGACGTCGCTGCCGAACTCGTCGGCCAGCCGCCGCTCGGCCATCGCCATGCCGACGGCGCCGGCAATGCCCTGGCCGAGTGGGCCTGAGGTCGTCTCGATGCCCTTGGCGTGCCCGTATTCCGGATGGCCGGCCGCCCGCGATCCCCACTGCCGGAACGCCTTCAGCTGGTCGATCGTCATGTCGGCGTAGCCGGTGAGGTGGAGCAGCGCATAGAGCAGCATCGAGGCGTGGCCGTTGGACAGCACGAAGCGGTCGCGGTCGGGCCAGTCCGGCCGGCTGGCGTCGAACTTCAGGTGCTTGTCGAACAGCACGGTGGCGGCATCGGCCATGCCGAGCGGCGCGCCGGGATGTCCGGACTGGGCCGCCTCGACGCCGTCGATGGCCAGCGCGCGGATGCAGTTGGCGAGGCGGAAGGTCTCGGGAGCCGCGTCGGCATGGGCGCGGATGAACTCGGAACAGGACATTTGAATCTCCGGATGGCAAGAATCACAGATTACGCCGGGAAAATCCCATATCAAGATATTAAAATAACATATTCGGGTTGAAAATCGAGATTTTGGTGTTATTTTGAGCGTGACGGAACCGATCCGATCACATCGTGCGATGAGGTCGCTGAGTGAACGCCATTGTAACAGGCGTGTCGCCCGGTCGCGGCCGGAGGGGACGGATGTCGGGGCAGCCATCATGATCAAGGAGTTGCGGGTATCATGAAGATTGCGGTTGCGGGCGACAGCGCCGGCGAGGGACTGGCGCACCTGCTGGCCGAACACCTCAAGGATCGCTATGAGGTGTTTGAAGTGTCACGAACCGAACAGGGGGCCGATCCTTTTTACGCCAACATGGCCGATCGCGTCGCGTCGGCCGTGCGGGATGGCCTCTATGATCGGGCGATCCTGATCTGCGGCACCGGCATCGGCGTCTCGATCAGCGCCAACAAGGTGCGCGGCATCCGCGCGGCGCTGACCCACGACGTCTATTCGGCGCAGCGCGCCGCGCTGTCCAACGACGCCCAGATCATCACCATGGGCGCCCGCGTCATCGGTAGCGAACTGGCCAAGACCATCGCCGACGCCTTCCTGCACTACACCGGCGGCTTCGATCCCGACGGCCCGTCCGGCGGCAACGTCAAGGCCATCGAGAGCGTCGACGCCAAATACGCCTTGCGCTGACCGCCGCGCCGGCGCGGCATGTCTCCCCCGCCGCGCGGCGTACGATCGGCATAAATATTCCATATCGCCCGGCAACGCCGATGCCGCCGCTGCTCCGGCCGACTTGCTGTCGGCTGGGCGGCGGCGACACTCCATTTTGTAAAATTGAAACTAACTATCAATTTAAAGACTGTAATGATTGGTAAAATCGATTAAGTGTTACAACAGACTTGCAAATATATGTCTTATAGTTGATCTAAAACGATATATCTGGAAACTCTGGGGGAGAAATTCCGGATATATAGCTGATCATGGATGCGGGTACTTCATAAGTACCAGGAGAGCTCCAGGCATTTCATAATCATCGCTTCGATATATCTCGACGTCGACCGGCGGGGTGATTCGATTCACTGTCATCCCATCGATCCGGACAAAGCTCGCGAACGCTTTTGTCTGGTCGATTTGTTCCGCGACGTGGGGGTAGATCGATTTAGACTGACAGAAAACAAAACGGACGAGCAGACTCATGGCTGAGAATACCGCTGCGGAGGAGGTCGATCTCGACCTCGAGGAAGCGCCGGAAGACGAGATCGTGGTGCTGGCGCGGAAATGGAAGAAGAAGCGGGGCAGCCTGATCATGGCCCTGCACGAGCTGCAGGGGCGCCTCGGCTTCGTGCCGCGCGACCAGGCGATGAAGCTCGGCCGCGAGATGGGCGTGCCGCTGGCCACCATCTACGAGGTGCTGACCTTCTACAATTATTTCAAGCTGGAAAGCCCCGGCAAGTACATCGTCTCGGTGTGCACCGGCACGGCCTGCCACATCAAGGGTTCGCCCAAGCTGCTGCAGGGACTGGAAGGCGAGCTTGGCATCAAGGCCGGCGAGAGCACGGCGGACGGCGAGTATCATCTGCAGGGTGTGCGCTGCCTCGGCTGCTGCGGCCTGGCGCCGCTCGCCTCGGTCAACGGCAAGGTCTACGGCAAGCAGGACGTCGACGACGCCCACGGCCTGCTCGGCCAGGTCGCCGTCGACCAGCCGACCGTCAGTGCCGCCGCCGAGCCGGTCGACGCCGAATAGGCCGTCGCCATTCTAACCTGCCCGGAGCGGCGGCCGCCCGGTCCGAACCGGCGCGTCGCCCCGGCTCCTCTTTTTCGCATCCGCGCGCTTGTGCCGCCGGCGACCCGCCGGGCTGGCGCGCCAGACATCAGTGGGACAGTCATGAAGCCGGAAGAGCTTGAAGTGAAAGCGGCTGCCGAACTGGCCAAGCAGCAGGCCATGGACGTGCGCCTCGTCTGCTGTTCGAGCACGGGCTGCCAGTCGTCGGGGGCATCGGAGGTCATCGGCCGCCTGAAGGCCGACCTCAAGGCCAGGGAACTGGACGGCAGGGTGCAGGTGGCCGGCACCGGCTGCATGGGCCTCTGCTCCAAGGGGCCGCTGGTGCGCATGACCGCCAGGGGACACGAGGACGTGCTGTTCAGCGAGATGACCGCCGAACTGGCCGGCCGGCTGATCGACGAGGTGGTGGCGCCGATGGTCGGCGACGACAAGATCGAGAACCCGACCGGTCCGCTCGCCGCCCACGTCGTCCATCTCGACGAGCCGTTCTTCGCCATGCAGGAGCGCGTCGTCCTCGCCAACAACGGCCATGCCGATCCCGAGAAGCTGGCCGACTATCTCGTCCACGGCGGCTACCAGGGCCTGCGCCGGGCGCTGACCATGAGCGCCGAGGAGATCTGCCAGGAGATGCTGGCCTCCGGCCTGCGCGGCCGCGGCGGCGCCGGCTATCCCACCGGCCTCAAGTGGGACTTCGCCCGCCGCATGCAGTCCGACGTCAAATACGTCATCTGCAACGGCGACGAGGGCGATCCCGGCGCCTTCATGGACCGCTCGGTGCTGGAGGGCGACCCGCACGCGGTGATCGAGGGCATGATGATCGCCGCCCGGGCGATGAACGCCACCAACGGCGTCTTCTACATCCGCGCCGAGTATCCGCTGGCCGTCGAGCGCATCGAGAAGGCCATCCGCCAGGCGCGCCAGGCCGGCCTCGTCGGCCGCAACATCCTCAACTCCGGCTGGAGCTTCGATTTCGACGTCCGCCTCGGCGCCGGCGCCTTCGTCTGCGGCGAGGAGACGGCGCTGATCGCCTCGGTGGAAGGCCGGCGCGGCACGCCGCGGCCGCGGCCGCCCTTCCCGTCGGTCAAGGGCCTCTGGGACAAGCCGAGCTGCGTCAATAACGTCGAGACGCTGGCCAACGTGCCGCGCATCCTGAAGAACGGCGCCGCCTGGTTCGCCGCCAAGGGCACCGAGAAGTCCAAGGGCACCAAGGTCTTCGCGCTGACCGGCAAGATCGCCCACAACGGCCTCGTCGAGGTGCCGATGGGCATCACCATCCGCGACATCGTCGAGACCATCGGCGGCGGCACCGGCACCGAGCGCAAGGTCAAGGCGGTGCAGACCGGCGGCCCCTCCGGCGGCATGATCCCGGAGAGCCAGTTCGACACGCCGATCTCCTACGAGCATCTGCAACAGCTCGGCTCGATGATGGGCTCGGGCGGCCTGATCGTCATCGACGATGGCGACAGCGTCGTGGAATTGTCGCGCTTCTACCTCGACTTCTGCGTCGACGAATCCTGCGGCAAATGCGCGCCCTGCCGCATCGGCGGCACGCAGATGCTGCATCTCCTCGACAAGATCGTCGCCGGCGACGGCACGCTCGAGGACATCAAGACCATCCGCATGATCGCCCAGGCTATGCAGAAGGGCTCGCTCTGCGCGCTCGGACAGACGGCGCCCAACCCGGTGCTGTCGGCCCTGAAGCACTTCGAGTCCGAGTTCACCGAGCGTCTCAGGACGCCCGAAACCGCTCAGGCCTGATTTTCCGAGATCGAGAAGTGACCGAAATGACTGACATGATACATGCGACGATCAACGGCGTGGCGGTCGAGGTAGCGCCGGGCGCCACGATCCTCGAAGCGGCGCGCCAGGTGCACGTCAAGATCCCGACGCTCTGCAAGCACCCCGACCTCGAAGCGACGGCGGCCTGCGGCATCTGCATCGTCAAGGTGAAAAACACCGGCAAGATGCTGCGCTCCTGCTGCACGCCGATCGAGGCGGGCATGGACATCCTGACCGAGACGCCGGAGATCGTCGAGGTCAGGCGCGGCGTGCTCGAACTGACGCTGTCGCGCCATCCCAACGAATGCCTGACCTGCCTGCGCAACCAGAACTGCGAATTGCAGTCGCTGGCCGCCGACTTCGGCATGACCGGCTTCGCGCTGCCCAACGTGGTGCCCGACCTGCCGCTCGACTGCTCGACCCAGAGCATCGTGCTCGATCCGCGCAAGTGCATACTGTGCGGCCGCTGCATCACCGTCTGCCAGCAGCATCAGAATGTCTGGGCGCTGAGCTTCCTCAACCGCGGCTTCAAGACCCGCATCGCCGCCGCCGGCGACATTCCGCTCGCCGATTCGCCCTGCGTGCGCTGCGGTCAGTGCTCGGCTCACTGCCCGACCGGCGCCATCGTCGAGTATGACGAGACGGTGCCGACCTGGAAGAAGTTGCAGGACCCGGAGGTCCACTGCGTGGTGCAGATCGCCCCGGCGGTGCGCGTCGCCATCGGCGAGGCCTTCGGCTTCCCGCTCGGCTCCAACCTGACCGGCAAGGTCTACGCCGCGCTGCGCCGCATGGGCTTCAAGGCGGTGTTCGACACCAACTTCGGCGCCGACCTGACCATCATCGAGGAAGCCAACGAGTTCAAGCACCGGCTGCTGGAAGGCACCGGCGCGCTGCCGCTGATCACCAGTTGCTGCCCGGGCTGGGTGGACTTCATGGAGAAGTTCCACGGCGACATGATCGACCACTTCTCAAGCTGCAAGTCGCCGCACGAGATGGTCGGCGTGCTGTCCAAGACCTACTACGCCGAGAAGATGGGCATCGACCCGGCCAAGATTTTCGTGGTGTCGGTGATGCCCTGCACGGCCAAGAAGTCGGAGATCATCCGCTCCAAGGAGATGAGTTCGTCGGGCTACCAGGACGTCGACGTGTCGCTGACCACCCGCGAGTTCGCGCGGATGATCAAGCAGTCGGGCATCGACTTCGTGTCGATCCCCGAGGAGCAGCCCGACCACATGCTGGGCGCCTACACCGGCGCCGGCACCATCTTCGGCGCCACCGGCGGCGTGATGGAGGCGGCGCTCCGCACGGCGCATTTCTACGTCACCGGCGAGGACGCGCCGCGCGTCGATTTCGAGATGACGCGCGGTCTCAAGGGCGTGAAGGAGGGCAAGCTCACCGTCGCCGGCAAGGAGATCCGCGTCGCCGTCGCCCACGGGCTCGCCAACGTCGAAGAGGTGATCGAAAAGGTGCGCGCCGCCAAGGAAGCCGGCGAGGAACCGCCCTATCACTTCATCGAGGTGATGGCCTGCGCCGGCGGCTGCGTCGGCGGCGGCGGCCAGCCCTACGGCGCCACCAACGAACTTCGGACCAAGCGGGCCGCCGGCCTTTACCAGGAGGACCAGTCCGGTCTCTGGCGCTGTTCGCACCACAACCCCTACATCAAGGAACTCTACGCCGGCTATCTCGGCGAGATCGGCGGCCACAAGGCGCACGAACTCCTGCACACCAGCTACCAGGTGCTGCCGGAATACAAGCGCTAAATCCGCCCGGACGGTCCACGATCGCCCCACGCCTCGACGCTCGATAAGGCGCCGAGGCGTGGGGTACGAGTTTGTGGTGGGCGACTGTCGGCGTTGTAATCGCGCTTAGCCGGGACCGAATTTCGATTTGTGCCCTTGCGGAGGGCGATGAGAAAAAGGTCGAAAGCAAAGTCGACATCTACACGTTTCGATCTGCGCCCTCGCGTAGAGAGCGACTCATTGCCGGGTGGGCCGGCAGTGTCATTGGCTGCATTTCAATCCGCGCCCTCGTGTGGAGGGCGACACTTCCGGCTCGCCGCTCGGCTGGCCGGCATCGTCGTTTCGATCCGCACTCTCGTAGGCGATGAGCTCGGCCATCGCCCTCTCGATGGGCGTGCCGCCCCGCTGTCGAATCAGGAAAGCCCCGGCCAGCGAATGTTCGACGGCTGGACCGCCCTCTAGGCGGAGGTCGAAACCTTCGGTGCATTTGCCGATGTCGTGGAACCGCCCGGCAAACCGGCCGGCGTTCTCCATGCCGAATTTAGCGGCCCAGGCGGCGGCGAGGCGTCCGACCGCGTCGAGATGATCCGGCAAAGTCTGCCAGTCGCGGCGACTGGTGTCGCCGATGGAATGCGCGAAGTGCATCCTTGAGTCCCCCCACAACCATTGGGACTCTCGAGCACCAGGCCGTCAACCGTTACCAACGGTGTCGGCGCGCCCTGTGCACCGTTTCCCGCTGGATGCTCGTCAGGGTGGCACGGGACCCTGGGGGACGGCGCATCCCATGTCGGCCGGTCCCGATGGCGGGGTAGGGCCATCGTTCCATCTTTCCGCCGGCGTTCCGCCGTTTGCCATGCGAATTCGACGGCGCCCGCCTCGTCGATCGCTATCGAAACGATAAAAATCGCGCTGCCTGCCGGCGTCCTCGGGCGTCTCCCAAGGCCGGGGCGGAGCATCCGGGCGCGCCGATCGTCGTGGAGCACGTCAAGGAGCACTAAATACGCGCCGTGTCGCTGATCGGCTATGCCGACTACGTCCGCGGCCACGGCGCGATCCAGAGGCGATGCTCCGCGAGGTCGGCCTGCCGGTCGACGACTTCGACCATGCCCGGCGGATCATCTCCTGCCAGAAGTTCACGCGGCTGCTCGACAACACGGCCGTCGCCCTCGGCATCCCCGACTTCACCATCGACTTCTTCCGGCAGGCGCCGCCGCACCTGCCCAACTGCGGTCCGCTGACGCTGATCGGCCTTCTGGTCGGCAGCATCGGCGAATGGGCGGATTTCGGCGCCAGATACTGGAACGCCCACTGCAATGCCTTCACCGTGCGTCTGTTCGACGTGGCCGGCCGGCCGGACCTCCTCGCCGTGCGCTTCGTCTGCGCCGCCGGCTACCAGCGCACCACGCAGATGGTCGAGGGCGTGTTAGCCAGCGTCGTCGGCGCCACGCGCCACATTTCCCGCCGGCCCGACCTCGACCCGGCGCGCCTCCGCTTCCGCCATCCCCGGCCGGCCGACACCGCCTCGCACGCCGCCGTCTTCCGCTGCGAGCTGGAGTTCGGCGCCGACCGCGACGAGATATGGATCGACCGCAGCCTGCTCTCCGTCGAGACCGGCGGCTCGCTGCGGCTGCTGCGGCCGATCTTCGAGAAATTCCTCCGCGCCGAGATCGCCCGCCTGCCGGTCTACGACCAGACCATGCGCGGGACGACGCGCGCCGCGCTCGAAAGTACGCTCGGCAGCGGCCGCTGCACCATTGACTTCATCGCCAACTCGCTCGGCATGAGCGGCAAGAAGCTGCAACGCCTGCTCTCGGCCGACGGAACGTCCTTCTCGGCCGTGCTCGCCGAGGTGCGCCGCGACCGGGCGATGCGGATGCTGCGCGAGACCGACATCATGGTCGCCGACGTCGCCCGGCTGCTCGACTACGCGGTGGTCGGCGCCTTCACCAACGCCTTCACCCGGTGGACCGGCGTCTCGCCGACGCTCTACCGCCGGCAGAGCCAGGACGCGCCCGCCGGCTGACGCCGGCACGGGGCGCCCGGAGGCGCCGAAACACGCCGTTGCGGCTGGGTTTGCAGCTTTGCCGCATTTGAAGTATCAGAGCGACGTGGCACCGGCAATTCCGCCCGGCGGCAGCCACCGGCAAGGAAAGGAGGCGACATGGAGAACGGCACCCGGATCGTCGTCGTCACCGCCTGCCCGACCGGCATCGCCCTCACCTACATGGCCGCCAACCGGCTGGCCGCCGCTGCCCAGCGGCTTGGCTACCTCGTCAAGGTGGAGACGCAGGGCGCGCTCGGCAGCGAGGATATCCTGACGCGTAAGGACATCGGCCGCGCCAATGCCGCCATCATCGCCGCCGACGTCGACATCGACGGCCTGGACCGCTTCCAGAGCGTGCCGGTGCTGACGGTCGGCACGGCGCGGGCCATCGCCGATCCCGACGCGGTGCTGGCCGAGGCCCTGGCTCTCGCCCGGCCCTGACGGCCGCCGGCCTACCTCGTGTAAACCTTAGTAATGATTGTTGACTTGTCGCCAGTTGTTCGGCGTGACACGGTTGCTTGCCTTGAAAGGCGCGGCTACCGAGACGGTTTCGTCTGGCGAGCCGGCCCCGAAACAACAGATGGTTAGTTCGTCAATGTGCGGAATTATTGGAATTGTCGGTCGCGACAACGTCGCTGAATTGCTGCTCGAAGGTCTGAAGCGTCTCGAATACCGCGGCTACGACAGCGCCGGCATCGCCACGCTGGTCGGCGGCGCCATCGAGCGGCGGCGGGCCGAGGGCAAGCTCGTCAACCTGGAGAAGCGCCTCGCCGAGGCGCCGCTCGCCGGCGCCATCGGCATCGGCCACACCCGCTGGGCGACGCACGGCGGCCCCACCGAGGGCAACGCCCATCCGCATGCGACGAGCCGCGTGGCGGTGGTGCACAACGGCATCATCGAGAACTATCAGGCGCTGACCGCCGAGCTGTCGGCCAAGGGACACGTCTTCGTCACCGAGACCGACACCGAGGTGGTCGCCCATCTGATCACCGACTATCTCGACGCCGGCAAGCCGCCGGTCGAGGCCTGCCGCCTGGCCTTCCGCCGCCTCGAAGGCGCCTTCGCGCTGGCCATCCTGTTTTCCGGCGAGGACAACCTGATGGTCGGCACGCGGCGCGGCACGCCGCTCGCCGTCGGCTACGGCGACGGCGCCATGTATCTCGCCTCCGACGCCTTCGCCATGGCGCCGCTCACCAACCGCCTTGCCTATCTCGAGGACGGCGACTGGGTGGTGCTGAGCAAGACGTCGGCCGACATCCGCGACGCCGACGACGCGCCGGTGACGCGCAAGATCCACGTGTCCAACGTGTCGGCGGCGCTGATCGGCAAGGCCGGCCACCGTCATTTCATGCTGAAGGAGATCTTCGAGCAGCCGCAGGTGATCGGCGACACCATCAACGCCTTCGTCTCCGCCTCCACCGGCACCATCGCGCTGCCCGAGCTGCCCTTCGATCCGGCGAAGGTGCCTCGGCTTACCATCGTCGCCTGCGGTACCGCCTATTACGTCGCCATGGTCGCCAAATACTGGTTCGAGCAGGTGGCGCGGCTGCCGGTCGACGTCGACATCGGCTCGGAGTTCCGCTACCGCGACACGCCGTTCGCCGACGGCGGCGCGGCGATCTTCGTGTCGCAGTCGGGCGAGACGCTCGACACGCTGGAGGCGCTGCGCCACGCCAAGCGCGCCGGACAGCACATTCTCTCCATCGTCAACGTGCCCGAGAGCACCATCGCCCGCGAGAGCGACCGCGTGCTCTATACCCTGGCCGGCCCGGAGATCGGCGTCGCCTCCACCAAGGCCTTCACGACGCAGCTCACCGTCATGGCCTGCCTGGTGCTGGCCTTCGCCCGCGCCCGCGGCACCATCTCGCACGAGCGCGAGGCCGAGCTGGCGCTGGCGCTGCGCGAGGTGCCGGCGCGCGCCGCCGAGGTGCTGCGCCACGACGACGCCATCCAGGCGCTCTCCGGCGCCATCGCCGAAAGCCGCGACGCGCTCTACCTCGGCCGCGGCACCGCCTATCCGATCGCCCTCGAGGGCGCGCTGAAGCTGAAGGAGATCAGCTATATCCATGCCGAGGGCTACGCCGCCGGCGAGATGAAGCACGGCCCGATCTCGCTGATCGACGACGGCGTGCCGGTGATCGCGCTCGCCCCGTCGGACGGCCTGTTCGAGAAGGTGCTGTCCAACATCCAGGAGGTGGCGGCCCGCTCCGGCCGGGTGCTGTTGATCTCCGACGCCGAGGGCGTCGCCCGCCTCGCCGGCAAGGTACGCTGGACCATCGAACTGCCGAAGGTCGATCCCTTCGTGGCGCCGATCCTCTACTCGCTGCCGGTGCAGCTCCTCGCCTACCACACGGCGGTGGCCAAGGGCACCGACGTCGACCAGCCCCGCAACCTTGCCAAGAGCGTTACCGTCGAGTAAACGCCTGGGTATCAGAATCGGGATCGAACAGGGTGGCGCGTCGGCTTTCCGGAGCCGGCGCGTCACCTTTTCCTATTGGCAAAAGGTATAATGAGGGGAGCCGGAGTGCCTGTCATGTCGACTTAAGTATGATCACTTGGGAGAGGCAATCATACAATTTTCAAGTCGACAATATCAGGCCAAACCATGGGAATTTCTATGGTTTTCGCGAGAGGACGCTTGGGGCGCCGTACCAATGCACCAAGATGGGATACATTTTTACAGTCGTGTTTATATCTTTCCACTTTCGCTCACAGTGACGTCATGTTTTTATCACAATCGAACGAGGACCCGTAAGAACAACTATTGAAGTGAGCTGGAGTCCGAGCGTCGAACGACGTTCGGGGCGGTGTTTTCGTATCTCCCGGACGAGGAAA
This sequence comes from Pleomorphomonas koreensis DSM 23070, assembly GCF_000425185.1. GTDB lineage: Bacteria > Pseudomonadota > Alphaproteobacteria > Rhizobiales > Pleomorphomonadaceae > Pleomorphomonas > Pleomorphomonas koreensis. The sequence goes on from NZ_AULH01000001.1 coordinate 278,192, forward strand.
TACCCGGCCGGGATGGAGGGGCGGAGAGGCCTGCGAAATAAACGACCTGATCGGCTCGTCCCCGGAGCCGGTATTGCTTCGACGCAACTCGTTTGCGGCGACGGTGTCGCTTACTTTCCGGTCTGTCGGGCTTCTTCTTCGGCGTGACAGGACTTCGTGGAGGAGTTTCCAGAACATGGCATATACCGGAACCGCAGGGGGCGACTCGTCGTCGTCCAACCTCAAGGTGCGCGTCCAGCAAGTGGGCCGCTTCCTGAGCAGCATGGTGATGCCCAACATCGGCGCCTTCGTCGCCTGGGGTATCATCACCACTCTCTTCATTCCGACCGGCTGGCTGCCCAACGAGTATTTCGCCAAGCTCGTCGGCCCGATGATCACTTATCTTCTGCCGCTTCTGCTCGGTTATACCGGCGGCCGGCTGGTCTATGGCGAGCGCGGCGCCGTCGTCGGTGCCATCGTCACCGCCGGCGCGATCATCGGCACCGATATCCCGATGTTCCTCGGCGCCATGATCGTCGGCCCGATCGGCGGCTGGGCGATCAAGCAGTTCGACCGCACGGTCGACGGCAAGATCCGCCCCGGCTTCGAGATGTTGGTCAACAACTTCTCGGCCGGTATCCTCGGCGGCGCCATGGCCATGGTCGCCTTCGCGGTGGTCGGCCCGATCGTCGAGCATCTGGCTGCGGCCCTCGGCACGGGCGTCAACGCGCTGATCAGCACCGGTCTCATCCCGCTCGCCTCGATCCTGGTCGAGCCGGCCAAGGTGCTGTTCCTGAACAACGCCATCAACCACGGCGTCTTCACCCCGCTCGGTATCCAGCAGGCCGCCGAACACGGCAAGTCGCTGGTCTTCCTGATCGAAGCCAACCCCGGTCCGGGTCTCGGCCTCCTGCTCGCCTACATGGTGTTCGGCCGTGGCAACGCCAAGGAATCGGCTCCGGCTGCCGCCATCATCCACTTCTTCGGCGGCATCCATGAGATCTACTTCCCCTACGTGCTGATGAAGCCGCGCCTGATCATCGCCATGATCCTCGGTGGTGCCACCGGCGTGGCCGCCAACATGCTGCTCGGCGGTGGCCTGCGCGCTCCGTCGTCGCCCGGCTCGATCTTCGCCGTGCTCGGCATGACCCCGTCGGACGGTTTCGTCGGCGTCATCTCCTCGGTCGTCCTGTCCTGCGCCGTGACCTTCCTGGTCGCCTCGGTGCTGCTCAAGACCGACCGTTCGGATACCGAAGAGGACATCGACGCCGCCACCGCCCGCATCAAGGCGATGAAGGCCGAATCGAAGGGCTTCGCCCCGGCCCCGGCCGCCGCGCCGGTTGCCATCTCCGGCGCCGTCCGCTCGGTCATCGTCGCCTGCGACGCCGGCATGGGCTCGTCCGCCATGGGCGCCTCCATGCTGCGCAAGAAGCTGGATCAGGCCGGCCTCGGCGCCATCAAGTCGTCCAACGTGGCGATCAACGCGCTGCCGGCCGACGTCGACCTGGTGATCACCCACAAGGACCTGACCGAGCGCGCCCGCCGGGCCGCTCCGCAGGCGACGCACGTCTCCATCACCAATTTCCTCGACGGCGCGGCCTATGACCGCATCGTGGCGGAGATCAAGGCGAAGGCGGGCTCCGCCGCGGCTCCGGCCGCCGGCAAGCCCGAGGGTGGCGCATCTTTTAATCTCGGTGAGGAACATATCTTCCTCGGCCTCACCGCGACCACCAAAGAGGAAGCCGTTCGCTTCGCCGGCTCCAAGCTCCTGGAGATGGGCGCGATCACCCCGAGCTACATCGACGCCATGCTCAAGCGTGAGACCATCGTGTCGACCTATCTCGGCCAGTCGCTGGCCATGCCGCACGGCACCAACGAAGCGAAGAACGAGGTCCTGAAGACCGGCATCGTCGTCTGCCAGTATCCCGACGGCGTGTTCTTCGGTCCGGACCCCGAGAATGTGGCTCGTCTCGTCGTCGGCCTTGCGGCCAAGGGCAACGAGCACATGGACGTGATGTCGGCCCTCGCCCGGGTCCTCGAGAATCCCAAGGTGGTCGCCCACCTCTCGACGACCAAGAACCCGGCCGACGTGCTGCGCATCCTCGATCTCGGCTGACCTCGGCTTTTCCACGAAACGGGGCCGCCCACGGGCGGCCCTCCTTCCGACTGGCGCTGATCCAAGACAAGTTCCGGAGACGACAATGCGAGCCATTCACTTTGGCGCGGGCAATATCGGCCGCGGTTTCATCGGCAAGATCCTCGCCGACGCCGGATGGTCGGTCACCTTCGCCGACGTCAACGAAACGCTGGTCGGCCTGATCGCCAGGGACGGCCGCTATCCCGTGGACATCGTCGGCGCCGACAGCCGCCGCGAGGAAGTGACCGGCGTCACCGCCGTCTCCTCGATCGGCGACGACATCGTCGCCCTGATCGCCTCGGCCGACCTCGTCACCACCGCCGTCGGACCGGCCGTGCTGCCGAAGATCGCCCCGACGCTGGCCCGCGGCCTTGAGGCGCGCGTTGCCGCCGGCACCCACGGGCCGCTCAACGTCATCGCCTGCGAGAACACCATTCGCGGCACCACGCAGCTGAAGGAGGCGGTGTTCGGCCACCTGCCGGCCGCCGTCGCCGCCGTGGTCGAGCTGGAAGTCGGCTTTGCCGACAGCGCCGTCGATCGCATCGTGCCGCCGGCGCCGCCCGTCGAGGGCGAGCCGCTTGCCGTCACCGTCGAGGAATTCTCCGAGTGGGTGGTCGACCGCACCCAGCTCAGGGGGTGGACGCACGACATTCCCGGCATGGAGCTGACCGACAACCTGATGGCCTTCATCGAGCGCAAGCTGTTCACGCTCAACACCGGCCACGCCATCACCGCCTATCTCGGTTTCCTCAAGGGCCTGCCGACCATCCGCGACGCCATCGAGGACGAGGCCATCCGCGCCACCGTCAAGGCGGCGATGGAGGAGAGCGGCGCCGTGCTGATCCGCCGCTACGGCTTCGATCCGGTGACGCACGCCGCCTATATCGACAAGATCCTCGGCCGCTTCGCCAATCCGTTCATCCGCGACGATGTGGCGCGCGTCGGCCGCGAGCCCCTGCGCAAGCTCGGCAAGGGCGACCGGCTGATCCGGCCGCTGCTGGGTACGCTCGAATACGGCCTGCCGCATGCCAACCTCGTCAGGGGCATCGCCGCCGCGCTGCACTATCGCAACGACACCGACCCGCAGGCGGTGGAAATGCAGGCGGCGATCGCCGAGTTCGGCGTCGCGGCGGCCGTCGACCGCTTTTCCGGCAACGCACTTCCCGCCGGGGTGCTTGCCGAAATCGCCGCCGCAGCCCAGATTTAGGTCCCACGAGGCGCGACGGGCCGCCGGCCGGCGGCCGTTCTTCTCGCAGAGCCGGGCGCCGCCGGAAATCGGCGGCGGGGAGGCGCTGCCTCGGCAGCAGGTATCGGGAGACACGCATGACCACCACGACCATCTCCGTCAGGGCGCCCCTCAAGGGCCGGATCGTGCCGCTCGGCGATGTCCCCGACCCGATGTTCGCGCTCGGCATGATGGGCGACGGCGTCGCCATCGAGCCGGAGATCGGCGAGGTGCGGGCGCCGGTCGACGGCACGGTGACCTCGGTGCATCGCCGCGCCCATGCGGTGAAGGTCCAGACCGACGACGGCGCCGAACTCCTGGTGCACGTCGGCCTCGAAGCGGTGGCGCTGCGTGGCACCGGCCTCACCGCCGTGGTGGCTGAAGGCGACCGCGTCGCTGCCGGCGACCTGCTGATCCGCTTCGACCTCGCCTTGCTGGCCGAGACCTGCGGCATCGTCACCACGCCGGTGCTGGTCACCAACGAGGAGGCGTTCCACGTCACCGGCCGCAGGGCGGACGGCGAGGTCGATTTCGGCGACCAGGTGATGACGGTGCTGCCGATCGGCGTCGAGACGCCGCCGCCGGTGGAGCGCGCCGAGCGGACCGTCGTCCTCGAAATGACCGAGGGGCTGCACGCCCGTCCGGCGGCGCTGCTCGCCGCCCGGGCCAAGCAATACGCCAGCGCCGTCGAGGTGCTGCTCGGCGAGCGCAAGGCCAACGCCAAGAGCCCGGTGTCGCTGCTCACTCTCGGCAGCCGCTGGGGCAGCCGCCTGACGGTGGCCGCCGAGGGCGCCGACGCGGTGGCGGCCGTCGACGGCGTCGTCGAGGCGATCGCCTCCGGCCTCGGCGATCCCCTGGTGCCCTTCGTCGATGCCGGCCAGGAAACGCTGCCGGGCGTCGACACCGCGACGACGGTCGAGGAGCCGCCCGTCGACCTGACGCCGTTCGGCCCCGCCGACCGGCCGCTCCTCAAGGGCGTCGTGGCGGCGCCGGGCCTCGCCATCGGCCGCGCCGTGCATCTCAAGGAAAAGGTCGCCCGCCCGGCCGAACAGGGCGGCGACGTCGAGACCGAGAGCGCGGCGCTCGACGCGGCTCTCGCCCGCGTCCACGCCCATCTCAGCGAGCAGGCGGCCGGTGGCCGCACGCCGCAGCAGCGCGAGATCATGGCGGCGCATGCCGCTCTTCTGGAGGACACCGAGCTTCTGGAAGGCGCCCGCGACCGCATCGCCGCCGGCAAGAGCGCCGGCTGGGCCTTCTCCGACACCATTTCCGCCCAGGCGGCGCTGCTGCGCGGCCTCGACAACGCCCGCCTCGCCGAGCGCGCCGCCGACCTCGTCGATCTGGAGCAGCAGGTGCTGACCGTGCTGGCCGGCGGCTCGCCGGAAAGCCTGGCGCTGCCCGAGGACGCCGTCGCCATCGCCGACGACCTGCTGCCGTCGCAGTTCATGGCCTTCGGCGACCGCCTGCCGGCCGCCTTCGTGGTCGCCAAGGGCGGCCGCACCTCGCATGTCGCCATCCTCTCGGCGGCGAGCGGCGTGCCGATGCTGGCCGCCGTCGGCCCTGATGCCCGCCGCATCCCCGAGGGCACGCCGTTGATCGTCGACGCCGAGCGCGGCGAGATCCAGGTCAACCCCGAGCCGGCCACCGTCGAGGCCACCCGCCGCGCCGCCGCCGAGCGCGAGACCCGCCGCGCCGCCAACCGCGAGGCGGCGCCGGTCGACTGCGTCATGGCCGACGGCACCCGCCTGCCTGTCTACGCCAACGTCGGCTCGGTGGCCGACGCGGCGCGCGGCCTCGCCTTCGGCGCCGAGGGCTCGGGCCTGCTCAGAACCGAGTTCCTGTTCCTCGACCGCCCCACGGCGCCGACCGAGGCCGAGCAGCAGGCCGAATACCAGGCGATCGCCGATGCCTTGCGCGGCAAGCCGCTGACCATCCGCACGCTCGACATCGGCGGCGACAAGCCGCTGCCCTATCTCAAGCAGCCGGCCGAGGAAAATCCGATCCTCGGCGTGCGCGGCATCCGCGTCTCGAAGCGCCGTCCCGACCTGTTGCGCCAGCAGTTCCGCGCCATCCTGAAGGTGACGCCGGTGTCCGTCGTCCGCATCATGCTGCCGATGATCGCCGACGTCGGCGAATTGCGCTGGGCCAAGGCGATCTTCGAGGAGGAAAAGGCGGCGCTGGGCGTCACCGCCGATGTGCCGCTCGGCATCATGATCGAGGTGCCGGCCGCCGTCGCCATGGCCGACAAGCTGGCGAAGGAAGCCGCCTTCTTCTCGGTCGGCACCAACGATCTGACGCAATATGTGCTGGCCATGGACCGCGGCAACACCGAACTGGCCCCGGAGATCGATTCGCTGCATCCGGCGGTGCTCAGGACGATCGGCGACGCGGCGGCGGCCGGCCAGCGCCACGGCTGCCCGGTCGGCGTCTGCGGCGGCCTCGCCTCCGAACTGCCGGCGGCGCCCATCCTGATCGGCCTCGGCGTCACCAGCCTGTCGGCCACCCGCTCCGGCATTCCCGACCTCAAGGCTTTCATCCGCACCCTCGACAGGGAGACCTGCCGCGCCGTGGCCGAGGAGGCGCTGGCCCTCGATTCGGCGGCCGAGGTGCGGGCCATGGTGGCGCGGCGCTGGCCGGATCTCTGACACAGCCGCTCCGACGGTCGATAACCCGCGTCTTTCGCGCCGCACGAAGGAGGCGCATATGCTTCATGCTTCCGTGACGCTCGACGATTTCGCCCGTGGCGAGGCGCTGGCCGCCGCAACCGGCGCGCCGCAACGCATCGTCTTCGGCCTCGACGCCGCCGCGCCGCCGCTCGGCGCGCTGCAGGTGCAGTTCGCCCGCTTCGAGCTGGTGATCGCCGGTACCTATACCAACCTCGTCTGCGACCGCGCCGCCCGCATCGTCGAGCGCGAGCTGGTGGCCGGCGACGCGCTGGTGGTGCCGGGCAACTGCTGGAACCAGCCGCTGTGGGACCGCGACGTCGAGGTGCTCAGCCTGTTGTTCGGCGCCACCCACCTCGGCGTCAGCCTGGTACGCTGGAGCGCCGGCGAGCGGCGCTTCGTGTCGGTGGAGAAGCGGAGCTGCCTGATCCCCGGCAACGGGCCGCTGCAGCACATGATCGACGCCATGTCGAGCCACCGCGACGACGCCGGCCCGACCAGCCTCGACGCCCGCCTGCTCGCCCAGGCCATCCTCGAATACTGCCGCCGGCTGCTGGCCAACCCGATGCCGGACGAGGATCGCCAGTCGTCGGCCTTTTTCCGCGCCGCCTGTCTTTATATCGAGGAGAATTTCGACCGGCTGATCACCCGCGATACGGTGGCCGCCCATCTGCGGATCAGTCCCAACTATTTCTCGCGCGTCTTCCGCGAGCAGGGCGCCATGACCTTCTCCGACTACCTGACGCAGGTCAGGATCGGCAAGGCCAAGTTCATGCTGGAGAAATACGACCTGCCGCTGTCGCAGATCGCCACCCGCTGCGGCTTCAACGACTTCAACTATTTCTACAAGGTGTTCAAGAAGGTGGTCGGCCGCACGCCGACCGAGTACCGCAACTCGGTGCAGACGGCGACAAAGGTCTGAACGGGCGGCGATGGCCGTTTGGCTTCGCCCCAGGGCTGTGAAGCGGCGCGTTTGGGTGTATGCATCCTTGCGGTGACGACACACCAGGGGAGACCTCCGCTCCGATGATCCCAGACGATACGACGCCGGTGCTGCGCCAGATTTCGGTGCGTGCCGTCATGGACGTGCTCCTCAACGCCGGCGCCACCTCGCGCGCCGATCTCGCCAAGCTCACGGGCCTGTCCAAGCAGACCATGTCGGAGGTGATCCGCGTTCTGGAGAGCGGCGGCTTCGTGCGTGTCAAGGGCGTCACCTCCGGCCGGGTCGGCCGGGCGGCGGTGATCTACGAGGTCGATCCGGAGGCCGGCTACGTGGTCGGCGCCGAGCTTGGCGTCACCTCGCTGCGCGTCTCGCTGGCCAATCTCGTCGGCGGAATCGTTGCCTCGACGGAGGCGCCGGCCGAGGCGCTGTCGGGCACGGCGCTGCTGTCGGCGCTCGGCGGCCTCAAGGACGGGCTGATCAGCGGCGCCGGCATCGCGCCGGACAAGGTGCGGGTGGCGGCGGTGGCCATGCCCGGCGTCGTCGAGCCCGACAGCGGCCGGCTGTCGCTGTCGCCCAACCTGCCGGGCCTCGGCGCCGTCGATGTTCGTACGCTGCTGGCGGCTGAACTGGGCTGCACCGTGGTGATCGAGAACGACATCAACGCGGCGGTGATCGGCGAATCCTGGAGCGGCTGCGCCGTCGGCGTCGACGAGGTGGCCTTCGTGTCGCTCGGCACCGGCATCGGCCTCGGCGCGCTGGCCGGCGGCCGGATGATCCGCGGCATGAGCGGCGCCGCCGGCGAGATCGGCTTCCTGCCGATCGGCGAGGATCCGGCCGGTGCCGACAGTCTCGAACGCGGCGCCCTCGAAAGCGCCATCGGCGGCCGCGGCATCCGCGCCCGCTACCGGGCGCTGGGCGGCGACGCCGGCCTGACGCCGGCCGATATCTTCGCCGCCGCCGCTGGCGGACGGGACGCCGCCGCCGTTGCCGCCGCCCGCGATACCGCCCGTATTGCCGCGCTGGCCATGGTGGCCGTCCATGCCGTGCTCGAACCCAGGAAGATCGTCGTCGGCGGCCTCGTCGGCCGGTTGCCGGGCGTGGTGGAGATGATCCGCGCCGAGCTGTCGGCCGTCAGCCGCCGGCCGATCACTGTCGAGGCGAGCGCCCTCGGCGTCCGGGCGGCGCTGACCGGCGCCGTCGCCATCGCCCTCAACCAGGCGCACAACCTGCTGTTCAGCCCGGCCGACCTGCCGATGCCGCTCAGCCTGCCGGCCGCCGCGCGCGGCTAGCGCACCGGGCCGGGAGGGGCGCCGCGTTTCGGAGAAATCACAGGTATGAACGGAAGGCTGGAGCGACAGCCCGGATATGTCCGGCTGTTCGCCGCTGCGGTTGCTATCGAAATTTTAAGTTCGGCATCTTGACGAACTAATTATTGATCGCCATCCTGTTACAAAAGAGCCGGGCCGGTGACGGTCCCCCGTTCGATGGAGTGCAGGATGCGGATCAACCATTTCCCCACCACCGTGGCGGCGGCCCATGCCGTGGCCGACCGGATCGCCGAGCGGCTGAAGGCCAAGCCGAACCTGGTGCTCGGCCTGGCCACCGGCGTCACCATGGAGCCGGTCTACGAGCGCCTCGTCGCGCGTCACCGGGCGGGCGAGATCAGCTTCGCCGGCGCGTCCTCGTTCAATCTCGACGAATATGTCGGCCTGCCGCCGAGCGATCCGCGCTCCTACCGGGCGACCATGGACAGCCAGCTGTTCGATCTCGTCGACATCGACAAGACCCGCACCTTCGTGCCCGACGGCCTCGCCGCCGACCCGGACGCCTTCGCCCGCCGCTATGAGGCGATGATCCGCGAGGCCGGCGGCATCGATCTGCAACTGCTCGGCATCGGCCGCAACGGTCACATCGGCTTCAACGAGCCCGGCGCCGATTTCGCCGCCCGCACCCGCGTCGTCGACCTCGATGCCTCGACGCTGGAGGCCAACTCGGCCTTCTTCGGCGGCGCGACGCCACCCACCCAGGCGATGACCATGGGCATCGGCACCATCCTCGATTCGCGGGAGATCATCGTACTGGCCACCGGCGCGGTGAAACGCGATGCCGTGCGCGCCGCACTGACCGGGCCCGTCTCGCCCGACTGCCCGGCCACGGCGCTGAGGAACCATCCCAACGTCGGCTGGTGGCTCGATGCCGAGAGCGGCGCCGACGTCGCCGCCTGAGCGGACCGAAAGAAGAAGGAAGACGGCGGCGTCATCGACGCCGCCGTTTTTGATTTGGCGCTCAGGCCGCCATGGCCTGCCGGTCGGGGATCTCGACGACGAAGGTGGCGCCGGGGCCGGACTCGGGGCAGCTGATGGTGCCGCCGTGCGCCTTGACCAGTTCGGAGACGATGGCGAGGCCGAGGCCGGTGCCGCCGGTCCTCACCGAGCCGGAGAACGGCTTGAACAGCGATTCGCGCGCCTTCTCCGACAGGCCGGGGCCGGTGTCGGAAACGCGGATGATCACCACGGTGCCGTTGCGCTCGGCGGCGACGGTGAGCCGACGCACCAGCGGCTCGTCCTTGCACTGTTCCAGCGCCTGCGCGGCGTTGCGGACGAGGTTGAGCAACACGCGGAACAGCTGTTCGGAATCGGCGTCGACCTCCAGGTCGTCGGGCACGGCGTTCACCCACTCGATGCTGGCGTGCTGGGTGAGGCCGGTCATCTCGGCGACGTCGGTGCAGAGCCGCGACAGCGACAGCAGGCGTCGGGCCGGCGGCGCTTCCTGCGCCTTGCCGTAGGCCAGCACCGACTGGCAGTAGTTGATCGCCCGGTCGATGGCGGCGACCAGCTTGGGCGCGAAGCGCTGCACCGCCGGGTCGGGAATGGCGGTCAGGCGGTCGGAGATCAGTTGCGCCGAGGCCAGGAGGTTCCTGAGGTCGTGGTTGATCTTGGAGACGGCGAGACCCAGCTCGACCAGCCGCTTCTGCTGCTTGAACAGCTCCTGGATGCGCTGCTGCATCGCGGCGACGGCGAACTCGGCGCGGCCGATCTCGTCGGTGCGGCCGCGGTAGCGCACGAGATGCTCGTCGCTCTCGGGCGCCTGCGACCACTGATAGATCGCCCGGCCAAGCCGCCGCATCGGGATCACCATCAGATACTGGATGGAGAAGAACACCAGCACGCCGACGAAGGCGGAGATCAGGAAGGAGACGATCAGCAGCCGGGCGGCGAAATGCAGAAGCTCGTCCCGCAGCGCCGTCTCGGCGAACACCACCTCGATCTCGCCGCCGCCGTCGTAGGTGCCGGTGACGCGGATGGTGCGGTCGCCGCCGAACAGCATGGTGTCGATGGCCTCGGTCACCATGCCGTGCGCCTCGAGTCTGTCGAAGTCGATGCTGCGCGTCACCGTCGGCGGCGTGTCGGCCATGGCGACGAGCTGCTTCATGCCGCTGAGGCGCACGGCGACGGCATAGGCGTCGAGCCGGTTGAGCAGGTCGGCCTGGATGATGCGCGGCAGCGCCGTTTCCGGATAGGTGGTCAGCGTGTGCGCCACGATGCCGGCGACGCTGAGCTTGGTTTCGATATAGTTGCGCTGGAAATTGGCGATGGCCGGCACGAACAGCAGCACCTCGGCGAACATCACGAACAGGACCGTGAACACCAGGAGCTTGAACGACAGGTTGAAGGTGTGCTTGGCGGCGAAGGGGGACGCAACGGAGGCGCCGGAGGTGTCGGCCTGGACCATCTTGACGATTCCGAAAAAAGATTGCTCTCTATCTGTCGCTTCGCCGGGAAATTGGAAGAGGCGCGCGACCGAAATAAGGTAGAAATCTGTCGCGCTGCCATATTTGCCGCGAATATGGTTTACCAGTTTTCCGGTATATAACAGAGTCTTGCAATCTGAAATATGTATCGAGGTTGCGAAGCGGGCTTTGCCGTGCCCGTTCGATGCCGCGGTCGACGCGAAAGCCGGGGTGTCGGATGTCGCCGTCGGCGGCCGGAGCGGGAAAAGCCGCCCGCCGGCAATTGAGCCCCCCGAAAAACCCCCCGCCTCGTTGACGAGCCATCGTCCGTCCCGTATAAGCCGCAGCGATCGGAAGGGCGCCACCGGTCTTTCGGCCGGCATGGCCGGATATGCCGTGGCCGATTTCCCAGTTGAGACACCAGAGCTGTCCGGACGGGCGTCAAGCGACCCGGCGCCGGAGAGCCGCCAGAACGAGGGGCCCGCGCGGCGGGCAGACGACCATGAAGCGGACTTATCAGCCGTCCAAGCTCATTCGCAAGCGCCGCCACGGCTTCCGGGCGCGCATGGCCACCGCCGGCGGCCGCAAGGTGATCGCCCGTCGCCGGGCCCAGGGGCGCAAGCGTCTGTCGGCGTGATCGGCCCTGTGCACGGCGGACGCCGGCCACCCGGCTCGCGAGGCGCCAGACATGCAGCGGCTGAAAAAGCGAAATGACTACGTGAAAGTCGCCCGGGGCGCCCGAACGCCCCGGCGCGGCTTTTTGCTGCAATCGATCCGCCGCCCCGACGCGGCGGACAACGGAGCCGAGGCGGAAGCCCGCTTCGGCTTCACGGTGACCAAGAAGATGGGCAACGCCGTGGTGCGCAACCGCATCCGGCGCCGTCTCAAGGAAGCGGTCCGGCTGGCCGGTGCCGCGGCCGCCGATCCGGAGCGCGATTTCGTGCTGGTCGGCCGCCGCCCGGCGCTCGACATGCCGTTTTCCGATCTGGTCTCCGACGTGGTCGGCGCCGTCCGCGCCGCGGCTTCCGTCAAGACGGGGCCGCGCGGCGGCAAGGGGGCGCCAAAGCCGGCGCCGAGCGAGGAAGAAACGGGTCCATGACCGAAAACCGCAACATGATTCTGGCCATCGCCCTGTCGCTGGCCGTGCTGCTCGGCTGGCAGTATTTCGTCGCCGGCCCGCAGCTTGAGAAGACGCGCATCGCTCAGGAAGCGTCCCAGCAGCAGGCGGCGCCCAAGCCCGGCGAAGCCGCTCCGGCCGCCGGCAACAATGCCGCTGGCGGCACCGCCACCGGCGAGGCGCCGACGGTGGGGGTCAACGCCACCTCCGCCTTCGTCTCCCGCGACGAGGCGCTCGCCAAGAGCCCGCGCGTGCCGATCGACACGCCGGAGCTGACCGGCTCGATCAGCCTCGCCGGCGCCCGCATCGACGACCTGTCGCTGAAGCTCTATCGCGAAACCATCGCTCCGAATTCGCCGCTGGTCACCCTTCTCAATCCCTTCGGCACCGACCACGCCTACTATGCCGAGTTCGGCTTCATGGCTCCGGCCGGCGCCGGCCTGGCGCTGCCGGGCGCCGACACCGTCTGGACCGCGCCGGAAGGCGCCAGGCTGACGCCGTCGACGCCGGTGACGCTCACCTGGGACAACGGCGCCGGGCTCACCTTCACCCGCGAGATCTCGGTCGACGACCACGTCATGTTCACGGTGAAGGATGGTATCGCCAACGCCGCCGGTACCGCCGCCACCGTCTATCCCTACGGCCTCGTCACCCGCTACGGCACGCCGCAGGTGCCGGGCACCTGGGTGCTGCACGAGGGCCTGCTCGGCGTGTTCGGCGACGAGGGCCTCACCGAAACCACCTACAAGAACCTGAAGGACAGCGAGGGCGTCAAGTCCGCTCCCGTCACCTCCGGCTGGCTCGGCATCACCGACAAGTACTGGGCGACGGCGCTGATCCCCGAGGGCGGCACCGCCTTCACGCCGCGCTTCTCCTGGGCGCCGGCCGGCGACATCGACACCTATCAGGCCAACTACCTGCGCGATCCGCTGGAGATCGCCCCCGGCGCCACCGTCGCCACCGAGACGCGCCTGTTCGCCGGCGCCAAGACGGTGGCCCGCGTCGACGCCTACGAGCGGCAGCTCGGCATCGTCAAGTTCGACCGGCTGATCGACTGGGGCTGGTTCTACTGGATCACCAAGCCGATGTTCCTGCTGATCGACTGGCTCTACAACCTGGTCGGCAACTTCGGCATCGCCATCCTTCTGGTCACCCTGATCGTCAAGGCCGTCTTCTTCCCGCTCGCCAACAAGTCCTACGCGTCGATGAGCAAGATGAAGCTGCTGCAGCCGGCGATGGCCGACATCAAGGCCAAATACCCGGACGACAAGGTCAAGCAGCAGCAGGAGACGATGGAGCTGTATAAGCGGGAGAAGATCAACCCGCTGGCCGGCTGCCTGCCGATCGTCGTGCAGATCCCGGTGTTCTTCTCGCTCTACAAGGTGCTCTACGTGACCATCGAGATGCGTCACGCGCCCTTCTTCGGCTGGATTCACGACCTGTCGGCCGCCGATCCCACCACCATCTTCAACCTGTTCGGGCTGATTCCCTGGATGCCGCCGCACTTCCTGATGCTCGGCATTTGGCCGATCATCATGGGCGTGACCATGTTCGTGCAGATGAAGCTGAACCCGACGCCGCCCGATCCGACGCAGGCGATGCTGTTCACCTGGATGCCGGTCATCTTCACCTTCATGATGGCCGCCTTCCCGGCCGGCCTCGTCATCTACTGGTCGTGGAACAACACCCTGTCGATCCTGCAACAGTCGCTGATCATGAAGAAGAACGGCGTCAAGATCGAACTGTTCGAAAATCTGAAGGGTACCTTCGCCCGAAAGCCGAAGGCCGGCTGACGCCGCCTTCCGGCTTCGAGACACCCGCGGACCGGCCCCCAGCCGGTCCGCTTCCGTTATGAGGGCGGTGCGCCGCCACCCCGAGGAATTGCCGCCATGGCCGAAACCGCGATCGATCCCGAGGCGACGCGCCTCCTGTTCGCCCGTCCCTGGAGCTTCGTGCGCGGCATGACCGGGGTGGACGACCTGCCGCCGGTGGCCGGCACCATCGAGATCGCCTTCGCCGGCCGCTCCAACGTCGGCAAGTCCAGCCTGATCAACGCGTTGACCGGCCAGCAGGGCCTCGCCCGCACCTCCAACACGCCCGGCCGCACCCAGGAGCTGAACCTGTTCAAGCCCGAGGTCGACGCGGGCCTGATGCTGGTCGACATGCCCGGCTATGGCTATGCCGAGGCGCCCAAGGACAAGGTCGACATCTGGAACGCGCTGATCCGCGACTACCTGCGCGGCCGGCCCAACCTCCGCCGCGTCTACGTGCTGATCGACGCCCGCCACGGCCTCAAGAAGAACGACGAGGAGGTGCTGACCCTGCTCGACAAGGCGGCCGTCTCCTACCAGGTGGTGCTGACCAAGGCCGACAAGCTGAAGCCGGGCGGCATCGACAAGGTACTGGCCGACACCGCCGAGCGCATCCGCAAGCGTCCCGCCGCCTTCCCCGAGGTGCTGGCCACCTCCAGCGACAAGGGCGACGGCATCGACGACCTCAAGTTGGCGATCGCCCGGCTGCTCGCGGGCGCTTGACAGGCCGAGGCCGTTGAGCCTCGCCCGCCGATCGGCTATAGGCCTTTCGATCCAACCGACGCCGAGGCCGCCATGATCACCACCACGCCCGAATCCGCCGAAGCGATGCTGTCGCGCGCCCGCATCATTTCCGAGGCGCTGCCCTACATGCAGCGCTACGACGACAAGACCATCGTGGTGAAATACGGCGGCCACGCCATGGGCGACCCCGACCTCGCCCGCGCCTTCGCCCGCGACATCGTGCTCCTGAAGCAGTCGGGCATGAAGCCGATCGTCGTGCACGGCGGCGGCCCGCAGATCGGCGCGATGCTCGACAAGCTCGGCATCAAGAGCGAGTTCAAGAACGGCCTGCGCGTCACCGACCGGCCGACCATGGAAATCGTCGAGATGGTGCTGGCCGGCTCGATCAACAAGCAGATCGTCTCGGCGCTCAACGCCGAGGGCGGCCGCGCCATCGGCCTCTGCGGCAAGGACGGCAATCTCGTCACCGTCGAGAAGGCGACGCGTACCATGCGCGACCCTGACAGCGAGATGGAGAAGGTGATCGACCTCGGCTTCGTCGGCGAGCCCAAGGTGGTCAATCCGGCCGTGCTCGACATGGTGGCGAAGGAAGACCTGATCCCGGTGGTGGCGCCCGTCGCCCCCGGCGTCGACGGCGAGACCTACAACGTCAACGCCGACACCTTCGCCGGCGCCATCGCCGGTGCCCTGCACGCCGCCCGCCTGTTGTTCCTGACCGACGTGCCGGGCGTGCTCGACCGCGAGGGGCAGCTCCTGAAGCAGCTCACCCGCGCCGAGGCGCAGTCGCTGATCGCCGACGGCACCATTTCCGGCGGCATGATCCCCAAGGTCGAGACCTGCTTCGACGCGCTGAAGCGCGGCGTCGACGCGGCGGTGATCGTCAACGGCAAGACGGCGCACGCCGTGCTCCTGGAGATCTTCACCGAGACCGGCGCCGGCACGCTGATCCGCCGCTGACATGGCCGCAGACCTCGTCGTCTTCGCCGGCGTCCGCGACTGGGTGTTCGACCTCGACGACACGCTCTATCCGCCGGAGAGCGGCCTGTTCGACGCCGTGGCCGCCCGCATCCGCGCCTATGCGGCGCGGGTGACCGGCGTCAGCGCCGAGGCGGCCGTCGCCCTGCAGCGCGACTACGCCGCCCGCTACGGCACGACGCTGCGCGGCCTGATGGAGGAGCACGGCGTCGACCCCGAGGACTTCCTCGCCGACGTCCACGCCGTCGATCGCTCGGCGCTGACACCGCTGCCGGCGCTGGCCGAGGCGCTGGTCCGCCTGCCGGGCCGCAAGTTCATCCTCACCTCCGGCACCCACGCCCATGTCGGCGAGACGCTGTCCCGCCTCGGCATCGCCGACCGCTTCGACGGCGTATTCGATATCGTCGATGCCGGTTACCTGCCGAAGCCGGCCGAGGCGACCTATGCCGCCTTCCTCGCCCGCTTCGCCATCGCGCCGACAGCCGCCGCCATGTTCGAGGACGCGCCGCGCAACCTCGCGGTGCCGCGCGCCCTCGGCATGCGCACCGTGCTGGTGACCGGACGGGACGCGCCGCCGCCGGACGCGGCGGCCGCCGATTTCGTCACCGCCGACCTTCCCGCCTTCCTGGCAGATATCGCCGACGCGCTGCTCCGCTGACGAGCCATGCGCCGCCGGGGCTGGCGGCGGGCGACGATCGCCTGTATGAGAAGGCTTCGCCTTGTCGCGCCGCGCCGGCCCTCCGCCGCCGCCCGCGCGCTCCCTCCCAGGAAACAGATGTCCTTTTCAGTCGCTCATCCCGCGCTCAAGCGGGCGCTCGCCGCCCGCGGCTATACCGATCCCACCGCCGTCCAGTCGGCCGTCGCCGCCCCGGAGCTGGCCGGCGCCGACATGCTGGTGTCCGCCCGCACCGGCTCGGGCAAGACCGTCGCCTTCGGCATGGCGCTGGCCGCCCGCCTGCTCGGCCTCGCCGAGACATTCGGGCCGGCCGGCGCGCCGCTCGCCCTGGTCGTGGCGCCCACCCGCGAACTGGCCTTGCAGGTGACGCGCGAGCTGGCCTGGCTCTACGGCGAGACCGGTGCCCGCCTCGTCTCCTGCGTCGGTGGCATGGACCCGCGCCGCGAGCAGCGCCAGCTCGCCCAGGGCGCCCACATCGTCGTCGGCACGCCCGGCCGGCTCTGCGACCATCTCGATCGCCGCAACCTCGACCTGTCTAGCGTCGCTGCCCTGGTGCTCGACGAGGCCGACGAGATGCTCGACCTCGGCTTCCGCGAGGACCTCGAGAAGCTGCTCGGCGCCGCGCCGGCCGACCGCCAGACGCTGCTGTTCTCGGCGACGCTGCCGGCCGACATCGTCCGCCTTGCCCGCGACTTCATGCGCAAGGACGCCACCCGCCTCGACGTCGCCGAGGACGGCGAGGTGCACGCCGACATCGACTATCACGCCGTCCGCGTCTACCCGCACGAGATCGAGAAGGCGGTGGTCAACCTCCTCCGCTTCCACGATGCGGCCACCGCCATCGTGTTCTGCGGCACCCGCGAGGGCGTCAAGCGCCTGACCGGCGCGCTTATCGAGCGCGGCTTCTCGGTGGTGTCGATGTCCGGCGAGATGGGGCAGGGCGAGCGCAACGAGGCGCTGTCGGCGCTGCGCGACGGCCGCGCCCGCGTCTGCGTCGCCACCGACGTGGCGGCGCGCGGCATCGACGTGCCCGACCTCGGCCTTGTCATCCACGCCGACCTGCCGCACGACAGCGAGGTGCTGCTGCACCGCTCCGGCCGCACCGGCCGGGCCGGCCGCAAGGGCGTCTCGGTGCTGCTGGTTCCCTCCAACCGCCGCCGCCGCGCCGAAAGCCTCTTGGCCGGCGCCGGCATCGAGCTGTTCTCGGAAGCGGCGCCGTCGGCCGAGGCGGTGCTCCGGCTGGATGAAGAGCGCCTGCTCGCCGATCCGCTGCTGTCCGAGGAGATGGGCGACGACGAGCGCGCCTTCGCGAGCCGCCTTGCCGAGGGGCGGACGGCCGAGGAGCTGGCCGCCGCTTTCGTCCGCCTTGCCCGCACCCGCCTGCCGGCGCCGGAGGAGATCGGCGATCCGGTCGAGCGTCCCTCACGCCGCACCGACGCGCCCGCCAGGCCGCTGCTCAGGGAGTCGGTGGATTTCACGGGATCGGCCTGGTTCCGCCTGTCGGTCGGCCGCCGCGACGGCGCCGAGGTGAAACGCGTGCTGGCCTTTCTCTGCCGTCATTCCGGCCTGAAGGGTCGCGACTTCGGCGCCATCCGCATCAACGACCGCGACAGCTACGCCGAGGTGGCGCCCGGCGGCATCGCCGCCCTCGAACGTCTCGCTGCCGCCGGCAACGACGAGAAGGTGGCGATCGCTCGCGCCGACGGTCCGCCGCCGGCCCCGACCCGCCCGGACAAAGAGCGGCCCCGCCGCGACGACCGTCCTCGCCAGGAAGACCGGCCGAAGGCCGGCAAGCCGCCGCGTGACGGCAAGCCGCCTCGGTCCGACAAGCCGCCCTACAAGACGAAGAAGAAAGAGCGCAAGTCGGAGCGCTAAAGCACTGGACCGAAAAGTGGACCCACTTTTCGGGAGAATCCGATGCGCAAACAAAGGATCGGAGCGACCGCCCGGACAAGGCCGGGCGCCCGTCGCTCCAAGACTCACAGCCGGTCGGCGAGATGGTCCAGCTCGGCCGACTGCGCTTCGATGATCCGCGCCGCCACCTCTTCGAGGGCGGCAAGGCCGGCCGGGCTCGCGTCGTCCATGGCGTCGCCAGCGCTGCCGTCGAGGCGGGCGTTGAAGCGGAAATAGCGCTGCCGCGCCGGGTCGCCGCCCGGCACGGTGCGGAGGCCGTCCGGCAACGTCACATCAGGCGGATTGATCAGCGCGTTGAGCTGGTAGGCGACGGTGCTCGCCTGGCCGTGCATCAGCACCGAGACGATCGGCGCGCCGGCGCGCGGGTCGATCCAGCCGAGCGCCCCCCAGCGGGCGACGTCGGCGCCGGCATAGCCGCGCACCGACAGGCCGGTGCCGATCGATACCAGCAGGATGTCGCCATCGTCGGCGATGCCGGCCCGCCGCCGTGCCTTCACCGCCTCGACGTAGGCGGCGAGTGCCGGATCGCCGGCGAACACCCCGCCGTCGATCAGCGTCGTCGGCCGGCCACGGGTCGTCACCAGGGCTGGCGGCAGATAGGTGGGGGCGGCCGACGTGGCGCGGGCCGCTTCGGCGGCGAGCACACTCGCATCATCGAGACTGGACAGGAACACCGCTCGCCGCGCCTCGACGTCATAGGCGGTGACCACCACCGGCGTCAGCGCCTCGCCGAGCCGCCGCCGACCGAGCAGGCCATCAAGGACCGTCGCGAGGCCGTCCGCCGCATAGGCCGGGCCGTGGATGAGCGCGGCAAGGCCGCGCAGCGCCTGCCGTGGCCCGCGCGGGAAGATGTCGCGCCCATGCGTCCGGTAGAGGTGGGCGAGCGTCGCCGGCGAGGCCAGCGGATGCCGGCCGGATGCGTCCGGCAGGGCGAGGCCGAGGGCGAGGATGCCGCCGGTCGAGGTGCCGGCGATCAGGTCGAAATGACCGGACAGCTCGGCCGGCTTGCCGCGCCGGGCGAGACGGCGTTCGAGTTCGGCCAGCACGACGGCGGCGCAGAGGCCGCGCATGCCGCCGCCGTCGATGGAGAGGATGCGGCGGATGCCGGCGGAAGGAGAGGTCGTCATCGGGTTATTGCTTAGGCACCGGAGGAAGGTATGCCGCCGACTATGCGGCCGCACCGCCCGCCGGGGACAACTTCCTGATCCGTCGCGCTTTTCCCCGTTGTGCCGGTGATCGGGACGCGAGGCCCCGGCCCCGGCGGCGGCCGGGCGTCGCGGACGGCCTCGAGGCCGGAAAACCGCCGGCTTTGTTGCGCCCGCCCGGCAAAACCCCTAAAGCACGGACGTCCATTCCGAATGGCTCATCCGGAGATCATCATGACCGAGACTGCCGCCACGGCCACCTACGCCGACCTTGCCGCCACCCTTGACGCTGCCTGGGAGGATCGCGCCTCCGTCACGCAGGAGACCAAAGGCAAGGTGCGCGACGCCGTCGAGGCGGCGCTCGATCTGCTCGACAGCGGCAAGGCGCGCGTCGCCGAGAAGATCGACGGCGAATGGCTGGTCAACCAGTGGCTCAAGAAGGCGGTGCTGCTGTCCTTCCGCCTGACGCCGACCGCACTGATTTCAGGCGCTCCCGGCGGTGCCGCCTGGTGGGACAAGGTGCCATCCAAGTTCGCCGGCATGGACGCCGCCGCCTACGAGGCGGCCGGCTTCCGCGCCGTGCCCGGCGCCATCGTCCGCCGCTCGGCCTATATCGCGCCGGGCGCCGTGCTGATGCCGTCCTTCGTCAACCTCGGCGCCTATGTCGACACCGCCACCATGGTCGACACCTGGGTGACGGTCGGCTCCTGCGCCCAGATCGGCAAGAACGTCCACCTCTCCGGCGGCGTCGGCATCGGCGGCGTCTTGGAGCCGATGCAGGCCGGCCCGACCATCATCGAGGACGACTGCTTCATCGGCGCCCGCTCCGAGGTGGTCGAGGGCGTGGTGGTCGGCGAGGGTTCGGTGATCTCGATGGGCGTGTTCATCGGCAAGTCGACCAAGATCATCGACCGCGCCACCGGCGAGATCCACATGGGCAAGGTGCCGCCCTATTCGGTGGTGGTGTCCGGCTCGATCCCCGGCAAGCCGCTGCCCGGCGAGACCTGGGGTCCGTCCACCTATTGCGCCGTCATCGTCAAGAAGGTCGACGCCAAGACCCGCTCCAAGACCTCGATCAACGAGCTGTTGCGCGACTGACGGGCAGACGAATCCGTGCTATCCGGACGGCCGGCGGAACTCCGCCGGCCGTTTGCCTTTCAAGGAGAGGACATGCCCCACGATCCCGTCGCCATCGCCCGCGACCTCTTGATGTGCCCGTCGGTGACGCCGGCCGAGGGCGGGGCGCTCGCCTTCCTCGAAGGGCTGCTTGAGCCGGCCGGCTTTGTCGTGGAACGTCCCGTCTTCAGCGAGGCCGGCACGCCCGATGTCGAAAATCTGTTCGCCGGCATCGGCGCCGGCAACCGGCATCTGGTGTTCGCAGGCCATGCCGACGTGGTGCCGCCCGGCCGTCTCGATCTCTGGACGCACGGCCCGTTCGCCGGCGACATCGCGGACGGCAGGCTCTACGGTCGCGGCGCCGTCGACATGAAGGGCGGTGTCGCCGCCTTCGCCGCCGCGGCGCTCGATTTCGTCGAGGAGACCGGCGGCGACTTCGGCGGCCGCATCTCCCTGCTGATCACCGGCGACGAGGAGGGGCCGTCGATCAACGGCACGGTGAAATTGCTCGACTGGGCGGCGCAGCGCGGCGAGCGCTTCAGCCACGCCATCGTCGGCGAGCCGACCAACCCCGCCGCCCTCGGCGACATGGTGAAGGTCGGCCGCCGCGGCTCGCTATCCGGCTTCATCAAGCTCAGGGGCGTGCAGGGCCACGTCGCCTATCCGCATCTCGCCGACAATCCCCTGCGCGTCGCGCCCGCGGTGATCGCCGCGCTGATGGATCCGCCGTTCGACGCCGGCACCGAGCGTTTCCAGCCGTCGAACCTCGAGGTCACCTCGGTCGAGACGGGCAACCGCGCCACCAACGTCGTGCCGGCCGAAGTGGAGATCGCTTTCAACATCCGCTTCAACGACCTCTGGACGGTCGAAGCGCTGCATCAGGAGATCGCTGCCCGCGTCGGCCGCGCCGTGCAATCGGCGCCGCTCAGGACCGGCCGGCCGGCGCCGCTCGCCTATGAGCTGGCCTTCGAGCCGACCAACGCCGTCGCCTTCCTGACCCACGACGCCACGCTGATCGACGGCCTATCGGACGCGGTGGAGGCGGTGACCGGCCGCCGGCCGGAGCTCAGCACCACCGGCGGCACCTCCGACGCCCGCTTCATCAAGAATTACTGCCCGGTGGTCGAGTTCGGCCTGGTCGGCGAGACCATGCACAAGATCGACGAGAACGTGGTCCTCGACGATCTCCATCGCCTGAAGGCGATCTACCGCGCCTTCCTCGACCGCTATTTCGCGGGCTGAGGCCGCCGGCCTCAGCCCTTGGCCTTGCTCTTCTTTGCCGGCTTGGCCTCAGTCGGCGCCTCGCCGTCCCAGCGCAGGATGACCATGGCGAGCGGCGGCAGCGTCAGGTCCAGGCAGTAGTCCATGCCGTGGCTTCTGGCCGCCGTCGC
Organism: Pleomorphomonas koreensis DSM 23070; assembly: GCF_000425185.1. Lineage (GTDB taxonomy): Bacteria > Pseudomonadota > Alphaproteobacteria > Rhizobiales > Pleomorphomonadaceae > Pleomorphomonas > Pleomorphomonas koreensis. The sequence continues at coordinate 299,758 of NZ_AULH01000001.1, forward strand.
CGTCAGCCGGCCCTTGTTGCCCATGTTGGAGCCGCCGTAGATCTCGGCGTCGGAGTTCAGCACTTCGCGCCACAGGCCGGCCCGCGGCACGCCCACCCGGAAGCCCGAGCGCGGCACCGGCGTGAAGTTGCCGACCACCAGGCAGGGCGCGTCCTGCTCGAAGCCCCAGCGCAGGTAGGCGAGCGTCGACTGCTCGTTGTCGTCGACCACCACCCACTGGAAGCCCTCGGGATCGAAGTCGCGGGCGTGCAGCGCCGGCTCGGCCCGGTAGAGCGTGTTGAGGTCGCGCGTCAGCCGCTGGACGCCGAGGTTGCTGGCCCGGCTCTCCAGCCAGAGGTCGATGGTGGCGTCGTGGTTCCACTCGCGCCCCTGGGCGATCTCGTTGCCCATGAAGGACAGCTTCTTGCCCGGATGCGTCCACATGAAGGCATAGTAGGCGCGCAGGTTGGCGAAGCGCTGCCAGTCGTCGCCGGGCATGCGGCCGAACACCGAGCGCTTGCCGTGCACCACCTCGTCGTGGCTGAGCGGCAGCACGAAGCGCTCGGAATAGGCATACATCAGCGCGAAGGTCAGCTGGTTGTGGTGATACTTGCGGTGCACCGGCTCGAGCGCGAAATAGTCGAGCGTGTCGTGCATCCAGCCCATATTCCACTTGTAGGAAAAGCCGAGTCCGCCGTCGGCGAGCGGCGCCGTGACGCCCGGCCATGCCGTCGATTCCTCGGCGATCATCAGCGCGTCCGGCACCTCGTGGGCGATGACGCCGTTGAGATGCTTGATGAACGACACCGCTTCGAGATTCTCGCGGCCGCCGTATTTGTTGGGCACCCATTCGCCGCTCTTGCGCGAATAGTCGCGGTAGAGCATCGAGGCGACGGCGTCGACCCGCAGGCCGTCGATGTGGAAGCGCTTCAGCCATTCCAGCGCCGATGCGACCAGGAAGCCGATCACCTCGGTGCGGCCGAAGTTGTAGATCAGCGTGTTCCAGTCCTGGTGGAAGCCCTCGCGCGGGTCCTGGTGCTCGTAGAGCGACGTGCCGTCGAAATGGGCGAGGCCGTGGGCGTCGGTCGGGAAATGCGCCGGCACCCAGTCGAGGATGACGCCGATGCCCGCCTCATGGCAGGCGTCGACGAAGCGGGCGAAGTCGGCGGGTGTGCCGTAGCGGGCGGTCGGCGCGAACAGGCCGAGCGGCTGGTAGCCCCAGGAGCCGCCGAACGGATGCTCCATGATCGGCAGCAGCTCGATGTGGGTGTAGCCCATGTGCTTGACATAGGCGACCAGATGCTCGGCGAGGAAGCGCCAGGTGACCGGCTTGCCGTCCGGCCGCTGCCAGGAGCCGGCGTGCACCTCGTAGATGGACAGCGGCGCTGTCGTCGACTGGAAGGCGGCGCGGTTGCGCATGAAGGTGGCGTCGTGCCACTCGAAGGGCTTGGGATCGGCGACGATCGACGCGGTGGCCGGCGCCAGCTCGTACTGGCGGGCGACCGGATCGGCTTTGTCGGGCAGCAGCTCGCCGTGGGCGCCGATGATCTCGTATTTGTAGGCCTCGCCGATGGCAAGGCGCGGCACGAACAGCTCCCAGACGCCGCATTCGCGGCGGAGCCGCATCGGGTGGCGGCGGCCGTCCCAGGAATTGAAGTTGCCGACCACCGAAACCCGCTGGGCGTTGGGCGCCCAGACGGCGAAGCGCACGCCGGGAACGCCGCCCACCTCGGTGACCACGGCGCCGAGCGTTTCGGTGAGGTCGCGGTGCTGGCCCTCGGCGAGCAGATAGACGTCCATCTCGCCGAGCAGCGGCCCGAAGGCATAGGGGTCCTCGGCCTCGTGGACGCTGTTCGGCCACTCGACGCGCAGGCGGTAGCGGCCGGGATCGCCCTTGGCGAAGGCCACCCACAGGCCGCCCTCGACGTGCTGGAAGTCGGCGAGCTTGTCGCCGCCCTCCGACAAGAGGGCGACGGCGCGGGCGTTGGGCTTGAAGGTGCGGACGGCGGTGCGGGCGCCGGATACCCGGTGCGGCCCCAGCACGGCGAAGGGATCGCCGTGGGTCCCCTCGGTGATCGCCCGGATCGCCCCGTCCGTCAGTCCTTCCCGCAGCCCCAGATCGATCATCGACCCGCCTCCCGAATTCGATTGTCGTGTCGCGACGTTACGCGGAAGCCCCGGCGGGGGCAAATGGCATTCTGGCCAATCGCCTTGCGGCGATTGGTCTTATTTTCTAGCCTCAGTCGCTGGCGGACCTCCGGTCCTTGGCTTCCGCTCCGCTTTCCGTCTTTCGGGGCTTCGTCCCGAAAAACCCGCTCCCGCGCGGCGGCGCCTGGCGCCGGAAGCCGCTGGACGCGGCTTCGGGCATCCTCTTCAGCCCGATAGCATGGACCTCAGGCGCGTGTAGCGGCGGCGGATGCGCGTCTCCGACAGCGCCATCTCCAGCGCCCGCGGCTCGGCCACCAGCACCACCAGTTGGCGGCCGCGCGTCGCCGCCGTGTAGAGGAGGTTGCGGGCCAGCATGATGGCGTGGTCGCGCAAGAGCGGGATCACCACCGCCGGATATTCCGAGCCCTGGCTCTTGTGGATGGTGATGGCATAGGCGCGCGTCAGCGCTTCGAGGTCCTGCAACCCGTATTTGACGTCGCGGCCGTCGAAGGAGACGGTGATCTCGTCGTCCGTCTCGCGGATGCGCCGGAGGATGCCGAGGTCGCCGTTGAACACGTCGCGGTCGTAGTCGTTCTCGATCTGCATCACCTTGTCGCCGGTGGCATAGGTCTGGCCGAAGCGCTCGATGCGGTCGAGCGGCGCGCCGTTCAGGAGTTCGGCCAGCCGGTCGTTGAGGTTGCGGGCGCCGCAGACGCCCTTCTGCATCGGCGTGATCACCTGCACGTCGCGCATGGCGTCGAGGCCGAAGCGCCTGGGTATGCGGTTGCCGACCACTTCGAGGATCTTGGCCAGCGCGTCGTCGGCCCCGCGCGCCTCGATGACGTAGAAGTCGGTGAGGTCGCCGGACGGCGGCGGCTCCGGCCATTCGCCGTGGTTGATGCGGTGGGCGTTGACGATGATCCGGCTCTCCTCGGCCTGCCGGAAGATTTCCGTCAGCCGGGCGACCGGCACCAGGCCCGAAGCGATGATGTCGGCGAGCACCTGCCCCGGCCCCACCGACGGCAACTGGTCGACGTCGCCGACCAGGATCAGCGCCGCGTCGAGCGGGATGGCCTCGACGAGCGCCGCCATCAGCGGCACGTCGACCATCGACGCCTCGTCGACCACCACCACGTCGGCCTCCAGCGGCTCGGAGGCCGAGCGGCGGAAGCCGCCGGTAGCCGGATCGATTTCGAGGAGACGATGGATGGTCTTGGCCTCGCGGCCGGCCTGATCGGCCATGCGGCGGGCGGCGCGCCCGGTGGGGGCGGCGAGCGCCACGGTGAGCTTGGCCGCCGCGATGGTGGCCAGCAGCGCTTCGAGCAGCGTCGTCTTGCCGACGCCGGGGCCGCCGGTGATCACCGACACCTTGGCGCCGGCAACGCTCGCCAGCGCCTCGCGCTGCGACGGGCTGAGCTGCATGCCCTTCTTGGCCTCGAAGCGGCTGACGGCGGCATCGACGTCGATCCGCCCCCAGGGCGGGCGGCCCTCGGCGAGCGCCTTCAGGCGGCTCGACACCGAGCGCTCGAAGCGGGCGAGCCGGCGCACGGCCAGGAAGGCGACGCCGTCCGCCTCGAACGCCTCGACCTCGCCGCCGGCGATCGCCCCCTCGATGCCGGCGGCCACCGCGTCGGCGTCGACGCCGAGCAGCCGTTCGGCCCGGTCGATGACGTCGGCGCGCGGCACGGCGGTGTGGCCGTCGTCGGCGGCGCTCTCGATGGCATGGGCGATGCCGGCCCGGATGCGCTCGGGCGAGGCACGGTCGATGCCGAACAGGCCGGCGATCTCGTCGGCGCCGGCAAAGCCGATGCCGCGCACCTCGCGGGCGAGGCGATAGGGGTCCTCCTCGACCAGCTTGACGGCATCCGGTCCCAGCGCCTTCCAGATGGCGACGGCGCGCGCCGTGCCGATGCCCTTGTCCTGGAAGGCGATCATCACGTCCTTCACCGCCTTGCGCTCGCGGTAGCTCTCGGCGATGCGGGCGGCGGTCTGCTTGCCGAGGCCGGGCACGGTGACGAGCCGCATCGGCTCGTTCTCGATGACGTCGAGCGCCTTGGCGCCGAACACCTGCACGATGCGCTCGGCCATGGCCGGCCCGACGCCGGCGATCAGGCCGGAGCCGAGGAAGCGGGCCACCGCGTCCTTGCCGGTCGGCTCGTGCGTCGTCAGGCGGTCGGCGCGGAATTGCAGGCCGTGGACCTTGTCGGTCATCCACTGGCCCTCGGCGTCGATCTTCTCGCCGGCGGCGACGGCCGGCACGTGGCCCACCACGGCCACCGGCTCCTTGCGGCCGCGCACCCGCACCTTCAGCACCGAGAAGCCGTTTTCCTCATTGTGGAAGGTGACGCGCTCGACGGTGCCGGCGAGGCGCTCGAACAGGCGGTCGGCCGGGCCGTCGGCCTGCTGCCGGGATTGTCGGGAATCATCAATCATCAGAGCAGTTATGCAGCCTCGGGCCACTGTTCGTCGAGCCTCGATCGGTTTATGTATGCGCCCGTCGCGCCCCGTTCTGGCAGCAGCCGGCAGTCCGGGCGGCGATCCTTCGTCGGAGTGAACCCCTCTCATGTCGTCCGCGCTTACCCGCCGTGACCTCCTGGCCATGCTGGCCGCCCTCGGGCTCGTCCCGAACCTCTCCGTGACCGAGGCTCTCGCCGTCGAGGCGTCGACCCGGCTCGGCAAGCCCAGACCCTTCTCCTTCAACAAGCTGATGACCGCCGCCAAGGAGCGCGCCGCCGCGCCTTACGTGCCGGAAGTGCCGCGTGCCTTCGAGGCGCTGGAGGCCATCGACTACGACCGTCACTGGCAGATCAAGTTCAAGGACGATCACACGGTACAGGCGGCCGGCGGCAAGGCGCCGCTGCGCTTCTTCCACCTCGGCCGCTACTTCAAGCTGCCGGTCGGCATCTACCTCGTCGACGGCGACAAGGCGCAGGAAGTGCTCTACTCGCCGGACTATTTCGACATCCCCGAGGGCAATCCGGCGGCCGGCCTGCCCGGCGACATCGGCTTCGCCGGCTTCCGCGTCATGGACGAGACCGGCACGCGCGACTGGCTGGCCTTCCTCGGCGCCGCCTATTTCCGCTCGTCGGGCGCGCTCGACCAGTACGGCCTGTCGGCGCGGGCGCTGGCCATCGACGTCGCCATGCCGACGCCCGAGGAATTCCCGCGCTTCACCAACTTCTACTTCGGCCCCTCCAAGGATAGCCAGTTCGCCATCTACGCCGACCTCGAGGGACCGCGCGTCTCCGGCGCCGTGCGCTGGGACGTCGGCCGCGACGAGGACCGCACGGTGGTGATGGACATGGCCGTGCGCTTCTATCCGCGCGAGGACATCGCCCGCTTCGGCGTGGCGGCGCTGACCTCGATGTTCTGGTACGACGAGACCAACCGCCAGCGGGCCCCCGACTGGCGGCCGGAGATCCACGATTCCGACGGCCTCTCCATCTGGAACGGCGCCGGCGAGCGCGTCTGGCGGCCGCTCAACAACCCGGCCAATGTCATGACGTCGACCTTCGTCGATAAGAATGTCCGGGGCTTCGGCCTCTGCCAGCGCGACCGCAATTTCGAGGACTACCAGGACGACGGCGTCTTCTACGACAAGCGCTCGACGGTGTGGGTGGAGCCGAAGGGCGAGTGGGGCGACGGCGCGGTGCAACTCGTCGAGATTCCCACCGACGATGAGATCCACGACAACATCGTCGCCTACTGGCTGCCGGCGGCGCCGGCCGTCAAGGGCGGCGAGATCGCCTTCGACTACCGCCTGACCTGGGGCGCCGACGAGCCGCATCCGGCGCCGGTCGGCCGCGTCTATTCGACGCGCCTCGGCTTCGGCGGCGTGCCCGGCCAGGTGCGGCCGGCCGGCGTCGTCAAGTATGTGATCGACTTCGACGGCGGCGACCTCAAGGACTGCGACCAGACGTCGGGCGTCGAGGCGGTGGTGTCGGCGTCCTCGGGCTCCATCTCCGGCGTCTACACGCTGCCGGTGGTCGGCACCACGCGCTGGCGCGCCGTGTTCGACTTCAAGGCCGATGGCCCGCACCCGGTCGACATGCGCCTCTACCTCAGGGCCGGCGACAAGACGCTGACCGAGACCTGGCTCTACCAGCACCTGCCGACCACCTTCACCTGGCCGCGGCCGGTCGCCAGCTGATGATGACGGGGGGCGGGGAGGGCACGTCCCGTCCCGTTTCCCTCAGTAGTCCACCCGCATCAGGCAGAGGCCGTGCGGCGGCGCCACCGGCGCGCAGGCCGTGCGGTCGGCGGCGTCGAGCGACGCCTTGACGTCGGCCGCCGTCCAGTGGCCGTCGCCGACCTTCTTCAGCGCCCCGACCATCGACCGCACCTGATTGTGCAGGAAGGAGCGGGCCGAGACGTCGAAATGGATCTCGTCGCCGTCGGCGGTCACGTCGAGCCGGTCGAGCGTCTTCACCGGGCTTTTCGCCTGGCAGTCCGACGAGCGGAAGGTGGTGAAATCGTGCCGGCCGATCAGCACGCTTGCCGCCTCGGCCATGCGCGCCACGTCGAGCGGCCCCTTGGCGTGCCAGATGAGATGCCGCTCCAGCGTCGGCGGCGCCCGCCGCGCCAGCACCCGATAGCGATAATGCCGCCGCACCGCCGAGAAACGGGCGTCGAACGTTTCCGGCACCTCCTCGGCGGCGACGATGGTGATGGCGTGCGGCCTCAGATGGACGTTGCCGGCGTCGCGGATGGTGTCGGTGCGCAGCGTTCTGCCGATGTCGAAATGACAGACCTGGCCGAGCGCGTGCACGCCGGCGTCGGTGCGGCCGGCGCCCTTGATGACCACGGCCTCGCCGGCGAAGGCGAGGATCGCCCTTTGCAGGTAGTCCTGCACGCCGGTCCCCTCGGCCTGCGACTGCCAGCCGGAAAAGCCGGTGCCGTCATATTCGATTAGGAGCCGGTAGCGGGGCATGGCGGTCAGCCGAACCGGAGGCCGGGAGCGAGGCGGGCGCCGCGCGCGAAATCGGAAAACGCCATGGCCCTGGAGCCGGCCCGCTGCACGGTGACGAGGCGCACCGCACCGCTGCCGCAGGCGACAATGCCATCGGGCGTCAATAGCGTGCCCGGCAGGCCCGAACCCTCCGCCCGTTCGGTCCTGAGGAGCTTCACCCGCTCCTCGCCCTTGCCGAGGTCGGCGGCGAACCAGGCGCCGGGGAAGGGCGACAGGCCGCGCACGTGGTCGTGGACGGCGCTGCCGCCGGCCGTCCAGTTGACGCGCGTCTCCTCGTTGGTGATCTTCGACGCATAGGTGACGCCGTCCTCGGCCTGCGGCGTGAAGGCGAGCGTGCCGTCCTCGATCTTGCCGAGCGCCTCGGCCATCAGCGCCGCGCCGAGCGGCGACAGCGCGTCGTGCAACTCGCCGGCCGTCATGTCCGGGCCGATGGCGAGCCGGGCGGTCAGCGCCACCGGGCCGGTGTCGAGCCCTTCCTCCATCTTCATCACCATGACGCCGGACTCCGGGTCGCCGGCCATCACGGCGCGGTTGATCGGCGCGGCGCCGCGCCAGCGCGGCAGCAGCGAGGCGTGGAGGTTGAGGCAGGCGACGCGCGGCGCGTCGAGCACCGGCTTCGGCAGGATCAGGCCGTAGGCGACGACCACGGCGACGTCGGCGTCATGGCCGGCGAAGGCGGCCTGCGCTTCCTCGCTCCTGAGCGTCTTGGGCGTCAGCACGGGGATGCCGAGTTGATCGGCGCGGACGTGTACCGGCGAGCGACGAAGCTCCATGCCACGGCCGGCCGGCTTGGGCGCCCGCGTGTAGGCGGCGACCACCCGATGCCCGGCGCCGGCCACCGCGTCGAGCACCGGCACCGAGAAGTCCGGCGTTCCCATGAAGACGACCCTGAGCGGCATGGCGAGCCTCGCGAGCGGTTGTTCCGCCGGCGTTTCATACCATGCGGGCGGCGCCGTCAAGCGCCGGGCCGAAGGTGGCCTAGATCCGCGCCTTTTCCTTGGCCGCCTTGATGAACTTCTTGGTGACGCGCTCGCGCTTCAGCCTGGAGATGTGGTCGATGAACAGCACGCCGTCGAGGTGGTCGATCTCGTGCTGCAGGCAGGTGGCGAGCAGGCCGTCGGCCTCGATCTCCTCCGGCTCGCCGGCGAGGTTGGTGTAGCGGACGCGGACGCGAGCCGGCCGCTCGACCTCCTCGTAGAACTCGGGGATCGACAGGCAGCCTTCCTCGTAGACCGACATTTCCTCCGATTTCCAGAGGATTTCCGGGTTGACGAAGACGCGCGGCTCGCGGGCGTCCTCGTCGTGCGATACGTCGATGGTGATCAGGCGGTTCATCTCGCCGACCTGCACGGCGGCGAGCCCGATGCCGGGCGCCGCATACATGGTTTCGAGCATGTCCGCCGCGAGCTTGCGCACGCCGTCGTCGACGCGGGCGACCGGCGCCGAGGCGAGGCGGAGCTGCGGGGCGGGAAGGATGACAAGGGGACGTGTTGACATGGAAATTCAGATACGCACGGCAGGTATTTCCGTCAATAGCGAGGAAAGGCGACCCCGCCGACGGCTTGCCTTCCGCTCCCCGGCCTTGGCAAGGTGGCGCCGGACTTCATCAGGGGAATAGTCATGAGCATTCTCGTCGCCGTCCGGGGCTGGAAGCCCGATCACTGGATCCATGCGCTCAGGGCGGCCGCGCCGGAGCGCACCGTGGTGCTGCCGGGCGACGCCTTCGATCCGGCATCCGTCCGCTACGCGCTGGTCTGGAAGCCGGAGCCCGGCTACCTCAGGACCTTGCCGAAGCTGGAGGTGATCTTCTCGCTCGGCGCCGGCGTCGACCACCTCACCAGCGATCCCCAGCTGCCGGACCTGCCCGTCGTCCGCATCGTCGATCCCGACCTGACCGGCCGCATGACCGAGTGGGTGGTGATGAACGTGCTGCTGCATCACCGCCAGCACACCCATTACGCGGCGGCGCAGGCGGCCGGAAGCTGGCAGCCGCGCCGGCAATGGGCGGCGGGCGCCGTCCGCGTCGGCATCATGGGCCTCGGCGAACTCGGGACCGACGCGGCACGGGCACTGATGGCGCTCGGCTTCGAGGTCGCCGGCTGGAGCCGCACGGAGAAGCGGCTCGACGGCGTCGCCGGCTTCCATGGCCCGGACGGCCTCGCCCCCTTCCTCGCCCGCACCGACATCCTCGTCTCGCTGCTGCCGCTGACGGCGGCGACGGAGAACCTGATCGACCGCGCCGTCATCGACGGCCTCGCCAAGGACGGGCCGCTCGGCGGGCCGGTGATCCTCAACGCCGGCCGCGGCCGTTCGCTGGTGGAGGCCGATCTCCTCGCGGCGCTGGAAGACGGCCGGCTGAAGGGCGCCAGCCTCGACGTCTTCGCGACTGAACCCTTGCCGCCGGACAGCCCGCTCTGGCGGGCGCCCAACCTCTACATCACCCCGCACGTTGCCGCCGAGAGCGACCCGGAGGCGCTCAGCCGCTACGTCATCGGCGAGATCGCCGCCCACGAGGCCGGCCGGCCGCTCGGTCATCTCGTCGATCGGGACAAAGGTTACTGAGGCGGCGGCAAAAGCCGTCAGGCAGCGAAAAAGGCAACGTATGTCATGGCCTCGCTGAATTGACGGCGCCCACAACAAACTGTCATATAACTCGGGTAACGAAGAACGCGGAGACGGCGAACCTTTCCCGGACCGCTCATGGCGGCGCGGAACGACTCGGCGTCCGAACTGCGCTGGTCCGTTCGCCTTCCTTTTCGGAGGCCGAGACCGGACGTTGCCGAAGAGTGGGAAATCCGGGTGCCGGGCATGTCCGGCCAACAGGGGAACCGTCATGTCATTCAAGCTGCTTCTCGCGTCGTCCATCGCCGCGCCGGCCGTGCTGTGCCTGTCCGCGCCGGCCTTTGCCGCCTCGCTCGACGAACTGGTCGCCGCCGCCAAGGCGGAAGGCAAGCTGACCGTCATCGCCCTGCCGCATGACTGGTGCGGCTACGGCGCCGTCATCGACGGCTTCAAGGCCAAGTACGGTCTCGAGATCAACGAACTCAATCCGGACGCCGGCTCGGGCGACGAGATCGAGGCGATCAAGGCCAACAAGGGCAACACCGGCGACCAGGCGCCCGACGTCATCGACGTCGGCCTCTCGTTCGGCCCGTCGGCCAAGGCCGATGGCCTCTTGCAGCCCTACAAGGTGTCGACCTGGGATTCGATCCCCGACAGCGCCAAGGACGCCGAAGGCTACTGGTACGGCGACTACTATGGCGTCATGGCGCTCGGCATCAACAAGGATCTCATCAAGGACAGCCCGGCCGACTGGGCCGACCTCCAGAAGCCGGAGCTTGCCAACGCCGTGGCGCTGGCCGGCGATCCGCGCGCCTCGGCGCAGGCCATCGCCACCGTCTTCGCGGCCGGCCTGTCGGCGGCCGGCGGCGACGTCGGCAAGGCCGGCGAGGCCGGTCTCGCCTTCTTCAAGGATGTGGTCGCCAAGGGCAACTTCGTGCCGGTGATCGGCAAGTCGGCGTCGCTGGCCCAGGGCACCACGCCGATCCTCGCCGCCTGGGACTACAACCTCCTGTCCTGGCGCGACACGCTGGCCGGCAACCCGCCTGTTGACGTGGTGGTGCCGAAGACCGGCGTCGTCGCCGGCGTCTACATCCAGGCGATCTCCGCCTACGCGCCGCATCCGAATGCCGCCAAGCTGTGGATGGAATATCTCTACTCGGACGAGGGCCAGCTCGGCTGGCTGAAGGGCTACTGCCATCCGATCCGCTTCAACGACCTCGCCAAGAACGGCAAGATCCCGCAGGAGATGCTCGACAAGCTGCCGCCGGCCGACGCCTATGCCGGCGCCATCTTCCCGACGCTCGACGAGCAGGCCGCCTACAAGGAAACCATCACCAAGAACTGGGACAGCGTCGTCGGCGCCGACGTCAAGTAACAGCTCGAGCGGCCGCCCGGCCGCTTCCCCGACATGCGCGGCACCGTCCTCCGGAAATCCGGCGGGCGGCGCCGTGCCGATCCGCCGCCCCGGATAACAGCATGGCCGTTTCCGCTTCGCCTGCCCGTCCTCCCCGCCTGCGCGTGCCCTGGGCCGTGGTCGGGGTCGCGCCTTTCATGGCCTTTGCCGTGCTGTTCCTGATCCTGCCGACACTGTTCCTGGTGGTCGGCGCCTTCCAGGACAAGGCCGGCAGTTTCACGCTTGCCAATCTCGGCAGCCTGTGGACGCCGACCATTCTCGCCTCCTACTGGATCTCCATCAAGATATCGGTCGCCTCAGCGGTGCTCGGCGCGGCGATCGGCGCCTTCATCGCCTACGCGGCGGTGTCGGGCGGCCTGCCGCACTGGATCCGGCCGACGGTGATGACCTTCTCCGGCGTCGCCTCGCAGTTCGCCGGCGTGCCGCTGGCCTTCGCCTTCCTGGCGACGCTCGGCCGGCAGGGCCTCGTCACGCTGTTCCTCACCTGGATCTTCGGCGTCAACATCTACGCCCACGGCTTCAACCTCCTGTCCTTCTGGGGACTGACGATCACCTATCTCTATTTCCAGATTCCGCTGATGGTGCTGATCGTCACGCCGGCCATCGAGGGGCTTCGCAAGGAATGGCGCGAGGCGGCGACCATCCTCGGCGCCTCCACCTGGCAATACTGGCGCCACATCGCCGGTCCCGTGCTGATGCCGTCCTTCCTCGGCGCGACGCTGCTGCTGTTCGCCAACGCCTTCGGCGCCATCGCCACCGCCTACGCGCTGACCGGCTCGTCGCTCAACATCGTCACCATCCTGCTCTACGCGCAGATCCGCGGCGACGTGCTGCACGACCAGAACCTCGGCTATGCCATCGCCTTCGGCATGATCGTCATCACCGGCCTGTCCAACCTCTGCTACATCCTCCTGCGGGTGCGCAGCGAAAGATGGCTCAAATGAAGACCAACCGTCTCGGGCACTGGCTCGCCATCTTCTTCGGCACGCTGTATTTCCTGCTGCCGCTCGTCGCCACCTTCGAGTTCTCGCTGAGGAAGCTCAGGGGCGTCTACAGCTTCGAGGCCTACCGGGTGGTGCTGGCCGACCCGCAGTTCCAGTCGTCCTTCGTCTATTCGGTGGTGCTCGCGGTGATCACCATCGTCTTCGGCATGGCGATCATCGTGCCGATGGCCTATTTCGTCGAGCTGCGGCTCCGCAAGCTCCGGCCGTTCGTCGAGTTCGTGACGCTGCTGCCGCTGGTGGTGCCGGCCATCGTCATCGTCTTCGGCTATCTCCGCCTCTACAACTCGTCGAGCCTGTTGCCGCTCACCAACACCTCCACCGGCACCAGCTTCCTCTTGACCTGCGGCTACGTGACGCTGGCGCTGCCCTACATGTACCGCTCGGTGGAGACCGGCCTCCGGGCGATCGATGTCCGCACGCTGACCGAGGCGGCCGAGAGCCTCGGCGCCTCGGCTGGCACCATCATCTGGCGCATCATCCTGCCCAACATCCGCTCGGCCATGCTGTCGGGCGCCTTCCTGACCTTCGCCATCGTCATCGGCGAGTTCACCTTCGCCAGCCTGCTGAACCGGCCGGCCTTCGGCCCCTACCTCCAGCTGATCGGCGCCAACCGCGCCTACGAGCCGGCGGCGCTGGCCGTCATGGCCTTCATGATCACCTGGGCCTGCATGGGGCTAATCCAGGTGATCTCCCGCAACACCGTCGCCGCCCGGCCCTGATCCGCCGCCTTCATACGGAACGCCCGATGTCCTTCATCGAAATCAGTCATCTCCGGAAGTCCTTCGGTGCGAATACCGTGGTTCACGACTTCGACCTGTCGATCGACAAGGGCGAGTTCGTCTCCTTCCTCGGGCCCTCGGGCTGCGGCAAGACCACCATCCTCCGGATGATCGCCGGCTTCGAGACGGCCTCCGCCGGCGCGATCCAGATCGGCGGCACCGAGGTGACGCACCTGCCGCCGTCACGGCGCAAGGTCGGCATGGTGTTCCAGGCCTATGCCCTGTTCCCCAACCTGACGGTGGCCGGCAACATCGGCTTCGGTCTGAAGATCGCCGGCAAGGACAAGGGCGAGATCGATGCCCGCGTCGCCGAGATGCTGGAGCTGATCAAGCTGCCCGACCTCGGCAGCCGCTATCCCTACCAGCTGTCAGGCGGCCAGCAGCAGCGCGTGGCGCTCGCCCGGGCGCTCGCCGTCAAGCCTGAGGTGCTGCTGCTCGACGAGCCGCTGTCGGCGCTCGACGCCAAGATCCGCGTTTCCCTGCGCGAGGAGATCCGGGCGCTGCAACGCGACCTCGGCATCACCACGGTCTTCGTGACGCACGACCAGGAGGAGGCGCTGTCCATCTCCGACCGCATCGTGGTGATGAACGAGGGCCGCGCCGACCAGATCGGCACGCCGTCGGACATCTACAACAACCCGGCGACGCGCTTCGTGGCGAGCTTCGTCGGCACGCTCAACCTGCTCGAGGCGCGGGTGGTTGACCCGGCGGCCGGCCGCCTCTCCATCGACGGCCAGCCGGTCATGACGACGCGCGATCTCTCCGCCTTCGGCATCGCCGATGAGACGACGGTGGCGCTCCGGCCCGAGGCGCTGACGCTCGGCGACGGCAACGGCGACCGCAACACGCTCTCCGGCACCGTCGAGGAGGTGGCCTTCCTCGGCGCCGTCATCCGCGTGCGGGTGCGGCTCAGCGAGGCGCGGCTGTCGCTCGACCTCTTCAACGACCCGGCGCTTCAATTGCCGAGGATCGGCGCGCCGGCCGCCATCTCCTTCAAGAGGGAAGACCTGCTGGTCATGGACCGTCGCTGAACACGGAAAAGGCCGCCCTCCGGGGAGAGCGGCCTTGACGTCGGTCGGAGCGGCGATCAGGGGGCCGGCGCTTCGTCGGCGGCCGGCGGCGCCGGCGGCTCGTCGGCCGGGGCGGCGTTACCGCCCATCCAGCGCTGCATCATGCCGGGGCCGTGGTGGCGGCCGTGCTTGCCGTCGCGGCCCCAGCCGCCGCGCTCGGGCCGGCTCGGCATCGAGTAGCTGCCGTCGTCGTTGCGGTCGAGCCGGTTCAGCATGCGCTCGCCGGCCGCCTCCATCTCGGCCTTGGTGATCTTGCCGTCGCCGTCGGCGTCGAGGCGCTGGAAGGCGCGCACCATCATCTCGCGATGCTGCTTCCAGAACCAGGTCTCGAAGTCCTGGATATCGATGCCGTCCTTGCCGCTGGGATTGGCCTCGGCGTAGAGCTTGTCGCGGGCGGCGGCGATCTCGGCGGCGTCCAGCTTGCCATCCTTGTTGGTGTCGGCGTCGTTGAACATCTTCGCCGGCCCGCCGGCCGGGCCGAAGCCCATCGGCCCCATGCCGGGGCCGGCGGCGAGAGCCGCGCCGCCGACGGCGATCATCGACAGGGCGGAAAGGGTGGCGAGGGTGAGTGCTTTCACGGGAGCTTCTCCTTGTCTGTCCGTTCCGCCCACGGAGCAAAGGGGGTTCCCGTCGGGCGGCAAGGCCGAACATAGGGGGCAATTGTCGCTCAAATTCGCCGGGAAAGGCGCCGGTTGTCGCGAGGCGTAACCCGGCGGCCGGCTGATACATCTCGATACCATTTCCTTTGGCATCGTCCGGGCGGATCGCTATCCTCGGCTCCGGACCGCCCGACACCCCGCCGAGAGCCCGCCATGACCGAGCCGCAACCGCATATCCTGGTGGTCGACGACCACCGCGAGATCCGCGACCTGATCGGCCGCTATCTCGTCAAGAACGGCTTCCGCGTCACCACGTCCGAGAATGCGGCGGCGGCGCGCAAGGCGCTGAAGGCGGCGGCCGTCGACCTGGTGGTGCTCGACATCATGATGCCCGGCGAGGACGGCCTCAGCCTCTGCCGCTTCCTGCGCGAGGGCTCGGACACGCCGGTGATCCTGCTCACCGCCATGGCCGAGGACACCGACCGCGTCGTCGGCCTGGAGATCGGCGCCGACGACTATCTCACCAAGCCGTTCAACCCGCGCGAGCTTCTGGCCCGCATCCGCGCCGTGCTGAGACGGACGCAGGCGGTGCCGAAACCCCGCGACGCGCTGGAGGCGAAGCGGCTGAAGTTCGCCCGCTTCGTGCTCGACGCCCGCCGCCGCGAGCTGATCGGCGGCGACGGCGTGGCGCTGCCGCTGTCGACGGCCGAGTTCCAGTTGCTCGCTGCCTTCCTGAAGCGCCCCAACATGGTGCTCAACCGCGACCAGCTGATGGACCTGACCTCCGGCCGCACGCCGCAGATCTTCGACCGCTCCATCGACAACCAGGTCAGCCGGCTGCGCAAGAAGATCGAGGTCGACCCGAAGAACCCCGAGCTGATCAAGACCGTCTGGGGCGGCGGCTACATCTTCGCCGCCGAGGTGGAGGAAGTGCCGGAGTGAAGCTGCGCTTCTTTTTTCCCCGTAGTCTGGCCGGCCAGTTGTCGGTGCTGCTGATCGCCGCCGTGCTGGTCGCCCAGGTGGTGACGCTGGCCTTCTTCGCCGAGAGCCGCCGCTCGGCCATCGACGCGGCGGCCCGCGAGCAGGTGCTCGGCCGCATCGCCACGCTGGCCAACCTGATCGAGGAGACGCCGGACGCCCAGCGCGGCCGCATCCTGGCGGCGCTCGGCACCAACCGCCTCAGTTATTCGGTCACCGCCGAGCCGCTGGTCACCGGCGCCGACACCGTCTGGCCGGACGGCGAGACGCGCGACAAGCTCGACGAGATCTTCGGCGCCGGCCGGGAGGTGCGCGCCGAGTTCGCCGACGGCGGCCGGGGCACCGGTCGCCGCATGATGGCGCATGGCGACGACCACGGCTCGGCCGACCGGCCGCGCCTCAGGGCGCTGCCGCCGACGCTGGCCCTGTCGGTGCGCCTCGCCGACGGCGCCTGGCTCAACTCCGAGACGCTGCTGCCGCGTCCCCAGCTCTGGGCCTGGCCGGTGGTGATGTCGACCTTGCTGACGGTGATCGCCATTTCGCTGGTCACGGCGCTGTCGGTGCGGCGCATCACCAAGCCGCTCCGCGAGCTGGCGCAGGCCTCCGACCGGCTGGGGCGCGGCGAGAGCGTGCCCGACCTCACCGAGCGCGGCCCCGAGGAGATCGCCCGCGCCAACCGCGCCTTCAACGCCATGCAGGCGCGCGTCAGCCGCTTCGTCGCCGACCGCACCCGCATGGTGGCGGCGATCAGCCACGACCTCAGGACGCCGCTCACCTCGCTGCGCCTCCGGGCCGAGTTCATCGACGACGACGAGACGCGCGACCGCATGGTCGACACCATCGACGAGATGACGCGCATGGCCGAGGCGACGCTGGCCTTCGCCCGCGACGACGCCTCGGACGAAACCTCGCGCAACACCGACCTGGTGGCGCTGGTCGAGGCGGTGTCGGCCGACTTCTCCGACCTCGGCCACGACGTGACGGTATCCGGCCCCGAGCACCTCGACCTGCCGGTGCGGCAGGTCGCGCTGCGCCGCGCCCTCAGGAACCTCGTCGAGAACGCCGTCCGCTACGGCGTCCGCGCCCGCGTCCGGCTGGAGCGGTCGGCGGCCGGCGTGACGATCGCCGTCGACGACGACGGCCCCGGCATTCCTGAGGACAAGCTGGAGGAGGTATTCGCCCCGTTCACGCGGCTTGAAACCTCGCGCAACCTGGAGACCGGCGGCGTCGGCCTCGGCCTCGCCACGGCGCGTTCGGTGGTGCGGGCGCACGGCGGCGAATTGACGCTTGCCAACCGGCCCGGCGGCGGCTTGACTGCGGCGATCCATCTGCCGGCGGCCGCCGAAGCCTGAGGCGCCGCCCACACGTTTCAGGAGCGTCATGTCCGGCACCCCGACCTTCGCCGTCGCCCCCAGCTTTCTCGGCCTTTCCCGCCACGATCGCGCCGCCGCCTATGCGGTGGCCGGCATCCCGCTCGACATCGGCGTCACCAACCGCACCGGCGCCCGCTCCGGCCCCGGCGCCGTGCGCGCCGCCAGCCGCATGCTGACCGACGGCGACCACCCGCATTTCTGGATCGACCCCGTCGCGCTCGATATCGCCGACATCGGCGACTTCGCCATTGCCCTCGGCGACCTCAAGGAGAGCTACCGGCTGATCGAACGGCAGGCGGAAGGATTGAACCATCTCCTCGCCATCGGCGGCGAGCACGGCATCACGCTGCCGCTCCTGCGGGCGCTGCGTCGCAAGACCGGCGCGCCGCTCGGCCTCGTCCACTTCGACGCCCACGTCGACACCTGGCCGGACAACTTCGGCCAGGCCCTCGGCCACGGCTCGCCCTTCTACCACGCCATCGAGGAGGGCCTCGTCGATCCCCGGCGGATGATCCAGATCGGCATCCGCTCGCCGGTGCAGCGGGCGGTGTGGGACTGGACGGTGGAAAAGGGCGTCACCATCCTGACGGCGCAGGACGTCCACCGCCTCGGCCCGGCGGCGGTCGCCGAGCGGGTGCGGCAGGTGGTGGGCGAAGGCCCGGCCTATTTCAGCTACGACGTCGACTGCCTCGACCCGGCCTTCGCGCCGGGCACCGGCACGCCGGAATTCGCCGGCCTCCTGCCCTGGCAGAGCCAGGCCATCGTCCGCGGCCTGACGGGGCTCGACTTCGTCGGCATGGACGTCGTCGAGGTGGCGCCGGCCTACGACGTCTCCGAGATCACCGCGCTCGCCGCCGCCACGGTGATCTGGGACTATCTCGGCCTCGTCGGATCGGCGGCTATTTCCTGAGGATGGCCTTGAGGATGGCTTCCGAGGTGATGGCGCCGACGATTGTCCCGGCGTCCTCGACCAGCACCGGCCGGCCGCTCCCGACCGAGGCGGCCATCACCTCGCGGATCGGCGTCTGCGGCCGCACCACGGCGCTGTCGCCGTCGCGCTGGTACCCCTCGGCTGGCGTCATCACGTCGGCGGCGCGCAGCACGGCGAGCGGGTTCATGTGGGCGACGAACTCGGCGACATAGGGCGTCGCCGGGTTGAGCATGATCTCCTGCGCCGTGCCGACCTGCACGATGCGGCCGCCCGCCATGATGGCGATGCGGTCGCCGAGCTTCATCGCCTCGTCGAGATCGTGGCTGACGAACAGGATGGTGCGCTTCAGCGCCTCGCGGAAGCCGATCAGCTCGTCCTGGAGCTTGTCGCGGATCAGCGGATCGAGGGCGGAGAACGGCTCGTCCATCAGCAGGATCGGCGCCTCGGTGGCGAAGGCGCGGGCAAGGCCCACCCGCTGCTGCATGCCGCCGGACAGCTCCTGCACGCGCCGGTCGGCCCAGTCGGCGAGATGCACCAGTTCGAGTTGCGCCCTGACGCGGGCGGCGATCTCCGGCTTGGGCACGCCGGCCAGCTCCAGGCCGAGCGCCACGTTGTCGGCCACCGTCCGCCAGGGCAGGAGGCCGAACTGCTGGAACACCATGGCGACGCGGTTGCGGCGGATGCGGCGCAGCGCCGCGCCGTCGCAGCGGGCGACGTCGACCTCGCCGTCGCCGTCGCGCACCAACAGCCGGCCGCGGCTCACCCGGTTGAGGCCGTTGACGGCGCGCACCAGCGTCGACTTGCCCGAGCCCGAGAGGCCCATCAGCACCAGGCACTCGCCCTCGCGCACCGAGAAGGAGGCCTGCATGGCGCCGACGGTGAGGCCGGTCTCGGCGGTGATGGCGGCGGGATCGAGGCCGGCGTCGATCAGCGGAAAGGCGGCCTCCGGCTTCTTGCCGAAGACGATGTCGACGCACTCGAAGCGCAGCGCGTCGCGGACGGGCGAGGGGGACACGGGAACAACTCCTCAGCCGCGGATCCGGCACATCCGGTCGAGCATGATGGCGATCAGCACGATGGCGAGACCGGCGGTAAATCCCATGCCGATGTTGACGGTGTTGAGCGCCCGCACCACCGGCACGCCGAGGCCGTTGGCACCGACCATGGCCGAGATCACCACCATGGAGAGCGACAGCATGATGGTCTGGGTGAGGCCGGCGAGGATCTGCGGCATGGCGTGCGGCAGCTCCACCTTGACGAGGCGTTGCAGGGGCGTGGCGCCGAAGCTGTCGGCCGCCTCGATCAGCGGCTTCGGCGTCGAGGCGACGCCGAGCGCCGTGAGGCGGATCGAAGCGGGCAGGGCGAAGATCACCGTGGCGATCAGCCCCGGCACCATGCCGAGGCCGAACAGCACCAGCGCCGGGATCAGGTAGACGAAGGTGGGGATGGTCTGCATCAGGTCGAGCACCGGCCTCAGCGCCGCCATCGCCCAGGGCCGGCGCGCCGACAGGATGCCGATCGGCACGCCGAGGCCCATGCAGAGCACCGAGGAGGCGACGACGAGGCCGAGCGTCTGCGTCGTCTCCTTCCAGAAGCCCTGGTTGACGATGAAGAGGAGCGCGGCGGCCACGAACAGGGCGAGCGGGATCGACCGCTTCAGCACGAAAGCCAGCGCGGCGATCAGCGCCACGGTCAGCGGCGGCGGCGGCGCCTGCAAGGCCATGACGATCCAGCCGACGATGCCGCCGAGCACGGCGGCGATCATGTCGAAGACGCCGCCGCCGTTGGCGGTCAGCCAGTCGACCAGCGTCTTGGCGAAAGGGCCGACCGGTATCTTGTAGGCCGTGAGGAAGTCCATGATCGCCTCAGCCTCCCGTTCCCGTCGTCATCGTCAGAGCCCCAGCGACGCCTTCACCGCGGCGAGACCGTCGCCGCCGTCACGCGCCGTCACCCCGTCGAGCCAGGGGGCGAGCGCCTCGGGATGCGCCTTGATCCAGGCCTTGGCGGCGTCCTTGGCCTCGGTGCCGTCGTCGAGGATGGCGCCCATGATCTCGTTCTCGAGCGCCAGCGTGAACTTCAGATTGCCGACGAAGCGGCCGAGGTTGGGGCAGTCGGCGGCGAGATTCTTGCGGGTGTTGGTGTAGATGGTGGCGCCGCCGAAATTCGGTCCGAACACCTCGTCGCCGCCCGAGAGATAGGCCATCGCGAAGCGGGCGTTCATCGGGTGCGGCTCCCAGCCGAGGAAGACGATCGGCTTTTCGTCCTTCACCGCCCGGCTGACCTCGGCCAGCATGCCCTGCTCGGAGCTTTCCACCAGCTCGAAGCCGGTGAGGCCGAACTTGCCGCCGTCGATCATGCCGAGGATCAGCCGGTTGCCGTCGTTGCCCGGCTCGATGCCGTAGATCTTGCCGTCGAGCTGATCCTTGAACTTGGCGATGTCGGCAAAGGACTTGAGGCCGGCGTCATAGGTGTATTTCGGCACGGCCAGCGTGTACTTGGCGCCTTCGAGGTTGATGCCCGTCACCTCGATCGCCCCCTTGTCGACGTAAGGCCGCAGATCGGCCTCCATGGTCGGCATCCAGTCGCCGAGGAAGACGTCGATGTCGCCGTTGGCCAGCGAGGCGAAGGTCACCGGCAGGGCGAGGAGCTGTACCTCCGGCTCGTAGCCGAGGCCCTCCAGCAGCACCGAGGCGACGCCGGTGGTGGCGGCGATGTCGGTCCAGCCCACGTCGGCGAAGCGCACCTTGGTGCAGGCGTCGCCGTCGGCGGCGAGCGCCGGCGCGGCGAGGAGGGCGAGCGGCAGGGCGGCAACAACGGATTTCATCGGTGGGCTCACTCCCAGAAGCCCTGCGGAAGCGGCGTTCCGGCCGGGCTGTGACAGATTTATTACCATGGAGCGCCGAATGAATACGCATTTTCCGGCGCTTGCCAACGCTTTTTTTGGGATAAGGCGCGGACTACTTCGCGAACGCGCCGGAAACCCGGCCGTTGCAGCGTATTTTCGAGCCGTTGCCGCCGCCTCTCCCTTTCGGACAGGGCGAAATTACGCTGCCAGATTTTTATTGATTGAGAAGTCAATTAAAAATATGCTGTCTCGTCAGGGGAGGAACGATCATGCCGAAACTCGGAATGCAGCCGATCCGCCGGCGGGAGCTGATCGTCGCCGCCGTCGAGGCGATCCACGAGCGCGGCCTGAACGGCGTCACCATGGGCGACATCGCCAAGCGGGCCGGCGTGTCGCCGGCGCTCGCCCATCACTACTTCGGTTCCAAGGACGAGCTTCTGTCGGCCACCATGCGGCATCTTCTCACCGAATTCGCGCTGACCGCCCGCCGTCGCCTCGCCGCGGCCGGCGATCCGCGTTCGCGCGTCGACGCCATCCTTCAGGCGAGCTTCGCGCCCGAGCAGTTCTCGCCGGCGGTGACCTCGGCCTGGCTCGCCTTCTACATGCAGTCGATCCACGACCAGGCGGCCACGCGGCTGCTCTCCATCTACCTGAAGCGGCTCGAAGCCAACCTCCGGCACGAACTGAGGCCGCTGGTCGGCGACGGCGCCGCCCCGCTCGCCAGAGGCATCGCGGCGATGATCGACGGCCTCTGGCTGCACGCCGCGCTGCCGACGCTGCACCGTTCGCCCGACGAGGCGCTCGGCATCCTGCGCGACTATGTCGACGGCCGCCTCGCCGTGGCGCGGCGCTGACGGTTCTCTTTGCATCCGGAGCGCGTCATCGTTAGGCTCGGCTCTCCTCCCGGAGCCGACCGCCCATGCCCGTCCGCCACATCGCCCTCGCCGTTCTCGTCACGGCGATCTGGGGCTTCAACTTCGTCGTCATCCGTCTCGGCCTCGGCTCGGTGCCGCCGCTGTTGCTGGCCGCGTTGCGCTTCGTCGTCGCGGCGCTGCCGGCCGCCTTCCTCGCCCGGCCGAACGTGCCGGCGGGTCGGATGATCGCCATCGGCATGACGCTGTTCGTCGGCCAGTTCGCCTTCCTGTTCCCGGCGATGAAGCTCGGCATGCCGCCGGGTCTCGCCTCGGTGACGCTGCAGAGCCAGGCCTTCTTCACCATCCTGTTCGCCGCGCTCGCCCTCGGCGAGCGGCCGAAACCGCGCCAGCTCGCCGGCGCCGGCGTCGCGGCGGCCGGCCTTCTGACGATCGCCAGCACGGTGGGCGGCGACTTCACGCTGATCGGCCTCGGTCTCACCATCGCCTCGGCGACGAGCTGGGCGCTCGGCAACGTCCTGATGCGCGGCGCCGGCAAGGCCGACATGCTCCCGATGATGGTCTGGCTGAGCCTGGTGCCACCGATCCCGCTGTTCCTGTTGTCGCTGGCCTTCGAGGGTTGGCCGGCGATCGTCGCCGGTGTCGGCGGCATGGGCGTCGTCGGCGCCGGCTCGGTGCTCTACCTCGCCTTGCTCGCCACGCTGGTCGGCTTCGGCCTCTGGGGCTTCCTGCTCCGGAACCACCCGGCCTCGACGGTGGCGCCCTTCTCGCTCCTGGTGCCGCTGTTCGGCACGCTGTCGTCCTGGCTGGTGCTGGGGGAAACCTTCTCGCCGTTGCGCGTTGCCGGCATGGCGCTGATCCTCATGGGCCTCGCCACCATCGCCCTGCCGCTTCCCGCCTTCGCCAAACGGAAAAGGGCGGCCTGACGGCCGCCCCCGATCCTTGTTCCCAGTGGCCGGCCGCTTACGGCAGCGGCGCCGGGCTGGCCGACAGCGACCGGAGGTAGGCGATGATGTTGGCGCGATCCTCCGGCTTCTTGACGCCGGCGAAGGCCATCTTGTTGCCAGGCACCTCGGTCTTGGGATTGGTCAGGTAGATGTCGAGCGTCGCGTAGTCCCAGACGTGGCTCTCGCCGAAGGTCACCATGGCCGGCGAATACTTGAAGCCCGGATGCGTGCCCGGCTTGCGGTTCACCACCTCCCAGAGGCCGGGGCCGACCTTGTTGGCGCCCGAATCGGCGAAGGAATGGCAGGCGGTGCAGACCTTGGCCGACTTCTCGCCGGCGGCGACATCGGCGGTCTTCAGGCGGTCGGCAATCGACCCGCCGTCGGCAGCGGCCGGAGCGGCGGCCGGCGCGGCTGCAACTGCGGCTGGCGCCGACGCATCGGCGGTGGGCGCCGGCTCGGTGGCGGTCGGCGCGGCGGTCACCTCGGCCGGCGCCGCTTCGGCGGCCGGCGGCGTCTCGACCGCCGGCGCGGCAGCGGCGGTGCTGCTTGCCTCGGGAGCGGGACCAGCCGGAGCCGCTTCGGCAACCGGTTCGGTCACCTCGACGACATAGCCGGGCACCTTGAGTTCCTGCTTGGCGAAAATCTGATTGGACACGAAATCGATGGCGAAGGCGACGACGGCGACCGCCAGCACGGCGCCGATAATCTTGGTGGGTTGCAGCGACATCGGGGATACCGGCTCCTTGGGTCGCGCGGCGCCCGCCCCGGCGCGCGTGACAACACGATCAGAAAGCGACCTCGCCAGAGGCATTTCGGTCACACCCGGCAGCATATAAGGGATTTTGCTCCCTGCTGCAAACTATCCTCAGGTCGCGCCACGCCGTATAAAGCCGCCGCGCCGCGTTGCCGCCTGCCCGCGAGGATCCGACCCATGTCCGAGACGAAGCCCAACACCCTGGTGATCATCCCCTCGCGCCTCGGCTCGACGCGCCTGCCGGACAAGCCGCTCGCCGACATCCATGGCGAGGCGATGATCGTCCACGTCTGGCGGCGGGCCGTGGAGGCCGGCATCGGCGAGGTGGTGGTCGCCTGCGACCATCCGTCCATCGCGGCGGCGGTCGAGGCGGCCGGCGGCCGGGCGGTGCTGACCCGCCCCGACCATCCGAGCGGCTCCGACCGCATCTTCGAGGCGCTGGGCAAGGCCGATCCCGACGGCCGCGTCGAGGTGATCGTCAACGTGCAGGGCGACCTGCCGACCATCGCGCCGTCGGCCGTGCGTGCCTGCTTCGATCCGCTGCTCGACCCGGCCGTCGACGTGGCGACGCTGACCGCCGAGATCGTCCGCGACGAGGAGCGGACCAATCCCAACGTCGTCAAGGTGGTCGGCTCGCCGGTGGCACCAAGCCGCCTCCGGGCGCTCTACTTCACCCGCGCCACCGCCCCTTGGGGCGACGGGCCGCTCTACCACCACATCGGCCTCTATGCCTACCGCCGGTCGGCGCTCGCCCGCTTCGTCGGGCTGCCGCCGTCGACGCTCGAAAGGCGCGAGAGGCTCGAGCAGCTCCGCCTCCTCGAAGCGGGCATGCGCATCGACGCCGCCATCGTCGACGACGTGCCGCTCGGCGTCGACACGCCGCACGATCTCGACCGCGCCCGGGCGATCATCGGCGCTGCAATCAACGGATGACAGGCCGGAAGGCGGCTGCTATGCCGCTTTCCGCCTCTTGATCAGCGGACGGGAACGATGTCGGAGAAATTGTCAAAGAAGCTGAAGGTCGTGTTCCAGGGCGAGCCGGGCGCCAATTCCCATCTCGCCGCCCTCGAGGTCTATCCCGATTGCGAGGCGGTCGCCTGCCCGACCTTCGAGGACTGCTTCGCCGCCCTCGCCTCGGGCGCCGGGGACCTCGGCATGATCCCGATCGAGAACTCGACGGCCGGCCGCGTCGCCGACATCCACCACATCCTGCCGCAGGCCGACGTGCACATCATCGGCGAGCACTTCCTGCCGGTGCATCACCAGCTCCTGGGCGTCAAGGGCGCGCGCCTCGCGGACGTCCGCACGGCGCAGAGCCACGTGCAGGCGCTCGGCCAGTGCCGGCAGACGCTGCGCGACCTCGGCATCCGGCCGATCGTCGGCGCCGACACGGCCGGCTCGGCCCGCGAGATCGCCGAGGCCGGCGATCCCTCGCGCGCCGCCATCGCCTCGTCGCTGGCCGCCGACATCTACGGCCTCGACGTGCTGAAGGCCGATTGCGAGGACACGCTCCACAACACGACGCGCTTCATCATCCTGTCGCCGCAGCCGGTCGCCGCGCCGCCGCGCGGCACGCCGACGGTCACCACCTTCATCTTCCGCGTCCGCAACATCCCGGCGGCGCTCTACAAGGCGCTGGGCGGCTTCTCCACCAACGGCATCAACATGACCAAGCTGGAGAGCTACCAGCTCGAAGGCCAGTTCTTCGCGACGCAGTTCTACGCCGACGTCGAGGGCCACCCCGACGACCCCTCGGTGAAGTTCGCGCTTGAAGAGCTGGAATTCTTCAGCCGCGAGGTCAAGGTGTTCGGCAGCTATCCGGCCAGCCCGTTCCGCGACAAGATCCGCGAGCCGGCCGCCCATCTCGGCCTCCGGCCCGGAGAATAGGGCTCACTTCAGGCCGGCCCACACCTCGATCAGATGGCGGGCGACGGCGAGCGGCGGCGGGCAGTGCAGCTTGCCGACTTCGGTTTCCGTCAGCATCGCCTTCACCTGATCGCGGCCGAACCAGCGGCAGTCGTCCATCTCGGCCTTGTCGACCTTGATGTCGGTGGAGATCGCCTCGCCGTAGCAGCCGAGCATCAGGTTGGCCGGGAACGGCCAGGGCTGGCTGGCGTGATAGCGGACGGCGCCGACGTCGATGCCCGATTCCTCCTTCACCTCGCGGCGGACGGCGTCCTCCATGGTCTCGCCCGGCTCCATGAAGCCGGCGAGGCAGGTGTACATGCCGGCCTCGAAGCGCGGCGTGCGGCCAAGCAGCACCCGGTCGTCGCCGTCCTCGATCAGCATGATCACCACCGGGTCGGTGCGCGGGAAGTGCTGGGTGCCGCAGCCGGTGCAGTTGCGCTGGTAGCCGGCGGCGATGCTCACCGTCGGCGCGCCGCAGACGCCGCAAAAACGGTTGCGCCGGTGCCAGAACAGCGTGGCGCGCGCCTGCGCCGCCGGGCCGTAGCTGTCGGCGCCGACCATGCCGTCGCGGGCGAGGCTGCGGAGGTCGACGAGGCTTTCGCCCGGTTCGAGTTCCGGCGCGGATCTGAATTCGCCGGCGAACCACGGCCGGTCCTCAAGGTCGAGCCCGAGGAAGATGTGCGTCTCGCACTCGCCGAACAGGGCGTCGGCCGCGCTGCCCTCGAAGTCGATGCGGCCCGATCTCAGCAGCACGCGGTCGTCGGCGAGCATCATCAGCCGGCGGCGCGGATCGTCGAGGTGGCGCTGCACCAGCGCCGCGTCGGCGCGCTGCTCGGAGTGGCGGTGCAGGAAATTGACCGAGTAGGTATTATGGCTCGACCAGTCGAAGCCGGTGGCGGGATCGGGAGGCAGGATCATCTTGGGTTCGCTTTCGGGGGACGTCGGTCAGAAGCGGTTGCGGCCGGCGTTGAGGAGCCGCAGCACCAGCCAGACCGGCACCACCACCACGGCGCCGAGCAGGAAATAGCGCCAGACGCGGTCGATGGCGTCAAAGCCCATCGACCAGATGCGGTCGACGAAGCGCAGCGCCGAGGCGACGATGTCGTAGGGCTCGACGCCGAGCGCGGCGAGCACGACGCCGACGACCAGCGACAGGATGACGAGGCGGACGAGCAGGCGCGCCGGGCTGTCGCCGAACAGGCGCTCGAATCGGTCGGACATGGGGAACGCTCCGGCTCTCCGGTGGGGAAGGTCGCCGAGAGATAGGCGCGCCGGCCGGCCTTGTCCAGCCGTCGGCGGCGATCGGCGAGGGCAATCGTTTGAAGCCGCCTTTGGCGACGACCGGGGCGGAACAAGCTGAAGCCGCCAAGCGGCTTCCGGTGCCGACTGGCGCCGCGCGGAGCGAAAGCCAAGGGCTAGGCCAGTCGGCAACAGAGGCCGAAAGACAATGCTGAAGCCGCCCGGCGGCTTCCGGCGCCGACTGGCGCCGCGCGGAGCGTGTCTTTCGTGGCGAAGCCCCGAAAGACGGAAAGCGGAGCGAAAGCCAAGGGCCGGAGGCCCGCCGGCGCTTGAGGCCACCTAATTCAAAGTGCGCGCCGCCATGGGGATGTCGAGCGAGAAGGCGGGGATCGTCACATCGAGCGCCGTGCCGAGATCGTCGACCATGCGGTAGCTGCCGGCCATGATGCCGCTCGGCGTCGACAGCGGGCAGCCGCTGGTATACTCGAAGGCCTCGCCCGGCTCGATGATCGGCTGCTGGCCGACCACGCCGGGGCCGGCCACGTGACGGCGGAAGCCGTTGGCGTCGGTGATCTCCCAGGCGCGGGTCATCAGCTGCACGGCGCGGCGGCCGTTGTTGGCGATCACCACCCGGTAGGACCAGACGTAGCGGCTCTCGTCGGGGTCGGACTCCTCGACGAGGTAGCGCGGCTCGACGCTGACGGCGATGTCGTGGCTGACGGCGGTGAACATGGCGGCCGGTCCCGGTTTGCTGCTGGCGTCAGTAAAGGCTTTCGGGGAAGAAGCGCAAGGCGAGATCGGCAAGCGTGCCGTCGGCGTCGAGGCTGCGCAGCGCGCCGTCGATGGCCGCCTTGAGCGGCGCGTTGCCGGCGGCGACGGCGATCTTCATGCCGTCGCCGAAATAGGCCGGTTCGGTATAGGCGCCGCCGGAGAAGGCGCAGCAGCCGGCGGCGGCCGGGCCGCTCAGCCAGAAGGCGGCGCCGACCGCGCCGGTGAACAGGGCATCGACCTTGCCGTCCTTGAGGAGAGCGAACAGCTCCGCCTCGCTGGCGGCGGTGCGCGGTGCCGCGGCCGGAAAGAAATCCCGGATGAAGGCCGCGTAACGGCTGCCGGCGAGAACACCCACCGTCTTGCCGGCGAGCGCGCGCGGCGACGGCTCGACCAGCGCCGGCCAGCGGCGGACGAAGCGGGCCGGCTCGCGGAAATAGGGCACGGAATAGGCGAGGTGGCGGCGCAGCGCCGGCGTGTCGGCGACGCCGGCGGCGATGGCGTCGGCCTTGTTGTCGCGCACCGTTTCGAGCAGCAGCGGGAAGGGCCGCACCTGGATGGTGCAGGGAATGGCGAGCCGGGTGCAGATCGCCCGCGCAACCTCGACGTTGAAGCCGGTGATGACGCCGCCGCCATCGACGAAGTTGAACGGCGGGAAGTCGTCGGCGGTGACGAAGCGGATGGAGGCGGGGCTGGCGCCGGCCGCCTGTCCGGACGCCGGCGGCACGAGCTGGGGATAACCCGCGTCGGCCGCGCGGGCCTCTGCAACCAAAGGTGAAGCCAAGCCGGGAAGGCTTGCAAGTATTGTCAAACCGATTGCAATTAAGAGACGGAGTCTTCGCATTTTGTCAGGGCATCGGCCGTTGGCTCAACCATGGTCTTCATGAGGCTATCCGAACTCGGCGGCCGGCGAAAGCCTCGGCTGGCCGCCGGCCCGGCTCCTCTCCATCCGGGCGGCGAGGATCGGTTCGCGGCGGAAATCGCCCGCCGCCACGGCTTTCCCTTCATCGCCCTGTCGTCCCGGCACGCGCTCGTCACGCCGGAGGCGCTGGGGCCGTCGCAGACCTCCGCCCTGCGGGCGGCCGAAATCCGCCTCGACGGCGACGTGGTCACCGTGCTGGCGCCGCCGCTCGATCATCTGCCGGTCCTGCTCGCCGCGCTGGCCGCCCAGGCGCCCACGCACCGCCGGTTCGCGGTGACGACGCCGCGTCGCCTCGAAGCGCGGCTCCGGGCCAGTCTCGCCGAGCGGACCGAGCGCGCCACCACCAGCCACATCGCCGCCCGTCTGCCGGCCTTCTCGGCCAGGACGGTGCCGACGCCGCTCCAGAAGGCGCTGATCGTCGCGCTGGCGGCGCTGTTCGCGCTCGGCGCCATGCTGCCGCTGTCGGTGGCGTCGATGGCGGTCAGCATCGCCTCGGTGGCGGCCTTCCTCGGCCTCGCCCTCGTCCGGCTCAGCGCTTGCCTGGCGCGCATCGGCCGGCGGCGGACGCGGCCCGACCTGCTGCCGGACGAGGCGTTGCCGAGCTACACCGTCCTGGTGGCGCTCTATCACGAAGCCCAGATGCTGCCGCAACTGTCGGCGGCGCTCGACCGGCTGGACTATCCGCTCGACCGGCTCGACATCGCCTTCCTCGTCGAGGAGGACGATCCGGCGACGCGGGCGGCCGCCGAGGCGGCGGTCGAGGGCCGCGCCCACATGCGGGTGATGGTGGTGCCGGACGGCAGGCCGCGCACCAAGCCGCGGGCGCTCGCTTACGGACTTGCCTTCAGCCGGGCCAGCCTCGTCGCCGTCTACGACGCCGAGGACCATCCGCATCCCGATCAGTTGCGCGTGGCGGCGTCGGCGCTCGCCGCCGGTCCGGACGAACTCGCCTGCGTGCAGGCGCGCCTCGAAATCGTCGGGGCGCGCAACTGGCTGCAACGGCAGTTCCTGATCGAATACGCCTATCTGTTCTCCGGCACGCTGCCCTGGCTGGCGGCGGCCGGCCTGCCGCTGCCGCTCGGTGGCACCTCCAACCATTTCAAGCGGCGGGCGCTTTCCGCCGTCGGTGGCTGGGACCCCTACAACGTCACCGAGGACGCCGACCTCGGCGCCCGCCTCGCCCGCTTCGGCTACCGAACCGGCGTCATCGACAGCGTGACGCTCGAAACGGCGCCGGCCACCGTCGGCGTCTGGCTCAGGCAACGCCGCCGCTGGGTGAAGGGCTGGCTGGTGACGGCGCTCGTCCACGCCAGCCGTCCGACCGGGCTGCTCGATGACCTCGGCGGCCGGGCGGCGCTGGTGATGCTGCTGCATTTCGCCGCCAACATCCTGTCGCCGCTGCTTTACCCGGTCTGGCTGATCGCCCTGGCGCTCTATTTCCTGGGCGTGGTGGACCCGCCGGCCGGCGACACCTTCGCCGGCAGCCTCGTCGTGGTGGCCGCCGCCACCGGTCTGGTAATCGGCTTCGGCAGCACCTTCCTGATCGCCGTCCTGTCGCTCGACCTCAGACGGCGGCGCGATCTCAAGCTGGAGCTGGTGTTCCTGCCGATCTACTGGTTCCTGAGTTCCTGGGCGGCCTGGCGGGCGGTCGGCGAGATCCTGGTCAACCCGCATTCCTGGGCCAAGACGCCGCATGAGCCGACGCCGGCCGAGCCCGACCGGCCGCGCCGCTGGTCGTGGCCGGCCTGGCTGCGCCTGCCGTGGCGGCAGCGCCGTCAGCCCTGCGAATAGCCGGGAAGTCGGCGGACGCCGGTCACCGGCCCGCCGCCGGCGGCGATGCGGGCGATGGCGGCGCCGAGCGGCTCGATCACCGTCGCCATCTGGAAGCCGCTGGCGTGCAGCAGCCGGTCCGGCCCGGCGACGATACCGACGTGACCCTTCCAGAACAGCAGGTCGCCGCGGACGAGGGCGTCGGGATCGCCGTTCCAGTCGATGGCCGCGCCAACGGCGGCCTCCTGCTGGTCGGTGTCGCGCGGCGCCCTGACGCCGACCTCGGCCAGCGCCCGCTGGAGGAGGCCGGAGCAGTCGATGCCCAGGCTGGAGGCGCCACCCCAGAGATAGGGCGTGCCGACATAGGCGGCGGCCACTGCCACGAAATCGTCGGCCGGCGGCGCGTCGAGCGGCGCGAGATGCTTCATCACCGTGGCGGTGCCGCCCGAGAGCAGCGCGTAGACGAGGCCGCGCCGCTCCACCTCGCCGGTGACGGTGACCAGCGCCGCCTGCACCAGCGGATAGGCGACCGGCAGCTTGAGGTCGGAGCCGGAGAATGCGAAGGAACGCAGCGCCGTCACCCGGTGGCTCGGCGCGGGCGCCGAGAAGGACAGCGCCTCGGCCGGCAGATAGCCGACGTAGCCGTCGCGCCCGAGCCGGGAAAAGGCCCAGCCCTCGGCGTCGACGTCGAGCACGTCCACCGCCTCGCCGTGGATCGCCTCGCTGTCGAGCGGACAGTCGGGGCGGGGCTCGCGGCGGAGGCCGGCCAGCGGCGCGGTGATCCGGGCCGGTCGCGGCGCGGAGTAGCGTTCGGCCGCCACGCTGCCGGCCAGCGCGGCGTCGGCGAGGTCGGGGCGGGCGAAGGTGGTGCGGCGGTCGGGGGTCAACGCGGCAGCTCCCGGGCTTTGTCCACGATGGTGTCGGCGAGGCGTTCGAGGAACAGCGCGCCTTCGACGGTGCGGTGGACGACGACGTTGCGGCGGTCGGCCTCGTCGCGCCTGCGGCCCAGGAGCTTCAACTCGCCCATGGTGTCGAGCGCGCGGGTGATCGCCGGCTTGGTGACGCCGAGCTTCTCGGCAAGGCCGCGCACCGTGTGCGGCGGCGGCTCCAGATAGACGGTCAGCAGCACGGTGATCTGGCGCGGCGACAGGTCGGCGCCGTTCTCGCGCACGGTGGCGAGCGAGACGTCGTGCCAGAGTTTCAGGGCCTGAGCGGGACGCATGTCGATCGGCATGCGCCCCTTCTACACCGAATTCGTTTCGGAGGCGTTATTATCCGGCCAGCGCCCGGTCGAGGTCGGCGATCAGATCGTCGACGTGTTCGAGGCCGACGGAAAGGCGCAACAGGCCCTGACGGATGCCGAGTTCCTGCCGCACCTCTTCGGAAAAGCGCTGGTGCGTGGTGGTCGAGGGATGGGTGACGAGGCTCTTGGCGTCGCCGAGGTTGTTGGAGATCTTGATGATTTCCAGCTTGTTCACGGCGGCGAAGGCGCCGTCGCGGCCGCCCTTCACCTCGACGGCGATCATGGTCGAGCCACCGGTCATCTGCTTTTGGCAGACGTCGGCTTGCGGGTGGCTGGCGAGGCCGGGGTAGATCACCCGCTCGATCTTCGGATGGCCTTCGAGGAAGGCGGCGATCTTCGCCGCGCTCTCGGTCTGGCGGGCGACGCGCAGCGAGAAGGTTTCCAGCGCCTTCAGCATCACCCAGGCGTTGAACGGGCTCATGGTCGGGCCGGTCTGGCGCAGGAACACCTGGAGATACTGCTCCAGGAACTCCTCGCCGCACAGCACGACGCCGCCGAGGCAGCGGCCCTGGCCGTCGATGTGCTTGGTGGCCGAATAGGCGACCACGTCGGCGCCGAGTTCCAGCGGCTTCTGGTAGAGGGCGGTGGCGAACACGTTGTCGACGACGAGGCGGGCGCCGGCGGCGTGGGCGATCTCGGCCACGGCGGCGATGTCCACCACTTCCAGCGTCGGGTTGGTCGGGCTCTCGAAGAACAGCACGCGGGTATTGGGCCGGACGGCCGCCCGCCATTCGTCGAGGTTGCGGCCGTCGACGAGGGTGCACGAGATGCCGAAGCGCGGGGCGAGGTCCTCGACGATGTAGCGGCAGGAGCCGAACAGCGCGCGCGCCGCCACGATGTGGTCGCCGGCCGACGCCTGCGAGAGGATCGCCGCCGTCACCGCCGCCATGCCCGTCGCGGTCGCCCGCGCCACCGGCGCGCCTTCCAGCAGCGCCATCCGCTCCTCGAACATGGTCACCGTCGGGTTGGAAAAGCGGCTGTACTGGAAGCCCGGATCGAGGTTGAGGAAGCGCGCCTCCGCCTGCTCGGCGCTGTCGTAGACGAAGCCCTGCGTCACGAACATCGCCTCCGACGTCTCGCCCCACTGGGAGCGCAGGCTGCCGCCGTGCACGAGCGCGGTGTCGGGATGCCAACTGGCCTTGGTCATGTCGTCGTCCTTCGTTGTCGGGGGTCCGAAAAAAACGAACCCGGCTGCCTATGGCGAGCCGGGCGTCAACGAGCGACATGACCGTCCCGACCTTTTAGCAGCCTTGTTTAACGTGGCGGCAAGCCGGTCGGCTCAAAGAACCACGATGCTTTCGGGTCTAGGGGATGGCGCGGCAAAGGTCAAGCCGTCCCGGCGGCGCGGCGGCGGCGGTCCGCCACCCTTGGTCGGCGGCGAGGCCCCGTGAAAGTGCCAAGCCCTTCAAGGTGGTGTTTGCCATACCCGGATAATTCCCCGATCCGTACGGAATCTTGATTGATAGGGTCCAGGATGCGGGCCATGGACCTCCCGCGTCTCCGGAGTGCCGATGAAGCCGACGACCAGCCTTGATCGCCGTTTCCTGCTGCGAGTGATCCTGCCGATGTTCGGCCTGATCGCCATCCTGCTCGTCAGCGCCATTGCCGGCGTCATGCTGCTGTCGGCCAAGCAGAACCACCTCTCCATTGAGGTCCAGGAGCGCACCGCCCGCAACGCCCTGCTTTACTTCGGCGAGGAGCTTGCCGCCGCCGCCGCCGGCCTGGCCGGCCGCGACGAGACGGCCGAGCACGTCATCGATGCCTTCGACGCCGGCTGGCTGGCCAGCCACCTGACGGTGGACGAGGCCGACGCCTTCCTGTTCGTGCTCGGCCCCGACGACCGCACGCTGTTCTCGCGCATCGACGGCCGGATCGTCTCGGCCGAGGCGCGCGGCGTGCTGCCGCCGGCCTTCGGCCAGATGGTCGCCCGCTGGCGGGCCGGCCGCATCTCGGAAACGGTGACGCAACTGATCGCCGTCGACGGCGCGCCGGTGCTGTTCGCCGTCACCGGCATCCACGCCGCCGCCGACCGTCAGGCGCCGGCCGACGGCGGCTACATCCTGGCGCTCGGCCGTCGCGCCGACCGCCGCAGCCTGAAGGACATCGCCGACACCTTCATGCTGCCCAACCTTTCCTACGAGCCGGTGCCCGGCCAGAGCGGCGACGGCCCCGGCCGCCTGCGCCTGATGAGCCAGGACGGCACCATGGCCGATTCGCTGGTCTGGGAGCCGATCCTGCCCGGCGACGAGATCATCCGGGCGGTCGGCCCGTGGCTGGGGCTGGTGTTCGCCGCCTATATTGTGCTGACGGTGGTGGTGCTGACCTTCGCCCGCCGGGCCGCCCGGGCAATCAGCATCAGCGAGGAAAAGGCGCTGCATGATCCGCTCACCGGCCTGCCCAACCGGCTGCTGCTGCTCGACCGCATGCAGCGCCTGCTCGACCGTCGCGACGGCGACGCCGCCGCGACGGTGTTCTATCTCGATCTCGACGGCTTCAAGGACGTCAACGACAGCGCCGGCCACGCGGCCGGCGACGCGGTGCTGATCGGCGTCGCCCGGCGGCTGCGGGAGTTCTGCCGCGACGAGGACACGGTGGCCCGGCTCGGCGGCGACGAGTTCGTCATGGTCATCCCCACCGACGACCGCCGCGTGGCGGCCGCCCGCGCCGAGACGCTCCTCGCCGCCCTGAGCAGTCCCTATCCCTACAACGGCCGTATGCTCGGCGTCGGCGTCAGCATCGGCGTCGCCATGGCGCCGGAGCATGGGGTCGATGTTGCCCGCCTGCTGCACAAGGCCGACGACGCGCTCTACGCCGCCAAGCAGAACGGCAAGGGTACCGTCCGCTTCTACGGCAAGGCGATGCGCCACGAGGGCGCGCGCGCCGCGCCGGCCGCCGGTCCGCCCGGCGGCCTCTGATCTTCGAGTTTGCAGCGGCGGCAAAACAGGCTAGAGCTTCGGCTTCCCCGCCGGTTCCGCCAGCCGGCCCTTCGCTGCATCTGGACCCTTGCCGCCATGACCGATCCCGCCGGCATCCTCCCCGCCCACCGCATCCGCGAGCTGTTCGAGACCGGCGCCGTCGCGGCGGCGCGGCCGCTCGACGACGACCAGATCCAGCCGGCTAGCCTCGACCTCAGGCTCGGGCCGGTCGCCCACCGCCTGAGGGCAAGCTTCCTGCCCGGCGGCTCGGCCGCCGTCGAGGACAAGCTCGCCTACCTGACGCTGCACGACCTCGACCTCACGAAGGGCGCCGTGCTGGAGACCGGCGGCGTCTACCTGGTGCCGGTGCTGGAACGCCTCGCCCTGCCGGCCGACGTCTCGGCCTCGGCCAATCCCAAGAGTTCGACCGGCCGCATCGACGTCTTCACCCGGCTGATCGCCGACCGCGGCACCGCCTTCGACCAGATCGCCGCCGGCTATCGCGGCCGCCTCTGGGTCGAGGTGAGCCCGCGCACCTTCCCGATCAAGGTGCGCGAGGGCTCGCGCCTCAGCCAGGTGCGCTTCCGCCGCGGCGACACGCGCCTCGACGACGCGGCGCTGGCGGCGCTCAACGCCCGCCATCCGCTGGTCGACGTCGAGCCGCCCCGCCTCGACCACGGCCTGACGCTGTCGATCGACCTCGCCGGCGCCGGCGAGGGCGCGCTGATCGGCTATCGCGCCCGCCGCCACACCAGCGTGCTCGACGTCGACGCCAAGGCGGCCGAGGACGTCGCCGACTTCTGGGAGCCGATCCGTGCCCGCGGCCGGCCGTCGCTGATCCTCGACCCGGACGAGTTCTACATCCTCGCCTCGCGCGAGGCGGTGCAGGTGCCGCCCGAGACGGCGGCCGAGATGGTGGCGATCGATCCGCTGGTCGGCGAGTTCCGCGTCCACTACGCCGGCTTCTTCGATCCCGGCTTCGGCCACGCGCCGGCCGGCGGCCGCGGCTCGCGCGCCGTGCTGGAGGTGAGGAGCCACGACGTGCCCTTCATCCTCGACCACGGCCAGACCATCGGCCGCCTGGTCTACGAGCGGATGGCCGAGCGGCCGGAGACGCTCTACGGCGCCGGCATCGGATCCAACTACCAGGCCCAGGGCCTGAAGCTCTCCAAGCACTTCCGGCCCTGACGGCTCTCCGAGCATGCCCGGTGAACGCAGCTTCACCGGACATGCTCCATCTCCCTGTCTTGACGGCATTCCGGGCGCAAAGCCGGTGTTGACCTCTGCCGAAATTGCGTCAGGCCGCCACAGCCGCCAGGAAGCGGTCGATGGCCGCCCGCAGCCCCTCCGAGCGCTCGAACACCTCGTGCGAGGTCCGGTCGACATGCTCGGCCGACCGCAGCGTATCCCCGGCGGTGGCGGCCACCGCGCGAACGCTTTCCTTGGTCGTCGCCGTGCTGCCGGAGGCGTCGGCGATGTTGCGCGAGATCTCGTCCGTCGCCGAGGTCTGCTGCTCGACGGCGGCGGCGATGGCGCCGGTGTAGTCGTCGACGCGCGTCATCTCGTCGGAAATGTGCCGGATGGCGCCGACCACCGCCTCGGTCTCGAGGTTGATCTCGCCGACCTTGGCGGCGATCTCCTCGGTAGCCCTGGCCGTCTGGCCGGCCAGCGACTTGACCTCGGCGGCGACGACGGCGAAGCCGCGGCCGTGCTGACCGGCCCGCGCCGCCTCGATGGTGGCGTTGAGGGCCAGGAGGTTGGTCTGGTTGGCGATGGTCTGGATCAGCTCCATCACGTCGCCGATCTTGGCGGCCGTGCTGGCGAGCCGCGCCACCTTGTCGCCGGCCTCGCGGGCGGTGCGGTTGGCTTCCTCGACCACCGCCGACGTCCGGTTGACCTGCGCGGCGATCTCGCTGATCGACGACGACAGCTCCTCGGCGGCGCCGGCGATGCCCTCGACGTTGCGGGCGGCGAGGTCGGAGGTGTCGGAGGCGGCGCCGGCGCTGTCGGCGGTCTTCTTCGAGGCCAGCTCGACGTCGGCCGCCGTCCGCGTCAGATCGGTCATGCGCGCCGCCACTTCGTCCATCAGCGATGAGGTGGTCGC
Organism: Pleomorphomonas koreensis DSM 23070; assembly: GCF_000425185.1. Taxonomy (GTDB): domain Bacteria; phylum Pseudomonadota; class Alphaproteobacteria; order Rhizobiales; family Pleomorphomonadaceae; genus Pleomorphomonas; species Pleomorphomonas koreensis. The sequence continues at coordinate 335,911 of NZ_AULH01000001.1, forward strand.
CCGGAAGTCGGCGATGGCCGCCTCGGTCTCGGCCTGGCGGCGGGCTGCCGCCTGCGCCTGGCTCTCCTGCTCGGCCATCAGGCGGCGGCGGTCGGCGGAAGCGTCGCGCAGCACGGCGACGGCCTTGGCCATGCGGCCGATCTCGGTGTCGCGGTCGATGTAGGGGATGTCGATGTCGAGCCGGTCGTCGGCGATCGCCGCCATGGTCTCGGCAAGCACGGGAATGGGCTTGGCCAGCCGGCGGGAAATCAGCACGGCGGCGGTGCCGAGCAGCACCAGGACGATGCCGGCGCCGACGCCGATGTGCGTGATCATGGTGTCGGCGGTGGCCCGCACCGCCGCCTTGTCGATGCCGACGAACAGGATGCCGACGGTCCGGCCGAGCGAATTCACCACCGGCTGGTAGACGGCGTAATAGGAGCGGCCGAGGCTGGCCGCTTCGCCCTCGAAGCGTCGGCCTTCCATTGCCGCCGCGTAGGGGGCGCTGTCCTTGCCGAGATAGGTGCCGCGCGCCCGCTTGCCGTCTTCCTTGATCATCGAGGTGGTCATGCGGAAGAAGTCGTCCTTGGCCATGTCCTTGCCGAACACCGTCACCTCGCTGCCGGTGCTGCGGCTGACCCGGTCGACGAAGCCGTCGTCGGCGAAGGCGTGCAGGCCGGTGGCGGCGACGACGGCGGCGACCGAGCCGTCGTCGTTCCAGTTGACCTTCAGGCCGAGGTCGCGCTCGGCCATCAGCGCCATGGTGGCGAGCGCCGCGCGCTGCTTGGCGGCGGCGTTGCGGGCGACGTCTTCGGCGAGGTTGACGGAGACGATGACGAACAGTGTGGCGATCGACAGGACGACCGATAATACCGCCATGGCGGAAATGGCTGTGCGCAGCGACAGCGACCGCGGACGCGCGGCTAGAACGTGCATTTTCGACCTTTCTTACGGCAGGAACGCCGTCAAGTGGTTGCGAAAGGAACCTCGGGACGTGGCTGGCGGCACCTTGGTAACCGCCGGCGGGCAGCCCGCGCCAGCGCGGGGCCGATGTCCTCAGAGGACCTGCGTGGTCCTCCTACCCTCGTCAAATTTACGAATAATAATTGAGTAGAAAAGTCATATTTTTAGATCGGGGAAAATACGGTTCAATTCAATTGCTTGGAAATTTTCTAAGAATAATTACGGATTACGACTGTCTTTTTGTATCCTCTGTCGCGGCCCCGGCATTGATCACCCAACCCCGGCAAACGAGGGTTCCGGCGGGTGCTTGTTCACCGGCGGCCGCCTGGCCAAAGCCGACTCACCACAGACCCGACGGGCCGGCTCGGCGGCATGCCGGCCGGTCTGATGAGACCGCTGCGGACGCCCCTCCCGAAGGCTCAGGCGAGCGGCAGGCCGTCCCACATCAGCTTGAGGCCGGCGACGAAGGTCAGGATATAGCTCACCCGGTAGAACAGTTGCTCGTTCATCACCCTCAGGAGCCAGGTGCCGATGACCACGCCGATCAACGCCACCGGCGCCAGCGCCGCGGAGATCGCGAGATTGTCGGCGCTGAGCAGGCCGAGCACGGCGAAGAACGGCAGCTTGATCAGGTTGATGATGCCGAAGAAATACACCGTCGTGCTGGTGAAGGTCATGCGGTTGAGCTTGAGCGGCAGCAGGTAGAACATCAGCGGCGGCCCGCCGGCATGGGCGATGAAGCTGGTGAAGCCCGACATCACCGACCAGAACAGGCCGGCCCGCGGCGTCGGCGGCGCCTTGGCGGCCAGCCGGTCGAGATAGGCGCCCAGCCAGTAGCGGACGGTGAACAGCACCGTGACCAGGCCGATCAGCAGGCCGACGGTGCGCTCCTCCATCATGCGGAAGGTCAGGAAGCCGATCACCACGCCGAAGATCGCCGCCACGACCAGCGGCCACAACAGCTTGCGGTCGATGTGGTGACGGAAGGTCCACATGGCGAACAGGTCGGAAAAGCACAGCAGCGGCAGCACGATGCCCGAGGCGACGGTCGGCGGCACCGCGAAGGCGAGCAGCGGCACGGCAAGGCCGCCGATGGCCGTCAGCCCCCCCTTGGAGAGGCCGACGCTCAGAATGGCCGGCACGGCGGCCAGCAAAAAGGGGGCGCTCATCAGCGAGAGGGTCGCCGTGTCGTGCATGATGGGTCCGAATCTCCGGCGACGCCTTTGGCGGCGCTGATGTTATCGACGAAGCGACCAAATGCGAACCGGGGAATCCCCGACGGCTCCTCGTTTCGCGATTTGCCATGGGGCGGCCTGCGCCTCGGCGTGAACCAGAAAGCCCATCGTCGGATCAGCGCAAGATGGAATTTGAGGTCCATGACCTACCGGTCGGGGAGCCTGAATTCCACGCCGCCTTGCCCGGTATAAACGGAGCCGGCGGTGGCGGTTGGCCGGCCGGCGAGACAACGATACGAAGCCCGGACCCCGGTGTCGCGCCATCGGCAGCAGGCGTCCGCGCATCGGGGGGTGAGCCGTTGAGCGGTGATGGCCGGCGCCGAGGCGCGCGGATGGTTTGCGCTAAGGCTGGGCGCACACGCGTGAAGCATGATCGTTCGTCCCGGATGGACTGATCCGCGACGGTGCCCGGTCGGCAAGCGGTCGGCGAGGGACTGCGTTTCGGCGGGCCCGAGGACGCCGCCTTCGCCCTCGGCTTCACGCCCTATGCCTCGGCCACCATCAATCTCATGCGCCAAGCCGCCGCCCGACATATGCCGCAGGTCGTGGTCACCGACAGCCCGTTCAGCCCGCTGGTGCCGGAGAGCGGCGTCCGGTTCGAGATCGCCGGGGCCGACGTCGAGGGATTCCGCTCGCTGGCGGCGACCCTCACCCTGGCGATGGCCCTCACCGTGGCGGTCGCCAATCTGCGCCGGAACCGCGAGAAGCAGAATCCGCACGCCGATGGAAACGAGGTGGGGGAGCATGTCAGCCACGATGCGACGCCAGGACCGTCACTGCGGAGGAGCCGGCGGCGGGGGCTCGGTCCGACGGTCCGTGCCGCAAGGTGGACATGGGCACCGTCCTCCGGAGCGAAGGCCGGCGCGGCCGGCCCGTGGATCGGTTGGATCGTCCGCTTTCCAGGGCGTGCGACGGAGGCTTTGGAGGGCCGGTCCGGCTTCCAGGGTCACCGTGAAGGACCGGGCGGCGGATCACCACGTTCCGCGGCTCCGGCAACCAGGACCGCCTCTTGACAGCGCCGGGCCGGGCTGCGATCTAGATCGCGACGCGGGTGTAGCTCAATGGTAGAGCAGCAGCTTCCCAAGCTGAACACGAGGGTTCGATTCCCTTCACCCGCTCCAGCTCTTTCCATGCTTTCAATGAATTGACGGCCTACGGCCGCTCACTCCTCGGGCGACCAGGCGATCGGCACGCTGTCCTTGGGGTCGTAGGGCGCCTTGACGAACACCGCCTTCCACGGCGTGTCGCCGCGGTTGACGACGTGGTGGCCCTCGCCGGGCTCGCAGCGCAGGAAGTCGCCGACGCCGAGCACGTGCAATTCGCCGTCGACATACATGTGCACCTCGCCGGCGATCGTCAGGAAATTCTCCTCGACGTGCTGGTGCTTGTGGGTGGAGAAATGCTGGCCGGGTTGCAACGTCACCACCCCGACGTCGATGCGCGGCCCGCGCACCAGGTATTTGGGACCGTGGTCGCCGAAGCGATAGGCGTGCTCGTCTTCTCGGGTCTTGAACATCGTTCCTCCGCCGCCGTCCCGTCCGGACGGCGGTCTCTGTCCTGACTTGAAACTCGCGCCATCAGAGGCCGGGCGCCTTCCACATCGAGCGGGTGACGCCGGCGTCGACCAGGGCGCGCTGGGCGGCGTAGGCTTCTCGCCAGCGGTCGGCCACCTCGCGATAGAGGGCGGTGCGGCCGGCGTCGGGCTCGTAGCGGCGGCGCCAGCGAACCACCGCGTCGGCCGCCTCCGGCAGCGACGCGAACTCGCCGATGCCGACCCAGGCGGCGAGGCCGGCGGCCAGCGCCGTCGCTTCCGTCACCTCCGGCACCTTCACCGGCAGGCCGGTGACGTCGGAGAGGATCTGGCCCCACAGCTTGCCCTTGGAGGCGCCGCCGGCGAATACGAGGTCGGTCAGCGTGACGCCGGCCAACCCGGCGGCAAGGCGCAGGTTCTCGGCGGCGACGATTGCCGCGTTCTCCTGGATGGCGCGGAAGATCTGCGGCTTGCCGCAAAGGCTGGCGTCGAGCGTGAGATTGATGAGCGACGGCGCCGCGTGATACCAGGCGGCGCAGTTCATCACGTCCGAGAAGATCGGCAGGATGCCGTTGGCGCCCGGCGCCACGGCGGCCGATTTCTCTTCGAGGAGCGCGTAGACGTCGATGCCCCGCTCGGCGGCGAGGCGCTTCTCCTCGTCGCAGAAGGCGTCGCGGAACCAGCGGGTGGTCATGCCAACCATGAAGGCGATTCCCTCGGCCTGGCTGAGGCCGGGCACCGCGTGCGGGTTGACGCGCACCCGCATCTCCGGATCGGCCAGCGGCCTGGCCATGTTGACCACCTGCTGCCAGAAGGTGCCGCCGAGCACCGCCGCCTCGCCGGCCCGGGCGACGCCGAGGCCGACGGCGCCGAGCTGCACGTCGCCGCCACCGACCACCACCGGCGTGCCGGCGTCGAGGCCGGTATCGGCGGCGGCCGCGGCGGTGACCCGGCCGATTCTCGTGCCCGTTTCGTGGACGGGCGGCAGGATGGCCGGGTCGATGCCGGCGCGGCGGGCGATGTCGGCGTCCCAGGTCCGGCTGTCGAGGGCGAGCAGGCCGGAAGTGCCGCCGTTCGACGGGTCGCAGGCGATCTCGCCGGAGAGGCGGGCGACGATCCAGTCGGACAGCATCGACATGCTGGCCGTGCGGGCGTGGACGTCGGGCAGGTTGCGCTCGATCCATTTGAGGCGCGGGATGGCGCCGAGCGCGAAGGTCTGGCCGGTGACGGCATAGGCGTCGCGCTCGAAGCCGGGCAGGGCGGCCTTCAGCGCCCGCGTCTCGTCCGACGCCCGCGAATCGACGTTGGCGCAGGCCCAGAGTTCGCGGCCGTCGCGATCCCACAGCACGATGCCCTCGCGCATCGAGGTGGCGGAGACGGCGCGGATGGCCGAGGCCGGCAGGCCGGCGTCGGCCAGCGCCTTGCGCACACAGCGGGCGAGCAGCGCCCAGTTGGCCGCGCAGTCGAACTCCATCGAGCCGGCATGGCGGGGATCGCTGAGGTGCGTCCACTCCTCCTGGGCGACGGCGACCTGCCGGCCGGCAAGGTCGAAGATGACTGCGCGGCCGCTGCCGGTGCCGGCGTCGATGGCGAGAACGTGGGGGGCGGTCATGCTTGGTCCTTATCGAGGATGGCTTCGGCGGTCGGCTCGTCGGTGATCAGCACGTCGATGCGGCCGCCGCGGGCGGCGGCGCGGATCGCCTCGACCTTCTTGGGGCCGCCGGCGGAGGCGATCACCTGCGGGATGGCCGACAGCGCCTCGAAGTCGAGCCCGACCAGCATCTTGTGGAAGGGGAGGTCGAGCGGCGCGCCGTTCTGGTCGTAGAAGATGCCGATGATGTCGCCCACCGCGCCCTGGCGGCGGAAGATCTCGAACTGCGAGCGGCTGGCGTAGCCGGAGGCGATCAGCGTCGCCTCGTCGGCGACGGCGCCGATGCCGACCAGCGCGTAGTTGGCGGTGCGCGCCATGCTCATCACCTCGACGACGTGCCGCTCGCCCCGGATCGCCTCGGCGATGCTCTCCTGAGACACCACGAGCGGCGCCGGAATGAGGTGGACGTTCTGCGACGACCGGCCGGAGGCGACGCCCTCGATATAGGCCGAGACGCCGCCGGTCAGGCTGACCAGGGATATGTCGCGGTAGGAGAGGGTGCGGGCGAGCCGCTGCAAGGTGCCCATCACCGTGGCGCCCCAGCCGACGGCCAGCATCTCCTGGTCCTTGAGGCGGCCCATCAGATATTGGCTGGCCGCCTCGGCGAGGCGGTCGTTGACGTTGCCGGCCTCCTGGGCGGGAATGACGCGCGCCTCGTCGAGGCCGTAGATCTCCTGCAACCGGGCTTCGAGGGCGAAGCAGCCGCCGTAGCTCGAATTGATGTGGACGTGGATGAGGCCCATGCGCCGGCCGCGGTCGAGCATGCGCGACACCTTGATGCGGGAGAGATTGAGCCGCTCACCGATTTCGCTCTGGGTGAGGCCGTCGTGGTAATAGTGCCAGGCAACGCGGCTCAGCAGCTCTTCTTCGTGGGGCTCGAATGCGAGCTCGTCATAGGCTTCGTTCACGTCACTCACCTTCATGACATTTGCACGGCCGACGCCCCGGCCGAACCGATGCGACGCTTTCGTCGATCATATGATCACGATGCGCACATAAGCGCAAGATGTGATGTTCCTGATCATCATTAAGTCGCAGACGGTCCGGTGGCGGAGTTTATCCATATGAATAAAATCAATGGTTTACGAATATTACGTCGATCAACGGATGCGGCGTAGCCCGGTTCGTTTGCCTGTTGCGGATACTTATGTGCGAAATCTGGGTTGACGATCCGGCTTGCCCGGCGAATAATCCAGCGTGCAATTGATAAGGCGGTGTTCATTTGAACGGCTGGTACTGCTGATTGCAGACCCCCGCCAGACCTCTGGAGGACCTGATGGCCGATTTGGACGATGTGAAGGAAGGCAAGGATTTCGGGCTGGACCGGCCGGTCGAGGTAAAGGCGTTCCCGGTGCGCGGTTCGGTGTCGCTCGACTGGGGCATGCAGGACCGCCTCGCCCGCATCTTCCAGGCGGGAAGCGGCCGCACCGTCATGCTGGCCTTCGACCACGGCTATTTCCAGGGCCCGGCCACCGGTCTCGAACGGCTCGACCTGACCATCCGGCCGCTGGTGCCCTATACCGACGTGCTGATGTGCACGCGCGGCGGCCTCCGCCAGACCATTCCCGCCGACAGCCGCAAGCCGGTGGTGCTGCGCTGCTCGGGCGGCATGAGCGTGCTCACCGAACTGTCGCGCGAGCTGGTGGCTGTCGACATCGAGGACGCCATCCGCCTCAACGCCTCGGCGATCACCACCAACGTCTACGTCGGCGCCGAATACGAGCACCAGTCGCTCGCCAACCTGGTCAAGCTGATCGACACCGGCAACCGCTGGGGCGTCCCGACCATGGCGGTGACCGGCGTCGGCAAGGACATGGTTCGCGACGCCCGCTATTTCGGCCTCGCCACCCGCATTTGCGCCGAACTCGGCGCCCATATCGTCAAGTCCTATTACATCGATGAGGGCTTCGAGAAGGTGGTGGCCGGCTGTCCGGTGCCGATCGTCATCGCCGGCGGCAAGAAGCTGCCCGAGCGCGACGCGCTCGACATGGCCTGGAAGGCGATCGACCAGGGCGCCGCCGGCGTCGACATGGGCCGCAACATCTTCCAGTCCGATTGCCCGGTGGCGATGATCGCCGCCGTACGGGCGGTGGTGCACGACGGCGAGAGCGTCGACAGGGCCTATGACATCTACCGGGCCGGCAAGGCCGGGGCCGCCTGAGGCCGCGAAAACGGACCCGCGAACCGCGCCGCCGGACTTCCTTGGGGAGCCCGGCGGGCCGCCCGGAGGAGGGCGCACCGAAACGCGGGGGGGACCGCCGCGTTTCCAAGAACAGGATTGGGAGACTGTCGACATGGCGGGAAGCTCGCCGTCCGACCAGCGGCCGCTGCTGGTCGAGGCCAGGCAAATCTGGAAGTTCTTCGGCGCCATCGCCGTGCTGCGCGGCGTCGACCTGACGCTCAGGGCCGGCGAGGTGCACGCGCTGCTCGGCGGCAACGGCGCCGGCAAGTCGACGCTGATGAAGATGATCGCCGGCCTCTACCGCCTCGATCGCGGCGAACTGCTGGTCGGCGGCGCCGACGCCTCGGTCCTGACGCCGGTCACCGCCCGCCAGGCCGGCATCCATCTGGTGCCGCAGGAACCGATGCTGTTCCCCAGCCTCTCCGTCGAGGAAAACGTGTTGATGCACGTGCCCGGCAACCGCAAGGAACTGCGTGCCCGGCTGGAGACGATGATCGCCGAGATCGGCGCCGGCATGACGCTGTCGACCCAGGCCGGCCAGCTCGAAGTGGCCGACCAGCAGATGGTCGAGATCCTGCGCGGCCTCGTCCGCGACGCCCGCATCCTCATTCTCGACGAGCCGACCTCGGCGCTGACGCCGCGCGAGGTGGGCAAGCTGTTCGGGCGCATCCGGGCGCTGACCGCCCAGGGCGTCGGCATCTTCTTCATCTCGCACAAGCTCGGCGAAATCCGCGCCATCGCCGACACCGTCTCCATCCTGCGCGACGGCCAGGTGGTGCTGGCCGGCCCGCCCGCCGCCTTCACCGATGCCGAGATCGTCGCCGCCATGACCCATGTCGAGGGCCGCGAGGACTTCACGCTCGGCCGCGCCGCCGCCCCGGCGACGGTCGGCCCGGAGCGGCTGCGCGTCGAGGGGCTGGCCGGCGAGGGCTTCGCCGACGTCACCTTCTCGCTGCACTCGGGCGAGATCCTCGGCCTCGCCGGCGTCGTCGGCTCCGGCCGCACCGAGCTGGCCGAGACCATCTACGGCATCCGCCCGGCCGCCCGCGGCCGCGTCCTGATCGACGGCAAGCCGCTGGCCGGCCACGGCCCGCGCGACAGCCTCGACGCCGGCATCGTCTACCTGCCCGAGGACCGGCAGGTATCGGGCCTGTTCGTCAACGCGCCGCTGGTCTGGAACGCCTCGGCGCTGGTGCTGCATCGCGAAGGCGAATGGCTGCCGCTCGAGAAGGAGCGGGCCGACTTCGCAGAGCAGGTCAAGCTGCTCGGCATCGTCTGCGCCTCCCCCGACCAGCCGGTGCGCACGCTGTCGGGCGGCAACCAGCAGAAGGTGCTGCTCGCCAAGTGCCTGGCCGCCGGCCCGCGCGTCCTCATCCTCGACGAGCCGACGCGCGGCGTCGACGTCGCCGTGCGCGCCGACATCTACCGGCTGATCGACAGGCTGGCCGGCGAGGGGCTCGCCATCCTGCTGATCTCCTCCGACCACGAGGAGATCGAACGCCTCAGCCATCGCGTGCTGGTGATGAACCACGGCTATCCGGGCGGCCTGCTGCAAGGCGCCGACATCACCATCAACGCCATCGCCCGCCTGTCCTTCGGGGTCGGCGCCAACCGGGACGCTGCGCAATGATCATCCGTTTCCTGCAGCGCCACCGCGAAGCCTCGGTCGCGCTGATCATCGTCCTCCTGTTCGCGATCCTCGGCCTCGTCGACCGCAGCTACCTGTCCCTCGACACGGTGCTGCTCGTCTACGGCAACAGCCTGATCCTGTTCGTCTTGGCCATCGGCGCCACCATGGTAATGGCGACGCACGGCCTCGACGTATCCGTCGGCTCGATCATGGGGCTCGCGGCCGTCTCGGCCGGCCTGCTGATGAACGCCGGCTGGTCCATTCCCGCCGCCATCGGCGTTGCCCTGCTGGTCGGCCTTCTCTGCGGCCTGATCAACGGCGCGCTGGTGTCCTGGCTGAAGGTGTCGGCGATCGTCGCCACGCTCGGCACGCTCGGCCTCTATCGCGGCCTCGTCCATCTCCTCTCGGGCGGAAGCTGGATCGAGGACCTGCCGGAAGGCTTCAAGGCGCTGACCAAGGCCGGCTCGCTCGGCCTGTCGGTGTTCGCCTGGCTGGTCTTGGTGCTGCTGATCGTCGCCCACTTCGGCCTGCGCTACACCGCCTTCGGCCGCTCGATGTTCGCGGTCGGCGACAACCGCGACGGCGCCCGGCTGATCGGCATCCGCGTCGACGAGGTGCAGATCGCCGCCTACGGCCTCAACGGCGTCTTGGCGGCGCTGGCCGGCGTCATCTTCGCCTCGCAGATCGGCTTCATCCCCAACACCGCCGGCACCGGCATGGAAATGCGCGCCATCGCGTCGAGCGTGCTCGGCGGCGTCAGCCTCCTCGGCGGCACCGGCACGGTGCTCGGCGCGGCGCTCGGCGCCTATTTCATGACCTCGATCGACAGCATCCTGGTGCTCCTGCGCCTTCAAGCCTACTGGAACGACATCATCGCCGGCGCCATCCTCCTGGTGGTGCTGATCACCGACGGCAAGATCCGCGAGGCCGTCGACCGCCTCCTCCGCTACCAGAAATACCGCAAGTTCATCGAGCCGCCGGCCGCCGGTCATCAGGCCGACGCCACCAAGGCTGGCCTGTCGCTCAAGACCTCGGAGGCGCGCAAATGAAGCTGCATCCCGCCCTCAAGCGCTGGGAGAGCGTGCTGGCGCTGCTGCTCGTCGCCGAGATCCTGCTGTTCGGCGCCATCAACCCGGTGTTCCTGCAGCCCTCCATGCTGCTCTACGCCACCTCCGACTTCATCCACATCGGCATCACCGCGCTGGCGTTGACGCTGGTGATCATCACCGGCGGCATCGACCTGTCGCTCGGCTCGGTGATGGGCCTGTCGGCGATCACCTTGGGCATCCTCTGGGTGGGCGGCGTCGACATCTGGGTGGCGGCCGTGGCGTCGCTCGCCGTCGGCACGCTGGCCGGCGTGTTCAATGCCGTCGCCATCCACCTTTCCAAAGTGAACCCGCTGGTCATCACGCTCGGCACCGGCTTCCTGTTCGGCGGCGCGGCGCTGGTGCTGTCGGGCCTGGCCGGTGCCACCGGCTACGAGGGCATCAGCAACTTCGATCCGGCCTTCGTCAATCTCGCCAACCTTGAGGTTCTCGGCCTGCCGCTGCCGCTCGCCCTGTTCCTTGTATTGACCGTCGCCTTCATGGCGCTCTTGCACCGCACCCGTTTCGGCCGCTACGTCTACCTGATCGGCCAGAACCCGCGCGCCGCCGCCTATGCCGGCACGCCGGTGTTCCGCACGCTGGTGGTCGCCTATGCGCTGACCGGCCTGATGGCGGCGCTGTCCGGCCTGATCCTCGCCTCCTATTTCGGCTCGGCCCGCTCCGATTTCGGCGCGACGGCGCTGATGCCGGCCATCACCGCCGTGGTGCTCGGCGGCACGTCGATCTACGGCGGCTCGGGCACCATCCTCGGCACGGCGCTGGCCGCCCTGTTGGTCGGCTACCTGCAGACCGGCCTGCAACTGGTCGGCGTGTCGAGCCACGTGTCGAGCGCCCTGTCGGGCGGTCTTCTGGTCATCGTGGTTGCCTTGCGCAGCCTCACGGAGATGGGTCGCGTCTGGGTTCAGCACCGGCGCGTCCTGAGGAACGTTGCGGCCGAATGACGGTCTGACGTTTGAGGAGGAAGGCCCGGAAAGAGCGGGGCGAGAAGCCCTGGGGCCGATGTCTTGGAAGGAGAGCAACAATGAAGCTTGGTACCGTTTCCCTCGCCCTCGCCGTGGCGGCTGCCGCGGTCGGCGCCGGCTCGTCGGCAAGCGCCGCCGACACCCGCATCGCCTTCATCCCGAAGCTGGTCGGCGTCGGCTTCTTCACCTCCGGCGGCAAGGGCGCCGTCGAGGCCGGCAAGAAGCTCGGCGTCGAGGTGACCTACGACGGCCCGACCGAGCCGTCGGTGTCCGGCCAGGTGCAGTATATCAACACCTTCGCCAACCAGGGCTACAACGCCATCATCGTCTCGGCGGTGTCGCCCGACGGCCTCTGCCCGGCGCTGAAGCGCGCCATGACGCGCGGCATCAAGGTGCTGACCTGGGATAGCGACGTCAATCCCGAGTGCCGCAGCTACTACATCAACCAGGGCACGCCCGCCCAGCTCGGCAAGCTGCTGGTCGACATGGCCGCCGAGCAGCACCCGGCCGAAAAGGCCAAGGTCGCCTTCTTCTATTCGAGCCCGACGGTGACCGACCAGAACCAATGGGTGGAACAGGCCAAGGCGATCATCGCCAAGGACAAGCCGGGCTGGGAGATCGTCACCACCCAGTATGGCTACAACGACGCCCAGAAGTCGCTCCAGACCGGCGAGAGCATTCTCCAGGCCTACAAGGACGTCGACATCCTGATCTGCCCGGACGCCAACGCGCTGCCGGCCGCCGCCCAGGCCGCCGAAAACCTCGGCCGCGCCGGCAAGGTGACCATCGTCGGCTTCTCGACGCCCAACGTGATGCGCCCCTACGTCAAGCGCGACACCGTCAAGGCCTTCGGTCTCTGGGACGTCACCAAGCAGGGTGCCATCTCGGTCTACGTCGCCGATCACCTGATCAAGAACGGCGCCATGAAGGTCGGCGACAAGCTGGACATTCCTGATGTCGGCACCGTCGAGGTCAGCCCGAACAGCGTTCAGGGCTACACCTATGAGGCCGATGACAACGGCATTATCCTGCTGCCGGAGCGTCAGGTGTTCACCAAGGACAACATCGACAACTTCGACTTCTGACCGGATCGTCCCGATCTCCGCTGGGCGGCGGCCCTCCCGTCCGCCGTCCGCTCCTCCCCCGCCGGCCTCCGCCATGAAGGCCGCCGGGAACCCGGAGAGCCGGCCGCCATTCCCCCGGCGGCCGGCCGCCCGTTTCATCACAGCCCCACGAGGAGAGCCCCATGCACGTCACGCTCGTCGAAATCAACGTCAAGCCCGACCGCATCGACGACTTCCTGCGCGTCTTCGGCGCCAACCGCGACGGCACGCTGGCCGAACCGGGCTGCCGCCGCTTCGACGTGTTGCAGGACCCCGACGAACCCACCCGCTTCACCATCTACGAGGCTTTCGTCGACGAAGCGGCGGTGAAGGCCCACAAGACGACGCCGCACTATCTGAAGGTGAAGGCCGAACTGGAGGACATCATGTCCGGCCCGCGCAGCCACAAGGTGTTCGTCGGCATCCTGCCGCGCGACTGACCGCCATGCCGCTCATGTCCGATGATCTTGCCACGCGCCAGGCGCTGAAGGCCGGCCTCCGCCGGGAGGCGCCCGTCCTCAGCGTCGGCCTGCTGGCCGCCGACGCCATGGCCTACGGCGCCGCCATTGCCGAACTGGAAGCGGCCGGCACCGCCCTCCTGCATTTCGACGTCATGGACGGCGTGTTCTGTCCCGGCTTCACCGCCGGCCCGCCGCTCATCGCCGCCGCCCGCACGACGATGCTGAAGGACGTCCACCTGATGGTGGCCGATCCGCTCGCCGTCATCCCGGCGGTGCTGAAGGCCGGCGCCGACATCGTGCACATCCATCCCGAGGGGCTGTTGCATCTACACCGGGCGCTCGTCCTGCTCGACGTCGACACGGTCGGCCGGCCCGGCCGCCGCGTGCTGCGCGCCGTGGCGCTCAATCCGGCGACGCCGGTCGACGCCGTGGAACCGGTTCTCCACATGATCGACATGGTGACGCTGCTCGCCGTCGATCCCGGCTGGAGCGGCGGCGCGCCCGACGCGGCGCTCGGCCGCAAGGTGGAGCGGCTGCGCCGGCTCGCCGCAGATGCCGGCGCCGATCCGCTGATCGCCATCGACGGCGGCATCACCGAGGCGACCATCGGCATTGCCGCCGGTCTCAGGCCGGATATCATCGTCAGCGGCAGCGCCGTCTTCAAGGCCGGCGCCGGCGTCGCGGACAACCTCGCCGCGCTTGGCCGGGCGGCCGGGCGGTGATCGCAGGGAGACAGCCATGAAGATCGATCTCACCGGCAAGCTCGCCGTCGTCACCGGCTCGACGGCCGGCATCGGCCTCGCCATCGCCAAGGGGCTGGCCGCCAGCGGCGCCGCCGTGGTGATCAACGGCCGCAGCGAGGAGGCGGTACAACGGGCGCTGGCCAAGGCCGGCGCGGCGGTGCCAGGCGGCCGCTTCATCGGCCACGCCGGCGACCTCGGCACCGCCGACGGCTGTGCGGCGCTCGCCGAAGCCCAGCCCGATTGCGACATTCTCGTCAACAACCTCGGCATCTTCGGCCCGCGCGACTTCTTCGACACGCCCGACGAGGAATGGAGCCGCTATTTCGAGGTCAATGTCATGTCGGGCGTCCGGCTGTCGCGCGCCTGGGCCGGCCGCATGGCCGGGCGCGGCTGGGGCCGCGTGGTGTTCGTTTCCTCGGAATCGGCCTTCAACATCCCCGCCGACATGGTCCACTATGGCTTCTCGAAGACGGCGCTGGTGTCGATCGCCCGCGGTCTCGCCAAGCGGCTGGCCGGCACCGGCGTCACCGTCAACTCGGTGCTGCCCGGCCCGACGCTGTCCGAGGGTTTCGCCGACATGCTCTCAGGCGAGGTGAAGCGCAGCGGCAAGTCGCTCGACGAGGTGGCCGCCGACTTCGTCATGACCCACCGCGCCTCGTCGATCATCCAGCGGGCGGCCAGCGTCGAGGAGGTGGCCAACATGGTGGTCTACGTCTGCTCGCCGCAGGCATCCGCCACCACCGGCGCGGCGCTGCGCGTCGACGGCGGCGTGCTCGACACTCTCTAGGCCGGAATCGGCCGGCTGGCCCAGGCCCGGCCGTCGCTGCCGACCAGCGCCTCCACCGAACCGACGCCGTTCTGCTTGAGGCGGGCGGCGAGGTCGGCGACGATGGCGTTCACCGCGTTGCCGCCGCCGTAGATGAAGGCGGTGTAGACCTGCACCAGATTGGCGCCGGCGGCGATCTTCAGATAGGCGTCCTCGCCGGTGGTGACGCCGCCGACACCGATGATCGGCAGGTCGCGGCCGACCCGCTCCCTGAGCTTGGCGAGCACGATGGTCGAACGCTCGAACAGCGGCTTGCCGGACAGGCCGCCCGGCTCGGCCGCCGTCGGCCCGAACACGCCGCTCCGCGACAGCGTGGTATTGGAAACCACGAGGCCGTCCGCCCCGCGTGCGGCAACGACCGCGGCGATGTCATCGAGCGCTGCCTCGTCGAGATCGGGCGCCACCTTGATCAGCACCGGCGTCCGCCGGCCGATCGCCGCCGTCGCCGTGTCGCGCGCCTCGACGACGCGGGCGATCAGGTCGGACAGCGCGGCGCTCGCCTGCAGGTCCCGAAGGCCGGGCGTGTTGGGCGAGGAGATGTTGACGGTGAAATAGGAGGCAAGCCCGGAGAAGGCGCGGATGCCGGCCACGTAGTCGGCGGTGCGGTCGGCGCTGTCCTTGTTGGCGCCGACGTTGACGCCGACGACGCCCGGCCGGCCGGACCGCCGCTGCAATTGCTTCAGGGCGTGGGCGTGGCCCTTGCCGTTGAAGCCGCAGCGGTTGATCACCGCCTGCGCTTCCGGCAGGCGGAAGATGCGCGGCTTGGGATTGCCCGGCTGCGGCCGCGGCGTCACCGTGCCGACTTCCACATGCGAGAAGCCCTGCTTCAGGAGGGCGTCGGCGATCTCGGCGTCCTTGTCGAAGCCGGCGGCGAGGCCGACCGGATGGTCGAGCCGCATGTCCAGGAAGCGGGTGGCGAGGCGCTCGTCGGCCACCCTCGGCAAGCCGGGGGCGAGGTTGAGCCGCATGGCCATTACGGCGAGCCGGTGGGCGACCTCGGGATCGAACTGCCGCAGCATCAGGGCGCTCACGGCGCCGATCGTTTCGGAAAGGCTCATCGGCCGGTCTCCAGGTCGGGGAATTGGTGGGCGCCGTCCGGCCCGAGCGGCAGCGGCACGACAAAGTCGACGGCCGAGAATTCGAGCGGCGCGTAGAGATGCGGGAACAGATCGCCGCCGCGCGAGGCTTCCCATTTGAGGGCGTCGCCGAGGGCGGCCGTCTCGACGCCGATCAGCAGCAGGTCGTGCTGGCCGGTGAAGTAGAGGCGGGCGGTCTCCTTCACCTGGGCAGCCGACGACAGGTGGATGAAGCCGTCCTCGAAGTCGACCGATGCGCCGGCGAATACGCCGGTCGCCTCGGCGGCTTCCCACAGCGGACGCGGGGCGATCTTGTAGACGAGACGGTCCATGGCGGCACTCCGGAACGGGGGGTGCCCTCCTCTAGACCAAGCGGCGGCGCGATGCCACCCCGGCCCGATCAAATCGCCATGCATTGCCGCCATCCCGGCGAACCGCTTGCCGCCTCGCCGGGAATGCCGCATTTTCCCGCCACAGGCTCGGACATGGAAACATCGAGGCGATGGCTCGACGACAACCGCGACACGGCTTCTTGATGCGGGGACTGCTGCCGCTGATCGCCGGATCGGCGCTGACCGCGCTGGCGCTTTTCTGGCTCTGGGGAGATGCCGCGCGCGAAGGGCTGCTCGTCGCCCGTCCGACCATGCTCGATTTCGGCCGGCCGCCGGTGCCGCCGGTGCTGCGGCAGCCGCTTGCCACCGATGCTCCGGCGCCGGCAGGCGCGGCTGCCGCCGTCGCCGCTCCGGTTGCCGCCGCGCCACCGCCGGCCGATCCGGTGCCGCCAGCGCCGCCTGTCGCCTTCGAGGCGCTGTTCCCGCGCGTCACCGTGCTCGATGCCGCCCGCTTCAGGGCGATCCGCGACCGTCAGCCGACAGTGATCCGCCTCGCCGGCATATCCGGCGGCGCCTTTTCCGACACCTGCGCCGGCGTGGCCGGCCGCTGGAACTGCGGCGCCCGCGCCCGCGCCGACCTCGCCCGGCTGATCGGCCCGCGATCGGTCGGCTGCGTCGGCATCGAGGCGGCGGACGAGGAGGGCAACAGCCGCGCCGACTGCTGGGTCGGCAGCCGCAACCTCTCGGTGTTCATGGTCAGCCGCGGCTGGGCGGAGCCGGAAGATCCGGCCGATCCGCTGCTCGCCCCTTATGCGGCGAAGGCCAAGGCGGAAAAGCTCGGTCGCTACGGCGACGGCAACCTGCCGCCGCCCGACATCCCCGACCAGTAAAAAAAGGCCGGCGCAGGACGCCGGCCTTCGTTGCTTCGATTTCGGCCTGTCAGTCCTTGCCGAGCCGGCCGGCCAGCGCCGCGTCGATCAACGCCGCGGTTTCCTTCAGGCCGTAGAGTTCGACGAAGGAGCCGAAGCGCGGGCCCTTCTCCTGGCCGAGCAGCACCTGATAGAGCGTCGCGAACCATTCGAGGCTGACGCCCGGCCCGCCGTCCGGGCTCTTCTTGGACGGGTCCTGGAAGCGCGGGAACGACCGGCCGACCGCCAGCACCTCGTCCTGGATCGCCGCACCCGGCGTGCCGTCGGGCAGCGCGTCGAGGGCGTCGCGCAGCTTCTTGAGCGCCTGCCGCTCCTCGTCGTCCGGGGCGCGGAAGGTGACGAAGGGCTTCACCCGGTCCTGATAGTAGGCCAGCGCATAGCCGCAGAGTTCGTCGAGCTTCGGATGCGTTTCCGGCGTCACGCCCGGCGTGTGGCGGCCGATATAGGCCCACAGCGCCGCCTTGTCGTGAGCGTGGCTGGCCGAGACGAGGTTCAGCAGCATCGAGAAGCTGACCGGCATCGGCGTCACCGGCGGCTCGCCGGAGTGGATGTGCCACACCGGGTTGGCGAGCTTGCCGTCGAGGTCCATCTCCGGATACTTGTCGAGATAGGCGAAGTATTCGTCGACGGCCCGCGGAATGACGTCGAAGAACAGTCGCTTGGCCGTCTTCGGCTTCTGGAACATGTAGAGGGCGAGGCTGTCGGGCGAGGCATAGGTCAGCCACTGGTCGATGGTCAGGCCGTTGCCCTTCGACTTGGAGATCTTCTCGCCGTTCTCGTCGAGGAACAGCTCGTAGTTGAAGCCGTCCGGCGGCGTGCCGCCCAGCACCTTGCAGATCTTCGACGACGTCTTGACGTTGTCGATGTGGTCCTTGCCGCTCATCTCGTAGTCGACGCCCAGCGCCGCCCACCTGAGCGCCCAGTCCGGCTTCCACTGGCACTTGGCATGGCCGCCGGTCACCGGCGTCTCGAAGCGCTCGCCGGTCGCCGGATCGGTCCAGAGAATCGTACCCTTGGCGACGTTCCGCTCCTCGATCGGCACCTGCATCACCACTTCGGTCTTCGGATGCACCGGCAGGAAGGGCGAGTAGGTCTTGCGCCGCTCCTCGCGCAGCGTCGGCAGCATGATCTCCATCACCGCGTCATACTTCTCCAGCATGCGCAGCAGCATGTCGTCGAAGGTGCCCTTCCTGTACTCCTCGGTGGCCGACATGAACTCGTAGTCGAAGCCGAAGGTGTCGAGGAACTGCCTGAGCTTGGCGTTGTTGTTGTGGCCGAAGCTCGGATGGCCGTTGTCGAAGGGGTTCGGCACGTTGGTCAGCGCCTTGCCGAGGTTGGCCCTGAGCAGCTCCGGGTTCGGCACGTTGTCCGGCACCTTGCGCATGCCGTCCATGTCGTCGGAGAAGCACAGGAGGCGCGTCGGCACCTTGTCCTCGGTCAGCACGCGGAAGGCGTACCGCACCATGGTGGTGCGCGCCACTTCGCCGAAGGTGCCGATGTGCGGCAGGCCCGACGGGCCGTAGCCGGTCTCGAAGATCACCGGCCTGGATGCGTCTTTGCGTTTCTCGATGCGCGCCACGATCTTCTTGGCTTCCTCGAACGGCCAGGCCTTGGAGCGGCCGGCCGCGGCGAGAAGCGCGGGATCGGAAAGCGGCAGGGAAGAAACGGTTGCCATCGGTTGCCTCTGTTCGGGAAAGGCCCGGATTTCCGGGCGGCCGGGACAGTAGGGACGGCATCCGGAAAGGTCAAGGACGGTAGGCGGATTTCGGTCGATTCGGCCGGCGCGGGCCGAGAGGATGCTTGCGCTTTTGGTCCCGCCGTCCCAAATAGGGGCCCGTTGACTTTTGGCCGAGGATTCCATGCAGAAGCCGTTGTCCGCCCAGGAGGCGCTGATCTGGGTGATGGTCACCGTCGCCGTCGCCGACCGCAGCATGACCGAGCGCGAGCTGAACCAGTTCGAGCGGCTGATCGGCTTCCTGCCGGTATTCCAGGGCTTCGAGGGCTCGGTCGGCGAGATCGCCGACGCCTGCTCGTCGCATCTCCGCTCGGAGGACGGCATCGACCGCATCCTCAACCGCGTGGCGACGTCGCTGCCCGAACGGCTCTACGAGACGGCCTATGCGCTGGCCGTCGAGGTCGCCGCCTCCGACGTCGACGTCAAGCAGGAGGAACTGGTGTTCCTGCAGATGCTGGAAGACCGCTTCGCCCTCGACAAGCTGGCCGTCGCCGCCATCGAGCACTCGGCCCGCGTCCGCTACCGCAAGCTGGCCTAGGCGGCGGCAAGGCCGGGTAGCGTCGAATCCATCTTGACGGCGGCCGGCCGCGGCGGCATGACGCTGCGCCCGCTTCCCTCGAGTGTCGCCATCTTGCATCTGTCGCGGTTTTCCTCCGGAGACCTCCTCACCGACCGCCGCTACGAATACGGCCGCGCCTATGCCGAGGCCGGCGACAGCGCGGCGGCCGCCGATCTCTTTCTTCAGGCGCTCGACCGCGCCCCCGGCTGGCTGCCGGCGCTGGTCGGCGCCGCCGACGCGCTCGCCGCCGCCGGCCGGCCTGATGATGCCGAACCGCTGCTGCGTCAGGCGATGGCGCTCGACCGTGACGGTCTGTTCGGCACCGCGCTGCGTCTCGCCGCCATCGGCCGGGCGCCGGTGCCGCCCGCCCCGCCGGAAGCCTATGTGCGCGGCCTGTTCGACGATTATGCCGACCGCTTCGAAACCGCGCTGGTCGACGACCTCGGCTATCGCGCGCCCTGGCTGATCGCCGACCTCCTCGACAAGGCCCGCCCCGGCGCCGTCTTCGCCCATGGCCTCGACCTCGGTTGCGGCACCGGCCTGATGGCCGAGGCGCTGAAGGGCCGGGTGACGCACTTCGCCGGCTGCGACCTCTCGCCGGAGATGGTCGTCCGCGCCACGGCCGCGCGGCGCTACCAGACGGTCGCCGTTGCCGACGCGGCCACCTTCCTGTCGGAGCGCACGCAAATCCTTGACCTCGTCACCGCCGCCGACGTGCTTGTCTACGTCGGCGCGCTCGGTGATCTGTTTCGCCTTGTGGCCGCCCGTCTCGCACCGGGCGGCCTTTTTGCATTCAGCGTCGAGGAGGCCGCCGAAGGCAACCTCGTGCTGCGCGACAGCCTGCGCTACGCCCATGGCGAGCCTTATGTCCGCGGCGCCCTCACTGAGGCCGGTCTTGCCGTCATCGGCCTCGAACGCGCCACGCTGCGCCATGATCGCGGCGCGCCCATCCGGGGACTGGTGGTGGTCGCCGCGCCGGCGCCCTGACGGCCGGCGCGACAAATGTTCTTCACTTGTTCGCGGAAATCGGGCTTACTCGACCGGTGACCGAGACTCGCCCGCTGCCTCCCAAGTTTGAAGCCTGGTTCGCCTCGCGCGGTTGGCAGCCGCGCGCCCATCAGCTCGCGCTCATCGAACACGGCCTTGCCGGCCGCTCGGTGCTGCTGATCGCCCCGACCGGCGCCGGCAAGACGCTGGCCGGCTTCCTGCCGACGCTCGTCGATCTGGCCGCCCGTCCCAAGTGGAAGCCCGGCACTCGCCGGCGCGGCATCCACACGCTCTACGTCTCGCCGCTCAAGGCGCTGGCCGTCGACATCGAGCGCAATCTCGAAACGCCGGTGGCCGGCATCGGCCTCGACGTCGCCATCGAGACGCGCACCGGCGACACCTCCGCCTCGCGCCGCCAGCGGCAGAAGCTGATCCCGCCCGACATCCTCCTGACGACGCCCGAGCAACTTGCCCTGCTGCTGGCCGGCAGCGACGCCGAGACCTTCTTCGAGGACCTGAAGACGGTGATCCTCGACGAGTTGCACGCCCTGGTGACGAGCAAGCGTGGCGATCTCCTCGCCCTCGGCCTCGCCCGCCTCCGGGCGATCGCGCCTCAAATGCGTACTGTCGGCCTGTCGGCCACCGTCGCCGATCCCGACGAGTTACGCGCCTGGCTGGTGCCGCAGGCGCCGGACGCGCCGCCCGCCCTGTCGGAGATCGTCACCGTCGCCGGCGGCGCCAAGCCCGACATCCGCATCTTCGAGGCCGACGAGAGCATTCCCTGGGCCGGCCACTCGGCCCGCTACGCCTACGACGGGCTGCTGGCCGAGATCGGCCGCCACAGGATGACGCTGATCTTCGTCAACACCCGCAGCCAGGCCGAGATGATCTTCTCCGAGCTATGGCGTATCAACGAGGCGACGCTGCCGATCGCCCTCCATCACGGCTCGCTCGACGTCGGCCAGCGGCGCAAGGTCGAGGCAGCGATGGCCGATGGCCGCCTCCGCGCCGTCGTCGCCACCTCGACGCTCGACCTCGGCATCGACTGGGGCGACATCGACCTGGTCATCCACGTCGGCGCGCCCAAGGGGGCGAGCCGGCTGGCCCAGCGGGTCGGCCGCGCCAACCACCGCATGGACGAGCCGTCGAAAGCGCTGCTGGTGCCGGCCAACCGCTTCGAGGTGCTGGAATGCCAGGCGGCGCTCGACGCCAACTACGTCGGCGCTCAGGACACGCCGCCGATCCGCGACGGCGCCCTCGACGTGCTGGCCCAGCACGTGCTCGGCCGGGCGGTGGCCGGGCCATTCCGCGCCGATGACCTCTATGCCGAGGTGGTCTCGGCCTATCCCTATCGCCGCCTCGGCCGCCACCGCTTCGACCGGGTGGTCGACCTCGTCGCCACCGGCGGCTACGCGCTGCGCGCCTACGAGCGCTACGCCAAGATCAAGCTGACCGCCGACGGCACCTTCCGCCTCACCCACCCGCGCTTCGCGCAAGGCTACCGGCTCAACGTCGGCACCATCATCGAGAGCCCGATGCTGAAGGTGCGGCTCGGCGGCAAGGCGCGCGGCCATGGGCCGGTGATGGGCGGCCGGCTGCTCGGCGAGGTCGAGGAATATTTCTGCGAGCAGATGAAGGTTGGCGACACCTTCCTGTTCGCCGGCGAGGTGCTGCGCTTCGAGGGGCTGCGCGAGACCGAGGTGATCGTCTCGCGGACGAAATCGAGCGATCCGCGCATTCCCGTCTATGCCGGCGGCCGGTTCCCGCTGTCCACCTTTCTGGCGGCCAGCGTCCGGCGGCTGATCGCCGATCCCGAGAGCTGGGGCCGGCTGCCGGCGCCGGTGCGCGACTGGCTCGCCTTGCAGAAGGAGCATTCGCTGCTGCCGCGCCCCGACGGGCTGCTGATCGAGACCTTTCCGCACGAGGGACGCTTTTACCTGGTGCTCTACCCCTTCGAGGGCCGGCTCGCCCACCAGACGCTCGGCATGCTGCTCACCCGCCGGCTGGAGCGCTTCGGCCTGAGGCCGCTCGGCTTCGTCGCCACCGACTACGTCATCGGCGTCTGGTGCGCCGCCGACGTCGGAGCGGCGCTCTCGGCCGGCGATCCGACGCCGGCCCGGCTGATGGAGCCGGACATGCTCGGCGACGACCTCGAGGCGTGGATGGCCGAGAGCTATCTCCTGAAGCGGATGTTCAAGGCCTGCGCGATGATCGCCGGCCTCGTCGAGAAGAACGCCATCGGCAGCCAGAAGACCGGCCGGCAGGTCACCGTCTCCACCGACCTGATCTACGACGTGCTGCGCGAGCACCAGCCCGACCACATCCTCCTGGAAGCCGCCTGGGCCGACGCCTCGTCCGGCCTCCTGGATTTGAGGCGCCTTTCCGATATGCTGTCGCGAATCACCGGCCGCATCGTGCACCAGCGGCTTGGCCGCATCTCGCCGCTCGCCGTGCCGATCATGCTGGAGGTCGGCCGCGAGCGTATCGCCGGCGAGGCCGACGAGGATATCCTGCGCGCGGCGGCCGACGACATCATCCGGGAGGCCATGGCGTGACGGCGCTGAGGCAGGGAGACGACGACGTGCTGACGGCGGGCGGCCTGATCAATCTGAACGGCGCCGCCGTGCGCTTCGATCCGGCCGGCGTGCTGCACTGGCCGGAAGAGCGGCTGGTGGTGGTCGCCGACCTGCATCTCGAAAAGGGCTCGTCGCAGGGCAGCCGCGGCCGCTTCGTGCCGCCCTACGACACGCGGGCGACGCTGCGCGCGCTCGCCGCCGTCCTCGGCCGCCTGAGGCCGGAGCGGGTGATCGCGCTCGGCGACAGCTTCCACGACGGCGGCGCCGAGGGGCGCCTCGCGCCGGCCGATTTCGACAGCCTCGCGGCGCTGGTGGCCGGCGCCGACTGGACCTGGGTGGCCGGCAACCACGATCCGCTGCCGCCGGCCGGGCTCGGCGGCCGGCCGGTCGAGGAGATCGCCGTGGGATCGCTCACCTTCCGCCACGCGCCGCGCCCCGGCCGCGCCGCGGGCGAGGTGGCCGGCCACCTGCACCCGGCGGCCAAGGTGGGGCGCGTCCGCTCGGTCCGGCGGCGGGCCTTCGTCTCGGACGGCGGCCGCTGCATCCTGCCGGCCTTCGGCGCCTATACCGGCGGCCTCAACGTCATGGACGCCGCCTTCGCCGGCCTCTTCGAGCGGGCGCGCCTCATTGCCTGGATGCTGTCGGACAACCGCGTCTACCCGGTGCGGTCGGCGGAATTTATCCCGGATTAATCCCTGCGGAACGCCACGCCGGCCAGCCAGCCGGTGAAGCAGGCGACGATCACCGTGGCGAGGCCGTAGAGGGCCGGCTGCTGATGAGCGAGGTCGGTGATCGCCTGCTCGAAGCCGCCCTTCAGAATGGAAAAATCCTGCGTCGTCTTGGCCAGCAGCACGCCGCCCGAGAACAGGTAGACGGTGGCCGTGTACCAGCCGATCGGCACGTTGGCCGGCAGGGCGATCGGCGCCCGGAACAGGTGTGGCGACAGGAACTCGACGGCGCCCTCGTCGAGGTCGAACAGGTTCTCCTTCTGCATCAGCCGGAAGAAGGCGGCGTCGAAGTCGGTGCGCACCGGCGGCAGCGCGTCCGGCAGGCCGCGCGTCGGCAGCATGTCGAAGCCGAGGCCCTGCCGCGCCCGCACCGGGTTGCCGGCCACGTCGGCCATCGGCGCCGTGGTGGCGATGGCGAGGAAGGTCGGCACGCGCGGCAGCTGCCGCGCCTCGCGGTTGATCCAGATGCCGGCCACCCGCTCCTTGCGACGGGCGACCATGGTGCGCAGCGGACCGGTCAGCGTCACGACGATCTCGTAGGGCGCGGCGCGGGCGACGGTCTGCTCGTCGCGCTCGATGGTGCCGAAGACGACGACGCCGGAGCCGGTGAAGTTGGATTCGATGGAGACGCGCTCGGTGGACAGCGCCGTCACCAGCGTCTCGGCGCGGGCGGCGGTGGCGAGACAGGCCAAACCGGCGATGAGCAGGGCGCGGGCGATCATCTCATCCGCCTCCCATCCGGCTGACCGAATAGAGTTCGTCCGGCCGCACCACCAGGTCGACGGCGAACCTGAGGCCGACGGCGAGCACCAGGAGGCCGAGCAGGAGGCGCAGCGTCTCGCCGCGCAAGCTCTGGCCGACGCGCGCCCCGAACTGGGCGCCGACCACGCCGCCGACCATCAGCGTCAGGCCGAGGATGACGTCCACCGTCTGGTTGCTGGCCGACTGCATGAAGGTGGTGAAGGCCATGGTGCCGAGCGTCTGCATCAGCGTCGTGCCGATGACGATGGCGGTGGGCACGCGCAACAGGTAGATCAGCGCCGGCACCATGATGAAGCCGCCGCCGATGCCGAGCAGCGCGCCGAGGAAGCCGATGATCGCGCCGAGCCCGATCACCGGCAGCACGGAGATGTAGAGCCGCGAACGGTGGAAGCGCACCCGGAGCGGCAGGCCGGCCACCCAGCCGTGCTGGCCGGGCCGGCGCACCGGCAGCGGCGTGCCGCGCCGCTGGGCGAGCATCGCCCGCACCGCCTCGACGGCCATCAGCAGGCCGATGGTGCCGAGGAAGGCGACGTAGCAGAGGGCGATCACCACGTCGAGCTGGCCGAGGCCGCGCAACACCCCGTAGATCCAGACGCCGATCGACGAGCCGACGATGCCCGACAGCGTGAGATAGAGGCCGAGCTTCAGGTCGACCGTCTTCTTCCTGAGATAGGCGAGCACGCCCGACGCCGAGTTGGCGACGATCTGCGACGACACCGAGGCGACGGCGACGGCCGGCGACACGCCGGAGAAGATCAGCAGCGGCGTCAGGAGGAAGCCGCCGCCCACCCCGAACATGCCCGACAGGAAGCCGATCGCCGCGCCCATGCCGAGCAGCAGGAAGACGTTCATCGGCATTTCGGCGATCGGCAGGTAGAGATCCACGGCCCGTCATCCGTTCGGAGGCGTTTCAGGTCGCAGTATGCCCGGCAACCCCTTGAGAAAGTGCAACGGAATGGCCTTTCCCATGGCTTTCCGGCGAAAAAGCGGACCGCTGCCCGAGAAAAGCGACGGCCCCCGGAGCCGGAGCGCCGGAGGCCGCGGATTTTCCGTGCAACGGGGCCTCAGATGAGGCGCATGCCCAGCGCTTCGATCAGCGTCTTGTCGATTTCGCCGGTGGCCGGCAGGCCCTTGGAGGTCTGGAAGGCGGCGATGGCGTCGCGCGTCTTCTTGCCCATCTTGCCGTCGGCCGGACCGGCGTCGAAGCCGAGGCTGGACAGGATCGCCTGGGTACGGGCAACCAGCCGCGTGTCGTCGACCGAGGCGGTGTGCTCGGGCGCCGCCGCCCAGGCCGGATCGGCCGGCGGCACGTCCTCGGCCTTGGGGTCGAGGGGCTTGGCCACCCAGGTCTCGACGGCGAGACGGGCGCGGGCGAGGTCCTCCTTGGATAGCACCTGCGCGATGTCGTCGCGCTTCTTGGCGCTGTCGGTGTCGCCGGCCGAGGCGGCGAGGGCAAACCACTTGTAGGAGGTGGCGAGGTCGCGCGGCACGCCGAGGCCGCGGGCATAGAGAATGCCGAGGTTGAACTGGCTGTCGCGGATGCCACGCTCGGCGGCTTCCTGGAACCACTTGGCGGCCGCCGCATAGTCGGGCGAGCCGAGGCTGCCTTCAGCGTTGATCACCGCGAGATTGTGCATCGCCTTGGCGTTGCCGAGGTCGGCGGCCTTGGCATACCAGGCGGCGGCGGCCTTGGCGTCGCGCGGCGTGCCGGTGCCCTTCTCGTAGAGGCTGCCGATCCGGTACTGGGCCGGCGCAAGGCCGGCTTCGGCGGCGCGGCGATACCAGTCGAGGGCGGCGGCGAGATCCTGCGGCACGCCGCGGCCGTCGGCGAAGCGGGCGGCCACCTCGAAGGCGGCGAGCGCATCGCCGGCGGTCGCCGCGTCGCGCAGCGCCTTGGGGCCGATCGCCACCGGCAGTACCGGCGCGGCGCCGGTCGTCGGAGTCGCCGCCGGAGTCATCGACTGGGCGGCGGACGGCTCGACCGTCGTCACCGGTGTGGCCGGAGCGGCGGGGAGCGGCGCGAAGCCATCGGTCGGCAGGGCCGGCGGCGTCTGCGAGAAGCCGGCGGCCGGCTCCGTCGGCTGCGGGGCGGGCGTGATCTCCGGCGCCGCGGGCACGGCGGCCGGCGGCACCGCCTCGCTCACCGGTGCTTCGGCGGCGGGCGTTTCGGGAGCGGCGGCTTCGGCGGCCGGGGCCGGCGTCGCGGCCGGCGCCTCGGCCGGCTCGGACGTGACGGCAGCGGTCGGTTCGGCCTCGGGTGCCGACGAGCCGCCGAACATGTCGCTGGCGATCTTGGCGAGGCCGAGGACGATCAGCACCACGGCGGCGGCCGTCGCCGCCTTGCGCAGGTTGAAGCTGAACTTCGGCAGCGCGAAGCGGGGCTTGCCGGCGGCGGCCGGCGCCTTGCCGGCCTCGGGCGCGCCACTGCCGGCCGCCTGGGCGGCCCGCCGGGCGGCGGCGATGAAATCGGCCTTGGTCGGGGCGCGTGCCGGCTCGGCCGCGGCCGGACTGGCGGCGGCCGGCTGGTCGGCGGCCGGAGCCGCCTTGGCGGATTTCGGCAGGCGCGGCTTGCCCGATCCGGGCTCCAGCGGCCGGTTGACGTCGAAGCCGGGCGGCAGCGCCGGTTCGTCGTCGGCGATGCCGTCGTCCGGCCGACCGAGCGATGGCTCGACGCGCGGCGCCGGCGCCGACTTGCGGCCGAAGATGCGCGGCAGGTCGTCGACCTCGTCAGGCTCATCGGCGACGGCCGGTGGCATCCGCCGGGCAAGCGCCTCGCCGATCTCGTCCCAGTCGTCGCGGGCAGGACGGGCCGCGACGGACGGCGCATCGCCGACCTCGCGCTGGGCCAGCCGCTCCACCGTCTCGCCGATGGCCAGGAGCAGGCCACGGTCGCGTTCGGCCTCGGCCCGGAGGTCCTCGCCGAGCCGGTTGATGCCGGCGTCGAGGGCGGCGAGGCGGGCCGGCGCGTCGTCGCCATGCCGGCCGGCGACGGCGGCCACCCGGTCGGCGATGGCATCGACCGACAGCGTGCTCGACATGGTGGCGTCGAGCCGTTCCAGCGCGTCGGCCAGCGCGGCGATCTCGTTCGGACGGGTTTCGAGGCGGGCGGCGATGTCGGCCATCCGGCTTTCCAGCCGGTCGAAGGCGGCGGGAGCGATCGACGGCGCGTCCAGCCGCTCGATGCGCTCGACCAGCGTCCGCACGTCGGCGGCGAGGCCGGCGTCCGGCCGGCCGGCGGCGGCGAGTACGTCGTCGCGCAGCCGCTGGATGGCCGCTTCAAGGGCGGCGATGTCCTTGCCGGTGGCGAAGTCGATGTCGGCGACCGACCGCGTCAGCACGGCGATGCGGTCCTCGATCTCCGAGATACGGCCGCCGGCCTGGGGCTCGGCGAGCTTGGCCTCGATGCGGGAGAGGGCGGCGGCGAGGTCGGCCGGCAGGCCGGGCGCCGGCCGAAGCTGCGCTTCCAGCGAGCGGCCGAGTTCGGCGAAGCGCTCGTCGAGCGCCCTGACGGCGGCGTCGTCGAGCGTGATGTCCGGCCGGTCGAGCGTCAGGCGCAGGCCGTCGATCTCCTCGGCAAGGCGCGGCAGGCCCTCGGTCGAGCGGGCGATGCGCTCGATGGAGGCGGCCTGCCGTTCGAGTTCGTGGGCGAAGCGCGGCAACTGCTCGGAGCGCTGGGCGACCTGCGACAGCGTGGTGGCCTGCCGCTCGATGCTGTCCTGCCAGCGCGAGAAGTCGCCGACGTCGCGCTCGATGGCGCGGATGCTGCCGGCCACGTCGTCGAGTCGGCGTTCGATGGCGGCGATCACCTCGCGCTTGTCGAGCCCTGCCACGGCGGCGGCGAGATCGTTGAGGCTGCGGCCGAAATCACCCACCATCCGCTGGTCGCCGAACCCCTGGTCGAGCCGTTCGGCGAGGCGGTCGAGACGGTTGGCGATGCTGCCGACCTGATCGCCCGACGGCAGCGTGGCGATCAGCCGGCGGATCTCGGCAAGGCGCTGCACGAGGTCGCCGACGACACGCGGATTGTCGACGGAAAGGCGGATGTCGTCGAGCCGGGCGACCAGCGTATCGAAGGCGCTTTCCAGCGACCGGCCGGCGCTGGCCTCGACCAGCCGCTCGACCTCGGCCCTGAGGTCGGCCACTTCCAGGGCGAGGCTGTCGTTCGGCGCCGGCGGCCGCCGGCGCTCGGCGCTCATCTCCTGGCTGAGGGCGCGGACGCGGGCGCCGAGTTCGGCGACGTCGGCGCCGTCCTGCGGGCCGGCGCGGCGGCCGGCGTCACGCTTGCGGGTAATCTGCTCGATGGCCCGCTGCAGGTCGTCGGGCTCGGCGGCGCGCGGCGCCGGCCGGGCCGGCTGCCGCGTCTCGGCCGGCGACAGCGTGCGGATGCGTTCGCCGAGCCGGTCGAGCGAGGCGAGGATGCGGTCGACGGGATCGCCGGCACGCCGCTCGCCGCCCGGGCCATAGCCGTCGAAGCCGGCCGCCTCCCGCTCGTACTGGCTCGCTCCGCCCATTCCGCCGCCCAAACGAGACGTAGCCCGCGACGCCATGATCCATCTCCCCGTTCGCGGCGCTCTCCTCACGGTCATGGCCGTCGGGAGAAGACACCGGCAGGATGCATTCACTCATCTGGCAATTTGCAAAAACAGGGTAAACGCCCGGTTAACCAAACCAGCGGTTGGAACGGCTTTTTAAGCGCTCTGAACGGAACCTTACCGCGCCGCCCCGAAAGATGACGCTTTTTGCTGTCCCTTGACGTAAAGGGAAGGCTGTGCGCAGTCTCGGCAAAAGCCTTGCAGGGAAGGAACAGCGGTGCACGACAGCGACGAGCCGGCCGCCGAAACGCAGATCGGCGCGGTCATTGCCGACAAGCTTGAGGACGACGACGGCCTGCACCCGCGCGGGTCGATGTTCTCGATCGGCGACCTCGCCCGCGAGTTCGGCGTCACGCTGCGCACCCTGCGCTTCTACGAGGACAAGGGACTGGTCAGCCCGCGCCGCGAGGGGCAGAGCCGCCTCTACTCGCGCCGCGACCGCGCCCGGCTGAAGCTGGTGCTGATGGGCAAAAGGGTCGGCTTCTCGCTGACCGAGATCAAGGGCATGCTCGACCTCTACGACCTGCGCGACGGCCAGGTGGCCCAGCTCAAGGTGGCGCTCGACCGCTTCCACGAGCGGATCGCCATCCTGGAGCGGCAGAAGAAGGAGATCGAGCAGGCGCTGATGGAGCTGCGCCGCACCACGGCGGTGGTCGGCGGCCTTCTCAAGGAAAAGGAGGCCGGCACGCGCCGGCCGTGAGATCGCCAGGCTGCGGAGCTGCTTCCGGCGCCACGCGGCGCCGGGGCGGACCCGCAAGCCTTCGCCATGGCTGCGACAGGCTTGATGGAGTATTCTTCTCCCGCGAGACCCAACGGGAGATCCATCATGCGCGCGATCCTGGCCGTCGTCCTCGTCTCCGCCGCCGTCACCTCCGCTCTGGCCGAGGACAAGCCCGCCGAGGAGGGCTACAGCCTGCAGCCGGCCGTCGGCGACTATCTCAAGATCGATCGCCACACCGGCGACGTGTCGCTTTGCGCCGCCCGCGACGGCGTCTGGTCCTGCCAGCTCATCGCCGAAGACCGCAAGGCCTACGAGGAGCGCATCGCCGAGCTGGAGGCCGAGAACGACCGCCTCACCAGGCAGGTGGCCGAGCTAGAGGCGCGGACCGCCGGGCGGGCGCCGCTTCTCGACAAGGAGGACGAGCGGCGGCTGCAGGAGTTCCTCGACCTCGGCGACCGGATGTTCCGCCACTTCTTCGGGCTCGTCGAGGAGTTCCGCCAGAAGGAGGAGAAGCCGATCTGACGTCGACCGGCCGAAAATCCACAGCTTTGTCGGCGGGGAGGCGGACGACGGCGGCGCCGGGCATGGCGGCCGACCGGAGCGTGTTGCATGATTGCCTCCACGCGAAGCATTCGCGGGGAGATTGAGACATGTTCAAGGAATTCAGGGAATTCGCGCTGCGCGGCAACATGGTCGATCTGGCCATCGGCGTGATCATCGGCGGCGCCTTTGGCGGACTGGTCAACTCGATCGTCGCCGACCTGCTGATGCCGGTGATCGCCGTCATCACCGGCGGCATCGACTTCACCAACCTCTACGTCCAGCTCACCGGCGTGCCGGTGGTGAACGACCTCGATGACGCCCGCAAGGCCGGCGCGACGATCGCCTACGGCAACTTCGTGACGCTGGCCATCAACTTCCTGATCATCGCCTTCGTGCTGTTCCTGGTGGTGAAGGCGATGAACCGCATGAAGAACGCCGCCGAGCCGCCCGTCGAGGCGCCGCCGGAGGTGCCGGCCGACGTCGCGCTGCTCGCCGAGATCCGCGACCTGCTCCGGCAAAAGCAGGGCTGAGGCCGCGGCGGCCCTTCGGTCTTTGATTCGGTTTTGCGGGCCTGCTATGCCCGGATGGACGGCGATTCCCGCCGCCCTTCCGAGCAGGGTTCCGCCATGACGTCCGACGCCGCGCGCTTTCTCGATACCATCCGGCCCGCCGCCCGGAACGCGCCGCCGAGCGGCATCGTCGAGGTGCATCTCGAAGGACTGAGGCGGCCGGGCACCGCCAAGCTGTGGGTGGGCGAGGGCAGCCTGCCGACGCCGGCCGGCATCCGCGACGCGGCTATCCGCTCGCTGCTGTCGGGCGAGACCTTCTACACCCATCAGGCCGGCCTGCCGGAGTTGAGGGAAGCGCTCTGCCGCTATCACGACCGCCTCTACGGTCCGTTCCGCGGCCGGCCGGCCGATCCGGAGCGCTTCCTGGTCACCGGCTCGGGCATGCACGCCATCCAGATGGCGGCGACGCTGGTCGCCGGCCCCGGCGACGAGGCGATCGTGCCGACGCCGGCCTGGCCCAACGCGCCGGCCGCCGCGGCGCTGGGCGGCGCCGCGGTGCGCGAGGTGCCGATGCGCTTCGGGCCGGCCGGCTGGGATCTCGACCCCGACGACCTCCAGGCGGCGATCACCCCGCGGACGCGCGCCCTGTTCATCAACTCGCCCGGCAACCCGACCGGCTGGGTGGCCAGCCGCGACCGCCTCGCCGCCATTCTCGACATCGCCCGCCGGCATGGTCTCTGGATCGTCGCCGACGAGGTCTATGGCCGCTTCTGCTACCGGGACGGGCTTTCGGTGGCGCCGTCCTTCCACGAGGTGGCCGAGCCCGACGACCGGCTGATCTTCGTCAACACCTTCTCCAAGAACTGGGCGATGACCGGCTGGCGCATCGGCTGGATCGAGGTGCCGGCCGCCCTCAACGCCACCGTCCAGAACCTGGTGCAGTACACCAGCTCGGGCACGGCGGTGTTCATGCAGCGGGCGGCGATCGAGGCGCTCGACAACGGCGAGGACTTCCTCGCCTTCCAGCTCGACCGGGCGCGGCGGAACCGGGCGGCGGTGGTCGCCGCGCTGAAGGGGCTGGACGGCGTGACGCTGTCGCCGCCGGACGGCGCATTCTACCTGTTCTTCGCCATCGACGGCGAGGCCGACACCCGCCGCCTCTGCCTCGACATGGTGCGCGAGGCCGGCGTCGGCATCGCGCCGGGTACCGCCTTCGGCCGGGGCGGCGAGCGCTTCATGCGCCTCTGCTTCGCCGGCGATCCCGGCGAGATCGAGGTGGCGCTCGGCCGTCTCAAGGTCTGGCTGGCCGGCCGCCAGCCCGTCGCCGCAGGAGGTTCATGATTTTTTACGGACATTTGCATTTGAATTTGATCTGAGACAGTTCCATTTCCGGAGAAGTCGTGCATGTTACATCCGGACTTGCACTGAAGGGCTGTTCCTGATTTGACAGGACGCAGGGCGAGGTTGTGCTCCGGCCGGAACGAAAGGGCGAACGAGGCGGATATGGGAGAAGTCGAGGACCGCAAGACCGCGGTTTCGGAAGCCCGTTTCGAGAGTCTTCTGGACACCGCCGCCGATGGCATCATCGTCATCGACGAAGCCGGTCGCATGCTGGCCTTCAACAAGATCTGCGAAGCACTGTTCGGCTACACCTCCGAGGAGGCGATCGGCCAGAACGTGTCGCTGATCATGCCGCCGGAATTCGCCCGCTCCCACGACCGCTTCCTGGCCAACTACCACCGCACCGGCGAACGGCGGATCATCGGCATCGGCCGCGAAGTCTCCGGCATGCACCGCGACGGCACCGTCTTCCCGCTGGAACTGTCGGTGGGCGAGGCGACGACGGCCGAGGGGCGACAGTTCATCGGCGTGCTGCGCGATCTCCGCTCCCGCCGCGCCGTCGAGCAGCGCGTGTCGCAGCTCCAGGCGCAGGTGGTGCACATGACGCGCCTGTCGGCCATGGACGAGATGGGCGCCGCCATGGCGCACGAACTCAACCAGCCGCTCACCGCGCTGCTGCTCTATCTCCAGGCGGTGGCTCGCCAGATCAAGGCGTTCCACGCCGATGGCAAGCCGCCCAGCGACAAGATGCTCGCCGTGCTCGACAAGGCGGTGCAGGAGGCCGAGCGCGCCAGCCATATCGTCCAGCGCATGCGCCAGATGGTGGAGAAGCGCGATCCCGAGCGCGCCACCGTCGACCTGCGCGAGGTGGTCAACGAGGCGCTCGACCTCTCCGAATTCGTGGCGCAGGGGGCGACCGTCACCATCCGCCGGGTGTTCGGCATGACGCCGATCCACGTCGATGCCGACGCGACGCAGATCCAGCAGATCATCCTCAACCTCCTGCGCAACGCCCTCGAGGTGGCCAAGGAGAGCGAGGAGCGCTGGGTGAAGGTGTCGATCGGCTCCGACGAGCGCTCGGCCTTCGTGTCGGTCACCGACAGCGGCCCCGGCTTCTCCGAGGACGTCGGCAAGTCGCTGTTCAGGACCTTCAGCACGACCAAGAAATCCGGCATGGGACTGGGCTTGGCGATTTCCAGGGCGATCGCCCAGAATCACGGCGGCGACCTGATGGCCGATCCCGGCGGCAACGGCCAGGGCGCCACCTTCACCCTGATGTTGCCGATGCACCGGGCGGACGGCACGGAGGACGACATGCGGGAGTGAGGCGCGGCGGATACGCCGGGGGAGAGAGGGAGTTCGGCCGATCCGCGGGGGCGGCGGCTGGCGCGGCGGTGGGTTTCGCCGTATGAATACTTAGAAATGATGTTCGCGGCCGCCGTCGCGGGGAGCCCGTTCCGAGGAACGGGAAACCGGGAGGGCGGGAAAGCGGACGCAAGATCCATGGACTTGGCTAGCCGGGCGGGACCCTGGCGGTCTTCAGGGATCCTCAGATCGAGGAAGGGTGACATGGCTGAAACAGAAGGAAAGATCTTCGTTGTCGATGATGACGCTTCGGTGCGCGACGCGCTGTCGGTCATCTTCGAGATGGAAGGTTATGGTGTCAGGGTATTCGCCGACGGCGACCAGTTCCTGACCTCGCTCAAGACGGACAAGCCGGCCTGCGTGCTGCTCGACGTCCACATGCCCGGCAAGTCGGGTCTCGACATCCTCAGGTCGATCGACGTCGGCACCTTCCCGGCGCCGGTGTTCATCATCTCCGGCCAGGGCGATATCCCGATGGCGGTGAGTGCCATCAAGGCCGGCGCCACCGACTTCATCGAGAAGCCGTTCGACGCCGACACCGTGGTGACGCGGGTGCGCGAGGCGATCGCTTCCTACGGCCGCCACGTCAACGGCGGCGCGCCCGGCCTGACCTTCCCGGGCGCCGAGAACCTGACGCCGCGCGAGCGCGACGTGTTGCAGGAGATCACCGGCGGCGCCTCCAACAAGGAGGCCGGACGGCGGCTCGGCATCTCGCCGCGCACCATCGAGGTGCACCGCGCCCGCATCATGGAAAAGCTCGGCGCACGCAACGCGGCCGATCTCGTCCGCATCGTGCTGACTGCGCATACGGGAGATCACGGATAAACATTGGCAAAAGATCGAGGCACACTACTTTTTCCTGCGAATGGTTTGCGTCTCGCGGTTTAGAGTGTTGTGATGTATTTCATTGTCGAAGATGATGCTTCGGTCGCCGACGCGCTGGAATCCCTGCTCTCCGGAGCGGGATTGCCGGTGCGCGTTTTTGCAAGCGCCGAGGAACTCATTCATTCCGCCTCCCTGAAGCCCGAGGACA
The DNA here is from genome assembly GCF_000425185.1 of Pleomorphomonas koreensis DSM 23070. GTDB lineage: Bacteria > Pseudomonadota > Alphaproteobacteria > Rhizobiales > Pleomorphomonadaceae > Pleomorphomonas > Pleomorphomonas koreensis. Next base: position 370,071 of record NZ_AULH01000001.1, read on the forward strand.
CGATGATCGTCGACCTCGGTCTGCCGGGCATGAGCGGCAGCGAACTCGTTCGCCATCTCGAGAAAGCCGGCGCGACGCCCAGGGTGATCGCCATCTCCGGCAAGTCGTCGCGGACCATCGCCCGCGAGACCGAAGGCCTGTCCGACCTGAAGATCCTCCGCAAGCCGCCGGCCGCCGACTGGCTGGAGGCGATCACCGCCTGATCCCCGTCGGTCTGCCGGCGCCAGTGGTTGCCCGGCCCGCCGGGCTTTTTGTCATGGCTGACAGGCCGGCGCGCCCTGCCGAGGCCTTCGTGGCCGGATTGTCCATGCCTTCGGCCACCTTACGGTGATCTGCTCACCCTTGAATGCGTCGAGTGAGCGGCGACAACCTCCAGTCTCCTCGTGCTTTGCCGTTGGGCATCGCTGCCACGGCGACGGTCCTTTGGTCGTGCATGGCGGCGATTAAGTAACCAAACGAATTACCGCAGGGCGCTTTCGTCCATATTGTGCCAATATCGATAGTGGTACGGCCGAAGCGGACGGGCTTTGGCCGAGCCGGCAAGACGGATGGCCGTGGACGGATGGCCGGTCCGACCTTCCGGTGGCTCCGCTCCCGGTCGACCCGGGGCGCGTCGTCGAGCGCCTGTCATCGAGGAGGGATCGATGTTCGTTGAGAAGAGGACGTACGACGAGGCCCCGGCCGGCGGCGGCTTCGACGCCGAACGCCATCGCAGCCGCTATGCCGGCACCCGCTTGCGCGCGCCGGTCGACGACACCGCCTGGACGCTCTACCGCGCCTCGCCGCGCGCCCGGCTCGACCGCCACGAGGCGCATGCCGTGCTGTTCCGCGAGGACGATGCGGCGAGCCATCTCTACGAGGTGGTCAGCGGCCAGATCATGCTCTATCGCCTTCTGGGCGACGGCCGCCGGCAGGTGGTCGACATCCTCGGCGAGGGTGACCTCTGCGGCCATTCGCTGACCGGCCTCTACGACTGCACCGCCGAGGCACTGACGCTGGCCGAGGTGCGCGTGCTCGACCGCCGCGACATCGACCAGTCGACCGACCTGCTCGCCCACGTCAACCGTTGCCTCTTGATGCGCATCGAGGCGCTGCACAGCCACGCCGTGCTGCTCGGCCGCAAGTCGGCCACCGAGCGGGTGGCGAGCTTCCTGATGCGCTTCGTGCCCGGCCGCGGCGTCGTCGGCTGCGTCGGTCCCGAGCGGCACGGCGAGCGGCACAACGGCGCCGATACCGAGCTGGTGGTGCTGAAGATGACGCGGCAGGAGATCGCCGACTTCCTCGGCCTGACCATCGAGACGGTGAGCCGCGTGCTGTCCGACCTGAAAAGGCGCGGCATCATCGCCATCGAGCGCAACGACCGCATCCGGCTCGTCGACGTCTGCCGCGTCTGCAAAATGACCGGCATCCACTGAGGGACGGTACGGGCGCGCGGTTCGCGGCGTGAAGCCGATCCGCATGCCGGTGATCTGTGGCGGCGTCGCCCGTCACGGCTGGGCGCGGATTGAAATGCGGACTTCTTTCCGTGTCCGCAGCCCGCCCACACAGCTACACCGCGACTGAATGCCGGCCGCCCTTGCCGAGATAGGCGTCGAAAGAAGAGGCGACGAGCCGCGCCAGTTCCGCCGCGTGGCGGACGATGGCCAGCCGGCCGCCATCCAGCGTCACCCAGCCGGCCTGGACGAGCGGCGCGAGCTTGTCGAGGTCGGCGGCGAAGACTGAGGGGTCGGCGCCGTGGCGCGCCGCCGTGGCCGCCAGATCGACGTCGAAGAAGCACAGGATCTGCTCGATCACCTCGGCCCGCAGCCGGTCGTCGGCGGTGAGCGCCCGGCCGCGCTCGGTGGCGAGCTGGCCGGCGACGATGCGGGTCCGCCAGTTGCCGGTGTCGGTGACGTTCTGGGCGTAGCCGGCGGCCGTCTTGCCGATCGACGAGGCGCCGAAGCCGATCAGCGTGTCGGCCCGGTCGGTGGTGTAGCCCTGGAAGTTGCGGCGCAGCGTTCGCGCCTTGAGCGCCTCGGCCATGGCGTCGCCCGGCCGGGCGAAGTGGTCGATGCCGACCGGCGTGTAGCCGGCCGCCGCGATGGCGGTGTGGGCGGTGCGCTCCAGTTCCAGCCGGCCCTCGGTGCCCGGCAGCTTCGAGGCGTCGATCAGCTTCTGGTTGACGCGGAACCAGGGCACGTGCGCGTAGCCGAAGAGGGAAATGCGGTCGGGCTTCAGCGCCATCGCCGCATCCACGGTGCGGCGGATCGAGGAAACGCTCTGCTCCGGCAGGCCGTAGATCAGGTCGAAGCTCAGGGACAGGATGCCGGCTCCCCTCAGATGCTCGACGGCCTCGGCCACCGTCTCGGCCGGCTGGATGCGGCCGATTGCCGCCTGCACGACCGGATCGAAGTCCTGCACGCCAAGGCTGGCCCGGTTGACGCCGATGCTGGCGAGGAAGCGCGCCCGCGCTTCCCCGAGATGGCGGGGGTCGAGTTCGATGGCGTGCTCGGTGTCCGCGCCGATGTCGAACAGCCGGTGGAAGTCGCCGACGATCGCCTCGAAGGCGGCGGCGGACAACAGGTTGGGCGTGCCGCCGCCCCAGTGGATATGCGACACCGGCCGGCGGCCGAGGCGCGCCGCCACCATGGCGATCTCCTGTCGCAGCACCTCGACATAGGCTTCGATCGGCGCATAGCGCCGGCTCGCCTTGGTGGTGCAGCCGCAATAGTGGCAGATCGAATGGCAGAAGGGGATGTGGACGTAGAGCGAGATCGGGCCGTCGCCGGCCGCCGTGGCGTCGAGGAAGCCGGCATAGGCGTCGGCGCCGATCTCGGCGGAGAAATGCGGTGCCGTCGGATAGGACGTGTAGCGCGGCACGGTGGCGCGGATGAGGTCCTCAAGCGAAACGGCGGTGTCCAACTGGGTCATGCGGAATCCTTGGTGCCGGCGGCCGACCAGAGCATGGATCGACGTCAAGCGACAGCGGCGGCGGGCGAATCGGCAGACCGCCATCCGTCCGGCGCCCGCAATCTGCCCGCCGATCCATGCGGAGCGCAACGGTATCGGACGCCTCCTACAGCGCACATTAAAATTAGTCCATTTTGATATAGGCAAATTGTCTAGAACTGCTGTAAACCGCGTGCATTCCCGTATCGGCCTTGACCTCGATCAAGGCCACTATGCGTAGGCTCCACTAAGTTGTTTCCCGTGCTCCAGGCCCGACGGGCCGGAGCGGGAGGCGTCCGGAGCCGGGCGGCGGGTGAGGCGAGGGGCCCTCCCGCGAGGGGCGGGTGGTCTCCAACAGACACGGGGCGACGAACATGACGGCGTTGAGGGCCAAACCTCTGATGTCGCTCGAAGAGATCGGCTACACGGTCTTTCTCGGGCTGCTCTTTCTCTATTGCGTTCTGGCCGCCGGCAAGGCGGTCGATCCGGGCTTTGCCTTCCATGCCACCCTCGGCGCCATCGCGTCGGCGGCCGGCATCTTCCTGATCGTCCGGTCGTACATCGACCGCGACGGCCGCGTCGAGCCTGACGAGATCAACGGCAAGCCCAACTACAACCTCGGGCCGGTCAAGTTCGCCTCGATCGCCGCCATGTTCTGGGGCATCGCCGGCTTCTCGGTCGGCATCTGGATCGCCCTGGAGCTGGCCTTCCCGCTGCTGAACCTCGACCTGCCCTGGACCACCTTCGGCCGCATGCGGCCGCTGCACACCTCGGCGGTGATCTTCGCCTTCGGCGGCAACGTGCTCTTGGCGACCTCGTTCTACGTCGTGCAGCGGACCAGCCGGGCGCGCATGCCGGGCCTCGTCACGCCGTGGTTCGTCATCCTCGGCTACAACATGTTCATCGTCATCGCCGGCACCGGCTACCTGCTCGGCATCGGCCAGAGCAAGGAATACGCCGAGCCGGAGTGGTACGCCGACCTCTGGCTGACCATCGTCTGGGTGGCCTATCTGCTGATCTTCCTGGCGACGCTGTGGCGGCGCAAGGAGCCGCACATCTACGTGGCCAACTGGTTCTATCTTGCCTTCATCGTCACCATCGCCATGTTGCACATCGTCAACAACGCGGCGGTGCCGGTCAGCTTCTTCGGCTCCAAGTCCTACGTCGTCTGGGCGGGCGTGCAGGACGCCATGGTGCAGTGGTGGTACGGCCACAACGCGGTGGGCTTCTTCCTCACCGCCGGCTTCCTGGCCATCATGTACTATTTCGTGCCGAAGCGGGCCAACCGGCCGGTCTATTCCTACCGGCTGTCGATCATCCACTTCTGGGCGCTGATCTTCCTCTACATCTGGGCCGGCCCGCACCATCTCCACTACACGGCGCTGCCCGAATGGGCCTCGACGCTCGGCATGGTGTTCTCGGTGATGCTGTGGATGCCCTCCTGGGGCGGCATGATCAACGGCCTGATGACGCTGTCCGGCGCCTGGGACAAGCTCCGCACCGACCCGGTGCTACGCCTCCTGGTGGTGTCGGTCGCCTTCTACGGCATGTCGACCTTCGAGGGTCCGCTGATGTCGGTGAAGGCGGTCAACTCGCTCAGCCACTACACCGACTGGACCATCGGCCACGTGCATTCCGGCGCGCTCGGCTGGGTGGGCTACGTCTCCTTCGGCGCGCTCTACTGCATGGTGCCGTGGATCTGGGGCAAGCGGGACGTCTACTCGCTGAAGCTGGTCGACTGGCACTTCTGGATCTCGACGCTCGGCATCGTGCTCTACATCACCTCCATGTGGGTGTCGGGCATCATGCAGGGCCTGATGTGGCGCGCCTACACCGAGCTGGGCTTCCTGCAGTACTCGTTCGTCGAGACGGTCGAGGCCATGCACCCCTACTACGTCATCCGGGCGATGGGCGGCATTCTGTTCCTCATCGGCGCGCTGATCATGGCCTTCAACCTCTATATGACCATCCGCCATGGCGAGGCCGAGAAGCCTGCCGCCGACGTGGCGCTGGCTCCGGCCGAGTAAGGAGACGATTGATGAGTCTCATGCAGAAGCATGCGGTGTTCGAGCGGAACTCCATCGTTCTCCTCGTCGGCATCCTGATCGTTGTGGCGATCGGCGGCCTCGTCGAGATCGTGCCGCTGTTCTACCTCAAAAGCACCATCGAGACGGTGACGGGGATGCGTCCCTACTCGCCGCTGGAGCTGGCCGGCCGCAACATCTTCGTCCGCGAAGGCTGCTATCTCTGCCACAGCCAGATGATCCGGCCGATGCGCGACGAGATCGAGCGCTACGGCCACTTCTCGCTGGCCGCCGAGAGCCAGTACGACCATCCCTTCCAGTGGGGATCGAAGCGGACGGGTCCCGACCTCGCCCGCGTCGGCGGCAAGTATTCCGACGACTGGCACGTCGCCCACCTCACCGATCCGCGTTCGGTGGTGCCGGCCTCGGTCATGCCCGGCTATCCCTTCCTGAAGGAGGCGCCGCTCAAGGCCGACCGCATCGCCGAGGACATGAAGACGCTGCGGCTCGAAGGCGTGCCCTATACCGACGAGGACATCGCCAACGCCGAGGCCGACCTCAAGGCGCAGGTCAACCCGGACGGCACCGCCGACGAGCTGGTCGGCCGCTATCCCAAGGCGGTGGTGCGCGACTTCGACGGCAATCCCGCGAAGATCTCCGAGATGGATGCTCTCGTCGCCTATCTTCAGATGCTCGGCACGTTGGTCGATTTCTCGACCTACGACGACAAAGCCAACCTGCGTTGAGGGAGCCGGACATGGACTTCAGCTACGAACAGGTTGCCGTCTTCGCCCAGCAGAGCGGGCTCCTGTACTTCTTCCTGATCTTCGCCGCCATCTGCGTCTACGCGCTCTGGCCGAAGAACAAGGCGAAGTTCGATCACGCCGCGCAGATCCCGCTTGAGGAGGATTGAGCCATGGCTCATGAGGAAATCGACAAGGTCACCGGCGTGGCGACCACCGGCCACGAGTGGGACGGTATCAAGGAACTGAACAATCCGCTGCCGCGCTGGTGGCTGTGGGTGTTCTACGCGACGATCGTCTTCGCGGTCGGCTACGTCTTCGTCTATCCGGCGGTGCCGCTCGTCTCGGGCTACACCACGGGCCTCCTCGGCCATTCGCAGCGCGCCTCGGCGCTTGCCGATGCCGAGGCCGGCAAGGCGGCCCGCGCCGAGATCGGTCAGGGTCTCGCCGAGGCCAGCCTCGACCAGATCAAGGCCGATCCGAAGATGCTGGAGTTCGCCATGGCTCAGGGCAAGGCCGCCTTCGGCGACAACTGCGCCCCTTGCCATGGTTCCGGCGCCACCGGCTCCAGGGGCTATCCGAACCTGCAGGACGACGACTGGCTGTGGGGCGGCACGCTCGACGACATCCATACCACCATCACCGTCGGTATCCGCTCGACCAGCGAGGACACCCGCGTCAACGACATGCCGCGCTTCGGCGATGACGGCCTGCTCGATGCCAAGCAGATCCGCGACGTCGCCGGCTTCGTGCTGTCGCTGTCGGGCGGCAGCGTGCAGGGGGCGGATGTGGCGGCCGGCAAGGAGATCTTTGCCGAGAACTGCACCAGCTGCCATGGCGACGACGCCAAGGGCAGCCACGAGTTGGGCGCGCCCAACCTCACCGACCACATCTGGCTCTACGGCGGCGACGAGGCGTCGGTGATCAACACCATCACCCACGCTCACCGCGGCGTCATGCCGACCTGGGGCGGCAAGCTCGACCCGGTGACCATCAAGTCGCTGGCCGTCTATGTCCACGACCTGGGTGGCGGCACCTGAGCCTTCCGGCTTCACCCGCAAGGAGGGCGGCGGAGAGCGATCTTCGCCGCCCTCCTTGCGGCGGCCCCGGAACGAGCATGGCGGCCCTGACGAATTCGCGGTTTGTTCCGCAGCGCAATTTATGCTAATGTGCTAATAATAGTGGTGTTTACTGATGGGGCTGGGCTGCCGCGACGGGGAAGGCGGACCGCCAGGAGATGAAGGCAACATGCGGGTCGACGAGAACGTGACGGCCGGAGGCGACAGCTACTACGCTGCCGCCAGGAAGAATTACCCCGCCGCGGTCAGCGGTCGCCTCAGGACCATCAAGTGGTCGGTGCTGATCATCACGCTCGGCATCTACTATTTCCTGCCGTTCATCCGCTGGGATCGCGGCCCCGACGCGCCCGGGCAGGCGGTGCTGATCGACATGGCCGGCCGCAAGGCCTATTTCTTCGGCATCGAGATCTGGCCGCAGGAGGTCTACTACCTCACCGGCCTGCTGGTGCTGGCCTCCATCGCGCTGTTCCTGATGAACGCCGTGGCCGGCCGCATCTGGTGCGGCTATCTCTGCCCGCAGACGGTGTGGACCGACCTCTATTTCGCCGTCGAGCGCTGGATCGAGGGCGACCGCCGCGACCGCATCCTGATGGACCGGGCACCGATGAGCGCCGGCAAGTTGGCCCGCAAGGCGGTGAAGCACCTGATCTGGCTGCTGATCGCCGTCGGCACCGGCGGCGCCTGGGTGCTCTACTTCGGCGACGCGCCGACCATCATCAAAGACACCTTCACCGGCAATGCCGCGCCGATCGTCTACATCTGGATCGGCCTCCTGACCTTCACCACCTATTCGCTGGCCGGCTTCATGCGCGAGCAGGTCTGCCTCTACATGTGCCCCTGGCCGCGCATCCAGGCGGCGCTGACCGACGAATGGGCGCTCAACGTCACCTACCGCACCGACCGCGGCGAGCCGCGCATGTCGGTGAGGACCGGCCAGCGCGCCAAGGCGGCCGGCGCCGCGGTGGGCGACTGCATCGACTGCAAGGCCTGCGTCCAGGTCTGCCCGACCGGCGTCGACATCCGCGAGGGGCTCCAGCTCGGCTGCATCCAGTGCGGCCTGTGCATCGACGCCTGCGACACGGTGATGAAGAAGGTCGGCCGCGAGCCGGGGCTGATCGGCTACGACACCGACATGAACATCGCCCGCCGCGCCGAGGGCAAGCCGCCGATCTACCGCATCGTCCGGCCGCGCACCGTGCTCTACGCGGCGCTGATCGTCATCATCGGCGCCGTCATGGCCTATGCGCTGGCCAACCGTGCCTTCCAGGGCGTCAGCGTGCTGCACGACCGCAACCCGCTCTACGTCGGCCTGTCGGACGGCGGCGTCCGCAACGGCTACACCGTGCGGCTGATCAACAAGCGGCAGGAGGCGCGGCACTTCGCGCTCACCGTTTCCGGGCTGCCGGCCGGCTTTGCCATCGAGGCGCAGGGCGTGCCCTCGGCCGCCGGCAAGCCGGTGGTCGACGTGCCGGCCGACACCACGCGCGAAGTGCGCGTGCTGGTGATGGTGCCGGGGGGCGCGGCGCTGCCGGCCTCGACGCCGATCGAGTTCTACATCGTCGACACCGACAACGGCGAGAAGGCCTCCGCCTCCGACTTCTTCCGGGCGCCACCGCCGAACTGAGTGGCCGCTGGCGGAGTTGCCGCGGGTCCGCTAAAAGTCGATGCCGGAATACAGGAATGAAGGAGACGCCAGCATGACCGCCACCACCGAGGAGGCCCGCGGCCGCCGCCTGACCGGGCGGGGCGTGTTGCTCTGGCTGTTCGCCTTCTTCGGCGTCACCTTTGCGGTGAACGGCGCCTTCATCTACTTCGCCCTGTCGACCTTCCCCGGCGTCGAGGTGGCGTCGAGCTACAAGGCCGGCCAGGAATTCGAAGGCGAAGTTCTGGCCGGTCGGGCGCAGGCCGAGCGGGCCTGGACGGTGGACGCCGCCGTCCGGCCGGTTGGCGACGACGCCTCGATCGAGATCCGCTTTCGCGACAAGGCCGGCGCCGACCTGCACGGTCTCGACGTGCGCGTCCAGCTGATCCATGCCGTCGATCCCGACCACGACCATGCGGCCAGCCTGCCGGAAGTGGCGAGCGGCACCTACCGCACGGTCCTTCCGAACGTCAAGGCGGGCATGTGGAGCCTGACCATCGAAGCCTACAAGGGCAGCGAGCGGATGTTCATGAGCCGCAATCAGCTGCGCCTCGTACGCTGACCGACAGGGGGCGCCGTTGAACATCGCGGTCGATGCCGGCGATCTCGGGGACGGACCGGCGCCGGCCGGCCGGCCGGTCGGGCATGACTGGGACGCCTACACGGTGGCCGATCGCGACGGCGCCCGCCGCATGGAACTGGCCGTCGACGGCATCACCTGCGCCGCCTGCCTCACCGACATCGAGCGCGGCCTGCGCCGCCTGCCCGGCGTGGTCAGCGCCCGCGTCAACGTCGGCAATCGCCGCACCTCGGTGGTCTTCTCGCCGGACAAGGTGACGCCCGACGCCGTGCTCGACCGCATGACCGCCATCGGCTATCCGGCCCGGCCATTCGATCCGGCGCTGCGCCGTGACAACCGCTCGGCCGAGGCGCGCGAGCTTCTCAAATGCATGGGCGTCGCCGGCTTCGGCGCCATGAACGTCATGCTGATGTCGGTCTCGGTGTGGTCGGGCAACGTCACCGACATCACGCCGGAGACGCGCGACTTCTTCCATCTGATGAGCGCGCTGATCGCCATCCCCACGGTGGCCTACGCCGGCCGGCCGTTCTTCCGCAGCGCCATCGCCGCCATCCGCCGCCGCGCCCTCAACATGGACGTGCCGATCTCCATCGGCGTCTGCCTCGCCATGGGGCTGTCGCTCTACAACACCATGACGCACGCGCTCGAAGCCTATTTCGACAGCGCGCTGATGCTGCTGTTCTTCCTGCTGCTCGGCCGTTTCCTCGACGAGAACATGCGTCGCCGCACCGCCGTCGAGGCCGAAACGCTGGCCACCCTGCGCGCCGATTCGGTGCTGAAGCGCGGCGGCGACGGCGATCTGGTGCGCGTGCCGCTCAGCGCCGTCGAGCCCGGCGACATCGTCGTGGTGCGGCCGGGCGAGCGGGTGCCGGTCGACGGCGAGGTGCTCACGGGCCGCTCCGACGTCGACCGAAGCCTGGTCACCGGCGAGACGCTGCCGGCGGCGGTGGCGCCGGGCGACATGGTGCACGCCGGCACGCTGAACGGCGCCGGCCTGCTGACGGTGGTGGTCACCGCCGCCGTCGAGGGCACGCTGATGGCCGAGATCGAGCGGCTGATCGGCGAGGCGCAGTCGGCGAAATCCGGCACGCTGCGGCTTGCCGACCGCGCCGCCCGCGCCTATGCGCCGGTGGTGCATTCCTCGGCCATCGTCACCGCTGCCGGCTGGCTGATCTACGGCGCCGGCTGGCACACGGCGCTGATCAACGCCATCGCCGTGCTGATCATCACCTGCCCCTGCGCGCTGGCGCTGGCCGTGCCGGCGGTGCAGGTGACGGCGGCCGGCCGCTTCTTCCGCAACGGCATCCTCATCAACGCCGGCGACGCCATCGAGCGGCTGGCCCGCGTCGACACCGTGGTCTTCGACAAGACCGGCACGCTGACCAGCCCCGAGCCGCTACTCGCCAATCGCGACGGCATCGCCGACGATCTGCTGCAACTGGCCGGCCGCCTGGCGCGAGCCAGCCGCCATCCGCTGGCCGAGGCGCTGGCGCGCGCCACCGGCGCGACGGGCGCCATCGACGGCGCCCGCGAGGTGGCGGGCGAGGGCGTCGAGGCCGACGTGGCGGGCCGGCGGCTGCGGCTTGGCTCGATCGCCTTCTGCGGCATTGGCGACGAGGTCGCCGATCCCGTCCGCGCCGCCCATCCCGACGCTTCGCTGATCGCCTTCTCGGACGGCGGCCGGACGGCGGTGTTCGCCTTCGCCCAGCGGCTGAAGACCGACGCCGCAGAGGTCGCCGCGGCGCTCAGGGCGCGGGGGTGCGACCTGATGATCCTCTCCGGCGACCGTGCCGCCGCCGTGGCGACGGTGGCCGAGGCGCTCGGTATTGCCGATTGGCAGGCCGAGGTCGATCCGGCCGGCAAGATCGCCCGGCTCGACGCGCTGAAGGCTGGGGGACGACGGGTGCTGATGGTCGGCGACGGCCTCAACGACGCGCCGTCGCTCGCCGCCGCCCATGTGTCGCTGTCGCCGGTCTCCGCCGCCCATCTGGCGCAGGCCGCCTCCGATGCCGTCTTCCTCGGCGATCGCCTGGCGCCGGTGGTCACCGCCATCGACGTATCGCGCGCCGCCTACCGGCTGATGAAGGAAAACCTCTGGACGGCGGTGGTCTACAACCTGATCGCCGTGCCGATCGCCGTCTTCGGCTATGTGACGCCGCTGATCGCCGCGCTCGCCATGTCCGGCTCGTCGATGATCGTCACGCTCAACGCGCTGCGCCTGCGCCGCATCGCGGCGCCGCCTGCCGTGCGGCCGCCGGCGGCGGTGATCGCGGCGGCGGAGGAAGCAGCATGAGCGTTCTGGTCTACCTGGTGCCGGCGGCGCTTCTCCTCGGCCTGATCGGCCTTGCCGGCTTCATGTGGTCGCTGAAGAGCGGCCAGTATGACGACCTCGAAGGCGCCGCCTGGCGCATCCTTGAGGACGACGACATCGAGGAGCCGGAGGGCGGCGAGAGCGCCCGTGGCCGCGTGCCCGAGGGTGAGGAGCGGCGCAAGGGCTGAGTTTCGGACAGCTTCCAAACGAAAACGGGACCGGCAATGCCGGTCCCGTGTTTATCTCGCGGCGTCGCCCGACCGTCAGCCGCCGGCGGCGGTGAAGATCTGCTGGCGGACGACCTTTTCCACCTCCGGCACGCTCGTCTCGGAGAAGGGCAGGCTGAGCGTCTGCCAGACATCGACCAGGGCGTCGCGCAGATGGTCGATCACCGCGTCGGTGTGGAACGGCGTCGGGGTGATCCTGAGGCGCTCGGTGCCGCGCGGCACGGTCGGATAGTTGATCGGCTGGATGTAGATGCCGTGCTTTTCCAAGAGGATGTCGGTGGCCTTCTTGCAGAGGTCGGGATTGCCGACCAGCACCGGCACGATATGCGTCACCGACGGCATCACCGGCAGGCCGGCGGCGCGCAACACCGCCTTGGTGCGGGCGGCCTGGCGCTGTTGCCCCTCGCGCTCGCTGCAGTTTTCCTTGAGGTGGCGGATCGAGGCGGTGGCGGCGGCGCAGAGGCCGGGCGGCAGCGCCGTCGTGAAGATGAAGCCGGGCGCATAGGAGCGGACGGCATCGACCAGCGACTTCTTGCCAGTGATGTAGCCGCCCATCACGCCGAAGCCCTTGGCGAGCGTACCCTCGATGACGTCGATGCGGTCCATGACGCCGTCGCGCTCGCAGATGCCGGCGCCGCGGTGACCGTACATGCCGACGGCGTGCACTTCGTCGATGTAGGTGAAGGCGTTGTACTTCACGGCGAGGTCGGCAATCTTCTCGATCGGCGCCACGTCGCCGTCCATGGAGTAGACGCTCTCGAAGACGATCAGCTTGGCGCGGTCGGGGCCGGCGGCGGCGAGCAGTTCCTCGAGATGGCCGATATCGTTGTGCCGCCAGATCTGCTTGGAGACGCCGGACGAGCGCACGCCGTGGATCATCGAGGCATGGTTCAGCGCGTCGGAGAGGATCAGGCAGTTGGGCAGCAGCTTGGCGATGGTCGAGATCGCCGCTTCGTTGGAGACGTAGCCGGAGGTGAACACCAGCGCCGCTTCCTTGTGGTGCAGGTCGGCCAGCTCGTGCTCCAGTTCGACCAGCGGATGGTTGGTGCCGGAGATGTTGCGCGTGCCGCCGGCGCCGGCGCCCATCGCCTCGGCGGCCGCGGTCATGGCGCCGATCACCTTCGGGTGCTGGCCCATGCCGAGATAGTCGTTGGAGCACCATACGGTGATCTCGCGCGTCCCGCCGCCCTGATGCCAGAGGGCAGTCGGAAACCGTCCGGCCATCCGCTCCAGTTCGGCGAACACGCGATAGCGCTTCTCGTCCTGCAGGGCCTGGACGGCACTCTCGAACACGGCATCATAGTTCATGATCGATCCAATCCCTCCGACGTCCGTCAGGTCGGCCGTCTTCTCGTGAACGGATCGCCCCACTTCCGGCCGACGGTCCGTCGTCTTTTCACCTACGATAACCTACGCACGTTGCCGCAAGCCGCCCTTGATCACGATCAAACCATAGCCGGTATTGATCAAGGATTTCTTCGAAAGCGCCCCGGCTCTCCCCGATGTTCGCGCGTGGGTCACAGCTTTTTGAACGGGTCCAAAAACCCGACGCATCTGCCTGAATTTAAAGCACGTCATAACCGAGCCATCAAGCGCTTTCCGCAAGCTCCCCATGCGGAATCGACGGTGGCGGCATGCGCCGCCGCCACGCTTGGCTTTTGGTCGAAGCCGCATCCGCCGTCGGTACCCGAACTGCCTAACTGCTTTTTCATCTTTGCCTGCTAGGCAGGAAAGAGCGAAGGAGTATGCCGGTGCAGCTTGATCTGTCATCCCTGACCTTCCTGGTCGTGGAAGATAGCGCCTACATGCGCACGATCCTCAGGACGATGCTGCAAGGCTTCGGCGCGCGCCGCATCGTGGAAGCGGAAGACGGCGCCTCGGGCCTCGAGGCGATGGACCGCGCCAATCCCGATATCCTGATTCTCGACTGGGTGATGCCCATCCTCGACGGCGCCGACATGGTGCGGATGATTCGCGTACCCTCCAATCCCTTCGCCTATATCCCGATCATCATGGTCACCGGCCACACCGAGCGCAGCCGCATCATCGAGGCGCGCCGGCTCGGCATCCACGAATTGCTGTGCAAGCCGATCTCGGCCAAATCGCTCTACCAGCGCATCCAGTCGGTGGTGCTGGCGCCGCGCGACTTCGTCAAGACGCCGACCTACTTCGGCCCGGCGCCGCGCGAGATCCGCAACCGCCAGAATATCTGGCAGGCCAAGCCCGGCGAGAAGGTTGCTTCCTGAACGCCCGCCCCGGACTGCCGCCGCGGCCGCCGCCCCGCCCCGTTGCTTTCCCGCCGAGGCTCCCGAAAGCCGGGCCGACGCACACTCAGGCATGAGGATCACGCGGGTTTCACGCGATCTTTAGATGCCGCCTGCAACCTTTTGTCGATTTTCCGCGTTGTGACAGCGCTGATGACGATCGCCTTTCGCCGGATTTCCCCGTGCCTGGCCCGTCCTTTTGGAGCCCAGCCATGATGCGCATTGCCAGCATCCCCGCCGTTCTTGCCGCCGCCCTGGCGACATTTTCCAGCCCGCTGTCGGCCGCCACCTCCGCTGTGCCGGCGGTGGCGCAACCCACCGCTTCCGTCTGCAGCGTCGGCCTCGGCGCCGGCGACGGCTCACCCGCCTGGTCGGAGATCGACGTCACCGCCAACCGCAGCATCGACCTCGATCTCACCGAGGGCGCCGGAATGACGGTGGCCTGCGGTAGCGCTGCCGCGCCCGGCTTCCAGCCCGCCGCCTCCGGCCTGCCCGGCGCCGTCGCCGACCCCTCGGCCAAGGGCGATTTCGGCTCGCTCTGACGCTGGCTCAGCCGGTCGGCTGCGGGAAGGCGGCATCGAGCCGCTCGAAACGCACGCCCCTCGCCACCATTGCCTTGATGCCGGCGGCGACGCCGGCCCCGGCCGGCCGTTCGGGATGGTTGATGTGGGCGATCACCACGTCGCCGGATTTGGCCGCCGCGAGGCGCCTGGCCACCGTTGCCGCCGGCAGCGAGGCGCCGACGTCGGCGTTGAGTGAATAGCCGGCGATGCGATAGCCGAGCGTGCCGATCAGCGTCAGGGCGTCGCGGCTGTAGCGGGCCGAGGCGTCGCGATACCAGGCCGGCGCGCGCCCGAACGCCTCGGTCACCGCCGCGGCGCCGCCCGCCACCTCTGACGATACCGCGGCGAGCGTTCCGGCCGTCCTGAGACCGAAGACGGTCGGCTGGTCGGTGATCGCCGGCACGTGCTGGTCGCCGTGGTTCTCGATCTGGAACAGGTCGGCGTTGGCGGCAAGCCGCGCCACGGCGGCGGCGTTGCGCTTGAGCCAGCGGCTGGTGACGAAGATGGTGGCCGGCACCCGGTCGGCGATCAGTTCGTCGAGGATGCGGTCGTCGACGGCGCCCGAGCAGGCATCGAAGGTGAGCGCCACGGAGCGGTCGCCGGCCGGCAGCGTCAGCCGCGGCTCGATGTCGCCGGCAACGGCCGGAGTGGCGGCGAGGATGAGAAGGGCGAACAGGCTGTGTCGCATGCGTCGGCTCCGGTCGATCGGGACGGCGAGGGCCTGCACCGCAGCCATGTCGAAATCAAGGCTCTGGTAGCGAGTTTCGCCGGGCATCTGCCATCGACCCGCCCCAATCCCCTGCGCATCACTACGAAATCTTCCTGATCGGATAGCTTGCAATGCCCTTCCTTCCTCCCGCCCTCACGCCGGTTGTCTTCCTGATCGCCTCCAACATCTTCATGACCTTCGCCTGGTACGGTCACCTCAAGTATCCCAACAAGCCGCTGTGGATGGTGATCCTGGTCTCCTGGTTGATCGCCCTCGTCGAATACTGTCTTGCCGTGCCGGCCAACCGCTATGGCTTTCGCGTCTATTCGGCGGCTGAGCTGAAGACCATGCAGGAGGTGATCACGCTGGCCATCTTCATGGTTTTCTCGGCGCTCTACCTGAAGCAGCCGATCACGCTCAATCACGTCGTCGGCTTTGCCTTCATCGCGCTCGGTGCTTTCTTCATCTTCAAGGGGCCGATCCGGTTGTGATCAGCTCGTGGCGTTCTGGCCGGACGCGTTGGCGGCGATCACCGGGTTGCCCGGCGCCAATGTCAGCGCCTCGGCGAACAGCAGCCTGGCCGCCTCGGCGTTGCCGCGCAGCTTCTGCGACCAGGCCATGTTGTTGACCACCTCGCCGCGCCGGCCGGCGATGGCGATCACCTGCGCGTAGGCCTTGTCGGCAACGTCGAAGCGGCCGAGCCGGTCGGAGGCGGCGGCCAGGCCCAGCCAGCCTTCCGCGTCGAGCGGGTCCTTGGCCAGCGCTGCCCGGAAGGTGCGTTCGGCGCCGGTGAAGTCGCCTTGCCGGAAAGCCGCCTTGGCGCGATCGCGCAGCGCCTTCTGCTGGCTGGCGAATTGCGAATACTCCGGCCCGCCGTCGATCAGCCCGTCCTCGAAGGCAGTGCTGCAGGCGCCGAGCGGCAGCGACAGGAGGAGGAGAAACGCGGCGAGGCGGCAATGACGGGTCATGGGGCGTCCCCTGGCTGGATCGTCCGATGCTAGGCCGGCCCGGCATAAGGGGCGGTCAAGGAGACGCGCGCAATTTTATCGAGACGCCGGTTCAGCTGTTGAACTTCACCACCACTGGCCAGATGGCGATGAAAAGCACAACTGGTAGTATGCAGGCGGTGACAGGTACCGACAGCTTGGCCGGCAGCGCGTAGGCTTTCTCCTCGGCGGCGGCGAGGCGCTGGTGGCGCATGTCCTCGGCGAAGACGCGCAGCGCGTCGGAGAGGCTGGAGCCCAGTTCGCGCGACTGCTGCAACAGCGTCGCGAAGGCGCGCACCTCCGGCACGCCGACCCGCTCGGCCAGCGTCTGCAAGGCGAGTTCCATCGGCCGGCCGGCCCGGACTTCGAGGCACAGCACCTGAAGGTTGACGCCGAGCGCCGGGTACATCGGCGCCAGTTCCTGCGTCACCCGTTCGAGGCTGGCTTCCATGGAGAGGCCGGCGTTGGCGCAGACGCCCATCAGGTCCATGAAGTCGGGGAAGGCGATGCGGTTCTGCCGCAGCACCGCCTTGGTGCGGCGATCGACGTAGAAGCTGGGGCCGAGATAGCCGCCGATGGCGGCGATCAGCATGAGCATCAGCAGCGTCGTCGTCGCCGGATGGAAGCCGGAGAGCGCGGTGGCGGCGAGGACGGCGAGCGGCGCCGCGACGCCGCCGGCGAGGCGGGCGAGAAAGAACAGCGCCACGGCGTGCGGCGCGAACAGGCCGGCCTGGATCATCCGCTGCCGGGCGAGCTTCAGCTTGCCGGCGTCGCCGCTCTTGAGGATGTTGTCGGCCTGATCGACGAAGCGGGCGAGCGCCGGCGGCAGCGGAGTGCGGTCCGCCCCGGCAACGGCCGACAGCGGATCGTCCGGCTCCGTGCCGGCTGTCTCGCGCCGCGCCGTCGGCAGATCGACCTTGAGACGGCGCCGCAGACGGCGGCGGCGGGCGAGCGAACCGGCCAGCGCCGCGGCGGCGGCGGCCAGCATGGCCGCGACGGCGCCGAGCGCCAGCAGGCCGGGGCGGTCGGCGATGGAATCCAGGGCGAGGCGGAGGAAATCGGACATCGGAGCCTCAGAAGCGGAAGCTGATCATCTTCTTCATCATCAGGTTGCCCAGCGCCAGCCAGGTGACGGCGCCGACGAGACCCCAGGTGGTCATCGGCTTGCCCCACACCGAGCCGTAATAGTCCGGCGATATGAAGTTGAGCGCGCCGAACAGCAGCACCGGCATGGCGGTGAGGAAGATGGCGGAGATGCGTCCCTCGGCCGAGATCGAGCGGATCTTGCGCCGCATCTTGATGCGCTGGCGGATGACGTCGGTGAGGTTCTGGAGGATTTCCCGGAGGTTGCCGCCGGTGGTCGACTGGATGGAGACGGCGGTGACGAACAGCGGCAGGTCCTCCTGCCCGACGCGCGCCTGCATGTTGCAGAGCGCCGTGACGAGGTCGGCGCCATAGGTCACCTCGTCGGCCATCATGCCGAATTCGGTGCCGATCGGGTCGGCCATCTCGCGCGCCACCATGGCCATGGCGACGGGCACCGGATGGCCGGCCTTGAGGCTGCGGACGATCAGCTCGATCGCCTCGGGAAATTGCAGGGCGAATTTTGCCTGCCGACGGCCGCGCCGGACGCGCAGCGCCATCACCGGCAGCACCAGGCCGCCGACCGGCAGGGCCAGCGCCGTCTTGAGCGGATCGTGGTCGGTGAAGTTGAAGACCAGGCCGGCGAGGATAAGGCCGCTCGCCGCGAACAGCAGCAGCAGCTTGGGCAGGCCGATGGTGATGCCGCACTGGACGATCAGCCGGCCGAGCCAGGCGAGGCGGCGCGGCATGCCGCCGGAGGCGGTGAGACCGCGCTCGCGGCGCAAGAGCACCATCACCTCCTGCCGGTTGGCATCGGGCGGCGACACCTTGAGGCGGCGGTTGACCGCCTTGCTGTTGGCGCCGGCATTCACCGTCAGCAGATACACCGCCTCGGCGAGGAAGGCGGCGGCGAAGCCGGCGAAGGCGTAGAAGAGGTGCATCTCGTTCATGGGCGCCTCAGGCGAGCGGCTTGGTGGGGTCGAAATAGGCGCCGGGCACGGTGATGCCCTTGGCGATCAGGTCGTCGAGGAAGCGCGGCCGTATGCCGGTCGCCCGGAATTCGCCGACCACCGTGCCGTCGGCCTCGGTGCGCAGGCGGTTGAAGCGGAAGATCTCCTGCATCTGGATGATGTCGCCCTCCATGCCGGTGATCTCGGAGATCGAGGTGACGCGGCGCTTGCCGTCGGAGAGGCGGGTGAGCTGGACGATCAGCCGGATGGCCGAGGCGATCTGCGAGCGGATCGAGGCGACGGTCATCGGCATGCCGGTCATGCCGAGCATCTGTTCGAGGCGGGAGATGGCGTCGCGCGGCGTGTTGGCGTGGATGGTGGCCATCGAACCCTCGTGGCCGGTGTTCATGGCTTGCAGCATGTCGAAGGCTTCCTCGCCGCGGCACTCGCCGAGGATGACGCGGTCGGGCCGCATGCGCAGGGCGTTCTTGACGAGGTCGCGCTGGCGGATCTCGCCGTGGCCCTCGGTGTTGGCCGGCCGGGTCTCCATGCGGGCGACGTGCGGCTGCTGCAGTTGCAGCTCGGCGGCGTCCTCGATGGTGATCAGCCGCTCGTCCGGCGAGATGAAGGCCGAGAGCGCGTTGAGCATGGTGGTCTTGCCGGTGCCGGTGCCGCCGGAGATCAGCGTCGTCACGCGGGCGTTGACGGCGGCGGCCAGGAGTTCGCCCATCGGTTTGCCCAGCGCGCCGACGTCGATCAGCCGGTCGAGCGACAGCTTCTTCTTGGCGAACTTGCGGATCGAGACCAGCGGCCCGTCGACGGCGATCGGCCGGATCGCCGCGTTGAAGCGCGAGCCGTCGAGCATGCGGGCGTCGCAGGTCGGGTGGCTCTCGTCGATGCGGCGGCCGACCGCGGCGACGATCTTGTTGATGATCCTGAGGAGATGCGCCTCGTCCTTGAACGGGATGTTGACCGGTTCGAGCTTGCCGAAGCGCTCGACGAAGCAGTTCTGGTGGCCGTTGATCAGGATGTCGTTGATGGAGGGGTCGCGCATCACCGCTTCGAGCGGCCCGAGGCCCATCATCTCGTCGTAGACCGAGGTGACGAACTCGCCGAACTCCTGCTCGTTGAGGGCCAGCCGCTCCTCGGCGGCAAAGGCGCTGACCTGGCCGTAGAGTTCGCGCATCACCGCGTCGGGCGACAGCTTTTCGAGCTGGGAGAGGTTCATCTCCTCGATCAGCTTCTTGTGCAGCTTGTCCTTGGCGGCGATCAGCTTCTCGTTGACCGGCTTGGGCAGCGGCAGCGGCTCCATCTCGCGCAGCGGCGCCACCTGGATCAGCGGCGCCGGCGGCCGCTCGGCCGGCGACGGTGGCGGCGCCTCGCCCACCGTGAGGGCCAGGAAGCGGTTACGCATGGCGCTTCGCCTCCTTGGCAACCGGCGGGCCGGAGCGCTTCAGGCGGGAGAGAAGCGCCTTGAGCGGCGCCGTCCACGCCGGCGCGGCGAGATCGGCCGGGTCGGCGAGGATCGCCTTGAGATCGGCGATCACCCGCGAGTTGGGAGCGACCTCGCCGAGCGGCCGGCCCTGGTCCAGCGCCTCGCGCACCGCCTTGTAGTCATTGGCGACCGCGCCGGCGAAGGCGTCGCCGAACAGCGCCTTGACCTCGGCCAGCGATACGCTGGGGCTGCCCTTGGCGTCGACGCGGTTGACGACGACGCCGAAGCGGGCGTCCTTGTCGAGCCGTTCGCGCACCGCATGGGCGAGCCGCTGCGCCTGACGCAGTGCCGGCACCGTCATCTCGGTGGTCAGGAACACGTGGTCGGAGCCTTGCAGCACGGCGTCGGTCCACGGGAACCAGGTGCGCGGCAGGTCGATCACCACGTTGTCGAAATGGGCGGCGACGAGATCGAGCAGGCGGCCGACGAGGTCCGGCCGGTAGCTGCGCATCTCCCAGGGGCAGGGCGGCGCCGACACGATGGCGAGGCCCGACTTGTGCCGGCTCAGCATGACGTCGAGCAGCTTGCGGTCGAGCCGGTCGGGCCGGTTCTCGATCTCGGCGATGTCGAAATGCGGCTCGATGTCGAAATACTCGGCGCAGGAGCCGTGCTGGAGGTTGAGGTCGACGACGCAGGTGGTCTGGTGGCGCCGCGCCGCCGCCTCGTGCAGCAGCGCCGCCGATTGCAGCGCCAGCGTGGTGTTGCCGACGCCGCCGGCCGCCGGCAGGAAGGCGTAGATGCGCGAATCCGGGCCGGAATCGTCGCCCTTGCCGAGCCGGGCGACGGCGTGGGCGAGGTCGGAGGGCGCCACCGGCTTCAGCAGGAAATCCTGTAGCTTGAGACGCAGGAAGCCGCGCGCCACCTCGGCGTCGAACACGCCGGTGACGGCGAGGAAGCGCACCTGCGGTCCGGCCTCGCGGTAGAGTTCGGAGAGGCCGGCCACCGGCCCGTCGGGAAAGGCGTCGAGGTCGGGCACGACGAGGCCGCAGGCGGGGTCGGCGAGTTCGCCGGAAAGCTTGTCGGGCGTCCGGACCTTGAGATCACTGATGCCGGCCCCGGACGCCCTCAGCGCCTCGGCCACCATGGCGGCGAAATCCTTGTCGGCGGTGACGACGACGACGGTGCCGAAGCTGATCGGGGAAGCGGCCATGGGATCACCGGGTCGGCAGGTCGAGGATGTAGCCGCCGGTCGAGGAGCCGTTGGCGGCGACATAGGCGGCGGCGTCGGGCGGCACCTCGGCGTTGCCGCGGGCGAAGACGTCGAGGTCGCTGCCCGGCAGCGCCCGGTCGAACGGCGTGGCGATGGTGCTGCCGGCGCCGAGCGGATCGACGATATGCGGCGTCACGATGATCACCAGATCGGTTTCCGCGCGCTTGTAGGCGGTGGAGCGGAACAGGTTGCCGAGCACCGGCACCGAGCCGAGCCAGGGCACCCGGCTGTTGGACACCGAGCGCGAACTGGTCAGAAGGCCGGCGATGACGAAGCTCTGGCCGTCGCGCAGCTCCAGCGTCGAATCCGAGCGGCGCACCTTGACGCCGGGAATGGTGATGCCGTTGATGGTGACCGCCGCGCTGTAGTCGATCTCGCTCACCTCGGGCTTGATGTTGAGGTGGATCAGGCCGTTGGGCACCACGGTCGGCGTGAAGTCGAGGCCGACGCCGAACTTCTTGAACGCAACGGTGACCGTCTTGTCGTCGCTGGCCACCGGCACCGGGAATTCGCCGCCGGCCAGGAAGCTCGACGTCTGGCCGGACAAGGCGACGAGGTTGGGCTCGGCCAGCGAGCGGGCGAGGCCGCGCGCTTCCAGCGCCTGCACCACCATATCGACCGAAAGGCCGCCGCTCAGGATCTGGCTGACGATCTCGCCGAACGGCGTCGAGCCCGACAGAAGCTTCGACGAGCCGACGCCGACGGCGATGCCGTCGCTCTGCGCCGTCCAGCCGAGGCCGAGTTCGCGGTTGGCCGAGCGCGTCGCTTCGAGGAAGCGCACCTTGAGCTGCACCTGCTTGCCACCGCCGATGTCGACGGTGTTGACGACGTTGTCGCCGCCGAATTCCTTGGCGATGGCGCCGGCCTCGTCGATGGTCTTCTGGTCGGCCGCGGTGCCCGACAACAGGATCGAGCCGTTGGCCGAGGAGACGTCGACGCGGGCGTCCGGCAGCTTGCGCTCCAGCGCCGCCTGCAAGCGGTCGGTGTGCAGCGCGACCTCGAAATCGGCGGCGCCGACCACGTTGCGCTCCTTGTCGAACAGCACGATGCCGGTGACGCCGCCCTTGGAGCCGAGCACCATGAACGACTTGTCGGTCAGCGGCCAGGCGTCGGCCAGCGCCGGGTCGCCGACCACGATCTCCGAGAAGGCGGCCGTGGTCTCGATCATCTGCGGCACGCCCTTGGCGATCGAGAACGACTGGCCGGAGGTGGCCGAGGTCATGCGGATGGGACGGGCGGCGTCGGCCGGCAGGGCGAGGAGGACGAGGGGCAGGAGGAGCGCCGCGAGACGGAGGCCGGCGCGCATCAGGGATATCATTGCGGCTCTCCGGGAGCGGGAGCGGAGGTGAGGGGGGCGGCGGCGGCGAACGGCCCCGAAGCGGAGAATTGGGGCGGCATGGAGGGCTCGGGCACCCGGCGGCTGGGGCCGCCGTTGCGGGTCGGCACGGAATACTGGGTCAATTCGGTCGCTCGCCGCACCCACACCGTGGCGTCGGCGGCCGGGGCGGCGGCTGCGGCGGCCGGGACGGCTTCGGCGCTCGCCGTCTGCCGCGCCGTGGTGAGGTCGGCGATGCCGATCGGCCGGAAGGCGGCGGCCCGCACCTCGCCGGCCCGCCGCAGCACCAGCGACAGGCTGCCGACGCTCTGGGCCAGCACCAGCTTCTGCGCCGCTTCCGGCGACGCCTCGACGGTGACGGTATGCGCCAGCACCGGCTCGGCGGCCTTCTCGTCGGCCATCTGGTCGATGGAGAGGATGCGCACGTCCTGCAAGATCACCTCGGCGACTTCGGCGGTGGTCAGCACCACGTCGACCCGGTCGCCGGGCAGCACCAGGCCGCCGACGCCGGCGACGTCGTTGACGCGCAAGGTCACGGCGCGGTTGCCGTCGGAGATCAGGCGGGAGAGGGCGGCCCGCTCGCCGGGGCCGGTCAGCTTGGCGGCCAGCAGCGGTTCGCCCGGCTCCAGCGGGAACAGCACGGCGCGATCGCCGTCCTTGAACAATTGGTCGGTGGTGGAGAAGGCGCCGGGCGGCAGGTCGCCGGCCGGCCAGGGGATTTCCTTGACGGCGCCCCGGTCGAGCATGGCGCCGAAGCGTAAGGGCTCGGTCGCCACCACCAGCGTCGCGAAGCTCACCGCCGGCCGCTCCGCCTCGATCTCGCGCAGGCGGGCGGCCGAGGCGGCGTCGAGCCAGCGGCCTCCCGCCCAGACGGCACCGCCGCCGCAGACGAGCGCAAGCACGATCATCACCTTGAAATTGGCACGCATTGGACCACCCTTCGGAACCGATCGGCAAACTAGCAGAACGGCAATAAGGGGCGGTTCAAGCCGCGCGTGGCTTTTCTGCAATCATCTCAACGTCCGGTTAACCATACCGACGCCGTTTCCCGGCCGGTTCGGCTTGCGGGGCGGCGGAGAGCGGACTAAGCCGGTAAGGAGCGGTTCACCACGGGATGGAGGAAAACGTGTCGGCTTCCGGGGACGTTTCGGTCGCGGCGAGCGGCGGCGTGCTGACCATCGACGTCGGCGCCGTGGTCGCCAACTGGCAGAGCCTTTCGGCTCGCGTCGCGCCGGCCCGCTCAGCCGCCGTGGTCAAGGCCGACGCCTATGGCCTCGGCGCCGCGCCGCTGGTCGGGCCGCTTTATCGGGCCGGCTGTCGCGACTTTTTCGTGGTGACGCTGTCGGAGGCGGAGGCGCTCAGGCCGCTGTTGCCGGCGGACGCCACGCTCTACGTGCTGAACGGGCTGATGCCGGGCACGGCACCGGCCTTTGCCGGCCACGGCATCCTGCCGGTGCTGAATTCGCTGTCCCAGTGCCGCGCCTGGGCCGAGGCCAGGCGGGGCAGCCTGCCGGCGGTGATCCAGGTCGACACGGGCATGTCGCGCCTCGGTCTCGACGTCGCCGAACAGCAGGCGCTCGCCGCCGAGCCGGACCTTCTGGCCATGACCGGCGCGCGGCTGATCATGAGCCATCTCGCCTGCGCCGATGAACCCGACAAGCCGGGAAACGGCGAGCAGCTATCCGCCTTCCGGGCGGCCCGTGAGCGGCTGCCGGGGTTTGCCGGCTCGCTCGCCGCCTCGAGCGGCATCTTCCTCGGGCCGGACTATCACTTCGACCTCTGCCGGCCCGGCGCCTCGCTCTACGGCATCGAGACCAGTCCGCTCGCCGCGGGTATCCGCCCGGTGGTGAGCCTCAGGGTGCGCGTCGCGCAACTCAGAGAGATCGAGACCGGCACGGCGGTCGGCTACGGCTACAGCTTCCGGGCCAGCCGGACGATGCGCCTTGCGACGCTGGCCACCGGCTATGCCGACGGCTGGTGGCGGCGCCTGTCGAACGGCGCCGGCGCCGCCTTCTCCGGCGACACCCGCCTGCCGTCGGTGGGGCGCGTCTCCATGGACAGCTTCTCGGTCGACGTCAGCGCGCTGCCGGAGGGGGCGCTCGCGGAGGGCGACCTCGTCGAGCTGATCGGCCCGCACCAGAGCGTCGACGACCTGGCGCGGGCGGCCGGCACCATCGGCTACGAGGTGCTGACCTCGCTCGGCCGCCGCTACAGCCGCGTCTACGCCTGAGCGCGCCTCAGGCGAGGATCTTGACCACCACCTTGCGCACCTTCTCCGGCAGGCCGGCGATGCAGCCGGGCCGATGGATGTCGGTCGGGTAGAACACGGCGTAGGCGCCGGTGCCGAGGATGAGGTCGCTCTCGTCGGCCACCGAGGCGAAGAACTGCACGTCGCGGCTGTCGAAGAAATTCTCCTCGACCGGGTTGTCGCCGCTGAGCGGCGCGTAGCCGATCGCCTCGCGGCCGCGCGCCACATACTGGATGTCGATGTAGCGGGCGTGCGATTCCGGCCGCTTCTCGGCCTTCGGCACGGTGTCGTAATCCTGGATCAACGCGAACATGCGGTCGCCGTCGATGTCGACGCGGCCGGCCGGCAGGCTGTTGATGTCGGTGCCGGCGAGGAAGCGCAGGCCGCGACGGATGTCGTCGGGCAGGCGGGCGGCGTCGCGATCGAGCGTGGCGATATGGCTGAGGTACATGGGGCGGCCTCCTTGGCGGGCGTTCACCGCGCCACTGTGATCACACGTCGGCCGTCGATTTCAAGCACGTCGCCGTCGACGCGGAACACCTCGGACAACAGCCGTTGGTCGATCACCTCGGCCGGCGGGCCGTCGCCGGCCACCCGGCCGTTCTTCAGCACGACGACGCGGTCGGCGTAGGTGGCGGCGACGTTGAGGTCGTGCAGCACGATCACCACGGTTTTGCCCGGCTGTTCGCCCATGCGGCGGAAGAGGCGCATCAGGGCGACGGCGTGGTGGATGTCGAGGTTGTTGAGCGGCTCGTCGAACAGCGCATAGTCGGCGTCCTGGGCGAGCGTCATGGCGACGAAGGCCCGCTGCCGCTGGCCGCCGGACAACTGGTCGAGGAAGCGGTCGGCCTCGGCCGTCAGCCCGACGAAGGCGATCGCCTCCGCCACCCGGTCGGCGTCGTCGCGGTTCGGCCGGCCGCGATTGTGCGGGAAGCGGCCGAAGGCGATAAGGTCGCGCACCGTCAGCCGGGCGACGACGTGGTTCTCCTGCCGCATCACCGAAAGACGGCGGGCGAGTTCGCGGCCGGGCGTCGTAGCGACGTCGAGATCATCGATGCGGACGCGGCCGGCATCCGCCTTGATCAGGCGGCCGACGATCGACAGCAGCGTCGACTTGCCGGCGCCGTTGGGGCCGACGATGGCCACCACGCCGCCGGCCGGGATGGTCAGGCTGACGTCGTCGACGACGGCGGCATCGCCATAGCGTTTGCTGACCCTGTCGATCTCGATCATCGCCGACCGGTCCTGAACAGGATGAGGAGGAAGGTGACGCCGCCGACGAAGTCGATGACGATGGAAAGGGCGGTGCCGAAGCCGAGCAGCCGTTCGAGCAGCATCTGTCCGCCGGTGAGCGTGATGACGGCGAGACCGACCGCCACCGGCAGCACGTCGGCATGGCGGGCCGACGGCACCAGAAGATAGGCGAGGTTGGCGACCAAGAGGCCGAAGAAGGTGGTCGGTCCGACCAGCGCCGTCGAGGCCGACACCAGGATGGCGACGAGGGCGAAGACCAGGGTGGAAAGCCGCGCCGCGTCGACGCCGAGGCCGGTCGCCCCGTCGCGGCCGAGCGTCAGCACGTCGAGTTCGGCAAGGCGCGGCAGGAGCATCGCCGTCACGGCGAGCGACATGAGGGCGGCGACGCCGATCAGCGCGGGATCGACGACGTTGAAGGAGGCGAAGGTACGCCCTTGCAGCACCAGGAAATCGTTGGGGTCCATGACACGCTGGAGAAAGCTGGAAAGACTGCGGAACAGCGCGCCGAACAACAGGCCGGCCAGCACCACCAGCGGCAGGTTGCGGCCCTCGCCCCGGAACAGCAGGCGGAACAGCAGGCCGGAGAGGCCGACCATGGCGAGGCATTCGCCGGCAAACAGCAGGCGAGGGTCGATCGCCCCGGCGCCAGCGCCGCCGAGCGCCGCCACCAGCGTGGTCTGCAACAGCAGGAACAGCGCGTCGAAGCCCATCACCGCCGGCGTCAGGATGCGGTTGCCGGTCAGCGTCTGGAACAGCACCGTCGACAGGGCGATGGCATAGGCGACGGTGATCAGCGCGGCGAGGCGGATGCCGCGATGGGCGAGCACGAAGCTCCAGGGGCCGCGCGCCCCCACCGTCATGAAGGCGGCGGCCGACAGCAGGGCGAGGAGGAGGACGATTCCCGTCGTGAGGCGGACGGCGCGGGCGCGGTCAGGCGGCATGGCGGCGTCCGAAGATCAGCATCAGGAAGCCCAGGCTGCCGACCACGCCCATGATGGTGCCGACCGGGATCTCGTAAGGCGCGATGATCAGGCGCCCGGCGACGTCCGAGGCGAGCACCAGCAGGCCGCCGCCGGCCGCCACGACGGGCAGCGTCTTGCGGAGGTCGTCGCCGAGAACGAGGCTGACGACGTTCGGGACGATCAGCCCGACGAAGGGCACGGCGCCGACCGTCACCACCACGGCGGCGGTGACCACCGAGACGATGGCGAGACCGAAGACAACGAGGCGGCGGTAGTCGAGGCCGACGCCGGTCGCCACCGCCTCGCCCATGCCGAGGATGGTGAAGCGGGCGGCGGTGGCATAGGCGGCGGCGACGAGGGCGGCGATCACCCACAGGAACTCGTAGCGGCCGCGCAGCACGATGGAGAAGTCGCCGCTGCCGAAGGCGCCCATCGACTGCATGAGGTCGAAGCGATAGGCGAGGAAGCCGGTGGCGGCGTCGAAGATGCCGCCGAGCATGATGCCGATCAGCGGCACCATCAGCGCCGAGCCGAGCGGCAGCCGGCCGACCAGCGTCAGGAACAGCGCCGAGCCGGCGAGCGCCACCCCGGCGGCCACCGTCATGCGAACGACCACCGGCGCGCCGGGCATGAAGAGCAGCGTCAGCAGAATGCCGAGGCCGGCCGATTCCACCGTGCCGGCGGTCGACGGCTCGACGAAGCGGTTGCGGGCGATCATCTGCATCAGGATGCCGGAAACGGCGAGGCCGGCGCCGGCGAGCAGCAGCGCGAGAGTACGCGGCACGCGGCTCGCCAGCAGCACCAGCCCGCCGTCGCCGTCACCTGCGAGAACGTCGGACCAGGTGTAGCCGCCACCGATGACGAGGCTAGCGGCGACGAGCGGCACGGCTGTCGCCACGACGGCGGCGATGGCCAGCGGACGCGACGGCGCGCTCATCACTCGGCCGCCTCGCGGAACGGCACCGCCTGCCGGCGGCGGAGTTTCGGTGGCACGCCATAGGCTTTCTTGAAGGCGGTCGCGAAGCTCGACGGCGCCGAGTAGCCGGCGATGAAGGCGGCGCAGGCGATGCTGACGCCCCGGTTGTCGAGCGCCTCGCGCGCGGCGTCGAGCCGGCGGCGGCGCACGAAGTCGAACACCGTCATGCCGTAGAGTTCCTTGAAGCAGCGCTGCACAACGCTGACCGAGGCGCCGACCGACTGCGCGACGGCGTCGATGGTCAGCGGCTCGTTGAGGTGGTCGAGCAGGAAGACGCGGATGCGCTCGCCGAGCAGCGACTGGGCCGGCCGCGGCAGCTCGTTCTCCGGCCGCCGGAGCGCCAGCGTCCGGAGCGTCAGGCAGATCAGGTCGAAGGCGCGGGCGCGGCGGTAGAGCGGCAGCGCCTCGCGCGGCACCCAGGCCGGCGGCTCGGCGGCAAGGCGGGCGAGGCGGACGCTCTCCTCGTCGAGCCGCCAGAGGTGGCTGTTGCCGTGACCGGCGAGGAAAGTGGCGAGCGCGTCGCCGTGGGCGGCGCCCTGGAGATCGAGCGCCGACGCCCAGTCGCTCGGCGCGGTGATCATCAGCTTGCCCATCCGGTCTTCCGACCAGGCGATCTGGGCAAGGCGCGCGGGGCGGGTCAGCGTCAGGGCGAGCGCCACCGGGCCGCCGTCGGCCGAGACGTCGAAGCGCCGGCCATCGATCTCGAAGCGCTGCCAGCCGCGAAGGTAGACGAACAGGCGGAAGCCCGGCCGGATCTCCCGCAGGGGTCGCGGGCCGGCCGCAACCGGCGCCAACCGGCAGGCGAGCGAGATGCCGTCGTGATCCGATGCTGACAGTTCCATGACGCTCCCATGCCACCCGTGCGGCCGCCCGGCAACGGTCGGGAAGGCCCCGGCTGTTTACGAAAAAGAAACCGCCGTTTGCGCTGAAGCCCCCGATGTCGACAGCCTCCAGCCCCCTTGTTTATATACATGACAAAACCAGTCAAGTTTAAGGGAAATCACTTATGCAATTGAGAATCATTTGCATAAGTGTGAACGGGGTGGGCGTAAATGGTTGAGAAGAGCGCATTTTCAGATGATGTCCGGCGGTTTCCCAGCGGCGTGATGCTGCGCGCAGCGCTGATGGCGACGGTCTGTCTCCTCGCCGCCGGCGGCGCACAGGCCCAGTCGGCGGACGACGCCACGGCGATCGAGCCGATCGTCGTCCAGGGCTCCGGCGAGGCCGGCGACGGCCCGGTGAAGGGCTATGTCGCCAGGCGCTCGAAGACCGCAACCAAGACCGACGTGCCGCTCGACAGGACGCCGCAGTCGGTGTCCGTGGTCACCGCCGACCAGATGGCCGACCAGGGAGTCAAGTCGGTGGCCGAGGCGCTGCGCTACACGCCCGGCCTGTTCGCCGAATACCGCGGCGCCTCCAACCTCCACGACGAGACCTTCCTGCGCGGCTACTACTACGCGCCGCGCTTCCTCGACGGCCTGCTGTTCGGCTCCAACTCGCTCGGCCAGGTCGATCCCTATCTCCTGGAGCGCGTCGAGGTGCTGAAGGGGCCGTCGTCGGTGCTCTACGGCGAGGCGCGGCCGGGCGGTCTGATCAACCTCGTCAGCAAGCGGCCGACCGGCGAGACGGCGCGCGAGGTGCAGGCCACCGTCGGCAGCGACAACCGCGTCGAGGCGGCCTTCGACGTCATGGACAGGCTGCCGGGCAGCGACACGCTGTCCTATCGTCTGGTCGGCAAGGCGGCGCGCGTCGACACGCAGGAGGACGGGCTCGACACCAAGCGCTTCGCCATCGCGCCGTCGGTGATGTGGCAGCCGGACGACCAGACCAAGGTCACCGTCCACGCCTTCTATCAGAACGAGCCGGACGCCGGTTTCCGGAACTTCCGCGAGGCCAAGGGCACGCTCTACCCCACCGCCTACGGCTATGTGCCGCGCGATTTCCTGATCTCCGATCCCCACGTCCAGAAGTCGGAGCGCCAGCAGGCGTCGATCGGCTATCAGGCCGAGCACCGCTTCGACAACGGCATCACGCTGCGCCAGAACGCCCGCCTCACCGACATCGACACCGCCTACACCACGCTGACCTGGGGCGCCCTGCAAGCCGACGGCAAGACCATCACCCGCACCGGTTCCGGCGGCACCGAGGACATGCTGCAATTCGTCATCGACAACAGCGCCGAGGCCAGGCTTTCGACCGGCCCGCTGGAGCACACGCTGGTCGGCGGCGTCGACTACCGCTATTCGGTGGTGGATTACGCCTGGGGCTACGACTACACGGTACCGTCGATCGACTGGACCAATCCGGTCTACAACGTCACCAGCCTCAACCTCTCCTCCGGCCGCACCGATACGAAGACCAGGGCGTCGCAGGTCGGCGTCTACCTCCAGGACCAGATCGAGGTCGGCCGGCTGAACCTGCTGTTCGGCGGCCGCCACGACTGGGCCACCACCGACATCGACAACAACCTCTTGGGCACCACCACCAGCTTCGATTCCTCGGCCGCCACCGGCCGGGCCGGCGCCGTCTACGACCTCGGCTGGGGCCTCAAGCCCTATGTCAGCATCGCCACCTCCTTCGAGCCGGTGCTGACGGCGGCGCCGGCCGGCTCCGATCCGTTCGACCCGTCGACGGCGATCCAGTATGAGGCCGGTCTGCGCTTCTCGCCCGAGGGGTCCGGCTTCGACCTCAGCGCCGCCGTCTACCAGCTCACCCAGCAGAACGTCCTCTACCGCGAGACCAGCGCCAGCCCCTGGCAGCAGACCGGCGAGATCCGCACCCGCGGCTTCGAGCTGGAGGGCAAGGCGGCGATCACCGACAGCTTCAGCCTGATCGCCGCCTACAGCTACACCGACCAGGAGGTGACGCAGTCGGCTCAGGCCAACATCCTTGGCAAGACGCCGGCCCGCATCCCGCTCAATCAGGCGTCGATCTGGGGCAAGTACGAGTTCGATGACGGCCCGCTGGCCGGCCTCGGCCTCGGTCTCGGCCTGCGCTACATCGGCGAGAGCTGGGGCGACGCCACCAACACCTTCAAGGTGCCCGACACGCTGCTGCTCGACGCCTCGCTGTCCTACGACTTCGGCGCGCTCGACAAGGATTTCGAGAACGTGTCGTTGCAGGTGAACGCCACCAACCTCACCGACGAGTTCTACACCGCCTCCTGCGCCAGCGCCTACGCCTGCTTCGTCGGCGGCGGCCGCACCGTCACCGCCACGCTGAAATACAAGTGGTGAGGCGGATGCGAAGCAGCCTGAAGGCCATGCACGCCCTGGCTTTTCTCCTCCTCTCCGGCGGCGCCTCCGCCGGGGAGGACCTCGTGCCGGGCACGCCGGTTGCCGTCGAGACGGCGGGCGAGGCCGTGACGCTGCCGTTTGCGGCGGCGCCGGGCGACTACCTGCGCGGCCGGCTCGACGTGACGGCCGGCAGCTTCGACCTCGACCTTGTCGATGCCGACGGCACGCCCTGGCGGCACCTCCTCGACGGGGTCGGCCTCTCCGGCGACTTCCAGTTCGTTGCCGGCGACACGCCGGCCGCCTTCCGCCTGCTGCCCGGCCCGGACGGTGGCGCCGGCCGCCTGACGCTCACCCTGCGCCTGCCGCTCGCCGAGCAGAGGCCGCCGGAAACCCGCTACGACAGCCCGGCTATCGCCGGAGTGGCGGCAACCGTCGCCGCCGGCGGCTCGACCGACGCCTTCTGGCGGAGCGTTGCCGCAACCGGCACGCCGCTGATCGAGCGCGCGGACGACGGCGAGACGCTGCTCACCTTCCTCTATCGCGGCGCGGCGCGGAACGTCCGTCTGGTCGGCGCGCCTTCGGGCGACCACGAATGGCTCGACCGGCTCGGCGCCTCCGACGTCTGGTTCAAGAGCTTCCGCGTGCCGGCCGACACGCGCCTGTCCTACCAGCTCGCGCCCGACGTGCCGGACCTGCTCGGCACGCCGCGCGAGCGGCGGGTGGCGCTGCTCGCCACGGCAGAGGCCGATCCGCTCAACCGAGCGCCCTGGCCGGCCGACGCGCCCGACCGCTTCAACATGAAGTCGACGCTGACGCTGCCCGGCGCACCAATCCAGCCGGGCATGGAGAACGCGGCGCTGCCGAAGGGCAGCTTCACCCGTTTCCGCTTCGCCTCCGGGCGGCTCGGCAACACGCGCGACATCGCGATCTACAAGACCGCCGGCTTCGACGCCGCCGACCCCGCCGCCCTGATGCTGATCGTCTTCGACGGCCGCGCCTACCAGCGCGAGGTGCCGACGCCGTCGATCCTCGACGCGCTGGTCGCCGACGGCCGTCTGCCGCCAGCGCTCGCCGTCTTCGTCGACAATCCTGATCCGGCGGCGCGGTCGCGCGAGCTGCCCGACAACCCGGATTTCGCCGCCGTCCTCGCCGACGACCTGTTGCCGGACATCCGCGCGCGCACCGGCTTTGCGCCGCCACCGGCGCGCACGGCGCTGGCCGGCTCGTCCTACGGCGGCCTCGCGACGCTGAACGTGGCGCTGCGGCGGCCCGACGCCTTCGGCAACGCGCTGTCGCTGTCCGGCTCGTTCTGGTGGAGCCCGCCCGGCACGCCGGCCGATACCGCCAACCTCGTCGCCCGCCGCGTCGCCACCACGGAACGGCAGCCGGTACGCGTCTTCCTGTCGGCCGGCCTGTTCGAGCGCGAGCATGGCGGCGCCGACGGCATCCTTGAAACCAGCCGCCACCTCCGCGACGTGCTGACGGCGCGCGGCTACGACGTCACCGTCCGCGAATACGCCGGCGGCCACGACTATTTCGTCTGGCGGGGCGCGCTCGCCGACGGCCTCCTTGCGCTGTTCGGCCGCCCGCCGGCCCTGAGGGATAAGCCATGACCGGAACCTTCCGCCTCCTCCTCGCCCCCGTCCTGCTGCTTGCCGGCCTCGCGACGGCCGGCGCCGTCGAGATCACCGACGCGCAAGGGACGCGCGATCTGCCGGACCGACCCGAGACCGTCGTCGTCTTCGATCTCGCTGCCCTCGACACGCTCGACGCGCTGGGCGTCGCCGTGAAGGGCGTGCCCGACTGGGCGATGACCAGCGACCTCGAAAAATACCGCGGCGACGGTTACGCCAAGGTCGGCTCGCTTTTCGAGCCGGACTTCGAGGCAGTGGCCGCCCTTGAACCCGACCTGATCATCGTCGGCGGCCGCAGCCAGAAGCATTTCGCCGCCTTGTCGGAGATTGCGCCGGTGCTCGATCTGACGCCCGACAATGCCGACTTCCGCGGCTCGGTGAAGCGCAATGCCGAGGCGATCGGCACGCTGTTCGGCAAGGAGGCGGAGGTGGCCGAGCGGCTTCAGAGGCTCGACGCCACCACCGCCCGTCTCCGGCAGATGACCGCCGGGGCGGGCAGGGGCCTTGTGGTGCTGACCACCGGCGGCAAGATCAGCGCCTACGGCCCCGGCTCGCGCTTCTCGGAGGTCCACGACCTCTACGGCCTCGCCGCCGCCGACCCGACCATCGAGGCCGCCACCCACGGCCAGGTGATCTCCTGGGAATACATCCTGAAGGTCAATCCCGACTGGCTGATCGTCATCGACCGCGACGCCGCCATCGGCAAGGCCGAGACGCCGGCCCGCGCCCTGCTCGACAATGAACTGATCAACCGCACCCGCGCTGCTCAGGCCGGTCACATCGTCTACCTCGATCCGGTCGCCATGTATCTGACCAGCTCCGGCCTGCGCGCCGAGCAGTCGATCGCTGACAGCTTCGTCGCTGCCTTCGAGCGGCCGTGATCCCCCTCCCGCCTCGGACCCTTGCCATGATCCGCTTGCGTCTCCTGCCGGCCGCTCTCCTGTTGCTCGCCACGCCGTCCTTCGCCCAATCGTCCTCTCCTTCCGGCGGCACCTTTTCCCTTGAGCTGAACCGGCTGGACGGCTTTGACGGCGGTTGCCGCGTGACGCTGGTGGAGAACAACGGCACCTCCTCGGCCTTCGCCTCGCTGAAGCTGGACCTGGTGGTGTTCGGCGGCGACGGCATCGTCGGGAAGCGGGTCGGCGTCGAGGCGGGGCCGCTGAAGGCCGGCCGCACGTCGGTCCGCACCTTCGATCTCAAGGGCCTTGCCTGCGACGGCGTCGGCCGCCTGCTGATCAACGACGTGCTGTCCTGCGAGGCGGAGGGGTTCGCCACTGATGCCGCCGATGTCCCCGGCGCCTGCCTCGACGCGCTGGAGCCGCGCTCGCGCGTCTCGGCCGCCTTCGACAAGTGAGGGCCGGATGAACCCCGATCCGGTCGCCGCCACCGCCGCCGTCGCCGCGCTGCCGCACGACCTCACCCCGCTCGGCATGTTCATGGCCGCCGATCTCGTCGTAAAGGCGGTGATGGCCGGCCTGCTGCTGGCCTCGCTCGTCACCTGGATCATCCTGTTCGGCAAGGTGGCGGAACTCGCCGCCCTCGGCCGGGCCGCCCGGCGCGGCGTGGCGGCTGTGGCGAGGGAGCCCGGCATCGCCGGCCTCGCCCGCCGGCCCCGGCTGCCGCGACCGCTCGCCCTGATGCTCGGCGAGATCGGCGAGGAGATCGCCCAGACCGGCATCGGTCCCGGCGCCGCCCCGGCCTCCGGCCTGGTCGAGCGGGTGCGCTCGCGCCTTGCCCGCCTGGAGGCGGCCGCCTCCCGTCGCGCCATGGCCGGCACCGGCCTTCTCGCCACCATCGGCTCCACCGCCCCGTTCATCGGCCTGTTCGGCACCGTCTGGGGCATCATGAACGCCTTCGTCGGCATCTCCGAAAGCCAGACCACCA
>NZ_KE384327.1:0-81984 GCF_000425185.1 Pleomorphomonas koreensis DSM 23070
GCGACCGGCACCAGGCGGACGATCGCCTCGACGAGATCGCCGACATAGGTGAAGTCGCGCTGCATGTTGCCCTCGCCGTAGACGTCGATCGGCGCGCCCGTCTCGATGGCCTCGACGAACTTGAACAGCGCCATGTCCGGCCGGCCCCACGGGCCGTAGACGGTGAAGAAGCGGAAGGCGGTGGTGGGGATCTTCCAGAGATGGGCGTAGGCGTGGCCCATCGCCTCCATCGCCTTCTTGCTGGCGGCGTAGAGCGTCAGCGGCTCGTCGGTCTTGTCGCTTTCGGCGAAGGGAACCTTGTCGTTGGCGCCGTAGACCGACGAGGTCGAGGCGAGCATCAGGTGCCTGACCTCGCAGGCCTTGGCCAGTTCCAGCACGTTCCAGCTGCCGACGAGGTTGGCGTCGACATAGGCGCGGGGGTTCTCCAGGCTGTAGCGGACGCCGGCCTGGGCGGCGAGGTGGACGATCACCTCGGGCTCGGCCAGGTCGGCCGCCTGCCTGAGCGTCGCGGCGTCCTCCAGCTGGCCGATCACCGCCCGGAAGCCGTTCGAGCGTTCGAGGAGGGCGTGGCGCGCCTCCTTCAGGCGGACGTCGTAATAGGGCGTCATCCCGTCGAAGCCGACCACGAAGTGGCCGTCGTCGAGGAGGCGTCTGGCCAGATGGAAGCCGATGAAGCCGGCGGTGCCGGTGATCAGGAAGCGCATGTCCGTCCCCCGTTCAGGCTCCCGTTCAGGCCCGTCCGACGCTGGTGTAGCTGAAGCCGTGGCGTTCGACCTCGTCGCGGCGGTAGATATTGCGGAGATCGACCAGCACCGGGGCGGCCATCAGCGCCTTGAGGCGGTCGAAGTCGAGCGCCCGGAAGGCGTTCCACTCGGTGACGATGCACAGCGCGTCGGCGCCGCTCGCCGCGTCATAGGCGTCGCTCGCCAGGGCGATGCCGTCGATGGCCGCGCGGGCGTTGGCCATGCCCTCGGGGTCGTAGCCGACCACCCTGGCGCCGGCGTCCTGCAAGGCCTGGATGATCGAGATGGCCGGGCTGTCGCGCATGTCGTCGGTCATCGGCTTGAAGGTCAGGCCGAGCACGGCCACCGTCTTGCCGCGGGCGTCGCCGCCCAGCGCCTGGATCACCTTCCTCGCCATCGCCCGCTTGCGCGTGTCGTTGACGGCAACGGTGGTCTCGATCAGCCGCACCGGGCTGTCATGGTCCTGCGCCGTCTTGACGAGGGCCAGCGTGTCCTTGGGAAAGCACGAGCCGCCGTAGCCGGGGCCGGCGTGCAGGAACTTGGCGCCGATGCGGCCGTCGAGGCCGATGCCGCGCGCCACCTGCTGCACGTCCGCCCCCACCTTCTCGCAGAGGTCGGCGATCTCGTTGATGAAGGTGATCTTCATGGCCAGGAAGGCGTTGCCGGCATATTTGATCAGTTCGCTCGTGCGGCGCGAGGTGAAGAGAAGCGGCGCCTGGTTGAGGTAGAGCGGCCGGTAGACCTCGGTCATCACCGCCTTCGCCCGTTCGTCCTCGTAGCCGACGACGATGCGGTCGGGCCGCTTGAAGTCGTCGATGGCGGCGCCCTCGCGCAGGAACTCCGGGTTGGAGACCACGGCGACGTCGGCCTCGGGATTGGTGTCGCGGATGATGCGCTCGACCTCGTCGCCCGTCCCCACCGGTACCGTCGACTTGGTGACGACGACGGTGAAGCCCTTGACCGCCGCGGCGATCTCGCGGGCGGCGGCGTAGACGTAGCTGAGATCG
The DNA here is from genome assembly GCF_000425185.1 of Pleomorphomonas koreensis DSM 23070. Taxonomy (GTDB): domain Bacteria; phylum Pseudomonadota; class Alphaproteobacteria; order Rhizobiales; family Pleomorphomonadaceae; genus Pleomorphomonas; species Pleomorphomonas koreensis. The sequence goes on from NZ_KE384327.1 coordinate 1,751, forward strand.
GCGTGGCCGTCGCCGCGCCGCGACGGCGTGCCGACGGCGATGAACACCACGTCGGCCTCGGCCACCGGGCCGGCGAGATCGGTGGTGAAGGTCAGGCGCCCCGCCTTGACGTTGCTCTCCACCAGCGCGTCGAGGCCGGGCTCGTAGATCGGGATCTCGCCGCGCTCCAGCGCCGCGATCTTCTCCACCGCCTTGTCCATGCACACCACGTCATGGCCGAAATCGGCAAAGCATGTGCCTGAAACAAGGCCGACGTAGCCAGAACCGATCATCACGATTTTCAAAATCGATACTCCAAAACTCGAACGGCGTTCAAATCGACTTCAAACGTTTGATAAAGCCGCAATTCACGCACACCTCATCGCCCAGACGCAGGCCATTGGCGGGCGGCAATAGCCCCCCTTGACGGGCAATAGCTACCGCACTCCGGGTGAAATACTTCGACCCGGCCCCATCACGCCGCCACCGGAACCGAACAGTCACCAGACCGTTCCTCCGTGCCCCAAGCCAAAGGCCATCAACCTACCAAACCCACCAAAAAGGCGGTCACGCCACCTTCAGGATCATATCCCGGGAAACTCCGGTCCGCACTCGACCGCCCATGAAATCCAACAACAGCACCAGGCGACCAGAGCCATCGAGCCGCTCAATCACACCAAGCTGCTCGGCCAACGGCCCCGCCCTGAGGCGCACCGTCATGCCGGGTTGCAGCGGATTGGCGAACTTGAGAATGCCATCGGCATCGGTCGAAGCCGCCAGGGTCTCGATCACGCCCGGCCGAATCGGCAGCGGAACGTCGCCATTGGTCACCAGCGACCGCACGCCGAGCGTGCCGTTGATCGACCGCCAGCGCGCCTTTCCCGGATCCATATGCACGAAGACATAGCCGCGAAACACCGGCACCGTCATCGCAATCGTCTTGCGGGCATGGTGGCGAACGACTCGTTCAAGGGGGCAGAAGGTGTGAAAGCCCTGACGGACGAGATTGTCAACCGCAACACGTTCCCGGTGCGGTTGGGTCGTGGCGGCAAACCAGCAACGACCTTCAACAGCTCGCTCAGGAACGGAGTCCACCACCTCGTTAGCCTTCTGGGACGCCAGACTTTCCATAAGGCTCCTTCTCGCGCCTGAAAACCATCGGATCGCCTGCCGGCAACCTTTTTCCATCCATATGCAAGCGGGCTGCCAAGCCAGTCATTTCACGATGACACAACGTCAATAGACAGTTCCGGCAACAACCGGACGACAATCGATCGGCAGATGCATGCGCCGGATCAAGCAGGCCCTCATCTCAAAACAAACGCGGCGTTCAAAACGGATCGATCCTACGGAATTCGAAAAACAAAACTCAGCAAAATCTCTTGCAAGATTCACTCACTTCGGCATGCCCGCCAATGCAATGTTTAAACCGTACTTTCACTTAAGGCCCACTGTCAACCTGGCCTAGCCAAAGGCGATCCCGGGCGAGATGAAAAGACCGCCGGCGTCCATCCCGGAAAGAGACAATCTCAGGCGGATCAGTGACAAAGCCCCGTCAGGCGCTTTCCATATTTCCCTGGCCGAGCTTCCTGCGGAGGGCTTCTGGCTGGTCCCACCTGATGAAGCCGGTACGGAAGGCGATCGCCTCGGGACAGGCGATCTTCAAGCCCCGGCGTCGTTGCAAAGCGCCGATGAAGCCCGGCTTTTCCTTGATCGGCAACGTCTTCATCACCCTGCCGAACCCGACGATGGCATAGCGCTCGGGATCGGTGACGTGGTAAGCGAACATGGCAGCGCCTCTGCTGCGCGCCGGCGCTGACCAGGAGGCCGGTCCCGGCATTGGATGGGGCGCTTTGCCCGCTTTGCGACGGCGGGCGCTGCCCGGAAAGGCGTGGCCATGGATATCCGCCTGAAGCGCGTCTACGTGCCGCCGGCGCCCGACGACGGCCGGCGAGTGCTGGTCGACCGGCTGTGGCCGCGCGGCCTCCGCAAGGCCGATGCCGCCATCGACGTCTGGCTGAAGGAGATCACGCCGAGCATCGAGTTGCGCACCTGGTTCGGTCACGATCCGGTCCGTCTCGACGAATTCGCGCGCCGTTACGAGGCCGAACTCGACGGCAACGAAGAAGCGGTACGACGGCTCGACGCACTCCTCGACGAGGGACGGGTGACGCTGCTCTATGCCGCCCGCGATCCCCACTGCAACCATGCACAGGTGCTGGCCGCCTACATGGCGCGCCGGCGGTTGCCGGACTCTGAACCGGACGACGCAGACGGCCGCTCGTCTCAAAGAGGCGCGAAAGAATAGATCTGCCGCGCCGATCCCTGCATGGTGAATAGCCCGTTCTCCTGGGCGTCAAGGAAATAGTCCCTGGCGCGTCCGATATGGCGTTTCAGGAGATCGGCCAGCTCGTCCATGCGGTTCTCCCGGAACAGCTCGATGATCCGGCGATGCTCTGTGAGGGAAAGCTCCTGATCCGGCTGATGGCTGGTGGAGAAGTTATTGCGCAACGCGGCGATCCGGCTCGACACCAGGGCGTAGGAATCCATGAAGTAGCGGTTGCCGCAGTGCTCGAAGAACGCCTTGTGCAGCGGGTCGTCGCAATTGACATAGTCGAGGCCTTGCCTTGCCGCGAAGGCGGCCTCCATTTCGGCGAGTATGGCCAGAAGGTCGGCCTGACCAGCTTCGGAGCGTCAGGCCTCGGCGGCGAGTTGATGGCCCATTTCGGCATCACGCCGGCGGCCGCCACTGACGCCGTTCTCGGCCGGCTCGCCTGAGGCCGAGCTAAAGGGAAGATCATCATGCCCAGATTCGCCGCCAACCTTTCGATGCTGTTCACCCAGCTGCCTTTCCTCGACCGCTTCGCCGCCGCGACGGCGGCCGGCGTCTCCGTCGTCGAATATCTCTTTCCCTACGACTTCGACGCCGAGGTGCTGGCCGGCCGACCGACGGCGCACGGCCTCGCGCAGGTGCTGTACAACCTGCCGGCCGGCGACTGGGCGGCTAGCGAGCGCGGCATCGCCTGCCATCCCGGCCGGGTAGAGGAGTTCAGGGCCGGCGTCGACAAGGCAATCGCCTACGCGACGGCGCTCGGCTGTCCGCGCCTCAACTGTCTCGTCGGCAAGCTGCCGGTCGGCGTTGCGGCCGCCGAGGCGCGCGAAGTGCTCGTGGCCAATCTCACGCGGATCAGCCACATCCAGCTCGCCGGCAATCCGGACCGCCACGAGCCCGGCAGCGGCGAGATCGCCTATTCCGTACTGCTACCGTTCCTTGATGCCACAATACAATCGGGCCGGTGCCGGCGGCGATCCTCCCGGCCAGCGCCACGGTCTACCCGAGCGGCCGCGAAGTCGCCCACGCCGCCGACGTGGTATTTGTTATGGTGCCGGACACGCCCGACGTCGAAGCGGTGCTGTTCGGCCCTGCCGGCGTCGCAGAAGGGCTCGTACCGGCAAGATCGCCGTCGACATGAGTTCGATCTCGCCGATCGCCACCAAGGACTTCGCCCGCCGCATTGAAGCGGCCGGTTGCGGCTATCTCGACGCGCCAGTGTCGGGCGGCGAGATGGGCGCCAGGGCGGCGTCGCTGACCATCATGATCGGCGGCCCCGCGGCAGTGGCGATCGAGCCGCCGTTACGCCGGATGGGCCGCAACGTCACCCTGGTCGGCGGCAACGGCGCCGAACAGACTACCAAGGTGGCCAACCAGATCATCGTGGCGCCGACCATCGAGGCGGTCGGCGAGGCGCTGCTGTTCACCAGCAAGGCCGGCGTCGGCCGGATCAGCCTTCCGACGTCGTTTCGCTTTGGGCCGCGACCTGTTACATCGGGCGGGCATGTCGCCATCCTCCGACCGACCCATGTCCGATCTAGCGCCCAGCCAATCCCCGCTCATCCTGTTTCTCCGCCGCGCCCTCGACCGGCATTCGAGCGGCGTCATCTACCGCGATCTCGCGGCGGCGCTGCGCCAGGCGATCACCGAGGACGTGCTCGGCACCGGCGACGTGCTGCCCGGCGAGCGCGATCTGGCGGAAGCCATCGACGTCTCCCGCACCTCGGTGCGCAAGGCGATCGAGGCACTGGTCGGCGACGGCGCGCTGATCCGCCGCCACGGCGCCCGCACCGCCGTGGCCGAGCGCGTCGAGAAGCCGCTGTCGGCGCTGACCTCGTTTTCCGAGGACATGCGCTCGCGCGGCCTTCAGCCGGGCATGACCTGGATCAGCCGCGAGGTGGGGCCGGCCTCGCCGGCCGAAATCATGGCGCTTCACCTCTCCGTCGGCGCCCGAGTCTGCCGGCTGAAGCGCCTCCGCACCGGCGACGGCCTGCCGATGGCCATCGAGCACGCCGTGGTGCCGGCCGACGTGCTCGACGACCCCGAGGTGGTCACCGCCTCGCTCTACGATGTGCTGGCCGAGCGCCACCGCCGGCCGGTCCGGGCGCTGCAACGCCTGCGCGCCGCCGTGGCCGGCGCCGAGGACGGCCGCCTCCTGCACATCGAGATCGGCGCGCCGCTCTTGGTCGCCGAGCGCCGCTGCTTCACCGCCGACGGCACGCCGGTGGAGTTCACCCGCACCTATTATTGCGGCGAGCGCTACGACTTTCTGGTCGAATTGCGCGCCCAGGACAACGTGTGATCACTTCGATACCAGTTGCGCGAATATTAGGCCTTTAGTCCAAACTGGTTGCTAACTGGTTCCCTCACTGCTACCACTTCCGAGGTGGTCTACAGCGAGGAAACCGTGTCCGACCGTCTCCAGCGCTTCGCTTCGTCGCTCGTCGTCTCCTGCCAGCCGGTGCCGGACGGTCCGCTCGACCATCCCGAGCAGGTGGTCGGCTTCGCCCTGGCGGCGCTCGCCTCCGGCGGCCGCGGCCTCCGCATCGAGGGTCTCGCCAACCTCAGGGCGGTGCGGGCGGCCACCGACGCGCCGATCATCGGCCTGATAAAGCGCGATCTCGACGATTCGCCGGTGCGCATCACCCCCTTCCTCGACGACGTCAGGGCGCTGGCCGAGGCCGGCGCCGACATCATCGCCTTCGACGCCACGGACCGCGCCCGGCCGGCCGCCGTCGCCGACCTCTGCGCCGCCGCGCATGCCCACGGCCGGCTGGCCATGGCCGACATCTCCACCATCGAGGAGGCGAAGGCGGCGGTGGCGCTCGGCGTCGACGTGATCGGCACCACGCTGTCCGGCTATACCGGCGGTCCGGAGCCGGACGATCCCGACTTTCCGCTGCTCGCCGCCGCCGTGCGGCTCGGCCGGCCGGTGATTGCCGAGGGCCGCATCCGCGTGCCGGAGCAGGCGGCCGAGGCGATCCGGCTCGGCGCCCACGGCGTGGTGGTCGGCTCGGCCATCACCCGGCCCGAGCACATCACCCGCTGGTTCGCCGACGCCATCGCCACGGCGCGGGCCGCCGCCACCCGGCCGGCGCTCGCCTTCGACCTCGGCGGCACCAAGACGCTGGTGGCGCTGGTCGACGGCGACCGCGTCGTCGAAGAGACCGAGCGCGCCACCCTCCGCCATCTCGATCCCGACGCCTGGTGCGACGCCATCGCCGAACTCGCCGCCCCCTGGCAGGGCCGCTACGGCGCCATCGGCGGCGCGGTGACCGGCGTCGTGCATGCCGGCCGCTGGTCGGCGCTCAATCCCGGCACGCTGCCGGTGCCGGACGGCTATCCGCTGGCCGACGCGCTGGCGCGCCGGCTCGGGCAGCCGGTGACGCTCAACAACGACGCCCAGGCCGCCGCCTGGGGCGAATACCGCTTCGGCGCCGGCGCCGGCCGCGACCTCGTGTTCGTCACCGTCTCCACCGGCATCGGCGGCGGCGCCGTCATCGGCGGCCGGCTGCTGATCGGCCGGGGCGGCGTCGCCGGCTCGGTCGGCCTCACGCTTGAGGCCGCCGCCGATGGCGCCATGCCGCTCGAGACGCTGGCGAGCGGCCGCTTCCTGGCCGAAGCCGCCGCCAAGGCCGGCCATCTTGCCGACGCGCCGGCCGTGTTCGCCGCCGCCGCCCGCGGCGAGAGCTGGGCTTCGGCGCTTGTCGACCGCTCGGCCGACGTGGTGGCGCGGCTCCTCCAGAACCTGCAACTCTTGTTCGACCCGGCCGTCATGGTGGTGGGCGGCGGCGTCGGCCTGGCCGGCGGCTACCGCGAGCGCCTGAACGCGCGGCTCAGCCACCTGCCGCCGCACCTGAAGCCCGAGATCCGCGCCGCGGCTCTCGGAAAAACCGCCGGCGTGATCGGCGCCGCCGATCTCGCCCGTCGCACATCATAAGATCCAAGGGGACACCAAATGACGCGACTGAAGACCCTTCTGACGAGCGCCGCCCTGTTCGCGGCGATGGGAGCGACCGCGGCCATGGCCGAGGTGACCGTGCTCGGCTGGCCGGGCGGACCGGAGGAGGCCGGCCTGCGCAAGGCGGCCGACGCCTACAACGCCACCGCTACCGACGCCGACAAGGTGAAGCTGATCTTCTTCAACCGCGACGGCTTCTTCGACAAGCTGGCCGCCGACCTCGCCGCCGGCTCGACCGACTTCGACGTCAACCTGATCGCCACCTACGCGCTCGGCCGCTACGCGCCGTTCATGGACCCGATCACCCTGCCGGACGCCGCCAAGGCCACCTTCCCCGAGAAGGTGCTGGCCACCATGCAATATGACGGCAAGCAGTATGGCATCCCGACCGACCTGTCGCTGCACTTCATGTATTACCGCTCGGACCTGATCGACAAGCTGATGTCCGACGCCGACTGGAAGGCGAAATACGGCGAGATCTCCGAGAAATACCTCGGCAAGAAACTGGAGCCCAAGGACCCGGACGCCTGGACCTGGGACGACTGGATGGCGACGGCGCTGTTCTTCACCAAGTCGATCAATTCCGACAGCCCGACCCGCTACGGCACGGTTCTCCAGATGAAGAACCTGTTGTTCAACATGATGGTCTGGCATTCGGCGGCGCGCGCCCAAGGCGGCGACTGGATGAATGAGGCGGGCGAGATCACCGTCGACAGCCCGGCCTACCGCACCGCTCTCGACATCTACAAGAAGCTCTACGACGAGGGCACCTCGCCCAAGGATTCCACCACCTACGAGTTCGCCGAGGCCAACGCCGCCTTCGGCGCCGGCCAGGCGGCCACCATGCTGCAATGGAACGCCGCCTTCGGCGACCTTGACAACAAGGACAAGACGCCGGCTGTCGCCGGCAAGATCGGCACCGTGGCGCCGCCGGCCGGGCCGGCCGGCCGCTTCACCCATATCCATGGCCTCGGGCTCGGCATCAACAAGGCCTCCACCCACAAGGAGGGCGCCGTCAAGTTCCTCAACTGGCTGGCGACGCCCGAGGCGATGGAGACCTATGCCAAGGCCGGCGGCTCGCCGGCGCTTTCCGACGAGGTGGTGCAGAAGGTCGCCGCCGAGCGGCCCGACCTCGTCAAGCTCGGCCAGTATGCCGGCGCCTACGGCTTCGTCATGCACGGCGGCACCGCCGCCAAGGCGTTGCAGGTCTACGAGTTGCAGGCCAAGGAGTTCACCGCCTACTGGTCCGGCGACAAGTCGCTCGACGACGCGCTTGCCGCCGCCAAGGCGGGCATGGCCGACCTCCTGAAGCCCTGACCAATCCGGACGGCGGCGGCACTCCCCGGCCGCCGCTGGTCCGGCCCAGGCGGATGCGGTAGACTCGACGAGTGAGCCAGCAGCGCCGCGCCGCCCTTCCCGCGCGCCGATCCCCCCGGCCGGCGCGCGGGCGCCTTTCCGCCGTCGCCGACCTCCCGAGGACGAGACCCCTCATGCCGCGGACTTCCCGTTTCGAGGGGCGTCTCCTGATCGCCCCGCTCACGGCCTTCCTGATCGCCCTCCTGGGGTTCCCGCTCGTTCTCGACCTCGTCTACTCGATCTCCCGCGTCGGCTTCGAGAACATCCGCGCCCCCGAGCTGATCGGCTTCTCCAACTATGCCAAGGCGATCGCCGATCCGGAATTCTGGGCCGCCGCCTGGTTCTCGCTGCGCTTCGGGCTGATCGTCGCCGTCATCCAGATGGTGGCCGGCCTGGCGCTGGCCGTGTTCCTGGCGCCGCTGTTCGCGCGCCGGCCGTGGCTGATCGCCTTGCTGATGCTGCCGATGATGGTGGCGCCGGCGCTGGTCGGCCTGATGTACCGGCTGATCCTGCATGAGTTCGTCGGCGCCGTGCCCTATTATCTCCTCGAATGGTACGGCGACTTCCCGGCCTTCCTCGGCCGCGACTGGGCGTTCACGACGCTGGTCACCGTCGAGACGCTGCAGTGGACGCCGTTCGCGCTGCTGATCCTGCATTCGTCCTACGCGGCGATCTCGCCGGACGTCCGCGAGGCGGCGGCGCTCGACGGCGCCCGCGGCCGGCGCCTGTTCCTCCACATCGACCTGCCGTTGATGCTGCCGGCCCTCGGCCTCACCTTCTTCATCCGCTTCATCGACAGCTTCCGGGTGTTCGACAACCTCTACACCCTGGTCGGCCCCGGCGCCGGCGGCTCCACCACCTCGATGAGCATCTACATCTACCAGGCCTTCTTCAAGGTCGGCGACATCGGCCTCGCCGTCGCCGCCTCGATGCTGCTGCTCGCCGCCTCCTTCGCGGTGCTGTGGGCGATCAACCGGCTGACGGCCAGAAAGGCGCCGCTATGAGGAAGACCGTCGTCGACGCCCTGCGCTGGCTGGTGTTCGCGCTGGCGGTGATCGTGCTGAACTTCCCGGTGATCGCCACGCTGGTCACCTCGCTGAAGAGCGAGGCGGAGATCATGACCAACGCCTCGCTGATCATCGAGACGCCGACGCTCGCCAACTACGCGGCGGTGTTCGCCATGGCCGACCGCTTCGACATCCTGCACTTCCTGACCAACAGCCTCGTCGCCTCGCTGATCGGCTCGGCGCTGGCCATCGCGCTGGCCTTTCCGGCCGCCTATGCCATGGCCCGCTTCGACGTCGGCCGGAGCTGGCTGCTGCCGCTCGCCGTCAATCTCCGCGCCGTGCCGCTGATCATCTTCGCCATCCCGATCTACCTGATGTACCAGCAGGTCGGCCTGCTCGACACCCGCTTCGGCCTCGCCCTGATCCTCTGCCTCGTCAACGTGCCGCTGGTGCTGGTGCTGTTCGCCTCGTCGATCGCCGACCTGCCGCTGGAGATCGAGGAGGCCGGCCGCGTCGACGGCGCCGGCACGCTGCGCCTCCTCGCCTATGTGGTGGCGCCGATGTCGCTCAACGTCGTCGCGGCGTCGTCGGTCTTGGCCTTCATCTACTCCTGGAACGAGTTCCTGTTCGGCCTGATGCTGACCACCAACAAGGCGACGCCGGTGTCGGTCGGCGCCTCCTTCTTCTTCGCCGCCTCGGGCGGCGGCGTGCGCTGGGGCGTCGCGGCCGCCGTGATGATCCTCGCCACCTTGCCGCCGCTCGTCCTCGGCCTCCTGATGTACCGCCAGATCGGCCGGTCGATGACCGCCGGCGCCGTCAAGGGCTGACCCCTTCACCGCTTCGACAGTTCCGGGAAACGACCATGGCCGAGATCGAATTCAAGTCCGTCGCCAAGTCCTTCGGCAAGGTGGAGGTGATCGCCGGCCTCGATCTCAGGGTCGACGACGGCGAGTTCATCGTCTTCGTCGGGCCGTCCGGCTGCGGCAAGTCGACGGCGCTCCGCATGATCGCCGGCCTCGAGGAGACCACGGCCGGCGACATCCGCATCGGCGGCCGCCCGATGGCCGGCCTCGCGCCGTCCGAGCGCAACGTCGCCATGGTGTTCCAGAGCTACGCGCTCTATCCGCACATGACGGTCGGCGGCAACATCGGCTTCCCGCTGAAGATGGCCGGCCGGCCGGCCGCCGAGATCGCCCGGCGGGTGAAGGAGGCGGCCGACATCCTCGACCTCGGCCCCTATCTCGACCGCCGGCCGGCCCAGCTCTCCGGCGGCCAGCGCCAGCGCGTGGCGCTCGGCCGGGCGATCGTCCGCCATCCGGACGTGTTCCTGTTCGACGAGCCGCTCTCCAACCTCGACGCCGACCTGCGCGTTTCCATGCGCGGCGAGATCATGCTTCTGCGCGAGCGCATCCAGGCGACGATGATCTACGTGACGCACGACCAGACCGAGGCGATGACCATGGGCGACCGCATCGCCGTGTTCGCGCCGCTGAAAGACGGCCACCCCCGCAACCTGATGCAGGTCGGCACGCCGGAGGCGCTCTACGAGCGGCCGGCCAACCTGTTCGTCGCCCGCTTCCTCGGCTCGCCGAAGATGAACCTGATCGAGATGGGCGGCGGCGAGGCGCCGGCCTTCGGCACGTTTCCCGTTGCCGGGACGGCGGCCGGGCCGGGCGGCCTTCTCCTCGGCGTCCGCCCCGAGGACATCCGCATCGCCGACGCCGGCACGCCGGGACTTGCCGGCCGCATCCGGCTGGTCGAGGCGCTCGGCGCCGAATATTACGTCCACGTCGAGACCGCGGCCGGCGAGTTGATCGTCCGCGTCATGGACAAGCGCCGGCGTCCGGTGCCCGGCGAGACGGTCGTCCTGCAACCGGCGCCCGACGCCGTCCACCTGTTCGACACGGCGACCGGCCTCCGCGTCGAAGCCTAGAAAACGCCTCCCGAGCGGCGGAATTCCGCGCCTCCCCCGTCGGAATGCGGATTGGTGGCGGGCGCCCGGCCGCCTATGATCGGACAGGTTGCCGGGAGCGCCTGCGCCGCAAGGCGAGGAGGGGCGATGGGCCGAGCGGCAAAAGACGGGAGAGGGACATGGACAAGATCGATCCGCATGCCGGCAAATGCCCAGTCATGCACGGGGTCAGCCCCAACGCCATTGCCGCCGGCCGCTCCAACCGCGACTGGTGGCCGAACCAGCTCAACCTCGACATCCTCCACCAGCATTCCAGCCTGTCCGATCCGCTCGGACCGGACTTCGACTATGCGGCGGAATTCAAGAAACTCGACCTCGCCGCGGTGAAGGCCGACCTCTACGCGCTGATGACCGACAGCCAGGACTGGTGGCCGGCCGACTGGGGCCACTACGGGCCGCTGTTCATCCGCATGGCCTGGCACAGCGCCGGCACCTATCGCGTCATGGACGGTCGCGGCGGCGGCGGCCACGGCAACCAGCGCTTCGCCCCGCTCAGCAGTTGGCCCGACAACGTCAATCTCGACAAGGCGCGGCGGCTCCTGTGGCCGATCAAGCGCAAGTACGGCAACCGCCTGTCGTGGGCCGACCTTTACATACTCGCCGGCAACTGCGCGCTGGAATCGATGGGCTTTGGCACCTTCGGCTTCGGCGGCGGCCGCACCGACATCTGGGAGCCGGAGGAGGACGTCTACTGGGGCGCCGAGACCGAATGGCTGGGTGACATGCGCTATACCGGCGAGCGAAGCCTTGAGAACCCGCTGGCCGCCGTGCAGATGGGCCTCATCTACGTCAACCCGGAAGGGCCGAACGGCAATCCCGATCCGGTCGCCTCGGGCCGCGACGTGCGCGAGACCTTCGCCCGCATGGCGATGAACGACGAGGAGACGGTGGCGCTGGTGGCCGGCGGCCACACCTTCGGCAAGTGCCACGGCGCCGGCGACCCGACGCTGATCGGCCCGGAGCCGGAGGCGGCGCCGCTCGAACAGATGGGCCTCGGCTGGAAGAATGCCTTCGGCACCGGCAAGGGCGTCTACACCACCGGCAGCGGCATCGAGGGCGCCTGGAAGAAGAACCCCACCACCTGGGACATGGGCTATCTCGACACGCTGTTCCGCTACGAGTGGGAGCTGGTGCGCAGCCCGGCCGGCGCCCAGCAGTGGCTGGCCAGGGACGTCGCCGACGAGGATCTGATCCCCGACGCCCACGACCCCACCAGGAAGCAGCGTCCAATGATGACCACGGCCGACCTGTCGCTCAGGTTCGACCCGATCTACGGCCCGATCGCCCGCCGCTTCCGCGACGATCCCGCCGCCTTCGCCGATGCCTTCGCCCGCGCCTGGTTCAAATTGACCCACCGCGACATGGGGCCGAAGGTGCGCTATCTCGGGCCGGAGGTACCGGCCGAGGACCTGATCTGGCAGGATCCGCTGCCGCCGGTCGACCACGAGCTGGTCGACGCCGCCGACATCGCCGCCCTCAAGGCGAAGGTGCTCGGCTCCGGCCTTACCGTCTCCGAGCTGGTCGCCACCGCCTGGGCCTCGGCCTCGACCTTCCGCGGCTCGGACAAGCGCGGCGGCGCCAACGGCGCCCGCATCCGCCTCTCGCCGCAAAAGGACTGGGAAGTCAACGAGCCGGCGCGGCTCGCCCGCGTGCTGTCGGTGCTGGAGGGCATCCGGCTCGACTTCAACGCCGCCTCCGCCACCCGCAAGATCTCGCTCGCCGACATGATCGTGCTGGCCGGCTCGGCGGCCGTCGAGGAAGCGGCGCGCAAGGCCGGCTACACCCTCGACGTGCCGTTCGCGCCGGGCCGTACCGACGCCACGCCCGAGCAGACGGACGTCGCTTCCTTCGCCGTGATGGAGCCGCGCGCCGACGCCTTCCGCAACTATGCGCGGGCGGGCCGGCCGCTGGCCACCGAGGAGATGATGGTCGACCGGGCGCAGCTCCTGACGCTGACCGCGCCGGAGATGACCGTGCTGGTCGGCGGTCTCAGGGTGCTCGGCGCCAACTGGGGCGGCTCCGGCCACGGTGTGTTCACCGAACGGCCGGGCGTGCTCAGCAACGACTTCTTCGTCAACCTCGTCGACATGGGCACCGAATGGCGGCCGGTGTCGGAGGTCGAGGAGACGCTGTTCGAGGGCCGCGATCGGGTGACCGGCGCCGTCAGGTGGACCGCCACCCGCGTCGACCTGGTGTTCGGCGCCAATACCCAGCTCCGGGCGCTGGCCGAGGTCTACGCCCAGGACGACGCCGGCGAGAAGTTCGTGCGCGACTTCGCCAGGGCCTGGACCAAGGTGATGAACGCCGACCGCTTCGACCTCCGCTGAACGGCGGCAGGCACAACAGGTCCGACAAGCTGCTGCCGACCGCCGGGAATGCCCCCGGCGGTCGGCCATTTTACGATTCCGGACACGATTCGGAATTGCGGCAAGGTGTTCGCAGGTATTTGATGCTCAATATGCAGTAGCCGCGAAATGCCGGCGGATTCCCGTCGGCGCGCCTTTCAGGTTGTGAACATGCACACCCGCCAGACCACCATTCACATCGCAGCCGAAGACGCCGGGGAAGCCGCCGGGCTCTGCCGCGAACTGATGGTGCGCGGCTTCCACGGCGCGACGCGCAGCCTGACCGGAGAGGGACTCGGCCAGATCGGCGCCGACGACATCCTGGTCATCGCCGGCGACTTCGAGCGGATGAACGGCGGCGAGCGGCGGCTGCCGGCGCTCAGCCATGCGGTGCGCGGCCGCACCATCGTCTTCGTCACCCGGCTGCGGCCGGCCGACATCGCCGGCCTCGGCCGCGCCGGCTTCCGCTACATCAACACGGCGACCACGCCGACGGTCGACAACCTGGTTTTCCTGATCACCCAGATCGACCCGAACACGGTCTATCGCGCCTCCAAGCAGCAGGCGCTCAGGGTGGAAAAGGCCGCCGCCATCGAGACCGGCGTGCTGTCCTTCTTCCGGATGCTGCGCGACGGCGGCCCGATGGCACCAGCCGAGGAGGTGGAACGCCAGCGCCGCGAGATGGACGACATCATCGGCATGTCACCGATGTCGGTCTGGCTCGACCTGTTCCAGAACTACCACGACGGCACCGCCCAGCACTGCTCGCTGGTCTCCGGCTTCACGCTGGCCTTCGCGCGCAAGCTCGGCTTCAACGATCGCGACACCAGCCGCCTCTACGACGCCGCCTTCTTCCACGACATCGGCAAGGCGGTCATCCCCCTGGAGATCCTCGACAAGCCCGGCCGGCTGATCGCCAGCGAATGGGAAATCATGAAGAGCCACGCCTCGCGCGGCTACGAGATCCTGACCCGCGATGACCGCACGGCCGGCGAGATCGCCCGCATCGCCCGCGACCATCACGAGTATCTCGACGGCTCCGGTTACCCGAACGGCCTGACGGCGGCGAAGATCGGCGATCCCACGCGCATCCTGACCATCTGCGACATCTTCGCCGCCCTGGTCGAGAAGCGCGCCTACAAGAGCCCGAAGTCGCCGGAGGAAGCCTACGCCATCCTCGCCTCGATGGCCGGCAGCAAGCTCGACCCCGACCTGGTGCGGCTGTTCGAGGCGGTGGTCGCCGACTACGATACCGGCCAGGCCGGCCGGCTCTTCGAGGGTACCGGCATCGTCTGACGCCGCCGATCCGGCGCGTCCGTCCATCCCGCCTGCGGCGGGTCGTTGCCTTTTGTCCGTCTCCCCGCCCTTTCCACGCTGTCCGCCGATCCCCGTCCGCCCGGCGTCGACCGGCGCCGGCGCGTGCCGCCGCCGCTCTATCCGTAAAAATACCACATCCAAAGGAGTTGGTGGTTTACACTTTACATGTCGACACCACTTTCGTAAAGTTTGGCCCATCAAGCTCCATGGCGGTGAACCCGCGGGATTGCCAGGCGATGACCAGCAGGGACCGCACCGGTCAACAAGAAAGCGTCAGAAGTCGTGACCATATGGCAGTCGCGGCGCATATCCGCATGTTGCTACCTGCGCTGTCGCAAGGAGAGCAGGCGGTTGCCCTCTGGTTGCTGGAACGCGGAAATTTGACGAGCAATCCGAAGATCGGTGAAGTAGCCACGGCCCTTGGCATTTCGGAAGCGATGGTCGTCAAGGTGGCGCGCCGGCTCGGCTATGGCGGCTTCAAGGAGCTGCGCGCCGAACTGATGGCCTATTACGCCAACCTCCGGGTGGAGATCGACGAGGAACTGAGGCGCGAGGATTCGATCCCGCAGATCGTCCGCAAGGTGTTCGCCACCGAGCGCTCGGCGCTCGAGGAGGTGGAGAGCATTCTCGACATCGACGCCATCGCCGAGGCGGCGCGCATCTTCATCAAGGCCCGCCACCGCGACCTCTATGGCGTCGGCGGCTCGGCCACCGTCTGCGCCGACGCCTCCCACAAGTTCCTGAGGATCGGCATCCGGTCGAGCGTGTTCTCGGACGCCCACCTGATCGCCATGTCGGCGAGCCTCCTCGAAGAGGGCGACGCGGCGCTGGTGGTGTCGCATTCGGGCGAGTCCAAGGACGTCATCCTCGGCGCCGAAGTCGCCCGCGCCGCCGGCGCCAAGGTGATCACCATCACCAACTCGATCGCCTCGACGCTGGCCCGCAATTCCGATGTCGTGCTGTGCGCGCCGGCCAAGGAAGCGCCGCTGATGGGACAGAACGCCGCCGCCCGCATCGCCCAGCTCGCCATTCTCGACACGATGTTCATCTGTCTGGCGCGCGAGGACTACGAGACCGCCGAGCGCAACCTGAACAAGGTCATGACCTCGGTCGCCGTCTATTCGACGAACGACCGCGGCCGGACCGAAAGACGCGGCACGCCCCGCGCTGACAAGAACTCGCCGGACGGCGTACAGCCGGCGAAGGAAACCGCAAGGAAAAGGGTGGAGTTATGAAAATCAAGGGTCTGCTCATCGCCTCCGTCGCCGCCGCCGGCCTCCTCGGCTTCGCCGCGAACGCCATGGCCGCCGACTACGCCATCATCCTCAAGACGCTGTCCAACCCGTTCTGGGTGCAGATGAAGGACGGCATCGAGGCCAAGGCCAAGGACCTCGGCGTCGAGGTCGACATCGTCGCCTCGCCGTCGGAGGAGGACTTCCAGGCCCAGCTGCAGCTGTTCGAGGACATGCTGAACCGCGACTACAAGGGCTTCGGCTTCGCGCCGCTGTCGCCGGTCAACCTGGTCAATCCGGCCGCCGCCGCCTACAAGAAGGGCAAGCCGATCGTCAACATCGACGAGAAGGTCGACATGAAGGCCCTCGAAGCGGCCGGCGCCAACGTCGAGGCCTTCGTCACCACCGACAACGTCAAGGTCGGCGAGAAGGGCGCTCAGTTCATCATCGAGCAGCTCGGCGCCGACGGCGGCGAGGTGGCCATCGTCGAGGGCAAGGCCGGCAACGCTTCCGGCCAGGCCCGCCACGACGGCGCCAAGGCGGCCTTCGAGGCGACCTCCAACGTCAAGCTGGTGGCCAGCCAGCCGGCCGACTGGGACCGCCTGAAGGCGCTCGACGTCGCCACCAACATCCTGCAGTCCTCGCCCGACCTCAAGGCCTTCTACTGCGCCAACGACACCATGGCGCTCGGCGTCATGCAGGCGGTGCAGAACGCCGGCAAGGCCGGCAAGGTGCTGGTGGTCGGCACCGACGGCGCGCCGGAAGCCCGCGAGATGGTGGCCGCCGGCCGCCTGACCGCCACCGTCGCCCAGGACCCCGGCCAGATCGGCGCCACCAGCCTTGAGCTGCTGGTCGAGGCCGTCAAGGCCGGCAAGCTGACGCCGGTCGGCACCGAGCCCAAGCAGGTGGCCGTGGACTCGGTCCTCGTCACCAAGTGATAAAGCCGAGGCGGGCGGCCACCTGCGCATGCGGCCGCCTCCCTCCTCCTCGGTCCGGCGCGTTTCTTCCCCGACGCGCCGGACCTTTTCCGAAGATGCCGCCGATCGGACGATCCCGGAGCCTTCGCGCCTTCTCCGAGGGGAAGGCCATATAGCTCCATCTCTTTGATCATGCATCGGATTTCCTCGGAGGGCGCCCGGCGCTTTCCGGCCCGATGCCCTAGCGAGACCGACATGTCAAACCTGGCCCCGAATGCCGCCGGCCCGGCCGGCACCGAAGCGGTCGCCCCGATCGTCCGCATGGTCGGCATCGAGAAGCATTTCAACACCATCCCCGTGCTGAAGGGCGTCAACCTCGACATCCGCCCCGGCGAGGTGCACGTGCTGCTCGGCGAGAACGGCGCCGGCAAGTCGACGCTGATGAAGATCCTGACCGGCATTCACGAGCCGACCGGCGGCGAGATCGTGCTCGACGGCGTCAGCCACCCGCTGGTGACGCCGCGGCAGGCCAGCGATGCCGGCATCTCGATCATCTATCAGGAACTCTCGGTCATCAACGAGTTGTCGGCGCTGGAAAACCTGTTCGTCGGCCGCCTGCCCGTGAAGCGCCGCCTCGGCATTCCCGTCGTCGACTGGAAGCTGATGGAGGCGGAGGCGCGGTCGATCGTCGACCGGCTCGGCCTCGTCGGCCTCGACCTCTTCAAGCCGGTCGGCGAAATGCCGATCGCCCACCGCCAGATCATCGAGATCGCCAAGTCGCTGATGAAGAACGTCCGCGTCCTGGTGATGGACGAGCCGACGTCGTCGCTGACCTCGGTGGAGACCGAGCGGCTGTTCGCCCTCGTCCGCCAGCTCCGGGGCGAGGGCACGGCGATCCTGTTCATCTCGCACAAGCTCGACGAGGTGCGCGAGATCGGCGACAGCTTCTCGGTGCTGAAAGACGGCGTCTCCACCGGCCACGGCCGCATCGCCGACACCACCAACGACGACCTCGTCCGCATGATGGTCGGCCGCGTCGTCAAGCAGCGCTTCCTCGCCGAAGGTACCATCGACCGCACCTCCATGCCGGTGCTGAAGGTGGAGAACGTCACCAGCGCCGACCGCCGCCGCGTGCGCGACGTCAGCTTCGAGGTGCACCACGGCGAGGTGCTGGGCTTTGCCGGCCTGGTCGGTTCCGGCCGCACCGATCTGATGAACTGCCTGTTCGGCGCCGAGCGGCGGGCCGGCGGCAAGATCATCCTGAACGGCCAGGACATCACGCCGGACAATCCGGTCGAGGCGGTGAAATCGGGCATGGCCTATCTCACCGAGAACCGCCGCCAGACCGGCTTCACCCCCAACTTCACCATCGAGGGCAACATCGCCGTCACCAAGTCGGTGAAGGACGCGCCGCTCCGCGGCACCTGGGGCCTCGTCGACCGCAAGGCCGAGCGGGCGGTGGCCGAGGAGCAGCGGCGGCGGCTCTCCATCCGCTGCGCCGGCATCGACCAGAGCATCCTCGAACTGTCGGGCGGCAACCAGCAGAAGGTGCTGGTCGGCAAGTGGATGTCGATCGGCCCGTCGGTGATCATCTTCGACGAGCCGACGCGCGGCATCGACGTCGGCGCCAAGTCGCAGATCCACGAAATCATCCGGGCGCTCGCCAATGCCGGCAAGGCGGTGATCATGGTGTCGTCCGAACTCCCCGAAATCCTGGCCGTCTGCGACCGCGTCGCGGTGTTCCGCAACGGCCGCATCATGGACATTCTCGACGGCGCCACGGCGACCGAGGAATCCATCCTGAGCGTCGCAATGAGGGACGGCAAATGAGCCAGCGCGTGAAACTCGGCAAACTCTGGGACATCTACGGGACGCTCTGCATCCTCCTGGTGATCGTGGTGCTGTTCAGCGCCCTGTCGCCGACCTATTTCACCCGGCCCGAGAACATCGTGCAGATCTTCCTGCAAAGCTCGATCACCATCATGATCGCGCTCGGCGAGTTCTTCCCGATCCTGATCGCCGGCATCGACCTCTCCGTCGGCTCGGTGCTGGCGCTGACCGGCATGATGACCGCCCAGCTGATGGTCGCCGGCTTCGACCCGACGCTGGCCGTGCTGATCGGCGGCATCGGCGGCGGCCTGACGCTCGGCGCCATCAACGGCCTGCTGGTCAACTTCACCGGCCTGCATCCGTTCATCATCACGCTCGGCACCAACGCCATCTTCCGTGGCGTCACCATGATCATCTCCGGCGCCAGCCCGGTGTTCGGCTTCTCCTACGACTTCGTCAACACGGTGACCGGCTTCGTCGGCTTCGTGCCGGTGCCGGTGATCTTCGCGCTGTCGTTCGCCGCCGTGCTGTGGTTCTTCACCGCCAAGACGCGCCTCGGCCGCAACATCTACGCCGTCGGCGGCAACAAGGAATCGGCCTTCTATTCGGGCATCGACGTCAAGCTGCACACGCTGATCGTCTTCATGATCTCCGGCCTGTGCGCCGGTCTCGCCGGCGTCCTCTCCATCGCCCGCCTCGGCGCCGCCGAGCCGGCGGCCGGCACCGGCTTCGAGACCTACGCCATCGCGGCGGTGATCATCGGCGGCACCAGCTTCTTCGGCGGCAAGGGGCGCATCCCCTCGGTGGTGATCGGCGGCCTGATCATCGGCACCATCAACAACGGCCTCAACATCCTGCGCGTGCCCACCTTCTACCAACTGGTGGTGATGGGCGGCCTGATCATCTCGGCCGTGGCGCTCGACCGGCTGATCGCCCGCATGCGCTGACGGGACCTCCTCCGGACCCCATATGACAAGTCCCGCCCCGCCGCCTCCTCCCCGGCGGAGCGGCTCGCCCCCGCCGCCCCTCCCACGGCGGGGGAACCGCCGGCCGGGACCGGCCCAGACCAGGACGACACGATGAAGATCAAGATCTCCCCCTCCCTGATGTGCATGGACCTCCTGCGCTTCAAGGACCAGCTCGCCTTCCTCGACAGCCACGCCGACTTCCTGCACATCGACATCATGGACGGCCACTACGTGCCGAATCTCACGCTGTCGCCGTTCTTCATGGAGAGCGTCGCCAAGGTGTCGAAGCTGCCGATGGACTGCCACCTGATGACCACCGACCCGTGGATGTGGGTGCCGATCATGGCCAAGGCGGGCGCCGGCTTCATCTCGCCGCAGGCCGAGACCATCAACGCCATCGCCTTCCGCATCCTCGCCAAGATCCGCGAACTCGGCTGCAAGCCCGGCATCGTCGTCAACCCGGCGACGCCGCTCGACAGCCTCAAGCACTACATCCACCTGATCGACAAGATCACCATCATGACCGTCGATCCCGGCTATGCCGGCCAGCCGTTCATCGAGGAAATGCTGGACAAGATCGCCGAGGCCAAGCGCCTGCGCGAGGCGCGCGGCCTCAAGTTCCTGATCGAGGTCGACGGCTCCTGCAACAAGCGCACCTACGCCCGCCTCGCCGCGGCCGGCGCCGACGTGTTCATCGTCGGCACCTCGGGCCTGTTCAACAACCACGAGGACATCGCCGAGGCCTGGAAGATCATGACCGCCGACATCGAAGCGGCGCTCGGAGCGGCGGCATGAGCGTCTTCGCCGGCATCGACCTCGGCGGCACGCATACCCGCTTCGCCGTGATGGCGGACGGCGCCTTCGTCACGTCCGAGAAATACGTCACCGCCGACCTGATGGCGGCCGGTCCGAGGCTCGCCGGCGTCATCGACCGCTACCGCGAGGTGATCGACCGCACCGGCCTCGCCCCGCGGGCGGTCGGCATCGGCCTGCCGGCAACGCTCGACGCGGCCCGCCGCACCGTGCTGTCGGCGCCCAACGTCGACGGTCTCGACGGCCTCGACGTCGTCGATCTCCTGCAAGGCGCCTTCGGCGTGCCGGTCGTCGCCGAGCGCGACGTCAACTTCCAGTTCTTCCACGACATGACGGCGAGCGGCCGGACCCCGAAGGTGGCGCTCGGCGTCTACATCGGCACCGGCGTCGGCAACGCGGTGTGGATCAACGGCTTCTACACCGGCGCCCACGGCTCGGCCGCCGAGCTTGGCCACATCCCGGTGCCCGGCGCCACCGGCACCTGCGGCTGCGGCAAGGTCGGCTGCCTTGAAACCGTGTGCTGCGGCCGCTGGCTGAAGGGCTGGCAGGAGAAGAACGCGCCTCAGACGCCGATCGCCGACATCTTCGCCCGCCACGGCGGCCATCCGGACATCCGCGGCTTCGTCGAGACGGCGGCGATGGCCGTCGCCACGGCCGTCAACATCATCGACCCCGAGCTGGTGTTCCTCGGCGGCGGCGTCCTGGAGATGCCGGCCTTTCCGCTGGAGACGCTGAAGGCGCGCCTCCTCGCCCACACCCGCGCGCCCTTCCCGCGCGACGTGCTGGAGGTGCGCCTTGCCTCCAACCTCGGCGACAGCGGCGCCCGCGGCGCCTCGCTCTACGTCGCCAACCAGTTCGGACCGCAACCATGACCAGGATCGTCATCTCCTCCGACCACGTCGGCCTCGGCCTCCGCAAGGCCGTCGCCGCCCATCTCCAGGCGCGCGGCTGCGTCGTCGAGGACGTCGGCCCGACGAGCGACGCCCGCACCGACTATCCGAAATGGGGCGAGGCGGCCGCCCGCATCGTCCGCGACGGCGGCGCCGACTTCGGCATCGTCATCTGCGGCACCGGCTTCGGCATCTCGCTCGCCGCCAACAAGCTCAAGGGCATCCGCTGCGTCGTCTGTTCCGAGCCCTATACGGCCAGACTGTCGCGCCAGCACAACAACGCCAACATGCTGGCCTTCGGCGCCCGCGTCGTCGGTGAGGATCTGGCGCTGATGATCGTCGACGCTTTCCTCGATGCCGCGTTCGAGGGCGGCCGCCACGCCAACCGCGTCGCCATGATCGGCGACATCGAGGCGCGCGAAGGCGGCGGCTGATCCGGAGCATGTCCGGCCAAAGCCAGTTCGCCGGACATGCTCCGTCTTTTTCTTCCGCGCAGTTTCGGCCGCTGGACCGGATTTCCGGGATTGCCGGACATTCTCTAGCCGCGCGCCAGCAGCGTCTCGACCTCGGCTCGCGTCGGCGCCGCCTCGGAGGAGCCTTCCCTGGTGCAGGCGAGCGCGCCGCAGGCCGCCGCGAAGCGGATGGCCGCCTCCACCGCCATGCCCTCGGCGAGCGCCACGGCGAGGCCGGCGGCGAAGCAGTCGCCGGCCGCCACCGTATCGACCGCCGTCACCGCGAACGGCGGCACGTGGCCGCGGAAGCCGGCGCCGTCGGCATAGACGCCGCGGGCACCCATCTTGACGACGGCGAGCGGCAGGCCGGTCTCCCTGAGCCGACCGGCGGCGGCCGCCGCCGCCTCGACGTCGACCGGTGCGATGCCGGTCAGCGCCTCGGTCTCGATCTCGTTGGGCGTCAGCGCGTCGAACAGGCGGATGGTGTCGGCCGACACCGGACGATCCGGCGCCGGCGCCGGATCGAGGATGGCCAGCGCGCCGGCCCGCCGCGCCAGCTCCACCGCCTTCAGCGTCGCCGCGAACGGATGTTCGAGCTGGGCGAGCAGCACCTTCGCATCCGCGAACAGCGGCGCCGCCGCCGCCACCTGATCCACCGCGAGGCCGGTGTTGGCGCCGGGCACCACGGTGATGGCATTCTCGCCGCGGCCGTCGATGGCGATGACGGCGATGCCGGTCGGCAGCACGGGGTCGACGGCGAGATGGCCGGGATCGACGCCGAGGCCGCCAAGCCGTGCACGGATGAAATCGCCGAAGGAATCGGCGCCGACGCGGCCGATGAAGCGCACCGGCGCGCCAAGCCGCGCCACGGCCACCGACTGGTTGGCGCCCTTGCCGCCGGGCACCATGGCATAGCGATGGCCGGTGAGCGATTCGCCGGGGCGCGGCGCCCGGTCGGCGTAGGTGACGATGTCGACGTTGACCGAGCCGATGACGATGACGGACAAGACTATCTCCGGGCGGCGGACCTTTGCATGCGGCCGGCATCGTTGTATCGCTGGAGCATTGGACCGGAAAGCCGCATTTCGGTTCGGCGGAGAGGCGTGGGTCCGGGAGCGGGTGATGACGGGAATTCGGTCGACGACGCGGCTCGGACGGACGCCGCCGGCCGCCAAGGATGGGCCGGGCCTCAACCACGGCGACATCGCCGACCACAATTGCCGCATCGTGCTGGAGCTTCTGCGCGTCTGCGGGCCGCTGACCCGCCGCGACCTCGCCGCCCGCCTCGGGCTGACCGAGCCGGCGATCACCGGCATCGTCGGGCGTCTGGAAGGCCGCGGCCTCGTCGCCTCGCGCCGGCAGGCCGACGCCGGCCGCTATCCGGCCACCGAATTCCGGCTGCGGCCGGAGGGCGCCGTGGCGCTCGGCCTGCGGCTGGCCCGCCGGGCGGCGGCGGCCGTGCTGGTCGACGCGGCCGGCAGCGTCATTGCCGAGAGGCGCGACCTGACGCCGGACGAACTGATCGCCGCCGGCCGGGCGCTGCTCGCCGTCAAGCCGGCCGGGGCATCGGTGCTGGGCGTCGGCGTGGCGCTGTCGCCCGACGACGGCATCGGCCTTGATGACGTGCAGGCGGCCTTCGCGCCGCTCCCGGTGTTCGCCGACGCCGACAGCGCCGCCGCCGCCACCGCCGAGCGGCTGATCGGCGCCGGCGACCGCGACGGCGGTTTCGTCAGCATCCTGGTTACCCGGTCCGGCGTGCGGGCCGGCCTCTCGATCGGCGGCCGGCCGTTCCACGGCATGCACGGCTTTGCCGGCGGCATCGGCGCCATGCGCACCGGCGAGGCCCGCGCGCCGCTGGCCGACGGCCTGTCGCCCCACCGGCTGGACGCGGCGATCGCTGCCGGCGGCGACCGCGAGGCCGCCATCGCCGGCTGGGCGCGCCAGGCGGCCGACCACCTGCTCGACGCGGTGGTGGCGATCTCCGGCGTGGTGGTGCCGGGACTGATCGTCATCGGCGGCGACCTTCCCGGCGCGGCGCTCGACGCGGTGGTCAGCGAGACGCTGGCCACGCCGGTGGCGATCGGCGGCCGGCCGACCACCGCCGCCTGGATGCCGCCGCTCCGCCGCTCGACGCTGCCGGCGGCCGGCGTCGCCGAGGGCGCCGCGCTGTTGCCGCTCCTCGAATTCCTGCTGCCCGATCCCAGGCGGCTCAGGGAGACGCCGGTCGCGCCGCCTCGGTCCTGAGCGGCACGCGCCTCAGTTGACCGGCGTCGGCCGACGGCAGGCCGAGCCGATGGGCGAGCGGCATGGCCGCCGCGCCGAGGGCGGCGGCGTCTTCCGAGCAGACGGCGCGGTGCAGGGCGGCCGGCGGCAGGCCGGCGGCGATCTGCGCCTTCCGCGTTTCGGCGATCAGCTCGTCGATCAGGCGCACCGGCATCCGGCCGCCGACCAGCACCGCCTCAGGATCGGCGATCAGTGCGATATGCGACACCGCTTCGGCCAGCCAGCCGGCGGCGCGGGCGATCCAGGCCGACACCAGCGCCCGCCCCCGGCCGTCGAGGGCGGCCAGTTCCGCCGGCGTGCCGACGACGATGCCGTGGGCGCGCAGGTGGTCGTAGAGCAGGAACATCGAGAACAGCTCACCGAACTGGCGGATGCGGCGGCGGCCGTCGTCCGGGGTCTCCAGCACCGGCAGACAGCCGATCTCGCCATTGATGCCGCCCGCCCCCTTGTGGCGGACGCCGTCGATGACCAGCGCGCCGCCGACGCAGGCGTTGGCGAGCACATAGAAGAAGCTGCCGATCTCGGTGCCGAGGCCGTAGTCGATCTCGCCGAGGGCGGCGGCGTTGGCGTCGTTGTCGATGAACACCGGATGCGGCGTCACCGCCTCGACGGCGCCGCGCAGGTCGAAGCCGGTCCAGGCGGCATAGGCGGCCGGCCGGCCGATGACGTCGATTTCGCCAAGCCAGTCGGGCACGGCGAGGCCGACACCGGCCAGCCGGCCCTCGTCGATCAGCTTGCGGCGACGGAAGCTGGACAGCGCATCGGCGAACAGCGCCACGAACTCGTCCGGCAGGATGAAGCGTTTCTCGTGGTGGACGCGGCCGCGCACCGTGCCGGTGGCGTCGACCACCACCACCGTCAGGTGGTCGCGGTCGATGTTGGCGCCGACCGAGAACAGGCCCTCGGGATCGATTTCCAGCTCGATGGCCGGCTGACCCCTGAGACCGTGGCGTCGCCGCGCCTCGATCACCAGTCCCTCGTCGGCGAGGCGTTCGACGATGCGGGCGATCGCCTGCTTGGTGAGGCCGCAGCGCGCCGCCAGCTCGGTGCGGGAAATCGGCGCGCCGCGATGGATGGCCGCCAGCACCAGCTGGCGGTTTCTCAAGGCGGCCTGTTCGGCGTTCGATCCGAGCAAGTTCACGCGCCGGCCCTCCTCCGTCCGCGGACCGATCGGCGGACGGAGGGAGAGTAGCCGGCCGGTCACGTCTTTGAAAGCCGCCAGCTCTTGACCTCGAACGGCCTGAGGCCGCGCTCGGGCACATCCATCGGCTCCTCCAGAATGCTGACCGGCCCGTCGACCGTCCAGCCGCCGTCGAGCGACAGGCCGAAGTCGCCGCGCCGACCGGCCGGCTCCCAGACACGCAGGATCAGGCCATCGCCTTCTTCCGCCGGCTTCAGCACCGACAGCGCCGCCGGGATGCCCTCGGCCCTGACCGGCCGGTAGACGCCGGCCGCAACGCCGTCGACCGGGCGGACAATGAGCGGCTGGTTGAGATCGTCGGCCTCCTCGCGGACGCCGCCGGCGTACCAGGCGCCGGCATGCGGCATCAGCGCGTAGGTGAAGGTCTGTTCGCCTTCGTCGGCCAGCGGATCGGGATAGACCGGCGAGCGCAACAGGCTGAGGCCGAGCACATTGTCACGGACGCTGTGGCCGTATTTGGCGTCGTTGAGGAGGGCGACGCCGAAATCCGGCTCGGACAGGTCGAGGAAGCGGTGGGCGGCCGCCTCGAACATCGCCGCGTCCCAGGTGGTGTTGGCATGCGTCGGCCTGCTGACGATGCCGTAGGCGCATTCGGCCGTGGCGGTGCGGCTCCGGGCGTTGACGGCGGTCAGCGTCCTCAAGAAGACGCGGCGGTCGTGCCAGTCGAGCGTGGTGCGGATGTCGAGGCGGCGACCGCCGGCGACCAGCGACAGCACCTGGGTGATGGTCGACGACCGGAACCGGCGGACGATCTTCACCGCCACGCGGTGCGGGCCTTGCTCCACCACTTCCAGGCTCTGGAGATCGGTGATCTCCTCGCCGCGCATCGCATAATCGCCCTCGATATCCCAGGCGTCCCAATTGCGCGGCTTGTCGACCGGATAGGCCATCAGCCGGTTGCCGTAGCCGTCGAGCGCCTCGCGGCCGGTCGGCTTGTGCAGGATCGAGGCGATCGAGCCGTCGGCGGCGAGCGTCACGCGCAACACGTCGTTTTCGAGATGATCCCGGCCGACCGACAGCGCGCCGGCCGGCTTCAGGGAGCCGGCATCGACGACGGCGACGGCGAGCGGCGGCAGCGTCTCGCTTGATGAGACGACGGCGCCATCTTCGAGCGTCAGTCGCAGCGGCCGGACGTCGAGCGACGGGTTGACGACCAGCAGGCGGCTCCCCTCGCCTTTCGGCAGCCGCGCGGCGATCGCGTCGAGAGCGGCGGCCTGCGCCTTCATCCCCTCATCGATCACCGCGCCCAACTCCCCGGCGGCGTCCTCATAGACCTCGCGGATCGACGAACCGGGCAGGATGTCGTGGAACTCGTTCTTGAGGAGCGTGCGCCAGGCCGGCTCCAGGCTCACAGGCTTCGGCGCGCCGATGAGATGGGCGAGCGAGGCGGCGGTCTCGGCGGTGATCAGCGCCCGCTCGGCCTTGCGGTGCAGGCGCTTGACGACGCTCTGGCTGGTCAGCGTGCCGCGGTGCAGTTCGAGATAGATCTCGCCCTGCCAGACCGACAGCGGCGTCTCGCTGGCGGTTTGATGGGCGCGGGCGAAGAAATCCGTCACGCGCGTCCAGCGGGCCTTCGGCAGCGTCGGGAAGACGCGCAGCTGCTCCTCGCGGGCCAGCATTTCCGGCGTCGGGCCGCCACCGCCGTCGCCGTAGCCGACGCAGAGCAGCGTTTCCGGATGCCGCGCCTTTTCCCGGAAGTTGCGCCAGGTCGGCACATGGCAATCGGGCCGGACGAAGCCGTTGTAACCCTGCATCGGGTTGTCGAAGGTGTGGGCGAGCACGCGGCTGCCGTCGAGCCCTTCCCACCAGAACAGGTCGGAGGGAATGCGGTTGGTCTCCGACCAGTTGACCTTGATGGTGAAGAAGCTGCGGATGCCGGCCTGCTTGAGGAGCTGCGGCAGGGCGCCGGTGAAGCCGAAGCAGTCCGGCTGCCAGCAGACGTCGTGGCGGATGCCGAAGGTCTTCTGAAAATAGCGCTGGCCGTAGAGATACTGGCGCGTCAGGCTTTCGCCCGAGGGCATGTTGGTGTCCGGCTCGACCCAGCTGCCGCCCACCGTCTCCCATTCGCCGGAGCGGATGCGGGCGGCGATCCGCTCGAACAGCGCCGGATCGTCCTCGGCCAGCTGGGCGTAATAGTGGGCCGTCGACTGGTTGAAGCGGAAATCCTTCGAGGCCGCCATCAGCGACAGCGCGGTCGAGAAGGTGCGGCGGGTCTTGCGGCGCGTCTCGCCATAGGGCCACAGCCAGCCGAGGTCGATGTGGGCATGGCCGGTGAGGCCGATCTCGCCTTCCGGCGGAAACCGCTCCTGCAAGGCCGCGAGGCGGGCGACGAGCGCGTCATAGGCGGCGGCGACGCTGGCCCGCTCGGCCTGATTGAGGCCGGCCGGCGCGTCGATCAGCTCGGGCAGGCGCCAGATCTTCTGCTGCCCCTCGCTGCCGGCGGTACGGGCGATATAGTCGGCGGTCGACGACGGCCAGTCGAGGCCGCGCAACGTATCCTCGGCGGCGGCGACGAGATGCGGCACCACGTCATGGCCTTCGAGGACGCGCGCCGCCTCGATCGCCTGGGTGACCAGCAGCCACAGGGCGTCGACGGCCGGCTCCATGAGTTGCAGCTCGGCGCGGTTGACGTGCGGCCGCCGCACCGGCTCGCCGAACGGCAGGCGGGCGACCGTCTCCGTCTCGACGCGGACGGCGCGGCCGGTCAGCGGGAAGCTCTGGTGATAGGGATCGAGACCGTAGGGAACGGGCTCGCCGCCGTCGCAGGCGATGGTGATCAGGCTCTCGCCGCCGAGGTCGAGGCTGAGGCGGCTGTTCTCGATCGGCCAGTCCTCCGGCAGGCGGCCTTCCAGCGAGAAGCGGACGACGCCGTCGGCCCGCGGCCAGGGGTCGCCGACGGCGATCGGCGTGCCGTCGAAAGCGAGGGCGGCGAGCGGCCGCCGTTCGCGCACCTTCCATGACTCCAGTTCGGCGACGCGGACGTCGAGGCGGTCGATACGTTGGGCAAGCGTGAGAGGCATGGGAAACATCCGGTTGGGAAATCAGCCTTTGACGGCACCGGCCGTCATGGCGCTCAGGATCAGGCGTTGCAGGGCGAGGAAGGCGACGATGGCCGGCACCACCGAGATCAGGCAGGCGGCGGCGAGGATCTGGATGGTGCTGGCATTCTGCGTGCCGGCATACTGGAAGATGCCGACGCCGATGGGAACAAGGGAATCCTTGGTGATCAGCAGGAAGGGCACCAGGAACTGCGACCAGCCGGCGATCACCGTGATGATGAAGGCCGAGGCGACGCCCGGCGTCGACAGCGGCAGGATGATGCGGACGAACACCGAGAGACGGCTGCAGCCGTCGATCAGCGCCGCCTCGTCGAGGCTTCTCGGAATGCCGTCCATGTAGCCCTTGAGGAGCCAGGTGACCACCGGCACGCCAAGCGCGATGTAGACCATGGTGGTGCCGAAATGGCCGTCGATCAGCCCGAGCCGGCTCATGTAGCGGTAGAGCGGCACCATGATCACCAGGGGGGAGATCATCTGGAAGGCGAGGATGCCGAGCATCCACAGGCCCTTGCCCTTGAAGTCGAAGCGCGAGAAGGCGTAGGCGGCCGGCGCGGCGACGATCAGGCAGCCGACGGCCGACAGGCACGACAGTTTCAGCGCGTTGACAAGATAGACCAGGAACTGGCTCGACGTCAGCACGGCCACGAAATTGTCGAGCGTCGGGGACTTGGGAATCAGCCTGGCGACGCCGAGGAACACCTCCTTGCGCGTCCGGAGCGCCATGGACAGCAGCCAGATCAGCGGCCAGGAGAAGAAGACGAACATCAGGGCCATGAAGGCGTAGCTCAGGATGTCGCCGAGACGGTCGCGGCGGCGGCGTTTCATGAGCGATCCTCCTTGGGCAGGAAGGCGGCGTAGACGAGTGCCAGCCCGAGGCTGATCGCCAGCATCAGGATCGACAGTACGCTGCCGGCGGCGAGGTCGTAATTCCGGAACACCACGTTGAAGGTATAGAGCGACAGCACCTCGGTGGCGCGGCCGGGGCCGCCGCCGGAGAGCGCGATGATGGCGTCGAAGGTGTTGAGCGTCTGGATGGTGATCAGGATCATGTTGACGAGAATGGCCGGGCGGAGCTGCGGCAGCGTCACGAAAGCGAGCTTCTGCCGCGCCGTGGCGCCGTCCATCTCGGCCGCCTCGTAGAGCGTGGGGTCGATGGCCTTCAGCGCCGCGTACATCACCACCATCGAGAAGGCGGTGCCGCGCCAGATGTTGGACAGCACCACCGACCACATGGCGATATCGGGGTCGGACAGCCATTGCACCGGCGCCATGCCCATCAGGCGCAACAGCGAGTTGAGGCCGCCGAACGGCGCCTCGTTGAACAGCATCTTCCAGATGATGCCGCCGGCGATGCCCGGCACCACCCAGGCGACCAGCGCCGTGGTCCTCAGGATGGTGGTGCCGAACAGGCGGCGCTTTTCGGCGCGCACGACGACCAGGGCGATGGCAAGGCCGATCACCTGCTGGCCGATCACCGAGCCGGCGGTGAAGACGAAGGTGACCCAGAGGATCTGCGCCAGCTCGGGGCGCCGCAGCACGTTGCCGAAGGTCGAAAGCGTGTAGTGGCCCTCGCCGCCCAAGAGCGTCAGGTCGGTGAAGGCGTAGCGGAAGACGTCGATCACCGGATAGAGGTAGAACAGCCCCATCACCAGGATCACCGGCATCAGCCAGGGATAGGGCGAGGGCAGGCGGTTCTGCCGGCCCGACGCCCCGAGGATGGACGGCTTCCGCCTGGCGGCGCTTGCGGACATGGGCACCTCGGATATCCGGGGGGATCGACGGGTGGCGGGCGGCCGCCGGGCTCTGCGGCCGCCCGCGGCGGACGGCTGCGGGAGGTCTATCGAAGCCGCCCGCCGGTCGGAAACCGCCCGTCCCCGAGAGAGGACGGGCGGGAGCCGTCAGAGCCGGGCGTAGGCGTCGAGCGACGCCTTGAAGGCTTCGTCGACGGCGGCTTCGGTGCTCTCGGCGCCGGTCAGCACCTTGCCCATCATGATCTGGATCTGGTTGGAGATCTCAGGATAGACCAGCACGCCGGGCCGCGCCTCTCCCACCTTCAGCGCCTTGGCAAAGGTCTGGTTGGCCTCGCTCTTGAAGACGTCATACTTGTCGTAGAGGTCGGCGCGGGTCGGCAGCTGCTCCTGCAGGGCGTTGGCCGGACCCATGTAGACCTCGCGGGTGAGCGCGGCGCACATCTCGACCTTCTTGGGGTCGGAGGAGAAGGCGGCCACCGTCCAGCCGCCGGTGCCGGTGGAGCGCTGATCGGCGGTGATGCCGGGCAGCATCGAGAAGCTCCACTTGGCGAACTCCTCCGGCTCCATGGCGTTCTGGAGCTGGCGATACTGCCAGTTGCCGCCGACAAACAGCGCCGTGCTGCCAGCCGTGGCGGCGGCGTTGAAGTCGTCGTAGTTGCCGATGGTGGCGACGCGCTTGGGGGCGGCGCCGGATTCGACGAGGTCGCGGTAGTAGTCGACGGCCTTGACGAACTTGTCGCGGTTGGCCGCGTCGGCGAACACCGGCTTGCCGGCCTCGTCGACCAGCTTGCCGCCCTGGCCCCAGAAGTTGCCCAGCCAGTCGAAGGTGGTGCCCTCGTAGCGGCTGCCGTTGAACAGCATGCCCTCCATGCCGGCCTTCACCGAGGCGAGAGCGGCGGCCTTGGCGTCGGCCCAGGTCTCCGGCGCGTCCGGCACGATCTCGGTGTTGCGATAGAGCACGCGGAGGTCGGTCGACCACCACCAGGCATAGATCTGGCCGTCCTTGCCGGTGACGCCGTCACGCACGAAGGGGAACAGCTCAGCGATCTCCTCCTTGGAAAAATAGGGGGAGAGGGACTTCAGCACGCCGGCCGCCTTGAACAGCGGCAGCACGAAGCTGTCGACGGCGGCGCAGTCGGGCGCGTGGCCGGCCTTGGCCTGCTCCAGCATGCGCGCCTGCTCCTGGCTGATGTCGCCGGTCATCATCTGCAATTCCAGCTGCCAGCCGGGATGGTTGTTGATGAAGTCGGTGTAGAGCTTGGTGTAGCCGGCCGCCCAGGTCGGATCGGTGCTGGACGGGCCGTCGCCGGTCATGCGGAACACCATCTTGTTCGGCGCGTCCGACGGTCCGACGCGGTCGCTGGTGATCAGGTCCTCGGCGATGGCCGGCAGGCAGCCGAGCGCCGTCGCGGCGGCGAGCGCCGTGAACAGGGTTGTCTTCATTACTGTCTCCTCCCGAGCGTCGCGGGAAGCCGCACGAAAATACGGCTTCCCAAGTCGACATCAATTAGATTAAATCACTTTGTTTTGTTGTCAAGCGATGTGCGGGAGGATCGCATGGCCACCGTCGAGATCAGGAACCTGCGCAAGGCCTACGGGGCGCTGGAAGTGCTGCACGACATCTCCATCGGCATCGCCGACGGCGAATTTCTGGCGCTGGTCGGGCCGTCCGGCTGCGGCAAGTCGACGCTGCTCAGGACCATCGCCGGCCTCGAGATGATCAACGGCGGCGAGATCCGCATCGACGACAGGGCGGTCGACGACCTCGCCCCCAAGGACCGGGACATCGCCATGGTGTTCCAGAACTATGCGCTCTATCCGCACATGGACGTCGCCGCCAACATGGGCTTCGCGCTGCGGCTGGCCGGCCGGCCCAAGGCGGAGATCGGCGACCGGGTGGGACGGGCGGCCGCCATCCTCGACCTCTCCCGCGAGCTTGCCCGCAAGCCGGCGCAACTCTCCGGCGGCCAGCGCCAGCGCGTCGCCATGGGTCGCGCCATCGTCCGAGACCCCAAGGTGTTCCTGTTCGACGAGCCGCTTTCCAACCTCGACGCCAAGCTGCGCGTACAGATGCGGGCCGAGATCCGCGAATTGCAGCAGCGGCTCGGCACCACCACCATCTACGTGACGCACGACCAGGTGGAGGCGATGACCATGGCCGACAAGATCGCCGTGCTGTCGGCCGGCCGCCTCGAACAGGTCGGCGCGCCGCTCGATCTCTACCGGGCGCCGGCCAACCTGTTCGTCGCCGGCTTCATCGGTTCGCCGCAGATGAACTTCGTCACCGGCGATCTCGCGGCCAAGGCCGGCGCCGACACCATCGGCATCCGGCCGGAGCATCTCGTCGTCGGTCGCGACGGCGACGGCTGGCGCGGCCGGGTGGTCGCCGCCGAGCATCTCGGCAGTGACACTTTCATCCACGTCGAGGTGCCGGATGCCGGCCGCCTCACCGCCCGCACGGTCGGCGACATGCCGGTCGGCAGCGGAGACGAGGTGGTGCTGGCACCGATGGCCGGCCACCTGCACCGCTTCGGCGCCGATGGCCGCGCCATCCGAGACTGAGACGACAGTATCGACCGGGGTCGGAGGAAGGCGGGACGTTCGGGCCCGGTCCCGACCGAGGCATCGTCGCCCGGCCGGATTTCAGCCACTCCGCGCGTACAGATCCGCGCCCGCCCCTCTCCTGCCTGCGAGTCCGGGGATGCAGCGTTTTCGGCGATTGACCCCTTGACACGGGTCAGCCGCGGTGGCATTGGGTAATCGATAACTCAAGGGAAAACGCGGTACAGCCGGCGCATTCGTCCGCCACATGCCGCAAAAGCACAGGACGGCAGCCGTGGGAGCGGCGGAGGAGCCGGGAAACCGGCGTCGCGGGGGAGTTTGATCGTGGCCGTTTCGCTACAGGACATCGCCAGGATCGCCGGGGTGTCGGTGAAAACCGTCTCCGGCGCGCTGCATGGCGGTTCGGCGCGCATGGCCGAGGAGACGCGCGACCGCATCCGCGCCATTGCCGAGGACCTCGGCTACGTCACCAACTTCGCCGCCCGCAGCATGCGGCAGGGCTGGATGCCGCTGATCGCCATCATCGCCGACGAATTGCTGACCTCGCCGTTCGCCACCGAGATCATCCGCGGCCTCGACAATTCCGCCCGCAAGGCCGATCTCTCCGTGTTCTTCACCACCATCGGCGGCGACCGCGACATCGCCAAGGTCTATGACGACGTCAGCCGCTTCCGGCCGCGCGCCATCGGCTACGCCGCCATGTACCACAAGGAAGTGGCGCTGCCGCCGGAGATCGCCGACAGCATCGGCGTGATGATCAACTGCCGCGATGCCGCGGGCCGAGTGACGTCGCTGGTGCCCGACGACGAGCTGGCCGGCCACACCATCGCCAGCCATCTCGTCGACGCCGGCCGGCGGCGGATCGCCTTCATCAACCTGCCCGGCATCCTGGCCGGCGAGTTGCGCGAACGCGGCGTCCGCGCCGCGCTCGACGAGGCCGGCCTCGCGCCGGTCGCCGTGCTGCCGGCGGTGAAGC
The DNA here is from genome assembly GCF_000425185.1 of Pleomorphomonas koreensis DSM 23070. GTDB lineage: Bacteria > Pseudomonadota > Alphaproteobacteria > Rhizobiales > Pleomorphomonadaceae > Pleomorphomonas > Pleomorphomonas koreensis. Next base: position 34,954 of record NZ_KE384327.1, read on the forward strand.
GCGCCGCCTACGCCGACCGGGCGCGCAGCCTGGTGCAGCAGCACGTTTTCGATCTCATGGCCGGTCCCGACCGGCCCGACGCCATCCTCTGCGGCAACGATCGCGTTGCCATGGAGGTCTACGCCGCGCTCCGCAGGACAGGGGCCGGCATTCCCGACGACGTCGCCGTGGCGGGCTTCGACAATCAGGTCGACATCGTCACGCGACTCGACCCGCCGCTCACCACCATGGCGCTGCCCCACAGGGCGATGGGCCGGATGGCGGCGGAAATACTTCAGGCGGCCGAACCGCCGGAGGGGGGGCTGAAACGGCTCCCGTTCCAGCTTGTAGAGCGGGCTTCCGTCTGAACCTTCTTGGACAAACGACTGGTGGAGGAGATTTTCAGGATGGGTAATCGTTTACTTACGGTCCTCGCGGCCACCACCGCCCTCGTGGCGCTTGCCGCCGCCGCCGACGCCAAGACCGTCGTGCGCATGATGCACCAGGGCGATCCCGGCTGGGTGGCGCTCTACGGCAAGGTTGCCGAGCGCTTCGAGGCGGCCAACCCGGACGTCGACATCGAGCTGATCTACGCCCCGCACGACGCCTACAACGAGAAGTTCTCTTCGGCGGTGATGTCCAAGCAGTTGCCGGACATCATGGAACTCGACGCGCCCTTCCTCGCCAACTACGTCTGGTCGGGCTATCTCAAGCCGCTCAAGAGCTACATCGACCAGGACCTTCTCGACGACATGACGGCGTCCAACGTCGCCCAGGGCACCTACCCGATCGACAAGGACCTCTATGCCATCGGCCTCACCGACAGTTCGGTGGTGCTCTACGGCAACAGGAAGTATCTCGAGGCGATCGGCGCCCGCATCCCCAAGTCGGTGGACGACGCCTGGACGCGCGCCGAGTTCGAGGACTATCTCGGCAAGCTCGCCAAACTCGACGGCGTCAAGTGGCCGATCGACACCTTCCGCGGCTACGGCATCAAGACCGAGTGGGTGACCTACGCCTACCAGCCGATCCTCAACTCCTTCGGCTGCGACCTGATCGACCGCACCACCTGGACGGCCACCGGCACGCTCGATTCCAAGGCTTGCGTCGACGCGCTCTCCATGATGCAGACTTGGGTGAAGAACGGCTGGGTCGTGCCGATGTCGTCGGGCACCAACCAGTTCTACGCCGAGGGAGAGCCGGCGGCGCTCGCCTGGGGCGGCCACTGGTTCTACGCCGAGGCGGCCGCCAAGATGAAGGACGACGTGGTGGTGATGCCGCTGCCGAAGTTCGGCGACAAGAGCGCCAGCCCCGACGGCACCTGGATCTGGGCGATCACCAGCCAGTCCGAGCATCCCGACATCGCCGGCAAGTTCCTGAGCTTCCTCTTGAAGGACAAGGACTATCGCGACTATGCGGTGAGCCAGAGCGCCTATCCCGGCCTCAAGAGCTTCGCCGCCCAGTCGCCGCTCTATGCCGAGGGCGGGCCGCTGGCCGTCGCCTTCGAGCAGGCGTCGAAGGTGGCGGTGCCGCGGCCGCCGCACCCGGCCTATCCGGCCATCACCTCGGCCTTCATGCAGGCCGTCGACCAGATCTTCAACGGCGAGGACGCGCAGAAGACGCTGACGGCCGCCGCCGCCAAGATCGACGAGGACATTGCCGACAACGACGGCTACCCGCCGTTCGGCGGCAACTGACGCCCCGCGTTCCCGCCGCCCGCCCCCCGGACGCGGCTGGAACGACGCCGGCGTGCCGGCCGGCCACGGCCAGCCGGCATGATCCTCGCGGCGCGCGCCCGTCCTCCCTTCGGGCGCGCGTCACCTCCTGCCATCCATCGCCCGGCGAGGGGCTCCCATGTCCGCACTCACAACCGTTCCGAAGCAGCGTCGCCGCTCCGTCATCGCCCGCGTCGGCTGGTCGCGTTTCCTCCAGGAAATCGGCATGCTGGCGCCGGCCGTCGGGCTGATGACCATCTTCCTGATTACGCCGTTCCTGTTGTCCTTCTGGACGGCGATGACCAACCAGCCGCTGGTGCCGCGACCGACGCCGGTCCGCTTCATCGGCTTCAACAACTTCATCCGCATCCTCAACGACGGCCTGTTCTGGACGTCGCTGTGGAACGTCACCCGCTTCACCCTGTGGGTGCTGCCGATCCAGTGCGGCTTCGCCTTCCTGACGGCGCTGCTGCTCAATCGCAAGATGCCGTTCCGCAACCTCTACCGCGGCATGTTCTTCCTGCCGGCCATCACCTCGATGGTGGTGGTCTGCGTCATCTGGGGCACGCTGTTCCAGTATCCGACCGGCCCGCTCAACCACGTCGTCGGCGTGCTGTCGGGCGGCCGCATCCAGCCGATCGACTGGCTGGGCGATCCCAACTGGGCGATGCTGTCGATGGTGCTGTTGTCGGCCTGGCAGGCCTACGGCTTCCAGATGATCATCTATCTCGCCGGCCTGCAGGGCATTCCCGACGAACTCTACGACGCCGCCCGCATCGACGGCGCCGGCCGCTGGGGCCGCTTCTGGCACGTCACCATGCCCGGCCTCAGGCCGACCCACGTCTTCGTCCTGGTTATCACCACCATCCAGGCCTTCAAGCTCTACACGCAGGTGGCTATCCTGACGCAGGGCGGGCCGAAGTCGTCGACCGAAACCGTGGTGCACTACATGGTGCGCTCCGGCTTCGAGGAGCAGAAGCTCGGCTATGCCTCGGCGGTATCGGTGATCCTGTTCCTGATCGTCCTGGTCATCGCGCTGGTTCAGCGCAGGCTCATGAGGCGCTTCGATGTCTGACCTCGCCCTTTCCGTGAAAAAGCCGGCGGCGGCGCTCAACGGCTACCGCTTTGTCCAGTCGATTTCAGTGTTCATCATCGCGCTGGTGGTGATCTCGCCGCTGTTCATGCTGTTCATCGCCTCGCTGAAGGACGACCGCTTCCAGATCCTGGCCGACATGGGCTCGTTCCGGGCCTTCTGGGTGGACCATCCGACCTTCAACAACTTCCGCGAGGTCGGCAACTTCGCCGGCGAGCTGGCCTTCGGCCGCTATCTCGGCAACTCGCTGTTCATCCTGTTCTCGACGGTCAGCCTCGGCCTGATCGTCAACTCGATGGCCGGCTTCATCCTCGCCTGGGGCAGCCTGCCGGGGCGGGCGTTGATCCTCGCCGTGGTCATCGCGCTCTACGTGATCCCGCAGGAGAGCATCATCATGCCGCTGCTGATCATCGTGTCGCGCGCCGGCCTCTCCGACACCTTCACCGCCCAGATCCTGCCCTTCGTGGCCAGTCCGCTCTACACTTTCCTGTTCTACCAGTTCTTCGCGCAACTGCCGAAGGAGCTATACGAGGCCGCCGCCATCGACGGCGCCTCGATCTTCCGCACCTGGTGGTCGATCTTCATCCCGCTGAGCCTGCCGGCGCTGGCCACCGTCTCCATCCTGATGGGCATCGAGACCTGGAACCAGTATCTCTGGCCGATCCTGATCACCCAGACCGACTACGCCCGGCCGATCTCGGTGGCCATCGCCACCTTCTTCGGCCAGGACAGCATCTACTGGGACCGGGCGATGGCCGCCTCGGTGCTGATGATGATCCCCATCCTCCTGTTCTACCTTGTCTTCCAGCGCTGGTTCATCAGCTCGTTTGTTGGCTCGGCGGTGAAAGGTTGACCATGTCCCAGGCATTCACTCCGGCCGGCGGTTCCGGCCGGGCAACGCTGGCCTTCCCCGAGGTGGCGGCCGGCGAGACGATCGAGCTGTTCCTCAAGGCAACCGGTGCGGCGCCGGCCGTCGTCATGCTACGCGGCGGCGCCGGCCCGGCCGGCGAGGTCTCGACGCGGCGCAGCGACTGCTTCGAGCGGCAGCGCATCGTCGCCGCCGCGCCGGCCGACCGGCTCGACTATGATCCGGAAACGACCTCGCTGTCGGTCGTCTACGCCTACGATCCGGCCACCGTGCTCGATGCCGGTGTCCGCATCCTCTCCGCCGGGCCGGCCGCGACGCCGCCGGAGCTGGCCGGCTACCACTTCCGGCCGCCCTTCGGCTGGATGAACGATCCCAATGGCTTCGGCCGCTTCGGCGACCGCATCCACCTCTGCTACCAGCACTATCCGCACCGGGCGCGCTGGCACGCCATGCACTGGGGCCACGCCGTCTCCGACGACCTCCTGCACTGGCGTCATCTGCCGATCTTCCTCGAACCGGACGAGGCGGTGTGGGCGGCGAACGGCGCCGGCGGCGTGTTCTCCGGCACGGCGATCGCCGTGCCGGGCGAGGACGGCTTCCGCGCCTTCTTCACCGACCACATCGACGGCCGCCAGCCGGAGATGGAGGTGCAGCGCATGGTCCGCTCCGAGGACGGCATCACGGCCGGCGCCTCGCGGGTGGTGCTGGCCGGCCGGCCCGAAGGGCTCGGCATCGGCGAGGACAATCGCGACCCCTACGTCTTCACCGGGCCGGACGGCCGGCTGAAGATGCTGCTCGGCGGCCGCGACGCCGAGGGCGGCGTGGTGATGCTCTCCGAGACCGACGACCCGACCGGCGCCACCGGCTGGCGATTCGTCGGCCTCGTCCACCGCGAGCGGGAATACGGCCACACGGTCGGCGAATGCCCGGCCATGCTGCCGCTCGACGGCCCGGCCGGCGATCCCGCGACGCGCTGGCTGCTGATCGTCGGCCTGCTGATGAGCCGCGACCTGCCGACGCGGCGGCGCAACCTCACCTTCGGCATCGTCGGCCGCTTCGACGGGCGGACGTTCACGCCGGAGTTCCGGCAGGAGCTGGACTTCGGCACCGACGCCTACGGCTTCCAGGCCTTCGTCGACCAGGACGGCCCGGTGGCCATCGCCTGGCTGGCCAACTGGACCGACATCGTCAAGAGCGCCGACTGGCCGACGGCGATGACGCTGCCGCGCCGGCTGCTGCTGACCGACGGCGCCCTGTCGACGCCGCCGGTCGAGGCGGCCGTCACGCTGCGCCAGTCGCTGGTCGACGATCGCCGCCTCGCTTCCGGCGAGACGCTGCGCCTCGATGACGGCGCCGCCGAGATCGTCATCGAGTTCGACGAGGCCGGCACGCCGTTCGATCTCGTGCTCGACCATCCAGGCCTCAGGCTCGGCGTCCGCGCCGACGCGGACGGCCTTGCCATCATCCACGAGGCGGGCGGCGCCGATGCGCCGTCGCCGCATTATCTCGCCGCCGGCGCCCGCGTGCGCTCGCTCCGCGTCTTCCTCGACCGGGGATCGATCGAGGTGTTCGCCGACGGCGGACGCCACGCCGGCACCAAGCGTTTCGCCGATCCGGCCGCCGTCACCGCCGTCCGCCTCAAAGCCCCCGAGGGGCGCATCATGGCGGCCCGCGTCTGGCGGCTTGGCCTCTGAACACTATTCCAGGGAGGAACAGCATGGCCAAGGTCTCCATCGAGAACGTCGCCAAGTTCTACGGCAACCATCAGGTCATCCACGGTATCGACATCGACATCGCCGACGGCGAGTTCGTGACGCTGGTCGGTCCATCCGGCTGCGGCAAGTCGACGCTGCTCCGGATGATCGCCGGCCTCGAGGAGATTTCCGCCGGCGACATCCGCATCGGCGATCGTCTCGTCAACGACGTGCCGCCCAAGGAACGCGACATCGCCATGGTGTTCCAGAACTATGCGCTCTACCCGCATATGACGGTGGCCCAGAACATGGGGTTCGCGCTGAAGCTGAAGGGCGAAAGCCGCGCCGCCATCGACGCCCGCGTCCAGGAGGCGGCGGCCATCCTGGCGCTCGAGCCCTATCTCGACCGCCTGCCCAAGCAGCTGTCCGGCGGCCAGCGCCAGCGCGTCGCCATGGGCCGGGCCATCGTGCGCGACCCGCAGGTGTTCCTGTTCGACGAACCGCTCAGCAACCTCGACGCCAAGCTCCGGGTGCAGATGCGGGCCGAGATCAAGGACCTGCACCAGCGCCTCGGCACCACCACGGTCTACGTCACCCACGACCAGATCGAGGCGATGACCATGGCCGACCGCATCGTGGTGATGAAGGGCGGCGTCGTCGAGCAGATCGGCCGGCCGCTGGAACTCTACGACCACCCGGCCAACCTGTTCGTCGCCACCTTCATCGGCTCGCCGGCCATGAACCTCGTCAAGGGCAAGGCGGGCAACGGCGGCTTCGTCGCCGAGGGCGGCGCCGTGCTGCCGCTGCCGCCCGGCGCCAAGGCCGGCGCCGTCACCTACGGCATCCGGCCCGAGCATCTGGCGCTCGACGAGGCCGGCTTCCGCGCCGAGGTGGTGGTGGTGGAGCCGACCGGCGCCGAGACGCAGGTGCTGGCCCGCTTCGGCACGACGATGCTGGTCGTCGTGCTGCGCGAGCGCGTCGACCTCAATCCCGGTGACAGCATCGGCCTCCGCCCGGATCTCTCCACCGTGCACCTGTTCGGCGAGGACGGCCGGCGGCTCTAGCACCAGGTCAGGCCGCCGGGCGGGCGTCGCCGCGGCCGGCCGCCTTCCGCTCGGCCCGGAAGGCCGACGGCGTCCGGCCGATCAGCCGCAGGAAGTTGCGGTTGAAGGTCGACAGCGTCTCGTAGCCGACGTCCATGGCGATGGAGGTGACGAGGTCGTCGGTCTCCGACAACAGCTGGCACGCCTTGTAGATGCGCAGATGGTTGATGTACTCGGCGCAGGAGCAGGCGAGGTGCCGCTCGAACAGGCGCGAGAAGGCCGACAGCGCCATGCCCTCCGTCGACGCCACCTCGCGGCAGGTGAGGCCCGGCCGGTTGAAGTTGCCGGCGATGTAGGCGAGCATCCGCTCCAGCCGGCGCGGCTGGGCGCACTGGTGCTCGAGGCCCTTCACCGACAGCGACCGCCGGCCGCCGTCCGCTTCCAGCACGCGCAACAGCTCGAAGAACAGCGCCATCCGCTCGAAGCCGTTGGCGGCGAGCAGCGCCTCCATCAGCCCGGACGCCTTGGCGGACGCGGCGTCGGAGAATTCGATGCCGGCCCGCGTCGCGTCGAGCAGGGCGGCGAGGCCGGCGCAGTCGGAGAACTCGGCCATGCAGCGCTCGGCGAAGCCCTCGCCCATCTGCAGCACCAGGTCGCGTTCGCGGATGCGGCCGTCGCCGTCGCGGTCGGCGGCATCCGACACCCACATGTGCGGCAGGTTGGGGCCAGTCATCACCAGGTTGCCCGGCCCGAAGGCGCCGGCATAGGTGCCGACGTAGAACTGGCCGGAACTGCGGCGAATGAGGTGCAACTCGTATTCCGGATGGTGGTGCCAGCCGGAATAGACGAAGGGATAGTCGTGGCCGTAGATGCGGAAGGTCCGCGCCAGCGGCGCCTCGATCACCTCCAGCACCGGCTTTACATTGCTCATGTCCGCTCTCCTCCCGGACCGGCGGACGGACCGCCGCGCTGGACACTAGAGCAAAAGCCGATCGATCTGAAGCGCCGTCGAGCGTGCCGTCCATCATGATATAAGGATTTCTTTATGTCGCGATTGCGCTGGGGGCCGACTTCTCCTATAAGGCGTCGAGCAGCGGACGCCGGCCGGCGTCCGCCTTTCCGTTTGCCGCCCGCAACATTCATCCAGCCAATACCGGGAGATCCGCCGATGGCCGCCCAGGACTACGTCGTGAAAGACATCTCGCTCGCCCCCTGGGGCCGCACCGAGATCGAGATGGCCGAGATCGAGATGCCCGGCCTGATGGCCGTGCGCGCCGAATATGCCGAGGCGCAGCCGCTGAAGGGCGCCCGCATCGCCGGCTCGCTGCACATGACCATCCAGACCGCCGTGCTGATCGAGACGCTGAAGGCGCTCGGCGCCGACGTGCGCTGGGCCTCCTGCAACATCTTCTCGACGCAGGACCACGCCGCCGCCGCCATCGCCGCCGCCGGCACGCCGGTGTTCGCGGTGAAGGGCGAAACCCTCCGCGACTACTGGACCTATACCGACCGCATCCTCGACTGGGGCAACGGCCAGACCGCCAACATGATCCTCGACGACGGCGGCGACGCGACGCTGCTGGTCACCCTCGGCGCCCGCGCCGAGACCGACCCCTCCGTGCTCGCCGATCCCAAGAGCGAGGAGGAGGAAGAACTCTTCGCCACCATCAAGGCGCGGCTCGCCAAGGACCCGACCTTCTACTCGCGCGCCAAGGCCAGCATCCGCGGCGTCTCCGAGGAGACCACCACCGGCGTCATGCGGCTCTACCAGATGGAAGCGCGCGGCGAACTGCCCTGGCCGGCCTTCAACGTCAACGACAGCGTCACCAAGTCGAAGTTCGACAACAAGTATGGCTGCCGCGAGAGCCTGGTCGACGCCATCCGCCGCGGCACCGACGTGATGATGGCCGGCAAGGTGGCGATCGTCTGCGGCTACGGCGACGTCGGCAAGGGCTCGGCCCAGTCGCTCGCCGGCGCCGGCGCCCGCGTGCTGGTCACCGAGGTCGATCCGATCTGTGCCCTGCAGGCGGCCATGGACGGCTTCGAGGTGGTGACGCTGGAAGACGACATCCACCGGGCGGACATCGTCGTCACCTGCACCGGCAACCTTCACGTCGTCACCCTCGATCACATGCGCAAGCTCAAGAACATGGCGATCGTCTGCAACATCGGCCATTTCGACAACGAGATCGATGTCGCCGGGCTCAGGAACTTCAAGTGGAAGAACGTCAAGCCGCAGGTCGACCTCGTCGAATTCCCCGACGGCAAGAAGATCGTCCTTCTCTCCGAGGGCCGGCTGGTCAACCTCGGCAACGCCACCGGACACCCGAGCTTCGTGATGAGCGCCTCGTTCTCCAACCAGACGCTGGCCCAGATCGAGCTGTGGACGCGCGGCGACAAGTACGAGAAGAAGGTGCACGTTCTGCCCAAGCATCTCGACGAGAAGGTGGCCCAGCTGCACCTCGCCAAGCTCGGCGCCAAGCTCAGCAAGCTGACGGCCGAGCAGGCCGACTACATCGGCGTCAAGTCGAACGGCCCGTTCAAGTCGGCCATGTACCGGTACTGATCGAGCGCCGGCACCGCCCGCCGTTTTCCCAAAGCAGCCCGCCCGCGCCCCTCGACGGCGCGGGCGGGCTTTTGTTGCCGGCAAAGCCTTATCCACAGCTGTTCCACATATGCGGATTTTCCCCCTCGAAGCGGGCGCTCCCGGCGACGGCGGGCGAAAGTCCAGGCGGCCGGGATGCATAAGGCGAGTCCGCTCAACCCTCTGGCCGACCCCTTCCCGAGATGTCGACTCCCCGGCCGCGACGGGCCGGCCGCCGGAAACTCTGAACGTTCCGTGAACAGAATCGTCAGATGAAACTTCCTGCCTCCGGCAGGCCGATGGCGGCGTCCTCGACCCTTTTTGCCCCCCCTGAAAGGCGGTATTTTGGGGTGATTCGGATCGGCGTCGGGGCACGCGCCGGTCCGGGGCGCGGCTCCCGGACGGGAGCGGATGCCCTTTGAATGCGGCCGGAAGGGGACACGTGCATGCCGGGCTCGCGCCGGAGACGATTGCCGTTTGCTGGGCGTGTGGGGAAGATCGCCCTGCTCACGACGGTGCTGTCGCCGATCGCCGCCGGTTCGGCGGCGGCCCAGGCCATCAAGTTCGGTTCCGACGGCGCCGTCTACTTCGAGCCGATGCAGGTGGCCGCCCTCTCCGCCCTGGTATCGGCCATCTGCATCGCCGTGGTGTCGGCCGCCGCGCTGATCCGGGCGCGCCGCATGGCCGAGGACGACCGCGAGCGCCTGTTGCGCGAGAACGCCGACCTCAAGCTCGCCGCCGACCGCACCGAGGCCGCCCTCAATGCCGACGACCAGCGCACCGTCATCTGGGGCGCCCGCGACGAAGCGCCCAAGGTGATGGGCTCGCTGCCGGAAGCCTCGGGCGTGCCGCGCAGCCAGGTCGGCTTCCTCGCCTTCGGCCAGTGGCTGGAGCCGGCCTCCGCCCAGCTTCTCGAAGCCCGCACCCGGTCGTTGCGCGCCGAGGGCGAAGCCTTCGTCGACGTGCTGACCACCACCAACGGCGTCCACATCGAGGCGGCCGGCCGCGTCAACGGCTCGCGCTGCTTCATCCGCTTCCGCAACCTCACGCGCGAGCGGCAGCAATATGCCGAGCTTGCCGAACGCTTCGAGCGCCAGCGGACGCTGATCGAGACCTTCGAGAGCCTGATCGACAAGGCACCGATGCCGGCCTGGACGCGCGACAAGGCCGGCCGCCTCGTCTGGGTCAACGCCGCCTACGCCCGCGCCGTCGAGGTGGCCAGCCCCACCCAGGCGGTGGCCGTCGGCGCCGAGTTCCTCGATACCGCCGCCCGCAAGGCGATCGCCGACAGCCGGCCGGCGGCGCCGCTGTTCGAGAAGCGCCTGTCGCTGGTGGTCGGCGGCGCCCGGCGGGTGTTCGACGTCGTCGACGTCGAGACGGCGAACGGCAGCGCCGGCATCGCCACCGACGTCTCCGACCTCGAACAGGCGCAGGTCGAGCTGCGCCGCACCATCGACAGCCACGCCCGCACCCTCGACCAGCTGACCACCGCCGTCGCCATCTTCGGCGCCGACAAGCGGCTGAAGTTCTACAACGCCGCCTACCGGGCGCTGTTCGACCTCGATACCGCCTTCCTGGAAACCGGACCGGACGACGCCGCCGTGCTCGACCAGCTCCGCGTGTCGCGCAAGCTGCCCGAGCAGGCCGACTTCCGCAGCTGGAAGCGCGAGCAGCTTGCCGCCTACCAGGCGATGGAGGCGCGCGAGAGCTGGTGGCATCTGCCGACCGGCCAGACGCTGCGCGTCATCGCCAACCCGCATCCGCAGGGCGGCGTCACCTATGTCTACGAGAACGTCACCGAGCAGATCGAGCTGAAGAGCCGCTACAACGCACTGACGCGGGTGCAGGGCGAGACACTCGACCACCTGTCCGAGGGCGTCGCCGTGTTCGGCTCCGACGGCCGGCTGCGGCTGTCCAATCCGGCCTTCGGCGCGCTGTGGAAGCTCTCCGACGACATGCTGGCCGGCCGACCCCACATCAACGACGTCGTCAACCACTGCATGGCCGCCCACGGCAACCGCGCCGCCTGGGACGAGGTGCGGCTTGCCGTCGCCGGCCTCGCCGACAGCCGCAACCGCCTGACCGGCCGGCTCGACCGCCGCGACGGCGGCGTCATCGACTTCACCACCGTGCCGCTGCCGGACGGCGCGACGCTGATCACCTTCGTCAACGTCACCGATTCGGTGAACGTCGAGCGGGCGCTGACCGAGAAGAACGAGGCGCTCGAGGAAGCCGACCAGCTGAAGAACGCCTTCATCCAGCACGTCTCCTACGAGCTGCGCTCGCCGCTCACCAACATCATCGGCTTCGCCCAGCTGCTCGGCGACGACACCGCCGGCCCGCTCAACATCAAGCAGCAGGAATACACCGGCTACATCCTCGATTCCTCGACGGCGCTGCTCGCCATCATCAACGACATTCTCGACCTCGCCACCGTCGACGCCGGCATCATGGAACTCGACCTCGGCGAGGTGGACATCCCGCACACCGTCGAAGCGGCGACCGCCGGCCTCAGGGACCGCATCGCCGAGGCGCGCATCGACCTCCGCCTCGACGTGCCCCAGGACATCGGCTGCTTCGTCGCCGACGAGAAGCGCATCCGCCAGGTGCTGTACAACCTCCTGTCCAACGCCATCGCCTTCTCCGACGACGGCGGCGTGGTGTCGCTGGTCTGCCGGCGCGCCGGCGACGAGATCACCTTCGTCGTCGAGGACCAGGGCCGCGGCATTCCCGACGAGTACCTGCAGGCGGTGTTCGAGCGCTTCGAGAGCCGCACCAACGGCGCCCGCCGGCGCGGCCCCGGCCTCGGCCTCTCCATCGTCAAGAGCTTCGTCGAGCTGCACCGGGGCAGCGTCGACATCGTCTCCCAGACGGGCGTCGGCACGCGCGTCGCCTGCCGGCTGCCGGTCAATCCCAGCCTCGCCGAAGCGGCCGAATGAGCGGCGACGCCCTATCCGTCAGCGTCGCCGACGAGGCCGGCACGCGGCGGCTCGCCGACGACATCGCCGCCATCGTCCGGCCGGGCGACGTCATCGCGCTCCACGGCGACCTCGGCATGGGCAAGAGCGCCTTCGCCCGCGCCGTCGTCCGGCGGCTGGCCGGCGACCCCGGCCTCGACGTGCCGAGCCCCACCTTCACGCTTCTGCAGGGCTACGAGACGGCCCGCTTCCCCGTCCACCATTTCGACCTCTACCGCCTCGCCGATCCCGACGAACTCCTGGAGATCGGCTTCGCCGATGCGGTCGGCGAAGGCGTGACACTGATCGAATGGCCCGAGCGGGCCGGCGGCGAACTGCCGGCCGACCGGCTCGACGTGATCATCTCCGAGGGCGAGGGACGCGACGGCCGCCGCTTCGCGCTGGTGCCGCACGGCGGCGGCTGGGCGCACCGGCTCGACGAGACCTGCGCCGTCCGCGACCTTCTCGACCGCGCCGGCTTCGGCGAGGCGTCCCGCGCGCATCTCCAGGGCGACGCCTCGACCCGTCGCTTCGAGCGGATCAGTGGCGGCAAGGGGCCGGCGGTGCTGATGCGCTGGCCGCCGTTCGGCGCCCTGCCGATCCATGCCGACGGCCTCCCCTACGAGGCGCTGGTGCATGTCACCGACCGCCTCGACGCCTTCGTCGCCATCGGCGACACGCTGCGCCGGCACGGCTTCCGCGCGCCGCGCCTCCTTGCCGAGGACGCGCCGCGCCGCATCCTGCTGCTCGAAGACCTCGGCGGCGAGGGCATCGCGCCGGAGGGCGTCGCCGACCCCGGGCGCTATCTCGCCGCCGCCCGCCGCCTCGCCGACATGGCGGCCGTCGCCTGGCCGGCGACGGCGACCGGCGACGACGGCCGCGCCTTCCCGCTCCCCGTCTACGACCGGCGGGCGCTGCTCACCGAGGTCGAGCTGTTCGCCACCTGGTACGCGCCGGACGCGCTTCATCGGCCGCTCGCCGCCGCCGAGGCGGCCGACTGGCGCGCCCTCTGGGATGGCCTCTTCGCCCGCTTCGACGACGATCGCACCGCCTGGGTGCTGCGCGACTATCATTCGCCCAACATCCTCTGGCAGGCCGACGGCGATCCGATCGGCCTCATCGACTACCAGGACGCGCTGATCGGCCCCGCCGCCTACGACCTCGCCTCACTGGTCACCGACGCCCGCGTCGACGTCGCGGACGACCTTCAGGCGGCGCTCGTCGACGCCTATTGCCAGCGGCGGCTGGCGGTGGCCGGGCCGTTCGACGAGGCGGAATTCCGCGACGCCGTCCTCCTCCTCGGCGCCCAGCGCAACGCCAAGATCCTCGGCCGCTTCGTCCGCTACGCCAAGCTCACCGGCCGCAGCCATCATCTCCGCTTCGTGCCGCGCGTCCGTCGCAACCTCGAAAAAGCGCTGGCCGGCAAGGTTCTCGCCGGCGTCAAGCTCTGGTATGAACGGCTCGGGCTCGCCGACGCCCGGCCGTGAGCCGCCCTTTTCGAGAGACCGACCGTTTCGTGATGACCGACGCCGTTTCCTCCCCCGCTTTCCGCCCGCGCCGGGCCATGGTGCTCGCCGCCGGCCGCGGCAAGCGCATGCGCCCGATCACCGCCACCACGCCGAAGCCGCTGGTGGAGGTGCTCGGCCGCAGCCTGATCGACCGGGTGTTCGACCGCCTGTCCGAGGCCGGCGTCGAGACGGCCGTCGTCAACGTCCACTATCTCGCCGACCTCGTGGAGATCCACGTCGGCAAGCGGCGCGACCTCGCCGTCGTCGTCTCCGACGAGCGCAACCTGCTGCTCGACACCGGCGGCGGCGTCGTCAAGGCGCTGCCGCAGCTCGGCGACGAGCCTTTCTACCACCTCAACTCCGATTCGATCTGGATCGAGGGCGTCTCCGCCAACCTGCCGGCGCTGGCCCGCGCCTGGGATGGCGACTGCATGGACGGCCTGTTGCTGCTCGCCCCCACCGTCGGCTCGGTCGGCTATTCCGGGGCTGGCGACTTCGAGATGTCCGGCGACGGCCGTCTGACGCGGCGGCGCGAGCGGACCGTCGCCCCCTTCGTCTACGCCGGCGTCGCCATCCTGAAGCCGCAGGCCTTCGCCGGCCGGCCGCTCGCTCCCTTCTCGCTCAACCGCGTCTTCGACGAGATGATCCTCGGCGGCCGCCTGCACGGCCTCCGCATGGAAGGCACCTGGCTGCACGTCGGCACGCCCGAGGCGATCGGACAGGCGGAGCGGACCATCCTGACATCGGCGGAGTAGGGCTGATGTCCGGGGGCGTCTTCACCATCCATCCCGGCGCACCCTTCCTCGCCACGCTCGCCGAGGCCCTCCTCGACGGCCGGCTGATCGCCGGCCGCACCTATCGCGACGATCCCTTCGCGCTGGCCGACGTCACCGTCTGCCTGCCGACCCGCCGGGCCGGCGTGGCGCTGCGTCAGGCTTTCCGCCGGGCCTCCGGCCGCGGCGCGACGGTGCTGCCGCGCATCCTCGCCATCTCCGACGTGCTCGAGGGCGACGACGACCTCGTGGCGCCGGAAGCGCTCGGCCTGCCACCGGTGATCGCCGCCGCCGAGCGGCGGCTGATGCTCGCCCGCCTCATCGGCCGCTGGCGCGAGCGGGTGGCCGGCGACCGGCTGCTGACGCCGTCCGGCGCGCCGATCGCCGTGCCGGGATCGCCGGCCGAAGCGCTCAACCTCGCCGCCGACCTCTTGGCCCTGCTCGATCAGGCCGAACTCGAGAGCGTCGACTGGCGGAAGCTCGACACGCTGGTGCCCGACGACTATGCCGCCTGGTGGCAGATGTCGCTGACCTTCCTGAAGATCGCCACCGAGGCGCTGCCGGCCGCCGTCGCCGAGCGCGGCGGCATCGGCGCCGGCGCCTTCCACCGGGCGATGGTCGAGGCCACCATCGCCCGCTGGCGCCGCCTTCGCCCACGCGGGCCGGTGATCGTCGCCGGGTCCACCGGCTCGGTGCCGGCCACCGCCGAGCTGATGGCCGCCGTGCTGGCGCTTCCCGAGGGCGCCGTGGTGCTGCCCGGCCTTGATCGCGACATCCCGCCCGACACGCTGGCCGCCAGCCTCATCGACGCCGCCCATCCCGAGCACACCATGAACCGGCTGCTGGCACGGCTCGGTATCAACCGCGACGACATCGGCGAACTCGGCGGGCCGCCGCCGGCGCTTCTCGCCCGCGCCGGCATCGTCCGGCGGGCGCTGGTGCCGGCCGAGGTCACCGACCGCTGGCCCGAGCACGCCGCGGCGCTCGACGCCGACGCCGGGGGCACCGGGGAAGCGCTCTCCGGCGTCGCCCTGACCGTCGCCGCCAACGAGGCCGAGGAGGCGCTGGCCGCCGCCATCGCGCTGCGCGAATGCCTGGAGCGGCCGGAGGCGCGGGCCATCCTGGTGACGCCCGACCGCACCATCATCCGCCGCGTCGTCGCCGAACTCGACCGCTTCGGCATCGAGGTCGAGGACACCGCCGGCCTGCCCTTGCCGCAGACGCCCTACGGCGCTCTGGCGCTCATCGCCACCGAAGCGGCGACCGAGAACTTCCCGGCGGTGAAGGTGGCGGCCATCCTCGGCCATCCGGAGGCGCGCTTCGGCCTGCCGCCGGCCAGGGTGCGGCCGGCCGGCCGGCTGATCGTCCGCAAGGTGCTGCGCGGGCCGCGCCTTTTCGGCGGCACGGCGGCGATCGCCGCCGCCCTCAGGACGCTGGACGGGGCATTCGGCCGGGCCGACGACGGCGACGACGGCCCCGCCCTCGACGAGGCGCGCCGGCTCGCCGACGCCTTCGACGCGGCCATGGCGCCGCTGGTCGCCGCGTCGGCGCTGCCGGCGACGACGCTCGGCGATTTTCTCGCCGCCCTCGCCGAGACGCTGGCCCGCCTGACGCGCCGTCCCGACGGCGAGACGGAAGATGAACCGACGCGGGCCGAGCGGCAGTTGCTGTCGGTGCTCGAACAGCACGCCCGGGCGCCCGACGCCGATCTGCCGCTCAGGGCCGCCGACTTCGCGCCGGTGCTGAAAGCGCTGATCGGCAACGTGCTGGTGCTGACGCCGGGCCGCCAGGCGCGCGTCACCGTCACCGGCCCGATCGAGGCGCGCCTGCTGCCGGCCGACCGGCTGGTGCTGGTCGGCCTCGACGAGGGCGTGTTCCCACCGGTCACCGACACCGGCCCCTGGCTGTCGCGGCCGATGCGGGCCGGCCTCGGCCTCAGTCCGCCGGAGGTGCGCATCGGCCTCTCCGCCCACGATTTCGCCCAGAGCCTCGGCGCCCCCGACGTGGTGCTGATCCGGGCGACCCGGCGCGGCGGCGCTCCCACCGTGCCGACCCGCTTCCTGCAACGCCTCGTCAGCCTCATCGGCCCGGCGCGCGCCGCGGCCATGACGGCGCGCGGCGACCGCTTCGTCGACTGGGCGCGACGGCTCGACGACCGGCCGCCCGAGCCGCGGACGCCGCGCCCCGTTCCGGCGCCGCCGCTCGACGCCCGGCCGCGCAAGCTGCCGGTCACCGACATCGAGACGCTGATCCGCGACCCCTATGCCATCTACGCCAAGCGCATCCTGAGGCTGCGGCCGCTCGACGGCCTCGGCGAGACGCCCGACTTCGGCACGCGCGGCACGCTCATCCACGACATCCTCGCCGATTTCGCCGGCAGCTGGCCCGGCCCGTGGGACGAGACGGCCGTCGCCGTCCTCGTCGAATTGGGCCGGACGCGCTTTGCCGAGGCACTGGCCGCCCATCCGGAGGTGCACGCCCTCTGGTGGCCGCGCTTCGTGGCGCTCGCCCGTTTCATCGTGCTCGACTTCGAGGCCAAGCGCGCGCCGCGCTCCCGCCACCCGGAGATCGAGGGCAGCCTTGCCCTTACCGACCGCTTCACGCTGACCGGCCGCGCCGACCGCATCGACATCGAGCCGGACGGCCGCGTCACGATCATCGACTTCAAGACCGGCCGGGCGCCGACGGCGGCGCAGATCGCCGCCCAGTTGACGCCGCAACTGCCGCTCGAAGCGGCGATCGCCCGCCACGGCGGCTTCGTGGCGCTCGACGGGCCGCGCGAGGCGGCCGAGCTGGTGCACGTGGTGCTGCGCGGCCTCGAGGGCCGCGACGAGGTCGAACGCTACGCCGGCCACGCGCCGCGCGGCGGCGATCCGGTCAGCCTCGAACAGACCATCGCCGAGGCGGAAGGCCGCCTGCGCGGCCTCGTCCGCGCCTATGCCGACCCGAGGCGCGGCTACCTGTCGCGCGCCCGCCCCTTCCGCCGCAGCGACCGGGGCGACTACGACCACCTCGCCCGCGTCAAGGAATGGAGCATCGAGGACGAGGGGGGGGACGAATGAAGATCCCGGCCGCCACCCGCGACGTCCAGAGGAAGGCCACCGACCCGCACGCCTCCGCCTTCGTGTCGGCCAACGCCGGCTCGGGCAAGACCTGGGTGCTGACGCGGCGGGTGATCCGCCTGCTGCTCAACGGCGTCGACCCCGGCCGCATCCTCTGCCTGACCTTCACCAAGGCGGCAGCGGCCGAAATGTCAGGCCGCGTCTTCGACGAACTCGGCCGCTGGGCCGGCCTTTCCGACACCGAGCTGGCGGCTGTGCTTTCCGACCTCGAGGGCAGCCCCGTGGCGCCCGAGCGCCTCGCCCCGGCCCGGCGGCTGTTCGCCCGGGCCATCGAGACGCCGGGCGGCCTGAAGATCCAGACCATCCACGCCTTCGCCGAGGCGCTGCTGCAACGCTTTCCCCTGGAGGCCAACCTCTCCGGCCGCTTCCGCGTGCTCGACGACGTCCGCGCCGCCGACCTCTACGCCGAGGCGCGGGCCGAGCTGCTCGCCGCCTGCGCCGCCCGGCCGGCCAGTCCGGAAGGGCTGGCGCTGGCCGAACTGGTCGCCACGGCCAGCGACGACGCCCTCGACCGGGCGCTGTCCGCCGTGGTCGCCGCCCGCGGCGAGCTGGTCGCCTTCTTCGACGGCTATCCGTCGATCGATGCGGCGCTCGCCGCCCTGCCGCAGGCGCTGGGCGCGCCGGCCGGCGCCAGCCGCGACAGTCTGCTCCAGGAGATGGCGGCGTCGCCGGATTTCTCCGGCCCGTTCCTGAGCCGGCTGATCGACGCGCTCGACGCCTCGACGTCGAAGTCCATGCCGCTGCTGGCCGGCGAATTCCGCGCCGCGCTGGCCGCCCCCGACGCCGAGGCGCGACGGCCGCTCTGGCGGGCGCTGTTCCTGACCGCCAGGGGCGAGCCGCGCAAGCGGCCGTTCACCAAGGACGTCACCGAGGCGCTGCCCGAGGCGATGGAGCGCTTCGAGCGCGAGGCGCAGCGTCTCAATGAGATCGAGCGGGCGCTGTCGGCCACCCTGTGGGGCACGCGCAGCGCCGCCCTGTTGCGTCTCGCCGACCGGCTGATCGGCATTTTCGAGGCGAAGAAGGCGCGGCTCGGCCTCCTCGACTTCGACGACCTGATCGAGCGGGCCGCCGCCCTGTTGTCGCGCTCCGACGCCGCCGGCTGGGTGCAATACAAGCTCGACGAGGGCCTCGACCACGTGCTGATCGACGAGGCGCAGGACACCTCGCCGCGCCAGTGGCAGATCGTCGAGGCACTGACCGGCGAGTTCACGGCCGGCGAGGGGGCGCGCGGCGGCCGACGCACCGTGTTCGCGGTCGGCGACGAGAAACAGTCGATCTATTCCTTCCAGGGGGCGGCGCCGCACCTGTTCGGCGAGACGCGGCGGACGCTCGGCGGCCGCCTCGCCGCCGCCCGCCTGCCGGTGCACGACCTCCGCCTCACCCTGTCCTTCCGCTCGACGGCGGCGGTGATCGGCGCCGTCGACGCCATTTTCCGCAATCCGGCCGCCCACGCGGGCCTGTCCACCGATGCCGGCCCCACCGTGCACGAGACGGTGCGCGGCCGCGAGCCCGGCCTCGTCGAACTGTGGCCGGCGGTCGGCAAGCTGCCGGCGCCGCCGCCCGGCAACTGGGAAGATCCGGTCGACACCACGGCCGCCGCCAGCCCGGCGGTACGCCTCGCCGGCCGCGTCGCCGAGGAGATCGCTAGCTGGCTGCGCGCCGGCACGCGCCTCGCCGCCACCGGTGCGCCGATCCGGCCCGGCGACATCCTGATCCTCGTCCGCAAGCGCGGCGTCTTCGTCGAGGCGGTCAACCGGGCGCTGAAGGCGCGCGGCGTGGCGGTGGCCGGCGCCGACCGGCTCGACGTCGCCCACCACATCGTCACCGAGGACCTGATCGCCGCCGCCCGCGTGGCGCTGATGCCCGAGGACGACCTGACGCTGGCCACCGTGGCGAAATCGCCTTTGGTCGGCCTCAC
This sequence comes from Pleomorphomonas koreensis DSM 23070, assembly GCF_000425185.1. Lineage (GTDB taxonomy): Bacteria > Pseudomonadota > Alphaproteobacteria > Rhizobiales > Pleomorphomonadaceae > Pleomorphomonas > Pleomorphomonas koreensis. The sequence continues at coordinate 54,208 of NZ_KE384327.1, forward strand.
GGAGGAGGCGCTGTTCCGCCTCGCCCACGACCGGCCGGGCCTGCTGTGGGATGCCGTCAAGCGTCAGGCCGATGCCGGCGACACCGACGCCGAGCGCCTGCGGTCGATCGTCGCCGTCTGGATGGCGCGCGCCGATCGCGGCGAGCCCTTCGTCTTCCTCTCCCGCCTGGTCGGGCCGGACGGCGGCCGCGCCGCCTATCGCGCCCGCTTCGGCCGCGAGGCCGACGAGGTGATCGACGAGCTGCTGTCGCTGGCGCTCGCCTACGAGGGCGAGGAGGCGGCCGGCCTCAACGGCTTCGTCGACCGCCTCGCCAAGGGGGGCGAGCTGATCCGCCGCGAACTCGACGCCGAGCGCGACGAGGTGCGCGTCATGACGGTGCATGGCTCCAAGGGTCTGGAGGCACCGATCGTCTTCCTGATCGATCCCGGCGACAAACCGGGCAGCGAGAAGAACCTGCCCGACGTGCTGACGCTCGGCGACGGGCCGCATCCGCCGCTGGTCTGGCGGCAGGGCGGCGCCTTCCGGCCGGCGCCGGTGGAACAGGCGGCCGGCGTCTTCGTCGCCGCCGAGGAGGAGGAATACCGGCGCCTGCTCTACGTCGGCCTGACGCGTGCCCGCGACCGGCTGATCGTCGCCGGTCTGGCCGGCGCCGACGAGGGCGCCGACCGCCGCTGGCACGGCCTGGTGCTGACGGCGCTCGGCAGCACGGCCGAGACGGTGAAGGACGATGACGGCAGCATCATTGCCTGGCGCTGGCGTGCCGAGGGCGAGGAACCGCCGGCGTCGCCCGTCGCCGCCGCCGAGGCTGCCGGCGTACCGGCGCCGCTGCCGGCCTGGCTGACCGCACCCTTGGCGACAACCGCTGCCGAAGCCGGGCCGGTCTCGCCGTCACGGGCCGGCACGGTCGGCGCCGCCGCCTTCGATCCGGCGGCGGCGGCGCGCGGCACGGCGCTGCACCGCCTGTTCGAGCTACTGCCGGAGATCGCGCCGGAGGAGCGCGCCGCCGCGGCGCGCGGCTATCTCGCCCGCGCCCTGTCCCAATTCTCCGACGCGGAGCGGACGACGCTCGCCGATGGCGTCGTCGCCCTCCTCGCCCGGCCCGACCTCGCGCCGCTGTTCTCGCCGGCCGCCCGCGCCGAGGCGGCGATCGCCGGCCGCCTGACGACGCCGGCGGGGCGGACGGTCACCGTGGCCGGCAGCGTCGACCGGCTGCTGGTTGGCGACGACTCCGTGACGGTGGTCGACTACAAGACGGCGGCGCGGCCGCCGCGCGCCGTGCCGGAGCGCTACCTGCTGCAACTCGCCCTCTACCGGGCGGTGCTTGCCGATCTCTGGCCCGACCGGCCGGTGCGCGCCGCCATCCTGTGGACGGCGACGCCGAGGCTCGACGAGATCGCGCCGGGGGCGCTCGACGCGGCGCTTTCCGCCTATCTTCACGCCGTCGATGCCGGCTCCGAGCCCGGCGATCACGAAAGCTGGATCGACGGCGATGCCGGCGCGGCTTGACGGTCGCAGGTCGGCTCCTTAGCTTTCGGGCAACGGCGACGCCGACTCACGGCGTCGCGTTCTGCTCGTGAGGTTCGCCATGTCGACCAAGAAAGTCACCGATCAGTCGTTTCCCGCCGACGTGCTCGCCTCGTCGACGCCCGTCCTCGTCGATTTCTGGGCCGAGTGGTGCGGCCCCTGCCGGATGATCGCCCCGGCGCTCGACGAGATCGCCAGCGAACTCGACGGCAAGATCACCATCGCCAAGCTGAACATCGACGAAAACGGCAACACGGCGATGAAATACGGCGTCCGCTCGATCCCGACGCTGATCATCTTCAAGGACGGCCAGCCGGCCGCCATGAAGGTCGGCGCCGCCCCCAAGAGCGACCTTTCCAACTGGATCAAGGCCGCCATCTGACAGGGCGCTCTTTCTCGGACAACGCAAAGCCCCGGCTCCCTCACGGGAAGCCGGGGCTTTTTCCGTTCTGAAAGACGTGGCTCAGCCGGCCGACCGTTGCTCGCCGACCCACTCGAAGATGTCCTCGGGCTTGCAGGCGCAGCCGCAGGAGCCGGCCTTGGCGCAGGCGGCACCGGCCGGCAGCGGCCGCGCCTTGCCCTTGCCGACCCAGAGGTCGAGGACGGCGCGGGCGGCGTCCTCGCTGGCGTCGAAATGCAGCGCGACGTCGGTGAGCGAGGCGCTGCCGCGCTCCCTCAGATAATCGCGCACTCCGGATGGCGTCATCATGCGGCTCACTCCGCCGGCTGGGCGGCAAGCCGGCGGCCGTGCGCCCGGCCGGCCATCCACATCAGCGTCACCGACCCCGCGAAGATCACCGCGGCGGCGATCAGCCAGCGGGCCGAGCTGGCCGGGTGGGCGGCGAAGGTGGCCGCCTGATAGAAGGACACGGCGGCGAGATAGCCGATCACCGTCGTCCAGACGGCGGCGAAGGCCGTCCACTTGCCGCCGATCTCGTGGCGCATGGCGCCGAGGGCGGCGACGCAGGGCGTGTAGAGCAGGATCAGCAGCATATAGGCGAAGGCGGCGGCGGGGCCGCCGAAATGCGCCTGCATGGCGCCGAACACCGAGCCGTCCACTTCCAGCTTCTCGGCGGCGGCGGTGCTGTCGTCGACATAGCCGACGTCGATGCCGAGCGGATCGGCGACGCTGCCGCCGAGCGCGGCGAGGTTCTCCGGGATGGTGGCCAGCGCCCCGATCAGCTTGTCGCCGAGGCCGACGGCTTCTTCCTCCCCGCCGGCCGGCGTCGCGGCCGCTTCGCCGCCCACCTGTTCGTAGAGGGCGTTGAGCGTGCCGATCACCGCTTCCTTGGCGAAGATGCCGGTAAACAGGCCGACGGCGGCCGGCCAGTTGTCCTCGGTGACGCCGAGCGGCTCGAACACCGGCACCAGCTCGCGGCTCATCGCCGACAGCACGCTGTCGCGGCCGTTGTCGCGGCCGACGCTGCCGTCGGTGCCGATGGCCGACAGGAAGGACAGCACCATGACGATCGGCACGATCACCTGGCCGGCCCGCAGGATGAACTCCCGAAGGCGCTGCCAGGCCTGGACGACCACCGTGCGGACGGTGGGGATGTGGTAGGGTGGCAGCTCCATGACGAAGCGGGTCGGCTCGCCGTCGAGCAGCGTCGACTTCAGCACGAGGCCGGTCAGCACGGCGAAGGCGAGGCCGACGATATAGAGGCCGAACACGATGTTCTGGCCGCTCACCGGGAAGAAGGCGGCGGCGAACAGCGCGAACACCGGCAGGCGGGCGCCGCAGGACATGAAGGGCGCCATCAGCGAGGTCATCACGCGGTCGCGCCGGCTTTCGAGGGTGCGCGTCGCCATGATGGCCGGCACGTTGCAGCCGAAGCCGACGATCAGCGGCACGAAGGACTTGCCGGGCAGGCCGATCGCCCGCATGGCGCGGTCCATGACGAAGGCGGCGCGGGCCATGTAGCCCGAATCTTCGAGGAAGGACAGGAACAGGAACAGGCAGGCGATGATCGGCACGAAGGTCGACACCGTCTGGATGCCCGAGCCGAAGCCGACCAGCGCCGCCTCGATGATCGGCGGCGTGCCGATGGCGGCGAGCAGCGCGCCGAAGCCGTCGACGAACACGGCGCCGAAAGCCTGATCGAAGAAATCGATGAAGGCGCCGCCCACCGAGATGGTGAACAGGAACATCAGGTACATGGCGAACAGGAAGATCGGCACGCCGAGCAGGCGGTTAAGCACCACGGCGTCGATCATCTGCGACAGCGGCGCGGCGAGCCGGCCGGTGTGGCGATGGCTCGCGGCCATCAGTTCGCCGACGAAGCGGTAGCGGCCGTCGGCGATGACGATGTCGGTGTCCTCGCCGGTCGCCTCCTCGACAGCCCGGCGGGCTTTGACGGCGTCGGCGACGAGCGCCGGACCGGCGAGGCTTTCCGCCAGAGTGTCGCCCTCGATCAGCTTCAGCGCCAGCCATTCGGCATCGGCGCCGGCACCACGGGCGGCGTCGGCAAGGCGCGGCGCCAGCGCCTCGACGGCGGCGGCGACGGCCGGATCGAGGGCCGGACGGTCGATCGGCCGGCAGTGGTGCGCGGCCGCCTCGACGATCGCCGACTTCAGCGCCTCGCGGCCGGCGGAGCGGTTGGCCACCGTCGGCACCACCGGGCAGCCGAGCCGCGCCGACAGCGCGGCGACGTCGATCTCGACGCCGGCCGCCTTGGCCATGTCCATCATGTTGAGGACCACCAGCATCGGCACGCCGAGTTCGATCAATTGGGTGGTCAGGTAGAGGTTGCGCTCGAGGTTGGAGGCGTCGACGATGTTGAGGACCAGATCGGCCTCGCCGGACAGCACGAAGTCGCGGGCGACGCGCTCGTCCTGCGAGCCGGCGTCGGCGCTGCCGATCAGGTAGACGCCGGGCAGGTCGACGAGATCGACCGGCCGGCCGGCATGGACGAAGTGGCCGACCCGCTTCTCGACGGTGACGCCCGGCCAGTTGCCGACCTTCTGCGTCGCGCCGGTCAGGGCGTTGAACAGCGTCGACTTGCCGCAGTTGGGATTGCCGGCGACGGCGACGACGAGAGGTTTCCGCCCGGCCATCATACGGCCTCCAGTTCCAGGATGGCCGCCTCGGCCTTGCGCAAGGTCAGCGTGAAGTTGCGGATGGAGATCTCGATCGGGTCGCCGAGCGGCGCCTTGCGGCGCAGCTCGAACACCGAGCCCGGCGTCAGCCCCATGGCAAGCAGGCGCTGGCGGTAGCCGCGGTCGCCGGCCGTGAGGCCGGTGACGCGGGCGCTGTCGCCCGGCTTCATGGTCTCGATCGAAACACCCATCCTCAGGCACTCCCGGAATCCGCCGCGCCTGGAAACCGAACCGGCCAGCGGCACCGATACTGCAACTCACTTTCAATCGTATAGGGCGGACCGGTGATGCACCTCAATTCGTATTCGACCTTAGTCTCATCGACAGCGTAAAGAAGCCGGCGGCCAGCGGCGCTGCAAACCCGCGCCGGCCGCCGGAAGATCTGTCAGTAGAAGGCGTCGACGACTGGCCACAGGGCCGGCCCGACACCGCTCCCGGCGTATCTCCCTGAGACGAATGCAGCATGGAAAGCGGAACCGCTTCGGATTAAACTTATCTTGAAAGGTGAACTTTACGTTCCGTCGGGATCGGGCAGGCCGCCGCCGCGCCGGGCGCAAGAGATAAACCGATTAATCGGCCGACGAATACTGTCCTTTCCTTGCCGGCCGCCGGCGATAGTTTCCGGTGACGGCGGCCGCGGAGGCGGCTCCGGCGCGCTGCCGCGACAAGCGTTTGTCGGAATTCCTCATTTCGGAGCAGCGGGTTGTCCGGGAAGCCGGCGGCAGGCAACGCGACCCTGGCAGGGACGGTGCCCTGCAAAAAACGCATAGCAGTAAAACCTTCGCAGTTCCACTTAGTCCACGGGCGATTACTTACGACAAACTTCTGCCGCGCCTCTATAACGGCAGAAGGGTCTATCGGTAACAACACTGAAACCCAAGTAAGTTTCGTATAGTTTTGACCGAAATCAAGGTCAGAACTCCATCGGCAGCTGAACATCGGCGTATCGTCGCCCGAACTCCGGCCAGTGACTGATCGGACGGAGCGGGCAGAAGCAGCAGATGCAGCAGGACGGATGCAGCAAATGAGCGCGAAATATCCAGGTCTATCCACGGTCATCAACGGCAACGGCGCCGTAGCCCACGTCATGGGTCACGTCTGCGGCGGCGTCATCGGCTACCCGATCACCCCCTCGACCGAGATTTCTGAAATCTACGAGAGCTTCCGCGCCGGCGGCGGCTGCAACGTCTGGGGTCGCCATCCCTTCTTCTATGAGCCGGAAGGCGAGCATTCGGCCCAGTCGGGCGCCCTCGGCGCCGCGCTGACCGGTGGCAAGTTCATTTCCAACGCCTCGTCGTCGCAGGGCATCCTCTACGGCCTCGAGTCGCATTACGTGACGGTCGGCAAGAAGGCCGGCGGTTTCGTGCTGCAGGTGGCCGCCCGCGTGGTGTCCAAGCATTCGCTCAACGTCATGGCCGGCCATGACGACGTCTACTCGCTGCTGCCGACCGGCTACACCATCCTGTTCGGCGCCAACCCGCAGGAAGCGGCCGACCTCGCCGCCATCTCCTACAAGGTATCGGCGCTGTCGCTGGTGCCGGTCGCCAACGCCATGGACGGATTTGCCACCTCGCACATGCTGTCCGAGGCCAAGATGCCCGAGCCGGCGCTGCTCAAGGAATTCCTCGGCGATCCCACCGGCCGCATCAAGTGCCCGACCGTCGCCCAGGAGATCCTGTTCGGCGCCAAGGGCCGCGCCTACCAGCTGCGCCAGTGGCTCGTGCGCCGCAAGGACGCCTTCACCGCCGCCGCCACCGCCAGCCTCAAGGGCTACATCGACGCCAACGAGGCGGCCATTGAGGCCGACAACGACGGCAAGCTGATCGACACCGCCGCCCAGTGGGTGCCGGCCGATCTCAAGGCCCAGTTCAAGCGCCAGTGGCTGAACGCCTGGGAGAAGGGCACCCGCCAGATGGTGCCGGCTCTCGTCGACATCCACAACCCCGGCCTGACCGGCGGCGTGCAGAACCAGCCCGACTTCCAGTCCGGCGCCGCCGACCATCGCACCCACTTCGTGGTGGACGTGCCGAAGTTCGTCAAAGAGGCGATGGACGAGTATGGCGAGCTGACCGGCCGCCACTATTCGCCGATCATGACCTACAAGACCGAGGACGCCGACTACGTGATGATCGGCCTCGGTTCGGTCACCGACGACGTCGAGGCGGTGGTCGACTACCTGCGCTCCAAGGGCCGCAAGGTCGGCTCGATCGCCGTCAAGCTGCTGCAGCCGTTCCCCGAGGCCGAGCTGATCGCCGCCATCGCCGGCAAGAAGGCCGTCACCGTGCTCGAGCGCTCGGACGACACGGCGCTGACCGCCTTCGTCACCCAGGCGCTGTTCAAGGCCCGCGAGAACGCCGACGGCGGCCGCCATGAAGGCATCCCGGCCATCGACAGCCTGCCCAAGGTCACCACGGCCATCTTCGGCCTCGGCGGCCACGACCTGCAGTCGCGCCACATCGTCGCCGCCTTCGACAACATGGAAGCGGCCCGCAACAACCCGTTCGTCTATCTCGGCTCGCAGTTCTTCTCCAAGAACCCGAACGCCCGCATGAGCGAAGTCCAGGCCAAGCTCAAGGCGGCCTATCCGCAGACCGAGTTCATGGCGCTGGAGACCGGCGAGAACCCGCGCCTCTTGCCCGACGACGCCTTCCGCGTCCGCTTCCACTCGGTGGGCGGCTACGGCACCATCGCCACCGGCAAGCTCCTGACCGACATCCTGGCCGGCGCCCTCGGCCTCTACTCCAAGGCCGCCCCCAAGTACGGCTCGGAGAAGTCCGGCGCGCCGACCAACTACTACATCACCCTGTCGCCGGAGCCGGTGAAGATCACCAACGCCGAGATCGAGGACGTCGAGATCGTCATCTCGCCGGACCACAAGGTGTTCGCCCACTCCAACCCGCTGCGCGGCCTCGCCAAGGGCGGCACCTTCATCCTGCAGTCGTCGAAGACGCCGCTCGAAGCCTGGCTCGACCTGCCGGCCTCGGCCCGCAAGACGATCCGCGACAAGGAGATCAAGTTCCTGGTGGTCGACGCCTTCGCCGTCGCCAGCAAGAACGCGCCGTCGCCTGAGCTTGCCACCCGCATGATGGGCATCGCCTTCATCGGTGCCCTGTGCGGCCATGAGAAGCGCATCACCGCCGGCGCCGACCGCGCCGCCATCCTGGAGAAGGTGCGCCAGCAGATCTCCAAGAAGTTCGGCGCCAAGGGCGACGCCATCGTCGCCGGCAACATGGCGGTGATCGCCGAGGGTGCCGAGGCGACCCAGGCCGTCCCCTACAACGACGAAGCCTACAAGGCCGCCGAGGCCAACGCCCCGGTGACGCAGGCCCGTTCGGTGGCGATCTCCGCCTCGATCTGCAACCTCGACGCCAACTCGCCGGCCGGCGTCTTCGACGCCGACTATTACGAGGAAATGCTGGCCGGTCCGTTCCGCGACGGCACCATCGGCGAATCGCCGGTCCTGCCGGGCACCGGCATGTTCATGCCGGCCGGTTCCGCCGCCATGAAGGACAAGGGCCTGTTCCGTCGTCAGGTGCCGGTGTTCGACGCCGACAAGTGCACGGCCTGCCTCGAATGCACGCTGGTCTGCCCCGACGCCGCCATGCCGTCGACGGTGCACGAGATCGACGATCTCGTCGCCACCGCCGCCCGGCAGATCGACGTCGTCGAAGCCCGCCGCGCCGAGATCGCCGACAAGGTGCCGGCCATCGCCGCCGCCATCCGCGAGGTCTACAAGTCTCAGCCGAAGGCTCGCGCCTTCCATGAGGTGTTCGCCCAGGTGGCGCCCGGCATTGCCGCCGGCGATGCCTCGCTCGCCCTCGACTTCGACAAGATGACCAGCGTGCTGGCCAACTTCCCGGTGGCGCGTACCCGCCTGTTCTTCGACCAGACGGAAAAGAAGGCGCCGGGCACCGGCGGCCTCTACTCGGTCGGCCTCGACCCGTGGAAGTGCTCGGGCTGCCTCGAGTGCACCACGGTCTGCGGCTCCGACGCCCTGGTCCAGACCGAGCAGGACGACGCGCTCCTGGAGACGCTGCAGGCCCGCTTCGAGTTCCTGACCAAGACGGCCAACACGCCGGCTCGCTTCACCGAGCAGCTGACCGGCGCCAACGCCAAGCGTCTGGTCCTCGACCGCGACAACTACTATGCCATGACCGGTGGTCACGGCGGTTGCCGCGGCTGCGGCGAGGTGACGGCGCTGCGCCTGATCATGGCGGCGAACAACGCCCTGCAGGGCCGTGCCCGCAAGGAGCACATCGCCGAGGTGGAGGTGCTGGTCGCCAAGCTGGAGGACAAGCTCGCCACGGTGACCGACGAGGCGCGGATCGCCCGCATCAAGTCGTCGCTCGAGACGATCAATCACCACCTCTTCCTGCTGGAGAGCGGCCCGACGGGCGAAGGCCCGGCGGCGGCGGTGATCGCCAACTCGACCGGCTGCTCGTCGGTCTACTCGTCGACCTTCCCCTACAACCCCTACCGCGATCCGTGGGTGAACAGCCTGTTCCAGGATGCTCCCGCGCTCGCCAAGGGCATCTACGAGGGCATCGCGGCCGACGTGCTCGTCAACTTCCGGGCCATGCGCATCGCCGAGCTGGAGCTCGCCGACCAGTATGATCCGGCGGTGCACGACAAGGCGTTCCGCACCTTCGGCTGGGAGCAGTTCAGCGAAACCGAACTCGGCCGCCTGCCGACCGTGTTCTCGATCGGCGGCGACGGCGCCACCTACGACATCGGCTTCGGCGCGCTGTCGCGGCTCCTGTCGACCAAGACGCCGATCAAGGTGATCGTGGTCAACACCGGCGTCTACTCCAACACCGGCGGCCAGGCCTCGACCTCCTCGCTGATCGGCCAGGACTCCGACCTCGCCCGCTATGGCGCGGCGCATGCCGGCAAGACCGAGAACCGCAAGGAACTCGGCCTGATCGCCGCCTTCCATCCGGCGGTGATGGTGGTGCAGACCGCCACCTCGATCCAGGGTCACTTCCTGAAGAACGTCCTCTCCGCCCTGTCGCGGACGACGTCGCCGGCCATCATCGACGTCTACACGCCCTGCCAGGGCGAGCAGGGCATCGGTGACGACGTGTCGAGCGAGCATGCCCGCCTCGCCGTCGAGAGCCGCACCAGCCCGGTCTACGTCCACAATCCGGACGGCGGCTCGGTGCTGAAGGAGCGCTTCTCGCTGGACGGCAACCCCGACGTCGATCAGGACTGGACGACCCTCGTCCTGACCTACAAGGACGCCGACGGCAACGAGCAGACCAAGGAAGTGCCGCTCACCCCGGCTCACTTCGCCCACCAGGAAGGTCGCTTCAAGAAGCAGTTCACCGGCAAGCCGCTTGCCGATGACGTCAACAACGCCGTGTCGATCGACGAGTTCATCAACCTCAGCGAAGAGGACCGGATCGGCAAGATCCCGTTCATCTGGGAAGTCAAGAAGGGCAAGCTGATCCGCTTCCCGGTGCCGGCCCAGATCGTTCGCCTGGTCGAGGAACGCCGCCGCTTCTGGCGCACGCTGCAGAATCTGGCCGGCATCGATGCCGCCAAGCTCGACGAGGCCCATCAGGCCGAACTTGAGAGCCTGCAGGGCCGCTACGACGAGGCGCTCGCCGAGATCGAGGCGCTGAAGGGCGCCGCGACCAACGCCGCCGAGTAATCGGCGCGTCGGCAACACCCATCGAGGCCGCCGGGCAACCGGCGGCCTTTTTCTTTGCCGCGCCGCCAAAAGAAAAAGGCGCCCCGAGGGGCGCCTTCGGCATATCCGGAAGGCGAAGGATCAGCCGACGAAGGCGCGCTCGACGACGAAGGTGTTGGGGGCGTTGTTGGCGCCCTCGACGAGGCCGAAGCGCTCCAGCCGGTCCTTGGTGTCCTTGATCATCGCCATCGAGCCGCAGATCATCGCCCGGTCGATGGCCGGATCGAACGGCGCCACGCCGAGGTCGGCGAACAGCTTGCCCGAATCGATCAGGTCGGTGACGCGGCCCTGACGCGGATAGGGCTCGCGCGTCGCCGAATCGTAGAGACGCAGCTTGCCGGCGGCGATCTCGCCGAGGAACTCGTGGTTCACCACCTCGTCGTAGAGTTCGCGGGCGTAGGCCAGCTCGGCCACCTCGCGGCAGGTCTGGACGAGGATCACCTCGTCGAACTTCTCGTAGACATCGGGGTCGCGGACGAGGCTGGCGAACGGCGCCACGCCGGTGCCGGTGGACAGCAGATAAAGCCGCTTGCCGGGCAACAGCGCGTCGATCACCAGCGTGCCCGTCGGCTTCTTGCGCATCAGGATGGTGTCGCCGACCTTGACCTTCTGCAGGTATTCGGTGAGCGGACCGCCCGGCACCTTGATCGAGAAGAACTCCAGCTCGTCGTCCCAGGCGGGGCTGGCCACCGAGTAGGCGCGGAACACCGGCCGCTCGGCATTGGGCAGGCCGATCATCACGAATTCGCCGGAGCGGAAGCGGAAGCTCTGCGGCCGCGTGGTGCGGAAGCGGAACAGCCGATCGGTGTAGTGCCGGACCTCGGTCACCGTCTCGGCAAACACATTGTCGGGGATCGGGAAGGTGGCGCCCCCGGCGGCGGTCGCAGCGTTCGACGTGTAGGCGTTCAAAGTCGGCTTCCTTCGAATGCAGGCCCGGCCGGAGGCGGAGGATCAACGTCGGAAAGACACGGCCGCGAGCGGGCGTTGATAACACCCGCCTCTCCTCTAAATGAAGCAAAGGCGTTGCGAATTCCAGTCATTCGCAAGAAAAATCCGCCCGTGACAGCCGGCAAAGCTGCATGGCTGGATTGCGGGCGGCCTCTCAGCGCAGCGCGGCGGCGCCGGAGCGGGCGGCGCGGGCCGGCTTGGCCGTCTCGGGAGCTTCCCCGGCGGCGCCGGCGGCCGGCGACAGACCGATGCGCACCGACATGGCGGCGAAGGCGGCCAGCTCGAAGGCGGTGACTGCCAGCACGACCGACAGGGCGACCTGCCAGCCCGGCAGCGCCAGGGAGACGGCGCCGACGCCGGCGGCGGCGGCCACCAGGGCGGCCAGCAGCGTCAGGGCCAGGAGGCGTACCCTGACGCCGGCCACGAACCCCACCAGTCCCGACATCGCGACGATGAACAGCATGGCCCTTCTCCGGACAAATCCCGATGGCCGGACTATGGCAGGCTGCCCTTAGGACTTTCTTAAAAAAGGTGGTCGGTTTTGATCGAATGTGCCGCGGCGGCCGTCACGGCGCCGCCGCCAGGCGTTCGAGCGCGGCGCGCGGATCGAGCCGGCCGTCGTAGAGCGCCCGGCCGGTGATGGCGCCGTCGAGCACCGCCGCCTCGGGCCGGCACAGCGCCTCGATGTCGTCCATCGAGGCGAGGCCGCCGGAGGCGATCACCGGGATGGCGACGGCCCGGGCAAGCTCCAGCGTCGACGCAAGGTTGAGGCCCTTCAGCACGCCGTCGCGGTCGATGTCGGTGTAGACGACGGCGGCGACGCCGGCATCCTCGAAGCGGCGGGCCAGCTCGACCGCCGTCAGTTCCGAACTCTCGGCCCAGCCCTCGACGGCCACCTTGCCGCCGCGGGCGTCGATGCCGACCACCACGCGACCGGGGAACGCCCTGGCCGCCGCCTTCACCAGCTCGGGATCGCGCAGCGCCACCGTGCCGAGGATGACGCGGGAGACGCCCTTGCCGAGCCAGCCCTCGATCGCCGCGAGGTCGCGGATGCCGCCGCCGAGCTGCACCTTCATGCCCGGCGCCACGGCGGCGAGGATCGCCTCGACGGCGGCGCCGTTGACCGAGCGGCCGGCGAAGGCGCCGTTGAGGTCGACGACGTGCAGCCATGGAAAGCCGATGTCGCGGAAGGCGCGCGCCTGGGCGGCCGGGTCGGCGTTGTAGACGGTGGCGGCATCCATGTCGCCGAGCTTCAGGCGGACGCAGGCGCCGTCCTTGAGGTCGATGGCCGGGTAGAGGATCACGGGCGCCACCTCAGGAAGTTGGCGATCAGGCCGAGGCCGAGCGTCTGGCTCTTCTCGGGATGGAACTGGGTGCCGGCGATATTGTCGCGGCCGACCATGGCGGTGACCGGCCCGCCGTAGTCGGCGACGGCGACGAGGGCGTCCCGGTCGGCCAGCGTCATGTGGTAGCTGTGGACGAAATAGGCGTGCAGGCCATCCTCGCCGGTCGGCAGCCCCTGAAGGAGGGCGTGCGGCCGCCGGACGTCGAGGGTGTTCCAGCCCATGTGCGGCACCTTGAGGGCGGGATCGGCGGGGGCGATCGGCACCACCTCGCCGTCGATCCAGCCGAGGCCGTCGGTCACCGTCTTCTCGACGCCGCGCCTTGCCATCAGTTGCATGCCGACGCAGATGCCGAGGAAGGGGCGGCCCTTGCCGAGCACCGTCTCGGTCAGCGCCTCGATCATGCCGGGCACGGCGGCGAGGCCGGCCTTGCAGTCGGCGAAGGCGCCGACGCCGGGCAGCACGACGCGGTCGGCGGCGCGCACGGCATCCGGATCGGCGGTGACCAGCACGGCGTCGGCAAGGCCGGCGTCATGCACCGACCGCTCGAAGGCCTTGGCGGCCGACTTGAGGTTGCCCGAGCCGTAATCGACGATGGCGACGGTCATCAGCGCGCTCCGCTGTCGGGAAAGAGGCCGAGGACGCCGGGCATGACGCGCCGCGCCGCCGGATGAGCGGCGGGGGCCACCGGCGCCGGCGGCGGGGCCGGCCGCCGGACGAGCCAGGCTTCGAAGAAGCGGCGCTCGGCCGCCTCGCGGTTCAGGCCCTCGACGACGCCGGCCTCGGAAAAGCCGCGCAGCGCCAGCGTCAGGCGGCGGACATCATTGGCGACGACGCCGGTGGCAATGATCAGCACCAGTTGCAAGCCGCCGGTCACCACCGGATCCAGCCAGGGCGCGGCGACGCGGATCAGCGCCGCCAGCACCAGCCAGCCGACGAGGCCCAGCCATTCGCGGTGGCGCAGGAACCACAGCGGCCCGAAGACGAGTGCCCAGAAGGCGAAGCCGTCGCGCACGAAGACGGCGCGCTCGGCGACGGGTTCCGGCGGCAGATGGACGCTCCAGAGAGCCATGGTCGCCTCCCTTCAGGCTTCGAGCACGCCCTTGGTCGACGGCACGCGGCCGCCCTGACCGGCATCGACGGCGACGGCGAGGCGGAGCGCCCGCGCCAGCGCCTTGAAGCAGCTCTCGGCGATATGGTGGTCGTTCGAGCCGTAGAAGGTCTCGACGTGCAGCGTCAGGCCGGCCTGCATGGCGAAGGCGCGGAACCATTCCTCGACCAGCTGGGTGTCGAAGCTGCCGATCTTCGGCGCGTGGAAGGCGGTGCGGAAGACCAGATACGGCCGGCCGGAGATGTCGACGACGACGCGGCTGAGCGCCTCGTCGAGCGGCAGCGTCACGTCGGCGTAGCGGCTGATGCCGGCCTTGTCGCCGAGCGCCTTCCGGAAGCACTGGCCGAGCGCGATGCCGACGTCCTCGACGGTGTGATGGTCGTCGATGTGGAGATCGCCCCTCGCCTTGACGTCGAGGTCGAAGAGGCCGTGGCGGGCGATCTGGGTCAGCATGTGGTCGAAGAAGCCGACGCCGGTCGCGATGTCGGCCTCGCCGCGGCCGTCGAGGTCGAGGCGGACGGAGATCTCGGTTTCGCGGGTCGAGCGGCTGAGGCTGGCCGTGCGCATGGCTCGGGGTCACTCCTTCGTCGGGATATCCGGCTTCTATCAGGGGTGGACGGAATTGGAAACGGGAAATGCCGCCGGCGCGCCACCGCCCTTCACCGAACAGTGAACGGCAAAGGCAGCATCCGGCCTGTCCTTTTGACTGCCGATGCCGCATGACGGTCGGCGCTTGCCCCTGCCCCGCCGATGACCGACAGCCTCGCCCCTCCCACCGCCGCCAGCCGCTATTCGCCCGCCGTCGCCCTGACCATGGCGGCGATCGGCTTCATGCAGATCCTCGACAGCGCCATCATCAACACCTCGCTGCCGACCATGGCGCGCGCCTTCGGCGTCGAGCCGATCGACCTGTCGCTGGCCGTCACCGCCTACGTGCTGGCGGCCGCCGCCGCCTCGCCGCTCGCCAACTGGCTGGCCGACCGCTGCGGCGCCCGCCATGTGCTGGTGGCGGCGCTCGTCGCCTTCACGCTGTCGTCGGTGTGGTGCGCGCTCTGCCAGACGCTGCCCGAGCTGATCGTCGCCCGCGTGGTGCAGGGGATCGGCGGCGCGCTGCTGCTGCCGGTCGGTACCGCCGTGGTGATGCGCCGGGCCGCCAGGGCGGATTTCGTGCGCGCCACGGCGCTGATGGTCTGGCCGGCGCTGATGGCGCCGATCATCGGGCCGGTGCTCGGCGGCGTCATTACCGAGCATCTCGGCTGGCGCTGGAACTTCTGGCTCAACCTGCCGCTCGGCGTCTGCGGCGTGCTGGCCATCCTGCGCCTGGTGCCCAACGAACGCGGCGACGGCCTCAGGCGGCTCGACGTCATCGGCTTCCTGCTCTGCGCCACCAGCCTGACGACGCTGCTCGCCGGTTTCCAGCGCTCGGCCGAGGCCGGCGGCGAGCGGATCGTGGCGCTGGCGATGATCGGCATCGGCAGTCTGCTCGGCGTCGCCGCCGTCCGCCACCTCAGGCGCCATCCGGCGCCGCTCCTGTCGCTCGCGGCGCTCAGGCGGCCGAGCCTTGCCTATGCCTTCCATCCGGGCGGCCTCTACCGGGTGATCTTCTCGGCGGCGCCCTTTCTGCTGCCGCTGTGGTTCCAGCTCGGCTTCGGCCTGTCGCCGGCCGCCGCCGGCCTGTGGGTGCTGGTCTATTTCGTCGGCAACCTCGGCATCAAGGTGATCACCACGCCGCTGATGCGCCGCTTCGGCTTCCGCCGGGTGCTGGTCGGCGACGGCCTCATGGTGGTGCTGTCGATGGCGGCCTGCGCGGCGGTCGGCTCGCTCGACCACCCCGTCGTCGTGGTGCTGATCCTGCTGTTCGCCGGCTCCGTCCGCTCGGTGCAGCTGACCACGCTGACGACGCTGGCCTTCGCCGACGTGCCCGGCGCCGAGCGCGGCAACGCCTCCAACCTGATCGCCATGATGCAGCAGGCCACCCAGGCGGCCGGCGTGGCGGTGGCCGCCTTCAGTCTCACGGTGCTGCAGGCGATGCGCGGCAGCGACCATATCGGCTTGCCCGAGTTGCGGGGCACCTTCTGGATCATGGCCGCCCTGGCGCTGATCGGCAGCATCGCGGCGCGGCGGGTGCCGGAGACCTTCGGAGCCGAGGTCAGCGGCGCTCGCTGAGACGGTGAAGCGCCCAGCGGGCGGCCTCGGCCACCACCGGGTCGGCGTCGTCGAGAAGCGGCGTCAGCGACGGCACGAGCGAGGGATCGCCGGAGTTGCCGATGGCGATGGCGACGTTGCGCACGAAGCGGTCGCGGCCGATGCGCTTGACGGGCGAGCCGGCGAACAGCGCCCGGAAGCCGGCATCGTCGAGCGCCGCGAGGTCGGCGAGCGACGGCGCCATCAGCTCGGGGCGCGGCTTCAGCTTCATCTCGGCCGCCTCGCGGGCGAACTTGTTCCAGGGACAGACGGCGAGACAGTCGTCGCAGCCGTAGATGCGGTTGCCGAGCAGCGGCCGCAGGTCCTCGGGAATCGGGCCGGCGTGCTCGATGGTCAGGTAGGAGATGCAGCGGCGGGCGTCGATCTGGTAAGGCGCCGGCAGGGCGGCGGTCGGGCAGGCGTCGAGGCAGCGGCGGCAGGCGCCGCAGCGGTCGGCGGCCGGCCCGTCGGCCGGCAGCTCGGCGGCGGTGAGAATCACCCCCAGCAGCAGCCATGAGCCGAAGTCGCGCGACACCAGGTTGGTGTGCTTGCCCTGCCAGCCGAGGCCGGCGAGGCCGGCCAGCGGCTTCTCCATCAGCGGCGCCGTGTCGACGAACACCTTGACGTCGGCGCCGGTGTCGCGGGCAATCAGCCCGGCCACCTCCTTGAGGCGGCCCTTCATCACCTCGTGATAGTCGCGATGGCGGGCGTAGACGGAGATGTTGCCGACCGCGGGCGTGCCGAGGTTGGCCAGCGCGTCGCCCTCCGGCCCGTAGTTCATGCCGAGCACCACGGCCGACCGCGCCTCCGGCCACAGCACGCGCGGGTCGGCCCGCCGATGAATCGTCTCCTCCATCCAGGCCATGGAGGCGTGGCGGCCGAGGTCGACGAAGATGCGCAGGCGAAGGCCGGCGTCGGAGAGCCGATCGACCGGCGCCACGCCGATCGCCGAGAAGCCGAGGTCGCGGGCGCGGTCCCGCCAGCTCACGGCGTCGCTCCCGGCCGGCGCGACTCAGAAGTCGAGATCGGTGTAGATCGGCGCCGCCGGCAGGCCGGCCAGACGGTCGGCGAGCAGCGTGCGGAAGGTCGGGCGCGACTTGATCCGGGCATACCAGTACTTGGCATTGAGATCCTCGTCCCAAGGGACGTCGCCGACATAGTCGACCACCGACAGTTCGGCGGCGGCGGCGAGGTCGGCGAAGGTCAGCTGCTCGCCGGACAGCCAGTTGCGCGAGCCGGCCAGCCAGCCGATGTAGTGCAGATGGTGCTTGATGTTGACGCGGGCAACCCGCAGCACCTGGTTGTCGGGCGAGCCGCCGCCCAGCTCGCGCGGCAGCTCCAGCTTCATGATCTTCTCATGCAGGAAATACTGCACCGCCTCGTCGTGCGTCTTGCGCAGGAACCAGTCGACGAGGCGGCGCATCTCGGCGCGCGCCTCGGGGTGGTTGGGCATCAGGCGGCGGTCGCCGAGCGCGTAGCCGCGCGTTTCGTCGATGTATTCCATGATCGGGCCGGGGCCGACGACCGGCGGACCGTCGTTCTCGACCAGCACCGGCACGCTGCCGGCCGGATTGAGCGCCAGGAACTCGGGCCGGCGCTCCCAGCTCCTCTCGACGACGAGTTCCACCTTGGCGTCGTGTTCGGCCAGCATCAGCCGCACGAAGCGCGAGGTGGTGGAAAAGGGATGATGGTAAAGCTTGAGCATCGTGAACCCGGATCGCCGGCCGCGCCGGCGCCTAGACTGAAAAGCGGCGTCAGGCCGCCGGAGCGGCCGCCGCCGTCCCGGACCCTGCCGGGCCGGCACGGTGGCGGAGCCTCGGCGCTGGCCTATAGAACCGTCGCCATGTATGAACAACCGGTTACCGAATCCTTGCTTTCACCCCACCCATTTTTCATCGAAAGCCCTGCCACATGGATCCGATCGGACTCGTTCAAGCGCTTCTCCTTGGCGTCATCGAGGGTATCACCGAGTTTCTGCCGATTTCCAGCACCGGCCACCTGATCATCGCCGAGCAATGGCTGGGCGCCCGCTCCGACATGTTCAACATCGTCATCCAGGCCGGCGCCATCCTGGCGGTGACGCTGATCTATTGGCGGCGGCTCCTCGGCTTCGTGACGAACTGGCGCGATCACGAGACGAGGCTCTACCTCGGCAAGCTGATCGTCGCCTTCCTGGTGACGTCCGTGCTCGGCCTGATCGCCAAGAAGCTCGGCTTCAAGCTGCCGGAAACGGTGGTGCCGATCGCCTGGGCGCTGGTGATCGGCGGCTTCTGGATGATCCTCGCCGAGCACTACGCCGCCAAGCGGCCGGAGAGCCGCCATATCAGCTGGACGGTGGCGGTGGTCGTCGGCATCGCGCAGGTGGTGGCCGGCGTCTTTCCCGGCACCTCGCGCTCGGCCGCGACCATCTTCTCGGCCATGCTGCTCGGCACCGGCAACCGGGCGGCGGCCACCGAATTCGCCTTCCTGGTCGGCATCCCCACCATGTACGCGGCGAGCGCCTTCGAGCTGGTCGCCACGCTGAAGGATGGCGCCGCCACGGCCGGCGAGGACTGGGCGGCGCTCATCGTCGCCTTCGTCGTGTCGGCGATCACCGCCTTCGTGTCGGTGAAGTGGCTGCTCGGCTACATCCAGACCAACCGTTTCACCGTGTTCGCCGTCTACCGCGTGCTGTTCGGCGCGCTGCTGTTCGCGGCGGTTCTGACCGGCTGGGTGAACTGATCAGACCGGCGCCTTGTCGCGGTCGTACTGGCCGTGCGGACGGAAGCGGACGGCATAGTCAGGGAGCATGGCGGCGAGGGCGGTCGGGCGGATGCCGAAGGCCGCCAGCGTGCGTCCCTCGTCGACGGCCGCCGCCGACACCACGTTGGCCGACTTCAGGAGTTCCACCTGATCCGCCGTCAGCGGCACGCCGGGCAGGCGGGCGACAAGCGCCGCGAGGCCAAAAGGCAGCGTCAGGAAGCGCCGGCGGCGCTCGGAGGCGTCGAGCAGGCATTCGAGGGCGGCGCGGAAGGTCAGCACCTCGGGGCCGCCCAGTTCGTAGACGCGGCCGCCGGTCACCGCACCGTCGACGGCGGCGGCGACCGCCGCGGCGACGTCGCCGACGAACACCGGCTGCAACGGCGTGCGGCCGCCGCCGATCAGCGGCAGCACCGGGCTCAGCATGGCGATCTCGCCGAACAGGTTGAGGAAGCGGTCCTCGGGGCCGAACACCACCGACGGCCTCAGCACCACCGCGTCGGGCATGGTCTCGAACACCGCCGCCTCGCCGGCCGCCTTGGTGCGGGCATAGAGTGAGGCCGAGGCGGGATCGGCGCCGATGGCCGAGACGTGAACGAGGCGGCTGATCCCGGCGGCGGCCGTCGCCTCGGCGACGGCGCGGGCGCCGAAGGCCTGCACGGCGGCGTAGGTCTGGCGACCGGAGGCGGCGAGGATGCCGACCAGGTTGACCACGGCGTCGGCGCCGGCCACCGCCCGGTCGACCGAGGCGCGGTAGCGCAGGTTGGCCTGCATCGGCATGATCTGGCCGACGCCGCCGAGCGGCTGCAGATGGGCGGCGAGGTCGGGCCGGCGGCAGGCGGCGCGGATGCGCCAGCCGCGCTGCGCCAGGGCGCGCACGACGTGGCGGCCGAGGAAGCCGGAGGCGCCGAACACGGTGACGATCGGCTGTTCTTCTCGAACGAGGGTCATGACGGTCTCCCCAAGCATGGGCTGCGGCGGCCAGCCTGCCATCAACGGGCCGGCAAAAGCGAATTATTACGGCAGGATGCGGCATTCTGTACAGACCGGACAGCGTAGCATTCCGTAAGCGGGAGCAATTTGCCGGCGCGACCCGAAATGGCGGTTGACAACGCCGCGCCGACCCCGTATTCACGCCGCCAGCCGACGACCCCTGTGCCCAGGTGGCGGAATTGGTAGACGCGCACGGTTCAGGTCCGTGTGCCGCGAGGCGTGAAGGTTCGAGTCCTTTCCTGGGCACCATCGTCCGATCCGAGTGATCGGTACGAAAGGTCTCTACTATCGAAGGCGATGATCAACCTGCCCTTCCGGCAGGTTTTTTCATGTCCGCGCCATGCCCCCTGCCGGGCGCGGGGCAGCCCTGCGGCAGATCGTTTTAGAACCCTTCCAGTCTTGTCCGGCGGCGCAACGGCGCCTATCGAGGCGTGTGCAACCGACGACACGCGCCGGCGCGCCGCGGCATGGGGCCGCGACGAAACGCCCTGTCCTTCCGGGAAAGAAACACGATGATTGCCCAGCGCCTCACCGACGACATCCACCTGTTCCGCGCCATCGACTGGGACCGCAAGCTGTTCGACGAACTGGTGCCGCTGCCCGAGGGAACGACCTACAACGCCTATCTCGTCCGGGGCCGCGACAAGACGGCGCTGATCGACACCGTCTACCCGCCGAAGGTCGAGGAACTGATCGCCGCGCTCAAGGCGGCGGGCGTCGAGCGGCTCGACTACATCGTCGCCAACCATGCCGAGCAGGACCATACCGGCGCCATCCCGGCGCTCCTCGCCCTCCACCCCGAGGCGAAGGTGGTGACCAACGCCAAGTGCAAGCGCTTCATCCTCGACACGCTGCCGGTGGATCGCGACGCCTTCATCACCGTGCGCGACGGCGGCAGCCTCGATCTCGGCGGCAAGACGCTGACCTTCCACCTGACGCCCTGGGTGCATTGGCCGGACACCATGGTGACCTTCGCCGTCGAGGACCGGATCGCCTTCACCTGCGACTTCCTGGGCGCCCATCTCGCCACCACCGAGCTTTACGCCCGCGACGAGGCGCAGGTGGCGATCTCGGCCAAGCGCTACTATGCCGAGATCATGATGCCCTATCGCGGCTTCTCGGCCGATGCGCTCGCCAAGGTCGAGGCGCTCGATCCGGTGCTGGTGGCGCCGAGCCACGGCCCGGTGCACGACCGGCCGGCCTTCGTCTTCGACCTCTACCGCGGCTGGACGGCGGACGAGGTGAAACCCCTCGTCGTCATCCCCTACGTGTCGATGTACGAGAGCACGGCCAAGATGGTCGCCTATCTCACCGACCGCCTCGCCGAGCGCGGCGTCGCGGCGCAGCCGGTCAGCGTCGTCGATCTCGACAGCGGCGCGCTGGCGATGAGCATCGTCGATGCCTCGGGAATCGTCTTCGCCTCGCCGACCGTGCTCGGCGGCCCGCACCCCAGCCTGGCGGCGGCGGCGATCCTGATCAACGCGCTCGCCCCCAAGACGCGGCAGGTGGCGGTGATCGGCTCGTTCGGCTGGGAGGGCAGCCTGCCGGAGCAGGTGATCGGCCTGTTGCCGCGCCTCGAAGCCGAGGTGCTGGAGCCGGTGATGGCCAAGGGCCTGGCGCGCGAGGAGACGCTTGCCGAGATCGCCCGCCTCGCCGACCAACTTGCCGGCCTCAACACCGCCGAGGCGGCGGCGGCCTGAGGCTGCGAGGCCGGAAGGCGGCACAATTTCCTTGCGCTCCGCCGTCCGGCGCCCGCATATACGGCGGATCGCTTTCCGGAGCCGGCGCCGCCGGCCGTCTTCTCGGGCATCCGCCCATTCGAAAAGTCGGCAACTTTTCGGGCGGATGCCTCAGCCACAGAGTTCCGCCATGACCATCCGCCTCCACACCGGCGACCTGCCCGACCTTGACGCCTACGGCGACGTCGTCGCCATCGACACCGAGACCCTCGGCCTCCACCCGCACCGCGACCGCCTCTGCGTCGTGCAGCTGTCGCCGGGCGACGGCTCGGCCGATGTGGTGCAGATCGCCAAGGGCCAGACCGCGGCGCCCAACCTCGTCCGCCTGCTCACCGATCAGAGGCGCATCAAGGTGTTCCACTTCGCCCGCTTCGACATCGCCGTGCTGAAGCAGACCTTCGGCATCACGGTGGGACCGGTCTTCTGCACCAAGATCGCCTCGCGGCTCGTCCGCACCTACACCGACCGGCACGGCCTGAAGGACGTCACCAAGGAACTCCTGGGCATCGACATCTCCAAGGCGCAGCAGTCGTCGGACTGGGGCGCCGCGACGCTCACCCCGGCCCAGCTCGACTATGCCGCCTCGGACGTGCTCAACCTCCATGCCCTCAGGACGCGGCTCATCGCCATGCTGGAGCGCGAGGGGCGGATGGAGATGGCCGAGGCGTGCTTCCGCTTCCTGCCGACCCGCGCCGACCTCGACCTCGCCGGCTGGGCCGAGGAAGACATCTTCGCCCACAGCTGACACCGGTCCGGACCATCGCCTGGAACCGCCCGCCAGGCGGGTGTTTCCGGCGAGGCCCCGAAAGGCGCAAAGCGGAGCATGAAGGCGCTGCCGGGCGATGGCCTGAATGTGATCGCCTGCCACTCGCAGCGCGGCAAGCGTTGGTTTATCTTCTCGGGTTATAC
The DNA here is from genome assembly GCF_000425185.1 of Pleomorphomonas koreensis DSM 23070. Lineage (GTDB taxonomy): Bacteria > Pseudomonadota > Alphaproteobacteria > Rhizobiales > Pleomorphomonadaceae > Pleomorphomonas > Pleomorphomonas koreensis. The sequence goes on from NZ_KE384327.1 coordinate 76,487, forward strand.
ATGATGCACGGCGCGGGATTACGACCCCGCCCGCCGGCAGGATGGCAGGATGACAGGCATCGCAGCGAACGGCGCTTTCGACGGCGGCCGCCCGGCAGCGTCCGGCGGCGACGTACGCACGCGCCTGTTCGAGGCGGCGGCGAGAGAAAGCCGGCGGGTTCACCGGCTGCGCCTGATGCTGCCCGCCCTCGGCGCGCTGTTGTGCCTCGTGGTGGTCGGCGCCACCATCGTTAGCCGCATCACCATCAGCCTTGGCATCGGCGATCTCAGGATCACCAGCGAAGGCCTCGCCATGGACGCGCCGCATCTCTCCGGCAGCGACGGCAAGGGCCGCACCTATGCCGTCAGCGCCGAGAGCGCCATCCAGGATCTCTCAGACACCAGGGTGATTCGTCTGAAGGGCATCGAGGCCAGCGTCACCCAGGCCGACGGCAGTCAGGCCCGGCTCACCGCCGACGGCGGCGTCTACAATGCTGCCGCCCAGACGCTGGTGCTCAAGGACAACATCCGTCTGGCCAATTCCGACGGCTCGGGCGGCGCGCTGAACCGCGCCGAGATCGACCTCGCCACCGGCTCGCTCTCCTCCGACAGCCCTGTCGCCTTTTCTTCCCGCCTCGGCGAGATCAACGCCGAGAAGATGGGCGTCGCCAAGAAATCGGGAACGGTCACCTTCTCCGGCGGCGTCCGCATGACCGTCGATCCCACGGTCCGGCCCGGCGACGCGAAGGAAACTCCTTCCAACCAGCCGGAGAAGGTCCCGGAGTCCAATCCTTGAGCATGGTCCGGTCCGCTTGATGCGGGCAGGACGCGCTCCAGCCGCCTCGCCGAGGCAGAAGGCAAACGAAGATGACGGTCCGCATGCCTTGCTTCCCAATCCTCCGCTGCGCCGCCGCGGCCGGCCTCGTCCTCGCCTTCGCCCTGGCGCCAGCCGTGGCCGCCGAGCAGACGGCCAAGCTGCCGCCCTCCGCCTACCAGGGCCTCGGCATGTCCTCCGACCAGCCGATCCAGTTCGAATCCGAGCAGCTCGAGGTGCACGACCAGGACAAGACGGCGGTGTTCACCGGCCACGTCATCGTCCGCCAGGGGACGACCGTGCTGAAGACCGACCGTCTCATCGTGTTCTACGCCGGCTCGCCGACCGGCGAGGGGCCGCAGCAGGTGAGCCGCCTCGAAGCGACCGGCAGCGTGCTGGTCACCTCGCCCAACCAGACGGCGAGCGGCGACGCCGCCACCTTCGACACCGCCGCCAACACCATCGTGCTGACCGGTAATGTCGTGCTCACCCAGGGCGACAACGTCATCCGCGGTGCCAAGCTCCAGATCGACATCAACACCAGCCAGGCCAAGATGCTGGGCGGCCGGGTGCAGATGCTGATCGCGCCGAAGTCGCTCGGCACCAAGGGCTGACGCCCCTTTCTCCGGATACCAGACCCTTGCTCAAGCGCTTCTCCCGCACCGAGGCCGGTCCGCCGCCGGCCGCCGCCGACACCTCCGACCTCGCCGTCTTCGACCTCGTCAAGACCTTCGGCCAGCGGCCGGTGGTGCGCGGCGTTTCCATGCAGGTGCGGCGCGGCGAGGCGGTCGGCCTCCTGGGCCCCAACGGCGCCGGCAAGACCACCCTGTTCTACATGATCACCGGACTGATCCCGGCGGATGGCGGCCGCATCTTCCTCGACGGTCACGACGTCACCGGCTACCCGATGTTCCGCCGCGCCCGGCTCGGCATCGGCTATCTGCCGCAGGAAGCGTCGATCTTCCGCGGCCTTTCGGTCGAGACCAACATCCGCGCCGTGCTCGAGCTGGTGGAGCCCGACCGCGACGCCCGCGAGGCCGAACTCGACGCGCTGCTCGACGAGTTCCACCTCGCCCACCTGCGCCGCCAGCCGGCCATCGCGCTGTCGGGCGGCGAGCGGCGGCGCGCCGAGATCGCCCGGGCGCTGGCCAGCCGGCCGGTGTTCATGCTGCTCGACGAACCCTTCGCCGGCGTCGACCCGATCGCCGTCGGCGACATCCAGGCCCTGGTGCGCCACCTCACCGGCCGCGGCATCGGCGTGCTGATCACCGACCACAACGTGCGCGAGACGCTCGGCCTGATCGACCGCGCCTACATCCTGCACTCCGGCATGTTGCTGGTGGAAGGCACGCCCGAAGACATCATCGGCGACGCCGATGCCCGCCGCGTTTACCTCGGCGAGCAATTTAGCCTTTGATACCGACTTTTCCTGGGTTATGAAGCAAGAAGCGGACCAGATCCGGTCCGCGGCTTGCCTTTTCATGGCATCCGCCTCGGCGCGGGAGAGACGGGGATTGCTCGATGGCGCTGTCGGCGCGGCTCGAACTCAGGCAAAGCCAGTCGCTGGTGATGACGCCGCAGCTGATGCAGGCCATCAAGCTGCTTCAGCTCTCCAACATGGATCTCGTCGCCTATATCGAGCAGGAACTGGAGCGCAACCCGCTCCTGGAACGCGCCGACGACGGCGACGGCGAGGCGCCGCCCCCCGAGCCGCCGGACGTCGACACGCCGGTCCGGGCCGACGCGCCGGACTGGTTCGAGACCGAGGGCGCGCCGAGCCCGGAGCGGGTGGCCAACGTTCTCGACACCGACATCGGCAACGTCTACCCCGACGACACCGGCCAGCCGGAGCGGCCGGCGCTCGACGTCGGGGCGCTCGGCGGCGGCGACTGGGCGTCGGTCGGCCGCGGCGGCAGCGGCGAGGACTACAGCCTCGAGAGCTTCGTCGCCGGCGAGATCAGCCTGGCCGATCACCTCGCCGAGCAGCTCGCCGTCGCCATCACCGACCCGGCGCTGCGTCTCATCGGCCACGACCTGATCGACCAGGTGGACGAAGCCGGCTATCTGCGCGCCGATCTCGCCGCCACCGCCGAGCGGCTGGGCGCGCCGCTCGCCGACGTCGAGGCGGTGGTCGCCGTGCTCCAGACCTTCGAGCCGACCGGCATCTGCGCCCGCAACCTCGCCGAATGCCTGTCGCTGCAACTGGCCGAGAAGAACCGGCTCGATCCGGCGATGCAGGCGCTGGTCGGCCATCTCGACCTCCTGGCCCGTCGCGACCTGCCGGCGCTGCGGCGCCTCTGCGGCGTCGACGACGAAGACCTCGGCGACATGATCAAGGAAATCCTGGCGCTCGACCCCAAGCCCGGCCATGCCTTCGGCTCGACGCCGGTGCAGACCGTGGTGCCGGACGTCATGGTGCAGCCGGCTGCCGACGGCGGCTGGACGGTGGAACTCAACACCGACACGCTGCCCAGGGTGCTGGTCAACCAGACCTATTATGCCGAGGTGTCGAAGACGGCGCGCGATTCGGAAAAGAGCTATCTCGGCGAATGCTTCCAGTCGGCCAACTGGCTGACCAAGAGCCTCGACCAACGGGCGAAGACCATACTCAAGGTGGCGACCGAGATCGTCCGCCAGCAGGACGGCTTCCTGACCCATGGCGTCGCCCACTTGAGGCCGCTCAATCTCCGGATGATCGCCGACGCCATCGGCATGCACGAATCCACCGTGTCGCGCGTCACCTCCAATAAGTACATGGCGACGACGCGCGGCATCTTCGAGTTGAAGTACTTCTTCACCGCCTCGATCGCTTCGGCCGAGGGCGGCGACGCCCATTCGGCGGAGGCGGTGCGCCATCGCATCCGCCAGCTGATCGACGCCGAGACCGCCGACGACGTGCTGTCGGACGACACGCTGGTCAAGATGCTGCGCGACGGCGGCATCGACATCGCCCGTCGCACGGTCGCCAAGTATCGGGAAGCCATGCGCATTCCCTCCTCGGTGCAGCGCCGCCGCCTGAAGCAGCTTGCCGGCGCGTGATTTCGCTGTAACCTTTCCGAAATACGGGCTCATCCGGAAGGCGGATTGATATCGCCGCCGCCGGGCGCCACATCTCAAGCATGCGGGCGCGTCGCCCGGCAACGCAGATTCCGGGGAGGTGCTTTCCGCTTTTCCGCTTCACGAGCCGATCGGCGCGCCGCCTTCCCACAACACCCGGCGGGCGGAATCGTGAAGCGGCGATACGATCCGCCGGCGGGACGGAACGACGCGCCCCCGCTCGCCGGCGCCGGCCACAGCCCCACGCGGGGCGAAACGGCCGGAGGCGCGGGCACTTGCTGCCCACGGTCCAGAAGGCGCGAGAAACGAGGACTCTGATGCCGCTTCGCATTACCGGAAAGAACGTCGACATCGGTCAGGCACTTCGCGAACACATCACCACCCGCACCGCCGAGGAACTCGGCAAGTATTACGACGGCGCCTTCACCGGCCACGTCGTGGTGCAGAAGGAGGGCAAGGCCTATATTGTCGACTGCTCGATCCAGCTCGCATCCGGCACGACGCTGCAATCGCGGGGCGAGGATTTCGAGGTCTATCCGGCGGCCGAGAAGGCGGTGGAGCGAATCGGCAAGCGGATGCGGCGCCACAAGCGCAAGCTGAAGAACTTCAAGGGCGGCGAATCGGCGGCCGGCGACCAGACGCCGGGCGGCAAGGCCTGGGGTGACATCGACGCCCAGGCGACGGTGTTCGCGGCCTTCGAGGATGAGGAGATCGGCGAGGACTTCGCGCCGACCGTGGTGGCGGAGACGACGCAGAAGATCCGCACCATGAGCGTCGGCACGGCGGTCAGCGAACTCGACTTCACCGGCGCGCCGGTGGTGATGTTCCGCAACGCCGGCAACGGCGGCGTCAACGTCGTCTATCGCCGCAATGACGGCAACATCGGCTGGATCGACCCTTCGCTCAGCGAAATCACCGGCTGAAGGGCCTCATCCCATCTGTCCAAACGGGACGCGGACCTATATGAAGGCGGGGGCCGGCACCACCGGCCCCCTTCTGAAACCTGGGACAAGACGATGGATCTGCGCGACCTCCTGGTGATCGAAGCCATCCTGCCGCGGCTCAAGGCCGCCACCAAGAAGCAGGCCCTTCAGGAGATGGCCGCCAAGGCCGCCACGCTCACCCGGCGCGACGAGCGCGACATCTTCGAGACGCTGATGCAGCGCGAGAAGCTCGGCTCGACCGGCGTCGGCCACGGCGTCGCCATCCCGCACGGCAAGCTGCCCGGCCTCGACCGGCTGGTTGGCGTCTTCGCCCTTCTCGACAAGCCGATCGACTTCGATTCGCTCGACGGCGAGCCTGTCGACGTGATGTTCCTGCTGCTCGCCCCGGAAAGCGCCGGCGCCGACCACCTGAAGGCGCTCGCCCGCATCGCCCGCGTGCTGCGCGACGACGAGACGGCCGCCAAGCTGCGCGCCGCCGACGACGCGGCGGCGATGTACGCGCTGCTCACCGACAACGTCCGCTCCGACGCGGCCTGATTTTCCGGCCTCAGTCGCCGGCGGGCCTGCGGCCCCTGGCTTTCGCTCCGCTTTGCGTCTTTCGGGGCTTCGTCCCGAAAGACCCGCTTTCCACGCGGCGCCGCTTGGCGCCGGAAGCCGCTGACGCGACTTCAGGCTTCTTCATCCAGCCTCAAGCGCCGGCGGCG
>NZ_KE384327.1:82342-127961 GCF_000425185.1 Pleomorphomonas koreensis DSM 23070
CGGCGCCGCTTGGCGCCGGAAGCCGCTGACGAGGCTTCAGTCTGATTTTTCGGCATTGGCGTTGGCGTCAGCCCAGGCCGCGCAGACCGGCGGAGCTTTCGCGAACCACCAGGTCCGGCGTGACCTGCGTGTTGCGCGGCGGCGGCAGTTCGTCCCGACGACGGATCAGTTCGATCACCCGCTCGACGGCAAGCTGCGAGACGCGCGAGGCGTTGTAGTCAACCGTGGTGAGCGGCGTCACGGCGAATTCCGCGAACTCGATGTTGTCGAAGCCGACGATGGCGATATCGGCCGGCACGCGAATGCCGGCCTGGGCGCAATAGCGCAGCACGCCGAGCGCCAGCGAATCATTGGCGGCGAACACTGCCGTCGGCCTGATATCGCGGGCCATCAGCGTCGCCATCGCCCAATAGCCGGCCTCTGCCGAATGGCCCTTCGGATCGACGAACAGTTCGGGATCGGCGACGAGCCCGGCGTCGGCATGGGCCTGAAGGTAGCCCTCCTTCTTCTCGGCGTTGCCGAGGGCCGGCGCCGGATCGATCAGGCCGATGGCGCGGTGCCCGTTGCCGATCAGGTGGCTGACCGCCTTGTGGGCGCCGAGCTGCTCGTTCATCGATACGGCATCGATGCCCGAATCGCCGGCGCCGACCAGCAGCACCACCGGATAGTTTCGCTGGCGCAGTGCCCGGATGTGGTCGAGGCGGCGATGATGGGTCGGGAAGATCAGCATGCCGTCGGCTCGCCGCGCCCGGAAGGTCTCGATCATCCGCGTCTCCACCTCGAGATTGTTGTTCGAGGTGGCGAACAGCGTCGTGTAGCCGGCTTTGGCGAGATGGTTCTCGATCGCCTGGGCGACGTGGGTGAGGATGGGGTTTTCGAGGTCGGTCAGAATCAGGCCGATCGACTTGGTTTCCTGGTTGACCAGCGATTTCGCGACGTAGTTCGGCAGATAGTTGAGTTCGGATGCCGCCTCGCGGATGATCACCTTGGTCTCGGGCGGAATGCGCGGGCTGTCCCTGAGCGCCAGCGACACGGTGTTGATGGAAAAGCCGGTCTTCTCCGCCACGTCCTTCAGTCGCGCCAGCGGCTTTCCCATCGGGCACCTCTCTCAGCGGTTGGCGGGCAGGGCGGAGATCGCCCGGTATTGCAGACAGTCCGCCGCCATTTCCATCAGTTCTATCCGGTTGCCGTCCGGGTCTTCAATCCAGGCGCCGCGATTGCCGTCGAGCCCGGCCTGGATCGGCGAGGTGAGCGTGACGCCCGCCGCCGCGAAGCGGGCGGCCGTCGCCTCGATGTCCTCCACCGAGAAACAGACGTGGTTGACGCCCACCGCCGCCTCGTCGGCCGCCCGTCCGGCATGGCCGGCGGGAAACAGTTCCAGGAATGAGGTGTCGGTGATGCGGAGGTAAACGATCCACGGCTCGCCCTTGTCGTCGACGAGACGCGTCATTTCCCTGAAACCGAGCCCGCCGCAATAGAAGGCGAGCGAGGCCCCGAGGTCCTGGACCTTGAGCGCCAGATGGCCGAATCCGTTGATACCTGACAAGATTTTCCTCCAGTTCCGGACTGTTTGTAGGAGCGTTAATACGAAAGTTGTAGTCGGGCGTTTCACTGAGAGAAACCACCCGGCCGGTCAAGCATCCCAGGCCGGCCCCCAATCGGGAGCGATACCGCGCGGGCCATCGGCAAGCGCGTCGATGGCGGCGATGTCGTCGGGTGGAAGATGCAGCCTGGTCGCCGCGAAATTGGAGGCGATCCGCTCGCGCCGCGACGAAGTGGGGATGGCCGCATATCCCTTGGCCAGTTCCCAGGCGAGGGCCACCTGCTCGACGCTGGCGCCGTGCCGGGCGCCGATCGCCTCCAGCCGCGGATTGCCGGCAAGGCTGCCATGGGCAATCGGCAGGTAGCAGGTGACGAGAATGCCGCGGCGGCGGCACTCTGCGGCAACTTTGTCGTTCTTGAACAGTGGGTTGAGTTCGATCTGGTTGGTGGCGATCCGCCCCGGACCGAGCCGTCGCTCCGCCTCGTCGAGCAGCGCGATGGTGAAATTGGAGACGCCGATCAGCCGGGTCAGCCCGGCCTGATGCGCCGCGACCAGCTGGTCGAGATAGACGGCAAGCGGCAGTTCGCCACGCGGTGACGGCCAGTGCAGCAGCGTTAGGTCGACCATGTCGACGCCGAGCTGATCCAGGCTGCGGCGCAGCGAGGGCGCCAGCTTGCCCGGCCGGTAGTTGTCCGGATCGATCTTGGTGGTGACGAACACCTCGTGCCGCGACAGGCCGGAGCGTCGCAGGGCCTCGCCGACCATCGGCTCGGTGCCGTAGCCCTGTGCCGTGTCGAGATGCCGGTAGCCGACGCCAAGGGCGGCCAGCATGGCCTCGACTCCTTCATCGCCAAGCCGCCCCCAGGTGCCGTAACCCATTCTCGGAATGATGTTTCTCGCCTCGACCGCCATTCCGTACCCCTCCTCCGGCTCTTGGTTGTTCGTCGTGGAGCGCCGAAACCGCCTTGACGAGATCTGTTTCCTATGCTCATATTAGCGTTAATACAAGACCGGCGCAAGAGGAACGACGGTCAAACGACAAGCTTACGGGAGGGACCATGGGCATCCGCTGGAGCCGGCTGACGCCGCAGCTTGCCCTGACGCCGGCCGTCGCGATCACCGCCATCGCCTTCATCGGTTCGATCGGCTGGACGATCCTGCTGTCGCTAACCTCGAGCCGCCGCCTGCCGGACTACGCGATCGACTGGACCAACCCGTTTCGCCAGTACGACCGGCTGTTCGCCGACGTCGGCTGGCGCATTTCGCTGTCCAACCTGATCGTGCTGGCCATCGGCTCGGCACTGGCCATCGTATTCGGCTTCGTGCTGGCGGCGATGATCGAGCGCGAGCGGCGCGGCGAGGACTTCTTCCGCACCGTCTTCCTCTATCCGCTGGCCATTTCGCTGATCGTCACCGGCGTCGCCTGGCGCTGGATCTTCAACCCGGCGCTGGGCATCGAGAGCTTCTTGCATTCCCTCGGCATGACCTGGGTGTCGTTCAACTGGCTCGCCGACGGACGCACGGCCATGTACGCCATCATCCTCGCCTCGGTCTGGCAGAGTTCGGGCTTCTACATGGCCCTGATGCTGGCCGGCCTCAAGGCGATCAACGTCGAGATCTGGAGCGCCGCGCGCATGGACGGCGTGCCTCTCTGGCGCGTCTACATCGAAGTCATCATTCCGATGATGAAGTTCACCTTCCTGACCTGCGCCATCCTCTTGTCGCTCGGGGTGATCAAGGCCTACGACATCATCGTCGCCATGACCAACGGCGGCCCCGGCCAATCCACCTGGCTGCCCGCCTACTTCACCATCAAGGCGTTGTCGGCCAAGGGCAATCTCGCCTTCGCCTCGGCGGCGGCGGTGATGATGCTGGCCATCACCGCCGTGGTGTTCCTGCCGCTCGTCCTCCTCACCGCCTGGCAGCAGCGCGTTCGCAAGGGAGCCGCCGGATGACCGTCTCCGCTTCGCCCGCCCCGGCCGTGCTGTTCCCGCGCCCCAGCAAGCGCATCCGGGGACGCAGCATCGCCGTGCTGGTGTTCCTCGCCATGGCGGCGCTGTTCTTCTCGGTTCCCCTCTACGTGCTGGTCGTCACCTCCTTCAAGACCATGGACCAGATCCGCGAGGGCGCCATCTTCTCGCTGCCCGAGGTCTGGACCTTCGACGCCTGGCGCTACGCCTGGGACGAAGCCTGCTCCGGCCTGACCTGCGAGGGCCTGAAGCGCGGCTTCGTCAATTCGCTGGAGATCCTGTTCCCGTCGCTGATCGCCTCGATCGCCATCTCGGCGGTCACCGGCTACGCGCTGGCGCTCTGGAGCGTCCGCTGGGCCGGCGGCTTCCTGTTCCTGTTGTTCCTCTGCGCCTTCGTGCCGTTCCAGATCATCATGTACCCGCTGATCGTCATCACGGTGAACATGGGCGTCTACGGCACCATCTGGGCGGTAGCCTTCATCCACACCGTGCTGGCCATGCCGGTGCTGACGCTGATCTTCCGCAACTACTACAAGGACATCCCGCCGGAGATCATCAAGGCCGCCATCATGGACAGCGGCTCGTTCTGGCGGATCTTCGTCGAGATCATCCTGCCGATGTCGGGCAATATCCTGATCGTCGTGCTGATCATGCAGATCACCTCGATCTGGAACGACTACCTGATCGGCGTCACCTTCGGCGGCCTCGGCGCGCAGCCGATGACCGTCAACCTCGCCAACATGGTCACCGTCACCACCGGCACCGTTTCCTACAACGTCAACATGGCCGCGGCGCTCCAGACCGCCATCCCGCCGCTGGCCATCTACTTCGTGCTCGGCAAGTTCTTCGTGCAGGGCATCGCCGCCGGTGCCGTCAAGGGTTAACGAGGAGAGTCCATGCCCCGCGTGTCCTTCGAGCATATCGTCAAGAAATTCGGCGCGCTGACCGTCCTCGACGATCTCGACCTGACGGTCGAGAGCGGCGACTTCCTGGTGCTGCTCGGCCCGTCCGGCTGCGGCAAGACCACGCTGCTGAACCTGTTGGCCGGCCTCGCCGACGTTACCTCCGGCCGCATCATGATCGGGACGCGCGACGTCACCGACCTCGATCCCAAGGACCGGCGTCTGGCCATGGTGTTCCAGTCCTACGCGCTCTATCCGACCAAGACGGTCCGTGGCAACCTGAGGTTCGGCCTGTCGGCCAGCAAGCTCCCCAGGGAGGAGATCGACAAGCGCATCGCCTGGGCCGCCGACATGCTGCAGATCGGCCCGCTGATGGACCGCCGGCCGGCCCAGCTCAGCGGTGGCCAGCGCCAGCGCGTCGCCATCGGCCGGGCGCTCGTCAAGCATGCCGACGTGCTGCTGTTCGACGAGCCGCTCAGCAACCTCGACGCCAAGCTCCGTACCGAAATGCGGATGGAGATCAAGAAGCTGCACGAGGAGCTGGGTCCGACCGTCGTCTACGTCACCCACGACCAGATCGAGGCGATGACCATGGCGACGCGCATCGCCATCATGAACGGCGGCAAGATCGAGCAGTTCGGCACGCCGGACGACGTCTACGAGCGGCCGGCCAACCTGTTCGTCGCCGGCTTCATCGGCTCGCCGTCGATGAACCTCTTGCCGGCCACCGCCGAGGACGGCGGGCGGGCGCGCCTTGCCGACGGCAGCCTCATCGACCTCACTGCCTATGCCTTCGACGCGGCGCCTTCCCCCGGCGCCGCGCTGGTGGCCGGCCTCCGTCCCGAGCATTTCACGCTCGCCGCGCCGGCGGAGGCCGCCTGCCGCCTCGATCTTCCGGTGCGCCACATCGAGCGCACCGGCTCGGATGCGCTGCTGTCGCTCGCCTTCGCCGACCGGCGGATCACCGTGCGCGTCACGCCGACTGACGCCGCCCATCTCAGGACCGGCGACCGGGTCGCCGTGGCGTTTCCAAAGGATCGCCTGAATCTGTTCGACGCCCGGAGCGGGCGCCGCATCTAGCTTCGGGCAGGGAGGAGAGGAAGATGACAAAGCATCGCTACAGCCTGGGCCTCGCTTTCGCCGCCACGCTCCTGTCGGGCGCGGCCATGGCCGAGGACCTGGTGATCTATCAGGACTGGTCGTCACCGGCCGAGGTCAAGGCGCTCAACGTGCTGAAGGCCGCCGCCGCGCAGAAGGGGATCAACTGGATCGACATCACCATACCCCATGACACCGGCTCCAACGTCACGCTGCTCAATCTGGTGACCGGCGGCAACCCGCCCAACGTCTTTTCCGAGAACAATCCGGCCGTCTACATGGACCTCGACAAGATGGGTCTCGGCCGCACGATCACCGGCCTGTTCACCGACATCGGCGCCGTCGACCACTTCCCGGCCGTGGTGAAGAAGGTGATCACCATCGACGGCGAGATTCGCAAGATCCCGCTCGGCATCCAGATCGACGGCATGGTCTACTACAGCAAGGACGTTGCCGCGAAGGCCGGTGTCGACCCGGAAGCCTGGACCTCGCTCGACGCCATGTTCGCCGACTTCGACAAGGTGAAGGCGGCCGGCTTCATCCCGCTGGCCATCGGCGCCCAGCAGTGGCAGATCGGCTATCTCACCCACGCCCTGGTGGCGACGCTGGGCGGCGCCGACTATTTCACCGACATCTACGGTGCGGCGCCCAAGGCCGAGGCTCTCGACGCGCCGGTGCTGCGGGACGTGTTCACCTGGCTGCGCAAGTTCCAGGAGGCCGCCGACCCCGGCTCGGTCAATCGCGACTGGAACATGACCACCAACACGGTGATCTCCGGTCAGGCGCTGATGCAGATCCACGGCGACTGGATGAAGGGCGAATGGCGGGCCGCCGGCAAGGAGGCCGGCAAGGACTTCGGCTGCGCGCAGATTCCCGGCGCCAAGGCCGTCGTCGTGTCGGTCGACAGCTGGGGCCTGCTGGGCGGCCAGCCGGAAGCCAAGGACAAGGCCGAGCTGGACTTCGCCGCCACCGTCGTCGATCCGGTGGTCAACGCCGACTTCGCCGCCGCCAAGGGCGCGACGCCGGTACGCGCCGACGCGCCGACCGACAAGCTCGACGTCTGTTCGCACGGCGTCCTCGACATCCTGAAGGACCCGGCGCGGCAGGTGCAGAATCCCCACTCGATGGTCGACCCCGACTGGCAGGCCTCGATCTGGGAGGTGGCCTTCAACTTCTGGAGCAATCCGGACATGAGCGTCGACGAGGCGATCGCCGCCATCAAGAGCAACTACGAAACGATCCTCAAGTGATCCCGACCGACTGAACCGGCGGCATCCGGCCCGGAGCCCTCCGGGCCGGGTATCGCCCAGCATGAGCAGGATATTATGGACAACAGACTTCTCGACGAAGACCGCGTCTTCCAGATCTGCTTCGTCACCCACGACGTCGAGGCGTCGGCGAAATGGTTCTCCGAGCTGACCGGCAAGCCGATCCCGCCCGAGGGCAAGGCCGCCGATCCCGAGGAGGCGCAAGCCGTCTACATGGGCATGCCGGCCGCCGTCGGCTGCCGCATCATCATGTTTGCCTTCGGCAACATCGACGTCGAGTTTCTTCAGCCCGGCCCGGAAAAGAGCGCCTGGCGCGACCTTCTGGAGGAGAAGGGTCCCGGCTGTCACCACATTGCCTTCAAGACACGCAACCTCACCCGGCGGCACGCCTTCCTCGAAGGGCACGGCCACAAGCTGCTGCAACGCGGCGAGTTCGACGGCGGCCACGGCCGCTACGCCTATTACGACACGGTCAAGGACCTCGGCGTGCTGATCGAACTCTTGGAATTCGACGACGACAAGGAGCCGCAGCCGTAAGGCCGACGCAGGAGGACCGCCGTGCGCTACCGGATTTCCTACCAGCTCTATTCGTCGCGGAACTTTCCGCCGCTCGAAGCGCAGTTCCCCATCCTGAAGGCGCTCGGCTACGACGCCATCGAGCCCTGGCTGCCGGCCTACGAGGCCGACGCCCGGGGCTTCCGCCGGGCCCTCGACGATGCCGGCCTCGCCTGTCACGGCTTTCACATGCCGCTCCAGGGCCTGATCGACGAGCCGAACCGCTTCATCGACATCGCGCTTGCCCTTGGCGCCGGCTATCTGATTCCGCCCTTCGTGCCGGAGGAGGAACGGGTCGCCAGCCCGGATTTCTGGAAGGGCATCGGCGGAAGGCTGGCCGAAGCTGCCGAGAGGCTGCGGCCGCACGGCCTCAAGGTCGCCTGGCACAACCACGATTTCGAGTATGCGCCGCTGCCCGACGGCTCGCGGCCGATCGACCACATCCTCGGCGCGGGCGACGACGTATGGTTCGAGATCGATTGCGGCTGGGTGACGCGGGCCGGTGCCGATCCGGCCGCCGAGCTTGTCCGCTATGCGAACCGTATCGCCTTCATCCAGATGAAGGATACCGCGCCGCCCGGCGTGACGGCCGACGACGGCTGGACGGCGACCGGCGATGGCATCATCGACTGGCCGGCGCTGCTGCCGCTGATGCGGAAGACGGCCGCCGAACACATCGTCGCCGAACACGACAACCCCGCCGACTGGCAGCGTTTTGCCGACCGGTCGATCCATTACATGCGCTCGCTCGGCCTGGCGGGCGGCAACTGAGGAAATATGGCATGGCAAGCGAAGTGGCAATTCTTCGGCTCGACGGCCGCGGCGTCGAAACCGTGCTCCGCACCGACCGGCTGGTCGAGGCGCCCAACTGGACCAGGGACGGCAAGTCGCTGATCATCAACGGCGACGGCCGGCTCTATCGGGTGCCGCTCGACCGTCCGGAGATGATCGAGATCGATCCCGGCTTCGCCCGCGACTGCAACAACGACCACGGCATCTCGCCGGACGGCGGGCGGCTGGCGATCTCCGATTCCAGCGAGGCGGGCGACAGTGCCATCTACACGCTGCCGATCTCCGGCGGCACGCCGCAGCGAGTCACCGACCGGACGCCGTCCTACTGGCACGGCTGGTCGCCGGACGGCAGCCGGCTTGCCTATGTCGGCAAGCGGGACGGCAGCTTCCAGGTCTACACCATCGCCGTGGATGGCGGCCCGGAGACGAAGGTCACCTCCGGCTTCGACCATTGCGACGGTCCCGACTACTCGCCGGACGGCGCCTGGATCTGGTTCAACGGCGAGCGGAACGGCGCCGTCGACCTCTGGCGCGTCCGCCCCGACGGCCGCGATCTCCAGCGGATGACCGATGACGGCCGCGTCAACTGGTTCCCGCATCCCTCGCCCGACGGCCGGCACGTCGTCTATCTCGCCTATCTGCCGGGCGTGAAGGGCCATCCACGCCACGAGCATGTGGAATTGCGCCTGATGCCGGGCGGCGGCGGGCGGCCTGAGGTGTTGCTGCCGCTCTACGGGGGCCAGGGCACCATCAACGTGCCCTCCTGGGCGCCCGATTCAACGGCCTTCGCCTTCGTCCGCTACGACCAGCATTGACGGCGATCCGGCGCCGTTGCCCGCCGGATTCGCGGCTCAAGGTGTGATCTCCTTCCAGGCTTTGAAACAGGCCAAATGCCGCAACGGACTCCCTGAATGCAGGCGCCATCCAGCTATCAAGTCCGGGCAGTTGATGGACTGGATCGAGCCTGAGTCTTTCGGGCTCCTCGGTGCGGACGCTGCGGATGTATTCATAGGCTGTCAGGCCGCTGGGGATCCTGAACCCTCGGGCGAAATTGTAGGCCAGGAGGAAATCGCCGATGTATCCGCTCCAGGTGTCGGGCTTACTCGGCCCAGGAGATCGCAAAAGCGTCGAGCCGATGTCGCCGCGGCTTGTCCGTGATGGCTACGACCGTCTTCGTCCTGTCATTTCGATCGAGGTCTGGGACCATAAGTCGCTTGTTGGGGAGCCTGCCCGGCAGGCGGTCGGCGGCCCGGACGCCTTGTCTGATGTTCGACGATACCGGTCTGCCGAAGACGGGAACGCATTCGGTCGGGGTGGCGCCGCAACATGCATCGATGCTGGGCAAACGGTCCAACTGCCAGACCCTGGTATCGCTGGCGCCGGCCAGAGACGAGGTTCCCGTCGCCGTCGGCCCGCGACTGTTCCTGCCCGGCGAGGAAGCCTGGCTGATCGGCGGGTGGCGCTCGTCGGACGAGCGCAGATACGACCTCTCCAACCTGCCCGCCGGTACCGATATCCTGATGCTGGCGGCATGCATCAAAGCCGGATGGGTGTGTGAACAGGCGCATCGGCAGATGAAGGAGAAACTCGGGCCCGATCACCTTGAAGGGCGCTCCCGGCGCGGTCTTCACCGGCATGCGCTGATGATCATGATCGCTTGCGCTTTACAGCGACTGACCGAGGCGCAGCAGGAAAAAGAGTCCCGAACGGCCCGCCGGCAGTGACGCTGCCAGCAGTCCGGAGAGCACTCATTGCAGCGCTGCCTGAGCCGCCGAAACCGCCCTGTCACCGCGACCCGTTCCATCGGCGAAGCAGCAGGGCTGTTCAAAAATTCTGCCGAAGTAATGCCAGAGCGCCGTAAAGCTTTCGGATGTCGTCAGCCGGAAATAACCATTCGGGAAATTCCGCGCAATACCGCTACAGAACAGGTCCGACGATGGTGATCACATTATTCCACAGTCGCCGCCAGACGGCCCAGTCCTGAACCTCTTCCGGCAAAACCCTGCGGCTTTGGGCGAGATAGCTTTCCTGCCTCGCGCGCAGAACCTCCGCCAGTTCCGGATTCTCGACGAGAATGTTGTTTTCATAATTGAGGTCGAAGCTGCGCCGATCCATGTTCGCCGAGCCGATCAGCAGAATCTGGCCGTCCATGGTCAGCGTCTTGGCGTGCAACAGCCCTGCTTCATATTCAAAGATTTTCACGCCGGCACGAAGAAGGTCGAGATAGTAGCTGCGGCTTGCGGCCCCGACGGCAAAGTCGTCGTTGCGTGCCGGAAAGATGATCGTGGTGTCAACGCCCCGGTTAGCGCAGGCGCAGAGAGCCGCCTGCATCGCGGCATCGGGCACGTAATACGGCGTCGTGATGAAGACCGAGCGCTTCGCCGCATAGAGCAGGGTCACGAACATTTCCGGCATGGCCGAATTGCGGAATGTCGGCCCCGTGGCGATGACCTGGGCCTTGAAACCGGCGGTTACCTCCCGCAGCGGCACGCGCAGGAGATCGCCGATGTCGCCGCCGCCATTGCCTATCCAGTCGCTGATGAACAGATGCTGGTTCTGCCGCACCACCGGCCCCTCGAAGCGCAACAGCACGTCGACCCACGGCGCGAACTTCGCCTTGGGCAGGAATTCGGGATCCGCGCAGTTCTGGCTGCCGCAATAGGTGATGCGGTTGTCGATGACGGCGATCTTGCGATGGTTGCGCAGGTCGATGCGGCCGGTGAGGGCGCGAAGAAGCGGATTGCCGATCACCAGCGCCCGGCGGGTTTCCACGCCGGCCGCCGCCATGTTCTGCCAGAGCGGCCCCCGCACGAGATCGCGCGAGCCGAGATCATCGACGAGCACCCGGCAGGCGACACCGCGCCGCGCCGCGCGTTGCACCGCCTCGGCGACCTTCGTGCCGTTGCGGTCGGCAAGCCAGATGTAGAACAGGAGGTGGACGTGATCCGTCGCTGCATCGATATCCGCGACCATTGCGTCGATGGCGGTGTCGGAATTCTCCATCAGGCGGGCGCTGTTGCCGTCGACGGGGACATAGGAGCTGATCGACCGTCCGACGGCGAACAACGCCTCATGCGCGCCTGTCGGCGTGGGAGTGGCGGGCCATCCCGGAGCGTCCTGCGGCAGCGGAAGGTCGTGGAAGGCGGCCTTCAACAGCTCCACCCGCCGGCGCCCGACATTCGTCCGCCCGAGGAAGATATAGGCCAGTGCGCCGACATAAGGCAGCGCCAGCACCAGCAGGAGCCACGCCGCCCGGGACTCCGGCTGACGATGCGCGCGCAGGAGAATATGGGCGGCGGCAAGAACGACAACAAAAACATGCAAGGCTACGAAGATCAAAGCATCCCCCGCGTCGTCGCATTCTCTTGCCGCGGCGCTTCTCCCTGGCGCGGCATTTCCGCTTGCCCTCATCCTTCTCCAGGAGAGCCGGCGCGGTCAAGGCAATGTCGAAGTGCCGGCTGGTATCAATCCGCTCGCTCTATTCCGACTTGACGACACGCTTCGCGGAGTGGCTGCCCCCTTTCCGTCTTGTTCATCGTTCAACTGATCGGCCAGGTTCCCGCTGCCCTGCGGATCATCCATGGCGAGAACCGCCTTCAACGGGACACCGCGACCGTCGGTATGTCTCCCGCGGCGTCTGGTGCGATTCACGCGATGATCCGGGCGTTCATCACCGGACCGCTTACCATCCGGCTCGGCGAGCGGCACATCCTGCTCCCTGGCATGATGGCCGATGCGGCGGGATGGGTCCTGCTGGCGCTTGCCGTGCAGGGATGGATGACAGTGCCGATTCTCGTCCTGCCTGCCGCCGGCGGCAGGCAGTCCTCTCGAAAAGCTTCGACAAGCGGTCAGCAAGGCGCGTTGCAAGGAACGCTCACCAGCCTCGTCAATCTTGCCCCATCGTGGGGCTGCTTGCTTTTGCAGCGCTCCATTCTGCGGTGGATTGTCGGCGCGGCGCTCCGTCTTGTCTGCCTGCCGCTGTTCCGCAGGGCTTTCGCCCCCGCGGCGTGATCGCGATCGTGGCGCGACCCCATGCATGGACGGGAAGAGACGAGACCGGAGACCATGCGTGGCGGTTGATTTTCCGAAACAAATCGGGAACAATGGCGATGGAGATCCATGATGCCCCTGTCGCCCGTCGCCTTTGCCTCGCCCATCGAGAGTTTCGTCAATGACGGCCGCCAGTCGGAAGCCGCCCGCCTGGTGCAGCGCGGCGTCGGCCGCCTTCTCGCCGGCCACGGCTTCTCCGTCCTTTACGAGCTGCCGCTCGCCTCCGGCCGAAGGGCCGACGTCGCCGCCCTCGGGGCCGGTGGCGACATCTTCATCGTCGAGATCAAGTCGTCGATCGAGGACTTCCGCGCCGATCGCAAGTGGCCCGACTATCGCCTCCATTGCGATCGCCTGTTCTTCGCCACCCACGCCGGCGTACCCGCCGACATCTTCCCCGAGGACGCCGGGCTGATCGTCGCCGACGGCTATGGCGGCGCCATCCTACGCGAGGCACCCGACCATCGCCTGGCCGCCGCCACGCGCCGGGCGATGACGCTGCGCTTCGCCCAGGTGGCAGCGCGGCGCATCCAGCAATTGATCGATCCGCAGCTCCCCGACATGGGCGGCTTCTGAATCGTTACGCTAAAAGTTGGATGACTTCTAAAGTCTATGCCGAAAAGGCCGGCCGGCGGGCCTTGTCGCGACTAAGGACGGGGGTGCGGCCGCTTGCCGCGACGGGGCCGGGCGCTATCCTTTCCAGCGATCAATAACGAAACGGCGGAGGGGACCGGCGGGGGCGGTTCTGACTGCCCGGAGGGCGGCGTGCCGTATTATCACAGCTATTCCGGCACAGGGCCCGCCAGTCGGGCGCCGCCGCCGGCTCCCGGACTGCGGCCACCGGAGGCATCCGGCCTCTCGGCCGACCTCTATGCCCGTACCGTTCGCCGCTACCGCCATCCGAATTTCTGCCTCCTGAGCACCGTCGTGTCCGGGGTCCGCGGGCCGGTCGTCGAACGGGTAGTGCATGCCGCGCCCTTCTGGACGCTGACCGCCTTCGACCGTCTGCCGCCCGATCCGGATGTCGCCTTCCCTGCCGTGCTGCTGCTGCCGCCGCACGCCGGCCATTGCCCGACGCTGATCCGCGACACGGTCGCCGCCTTCCTGCCCGGCCACGCCGTGCATGTCGCCGCCTGGACCGACGCGCGCGACGTGCCGCTTGCCGCCGGCGCCTTCGGACTCGGCGAGGCGGCCGAGGCGGTGGCCGACATGACGGCGCTGATCGGCGGCAGCGTTCACCTGGTGGCGATGGCCGAGGCCGGCGTCGTCGGCATCGCCGCCGCGGCGCTGCTTGAAGCGCGCGGCGCGGCGCCCGCCACGCTGACGCTGATCGGCGGCCCGGTCGACTGCCGCGCCGACCACGCCGGCCTGGCCGCCGGCGCCGCCGCCCTGGGGCTCGACTGGTTCGTGCGCACGGTGATCGCGCCGGTGCCGGCGCCGTTCGCCGGCGCCTACCGCGAAGTGTTCCCCGGCTTCTTCACGCTCACCGGCTTCCTGACCAGCACCCTCGACCGCTCGCTGTCCGACCACAAGGAGCTGTTCCTGCGCCTCGTTGCCGGCGACGGCACCGACGGCCACCGCGCCTTCTTCGAGGAGTTCCTGGCGGTGATGGACGTGCCGGCCGAATTCATGCTGCAATGGATCGAGGCGGTGCTGATCGACCGGCCCTTCGCGCTGGATGCCGACGGCGAGGAACCGCTTCGGGTCGCCACGCCGCTGATGACCGTCGAAGCCGGCCGCGACGCCTTCGGAGGTGGCGGCCAGACCCATGCCGCCCATCTCCTCGCCGCCGACCCCGACGGCGGCTGCCGCCATACCGAGCCGGAGGCCGGCCGCTTCGCTCTGTTCCACGGCGCCCGCTGGCGCGCCTCGGTGTTCCCGCGCGTCGCCGACTTCATCGCCAGTCACGCCGCCCCGCCGGCCCGGCGAGCGGCGACGCCGGCCGAGGACCTGTTGACGCTGCCCGGCCTGACGCCGGCGCTGGCCGCCCGGCTCAACCGCGAGGGCGTCTATTTCGTCCGCCAGATCGCCCGGCTCGACGACTCCGCCGCCGACGATCTCGACCGGCGGCTCGGCACCGACGCCCATCCCGTCGTCGCCGCGCTCGGCCGCGAGGCGCGCCGGCGGCTCATGGCGGGGCGGCCTTGAACGGGGGTAGTGGCAAGGCCATATAGGATGGGCTTATGGACGCCGGGTGCCTCAGGGGCCCGGACAAGGTCGCTTCTCTGCGAGGACTTTGGACATGACGAGACTGGCAGGCTTCTCGAGCCCGTTCCTGTTGGGCTTCGACGAGATCGAGCGGGCGCTCGACCGGGTGTCGAAGGCCGCGAACGACGGCTATCCCCCCTATAATATCGAACGCGTCGAGCGCGACGCCCCGGACGGCGACGTATTGCGCATCACGCTGGCCGTCGCCGGCTTCACCCGCGAGCAGCTCGACGTCTCGGTCGAGGAGAACCAGCTGGTGATCCGCGGCCGGCAGTCCGACGACAAGTCACGCCTCTACCTCCACCGCGGCATCGCGGCGCGACAGTTCCAGCGCACCTTCGTGCTGGCCGAGGGCATCGAGATCCTCGGCGCCGACCTCAGGAACGGCCTTCTGTCCATCGATCTGGTGCGGCCACCGCTCGAACGGACGGTGCGACGGATCGAGATCAACGCCGAGGACTGACGATAAACGCGGCGGTAGCTTTTTCCCGATAGAGTGAGTATTGGACCCGCCCGCCTTCGCCGGCTGGTGGCGTCTTCCCTTCCGTCCGGTCCGACCGGACGCGTGGGGCAAGGAGTGACAACGATGGCTTCTTTCACCAAGGACACGTCCGCCGACGAACGGAAGATCATGCCCGACGCCGCTTTCCGGCAGCTCGGCGGCGGTCGCGTCGCCTACCTGCGCCGCGTCTCGTCCGACGACGTGATCGCCGCCCATCCCGGCTATCTCGATCTCCGGCCCGGCATGAAGCTGTGGGCGCTGCATTCGGCCGACGGCCAGCCGATCATGCTGACCGACAGTCGCGAGGCGGCGATCGCCAATGCGGCCGAGGCCGACCTGACGCCGATGCTGGTGCACTGATCGGCTTCTCCGGCAGGTCGCCAGGCGACGCCGGAGGGAGACTTCGGAAAACCCCCGGCCCGTCGCCGGACTTTCCGGAGAGCAATGCGAAAGCCCGTGCCGAGCGGACGAATTTCGCAAATGGCGTTCAGCCCGAACGGGCGGCGAGGGCAAAGCCCTCGTCATTGGGGAATCGCGCGGCGGCCTCCACCGCGACGCGCCGCGCCAGGGCGGCCTCCCCCATCGCCGCGAGCAGCCGGATGCGGCGGCGCGGCACCTCCTTCAGATAGCGCTTCGGCAGGCCCGACAGCACGGCATCGGCGACGACACCCGCGTCGAGGCCGGCCAGCAGCCGCTCGGCGCGCGGCGCGTCGCCCGCCCGCTCGGCTGCCTCGGCGGCCAGCAGCGTCAGGCCGGGGTTGACACCCGGCACCAGCCCCAGCACCTCCTCGGGATCGAGCCCGGCGCCTTCGTCGAAAGCGGCGCGGGCGGCGGCCAGCCGCGCGTGGGCCGGCCAGTCGACGTCCGGAACCAGCAGGCGCCGCGCCGCCGCCTCGGCGGCGATGTCACGGCGGAAGGTGGCGACGACCTTGCGGACGACGTTCAGGCTGTAGAGGTGGTCGTGCACCTCGTGGCTGGACCTGAGCGGCACGACCGTCACCGCCTCCGGCAGCGACAGCGCCGCGAGACGGGCGCCGACGCCGGCGTCATAGGGATCGTAGAGGCCGACGATCAGCCGCGCCGCGCCCCGGCGCGGCGTCGAAAGCAGCCCGCCGAGCTCGGCTTCGCCGTCCCGCATGGCGAGGCCGGCCGTCGCCGAGCGGCTGCCCGGCTCGCCGATGCGCCAGTCCGGCGCGAAGGCGTAGAGTTCGGCCTCCGGCCAGCGCGCCGCCGCCGCCGCCGCGCCAAAGGCGCCCATCGAACTGCCGTAGAGGATGAGGCGGGCCGCGCCGCAGGCTGTCGCTGCGTCGCCGATCCGCCGGTCGATGGCGTCGCCGCGATCGCGATACCAGGCGTTGTCCGGCTCGTTCAGCAGCAGGAGGCTGTGGGTGGTGCCGGCGAACAGCCGTTCGAGGCCGAATTTTCCTTCCGGCACGCGCACCTGGCTGAACACCACCACCAGCGTATCGCCGCCCGGTCGTAACCGGTGGGCGAGGCCGTCGGCGCCCCTGCCGGCATCGAGACAGGAATCTATCATTTTTCCGGACCGGCCGGTTGCCAGGACCGCCCGGCTGCCGCACATCCTTGGACTATGGTGGAGAGAGGGTCCATGGCTGATTCGTTACCTCGCGAGGCGAGCGCCGGGGGCCGACGCCTGCCGCTGGTCGACGTCGCCCGCGGTGCATTGCTCCTCGCCATGGCCTCCTATCATTTTTCCTGGGATATCGCCAACGTCCGGCTGGTCGACTGGGGCGTCGCCAGCGATCCGCTCTGGCGCGCCTATGCGGCGGCGATCGCCGGCAGCTTCCTGTTCCTGTCCGGCCTGTCCTTCCGCCTCGCCGAGCGCGGCGGCCTCGATCCGCTCCGCTATGGAACGCGCCTGGCGCGCCTGGCGCTCGCCGCCGCCGCCGTATCGGTCGGCACCTACATCGTCTTCCCCGAGGCATGGGTATTCTTCGGCATCCTGCACATGATGCTGCTGGCCAGCCTGCTGGCGCCGCTGCTCGTCCGCCTGCCGGCGGCGCTGCTCCTGATGCTGGCGGCGGCGGCGCTGGTGCTGCCCGAGGTCTGGCGGTCGCCGGCCTTCGACGGCCTCGGCTGGGGCTTCCTCGGCCTTGCCGGGACGCCGCCCGTCTCCAACGACCTGGTGCCGGTGTTCCCGTGGATCGCGCCCTATCTCGCCGGCCTCGTCGCTGGCGGGCCGCTGATCCGCCGCGCCGAGAGCCGGACCGGCGCGCCACCGCTGCGGCGCGGCACCGGCTGGCTCGCCGTGCTCGGCCGCCACTCGCTTCTCTTCTATCTGCTGCATCAGCCGCTGCTCTACGGTCTCGCCGTCGGCCTTGCCGCCGTGCTGCCGGTCGATCCGGCCGTGCAGCGGGCGAGCTTCATCGGCGACTGCCGGCTCGAATGCACCCGCCAGGGTGCCGACACCGGCGTCTGCGAGCGCTTCTGCGGCTGCGTCGCCGCCTCGGTCGACGACACCGGCATCTGGAACCAACGCAGCAGCGACCCGTCCTTCGAGCCGCTCCTCTCCACCGCCGTGCAGGCCTGCGGCGCGCCGGCCGCCGGGCTGCCGGTCGATCCGCTGGCCGGGCCGCCGGCCGACGGCGACTAGAACAACGGGCATGCCTGCAGTCGCGATGGCGGGAAGATGCCGCGCCGGTGCTCGCAGGGCAGCGGGCTGGTGAACGCGGGGGACGTCATCCCCGCCGGCGCCGGCACAGCATCGGCCCGTAGAGAAGCGCGAACAGCAGGAAGGCGGCGACCCAGGCGATCGCCGCCAGCGCCAGCGCCGGCGCGATGAGCGCCGGCCACAGCGCCGCGACGATCCGGGCGATCGCCGCGATGAAGGCTGAGGCGTAGAGGATCACCGTGCCGGGCGGCGCGGTCAGCGGCTGGCCGGCATGGCTGCGCGACGCCCGCGTCATCACCGCCAGCGTCATCAGGCCGATGGCGCCGACGGTCCAGGCATGGAGTGCCGCGGTGGCGAGCGGCGGATCGTCCAGCGCCAGGGCGGCGGCGGCGATAAGGAAGCCGAGCGGCACGAAACCGTAGGCGACGTGCAGCACGGTGACCAGCGGCTCGGCCAGGGTGCGCCAGCCCTGCCAGCGGACGAGGCGGACGCCGTGCAAGAGGCCGGCGGCCAGGAGCAGCGCGGCAACGGCGAGCCGGGCGGCGGCGGCCGATGGCGATACCACCCAACCGGCGAAGGCGACGACGCCGATCACCATGGCGACGCGGTCGAAGCGGCCGAACGGCGGCGGCAGCGCGCCGGGATTACACCGCTTCAGCCAGTTGGTGGTGAAGCTCGGCACGATGCGGCCGCCGATGATCATGATCAGCGACACCGCCGCCGCGATGGCCAGCCGGTGGCCGTAGGCCGACGCGCCGTAGCGCCAGACCTCGTAATGGAACAGCGCCTGGGCGATGAGCAGGATCGCCAGCGCCACGATCACCTTCAGGTTGCGCCAGTTCTTGCCGTAGATGACCTCGCGGCCCATGATGGCCAGCAATCCGACCGGGAAGGCCAGCGCCAGCAGCACGACCGCCGGCTGCGGCAGCATCAACGACAGGGTGATGGCGACGCGGCCGGCGAGCCACAGTCCGAACAGGCCGACGAGCGGCCAGCCGACCGCCGGCAGCTGTCCGGTCCAGTTGGGAATGGCGGTCAGCAGGAAACCGGTGATGACGGCCGGCACATAGCCGAACAGCAACTCGTGGATATGCCAGGCGACCGGCGGCAGCGCGCTCGGCACCTCGATGAGGCCGAGGAACCACGGCACCCACAGCGCCACCATGACGGCCGCCTGCAGCGCGCCGAACAGGAAGAACGGCCGGAACCCGAATGAGAACAGCGCCGGCCCCTGCCATTGCCTGTGCCGGTCCATCGTTCTCATGGCCTTTCCTCCTCGCTGTCGCGCATCGGCCCGCCTCGGCAACGCTTGCGCGCCGATGCGGTTCGGTCATTATCCGTGAACGGTGCGGCGCGTGGCAAGGACGGCCGCGGGAGCGTGCGACATGGGCGAGGCGGTGATCCTGCACGGCCTGAGATTTCGCGGTGCCGAGGCGCGGCCGGTCCAGGCCGAACTGCTCGAGCCGCTCGGCGACGACCGCTGGCGCGCTGTCGTCACGCCGGCCGGCCGGGCGCGGCCGGGCGACCGGCTACGCTTTGGCGAGCCGTCGGAGAGCAGCGTCTGCCTGCTGAGCTTCCTCGATGCCGAGGTCGTCGCGCTTGCCGGCGACGCGGCGGTGCTCGCCTTCGCCTTCTCCGGCCCGGCGCTCACCGAAGCCCTGGACCGCCTCGGCTACCGGCCGCCGGACCGATCCGGTTCGGCGTCCCTCGCCTGAGGCACCCCGCCGGCGACGCCAGAGCGTCGGACGATCTCGGACAACCGGATCGTCGTGGACGGCTGCCCCAGCGCTCAGCCGGCCGGCGTATCCTCGGATTCGCGGCGATCCTGCTCCTTCAGCTCCTCGATGCGCGGCATCGACATGATCGAGTAGCCGGAATCGACGAAGTGGATCTCGCCGGTGACGCCCGACGACAGGTCGGACAGCAGGTAGAGCGCCGAGCGGCCGACTTCGTCGATCGAGACGGTGCGCTTCAGCGGCGCGTTCTTCTTCTGGAAGTTGAACATCAGCCGGGCGTCGGTGACGCCGGAGCCGGCCAGCGTGCGCACCGGGCCGGCCGAGATGGCGTTGACGCGGATGCCGTCGCCGCCGAAGTCGGCGGCAAGATAGCGCACCGAACTTTCAAGCGCCGCCTTGGCGACGCCCATGACGTTGTAGTTGGGCATCACGCGCGTCGAGCCGCCGTAGGTCAGCGTCAGGAGCGTGCCGCCGTCCTGCATCAGCGCGGCCGCCTTGCGTGCCACCTCGGTGAAGGAGAACACCGAGATGACCATGGTGCGCGAGAAGTTGGCGCGCGTGGTGTCGGCGTAGCGGCTCTTCAGCTCGGTCTTGTCGGAGAAGCCGATGGCGTGCACCAGGAAGTCGATCTTGCCCCACTCGGCCTTCAGCGCCGCGAACACGGCGTCGACCGACGCTTCGTCCTCGACGTCGCAAGGGAGGAGCAGCTTCGCCCCGACCTCCTCGGCCAGCGGCCGGACGCGGCGGCCGAAGGCCTCGCCCTGGTAGGTGAAGGCCAGCTCGGCGCCGGCGGCGGCCAGAGCCTTGGCGATACCCCAGGCGATGGAATGATCGTTGGCGACGCCCATGATCAGGCCGCGCTTGCCGGCCATCAGTCCGTTCATGATCCAAGTCCTGCAAGAAGAAACCGCCCGGTGGGAGCCGGGCGGTCGGGTCAGGCGGCGTAACGCTGGAAGACCAGCGTGGCGTTGGTACCGCCGAAGCCGAAGCTGTTGGAAAGCACGGTGTCGA
This sequence comes from Pleomorphomonas koreensis DSM 23070, assembly GCF_000425185.1. GTDB lineage: Bacteria > Pseudomonadota > Alphaproteobacteria > Rhizobiales > Pleomorphomonadaceae > Pleomorphomonas > Pleomorphomonas koreensis. The sequence goes on from NZ_KE384327.1 coordinate 102,607, forward strand.
TCCTGGCGTCGTCGATGCGCGTCCTGACGATCGGCATGTCGGCGAAGGCCGGGTCCAGTTCCTCGATGTGGGCGCTCTCGACGATGAAGCGGTTGTTCATCATCAGCAGCGAGTAGATCGCTTCCTGCACGCCGGTGGCGCCGAGCGAGTGGCCGGTCAGCGACTTGGTGGCCGAGATCGGCGGGCAGTTGTCGGCGCCGCCGAACACCGTGCGGATCGCCTCGATCTCCGGCGCGTCGCCGGCCGGCGTCGAGGTGGCGTGCGGATTGATGTAGTCCACCTTGCCCTTCACCGTCGACAGCGCCTGGCGCATGCAGCGCACCGCGCCCTCGCCGGACGGGGCGACCATGTCGTAACCGTCGGAGGTGGCGCCGTAGCCGACGATCTCGCCGTAGATCTTCGCGCCGCGCGCTTTCGCGTGCTCCAGTTCCTCGAGGATGAGGACGCCGGCGCCGCCGGCGATGACGAAGCCGTCGCGGTTCTTGTCATAGGCGCGCGAGGCGGTCGACGGCGTGTCGTTGTATTTCGAGGCCATGGCGCCCATGGCGTCGAACAGCACCGACAGCGTCCAGTCGAGTTCCTCGCAGCCGCCGGCGAACATCACGTCCTGCTTGCCGTACTGGATCGCCTCGTAGGCGTTGCCGATGCAGTGGTTGGAGGTGGCGCAGGCCGAGGAGATCGAATAGTTGACGCCCTTGATCTTGAACCAGGTGGCCAGCGTCGCCGAGGCGGTGGAACTCATGGCCTTCGGCACCGCGAAGGGGCCGACCTTCTTCGACGAGCCGCTGTCGATGGTCTTCAGCGCCGATTCGACGATGGTGCGCGTCGAGGCGCCGCCCGACCCCATGATGATGCCGGTGCGCTCGTTGGAAATGTCGCCCGCCTCGAGGCCGGCGTCGAGGATCGCCTGATCCATGGCGACGTGGTTCCAGGCGGTGCCGCCGCCGTGGAAGCGCATGGCACGCCGGTCGACCACCGTTGCCGGATCAAGGGTCGGCGCGCCGTAGACCTGGCAGCGGAAGCCGTGCTCGGCGAAGGCCGGGGCGAAGGTGATGCCGGAGCGGGCGTCATGGAGGGACGCCAGGACCTCCTGGGTGTTGTTGCCGATCGAGGACACGATGCCCATGCCGGTGACGACGACGCGTCTCATGGCTGTCTTCCTTGGTTTCTGGCCTTATTTCCGATGCGAAACGGCGCTCAGGCGGCCTTGAACAGACCGACGCGCAGATCCGTCGCCTTGTAGATGGTCTCGCCGTCGGCCTTCAGCCAGCCGTCGGCGATGCCGAGCACCAGCTTGCCGCGCAGCACGCGCTTCAGGTCGACGCCGTATTCGACCAGCTTGACGGCCGGGGTCACCATGCCGCTGAACTTCACTTCGCCGACCGACAGCGCCCGCCCCTTGCCGGGCGAGCCCGACCAGCCGAGGAAGAAGCCGAGCATCTGCCAGAGGGCGTCGAGGCCGAGGCAGCCGGGCATCACCGGATCGCCCTTGAAGTGGCAGGGGAAGAACCAGAGGTCAGGCCGGATCGCCAGCGTGGCGCGGATGAGGCCCTTGCCGAATTCGCCACCCACCTCGGCGATCTCGGCGATGCGGTCGAACATCAGCATCGGCGGCATCGGCAGTTGGGCGTTGCCCGGCCCGAACAACTCTCCGCGCCCGCAGGTAAGGAGATCCTCATACTCGTAGCTGTTCTTGCGAAGACTCATGCTGCTGTCCGTACCTTATTCCTCATGGCGCCGCGTAAAGCGGCGCCGGTCGCCGTCCATGCGGGCGGTTTTCACGTGGTCGGTCGATCTCTAACACAGCAAAAGCGTCCTCGAAAGCCTTGCGGCACGCGCCGGGACGGGCATTTTGGCGCGTTCTTGCAGTCTGGCGCCACTTTGCTAATATGTCGCAATCGAAAAAGTTCCAGCCGGCGTTGCCGGCCACCCCCTGGATGACCAACATCATGGACCGCCCCCTGACTTCCAGCCCGCCGATCGCCGTCACCGAAACGGCACGCCGCCTCACCGCGGGCGCCCAGCCGGCGCCCGGCGCGTCCCTGATCACCAGGATTCCGGTGCGCACGCGCCTCAGGGACGTCGGCCTCAGGCCGACCCGCCAGCGCGTGGCGCTGGCCGAGATCCTGTTCTCGCACGGCCACCGGCATCTGTCCGCCGAGGACCTGCACGCCGAGGCGGTGACCGCCAAGGTGCCGGTGTCGCTGGCCACCGTCTACAACACGCTGAACCAGTTCACCGAAGCCGGCCTGCTGCGCGAGGTGGCCGTCGAGGGCACGCGCACCTATTTCGACACCAATACCGACGACCATCACCATTTCTACGTCGAGGACGAGAACCGGGTGTTCGACATCCCCGGCGCCCACGTGGCGATCGGCGAGCTGCCGCCGGCACCCGAGGGCATGGAGATCGTCCGCGTCGACGTGGTGGTCCGCCTGCGGCCCAAGCGGTAAGGAAACCAGGCAGACGCCGGTCTGCTTTTCTCCTGCCTCGGTAGCCGGCGGGGCTTTTAGTCGCAGCCTCAGTCGCCGGCGGGCCTCCGCTTCGCTTTGCGTCTTTCGGGGCTTCGTCCCGAAAGACCCGGTGCGCGCGGCGGCGCTTGGCGCCAGAAGCCGCTTTTGCGGCTTCTTGTCTTTTTCCTGCCTCGGACGCCGGCGGGCCTCCGGCCCTTAGGCTTTACGCTCCGCTGGGCGCATTTCGAGGCCTGCCTCGAAATGCCGCTCCGCGCGGCGCGGCCCGGCGCCGGAAGCCGCTCTCCGGCTTCAGCTTCCTTCTCCCGACAGCTCGGCCACCACCTCGTAGCCGTCGCCGCGGCAGAAGGCGCGGCTGATCTCGACCGCCCGGCCGCCGGCCGTGTAGCCGACGCGCTCGACGCGCATGGCCGGCGTTCCCTCCGGCACTTCCAACAGTCCCGCCTCCACCGCGCCGAGCGCCACCGCCCGAAAGCGCTCCAGCCCGCGCACCGCCGCGAGCCCGCCGGCGGCCAGCGCCTCGGCCGGCGACAGCGTCGCCGCCTCGACGTCGACGGCGGCAGCCGGCAAGGTCGTCAGCTCCAGGATGCGCGGCTTGCCGCCGACGCAATGCAACCGGTAGAGCCGCAGCACCCGCTCGCCGGGGCCGAGGCCGAGCGTCATCGCCTCGGGTGCCGACGGCGGCCCGGTCAGCCGGTCGACGAGCCGGGTCTCCACCGCCTCGCCGCGCTCGACCAGTTCGTCGGCGTGGCTGCGCAGCACCGTCCGGCGACGAGCCGTCTCGCTCGTCCCCCCGGCGGCACGTTCGGACATCCCGCCAGCCACGCTGGCGCCGGCGCCCGGCCGCGTCATGATCAAGCCTTCGGCGACGAGCGGCGCCAGCGCCTGCCGCACGGTGATGCGCGACACCGAAAGGCCGGCGGCCATCGCCCGCTCGGAGGGCAGTGGCGCGCCGGCGGCGAGCCGTCCCTCGGCGATGGCAGCCCGGAGCGCCACTTCCAAGCGGCGGCAGAGCGGCGCGTCGCCGCCCGTCAGCCGCCAGGCGCGGCCGACCAGCTCGGTGAGGGGCTCCATCACGACCCGGCCTCCCGGCGAGCGAGGCGGAGGGCGCCATCGAGCGCGTCGCCGAGGGGATCGACAAGCAAGCCGGCGAAGCGGGGTGCGAGAAGCGGCCGATATCGGCCGGCGAGGCCGCCCATCAGCGCGACAGCGCCGATGCCCTCGCCGACGAGGCGTCCGATCAATGCCGTGACCTCGGCCACCGCCACCGCGAGGAGGGCACCGGCCACCGGATCGCCGATCGCCGCATGGTCGAAGACCAGCGGCGCCAGCGCCGCCCAGTCGGCCGGCCGCGCCGCCTTGCCGAAGGCCGACAGCGCCGGTGGCGATCCACCCAGCCGGGCGACCATGGCCTCGGTGAACGGCGATGCCTCGGCGAGCCCCTCGTGGGCGTCCAGCGCCCGCCGCGCCGCCCGTTGGCCGATCACCGCGCCGGAACCGCCGTCGGACAGCGACGCTCCCCAGCCGCCGACGCGCAGGCGCCGGTCACCGACGCGGCCATAGGCCTGACTGCCGGTGCCGACGATCAGGATGCCGCCGTCGCCGCCGGCAAAGGCACCCTCGAGGGCGATCTCGGCGTCGGTGACCACTTTGAGGCCGGCAAAACCGAAGGGCATGGCGGCAATGCGGGCGGCGGCCTCGGCGTCGGCGGCGCCGGCGGCGCCGATCACCGCCACCACGTCGGCCCGGTCGGCATCGGTGAGACCGGCGGCGGCGAGCGCGCCGCGTGCCGCCGCATCGAGCGCCGCAAAGGCGCCGGCGGGATCATTGCCGACGTTGGCCGGACCGGCGGCGCCCTCGCCGAGCGGACGACCGTCCCCGCCGGCAAGCCGCGCCCGCGCGCCGCTGCCGCCGCCATCGATGCCGAGGAAAAATCGCCGCATGGTCCGCCGGCTCCCGCGCCGCTGTCGGAGGCAGCAAAGCCCCTCGCCGGCCGGCTGGCAACCGGCCCCGGGCCGGTATCAACGATTATCTGGGCGGGCCGCCCGCAATGGACCAGTCGCGAGGCGGTTTGCGGCGCTTCGGAGTGGTCCGGGCCGGGCTCGGGAGTCCGGATCGAGAGTCCGATCCGGAGTCCGGTAGAGAGTCCGAGCGCGAGTCCGATGTCGGGGGCGGGCTCGACAGTTCGAGTTCGGCGTTCAGCGGTCGAGGCCGGCGATCAGCAGGTATTTCTTCTCGACATATTCGTCGATGCCGTGCTGCGAGCCCTCGCGGCCGTTGCCGCTCTCCTTGACACCGCCGAACGGCACCAGCTCGGAGGAGATGGCGCCGGAGTTGATGCCGACCATGCCGGCCTCGATGCCCTCGGCGACACGGAAGATGCGGCCGACGTCGCGGGCATAGAAATAAGCGGCGAGGCCGAACTCGGTATCGTTGGCGAGGCGGATCGCCTCCTCCTCGGTCTCGAAGCGGAACACCGGGGCAAGCGGCCCGAAGGTCTCCTCACGGGCAACCACCATTTCGGGGGTGACGCCGGTCAGCACCGTCGGCTCGAAGAAGCTGCCGCCGAGCGGCGAGCGGCTGCCGCCGGTCACCACCTTCGCCCCCTTGGCCAGCGCGTCGGCGACATGCGCCTCCACCTTCTCCACCGCCCTGGCGTTGACGAGCGGCCCCTGCGTCACGCCGGCCTCGCGGCCGTCGCCGAGCTTCAGCGCCCTCACTGCCGCCGTCAGTTTCTCGACGAAGGCGTCGTGGATGCCGGCCTGCGCGTAGATGCGGTTGGCGCAGACGCAGGTCTGGCCCATGTTTCGGAACTTCGAGGCCATCGCCCCCTCGACGGCGGCGTCGAGGTCGGCGTCGTCGAAGACGATGAACGGCGCGTTGCCGCCAAGCTCGGTGTAGACCTTCTTCACGGTGCCGGCGCACTGGACGAGCAGTTTCTTGCCGACCTCGGTCGAGCCGGTGAAGGAGACGACGCGCACCGCCGGATGGCTGGTCAGCACGTCGCCGATCACCTGCGACTTGCCGGTGACGACGTTGAGCACGCCGTTCGGCAGGCCGGCCCGCACCGCGAGGCGGGCGAGCGCCAGCGCGGTGAGCGGCGTCTCGGAAGCGGGTTTCACCACCGCCGTACAGCCGGCGGCCAGCGCCGGCGCCACCTTGCGGGTGATCATCGCCGCCGGGAAATTCCAGGGCGTGATGGCGGCGACCACGCCGGCCGGCTGGCGGATCACCAGCACGCGGGCGCCGTCCTTCGGCGAGGGCAGAGTCTCGCCGGCAATGCGCTTGGCCTCCTCGGCGTAGAACTCGACGTAGCCAGCGGCGTAATCGATCTCGCCTTTGGCTTCAGTCAGCGGCTTGCCCTGCTCGGCGGTCATGATCTGCGCGAGGTCGTCGCGGTTCTCGACGATCAGGTCGAACCAGCGCCGCATCAGCCGCGCCCGCTCCTTGGCGATGAGGCCGGACCAGGCCGGCATCGCGGCGGCGGCGGCCTCGACGGCGCGCGCCGTTTCAGGGGCATCGGTCAGCGGCACGCGGCCGACCACCGCGCCGGTCGCCGGGTCGGTGACGTCGAGGGCGGGGGTGCCGACGAAGGCGCCGTCGATCAGGCAGGCTTGAACGAGCAGCGAGGGGTCGTTGAGCGGAAGCGTCATGGTAGCGACCTTTCCGGAACAGCCTCGCCCGCGGTGGGCGCGACGAGGTGGAGGAGCCGGCCGTCGGCGTCGACGGCGCCGAGGCGGGTGAGCAGACGCAACATATGGGGCGGGACCGGCGCCCTGGCAACGACCGGCGGCTTCTTGCGGTAGTAGGGCAGCACCAGCTGGCGGGCATGCAGATGCAGGTTGCGGTCGACGCCGCGCGCCGGATCGCCGCCATAGACGCCGTCGCCGACGATCGGGCAGCCGAGATGGGCCATGTGGACGCGGAGCTGATGGGTGCGGCCGGTATGCGGGCGCAGGTCGACCACGCTGAGCCGCTCGCCTTCGGCGATGACGCGATAGTCGGTGACCGACGGCTGGCCGGCCGGATCGACCTTCATCCACCAGGAGCGCTTCTCGTGGGCGACTTTGGCGAGCGGCGCCTCGATGCGGCCCTCGGCGGCCGGCAGGCGACCGAGCACCACGGCGAGATAGGTCTTCTCGGCCTTCTGGCCGGCGAACAGCTCGCCGAGTTCGCGGATCGCCCGGCGATGACGGCCGAGCGCCAGACAGCCGGAGGTGTCCTTGTCGAGCCGGTGGCCGAGTTGCGGCGGGTTGGGCAGGCCGAACTGCAAGGCCGGGAAATGCTGGTCGAGCGTCTCGCCGCCGCCGAAGCCGGCGTGCACGGGCAGGCCGGCCGGCTTGTCGATGACGAGGAGCGAGCCGTCACGGTAGAGGATGCGGGCGATCAGCTCGTCGTCGGTCATGCGAGGTTCCGGACTGCCGCGGCACGGCGCCGCTCCGGGTCCGTTCATAGCCCGAAGGCCACGTGAAGCGAAGCTATTTCGCCTCGCCGAGCAGCGTCGCGCCGTTGCAGGAGGCGCCGGCGGCCACCACGTCCATGCGTCCCGGCACGATGCCGAGGGTGGCGAAGGTGCTGGACAGCACGCCGTCGATCGGCCTGATGGCGCCGACGATCAGCCGGGCGATCTCGTCGCGCACGCCGGCTTCGGTCATGGTATCGCGTGCCGTGCCCTCCAGAGACACCAGGATCTGCGTCTCGGCGGCCAGCCGCTCCAGGCGGTTGCTGAAATCGATCGGTGCCCTGAGGCTGGCCACATCGTCGGCACCGTCGGGCCGGAAGACGATCTCCACCGGCGGGTCGTCGGCGAAGGCCGACCGGCCGCGGCCCCAGGCCGTCACGCCGCCGGCGGCCAGCAGGCGGGCGTAGTCGGAGGCGCCGGACGGCGAGGCGGTGCCGTCGGAGGCGGCGAGCGCCACGCCGGCGCGCACCGGCCGGCCGGTGACGGTGACCTCGGCGCCGGAGGGGCCGCAGGCAATGGTCTTGATGCGGGCGTCACCAGCGCCGAGCGCCACCTCGAGCGGCAGCTCGATGGCGGCGACACCGGGAATGGCGAGGCCGCTGACGGTGAAGCGGGCGGCGATGCGGATGCCGGGAATGCCGACGAGGCCGTCCTCGCCACCGACCAGCACGGCCGCCGCCGCGCCGTCCGACGCCAGCGTCAGCGTCACCGCATCGATGCCGATGGCGGGCGCCGCGAGATCGACCGTGGCGGGGCTGGCCGCCAGGCGGGCGCGCATCACCGCCTGCAGGAACTCGAGCGGCCTGAGCGGCGCGGCCAGCGTCAGATCGGCATCCGAGCCGGCCAGACTGAGCACGCCGGACAGCGGCAGCGGCATCTCCTCGGTCTCGCCGGCCGCCGTCGCCAGACGGTCGAGAATGGCCAGGACCGCCGCCGCGTCAGCCGAGCGCCGCGCCGCGCCGCGATAAAGCGCGGCGAGCGCCGCCATCAGCTCGCTCGCCTTGAACGACGCCCCGGCCACGGCGGTGACGCCGGTGTCGGTGCCGCCATCGCGGGCGGTGAGGGTACGGCCGAGTTCGGCCGCGAGATCGGCGACGGTGAAGCTGGCGGCGCCGAGCCGCGCCCGCTCCTGGGGTGTCAGCGCGCCGGACGGCCCGAACAGCCGCGCCTCAATGGCCTCCGGCACCGCCGGCAGCGCCGGCACGGCCGTCGACCGCTCGACGAGCGCGGCGACGCCCGACCGCCGGGCGAGGGCGGCGGCGGTGACGATCCGCTGGCCGAGGCCGAAGGGCGTGCCGAGTAGGCGGCGGCCGATCGTCGACACGGTGACGCGCGTCACCTCGCCGGCGCCACTCTGGAAGGCGAGACCGGAGGGACCGGGCCGCGCCGCGCCCCATTCGACGACGACTTCGGCATCGGGCCCGGCGACGGCGCGCGCCACGGCGGTCGCATTGCCGCCCTTTGCTGCCGCCAGCGCGGCGGCGGCGGCGGCTTCGCCGGTGAGGCGGCGGGCCTCGGCAAGGCGCAGCCAGTCGGCGGTGGCAACAAAGGACAGAATGAGAAGCACGGCGCCGGCCGCGACGAGGCCGACGACGATGGGCGCCGTCAAGTGGCGGAAATGGGAGAAAAGGGATCGGAACGGCAAAATAGAGAAACCGCTTTCAGTGCTATCGACCGACTATTGCCCGAATTCTCTTCCGAGCGGTTAACCCGCGAAGAAATGTGTCGGACGATCGCCGCCACCGGTACCCATGCGGACCTGACAAACGGCCGCCGACGGCCTATGGATGGGTAAGGCGCGCGACGCCCGCCAACGAGGCCCGGAGACGCCGGGACCCACAGGAGGAATCATGCTCAAGGCCATCGATCCGCTGCTTAATCCGGACCTTCTCTACGTGCTGGCCGCCATGGGTCACGGCGACACGCTCGCCATCGTCGACAGCAATTTCCCCATCCATTCGGTGGCGGCCGAGACGGTCTACGGCGAGCCCTTGCGGCTCGACGGCGTGTCGGCGCCGCGCGCGGCGCGGGCCGTGCTGTCGGTGCTGCCGCTCGACACCTTCATTCCCACCGCCGCCTTCCGCATGGAAGTGGTCGGCGAGCCGGACAAGTGGACCGACGTGCAGCACGAGTTCCAGCAGGAGGTGTTCGACGCCGAGGGGCCGACCTTCAAGCTCGGCGGCATCGAGCGCTTCGCCTTCTATGAAGCGGCCAGGAAGTCGTTCGCCGTGCTGCAGACCGGCGAGGGCCGGCTCTACGGCTGCTTCCTGCTCACCAAGGGCGTGATTCCTCCGAAGGGTTGAGGCAGCCGAATGACCAACATTCAGAAATCCGGCGTCGCCATCCTCGGCATCTTCGCCGTCGACGTCACCTTCCTCGCCCCGCGCCTGCCGGCCATCGGCGAGACGCTGGCCGGCTCCGGCTTCATCCTGGGTCCGGGCGGCAAAGGCTCCAACCAGGCGGTGGCGGCGGCGCGGGCCGGCGGCGAGGTGCGCTTCATTACCAAGATCGGCAAGGACGCCTTCGGCGACATCGGCCTGAAGACCTGGGCCGAGGCGGGCGCCACGCCGCACGTGCAGCGCATCGACAGCCACCCGACCGGCTCGGCCTTCATCTTCGTCAACGACCACAACGGCCAGAACGCCATCATCGTCTACGCCGGCGCATCGGGCACGCTGACGCCTGCCGACCTCGACCTCGAGGCGGCGACGATCGCCGCGTCGAAAGTGTTCGTGACGCAGCTCGAACAGCCGGTCGACGCCGCCGTCCGCGGCTTGCAGATCGCCCGCGCCGCCGGCACGATCACCGTGTTCAACCCGGCGCCGGCCATGGCCTTCCCGGACGAGGTCTACGGCCTCTCCGACTATATCGCGCCCAACGAGACCGAGGCGGCCATGCTGACCGGCATCGCGCCGGGCACGGTGGACGACGCCCGCAAGGCCGGCGACGCGCTGCTGGAGAAGGGCGCCCGGAACGCGCTGATCACGCTGGGCGGCAATGGCGTGCTGCTGCACAATGCCGAACGGTCGGTGCACCTGCCGGCGCGGGCGGCCGGCGAGGTGATCGACACCACCGGCGCCGGCGATGCTTTCCTCGGCGGCTTCGCGGCGGCGCTGTCCAAGGGGCTCGATCCGGTGGAGGCGGCGCGCTACGGCTCGGCGACGGCCGGCATCTCGGTGACGCGGCGCGGCGCCGCCGCCTCGATGCCGACGGCGGCCGAGATCGAGGCGTTCCTGGCAAGCTGACGGCCTCGGGTCACCTCGGAAACAGCGGCTTCAGCGCAAGATAGAGATCGCGATAGAGCGGCAGGCGGGCGGCGAGCGCCGCCTGCCGGCTTGCGTCGGGGGTGACGACGTCCCGCACCGGCGGCTTGACGCAAACCTCGGCGACGGTCTCGCCGGTGACGGCGAGGCGCGCCAGCCGGGCGACGCCGAAAGCCGGGCCGCGCTCGCCGCCCTCATAGCGGCGAATCGGCCGGCCCAGGGCGCTCGCCACCACCTCCATGACGAAGCGGCCGCGGCTGCCGCCACCGACGGCGGCCAGCGTCTCCGGCACCGGACCGGCGGTTTCCAGCGCCGCCACCGCGTCGACCAGCGTGAAGGCCATGCCCTCGACGGCCGCCTGCATCAGGTCGAGGCCGTCGGTGCCGCCGTCCATGCCGAAGAACACGCCGCGCGCCGCCGGGTCGTCGTGCGGCGTGCGCTCGCCCTGCAGATAGGGCAGGAAGGTGACCGGCGAGATCGCCCGACCGCGTGCCGCCACCGCGTCGAGCGCCGCGCCGAGATCACCGGCACCGGTGACGCCGGCCGTCCAGGCCAGCACCGAGGCGCCGTTCAGCATGGCCGCCATCTGGAACCAGCGGCCCGGCAGGGCGTGGGCGAAGGCATGCACCAGCGCGCCGGGGTTGGGCCGGTAGTCGGCGGTGGTCAGGAACAATTGGCTCGACGTGCCGAGCGAGATGAAGGCGTCGCCGTCGTCGACCGCGCCGATGCCGATGCCGGCCGCCGCGGCGTCGCCGGCCCCGGCCACCACCGGAATGCCCTCGGGAAGACCGGTGGCGGCGGCGGCCGCCGCCGTGACGTGGCCGGACACCTCCGGCCCTTCGAGAAGGCGCGGCAGCTGCGCCTCGTCGAGCCCGACCGCCGCGACGATCTCCGGCCACCAGCGCCGCTTCTCCTCGTCGAGCAGCAGGCTGCCGGCGGCGTCGCAGGGGTCGGTGGCGCACTCGCCGGTCATGAGGAAGCGCAGCCAGTCCTTGGGCAGCAGCACTCGCCGCGTCGCCGCCAGCACCTCCGGCTCGTGCGCCCGCAGCCAGGCGATCTTCGGGGCGAGGAAGCCGGCCATGGCCGGCACGCCGGCGATGCGGCCCAGATCGGGCAGCGCCGCGTTGAGGGCAACCGCCTCGGCCGCCGCCCGGCCGTCGTTCCAGAGGATGGCCGGCCGCAGCGGCCGGTCGTCGGCGCCGATCAGCACCGCGCCGTGCATCTGGCCGGACAGCCCGACCGCGACGACGCGGCCGAGCACGCCCGGCACCGCCGCCTCCATCGCTGCCAGCGCCTGCCGCACCGCCTGCCACCAGATGTCGGGATGCTGCTCGGACCAGCCGGGCGCCGGACGGCTGGTGGCGAGCGGCACCTCGGCGGCGGCCACCTGTTGCTCGCGGCGGTCGACGGCCAGCGCCTTCACCGCCGAGGTCCCGATGTCCAGCCCAAGAAAACATGCCCTGTCGGCCACGCCCGCCTCCCCCGTTGTCGGCCCAGATTTAGAGCGATGCACGAAGCCCCGCCAGCCCCGCTGCCGCCGCCGTTGGTCGAAGCGGCCGTCCCTCGCCGGGCGGCGCGCGACGTGCTAAGGAGACATCGCTTGTATCGTTTCAGGCTGGGGGAGGATGACATGGCCGGACGGGATATCGAGGCGCTGCTCGACGCGATGACGCTCGACGAGCAGGTGTCGCTGCTGGCGGGCGCCGACTTCTGGACGACGGTGGCGGTGCCACGGCTCGGCATCCCCGCGATCAAGGTCTCCGACGGGCCCAACGGGGCGCGTGGCGGCGGCTCGCTGGTCGGCGGCGTCAAGGCGGCGAGCTTCCCGGTCGGCATCGCCCTCGGCGCCAGCTGGAACCCCGCTCTGGTCGAGGAGATCGGCGGGGCGCTCGCCGAGGAGGCGCGCTCCAAGGGCGCCTCGGTGCTCCTCGCCCCCACCGTCAACATCCAGCGCTCAGCCGTCAACGGCCGCAATTTCGAGTGCTATTCGGAAGACCCGTGTCTGACGGCGCGGCTCGCCGCCGCCTACATCACCGGCCTGCAGAAGGGCGGCGTCGGCGCCACGGTCAAGCATTTCGCCGGCAACGAATCGGAGATCCAGCGCACCACCATGAGTTCGGACATCGGCGAGCGGGCGCTGCGCGAAATCTACCTGCCGCCCTTCGAGGCGGCGGTGAGGACGGCCGGCACGCTGGCGGTGATGAGTTCCTACAATCGCCTCAACGGCACCTTCACTTCCGAGCACAAGGCGCTGCTGACCGACCTCCTGAAAGAGGAATGGGGATTCTCGGGCGTCGTGATGTCCGACTGGTTCGGCTCGCACTCGACGGCCGCCACCGTCAATGCCGGCCTCGACCTCGAAATGCCCGGCCCGACGCGCGACCGTGGCGACAAGCTGGTCGAGGCGGTGCGCAGTGGCGAGGTGACGGTGGAGACGGTGCGCGACGCCGCCCGCCGCATCCTCCGCCTGATCGAGCGGGTCGGCGGCTTCGACAGGCCGGAAATTCCGGCTGAGCGGGCGATCGACAGGCCGGAGCACCGGGCGCTGATCCGCCGGGCCGGCGCGGAAGCCATCGTGCTGCTCAAGAACGACGGCCTGCTGCCGCTCGACCTCGCCGGCAAGAGCGTGGCGGCCATCGGTCCCAATGCCGAGGCGGCGCAGATCATGGGCGGCGGCAGCGCCCAGCTCAATCCGCATTATGCCGTCTCGCCGGCCGACGGCCTCCGGCCGCTGATGTCCGACAACCAGCTCCGCAGCGCGCCCGGCGTCGCCGCCAACCGGCTGATGCCGCTGATATCGGGGCCGTTCGAGGTCGACGTCTACGGCCGGCCCGACCTCGCCGGCCCGGTGGCCGAGCACCAGAGCCATCCGCTCGGCGAGGTGATGTGGTTCAACGAGGTGGCGCCGGGCGTCAGGGACGCCGATTTCTCGCTGCGCGCCACCACCCGCTTCACGCCATCGGAGACGGCCGAGCATGTGTTCGGCCTCGTCAGCATCGGGCCGAGCCGCCTCATGGTCGACGGCCGGACGGTGGTCGACATCCGCGACGGCTGGACGCCGGGCGACAATTACTTCGAGTGCGGCAACCGGGAGGCGCGCGGCAGCATTGCCCTCGACGCCGGGCGAACGGTGGACGTCGTCGTCGAATACCGCTTCGTGCAGGCGATCGCCCTCAACCTCAAGGCGATCCGGGTCGGCGTCGCCGTGCCGCTCGGCGACCGGGCCTTTTCGGACGCGATGGCGCTCGCCCGCAGCTCCGACATCGCCATCGTCTACGCCGGCCGCTCCGGCGAGTGGGACACCGAGGGCAACGACCTGCCCGGCATCGCGCTGCCCGGCCGGCAGGACGAACTGATCGCCGCCGTCGCCGACGCCAATCCCAACACCGTCGTCGTGCTGCAGACCGGCGGGCCGGTGGCCATGCCCTGGCTCGACAAGGTCAGGGCGGTGATCGAGGCCTGGTATCCCGGCCAGGAGGCCGGCAACGCCATCGCCGACGTGCTGACCGGCGCCGCCGAGCCGGGCGGCCGCCTGCCGCAGACCTTCCCGCGGCGCATCGAGGACACGCCGGTCGTAACGGGAGATCCGCGGACCTATCCCGGCAAGGACGGCCACGTCACCTATGGCGAGGGGGTGTTCGTCGGCTACCGGCACTACGAGAAGGCCGGCGTCGCGCCGCTGTTCCCGTTCGGCCACGGTCTCAGCTACACCACCTTCGACTGGAGCGCGCCGACCGTCGACCAGCCGGCCTTCGGCGGCGACGGCGTCGTCACCGTCCGCGTCGCCGTCACCAACACCGGCACCCGCGCCGGCACGGAGGTGGTGCAGCTCTACGTGGCGCCGCCGCCCGGCCGCGTCAGCCGGCCGGCCAGGGAACTCAGGGCCTTCGCCAAGCTGCAACTGGCGCCTGGCGAGACGGCCGAGGCGGTGCTGACGCTCGACGCCCGCGCTTTCTCATATTTCGACGAGGAGCGGCACGCCTTCGTCGCCGAGAAGGGCCGCTACCGGCTGGTTGCCGCCGCCTCGGCGCTCGATCCGCGCGGCAGCGTCGAGGTCGAGCTGACCGGCGAGATCGTCGAACGGGTGACGGCACGCCTCGGCGCCTGACGCCGCACGACACAGAAAAAGAAAACCCGGACGTGGCCTTTGCCATGTCCGGGGTGGTTATCCTGCGACCTTGCGGCTCGCGGCGACCGAGAGGCGTGTGCTTTCGGAAAGTGAGCTGGATTTCCGTCGGCGCGATGGAATGGTTATGCCCCCTCGGCGGGCGGCCTGCCAGCGGCAATTGCCGCCCCGGCGCCAAGTCTTGACAAACCATGAACGAGACACGCCGACCCCTGTCATTTCCGACAGGGCTGGTGGCAAAGCGTCAAGCCTACTCCCGGCAATTCGCCTAAAAGACGGCCAGTTGGGCGCGTCATGGCTAACACCGCCTTTCCGGCTTCGTTCAAATGCCGGGCAGGCCGGTTGACGCGGCGTTTGGCATGCTCATTGTCCGATGCTTCATGTTTCCCGCGTATGTTTTTCCGGACGCAAATCCGCCGGGAACCCGCCATGAAACTCCTTCTCGTCGACGACAATCCGAGCAACCTGTTCATGCTCGGCAAGCTGGCGCAGAGTTCCGGCATCGCCGACGTGCAGTCGTTCCGCGACCCGTTGCAGGCGCTCGACGAGGCGCGCCGGACGCGTTTCGACCTGATGATCGTCGACTACATGATGCCGGGGATCGACGGCCTCGCGCTGATCGCCGAGATACGCCGCCTGCCCGATTATGCCGACGTGCCGATCGTCATGGTCACCACCGTCGACCAGCGCGAGATCTGCTACGCGGCGCTGGAGGCCGGCGCCACCGACTTCCTGACCAAGCCGGTGGACATGGCCGAGGCCAAGGCGCGGCTCAGAAACCTCGCCCTGCTGCGCGAGATGCAGAACAAGCTGCGCGACCGCGCCGACTGGCTGCAGACCGAGGTGCGCAAGGCCACCCAGGAGCGGGCCGGCCTCGAGGAAGAGATCATCCTGCGCCTCGCCCGCGCCGTCGAGCGGCGCGACCCGGCGATCGGCAGCCACCTGTTGCGCGTCGCCCGCACCGCCCGCGAGCTGGCCGAGGAACTCGGCCAGAGCGAGCAATACTGCCAGGACCTCTATGTGGCGGCGCTGATGCACGACATCGGCAAGATCGGCCTTCCCGACGATCTTCTCAACAAGCCCGGCGCCTACACCGACGACGAGCGGCGGCGCATGCAGGCGCACACGCTGATCGGCGGCGAGATCCTCGACGGCTCGCGCTCGCGCGTCATCCGCCTCGCCGCCGAGATCGCCGAGACGCATCACGAAGCCTGGGACGGCAGCGGCTATCCGCGCGGTCTGAAGGAGGCGGCGACCCCGCTGTCCGGCCGCATCGTCGCCGTCGCCGACGTGTTCGACGCCCTTACCTCCGAGCGCCCCTACAAGGCCGCCTGGAGCGCCGAGGACGCCGCCCGCTACATCGCCGACCATGCCGGCCGGCAGTTCGACCCGGACGTCGCCAAGGCTTTCTCGCTGCGCTACTTCCGCATCCTCCGCCTCGGCGAGGCCGGCGCCCCGTTCGGCACCGCCGCCTAACGCCCCCGGACCGCCCGCCGTGACCGCCGTTCCCGCCGACCCGACCGGACAGGACCGCCCCTTGCGGGGCACGCTGTTCTACGTCGTCGTCGGCCTCCTGTTCCTCGTCTCGGCCATCGCCGTGTTCGCCATCCTGATCCGCCAGCAGGCGGAGACGGCGGACCTCGGCGACACCCGCGCGCTCGCCGCCGCCTACCGGCTCGACCGGGCGACCGGGACGCTGTCGCGGGCGCTGGAGACGGCGCGGCGGCAGCCGTCGGAAGCGGCCGGCCAGATCGTCGCCGCCCGCTTCGTGCTGGTCGATGCCGGCGCCCGCGACCTCGCCGCCGCCTCGGCCGCCGCCGATGGCCTGCCGGCCGCCTTTGCCGCCGATCTCGACACGGTCGGCCGGACCGTCGCCGATCTCAGGCCCCGGTTCGCCCACCTCGCCGGCCTGCCGCTGCCCGACGACGCCACCCTCGCCGACCTGGCGGCCCGCTTCGACCGTCTCGCCACGCTCACCAGCCGGCTCGCCGCCGTCGCCGAGACGGCGGAACTGGCCCTCCGCGCCGACGAGCGAACCTTCCGCGACCAGCTCTACCGGGTGCTCGGCGTGCTGGTCGGCGCGCTGACCCTTTCCATGGCCATCTTCATCTTCAGCCTGATCCGGCAGATCCGGGAGATCTGGAGTTCGCGGGCCCGCCTCGAGGCGATGGCCGGCGAACTGAGGGAGGCGGTGGCGGCGGCCGAGGCGGCCAATCAGGCGAAATCGGCCTTCCTCGCCACCATGAGCCACGAGATCCGCACGCCGATCAACGGCGTGCTCGGCATGGCCGACCTCCTGAAGGACACGCCGCTCGACGCCGAGCAGCGGGGCCTCGCCGCCAACATCGAGGTGTGCGGCCGCAGCCTGATCGCCCTCGTCAACGACATTCTCGACTTCTCCAAGCTGGAGGCCGGCTCCTTCGACGTCGACCGCGTGGTGTTCGATCCCGTCGCCACCGCCGAGGCGGCGCTGACCATGGTCGAGGCGCCGGTGCGCGAGAAGGGCCTCGTCGCGGTGCTGGCGCCGGAGATCGCCCTCGGCGCCCGCTATTCGGGCGACCAGACGCGCATCCGCCAGGTGCTGATCAACTTCCTCTCCAACGCCGTCAAGTTCACCGAGAGCGGCCTGATCGCCGTGCGCGTCCGCGAGGCGGCCGGCGGGGGCCGGCCCAGGCTGCGTTTCGAGGTGGAGGACACCGGCACCGGCATTTCCGAGGAAGGGCAGAAGCGCCTGTTCAAGGAATTCTCGCAGGTCGACGCCTCGATCACCCGCCGCTTCGGCGGCACCGGGCTTGGCCTGGCCATCAGCCGGCGCATCGTCGAGGGGCTCGGCGGGGCGATCGGCGTAACCAGCCGCGAGGGGCGCGGCTCCACCTTCTTCTTCGAGCTGCCGCTCGACCGGGCCGCCGACGCCGAAATCGACCCGGCGCCGCTATCCGGCGCCCGCGTCTCGGCGGCCGGCCGCTTCCCGGCCGAGGCGGCGGCGATCGCCGCCACCTTTGCCTATCTCGGCGCCGGCGCCGCGGGAACCGGCGCGGAGGCCGACATCACCGTCGCCGTCGTGCCGCTGCCGCCCGACCACCGCAAGGCGCGGCTCGACATCGCCTTCTCGCCCACCGCCCGCTGCCGCGGCGGCACCCGGCCGGTCAACGCCCTGACGCCGGCGGTGATCGCCGCCTCGATCGCCGGCAGCCTTGAGGCCGAGGACGCGCCGCGCGCGCCGGGCGAGGAGGCGACGGTGCCCAGGGGGCTGAAGGTGCTGGTGGTCGAGGACAACCGCATCAATCAGCAGGTGGCGCTGCGCCTCCTGAGGCGGCTCGGCATCGAGGCGGCGCTGGCCGAGAACGGCGCCGAGGCGCTGGCCATGGTCAATGCCCGCGACTTCGACGTGGTGTTCATGGACATGCAGATGCCGGTGATGGACGGCCTCGAGGCGACGCGGGCCATCCGCCGGTCGAGCGGCCGCGGCCGCGACGTGCCGATCGTCGCCATGACCGCCAACGCCTTCGCCGCCGACCGCGAGGCCTGCCTCAGGGCCGGCATGAACGCCTTCCTGCCGAAGCCGGTCGAGCGCGACGATCTCGTGGCCGTGCTGCTCGGGCTCGAGCGCGGCGGCGCAACGCGGCCACGCCCGGCACCCGTCGACGGCACGCGCGGCGAGGCGGTCAACCGCCGGCGCATCGAGGCGCTGGTGCGCGAACTCGGGCCCGACGACACCGCCTTCCTGCTCGACGCCTTCGCCACCGACGCCGCCGGCCTGCTCGCCGACCTGTCGTCGGCGCTGGAAG
The DNA here is from genome assembly GCF_000425185.1 of Pleomorphomonas koreensis DSM 23070. Lineage (GTDB taxonomy): Bacteria > Pseudomonadota > Alphaproteobacteria > Rhizobiales > Pleomorphomonadaceae > Pleomorphomonas > Pleomorphomonas koreensis. The sequence goes on from NZ_KE384327.1 coordinate 120,717, forward strand.
GCGGCGACGCGGACCTTGCCAAACGCAGCCTGCACACGCTGAAGGGGGCGGCCGCCAACGTCGGCTTCGACGAGATGTCGCAGCGGGCGGCGGCGCTGATGGCGGCGCTGCCCGATCCGGACGTCGGGGCGCTCGGCGAACTGATGATGGCGATCGCCGGCGCCGGCAGCGTGGTGGCCGGCCTGAAGGCCGGGTTCGCGGCCGAGGCTGCGCCGGCGGCGGCGGCTCAGTAGCTGTCGGTCAGCGACCGGTTCTTGGCGACGGCATCGAGCGCCTTGAGGTCGGCGAGAAGCGGCGCCATCCAGGCGAGCGGCAGCATGTTGGGCCCGTCGGACGGCGCACGGTCGGGATCGTCGTGCGCCTCGACGAACACCGCCGCGCAGCCGACCGCCATGGCGGCACGGGCCAGCGCCGGCGCGAAGACGCGCTTGCCGCCCGACGACGAGCCGCGGCCGCCCGGCTCCTGCACCGAATGGGTGGCGTCGAACACCACCGGCCAGCCGGTCTCGGCCATGGTCGGCAGGCCCCGGAAATCGGTGATCAGCGCGCCGTAGCCGAAGGAGGTGCCGCGGTCGGTGAGAAGGATGCGCTCATTGCCGGTCGAGGCGACCTTGTCGGCGACATTCTGCATGTCCCAGGGGGCGAGGAACTGCCCCTTCTTGACGTTGACCGCCTTGCCGGTCTCGCCGGCAGCGATCAGCAGGTCGGTCTGGCGGCAGAGGAAGGCCGGGATCTGCAGGATGTCGACCACCTCGCCGGCCCGCCGCGTCTGCTCGACGTCGTGGACGTCGGTCAGCACCGGGCAGCCGAAGGTGTCCCTGATCTCGGCGAGGATGGCGAGGCCCGCCTCGATGCCGACGCCGCGCACGCCTTTCAGCGAGGTGCGGTTGGCCTTGTCGTAGGAGGCCTTGAAGACGAAGGGCACGCCGGCCGCCTTCGCCGTCTCGGCGAGGAAAGCGGCGATCTTCAGCGCATGCTCGCGGCTCTCGATCTGGCAGGGGCCGGCGATCAGCGCGAAGGGGGCCGTGTTGGCGAAGGTGACGGAGCCGACGGTGACGGCTTTCTGCGGCGTGGCAACGGCCATGGCGGGAACCTCGTGAGAAAGGAAGCGCCCGGCCGCGATCGGCCGGGCGGGAGGCAGCGCGTTCAGCGCTGGAAGTTGCGGCTCGCCAGCGATTTCTCCCAGGCGAGCGCGTGGCCGACGATGGTGTCGAGATCGTCGAGCTTCGGCTGCCAGCCGGTGAGAGCGCGCAGGCGGCTCGAATCGGCGACCAGCGCCGGCGGATCGCCGGCCCGGCGCGGCGCCAGACGGACGGGGAAGTCGACGCCGGAGACGCGCTTCACCGCGTCGATCACCTCAAGCACCGAGAAGCCGCGGCCGTAGCCGGCGTTGGCGACGAAGGTGTCGCCGCCGGCCATCAGGTGCTTCAGCGCCAGAACGTGCGCCTCGATCAGGTCGGTGACGTGGATGTAGTCCCTGAGGCAGGTGCCGTCGGGCGTCGGGTAGTCGGTGCCGAAGACATCCATGCCGTCGCGCTGGCCGAGGGCGGCCTGGGCGGCGATCTTGATCAGATGCGTGGCGCGCTTCGACGACTGGCCGGTGCGGCCCCTGGGGTCGGCGCCGGCGACGTTGAAATAACGCAGCGCCGCGTAGCGGAAACCGTAGGCATAGGCGCTGTCGCGCAGCATGATCTCGGTCATCCACTTGGACGATCCGTAGGGCGACACCGGGCCGAGCGGTACGCTCTCGTCGATCAGCTCGACGCCGGGCTCGCCGTAGACGGCGGCCGTCGAGGAGAACAGGAAGGCCTTGACCTTGCCGCGCACCGCCGCGGCGATCAGCGCCCGCGACTTCACCGTGTTGTTCTCGTAGTAGGAGAGCGGGTCGGTCACCGAATCCGGCACGACGATCGAGCCGGCGAAATGGGCGATGGCGGTGATGCCGTGCTCGGCGATCAGCCGGTCGACCAGCGCGCCGTCGCCGATGTCGCCGACCACCAGCGTCGCCGCGCCCGGCAGGACGGCGTCGTAGCCGGTCGAGAGATCGTCGAGTACGACGACGCTCTCGCCGCGATCGACGAGGGCATGCACCATGTGGCTGCCAATATAGCCGGCACCACCGGTCACCAGAATGGACATGGAAGACTCCTCGGTTCCTGTCGGCGTCCTTGCCCGGACGCCAAAGGCGAGACTTCTCTATCGCCCGTTTGTCGTCGTTTTTCCAGTGGGAGGATGCCGGGTAGGACCATGGCCGCCGAGAAAGGCGCGGACACCGGTTCTGGGCCTCTGGCACGCGGGCGGCGGCCGGCCCAAATTCATGTGCACATTTCAGATGGGCAGGGGAAATTAACCGCTCGTTAACTACTTTTTCCGCAGTTTCCCGCATATTTTCCAGCATCCGCGGTAAAGAAGCGATTCGATAGCCGGGGTAGAGACGGGAAGAGGATCGTTCATGGCTCGACTGTCGGGGCCGTTCATACCAGCCATCGAGGGCAGATCCGCGGCGCGGCGTCTCCGGATCGTCGGCGCGGCCGGCGCCGACCTGGAGCGGCGGACGATCACCGTCCTGCACGTCGGCGACAGGCCGGAAGACACCTTCCTCATCGGCCGCCTGGTCGGCGCGCTGCCGGGCTTTGCCGCCGCCCTGGTCGCCGCCGGCACCCGCGAGGCGGCGCTGTCGGCGCTGTCGCGCCAGCGGTTCGACATCGTGCTGTGCGATTTCTGGATGGCCGGCCACACCACGCTGTCGCTGATCGACGAGATCAAGGCGACGGCCGACGTGCCGGTGATCCTCACCTCGGCGCTCGACAACGACGACATCGAACTGATCGGCCGGCGGGCCGGCGCCGACGGCCTGCTCACCAAGAGCGATCTGGCGGTGTCGACGCTCGACCGGGTGTTCTCGACGCTGCTGGCCCGCCGGCCGGCGCCGCGCCGCGATGCGGCGTCGATGCTGCGGGCGCTGATGCAGAGCCTCCATGCCGCCGGACTGGCGCTGCGCAGCGAGGTATCCGAGGACCGCGCCGAGCATCGCGAATTCCGGCGGCGGGCGCTTGCCCGCTCGATCGCCGACCTCGACGCGGCAAGCCGGACCGGCGCCGGCGTCCAGCGCATCGACGCCATCCCGTTCTTCGTCGACGCCGTCCGCAAGCAGGACGAGCGGGCCGCCGGCGGCGTCCGCTTCCTCGCTCCGTCGCTGCCGCTGCCCATCGAGACCAGCCCGACGCTCTATGCCGATCTCGTCGAGGGCTTCCTCGCCGAGGCCGGCGACGCGGCGGCGGCCGGCGGCAAGGCGACGGTGTCGCTGCGGGCCGCGTCCGGCCGGCTCGGCGCGACGATCCGGGCGAGCGGCGGCGAGGCGACGGCCGGCGACGCCGAGGCGCGGGCGGCGGCCGACGAGCGCAGGCGGCTGGTCGAGAGCCTGGCGCTGGCCTGCGGCGGTCGGGTGGCCTTCGCCACCGCAACCGGGCACGTCCTCGATCTGCCGCTGCGGCTCGGCCATCCCTTCGTCTGACGGACTACGCACAAATACTCTGGAGCATCACCCGGCAGCGTTGCGGGCCGGCGCAGTGCGCCTGCCGCCATGGCGGAACGGCGGCCGAAAATTGCGTCAATCGGGTTGAAGATTGCGGCCCTGGCTGGCGATTTTTTCATCGATTGCTCTAGAAACGGTCAATCGACGGCTTGCGCCGTGATTTGTCCTTCACCATAGTGCGCGCCGATTGGGCGTTCACCGTTTCCCAGCGGACGCGGGGTCCCATCGTCTGCTGGGCCGGGGGCGTCGCCGCGCTTTCCATCAGGACCCGCGATGGTTGTGACGCCCGGCCCTCACGCCGGGCGCCGTCCCTGCCTTTTGCCGCAACGGCAGGCGCCGTCGCGCGGGAAGCGGCCCGATCGCATGACATGGGGTCCGGCGTCCCGGCGGGGGGCGGGCGGGCCGGAACTCACGGAAAGGAAGTCGCACGTGGTCTCGATCGACGAAAAGCTGGTTCCCATCCTGGCGGAGGTGCTGCGGCGCAATCCGGCCGAGGCGGAATTCCATCAGGCGGTGCGCGAGGTGCTGGAAAGCCTCGGCCACGTGGTGGCCAAGCACCCCGACTATCTCGCCGACGCGCTGATCGAGCGCATCTGCGAGCCGGAGCGCCAGATCATCTTCCGCGTGCCGTGGACCGACGACCAGGGCCAGGTGCGCATCAACCGCGGCTTCCGCGTGCAGTTCAACTCGGCCCTCGGTCCCTACAAGGGCGGCCTGCGCTTCCATCCGTCGGTCAACCTCGGCATCATCAAGTTCCTCGGCTTCGAGCAGATCTTCAAGAACGCGCTCACCGGCCTGCCGATCGGCGGCGGCAAGGGCGGCTCCGACTTCGACCCCAAGGGCAAGTCGGACGGCGAGATCATGCGCTTCTGCCAGTCGTTCATGACCGAACTCAGCCGGCATCTCGGCGAGCACACCGACGTTCCGGCCGGCGACATCGGCGTCGGCGGCCGCGAGATCGGCTGGATGTTCGGCCAGTACAAGCGGCTGACCAACCGCTTCGAGGCCGGCGTGTTCACCGGCAAGGGCCTCAGCTACGGCGGCTCGCTGGTGCGCAAGGAGGCGACCGGCTACGGCACCGTCTACTTCACCTCGGCCATGCTGGCCACCAAGGGCGCCGACTTCACGGGCCGGCGGGTGACCATATCCGGCTCGGGCAACGTCGCCATCTACGCCATGGAGAAGGCCATCAAGCGCGGCGGCAAGGTGGTCGCCTGCTCCGACAGCGCCGGCTACATCGTCGACGAGGCCGGCATCGACCTCGATCTCGTGAAAGAGATCAAGGAAGTGCGGCGCGGCCGCATCTCCGACTACATCGAGCTGAAACAGAAGGGCACGCATTTCGTGCCGGCCGGCAAGGGCAGCATCTGGGACGTGCCCTGCGAGGTCGCCCTGCCCTGCGCCACGCAGAACGAATTGTCCGGCCGCGATGCCGAGACGCTGGTGCGCAACGGCGTCATCGCCGTCGCCGAGGGCGCCAACATGCCGTCGACGCCGGAAGCGGTGCGCATCTTCCAGGATGCCGGTGTGCTGTTCGGCCCCGGCAAGGCGGCCAACGCCGGCGGCGTCGCCACATCGGCGCTGGAGATGCAGCAGAACGCCAGCCGCGACAGCTGGACCTTCGAGGCGACGCGCGAGCGGCTCTCCGGCATCATGAGCGGCATCCACGACCGCTGCGCCGAGACGGCCCGCGAGTACGGTGTCGCCGACAACTACGTGCTGGGCGCCAATATCGCCGGCTTCATCCGCGTCGCCGAGGCGATGCGCGCCCAAGGCGTCATCTGAGGCTCGCCAGAGCCCGCGGAGGGCGGCGGCAGCGCCGCCCTCACGATGCCGTGCCCGCTCACGACGCCGCGGCAATATCCTCGACGCTGACTTCGATGACGTGCAGGCGGCGCGTCCGGCCGTCGCGGTCGGTCCAGTCGATGGCCTGGCCGGCGGTGAGGCCGATCAGCGCCGCGCCGACCGGCGTCAGCACGGAGACGAAGCCCTTCTCGATGTCGGCCTCGCCCGGATAGACCAGGCGGACGGTACGCGGCCCGGCGTCGTCCATCGCAAAACGCACCACCGATCCCATGCGAACCGTTCCGGCCGGCAGGCGGTCGTCGGCGACGACGCGCGCCCGCTCGAGTTCGGCGGCGAGCTGGTCGGCGGCAGCGGGATCGCGTTCGGACAGCGCCTCGGCCAGATTGACGAGACGCTCGTGGTCGGAGCGGGCGAGCGCGATGGCGGGCAGGTGGCGCCGGCGGCTGGAAACGGTCATGGGGTCCTCGATGAAATAGCCAGCCACCGCCGGTCGGCGGGGCGAAGATGACGGGAAAAATGAGGCGTCGCGCGGAGCCGGCTTTCAGGAAAGCCCGGCGGCGGTGCCCCACGGCCGGGGCGCGACGAGCCGGACCGTGAGATCAGTATCCCGCGACGGGATAGATCCTGCAAAGCATTCGGAGATGGTTGATCCGCGGTTCCATAGCCAAGAAGATCGGCATTACCGGCGATAAAGTCAAGCCGGGAGGTTTTGCCGCCTTAGGCGCCGGCGGCAGGTTTTTCTTGCCTCAGGCGCCGGTGGCGGCTCCGCCGCCTCGGCTTTCGCTCCGCTTTTTCGTCTTTCGGGGCTTCGTCCCGAAAGACCCGCCGCGCGGCTTCATGTTTCCTCAGAACGGCGTGCGCGAGCGGATGGCGGCGGTGAGCGTACCCTCGTCGAGATAGTCGAGTTCGCCGCCCACCGGCACGCCATGGGCAAGGCGCGTCACCTTGACGCCCAGGCCGTCGAGGCGGTCGGTGACGTAATGGGCCGTCGTCTGGCCGTCGACGGTGGCGTTGACGGCCAGGATCACCTCCTTGACCGCCGGGTCGGCCGCCCGCTCGACGAGGCCGGCGATGTCGAGATCGTCGGGTCCGATGCCGTTGATCGGCGACAGCACGCCGCCCAGCACGTGATAGCGGGCGTTGATGGCGCCGGCCCGCTCCAGCGCCCAGAGGTCGGCGACGTCCTCCACCACCACGATCAGCGAACCGTCGCGCGTCGGATCGGTGCAGACGGCGCAGGGGTCAGCGGTGTCGACGTTGCCGCAGACCGAGCAGACGCGGACGCGGTCATGGACGGTCTTCATGGCCTCGGTGAGCGGGGCAAGCAGCTGGTCGCGCCGTTTCACCAGCTGCAATGCCGCCCGGCGGGCCGAGCGCGGCCCGAGGCCGGGCAGGCGGGCGAGCAGCTGGATCAGCCGCTCGATTTCCGGTCCTGTCACTCTGCGCGCCACGGGCGTCTCCGGACTCTCTTGAAACCAATCAGAAGGGCAGCTTGAAGCCCGGCGGCAGCGGCAGATTGCCGGTCACCGCCTGCATGCGCTCGGCAACCTGCGCATCGACATGCGCCTTGGCATCAGTGAAGGCGGCGACGATCAGATCCTCGACGATCTCGGCCTCCTCGGGCTTCAACAGCGAGGGATCGATGCGGACGCCCTTGACCTCGCCCTTGCCGGAGACGGTGACCGCGACGAGGCCGCCGCCCGACGTGCCGGTCGCCTCGATGCGGGCGATCTCCTCCTGCGCCTCGGCCATGCGAGCCTGCAAGGCCTGCGCTTCCTTCATCATCTTGCCGATGTCGCCGAACATGGGATCCTCTCTTTATTTTCGCCTCAGTCGCCGGCGGGCCTCCGGCCCTTGGCTTTCGCTCCGCTTTACGTCTTTCGGGGCTTCGCCACGAAAGACCC
>NZ_KE384327.1:128251-374525 GCF_000425185.1 Pleomorphomonas koreensis DSM 23070
CGCCGCTTGGCGCCGGAAGCCGCTGTCGCGGCTTCATGCAATCTCAGTCGTCGAAGTCGCCGATGCCGGGATCGGGCATCTCGTCGATGAAGCCCTCGGTCCAGTCGCCGGTATCCTCGAAGGTGGGGCCGCCGGGGACCGGGCCGGCCGGCGTCGGCGCCTCCGGCTCGTCGCCGAACTTGACGTCGACGATCTCGGCGCCGGGAAACAGGCGGAAGATGGCGGCGACCACCGGATCGGCCAGCGCGTCGTCCACCGCTTCGCGGCGACGCGCCTCGCGCGTCTCGTAGAGCGTCGGCCGCCCCTCGTCGCGCGACACGGCGACGATCCAGCGGCGGCCGGTCCAGGCGGAGAGCTTGCGGCCAAGCTCGCCGGCGAGGCCCGGATTGGCGCCGTCGACCGGCGAGAACTCGATGCGCCCGTCCTCGAAGCGGACCAGGCGAACGTGCCGCTCCAGCGCGAACTTCAGGCCGATGTCGCGATTGCTCTCGGCCAGCGCCACCACCGCCTCGAAGCTGTCGAGGCGCGGGCCGGCCGCCGCCTCGGGCTCGGCGCGGCGCAGGGCGGCGCCGGAAAAGCCATTGGCGGCGCGGGCGCGCGGACCATCGCCGCCCGGCGACGGACCGCCGACCGGTGGGGTCAATCCGGGAAACGTGCCGTCCTTCAGCATCCTGAGGGCTTCGTCGGGCGTCGGCAGGTCGGCGGCATAGGCGAGGCGCACCAGCACCATCTCGGCGGCAGGCAGCGGCCGCGGCGCCGTCTGCACCTCCTGGATGCCTTTCAGGAGCAGCTGCCAGGCGCGGCTGAGCACGCGCACCGACAGCCTGTCGGCGAAGTCGCGGCCGCGCGTCCGCTCGGCCTCGGTCAGCGACGGATCGGCCGCGCCCTCCGGCATATGCTTGAGGCGCGTCACCAGATGCACGAAGGCGGCGAGGTCGGTCAGCACCGCCGCCGGGTCGGCGCCGGTGTCGTACTGATCGGCAAGGATGGCCAGCGCGCCGGCGACGTCGCCCTTCATCGCCGCCTCGAACAGGTCAACGACGCGCACGCGATCGGCAAGGCCGAGCATCGTCCGGACGGCGGCAGCAGCGACGTGGCCGCCGCCATGGGCGATCGCCTGGTCGAAGATGGTCAGGCTGTCGCGCACCGAGCCCTCGGCGGCGCGGGCGACCAGGGCGATGGCTTCCTCGTCGGCGGTAACCTGCTCGGCGGCGGCGATCTTCGTCAGATGGGCGGCCAGTTCGCCGGTCGGCACGCGGCGCAGGTCGAACCGCTGGCAGCGCGACAGCACGGTGATCGGCACCTTGCGGATCTCGGTGGTGGCGAAGACGAACTTGACGTGCTCGGGCGGCTCTTCCAGCGTCTTCAGGAGCGCGTTGAAAGCCTGCGTCGACAGCATGTGCACTTCGTCGATGATGTAGACCTTGTAGCGGGCCGACACCGGCTTGTAGCGGGCCGCCTCGATGATGTCGCGCACGTCGTCGACGCCGGTGTGCGAGGCGGCGTCCATCTCGATGACGTCGACGTGCCGGCCCTCCATGATGGCGCGGCAGTGCGTGCCCTCGCGGTCCATGTGCACGGTGGGGCGGTCGACCTCGCCGGGAATCTCGTAGTTGAGGGCGCGGGCGAGGATGCGGGCGGTGGTGGTCTTGCCGACGCCGCGCACGCCGGTCAGCATCCAGCCTTGGGCGATGCGTCCGGTGTCGAAGGCGTTTTCGAGCGTGCGCACCATGGCGCCGTGGCCGATCAGGTCGGCGAAGCTCTCGGGGCGGTATTTGCGGGCGAGGACCCGATAGGGCGAGGCTGCCGTCTGATCGGCGGGCGTCAGAGTGTCCGGCATGCTCGCAAACCTGGGAAACGGAGGGTGGGAGGTCGACAGATGACCCGAGCCGAAACTCGTTGGGGCTGCTTCCTTCCGGACCTGACCCGGTTGGCGAGTGGTTCGTCCACCGCCAACCTCCCGCGCCACATATCGCGGTGTTGCCGGCAAAATGCAAGGGGTGGTTTTTGCAGGGCGCGACCTTGGAAGGCGGCTTCGGGAACCGCTTTCGCGCGAAGCCATTGCCTTCGCGCCGCAATGATGGAAATTTCGGGGAAATGCCGTTCGAGCGGGGATACGCGATGATTCGACCTTCCGGCCTCTGGACGCGGCGCCTCGTCGCCGCCTGCCTCGCCGCCCTGCCGCTCGTCCTCGGGGCGCCGGCCCTAGCCGACGAGCCGGCCTGGCGGACGGCGACGGCGCTCGGCGGCGAGCCGCGCTATTCGCAGGGCTTTACCCATTTCGACTACGTCAACCCCGACGCCCCCAAGGGCGGCGAGGCGCGCTTCGGCGCCGAGGGCAGCTTCGACAGCACCAATGTCTTCCTCGGCATCAAGGGCACGCCGACCGGCGCCGTGGCCCTCGCCTACGAGACGCTGTTCACCGCCTCGCTCGACGAGCTGGACATCTCCGCCTCCTATCCGCTTGTCGCCGACGCCATGCGCTACCCGGACGATTTCGCCTGGGCGGAATACCGGATCGATCCGGCCGCCCGCTGGCAGGATGGCCAGCCGGTGACCGTCGACGACGTCGTCTGGTCGTTCGACACGCTGAAGGAGATCTATCCGACCTTCACCAGCTACTACGCCCATGTCGTCAAGGCCGAGCCGGCCGGCGAACGCATCGTGCGCTTCACCTTCGACGCGCCGGGCAACCGCGAGCTGCCGCACATCCTCAGCCAGCTCTACGTGCTGCCCAAGCACTGGTGGCAGGGCACCGACGCCGCCGGCAAGCCGCGCAACATCCGCGAGACGACGCTGGAACCGCCGCTCGGCTCCGGCCCCTACAAGGTGACCGCCGTCGATCCCGGCAAGCGGGTGGTGCTCAGCCGCGATCCCGCCTATTGGGGGGCGAAGCTGCCGGTCAATGCCGGCGCCAACAACTTCGACCGGCTCTCCTACGAGTATTATCTCGATCCGACGGTGATGATGGAGGCCTTCAAGGGCGACAAATACGACTTCCGCGCCGAGCGCTCGGCCAAGATGTGGGCGACCGGCTACGATTTCCCGGCCAGGGCCGACGGCCGCGTCGTCACCCTGACCTTCCCGCGCTCGGCCACCGGCGTGATGCAAGCGCTGGCGCTGAACCTCCGGCTGCCGAAATATCAGGACCCGCGTATCCGGCGGGCCCTCAACTTCACCTTCGACTACGAGACGCTGAGGCGGACGGTATTCTTCGACCTCTACGACCGCATCGACAGCTATTTCTTCGGCACCGACCTCGCCTCGAAGGGCCTGCCGGGACCGGACGAACTCGCCCTGCTCGAACCACTGCGCGACAAGCTGCCGGCGTCGGTGTTCACCACCCCCTATGCCAACCCGGTCGGCGGCACGCCCGAGGCGGTGCGCGACAATCTCCGCCAGGCGGTGGCGCTGTTCGCCGAGGCCGGCTGGACCATCCGCGACGGCAAGATGCGCAACGGGAGCGGCGAGCCGTTCCGGATCGAGTTCCTGACCAACGACCAGCTCAACGAGCGCTACATGTCGCCCTACGCCAAGGCGCTCGCCCGCATCGGCATCGACCTCGACTACCGGCTCGTCGACGACGCGCAATACCAGAACCTCATGCGCGACTTCCGCTTCGACATGACGACGGCCATCTGGGCGGAGTCGCTGTCGCCGGGCAACGAGCAGCGCGAATACTGGGGATCGCAGGCGGCCGACCGGCCCGGCTCGCGCAACACGGCCGGCATCAAGGACGCGGCCATCGATGCGCTGATCGACAAGGTGGTGTTTGCCACCGACCGCGAGGCGCTGGTCACCGCGACGCACGCCCTCGACCGGGCGCTGCTGGCCGGCGACTACGTCATTCCGCTGTTCTACTCGCGCAACAACTTCTACGCCTACTGGAACCGCTTCGGCCATCCGGCAGACCTGCCGAAATATTCGGTCGGCTTCCCCGACATCTGGTGGTACGACGCGGCCAAGGCGGCGGCGACCGGCCTCTCCCGCTGATCGCACCCACACGAGGGCTCCCCGCTTCATGGCAGGCTACATCCTCCGCCGCCTCCTCCTGATGATCCCGACGCTGATCGGCATCATGGCCATCAACTTCGCCGTGGTGCAGTTCGCGCCCGGCGGGCCGGTGGAGAAGGTGATCGCCAAGCTGCAGGGCACCGACGTCGGCGCCACCGATCGCTTCACCGGCGCCGGCTCCGACCTCGGCGGCCACAACGCGGCCCCCGACCAGATGGCCGGCGAGGCGGTGACCTCGAAATACCGCGGCGCCCAGGGGCTCGACCCGGAGTTCATCAAGAAGCTGGAAAAGGAATTCGGCTTCGACAAGCCGCCGCTCGAACGCTTCGGCCTGATGCTGTGGAACTATGCCCGCTTCGACTTCGGCCAGAGCTATTTCCGCTCCATCTCGGTGATCGACCTGATCAAGGAGAAGCTGCCGGTCTCCATTTCGCTCGGCCTGTGGATGACGCTGATCTCCTACGGCATCTCCATCCCGCTCGGCATCGCCAAGGCGGTGCGCGACGGCTCGCGCTTCGACGTCTGGACCTCGTTCGTCATCGCCGTCGGCTACGCCGTGCCGAGCTTCCTGTTCGGCATCCTGCTGATCGTGCTGTTCGCCGGCGGCTCCTTCTGGTCGATCTTCCCCTTGCGCGGCCTCACCTCCGACGGCTGGGCGCTGATGAGCTGGCCCGAGCGCATCGCCGACTACCTCTGGCACATGGCGCTGCCGCTCGCCGCCATGGCGACGCACGCCTTCGCCACCACGACGCTGCTGGTCAAGAACTCCTTCCTCGACGAGATCCGCAAGCAATACGTGCTGACCGCCCGCATGAAGGGGCTGTCCGAGCGCCGCGTGCTCTACGGCCACGTGTTCCGCAACGCCATGCTGATCGTCATCGCCGGCTTTCCCGGCGCCTTCATCGCCTCCTTCTTCGCCGGCTCGCTGCTGATCGAGACCATCTTCTCGCTCGACGGCCTCGGCCTCCTGTCCTTCGAATCGGTGATCAACCGCGACTATGCCGTGGTGTTCGCGACGCTCTATGTCTTCTCGCTGATGGGCCTTTTCATCAACATCCTCTCAGACCTCACCTACATGTGGATCGATCCGCGCATCGACTTCGAAAGCCGGGAGGTCTGACGATGGCCGCATCCCCTGCCCGGCGCCCCTGGCTGTCGCCCGTCAACCGCCGCAGATGGCAGAACTTCAAGGCCAACCGGCGCGGCTGGTGGTCGTTCTGGATCTTCATGGTGCTGTTCGTGGCGACGCTGCTCTCCAACGTCCTCGCCAACGACCGGCCGCTGATCGTCTCCTACAAAGGCGAACTGCTGTTTCCGGTGCTGGTCGATTATCCGGAGGAGAAATTCGGCGGCTTCCTGGCGATCACCAACTATCGCGACCCCTATAATCGCGACGAGATCGAGAGCAACGGCTGGATGATCTGGCCGCCGGTGCGCTACTCCTTCGATACGCCCAACACCGAGGCGCCGACGCCGGCCCCGTCGCCGCCGGCCTTCCTGCTGACGCCCGCGCAGCGTTGTTCGGCCTATCCGCAAGGGTTGGGCGACCGCGACTGCGTGTTCGGCAACATGAACTGGCTCGGCACCGACGACCAGGGCCGCGACGTCATCGCCCGCGCCCTCTACGGCTTCCGCATCTCGGTGCTGTTCGGCCTGACGCTGGCCGTCGTCTCGTCGGTGGTCGGCGTCGCCATCGGCGCCGTGCAGGGCTATTACGGCGGCCTGACCGATCTCCTGATGCAGCGCTTCATCGAGATCTGGAACGCCGTGCCGACGCTCTACCTGTTGATCATCGTGTCGTCGGTGATCGCGCCGTCCTTCCTGGTGCTGCTGTTGATCCTGCTCGCCTTCTCGTGGACGCATCTGGTCGGCGTCGTGCGCGCCGAATTCCTCAGGGCGCGCAACTTCGAGTTCGTGCGGGCGGCGCGGGCGCTCGGCGTCGGCAACCTGACCATCATGCGCCGGCATCTGCTGCCCAACGCCATGGTGGCGACGCTGACCTTCCTGCCGTTCATCCTCAACGGCTCGATCACCACGCTGACCTCGCTCGACTATCTCGGCTTCGGCCTGCCGGCCGGCTACCCGTCGCTGGGCGAGCTGCTGCGGCAGGGCAAGACCAACGTCTTCGCGCCCTGGCTGGGCATCACCGGCTTCATGGTGGTGGCCGTCATGCTGAGCCTGCTGATCTTCATCGGCGAGGCGGTGCGCGACGCCTTCGACCCGCGCAAGACCTTCCAATGAGGCCCGCCATGCCTGATGCCGCCGGCGGCGCCCGCCTGCTCTCCGTCCGCAACCTTTCGGTCGCCTTCCACCGGGAGGGAGGCGAGACGCTGGCCGCCCGCGGCGTGTCCTTCGACCTCGACAAGGGCCGCACGCTGGCGGTGGTCGGCGAAAGCGGCTCGGGCAAGTCGGTGACGGCGCTGTCGGTGGTCCGCCTGCTGCCCTATCCGGCCGCCCGCCATCCCGGCGGCGAAATCCTGTTCAAGGGTCGTGATCTCCTCAAGGCCGACGAGGCGGAATTGAGAAAGATCCGCGGCGCCGAGATCACCATGGTGTTCCAGGAGCCGATGACCTCGCTCAATCCGCTGCACTCGATCGAGCGGCAGATCGGCGAGATCCTGAAGCTGCACGGCATGAGCGGCGAGGCGGCCGTGCGGCGGCGGGTGGTCGAACTATTGACCGAGGTCGGCATCCCCGACCCCGAGAGCCGGCTGTCCGCCTATCCGCACCAGCTCTCGGGCGGCCAGCGGCAGCGGGTGATGATCGCCATGGCGCTTGCCAACGCGCCGGACCTCCTCATCGCCGACGAGCCGACCACCGCCCTCGACGTCACCGTGCAGGCGCAGATCCTGACGCTGCTCAAGACATTGCAGGCCCGGCACGGCATGGCCATCCTGTTCATCACCCACGATCTCGGCATCGTCGAGCGCTTCGCCGACGACGTGGTGGTGATGACCGGGGGGGAAGTGGTGGAGGCCGGCCCGACGGCCGAGGTGTTCGCGGCGCCGAAGCACGCCTACACGCGCCACCTGATGGCGGCGGCGCCGAAGGGCGAGCCGCCGGCCGAGCAGCCGGGGGCGCCGGTGGTGGTCGAGGCCGACGATCTGCGCATCTGGTTCCCGATCAAGGCCGGCTTCCTCCGCCGCACCGTCGGCCACGTCAAGGCGGTCGACGGCGTGTCGCTGACGCTCAAGGCCGGCGAGACGCTGGGCGTGGTCGGCGAAAGCGGCTCGGGCAAGACGACGCTCGGCCTCGCCCTCCTCCGCCTCATCTCCTCGGAGGGGCCGATCGTCGTGCTCGGCCGCCGCATCGACGGTCTCGACTCCAGGGGAATGCGGCCGCTCCGGCGCGACATCCAGGCGGTGTTCCAGGACCCCTACGGCTCGCTCAGCCCGCGCATGACGGTGGCCGAGATCGTCGGCGAGGGCCTCGCCGTGCACGAGCCCCGGCTGTCCGCCGAGGCGCGCGACGGCCGCGTCGTCGAGGCGCTCATCGAGGTGGGTCTCGATCCCGAGACGCGCCATCGCTATCCGCACGAATTCTCCGGCGGCCAGCGCCAGCGCATCGCCATCGCCCGCGCCATGGTGCTGAAGCCGAAGTTCGTCATGCTCGACGAGCCGACCTCGGCGCTCGACATGAGCGTGCAGGCGCAGGTGGTCGACCTGCTGCGCGATCTTCAGGCCCGGCACGGCCTCGCCTACCTGTTCATCTCGCACGACCTCAAGGTGGTCAGGGCGCTCGCCAACCATCTGATCGTCATGAAGTCGGGCAAGGTGGTGGAGGCGGGGCCGGCCGCCGAGGTGTTCGCGGCGCCGAGGGAGCCCTACACGCGGGCGCTGATGGCCGCCGCCTTCCGCCTCGAGAGCATCAGCGGGGCGACGTGACGGCGGCAGCCGCGTGGAACAGCGTTTCCCTATAGCCGCCGGCGGCGATATCGCGGCAGAGCGGCTGCCACTCGCAGAGGGCGCAGGCCGGCGCGAAGGCACCGGCCGCATAGGCGGCGCGCAGCCGGGCGCGGATATTCTCATCGAGAACAAGGCGGTCGCCGGTACCGAGCGGCCGGCCGAGCGCCGCGGCGACCAGGGTCAGCGCCTGGCGGTCACGTTCCGGCACCGTCGCCTCGTGGCAATGGGGATGCTGTTGTTCGGCGCAGAGCGGCGCGCAGATGTCGTCGGCTCCCTCGACGATCTCGGCCGTGGCGCCGGCGGCCAGCCGGGCGGCGATCGCCGTCATGCCCCGGACGAAGGCCGGCGAATAGCCAAGGCCCCTGTAGGTCAGGAGGCAGAGGAGGTGATGCCCCCTCAGCCTCACCGTGCCGTCGCCGGCCATGCCGGCAGTCAGCCGGCCGCCTTGCGGTCGCGCTCGCGGCGACGCTCGGCCGACGGCTGGTAGGCGATGCGGGCGTGGAAGGCGCAATAGGGAATGCCGACGTCCGACTTGCGGCCGCAGAAGAAGAAGTCCGGCTTGCCGGGGTCGCCGACCGGCCATTTGCAGGTGCTTTCGGTCAGCGACAGGATGGTCACCTTCTCGAAGGCCGGCGGCTCGTTCTCGGCGACGGTGGCCACCGCCAGCGCTTCATCAGCCTGGGCGTCCGCCTTGAGGGCGGTGGCGCCGATGGTGATCGGCCGGGCCGGGCTCACCGGCCGGCCGACGGTCGGCTGGCCCTGCGCGACCGGACGGCTGGCGGCAGACTTGACGCGCGGCGGGGCGGCGACCGTCGGCCTCGACGGCTGCACCTGCGGCTTCGACCGGCCGGACAGGCCGAGCCGGTGCACCTTGCCGATCACCGCGTTGCGGGTCACCGCGCCGAGTTCGGCCGCGATCTGGCTGGCGCTCAACCCTTCAGACCAGAGCGTCTTGAGACGTTCGACGCGTTCGTCGGTCCAGGACATCTTGTCATCCTCTCTTCACCGCCCGCCCGAGCATTCCGCCGCGGAATCCTTCGGGCCACGCCCGGTCCATCTATCGGTCCGGCAACGCAAAACACATGCGATTGTATCGCTGGAGCGTCCCGCCACGACATCTCGTGGCGACGACTGCTAGGCTACAATGGCCGCTCTGCCGCGCGCAATGACTGCGGAGTCACGCCTTACGGCCGTTCACGACTTTTCAACACATATCGTGGCAGCGGCGCCACGCTTCAACGGGCGCCGCGCCGGCTGATTCGCAGGCGTCCGGAAGACGCGTCCGCCTGCCGCCAATTCGGGCGACAGATCCGCAAAAACCTTGACAGTTCCGGCTTTTTTCATGTTATAGAGCCGCTTCGTGAGAGGCCGCGCCGCTGGATACGAACGGGGGCGCGGCCTGCTTTTTTCGTCCCGCGCCTCACGACAGCGGCGGGCCGCCCGCGACGATCCCGTCGCCTTACCGACAAGGAAAACCCGTCATGACCGCCCCCGGTTCCACTTCTCCGCTCTATGCGACCTTCGCACGCGCGGACGTGGCCTTCGAGCGAGGCGAGGGGGCATGGCTCATCGACACCCGAGGCAATCGCTGGCTCGATTTCGGCTCCGGCATCGCCGTCAACGCCCTCGGCCACGCCCATCCGCATCTCGTCGCGGCGCTGACGGCGCAGGCCGGCAAGGTCTGGCACGTCTCCAACGCCTTCCGCATTCCCGAGCAGGAGAAGCTGGCCGAGCGGCTGGTCGCCAACAGCTTCGCCGACCGCTGCTTCTTCACCAACTCCGGCGCCGAGGCGCTGGAATGCGCCTTCAAGACGGTGCGCCGCTATCACTGGGCCAAGGGCCATCCCGAGCGCTACCGGCTGATCACCATGGAAGGCGCCTTCCACGGCCGGACGCTGGCCACCATCGCCGCCGGCGGCCAGGAGAAATACCTCGAAGGCTTCGGCCCCAGGGTCGACGGCTTCGACCAGGTGCCGTTCGGCGACATCGCCGCGGTGAAGGCGGCCATCACCGAGGAGACGGCCGGCATCCTCGTCGAGCCGATCCAGGGCGAGGGCGGCGTTCGCGTGCTGCCGCCGGAGAGCCTGCGCGCCCTCAGGCAGATCTGCGACGACAACGGCCTGTTGCTGGTGTTCGACGAGGTCCAGTGCGGCTACGGCCGTACCGGCCGCTTCTTCGCCCACGAGTGGGCCGGCGTGACGCCGGACGTGATGGCGGTGGCCAAGGGCATCGGCGGCGGCTTCCCGCTCGGCGCCTGCCTCGCCACCGAGGAGGCGGCGTCGGCGATGACGGCCGGCGTGCACGGCACCACCTATGGCGGCAATCCGCTGGCCATGGCGGTGGGCAACGCCGTGCTCGACGTGCTGCTGGAAGACGGCTTCCTCGACCGGGTGCGCGCTGCCAGCCTGCGCTTCAAGCAGGCGCTGGCCGGCGTCGTCGACCGCCATCCCGACGTGTTCGAGGAGGTGCGGGGCGAGGGCCTGCTGATCGGCCTCAAGTGCCGCCGGCCGGTGGCCGAGATGAACGCCGCCTTCCGCGACCAGCTTCTCTTGACCATGGCGGCCGGCGACGGCGTGGTGCGCCTGCTGCCGCCGCTGATCGTTGGCGACGACGATATCCTCGAAGCCGTGAAGCGCATCGATGCCGCCGCCACCGCCCTTTCCGCCGCGCCGCACGCGGCCGCCGCCAAGTCGGCCTGAGCGAGACCCATAGAGATGACCGAGACCACTCCCAAGCATTTCCTCGACCTCACCCAGCTCTCCGGCGACGACCTCCGGGCCATCCTCGCTCGCGCCAAGGACCTCAAGTCCAAGGTCGACGGCTGCCGCCCCGGCGTCGGCCCGCTCGCCGGCAAGGTGCTGGCGATGATCTTCGAGCGGCCGTCCACCCGCACCCGCGTCTCCTTCGACGTCGGCATGCGCCAGCTCGGCGGCGAGACCGTCATGCTGACCGGCGCCGAGATGCAGATCGGCCGCGGCGAGACCATCGCCGACACCGCCCGCGTCATGTCGCGCTACGTCGATGCCATGATGATCCGCATCCTCGACGTCAACGCGCTGCACGAGCTGGCCGAATACGCCACGGTACCGGTGATCAACGGCCTGACCAAGGTCAGCCACCCGACGCAGGTGATGGCCGACATCATGACCTACGAGGAGCACCGCGGCCCGGTGGCCGGCAAGACCTTCGCCTGGACCGGCGACGGCAACAACGTCTTGAACTCGCTGGTGCACGCCGCCGCCCGCTTCAACTACACCATGCGCATCGCCACGCCGAGGGAGCTGGCACCGGCCGAGGGGCCGATCGAATGGGCACGCGCCAACGGCGGCCGCATCGAGGTGACCAGCGATCCCTTCGAGGCGGTGGACGGCGCCGACGCGGTGTTCACGGACACCTGGGTGTCGATGGGCGACGAGGAGGGCGAGCGCCGCCGCCACAACCTCCTCAGCCCCTATCAGGTCAACGACCGGCTGATGGCCGCCGCCGACAAGGACGCGGTGTTCATGCATTGCCTGCCGGCCCATCGCGGCGACGAGGTGACCTCGTCTGTTATGGACGGGCCGCGCTCGATCGTCTTCGACGAGGCCGAGAACCGGCTGCACGCCCACAAGGGCATCCTCGCCTGGTGCTTCGGAGCGATGGCAGACTGATGAGCAGCATCGACCACTCCTCCGCGCCGATACCGGGCGACGACAGCGTGCTGCCGTTCGCCGTCGAGGCGCTCGACCTGCGCGGCCGCCTGGTGCGGCTCGGGCCGGCGGTCGATGCCATTCTCGGCCGCCACGACTATCCCCCTTGCGTGTCGCGCCTCCTCGCCGAGGCGGTGGCGCTGACGGCGCTGATCGGCACGTCGATGAAATTCGACGGCCGTTTCATCCTGCAGACGCAGTCGGACGGGCCGGTGGGAATGCTGGTGGTCGATTTCTCGGCCCCCGATGCGTTGCGTGCCTGCGCCCGCTTCGACGCCGCCGCCGTGGCGGCCGCCGTCGAGGCCGGCCGCGACCGGCCGGAGGACCTCCTGGGCCGCGGCCATCTCGCCATGACGGTCGACCAGGGCGCCGAGATGAGCCGCTACCAGGGCATCGTCGAGCTGGACGGCCGGTCGCTGGAGGAAGCGGCGCACGGCTATTTCCTGCAATCGGAGCAGATCCCGACCCGCGTCCGCCTGGCCGTCGCCGAGGTGCTGACGCGCGATCCCGGCCGCGAGCCGCGCCGCGCCTGGCGGGTCGGCGGCCTGTTCCTGCAATTCCTGCCGGCGTCGGCGGAGCGGGTCGGTCATCGCGACCTGCATCCCGGTGACGCGCCGGGCACAGCGGCGACGCCCGACGAGGACGACGCCTGGGTGGAGGCGCAGAGCCTTGCCGGCACCGTCGAGGACGTCGAGCTGACCGATCCCGCCGTTTCCGCCGAGACGCTGCTCTACCGGCTGTTCCACGAGCGCGGCGCCCGTGTGTTCGAGCCGCAACCGCTCGTCGAGCGCTGCCGCTGCTCGCGCGACGCCGTGCGGGCGATGATCGCTTCGTTCTCGCCGGCCGAGCGGGTGGACATGGTGGAGAACGGTCGCATCGGCGTCACCTGCGAGTTCTGCTCGACGCGCTACGACTTCGATCCCAAGGAATTCGAGACGCCCGAGGAAGGCTGACCGTCGCCGAAGCCTTTGCCTCTTCAGGCCCGGTATGGTCCTTCCCACGCGGACCATGACGGCGGATTTCTTATATAAATCAATTGAATAACTGTCATCCTCCGCCAAGGCGGAGGACCTCGCCGAAACGACATGCGACGCGGATATCGAGCGTTCTTGCGGCGTGACACCAGCCGACCCGATGGCCCGTCAGGCGCCGGGGCCGCGCAGCGCCAGCGTCTCCGGCCCTTCCGGCGGCCGCTGCCGCTCCACCTCGGCCTTGAGGCGGGCCGCCTCGCGGCGGCTCTGGCGGGCGGCGCGGCGCACATGGCCCTGGCCGAACCACGAGCCGACGCCGCCGACCAGCACGCCGAGCGCCAGGCTGGCGAAGAAGATCACGTAGAGCGGCACGGTCAGCGAGAAGAAGGGCGCCACCGGGTTGAACGGGTCGAGCACCAGCTTTACCGGCTGGTTGTTGACCACGGCCAGCGCCACCACCACGATGGCGATCGGGCCGAGGATGACGATCCGGAGAAAGGTTTTCACGGGGCGGGACTCCTCGGGCGGCGGCCGCCCGGAGGATCGGCCTCACCCTCACTCACTGTTGCCGGCCTGTCCGGCGGACCGGAACAACGCGCATCCTCGGGATGCGTTCCGTTGCGTCCTCTTCCTGCCAGACCACGCACCCGTTCGGGGCCCGATCGGGCCGGTGCGTTCCCTCGCGCATCGGCTTGTCCGAAAAGCGCCTGCACTTCCCGGCCTGAAGCGTCAGCTCACCTTGCCGTCGTTGAGACGCTCGCGCATTTCCTTGCCGGTCTTGAAGAAGGGCACGAACTTCTCGGACACCGGCACCTTCTCGCCGGTGCGCGGGTTGCGGCCGGTGCGGGCCGGGCGGCTCTTCACCGAAAAGGCGCCGAAACCGCGGAGTTCGACGCGGTCGCCGTTCTTCATGGCGTCGACCACGGTGCCGAGGATGGTGTTGACGATATTCTCGATGTCACGCTGGTAGAGGTGCGGATTTTGCGCCGCAATACGCGCAACCAGTTCAGACTTGATCATGGACGCATGCTCCCAGCCGGCCGGCCAAAGGAAAAAATCATGGAAGGTCCGAGCCTTGAGGGTGCCAAACCGACACGAGGCCGTCAAGCCGACCTTCGCTGTTCCATGCTGAAAGATCGAGCCCGACGAGGCGGCCGGCCGCTGCCATGGCGCGATCGGCGAGGCTGAAGCCGCCGTAGGGCCTCTCCGGCTTCCAGTCGACCACCTGAAGGTCCTTGGCGACGCCCTTCTCCTTCTCCAGCCAGGCGACGGCGGCGTCCTCGCCGCCGATCTCGTCGACCAGCTTCAGGCCGAGCGCCTGCCGGCCGGAGTAGATCGAACCGTCGGCGACCTTCAGCGCGTCGGGCCGCGACAGGCCGCGCCGCTCGGCGACGATGTCGACGAACCAGGCGTAGGTGTCGTCGACCAGGCGCTGGATCATGGCGGCGGCGCCCGGCTGCTCGGGATAGGTGAAGGGCGACGGCTCTGCCTTCAGCGGCGCCGACTTCACCGTCTTCACCTCGACGCCGATCTTCTGCATCAGTTCGCCAACCGAGCCGTACTGGAACAGCACGCCGATCGAGCCGGTGATGGAGGTGCGCTCGGCGAAGATGCGGTCGGTGGCGATCGCCGTCATGTAGCCGGCCGAGGTGGCCAGCGTGCCCATGGTGGCCGCCACCGGCTTCTTGCCGGCGATGGCCCTGAGGCCGTCGTAGAGTTCCTCGCCGCCGACGGTGGTGCCGCCGGGGCTGTCGATGGCGACGATCACCGCCTTGACGGCGTCGGACTCGGCGATGTCCTTCAGCATCTTGCGCTGGGCGGGGTCGGCGAGGATCATGCCGGAGACGGTGACGCGGGCGATGTGGGGGGCGCCCTTGCCGCCAAACCGGTCGCCGCCGGCGTAGAAGCCCAGCGCCGCCACCAGCACCAGCGCCAGCAGGAGGGTGAGACCGCGCCAGAGATAGAGCCGGCGCCTCAGGCGCCGCCGCTCGACGATGGCATCCGCATCCAGGATCATGGGCGCCGCTCCGCTAATCGGTTTCGATCGCCCTGAGGTAGCAGTCCGGCAACCGGCCGGCAAGTCGCAAGCCGCGTTCCGGCCTCAAATGCGTCAAGCCGCCACCGGGAGTTGAGACGAAGTCTAGTCGAGCAGGGAAACAATCAAGAAAAGAAAAAGGGCGTCGTGTTCGGCGACGCCCTCTGTTCTGACCTTGCGATGCCAAGCATCGTTTCAGGTCGGCAAGCCTCGAAGGTTGAGGCCCGTCTTAACGTCCGGACTCGGATCGAGTGGACAGTTACTAATATTGTCCCGATGCTTGCCGCCGTCAAGGATACCTTGGGCGCAATGGTAATATTTCGTACCAAGAAAAAAGGCCCGCGCGGGCGGGCCTCTTCTCGTATGCGGAAAGCCTTGCGGCACCGGCGCTTAGCCGGCGCCGGCCGGGGCTTATTCGCCGTCCTGGCGGGCCTTGAGGGCGGCACCGAGGATGTCGCCGAGCGAGGCGCCCGAATCGGAGGAGCCGAACTGAGCGACGGCTTCCTTCTCTTCGGCGATCTCCAGCGCCTTGATCGACAGGCCGACCTTGCGGGTCTTCTTGTCGAACTGGGTGACGCGGGCATCGAACTTCTCGCCGACGGCGAAGCGATCGGCGCGCTGGTCATTGCGGTCGCGGGCAAGGTCGCCGCGGCGGATGAAGGCGGTGATGTCGGTGTCGACGATGCGCACCTCCAGACCGGCTTCCTTGACCTCGACCACCTCGCAGGTGACGACGGAGTTGCGGCGGATCTCGCCGGCCGATTCCATCGGGTCGCCACCGAGCTGCTTCATGCCGAGGCTGATGCGCTCCTTCTCGACGTCGACGTCGAGGACGACGGCCTTGACGACGTCACCCTTGTTGAACTCCTCGATGACCTGCTCGCCCGGACGGTTCCAGTCGAGGTCGGAGAGGTGGACCATGCCGTCCACGTCGCCGTCGAGGCCGATGAACAGACCGAACTCGGTCTTGTTCTTGACCTCGCCCTCGACCACCGAATTGACGGGATACTTCTCGAGGAAGGCTTCCCAGGGGTTCTGCAGCGTCTGCTTGAGGCCGAGCGAGATGCGGCGCTTGACCGAATCCACCTCGAGAACCATGACGTCGACTTCCTGGCTGGTCGAGACGATCTTGCCGGGATGGACGTTCTTCTTGGTCCAGCTCATTTCGGAGACGTGGATCAGGCCCTCGATGCCCGGCTCCAGCTCCACGAAGGCGCCGTAGTCGGTGATGTTGGTGACGCGGCCGGTGAACTTGGCGCCGACCGGGTACTTGGCCTCGATGGCATCCCACGGATCGCTCTCGAGCTGCTTCATGCCGAGGCTGATGCGGTGGGTTTCCTGGTTGACGCGGACGATCTGCACCTTGACCTGCTGGCCGATCGACAGCACCTCGGACGGGTGGTTGATGCGGCGCCAGGCGATGTCGGTGACGTGCAGCAGGCCGTCGATGCCGCCGAGGTCGACGAACGCACCGTAATCGGTGATGTTCTTGACGACGCCGTCGACGATCTGGCCTTCCTCGAGGCTCGACACCAGCTCGGAGCGCTGCTCGGCGCGGGTCTCTTCGAGCACGACGCGGCGCGACACGACGATGTTGCCGCGGCGCTTGTCCATCTTGAGGATCTGGAACGGCTGCGGCGTGTGCATCAGCGGGGCGACGTCGCGCACCGGGCGGATGTCGACCTGCGAGCGCGGCAGGAAGGCCATGGCGCCGTCGAGATCGACGGTGAAGCCGCCCTTGACCTGGTTGGAGATCTGGCCGACCACCTTCTCGCCCTTCTCGAAGGCGACCTCGAGGCGGACCCAGCTCTCTTCACGGCGGGCCTTGTCGCGGGAAAGCACGGCCTCGCCGAGCGCGTTCTCGACGCGCTCCAGGTAGACTTCCACCGTGTCGCCGACCTTCATCTCGCCGTCGCGGGCCCTGGCGCCGAATTCCTTCAGCGGCACGCGCCCCTCGACCTTCAGGCCGACGTCGATGACGGCGAGGTCCTTCTCGATGGCGACGATGGTGCCCTTGACGACGGTGCCTTCGGCCACGTCCGAAGCGGTCAGGCTCTCGGCGAGCAGGGCGGCGAAGTCCTCACGGGTGGGATTGAGTTGAGACATTGAAACTCCTGGGGTGCCGGCTCGGCCGGCGGCGTCGGCGGTAAGAGTTGCCCCGTCCCTCCGACCCGGTGAACCACCTGACCCCGCATTGCGGGTGCCGACGCGACTTCGACCGGACGAACGAGGATGAACAGCTTCACGGGCGGAACCGGAGGCTCCTCCCGAAAGTCGCGCTTCTATAGCGGAGGACGACCGCCGCTTCAAGGCACAAAAGGGCTGAAACGGGCGATTCCGCCAGCCTGCAACCCGGCTCAGCCGGCGCGGCGCGCCATCACCACGGCAAGGGCGCGGGCGAACACCTCATCAGGGGTGAGCGCCGAGGTGTCGATGACCACGGCGTCGTCGGCCGGCCTGAGCGGCGCCTCGGTGCGGCCGCTGTCGCGGGCGTCGCGCGCCCTCACCTCGTCGAGGATCGCCTCGAAGGCGACGTCGCGGCCCTTGGCGAGGAGTTCGTCGGTGCGGCGGCGGGCGCGCACCTCGGCGCTGGCGGTCACGTAGAGCTTCACGTCGGCATCGGGGCAGATCACCGTGCCGATGTCGCGGCCGTCGAGCACGGCGCCGGCCGGGCCGGCGGCGAAATCGCGCTGGAAGGCGACGAGCGCGGCGCGGACGCCGGGATGGATGGCGACGCGCGAGGCCAGTTCGCCGGCCTCGCGCCCCCGGAGGTCGGGCCGGCCGAGATCGGCCGGCGCCAGCCGCTCGGCAACAGCGGTCGCCGCCTGGGGGTCGTCGAGATCGAGGCCGGCAACCTGCGCCAGCTTGCCGATCGCCCGGTAGAGCAGGCCGGTGTCGAGATAGGGCAGGCCGAGATGGTCGGCCAGCCGCTTGGCCAGCGTGCCCTTGCCGGCGGCGGCCGGACCGTCGATGGCGACGACGAGCGGTTTCCGCGTCTCAGGCATCGGCCGCCTCCGCCGCCTCGAAGGACGCACCGAGGCCGGCCATCAGCGCCTCGAAGGTCGGGAAGGAGGTGGCGATCGGCGCGGCGTCGTCGACGGTCACCGGATTGCCGGACACCAGGCCGAGCACCAGGAAGCTCATGGCGATGCGGTGGTCGAGATGCGTCGTGACGCGACCGCCGCCGGCGATGCGGCCGCCGCGCACCGACAGCCAGTCGGGACCGTCGGCGCAGGCGACGCCGTTGGCCCGGAGGCCGGCGACGACGGCGGCGATGCGGTCGGATTCCTTCACCCGCATCTCGCCGATGCCGAGCATGCGCGTCTCGCCGCTGGCCGCGGCGGCGGCGACGGCGAGGATCGGATATTCGTCGATCATCGACGGCGCCCTTTCGGCCGGCACCGTCACGCCGGCAAGCTCGGCGTGGCGGACGCGCAGGTCGGCAAGGCGCTCGCCGCCGGTCTCTCGCTCGGCCGTCACCTCGATGTCGGCGCCCATGTCGAGAAGCGTGTCGATCAGGCCGATGCGGGCGGGGTTCATCAGCACGCCCTCGACGGTGACGTCGGAGCCCGGAACAAGCGTCGCGGCGACGATCGGGAAGGCGGCCGACGACGGATCGGCCGGCACGTCGATCGCCTGCGGCTTCAGCTCGGGCCGGCCGGCCAGCGCGATGCGGCGGCCGCCGCCCGGCTCGTCGACGATCTCGATGTCGGCGCCGAAGCCCCGGAGCATGCGCTCGGTGTGATCGCGGGTGAACACCGGCTCGATCACCGTGGTGACGCCGGGCGTGCCGAGGCCGGCCAAGAGCACCGCCGATTTCACCTGCGCCGACGGCACCGGCAGCCGGTAGGTGATCGGTAGCGGCAGGCGGGACCCGCGCATGGTCAGCGGCAGGCGGCCGCCGGAGCGGGCGATGACCTCGACGCCCATCTCGGACAGCGGCTCCAGCACCCGGCCCATCGGCCGTTTGACCAGCGAGGCGTCGCCGGTGAAGGTGACGGCGATCGGCTGGGCGGCGGCGAGGCCCATGGTCAGGCGGACACCGGTGCCGGCATTGCCGAAGTCGATGATGCCGGTCGGCTCCATGAGGCCGCCGACGCCGAGGCCGCGCACGCGGAAGGTGCCGTCGTCGTCGCGGATCACCGTGGCACCGAAGGCGCGCATGGCCGCCGCCGTGTTCATGACGTCCTCGGCTTCGAGAAGGCCGGTGACGACGGTCTCGCCGACGGCCAGCGCGCCGAGCATCAGCGCCCGGTGCGAGATCGACTTGTCGCCGGGAACGCGGACACGGCCGCGGAGCGGGCCGGACTTCAGGGCGGTCAGCGGACGGGCGGCGGGACTGGCCATGGAGCGGAACACCTGACACGTCTGCCCCGGCGGGCTGCCGCGGGCTCGCCGGCCCCTCTAGCACAGTCGGACGGCCACGTCACTTGCCCGGCATCGCCGGCAAAGCCCGGCATCCCGGGACCGCCGCAACCAATTCACCTTTGACAGGCGCCGGGATTTGCCTATATGTGCCACCCCGATTTACCTGACACACGCGAGGCCGACCGTGGCGAAACCTGAACTTGGGCTGAAGCGTCTTTGCCCCAGCTGTGGCGCGAAGTATTACGATCTGAACCGCACCCCCATCCTCTGCCCGAAATGCGGCGCCCAGTTCGATGCCGGGCTGGCGGCGCGGGCGCGGCCGGCGACCGCCATCGACGACGAGGACGACACCGAGGAGGAGGTCGTCGAGGTCGGCGCGCTCACTCCGGAGTTCGTCAGCCTCGAGGATGCCGAGGACGCCGACGGCGACGACGTGCCCGATATCGAGGATGCCGACATCGAGGACGAGACGCCGGAGGACGACGTCTTCCTCGAGGAGGAAGACGAGGACGGCGGCGACATGTCCGACCTGATCGGCGGCGTCGGCGACGAGGAAGAGCACTGAGGCTCTTTCGCCCTCGACCTGAGGACATTCGGCCGGCTGGCGCTCCCAGCCGGCCTTTCTTTTTGCGGCTGCCGCGCAAGTCCTTCAAAAACATCGGAAATCCGCCATTCTGCCAAAAAGATGACGGAAAAATCGCCGCGGCCCGAAAAACCTCTTGATCAACGCGGGAATGCTGAGTATATCCCGCCTCGTCGAGCCGGAACCCATGCCGGCGACGCCCGAAAGCGAAAGCCGGACGGCCTCTTCCGAAGACGGAAACGACACCTGATGGGGCTATAGCTCAGCTGGGAGAGCGCCTGCATGGCATGCAGGAGGTCAGCGGTTCGATCCCGCTTAGCTCCACCAAATCCTCTCCGGACATCCCGTATTCCTGTCGCCATCGGCACGCTGCATTGATGCGCGCCCTGGTCGCCATCAGCCGCCGATGATCGCCCTCAGCGTCTCGACGAGCGAAGTCCGGTCGTCGCCCTCGCCGGCGACGACGTCGTCGATCACCGGCGTGCCCTCCTCCTCGATCACCCGGAAGTGTACCTCGGATACGGCGTTGCGTTCGGCGTCGGAGCTGCCCTCGAAGCAGGTGAAGCGCCTGAAGCGGGCGACGACGTCGGTGCCGGCGGCGGTCGCCGTTCCCTCGTCGATGGTCAGATCCTCCAGCGGGCAGCCGTCCTGCCCGGAAATGATCGGATCGTAATCGAAGGGGCTGCCGGTCTCCTCGTCGGTGTCGTAGGCCGGATGCCGGGACGCCTCGGCGTAGAGGGCGCGCAGTCCGGCGCTGAAGTTGCCGATGTGGTCCTCGTCGAAATAGTCGACGGGATCGTTGTCCTCGCCCGACCAGATCGACACCGCCACGTCCATGATGGCGCGCACCGGCGTCGTCGCTTCGGCGGCATGGGCGGGAGCGGCGAGGGCGAAGGCGGCAACCGCCAGCAGGGTCTTCAGCATCGGAGGCATCCTCGGAAAGGCAAGCGGGACTTAAGCATCGGCAGGACGGCAGGACAAGCGCCGCACGGGCACTCCCCTGTCGTCTTTTCGGAGCATAGGCATTTGCCGGAGGTTGTGGCGGCGCTCCCGCCGGTGCGCCTCAGAGGAAGAACACGACGGTGGTCAGCAGGAACAGCGGCAGCAGGATGGCGCCCGACCAGGCCATGTAGCCGAAGAAGCTGGGCATGCGGATACCGGCGCCTTCGGCGATCGACTTCACCATGAAATTGGGGGCGTTGCCGATATAGGTGTTGGCGCCCATGAACACGGCGCCGGCCGAGATGGCGACCAGCGTCGTCGCCATGTCGCCCATCAGGTGGACCGGATCGCCGCCGGCCAGGTTGAAGAAGACGAGATAGGTCGGCGCGTTGTCGAGGAAGGACGACAGCAGGCCGGTCGCCCAGAAATACATGGCGTCGACCGGCGTGCCGTCGGCGGCCGTCACCAGGCCGATCAGCGGCGCGAAGGCGCCGTCGTGGGCGGCGCGCAGCATGGCCAGCACCGGAATGATGGTGACGAAGATGCCGGCGAACAGCTTTGCGACTTCGACGATCGGTGCCCACTCGAAGCCGTTGCGCGCGCGCAGGCCGGCCGGCGTCAGGAGAAGCGAGGCCAGCGCGGCGGCGACCAGCAGGCCGTCGCGCAGGAGGTTCTGCAACTCCACCGCCACGCCGGCGACCTGGAACGCGATGCCCGGCTTCCAGGCGCCCGACATCAGCACCGCGCCGACCACCACGGCCAGCAGGACGAGGTTGACGCGGCCCTCGACGCCGAGGCGGCCGGTATCGGGCGTCGGATCGGCGCGGCCGCGGAAGTCGTCGTCGCCCGCGTAGAGGCGGCGGTCGATCAGGTAGAACAGGCCGAGCAGGATCAGCGCGACGAAGCCGGTCTCCTTCAGCATGTGGAGCGTCGTCCAGAAGAAGCCGACGCCGCGCAGGTAGCCGAGGAACAGCGGCGGGTCGCCGATCGGCGTCAGCGAGCCGCCGATGTTCGACACCAGGAAGATGAAGAAGACGATGACGTGAACATTATGGCGGCGGCCGTCGTTGGCGCGGATCAGCGGCCGGATCAGCACCATGGAGGCACCGGTGGTGCCGATCAGCGAGGCGAGCAGCGTGCCGATGGCAAGGAGCGCGAGATTGGTGCCGGGCGAGCCGTGCAGGTTGCCGGTGATGAGGATGCCGCCGGCGATGGTGAAGAGGGCCCCGAGCAGGATCACGAAGGGCAGGTAGTCGTGCAGCATCGCCTCGGCCAGCGGCTCGACCACGGCCCCTGGTCCGGCAGCGACGGCGAAGGGCAGCACGAAGGCCAGCGCCCAGGCGGCGGCGATCTTGCCGAAGTGATGGTGCCAGAGGCGCGGCATGAGCAGCGGCCCGAGGGCGATCGACAGCAGGATGCCGACGAAGGGCAGCGCCCAGGCGACGCCGAGCGCGGCGCCGTCGAGGCCATGGCCGGCCTCGGCGGCCCGTGCCGGGGGCGAAGCCAGCAGGAGGGCGGCAGCGGCAAGGCCGGCCGTCCGTCTGGCGAGGACAATCCGGTCGGTCACGGCGCGCCTCCCGGTCGGTGATTCAGTTCCTGCCGCGCCGCACGCCGGCGGCGAGATCGGCGACGAGTCCGGCGACCGCCTGGACCGTGCCGGCCGTCGCCTTGCCGCCGTCGAGCGAATCGCGCACCGCGTTGACCAGCGCCGAGCCGACCACCACGCCGTCGGCATGGGCGGCGATGGCCGCCGCCTGCTCGCCGGTCCTGACGCCGAAGCCGACCATCACCGGCAGCGGCGTATGCGCCTTGATGCGGGCGACCGCCGCCGCGACGTCGCCGGCCGCCGCCGACTTTACGCCGGTGACGCCGAGCACCGAGACGTAGTAGACGAAGCCCGAGGAATTCCTGAGCAGCACCGGCAGGCGGGCGTCGTCGGAGGTCGGCGTCGCCAGGCGGATGAAGCTGATGCCGGCGTCGATGGCCGGCAGGCACAGCTCCTCGTCCTCCTCGGGCGGCAGGTCGACGACGATCAGGCCGTCGACGCCGGCCGCCTTGGTGTCGCGGACGAAGCGGTCGACGCCATAGGCGTAGATCGGATTGTAGTAGCCCATCAGCACGATCGGCGTTTCGTCGTCGCCCTCGCGGAAGGCGCGCACCTGCCGAAGCGTCTTCGCCAGGGTCTGGCCGGCGGCAAGCGCCCGGATGTCGGCGGCCTGGATCGGCGGCCCCTCGGCCATCGGGTCGGAGAAGGGCATGCCGAATTCGATGATGTCGGCGCCGGCGCCGGGCAGCGCCTTCAGGATGGCCAGCGATGTCTCGGGATCGGGGTCGCCGGCGGTGACGAAGGTGACCAGCGCCGCCCGGCCCTCCTCCCTGAGCTTGCCGAGGCGGGCGTCGATGCGGGTGACGGGAAGGGAATTCAAAGCTCGACTCCCAGGATCTTGCCGACGGTGAACACGTCCTTGTCGCCGCGGCCGCTGAGGTTGACGACGATGATCTCGTCCTTGCCCATCTTCGGCGCCTGCTTGATCGCCTCGGCGACGGCATGGGCGCTTTCCAGCGCCGGGATGATGCCCTCGACACGGGTCAGCATCTGGAAGGCGTCGAGCGCCTCCCGGTCGGTGGCCGGCACGTAGGCGACGCGGCCCTGGTCGTTCAGCCAGGAATGCTCGGGGCCGATGCCCGGATAGTCGAGGCCGGCCGAGATCGAGTGGCCTTCGAGGATCTGGCCGTCTTCGTCCTGCAGGAGATAGGTGCGGTTGCCGTGCAGCACGCCCGGCTTGCCGCCGTTCAGCGAGGCGGCGTGGCCGTTGTGGACGTCCATGCCGTGGCCGCCGGCCTCGACGCCGACGATGCGCACGTCGCGGTCGTCGAGGAAGGAATGGAAGATGCCGATGGCGTTGGAGCCGCCGCCCACCGCCGCGATGACCAGATCGGGCAGCCGCCCCTCGGCGGCGAGGATCTGCGCCCGCGTCTCCTCGCCGATCACCGACTGGAAGTCGCGCACCATGGCCGGATAGGGATGCGGGCCGGCCGCCGTGCCGATCATGTAATAGGTGCTCTCGACGTTGGTCACCCAGTCGCGCAGCGCCTCGTTCATGGCGTCCTTCAGCGTGCCGTTGCCGGCGGTGACCGGATGCACCTTGGCGCCCAGAAGCTCCATGCGGAAGACGTTGGGCTTCTGCCGCTCGACGTCGGTAGCGCCCATGTAGACCTCGCACGGGTAGCCGAAGCGGGCGCAGACGGTGGCCGAGGCGACGCCGTGCTGGCCGGCGCCGGTCTCGGCGATGATCCGCGTCTTGCCCATGCGGCGGGCCAGGAGGATCTGGCCGAGGCAGTTGTTGATCTTGTGGCTGCCGGTGTGGTTCAGTTCCTCGCGCTTCAGGTAGATCCTGGCGCCGCCGAGATGGGCGGTCAGCCGCTCGGCGAAATAGAGCGGCGAGGGGCGGCCGGTGTAGGTGGCGTGAAGCGCCTGAAGCTCGGCCTGGAAGGCCGGATCGGCCTTGGCCTCGCGATAGGCGCGGTCGAGTTCGAGGATCAGCGGCATCAGCGTCTCGGCGACGTAGCGGCCGCCGAAGATGCCGAAATGGCCGCGCTCGTCCGGACCGGTCCGGAAGGAATTGGGCGTCTGCGCGTCAGTCATCGTTTCCCTGTTCCCCTGCGGCGCGGGCCGCCGTCACGAAGGCGTCGATGCGGACGGCGTCCTTGACGCCCGGCGCGCTTTCGACGCCCGAGGATACGTCGACGCCCGACGGCCGCACCCGCCGCACCGCCTCTCCGACGTTGGTAGGGTCAAGGCCGCCGGAAAGCAAGAAGGGCGTCGGCGCGCCGACCAGGAGCGACCAGTCGAAGGCGACGCCGAGGCCGCCGGGGCGGCTGGCGTCCTTGGGCGGCTTGGCGTCGTAGAGGAGGAGATCGGCGGCGCCGGCGAAGGCGCCGGCGGCGGCGACGTCCTCGGCCGAGCCGATGCCGAGCGCCTTGATCACCGGCCGGCCATGGCGGGCGCGGACCCCGGACACCCGCTCGTGGCTCTCGCGGCCGTGCAACTGGAGAAAATCGGGCGCCACCGTCGCGACGAGGGCATCGAGAAGATCGTCAGGCGCATCGACGGTCAGCAGCACCGTCTTCGCCCGTCCCCTCGCCTGACGGCTGAGCGCGGCGGCAACCTCCGCCGCGACGTGGCGCGGGCTTTTCGGGAAATGCACGAAGCCGACGAGGTCGGCGCCGGCGGCGATCGCCCATTCCAGGCTGTCCGGCGTGGAGAGGCCGCAGATCTTGACGAGGAAACCGGACATCGGGACGCACTCGCGGGCGGCGGCCGGGGGCCGCCGCCGTCTCTCCAGGAAAGGCCGCCGTCAGGCGCCGGTGAAGGCGCGCGGCGCCGCCGAGACCAGCGACGGCGTCGACCCCGTCACCTCGTAGACGGCGAGGCCGCGGTCGTTGGTGCCGAAGGCGTTGAAGCGGAACAGGCCGTTCACCGACGACAGGAAGCCCTCGGGGTTGGTGATCACCGAGAGCTGGAAGCGCTGGCTGCCGGCGGTGCGGGCGAGGCCGGCGGCCAGCACCACCGCGTCATAGGCCAGCGAGGCGGTGAGCGGCGGCTCGCCGCCGTAGGCCGAGCGGTAGTGGCTGGCGAAGGCCGAGAAGCCGGAAATCTCCGGCGACGGGAACCAGCCGCCGACCAATGAGGGGTCGGTGTAGACGGCCGGATCGTTCCAGACGCCGGTGCCCAGGAGCTTGATGCGGCCGAGGTCGACGCCGGCCGTCTTGAGCGACCGGGCGATGGCCGGCGCCACGCCGGCGCCCTCGGGCACCAGCAGGCAGTCGATCTGCGAGGCGACGGCGGCGATGGCCGATGCCGCCTGCGCCTCGCCACCGGCCGGGAAGCGCTGGACGGCGACGACGCGCATGCCGGACCGGCCGGCCTCCTGGCGCAGCGCCGCCTCGGCGAGGTTGCCGAAGGCGCTCTGCGACATGATGGCGGCAATCGACTTGCGGCCGGACCTCGCCGCCTCGGCGACGACGCGGCGCACCTGACCGTCGACCAGGAAGCCGAGGATGTAGACGCCGGCCGCCGCCACCGACGGGTCGGAGGAGAAGGCGATCACCGGCACGGACGCAGCGCGCGCCACCGGTCCGGCGCCACCCACCTCGGCGGCGAACACCGGGCCGAGGATCAGCTCGGCGCCCTCGGCGATGGCCTGCCGCGCCGCGTCGGCGGCGCCCTCGGCGGTGCCGCGGGTATCCTTGACCAGAAGGGTGAGGTCGTTGCCGGAGAAGTCGTTGAGGCCGAGCTGGGCGGCGTTCTGCATGGCCATCGCCAGCGACGCGCCGTTGCCGGGCGCCGTCTTCGGCAAGAGCAGCGCCACGCGCACCGAGCCGGTGCCGAGCACGTCGCCCGACACGGCCGGCCCGGTCGGGGCGGGCAGCAGCGTGTCGCCGCCGCCCTGCCGGATCGTCGGCGAACAGGCGGCCAGCGCCGCGCCGCCCATCAGCAGCAGCACCAGGCGCCGGCTCACCGGCCCCGCCATGCGCGCCGCGCCACCCTTTTCCGAAGACGCGATTCTGCCGGTCGCGCCGCTCGCAACCTTGCCATCGTCACGGGTCATCGTTCCAACCTTCCGCCGCAAAAGCATCCGTTCCATTTCAATGACAAACGGCGGCCGATGCAACTCCTCAAGCGGCATTTACCGGTGGAGAGGCCGCGAATCGGCAGCAGTCACTCGATTTTCCGGTCAAAGTGTGGTTTTGGAGCAGGCAAGCATTGCGCCGGCCCGCCTTTTCCGCGCCCGACCGGCCGAGGGAATCCCATGATCAGGCACGTCGTCTATTTCTCCGTCCGTTCCGAGGCCGACCGCGACAAGGTGCTCGGCGGCCTCCGCCTGCTCGAAGCCAATCCGCACGCCCTCCATCTCGAAGTCGGCGAAAACCTGAAGCTCGACAGCCTCGGCAACGACGTCGACTTCGTGGTCTACGGCGAGTTCGAGGACGAGGCGGCGCTGGAGGCGTTCAAGGCGCATCCGGTCTACCAGGCATCGGTCGCCGCGGTGCGGCCGATCCGGGACCTGCGCATCGCCGCCGACATCGTGGCCCGGTCGCGGCCATGAGCGAGGCGGCCGGCCGGCCGGCGACGACGGGCTTTTCCATCGACGGCACCGCCTTTGCCGGCAGGCCGGTCGAGCCCGGCCTCTATGCGGTGGCGACGCCGATCGGCAACCTCCAGGACATCTCGCTGCGGGCGCTGGAGGTACTGGCCGGCGCCGACCTCGTGGTCTGCGAGGACAGCCGCGTCACCGCCGTGCTGCTCGACCGCTACGCCATCCGCAAGCCGCTCGCCATCTACCACGAGCACAACGCCGCCCGCGAGCGGCCGCGCCTCCTCGCCATGCTGCGCGGCGGCCTGCGCCTCGCCCTGGTGTCCGACGCCGGCACGCCGCTGATCTCCGATCCCGGCTACAAGCTGGTGGAGGCGGCGCTCGCCGAGGGGCTGAAGGTGATCCCCATCCCCGGCGCCTCGGCCATCCTGTCGGCGCTGGTCGCGGCGGGCCTGCCCACCGACACCTTCCTGTTTCTCGGCTTCCCGCCGCACCGCTCGGGCGCCCGGCGCAACCGGCTCGCCGCCTTCCGCGCCGTGCCGGCGACGCTCGTCGCCTACGAATCGCCGCACCGGGCGGCCGAGACGCTGCGCGACATGGCCGACGTGCTCGGCGCCGACCGGCCGGCCGCCCTCTGCCGCGAGCTGACCAAACGCTTCGAGGAGGTGCGGCGCGGCACGCTGTCCGAGCTGGCGGCCGGCGCCGAGGCCGATCCGCCGCGCGGCGAGATCGTGCTGGTGGTCGGCCCGCCGGGCGAGGAGACGGCCGGCGAGGCCGATCTCGAAGCGCTGCTCGCCGCCGCGCTGCAAACGCAGGGCGCCGGACAGGCGGCGGCCGAGGTGGCGAAAGCCACGGGACGGCCGCGCAAGGAGGTCTACGCGCTGGCCGTCAGGCTCAAGGCGGCGCTCGATGCCGGCGGCGACGACACCCCGGACGCCTGACCCGAACGGAGACGTCCGATGCCGCCGACCGACCTCCTGATCACCTTCTTCCTGTCGACGGCGCTGTTCGCCTTCGTGCCGGGGCCGGCGATGCTCTATGCCGCCGCCCGGACGCTGGCCGGCGGCCGGCGGGCCGGCCTGATGGCCGCCTTCGGCGTGCATGTCGGCGGCTATGCCCACGTGCTCGCGGCGGCCATGGGCCTGTCGGCGCTGTTTCACGCGGTTCCCGTCCTCTACACGGTGGTGAAGCTCGCCGGCGCCGCCTACCTCGTCTTCCAGGGCTGGCGGCTGGTCGCCGGCCGCGACGCCGCCACCGAAGCGAGCGCCGGCGCGGGCGAACCCCGGCGCGCCTTCGTCCAGAGCATCGTCGTCGAACTGCTCAACCCCAAGACGGCGATTTTCTTCCTGGCCTTCCTGCCGCAATTCGTCCGCGCCGACGCCGGCGCGCCGTTGTGGCTGCAGTTTCTCGTCCTCGGCGCCATCACCAACCTGATGTTCTCCATCGCCGACATCGTCGCCGTCGTCGGCGCCGGCGGCATCCTGTCCGGCCTGCGCGCCTCGCCTTCGCTCGGCCGGTGGTCGCGGCGGGCGGCGGGGTCGCTGCTGATCGGCCTCGGCGCGCGCCTCGCCTGCGAGCGGAGCTGATGAGCGCCGACCGCCGGGCGCGGGAGGCGCGCGGCCGCGTTGCCGAGGCCATGGCCGCCTGGGCCCTGCGCCTTAAGGGCTATCGCATCCTCGCCGCCCGCTACCGCACGCCGCTCGGCGAGATCGACCTCGTCGCCCGGCGGGGCGGCGTCGTCGCCTTCGTCGAGGTCAAGGCGCGAGCCACCCTCGACGCCGGCCTCGAAGCGGTGGATGCGGGCGGCTGGCGGCGCATCGAGGCGGCGGCCGACCTCTATCTCGCCCGTCACCCGCAACTGGCCGGCCTGACGCTGCGCTTCGACCTCATGGTGATCAGCCCGCGCCGCTGGCCGCGCCACGTCGAGAACGCATCTTCGTGAAGCGCTTTCCCGTTGCGCGGCGGCCGGAAGCCGCCCATAAACGGCGGCACCCCCTCCCGAAGACGAGTTTGCCATGAGCCTTTCCGTCGCCGTCCAGATGGACCACATCGCCTCGATCCGCCTTGCCGGCGATTCCACCTTCGCGCTGATGATGGAGGCCGAACGGCGCGGCCACAGCCTCTTCCACTACACGCCCGACCGGCTGACGCTGCGCGACGGCAAGGTGACGGCGGCGATCGAGCCGGTGGCGGTGCGCGACGAGCCCGGCAACCACTTCACGCTCGGCGTGGCCGAAAAGACCGATCTTTCGACGCTCGACGTGGTGCTGCTGCGCCAGGACCCGCCGTTCGACATGGCCTATCTCTCCACCACCTATCTGCTCGAACGCATCCATCCGGCGACGCTGGTGGTCAACGATCCGGCCGAGGTGCGCGACGCGCCGGAAAAGCTCCTGGTGATGAACTATCCCGAGCTGATGCCGGAGACGATCATCACCCGCGATCCCGACGAGATCCGCGCCTTCCGCGCCGAGTTCGGCGACATCGTGCTGAAGCCGCTCTACGGGGCCGGCGGCCAGGGCGTCTACCGCGTCCGGCCGGACGACGACAATTTCAGCGCCTTCCTCGAACTGTTCCTGACCCAGTCGCGCGATCCGTTCATCGCCCAGCGCTACCTGCCGGCCGTGCGGGCCGGCGACAAGCGCATCATCCTCGTCGACGGCAAGTTCGCCGGCCTCGTCAACCGCGTGCCGGCGGAAGGCGACCTCCGCTCCAACATGGTGCGCGGCGGCGCGGCGGCCGGCGCCGAGCCGACGGCGCGCGACCTCGAGATCTGCGAGGCGATCGGCCCGGAACTCCGCGACCGCGGCCTGATCTTCGTCGGCATCGATGTGATCGGCGACAAGCTGACCGAGATCAACGTGACGTCGCCGACCGGCATCCGCGCCATCCGCCGGCTCGGCGGCCCCGATGTCGCGGCGCTCGTCTGGGATGCCATCGAGGCGCAGTTCTAGAGGATCAGAACTTCTCGTCCGGATAGACGCCCCACAGCGATCCCTGGGCGATCCAGCCGGAGAAGCCCCTGCCGTCGAGACGGCACCAGCTGCCGTCGCATTTCTCGACCGGGGCCTGCACCTTCGGCTCGACGCGGGCGGTGACCCGGCTGGTGTCGTCCGGGCCGGCGTGCAGGTCGATCAGCGTCTTGTCGGCCGCCCAGGGGGCGACGATGGCGGTGCGGGTACCCGACAGCAGCGAGTGGAACACCCAGCCCTCGCCGCCCTCGAAGTCGCGGATGCGCCGCCAGTTCTCGAATTCCTGGGTGATCTCCACCGGCATGCCGGCGCGCACGTAGCGCCAGATCACCGCCTGGTCGCGCGACGGCCCCTGGCGGACGTTGACCGAATCCGACTTGAGGCTGACGAAGCGCGGCACCGGCAGGCCGGAGCTGCCGACCGCCACGTTCTGGGCGACAACCGGTCCGGCAAGCATCAGCCATGCGGAGAGAACCGCCGCCCATCGCCTCGCCGCCCGCATCGTCGTCCCTTCCGCCGCAAAAGATCGCCGCCGCCGCACGCGGCGCAGCCATCATGGTTGCCGGTCGAAGTTAACGTCGCGTCAACGCCGCCACACCCATGTTGCAGGACAGTATCGGACCTCAGCCGGATTGACGCCCGGAGACGGCTGTCCGACACTCACCGCGATGAGGCCGCCCCCGCCGGCGGCCTTCAGGCAAGGACGGAAACGAAAAATGGCCGGCAAGAAGCCCCTGGTGGTGGTGACGCGCAAGCTGCCCGAGGTCGTCGAGGCGCGCATGGGCGAGCTGTTCGACGTCCGCCTCAATCCCGCCGACCGGCCGATGAGCCAGGCCGAACTGGTGGAAGCCAGCCGGGTCGCCGACGTGCTGGTGCCCACCGTCACCGACCGCGTCGACGGCGGCGTCATCGCCCAGGCCGGCCCCGGCCTGAAGCTGATCGCCAACTTCGGCAACGGCGTCGACAACATCGACGTCATCAAGGCCACCGAGCGCGGCATCGCCGTCACCAACACGCCGGGCGTGCTGACCGAGGACACCGCCGACATGACCATGGCGCTGATCCTCGCCGTGCCGCGCCACATGGCCGAGGGCATGCGGGCGCTGCAGGCCGGCGAGTGGCAGGGCTGGTCGCCCACCGGCATGCTCGGCAGCCGCCTGCGCGGCAAGAAGCTCGGCATCGTCGGCATGGGCCGCATCGGCCAGGCGGTCGCCCGCCGCGCCGCCGCCTTCGGCCTTTCCGTCCACTACCACAACCGTCACCGCCTGCCGATCGAGGTGGAGGAGAGGCTTTCCGCCACCTGGTGCGAGAGCCTCGACCAGATGCTGAACCGCATGGACATCGTCACCGTCCACTGTCCGCACACGCCGGCCACCTATCATCTCCTGTCGGCGCGGCGGCTGAAGCTGATGCGGCCGGATGCCTATCTGATCAACACCGCCCGCGGCGAGATCATCGACGAAGCGGCGCTGACCCGCATGCTGGTGGCCGGCGAACTGGCCGGCGCCGGCCTCGACGTCTATGAGCAGGAGCCGTCGATCAGCCCCAAGCTCGTCAAGTGCGGCCGGGCGCTGCTGCTGCCGCACATGGGCTCGGCAACCATCGAAAGCCGCATCGAGATGGGCGAGAAGGTGATCGTCAACATCCGCGCCTTCATGGACGAGCATCACCTGCCCGACCGCGTGCTGCCGTCGATGCTTTGATTCTGGCCTCAGGCGCCGGCGGGCCTCCGGCCCTTGGCTTCCGCTCCGCTTTGCGTCTTTCGGGGCTTCGTCCCGAAAGACCCGCTGCGCGCGGCGCCGCTTGGCGCCGGAAGCCGCCTGAGGCGGCTTCAGCGTTATTTCCGGCCTCAGGCGCCGGCGGGCCTCCGGCCCTTGGCTTACGCTCCGCTTTGCGTCTTTCGGGGCTTCGTCCCGAAAGACCCGCCGCGCGCGGCGCCGCTTGGCGCCGGAAGCCGCCTGAGGCGGCTTCAGTTTCATTTCGGCGGCGGGAAGGCTTTCGATCTCAGGCCGGCAGCTTCAGGCCGCTGTCGCGGGCGAGCTGGGCGAGGCTGACGGCCGGGCGCGGGCCGATGTGGCCGACGCACTCGCCGCCGGCCATGCAGCCGAGCCGCACCGCCTCGTCCAATGACAGGCCCCGGGCGCGGGCAAAGAGGAAGCCGGCCGCAAACTGGTCGCCGGCGCCGGTCATGTCGACCAGTTCGTCGACCGCCACGGCCGGCGCCGAGGCCATCTCGTCGCCCTCGAAGGCCAGCGCGCCGTCGCCGCCCAGCGTCACCACGCCGGCCTTGCAGTCGCGTTTCAGGCACTCGACGGCCGTGTCGAGGTCGTGCGTCTCGTAGAGCGCCTTCGCCTCCTCCTTGTTGGCGAACACCAGGTCGACGGTGCCCGAGCGCATCAGGTCGAGGAACTCGGCCCGGAAGCGGTCGACGCAGAAGCTGTCGGAGAGGGTGATCGACGCCAGCCGGCCGTGGGCGTGGGCGATCTTCGCCGCCTTGCGGAACGCCTCCTTGGCGGCCGGCGGGTCCCACAGGAAGCCTTCGAGATAGGTGTAGCGGGCGGCGGCCACCGTCGCCTCGTCGATGTCGTCGACGGTGAGGTGATGGCAGGCGCCGAGATAGGTGTTCATCGTCCGCTCGCTGTCGGGCGTGATCAGGATCATGCAGCGGGCGGTGGGGGCGCCGTCGAACAGCGGCCGGGTCTCGAAATGCACGCCCTGCGAACGGATGTCATGGGTGAACACCTCGCCGAAGGCGTCGATCGCCACCTTGCCGATATAGGCGGCGCGGCCGCCCAGCGAGGCGACGCCGGCCGCCGTGTTGGCGGCCGAACCGCCGGAGGCTTCCACCGCCGGCCCCATCATGTCGTAGATGCGGCCCGCCTCCTCGGCGTCGATCAGCCGCATCATGCCCTTGGTGACGCCGAGCCGCACCAGGATGTCCTCCTCGGCGGGGGAAAGAATGTCGACGATGGCATTGCCGATGGTCAGCACGTCGAAATCGAGGCTCATCGCGGAAACTCTCCCAAGGGTCGGCCGCGTCGCGGCTGCCGTCTGGCGTGTGCGGCTTTGCAAATGCCGTTTTCAGGTTTGCAAATGGCCTAGACCATTCCCAACTGACCGGCAAGCCGCACTTCCACGGCATGGGACGGGGATTTTTTCCACAATGCTGAACGCCGTGCTGACCGCCCTCCGCGACATCCCGACGCCGCCCTTCCGGACGGTTTTGTGGAAGTCGGTCGGCCTGACGCTGGGGCTGCTCGCCGTCGTCTGGATCGGCACCTGGGCGGCGGCCGACCACTTCGCCGCCGCGCTGCCGGACGGCTGGCGCACCGCCGTCGAATGGCTCGCCGGCATCCTGCTGTTCGTCGGCCTCGGCTTCCTGGTGGCGCCGGTCGCCGCGCTGTTCGCCGGCCTCTACGCCGACGAGGTGGCCGAGGTGGTGGAGCGGACGCGCTATCCCGCCGACCCGCCGGGCACGGCGCAGCCGCTTGTCGCCGGCCTCCTGACGGCCCTGCGCTTCACCGCCTTCGTCGTGCTGGTCAACATCCTCATGCTGCCGCTGCTGTTCTTCCCCGGCGTCAACGTGCCGATCTTCCTGATCGTCAACGCCTATCTGCTCGGCCGGGAGTATTTCGAGCAGGCGGCGATGCGCTTCCGGCCACCCGAGGCGGCGCGGGCGCTGAGGGCCGCCCATTCCGGCAAGGTGATGCTTGGCGGCCTGACGATCGCCGCGTTGCTGGCCATTCCCATCGTCAACATCCTGACGCCGCTCTACGCCACGGCGCTGATGGTGCACGTGGTGAAGCTCGCCGAACGCAAGGAACGGGCCTGACCTCAGGCCGGCGGCGTGCCGTTGTCGGCGAGCACCTCGCCGGCGAGGTAAAGCGAGCCGCAGATCAGGATGCGCGGCGGCGGCCCCGACCAGGTGTCGCGGAGATGGGCGAGCGCCGCCGCGACGCCAGAGGTCGCCATGGCCGTGACGCCGGCGCCGCGCGCCTCGGCGGCCAGCGCCTGCGGTTCGCGTGCCGCGTCGGAGCCACGGATCGGCACGGTGTAGACGCGGCGGGCAAGGCCGGCAAAAGCCTCGAAGAAGCCGGCGGGATCCTTGGTCGACAGCATGCCGACGACCAGCACCAGCGGCCGGGCGACGCGCTCCTCGAGATCGGCCATGGCCGAGGCGATCACCTCGCCGGCGCCGGGATTGTGGCCGCCGTCCAGCCAGACCTCCGCGCCGCCGGGAGCGGCGTCGACGATGGCACCGGCCGTCAGCCGCTGCAGCCGGGCCGGCCACTCGACGCGCTCCATGCCGCGCTCGAAGGCGTCGTGGCCGACGCGGAAGCCGGCTGCCCGCACCGCGGCGATGGCCGTGCCGGCATTGGCGATCTGGTGGCCGCCGGGAAGGCGCGGCCGCGGCAGGTCGTAGAGGGCGTCGCCGTCCTGGAACACCAGGCGACCGCGCTCCTCGAAGGCGGTCCAGTCCTGGCCGCCGATCATCAGCGGGCCGGCGCCGACCTCGGCCGCCACGCGCTCGACCACCGCCCGTACGCCGTCCGGGTTGGGCGACAGCACCACCGGACAACCGCGCTTGACGATGCCGGCCTTCTCGAAGGCGATCTTCTCGACGGTATCGCCGAGATAGGCCTGATGGTCGAGGGAGATGGAGGTGATCACCGACACGGCCGACCGGTCGATGACGTTGGTGGAATCGAAGCGGCCGCCCAGCCCGACCTCCAGCAGCACCGCGTCGGCCGGACGCTCGGCGAACAGCAGGAAGCCGGCGGCGGTCAGCAGTTCGAACAGGGTGATCGCCTCATCGCCATTGGCCGCCTCGACGCGGCGAAGCGCGTCGGCGAAGTCGTCGTCGCCGACGGTGCTGGAGACGCCCGGCCCGTCGGCGAGGCGGAAGCGCTCGTTGTAGCGGACGAGATGCGGCGAGGTGTCGGCGTGGACGCGATAGCCCTCGGCCTCGAGGATCGCCCTCAGGAAGGCCACCGTCGAGCCCTTGCCGTTGGTGCCGGCGACGTGGAACACCGGCGGCAGGCGATCCTGCGGGTTGCCGAGCGCGGCGAGCAGCCGGCGGATGCGGCCGAGCGTCAGGTCAAAACCCTTCGGCCAGCGCTGCAGCAGGCGGTCGATGATGTCGAGCGGCGTTTCCATGGCAAGGTCCGGATGGGCGAAGCGCCCGAAAGAAACGCGCCGCCCTGACGGCGGCGCGGCGGGTCGGCAGGCCGGGCGCGGCGGATCAGGCCGGCAGAAGCGCGGTGCCGCTCGCGTGGGTGAGCAGACGGACGAGGCGGCCGATGGTGGCGCGCAGCTCGTGCCGGTGCACCACCATGTCGATCATGCCGTGGTCGAACAGGTATTCGGAGCGCTGGAAGCCCTCCGGCAGCTTCTCGCGGATGGTCTGCTCGATGACGCGCGGGCCGGCGAAGCCGATCAGCGCGCCGGGCTCGGCGATATGCACGTCGCCCAGCATGGCGTAGGAGGCGGTGACGCCGCCGAGCGTCGGGTTGGTCAGCACGACGATATAGGGCAGGCCGGCCTCGCGCAGCATCTCGACGGCCACCGTGGTGCGCGGCATCTGCATCAGCGACAGGATGCCCTCCTGCATGCGGGCGCCGCCCGAGGCGGTGAACATCACGAAGGCCGCCGAGCGGGCGACCGCCTCCTCGACGCCGCGAATGATCGCCTCGCCGGCCGCCGTGCCGAGCGAGCCGCCCATGAAGTCGAAATCCTGGACGGCGGCGACCACGGCGTTGCCCTCGACGCGGCCGGCGCCGACCAGCACGGCATCGTCGTTGCCGGTCTTGGCGCGCGAATCGCGCAGGCGATCGACGTAGCGCTTCTCGTCGCGGAACTTCAGCGGGTCCTGCGTCACGGCCGGCGTGGCGATCTCCTCGAACTCGCCGCCGTCGAACAGCTTCACGAAGCGCTCCCTGGGCGGCATGCGCATGTGGTAGCCGGAATTGGGGATCACCCACTGGTTGGCTTCGAGGTCGCGGTGGAAAACCATCTCGCCGGTCTCGGGGCACTTCACCCAGAGGTTTTCCGGCACGTCGCGCTTGGCGGACCAGAGGGAACGGATTTTCGGGCGGACGACGTTGTTGATCCAGTTCACGGGGCGTTTCGACCTTATGCTCTGTCGCGCCGGCCGGCCTGGCCGCACCCGGCGCCGGACCGGTCGCCGGTCCTTCGTCGTGGCTCTCATAGCACAACGGTCCCGAGGACCAAAGCCGTTTCGCCGTCCGCCCGATCGCCTCAAAGCGGCCGTACCGACGGCTTTTCCGCCTCAGGCGCCGACGGGTCTCCGGAGCGGCGCGATTGAACGGAACATCGCTTTCCGGCGGCCGGCATTCGGTCTAGCCTCGGGCAATCAGAGGAGAAGCGCCATGCCGATGCCCATCATCGAACGCCGCCGCATTGAGGCGGAGATCGTCGGCCACATCTATCGCGAGCTGGTCGAGCGGATCGGCCGCGAGGCGGCGCGCGCCGCCATCGACGCCGCCATCCGCAAGGCGGCGGTCGCCCATGGCGAGGCATGCCGCGCCGAACTCGGCCGCCCGCCCGACTGCCGGGATCTCGCGGCCATACTGCCCGCCTGGACCGCCGGGGAGGCGCTGGAGATCGAGGTGAAGGAGGCGGCGCCCGACCGCCTCGCCTACGACGTTACCCGCTGCCGCTATGCCGAGACCTACCGCGAGATGGGGCTGGCCGACATCGGCGCCCTGCTGTCCTGCAACCGCGACGCCGCGTTCTCGGCCGGCTACAATCCCGCCATGACGCTCGAACGCACGGAAACCCTGATGGAAGGCGGCCGGCGCTGCGACTTCCGCTATCGCCTGGACACGCCCGGCGGGCAATAGGCCTGCGGCC
This sequence comes from Pleomorphomonas koreensis DSM 23070, assembly GCF_000425185.1. Classification (GTDB taxonomy): domain Bacteria; phylum Pseudomonadota; class Alphaproteobacteria; order Rhizobiales; family Pleomorphomonadaceae; genus Pleomorphomonas; species Pleomorphomonas koreensis. The sequence goes on from NZ_KE384327.1 coordinate 164,702, forward strand.
CCTTTACGGCCGGCTTCGCCCCGAACGCCGCCGGCTGCCGAAATCGTCTCCACCTGTCGCCCAAAGCCTTGCATCCACCCGCCAAATCGGTTGATGAATGGGTGCCCAGAAACGAAAGTTACAAAAGGTCCGCTCGCAAAGGTCGATCTTGGCCCTTGCCGGCTGGCCCTTTTGCCACCGTCATTGGCGTGCGCATCGTCCCGTGGTCCGGATGGTTCATTCCGGGTCGGATATGCGCCGATGCCGGTCGGCATCCGCGGAAAGAGTAGGATGAAAGTCGGGGTTCGCGACATTGCCAGGGAGGCGGGCGTTGCCGTCAGCACCGTGTCGCACGTCCTCAACGGCACCGCCTCGATCAGCAGGGAGGTGCGCGACCGCGTGCTGGCCGTGGCGCGCGACCTCGGCTACCTCGACCAGCGGCGCGCCAAGGCGACCATCGCCACCATGGAGCAGGTGCTGGTGGTGTTCGGCCGCGGCTTCGTCGCCGCCGGCGAGGCCGGCTTCCGTCACCGGGTCGTCTACGAGGGTTTGCGGCGCGAATGCGAGCGGCGGTCGCTGAAGATTGTTCCCGTCATACCCGAGGACGAGGAGATCGACGTCGGCATGATCGTCGGCACGGCGCGGGCGGAGAAAGCCGACGGCGTCATCGTCATCGGCGGCGGCGGCGTGCTCGATCTCGGCGACCTCGTCGACAGCGGCCTGTCGCTGGTGGTGATGAACGGCGAGGAGCGGTTGCGCCGGGCCGACGCGGTGGTGCCGGCCAACGCCTTTGCCGCCGGCGTGGCGGTGCGCCACCTCAAGGATGCCGGCCACCGCCGCGTGGCGATGCTCTCGGCCGCCGGCTGCGATCATCTCGCCGGCCGGCGCGCCGGCTTCGCCGCGACGGTGATCGAGACCGGACTTTCCGCCGCCGAGACGATCGTCGCCGCCGAGGACGGTACCGACGCCGGCGCGGCGGCGCTCGCCCGGCGCCTTGCGGCGCCCGGCGGTCTCGACGGCGCGACCGCGCTGTTCTGCCTCACCGATCCGCTCGCCGAGGGCGCGCTGCGAGCGCTCGCGGCGGCCGGCCTCGATGTGCCGGCCGACATATCGGTGATCGGCTGCGACGGCCTCGGCGAGGTGCGGCCGACGACGCTCGCCACGGTGAACGTCGGCTACGGGCAGCTCGGCGGCCCGGCGCTGGCCATCATAGAATCGCGGCTGACGGTGCCCAAGCCCGTCCGCGCCTGCCTCCATGTCGAATGCGGCACCGAGCTGATTGCCGGCGCCACCGTCGGCCCGCCGCCCGACGCCCGTTCGGGCCGCGACGGCGGCGGAGCGGCAGGGATGCGGCGCCGGCGATACCGTCACGGCAGCATCGGCATGGGAGGGCCGCATGCACGTCTCGTTCCTGATCGATTCCACTGATCTCCGCCGCTGGCAGGGTGAGGCGATCGCTGCCGTGCTCGCCGCCGCCCGCGCCACCGGCGCCGTTGTCCCGGCGGCCGGCGCGGCGCCGTCGTCGCTGCTCGACCTCTGCCTCGCCTTCGAGGCGCTGGCCTTCCGCCGGCCGCGCGGCGGCCCGCTCGACCGTCTGCCGGCCGCCGCCCTGGACCTGCCGGTCGGCGGCGACGGCGCCGATCTGGTCATCGACCTCGCCGCCGCGCCGGATACCGCCGGCGACCGGCTGCTGGTCACCGTGGGCGGCACCGGCCTGGTGGCCGGCGCCGCCGATGCCATCATGGCCGGCAACGAACCCTTTCTCGACCTCGTCGCCGTGACCGATGGAACGCGCCGGCTGATCGGCCGCTGGCACGTCGCCGTCGAGGACCGGCGGCAACTCGGAGTGGGGCTCGGCTCGGCGGCCGGGCGGGCGGTGGAAATGCTGGCGCTGGCCGCCGGCCTGATCGCCGCCGGCACGCCGCTCACGGAGCTGACGCTGCCGCGCGTCGAGGTGGAGCCGCCACCGCGCCGCGCCGGCTGGCCGGCCGGCTTCACCGCCGCCGCCTTCGCCCGCAGCCTCACCGCCCGCCTCGAACGCCTGGTACGGACGCCACCGACCTGGGCGGTCGCCTGGCGCGCCGACGAGACCGGTGACGGGACATTGCCGGCGATCGCCGGCCGACCGTGGCGTCGCCTCCCCGACGACGGCCACCGCTTCTATGCCGATCCTTTCCCGGTGCGTCACGACGGCCGGACCGTTCTACTCGTCGAGGAGTTTCCCTTCGCGACGGAGAAAGGCATCATTTCGGTGGTGAACCTCGACCCCGACGGTCCGGCCGGCACGCCGCGGCCGGTGATCGAGGCCGACTGCCACCTTTCCTATCCCTTCGTCTTCGCCGAGGATGGCGCGCTCTACATGATCCCCGAGACGTCGGGCAGCCGCCGGGTGGAGCTGTGGCGCGCCGTGGATTTCCCGGATCGCTGGGAGCGGACGGCGGTGCTGATCGACGACATCGACCTCGGCGACGCCACGCTGCACCGGGCGGACGACGGCCGCTGGTACCTGTTCGGCACCGTCCGTCCGCAACAGGGCGCCAACTGGGGATCGAGTTGGGACGGCCTTGCCATCTTCACCGCCGAGCGACCGGCGGGACCGTGGGTGCCGCTGTTCTCCGGCCCGGCCAAGGTGGACGTCGCCACGGCGCGGCCGGCCGGCCGGATGTTTGAGGCCGGCGGCGCCGTCATCCGGCCATTCCAGGACAGCGTCGGCGGCTACGGCGCCGGCCTCGGCTTTGCCCGCGTCGACCGGCTCGATGCCGGCGGCTACGCCGAAACGACGCTGCTGGCGCTGAGGCCGGCGCCGCCGCTCTCCGGCCTGCATACCTACAACCGCGGCGGCGGCTTCGAGATGATCGACGTCATCGCCGGTGCCGATGCCGACGTGGTCGTGCCTTGATGATCACCAGCGCGGACGATGGCGGGGCGGACCGCAGTCGACGACCTCCATCCGCTCGTAGCGGATGACGCGACCCCAGGGATCGACCACCGGCCGGTCGACCCAGCGCGAGCGGCACAATGGCGGCGGACCCCAACCTTGACGGGGCGGCGGCGGTCCCCAGCCCCAGCGCGGCGGTGGCGGGCCCCAGCCCGGTCCGGGCGGGGGCGGCGGGCCCCAGCCCCAGCGCGGCGGCGGCGGGCCGTGCGGACCGTCGTTGAAACCGAAGCCGAAGTAGACGCCGTCGGCCGCCGCGCTCGACGCGGTGCCGGCCAGGCCGGCGGCGGCGACGAGCGCCACGGCAAGCGAACCGGCGAGGGTGGCGAGTAGACGCCTGTGGAGCATGGCACGATCCTCCTTGAAACCGGAGCCGGCCAGGCGCTGCCGCCGGGCCGTCCATGTCCCCGTTCTAGGCCGCCGCCGTTGAACCGACCCTGAGGTCGGCGTTCATCGGCCATTCAGCTTTTCGGCCGACAGTCCGGGCAGGAAAGGCCCGACAACAGGCGAGAGACCGATGACCGAACCCGCGCCGCTTCTCACCAGGGCGCCCGACCTTGCCGCCGCCATTGCCGACTGGCAGGACTGGCTGGCCGCCGTCCGCCGCCTCAGCCCGCGCACCGCCCTCGCCTATGGCCGCGACGCCGACGATTTCCTGCGCTTCCTGACCGGCCATCTCGGCGCGCCTCCTGGCGTCGCCGACCTCGGCCGCTTGACCCCGGCCGACTTCCGCGCCTTCCTGGCCCGCCGCCGCCAGGCCGGCCTCGCGGCGCCCAGCCTCGCCCGATCTCTCTCCGGCATCCGCTCGCTGATCCGCTTTCTCGAAAAGCGGGGCAAGGTGGAGAGCGCCGCCGTCACCGCCGTCGCCGCCCCCAAGGCGCCGCGCCGGCTGCCGCGGCCGCTCGGCGTCGCCGACGCGCTGGCCGTGGTGTCCGGCGCCGATCTCGCAGCCGAGGAGCCCTGGGTGGCCGCCCGCGACGGCGCGGTGCTGGCGCTGCTCTACGGCTCCGGCCTGCGCATCTCCGAAGCGCTGGCGCTGACCGCCGCCGGCGCGCCGCCGGAGACCGGCGGGGCGTTGCGCGTCACCGGCAAGGGCGGCAAGACGCGCCTCGTGCCGGTGCTGCCAGCGGTCGGCCGGGCGGTCGCCACGTATGTCCGGCTCTGTCCGTTCCGCCTGGCGCCCGACGGGCCGCTGTTCCGCGGCGTCAAGGGCGGGCCGCTGTCGCCGCGCATCGTCCAGCTCGCCATGCAGCGGCTGCGCGGCGCTCTCGGCCTGCCGCCCACCGCGACGCCGCACGCGCTCCGGCATTCGTTCGCCACCCATCTCCTGGGCTCGGGCGGCGATCTCCGCACCATCCAGGAGCTGCTGGGCCACGCCAACCTGTCGACAACGCAGGTCTACACCTCGGTCGATGCCGAGCGGCTGGTCGCCGCCTGGAAGGGCGCCCATCCGCGCGCCTGAGCCTGCACGCGCGCCGGATCCTTGCGGAAAGCGGGTTTTACCGCCGATCCGATGCCCCGGCCGGCTTTCCAGCGGCCGGCCGATGGCTTATGGCTTGCCTTCCCGCCCTCCCAAGGGAAGCCCATCCGGGCCGCCGCCTCTTGAGTACCCCCTCCCCCGCCGGTCCGCCCTGGCTCGGCTACGCCTTCGCCGCCATCGGCGCCGTGCTGTTCGCCGCCAAGGGCATCCTGATCAAGCTCGCCTTCGCCGAGGGCGTCGACACGCTGACGCTGCTGGCGCTCCGCATGGGCCTCTCGGTGCCGATCTACGTCGCGGTCGGCCTGATCACCTATGGCCGCGGCCGCGACCGCCGCGCGGCGGTGCCGGGCTCGGCCTATCTCAAGGCACTGGCCATCGGGGTGATCGGCTACTGGTTCTCGTCCTATGCCGACTTCAAGGGCCTGGAGACGCTGACGCCGCAGTTCGAGCGGCTGATTCTCTTCACCTATCCGCTGTTCGTGCTGCTGTTCGGGGCGGCGCTGTTCCACGAGCCGCTGCGCGCCAAGCCGCTGGTCGCCTTCGCCGTCGCCTATCTCGGCCTCGCCGTCATCTTCCTGGCCGACTTCCAGACCGGCGGCGGCGACATCGTCGTCGGCGCGCTGTGGGTGCTCGCCGCCGCTGTCACCTTCGCGCTCTACCAGCTGCTCGCCCGCGGCGGCATCGCGGCCATGGGTGCACCGCTGTTCACCTCGGTCGCCATGACCGGCGCGGCGGTGGTGGTGCTGGCGCTGTTCCTCGTCACGCACCCGCTGTCGGCGCTCGCCGTGTCCGGCCGGGCGCTGGCGCTTGCCGTTGCGCTGGCCATCGGCGCCACGGTGCTGCCGAGCTTCTTCATGAGCGCGGCGCTGTCGCGCATCTCGGCGGCCGCCAATTCCACCATCGGCACGCTGTCGCCGGTGGTGACGCTCGTCCTCGCCGTGCTGTTCCTCGGCGAGCCCTTGCGCGGCGTCGACCTCCTGGGCACGGCGATGGTGGTCGGCGGCGTCGGCCTGTTCACCGTCTTCGACCGGCGCCGCCGCTGATCCTCACGAATGGATGGCCCGGCCGTCGACGGCCAGCGCCGCCTCGCGCAGCGCCTCCGACAGCGTCGGATGGGCGTGGCAGGTGCGGGCGAGGTCCTCGGCCGAGCCGGAGAACTCCATCAGCACCGCCGCCTCGGCGATCGCCTCGCCGGCGCCGGCGCCGAGGATGTGCACGCCGAGCACCCGGTCGGTCTTGGCATGGGCCAGCACCTTGACGAAGCCGTCGGTCTTCAGGATCGACTTGGCGCGGCCGTTGGCGAGGAAGCTGAACTTGCCGACCTTGTAGGGCACGTTCGCCGCCTTCAGCTCCTCCTCGGTGCGGCCGACGGCGGCGACCTCCGGCGAGGTGTAGACCACGGCCGGGATGACGTCGTAGTTGACGTGCCCGGCCTTGCCGGCCAGCAGCTCGGCGACGGCGATGCCCTCGTCCTCGGCCTTGTGGGCGAGCATCGGCCCGGCCACCACGTCGCCGATGGCGTAGATGCCCGGCACGCTGGTGGCATAATGGCCGTCGATCTCGACGCGGCCCCTGCCGTCGAGCTTGACGCCGACCTCGGCCAGACCGAGACCCTCGGTGTAGGGCTTGCGGCCCACGGCGACCAGCACGACATCGGCCGCAACCGTCTCGGCGTCGCCGCCGGCCGCCGGCTCGAAGGTCACCTTGCCGTCCGCGACGCCGGTCACCTTGCGGCCGAGGCGGAAGGCGAAACCCTGCTTTTCCAGCAGCTTCTGGAAGGCCCTGGCCACCTCGCCGTCCAGCCCCGGCAGGATGCGGTCGAGATATTCGATCACCGTCACCTCGGCGCCGAGCCGCCGCCACACCGAGCCCAGTTCGAGGCCGATGACGCCGGCGCCGATCACCACCAGATGCTGCGGCACCTTTTCGAGCGACAGCGCGCCGGTCGAGGACACCACCGCCGTCTCGTCGATCTCGATGCCGGGGAGGCCCGCCACCTCGGAGCCGGTGGCGATCAGGATGCTCTTCGCCTCGACGACCGTCTTCTCTCCGCCCTCGGCGGTGACCTCGACCTTGCCCGGCCCGAGGATGCGGCCGGCGCCGCGATGGACGGCCACCTTGTTCTTCTTGAACAGGAAGTCGATGCCCTGGACGTTGCCGCGGATGGTGGCGTCCTTGTGGGCCATCATCGCTTTCAGGTCGAGTTCCGGCCCGCCGACCTTGACGCCGAGCCGGGCGAAGACGTGGCCGGCCTCGTGGAACATCTCGGAGGCATGCAGCAGCGCCTTCGAGGGAATGCAGCCGACGTTGAGGCAGGTGCCGCCGTGGGTGGGCCGCTTCTCGACGACGGCGACGCTCATGCCGAGCTGGGCGGCGCGGATGGCCGCCACGTAGCCGCCGGGGCCGGTTCCGATGACGACGAGATCGTAGGACATGGAAGCACTCCTTGGGGGCTGCGGCGGCTTGTGGCTCGGTATGTCAGTCGGCCCGCGACAGGGCGAGGCGGACGCCGAAGGCGATGAACACCGCGCCGGTGATGCGGCTGATCCACAGGCCGGCGCGCGAGAAGGCGGTCCTGATCCTCGGCATGGTCAGGAAGCAGGAGACCGCCGAGAACCAGGCGATCAGGCAGGCGGCCATCACCAGGCCGTAGCCTCCCTTGACCAGCGCCGGCGTCTGGTGGCTGACCAGCGCCGAGAACAGCGACAGGAAGAACAGGATCGGCTTGGGATTGAGGGCGTTGGTCAGGAAGCCGAGGCCGAAGGCGCGGGCATCGCTCATCGGCGCGGCGCCGACCGGGCCGGCGCCGGGCTCGGGCAGGACCGGCGCCGGCGCCCGCAAGGCCATGATCCCCATGTAGGTGAGATAGGCGGCGCCCGCCCACTTGATCGCCGAAAACAGCAGTAGCGACTGCGAGACGATCAGCCCCAGGCCGAGGATCGTGTAGGAGAGATGGAACAGCAGCGACGTGCCGACGCCGAAGGCGGTGAGGATGCCGGCCCGCCGCCCGTGCGTCAGGCTCTGCCGCATCACCATGGCGGTGTCGGCCCCCGGCGCCACGATGGCGAAGGAGAACACCGCCATGACGCCGGCGAGTTCGACGAGATAGGGAGACATCCGGCTTCCTTTCGCGCGCCGCGCTGCGGGTCAGAGGTCGAGCACGAGGCGCTGCGGCTCCTCGAGGTTCTCCTTGACGCGGACGAGGAAGGTCACCGCCTCCTTGCCGTCGACGACGCGATGGTCGTAGGAGAGCGCCAGATACATCATCGGCCGGATCTCGATCTTGCCGCCGACCACCATCGGCCGCTCCTGGATCTTGTGCATGCCGAGGATGCCCGACTGCGGCGCGTTGAGGATCGGCGTCGACATCAGCGAGCCGTAGACGCCGCCGTTGGAGATGGTGAAGGTGCCGCCCTGCATCTCCTCGATCCGGAGAAGGCCGTCGCGGGCGCGCTTGCCGTATTCGCCGATCTTCTTCTCGATGCCGGCGATGGAGAGCTGGTCGGCGTCGCGCACCACCGGCACCACGAGGCCCTTGTCGGTGCCGACGGCGACGCCGATGTGGTAGTAGTTCTTGAAGACCATCTCGTCGCCGTCGATCTCGGCGTTGACGGCCGGGATCTCTTTGAGCGCCTGCACCACCGCCTTGACGAAGAAGCCCATGAAGCCGAGCTTGACGCCGTGCTTCTTCTCAAAGAGGTCCTTGTAGGACGCCCGGAGCGCCATGACGCCGGTCATGTCCACCTCGTTGAAGGTGGTCAGCATGGCGGCGGTGTTCTGCGCCTCCTTGAGGCGGCGGGCGATGGTCTGGCGGAGCTTGGTCATCCGCACCCGCTCCTCGCGGCCGGCGTCGGCAGCGGCGACCGGCGGCCGCGGCGCGGCGGGGGCAGCCGGTGCGGCGGGCGCGCTCGGGGTCGCGGTCTGGGCGGCGGCGACGGCATCCTCCTTCAGCACCTGGCCGCGCTTGCCCGAACCGCTCTCCACGGCGACGCCGGTCTCGGCGATGACGCGGGCGGCGGCCGGCGACGGCGGCGGCACCGGCGCGGAGGTCTTGGCGGGCTCGGCGACCTTGGCCGGTTCCGCGGCCTTGGCCGGGGCGGCGGGCGCGGCGGTCTTCGCAGGCTCGGGCTTCTTCGCCGCCGCCGTCGCCTCGCCGAGCGAACCCAAGAGAGCGCCGACGCCGACCGTCTCGCCGGCCTCGACCAGGATTTCCGAGAGCGTGCCGTCAGTGGGGGCCGGCACCTCGATGGTCACCTTGTCGGTCTCCAGCTCGACCAGCGGCTCGTCGGCCTTGACGGCATCGCCGACCTTCTTGAACCAGCGGCCGATGGTCGCCTCCGTAACCGATTCGCCGAGCGTCGGAACGCGGATCTCGTTGGCCATTTCAGCGTCTCTCCAGATGGAAGGGGGAGGGAACGGCCGGCGGCCGCCCCCGAGGGCGTCAGCCGAGCGCTTCGTCGAGGAAGGCGGCAAGCTGGGCGAGGTGCTTGGACATCAGGCCGGTGGCGGTGGCCGCCGACGGCGCCCGGCCGGCATAGCGGGCACGCGGTACCCTGGCGCCGATCTGCTTCAGGACCCATTCGAGATAGGGGTCGATGAAGGTCCAGGCGCCCATGTTCTTGGGCTCCTCCTGGCACCAGACATGCTCGGCGTTGGGGAAGCGGGACAATTCGCTGACCAGCGCCTTGGCCGGGAAGGGATAGAGCTGCTCGACGCGCAACAGGTAGACGTCGTCGACGCCCCGCTTCTCGCGCTCCTCCAGGAGGTCGTAGTAGACCTTGCCGGAGCACAGCACGACGCGGCGGATCTCGGCGTCGGGCTTGAGGCGCACCGTCACCGTCTCCGGGTCGGACTGGGCGTGATCCCACAGCAGGCGATGGAACGAGGTCTCGGCCCCGAAATGGGCGAGCTTCGACACCGCCCGCTTGTGGCGCAACAGCGACTTGGGCGTCATCAGGATCAGCGGCTTGCGGAAGTCGCGCGTCAACTGCCGGCGCAGGATGTGGAAGTAGTTGGCCGGCGTCGTGCAGTTGGCGACCTGCATGTTGTCCTCGGCGCAGAGTTGCAGCCAGCGTTCGAGGCGGCCGGACGAATGCTCCGGCCCCTGGCCCTCGTAGCCGTGCGGCAGCAGGCAGACGAGGCCGGACATCCTCAGCCACTTGCGTTCGCCGCCGGAGAGGAACTGGTCGAACACCACCTGGGCGCCGTTGGCGAAGTCGCCGAACTGCGCTTCCCAGAGCGTCAGCGCGTTGGGCCGGGCCAGCGAGTAGCCGTACTCGAAGCCGAGCACCGCCTCCTCCGACAGCATCGAGTTGATCACCTCGAACGGCGCCTGCTCCGGGGAGAGGTTGGCGAGCGGGATGTAGCGCGCCTCGGTCTCCTGATCGTAGAGCACGCTGTGGCGCTGGCTGAAGGTGCCGCGCTCGCAGTCCTGGCCGGACAGGCGGATCTTGTGGCCGCCGAGGGCCAGCGAGCCGAAGGCCAGGGATTCGCCCAGCGCCCAGTCGATGCCCTCGCCGGTGTCGATCGCCTTCTTGCGGGCGTCGAGGAAGCGCTGGATGGTGCGGTGGACGTTGAAGGTCGGCGGCACCGTGTTGATCTTGAGGCCGATCTCCCGGAGCGTCTCGACGTTGACGCCGGACTGGCCGCGCCGCTGCTCGTCGAAGCTGTCGGCCACCTTCAGGCCGGCCCAGGCGCCGTCCAGCCAGTCGGCCTTGTTCGGCTTGTAGGCCTGGCCGGCATCGTATTCCTGGTCGAGCTTCTGGCGGAAGGCCGCCTGCATGCCGATCACCTCGTCCTGGGTGACCACGCCCTCGTTGATCAGCTTGCGGGCATAGATCTGCAACGTCGTCGCGTGCCCACGGATCTTGGAATACATGATCGGCTGGGTGAAGCCGGGCTCGTCGCCCTCGTTGTGGCCGTAGCGGCGGTAGCAGATCATGTCGATCACGACGGGCTTGTGGAACTTCTGCCGGTATTCGATGGCCACCTTGGCGGCGTAGACCACCGCTTCCGGGTCGTCGCCGTTGACGTGCAGGATCGGCGCCTCGACCATCTTGGCGACGTCGGACGGATAGGGCGACGAACGCGAGAAATGCGGGTTGGTGGTAAAGCCGATCTGGTTGTTGACGATGAAGTGGATCGAGCCGCCGACGCGGTGGCCGCGCAGCTGCGAAAGGCCGAAGCACTCGGCGACGACGCCCTGGCCGGCAAAGGCCGCGTCGCCGTGGAGGAGCAGCGGCAGCACCTTGACGCGCTCGCGCAAGGGGATGATGTCGCCTTCCCAGACGGTGGCCGACACGTCCTGCTTGGCGCGCACCTTGCCGAGCACCACCGGGTTGACGATTTCAAGATGCGACGGGTTGGGCGTCAGGCTGAGATGCACCTTGTTGCCGTCGAACTCGCGGTCCGAGGAGGCGCCGAGGTGGTACTTGACGTCGCCCGAGCCCTCGACGTCGTCGGGGGCGTAGGAGCCGCCCTTGAACTCGTGGAACAGCGCCCGGTGCGGCTTGGCCATTACCTGGGTCAAGACGTTGAGGCGGCCGCGGTGCGGCATGCCGAGCACGATCTCCTTGACGCCGAGATTGCCGCCGCGCTTGATGATCTGCTCCAGCGCCGGGATCAGGCTCTCGCCGCCGTCGAGGCCGAAGCGCTTGGTGCCGGTGTATTTCACGTCGAGGAACTTCTCGAAGCCCTCGGCCTCCACCAGCTTGTTGAGGATGGCCCGCTTGCCCCTCTCGGTGAACTCGATCAGCTTGTCCGGCCCCTCGATGCGCTCCTGAACCCAGGCCTTCTCCTCGGGCGAGGAGATGTGCATGAACTCGTAGCCGATGGTACCGCAGTAGGTGCGCCTGAGTATGTCGATCATCTGGCGCACGGTGGCGTATTCGAGGCCGAGCACGTGGTCGATGAAGATCGGCCGGTCCATGTCGGCCTCGGTGAAGCCGTAGCTGGCCGGATGCAGCTCCTCGTGGTCGAGCTGCTTGGCAACGCCGATCGGGTCGAGGTCGGCGTGCAGGTGGCCGCGCATGCGGTAGGCGCGGATCATCATGATGGCGCGCACCGAATCGAGCGTCGCCTGGCGGAGTTCCTGGGCGGTGATGCCGGCCGGCTGCGCCTTGGCCTCGATCTTCTTCTCGAGGATCTTCGAGGCTTCCGGCCAGTTGCCGTCGAGCGCCGATACCAGCTCGCCGTTGACCTTGGGCGGCCAGTCGGGCCGCGACCAGCTCGCGCCGCGCGCCGCCTCACCGGCCGCCCCACCGGAATGGGCGCCGAAGAAGTCGCGCCACTCGGGATCGACCGAGCCGGGGTCGGCGAGATAGCGGGCCTCCATCGCCTCGATGTAGGCGGCGTTGCCGCCGTTGAGGAACGAGGTTGCGGCGAGAGCGTCGTTGTCGGTCTGCGATGCCATCTTGCGTTTCGGAGCCGTCCGCTCCGTCCTCGCGTTCCGGCGGCCGCAGGATGCGCCGCCGTGGATGTAGTCACTCGCGGAGGCGGCTGGCCGGCCTCCGCATTCGGCTGAAAAGCGCGGCGCCTCAGCCCTTGAGGCGCCTGGCGAGCGTGCGGCCGAGCTGGGCCGGCGACGGCGACACGACGATGCCGGCCGCCTCCATGGCGGCGATCTTGTCCTCGGCGCCGCCCTTGCCGCCGGAGATCACCGCGCCGGCGTGGCCCATGGTGCGGCCCGGCGGCGCCGTGCGGCCGGCGATGAAGCCGACCACCGGCTTCATGCGGCCGCGCTTTGCCTCGTCGCGCAGGAACTCTGCCGCCGCTTCCTCGGCCGAGCCGCCGATCTCGCCGATCATGACGATCGACGTGGTCTCGGGATCGGCCAGGAACAGCTCCAGCACGTCGATGAACTCGGTGCCCTTCACCGGATCGCCGCCGATGCCGACGGCCGTCGTCTGGCCGAGGCCTTCGTTGGTCGTCTGGAACACCGCTTCATAGGTCAGGGTTCCCGAGCGCGACACGATGCCGACCGAACCCTTGCGGAAGATCGAGCCGGGCATGATGCCGATCTTGCACTCGCCGGGGGTCAGCACGCCGGGGCAGTTGGGGCCAAGCAGGCGCGAGGTCGAGCGGTCGAGCCGCGCCTTGACCTTGACCATGTCCAGCACCGGGATGCCCTCGGTGATGGCGACGATCAGCGGCACCTCGGCGTCGATCGCCTCGACGATCGAGGCGCCGGCGAACTTCGGCGGTACGTAGACGACGGAGGCGTTGGCGCCGGTCGCTTCCCGCGCCTCGGCGACGGTGTCGAACACCGGCAGTTGCGCCTTGCGGCCGTCGGGCAGCGTGCCTTCCCAGGTGGAGCCGCCCTTGCCCGGCGTGACGCCGGCCACCATCTGCGTGGCGCCGTAGCCGAGCGCCTGCTCGGTGTGGAAGGTGCCGGTCTTGCCGGTCAGGCCCTGGACGATGACCTTGGTGTCCTTGTTGACGAGGATGGACATCGCGTCAGGCTCCCTTCACGGCGGCGACGATCTTCTTTGCGGCGTCGTCGAGGTCGTCGGCGGCGATGACGTCGAGGCCGCTTTCGGAAATGATCTTCTTGCCGAGGGCGACGTTGGTGCCTTCGAGGCGGACGACCAGCGGCACCTGCAGCCCGACCTCGCGCACGGCGGCGATGACGCCCTCGGCGATGACGTCGCACTTCATGATGCCGCCGAAGATGTTGATCAGGATGCCCTTCACGGCCGGATCGGCGGTGATGATCTTGAAGGCGGCCGTCACCTTCTCGCGGGAGGCGCCGCCGCCGACGTCGAGGAAGTTGGCCGGCTCGGCGCCGTAGAGCTTGATGATGTCCATGGTGGCCATGGCGAGGCCGGCGCCGTTGACCATGCAGCCGATGTTGCCGGAGAGCGCCACGTAGGCGAGATCGTGCTTGTGCGCCTCGATCTCCTTGTCGTCCTCCTCGGAGAGGTCGCGCAGCGCCTCGACGTCCGGGTGGCGGAACAGGGCGTTGCCGTCGAAGGACACCTTGGCGTCGAGAAGGCGCAGGTGGCCGTCCTTCAGGACGATCAGCGGGTTGACCTCGAGGAGGCTCATGTCCTTATCCACGAAGGCGCGGTAGAGCGTCGGGAACAGCGTCTTGGCGTCTTCGGCCGCCGGCCCGTCGAGCTTCAGGGCCGACACGATGGCCGCGACGTCGGCGGCGGTGACGCCGGCCTCGGGATCGATGGCGACGGAGACGATCTTCTCGGGGGTATCGTGGGCGACAGTCTCGATGTCCATGCCGCCCTCGGTCGACACGACGAAGGCGACGCGGCCGACGGCGCGGTCGACCAGCAGCGAGCAGTAGAGTTCGCGGGCGATATCGGCGCCGTCCTCGATATAGAGGCGGTTCACCTGCTTGCCGGCCGGGCCGGTCTGCTTGGTGACCAGCGTCGATCCCAGCATCTCGCTCGCGAAGGTCACCACCTCATCCACCGAACGGGCCAGGCGGACGCCGCCCTTCTCTCCGGCCGATGCCTCCTTGAACCGGCCCTTGCCGCGGCCGCCGGCATGGATCTGGCTCTTCACGACCCAGAGCGGGCCGGGGAGGGAACGGGCGGCCGCCTCTGCCTCGCCGGCGGAAAAGACCGGCACGCCGGCGGCGACGGGCGCGCCGAACCCCTTGAGCAGGGCCTTGGCCTGGTATTCGTGAATGTTCATCCGAACGTCCTTGGCTGAGGATTGAGGCTGGAGGATGGGGAGCTGAGTGAAAATGCGGATGGACGCGGCGGAGACGAAAAGGCCGGGTCGCCGTCGGGCGGCCCGGCCAATGTCGTCAAGCGATCAGGCCAGCGCCGGAGCGATGGTCTTGCAGGCGTCGATCAGACCCTTCACCGAGGCGACCGACTTCTCGAAGCCGGCCTTCTCCTCGGACGACAGTTCGAGGTCGACGATCTTCTCGACGCCGCCGGCGCCGATCATGGCGGGCACGCCGACATAGGTGTCGGTGACGCCGAACTCGCCCTTGAGGTAGGCGGCGGCCGGCAGGATGCGCTTCTTGTCCTTGAGGTAGGACTCGGCCATGGCGATGGCCGAGGCGGCCGGCGCGTAGAAGGCCGAGCCGGTCTTCAGCAGGGCGACGATCTCGCCGCCGCCCTTGCGGGTACGGTCGACGATGGCATCGAGCTTCTCCTGGCTGATCCAGCCCATCTTGACCAGCTCGGGCAGCGGCACGCCGCCGACCGTCGAATAGCGGATCAGCGGCACCATGTCGTCGCCGTGGCCGCCGAGGGTCATGGCATGGACGTCCTCGACCGACACGCCGAACTCGTCCGACAGGAAGTAGCGGAAGCGGGCCGAGTCGAGCACGCCGGCCATGCCGACGACCATGTGGGCCGGCAGGCCGGAGAACTTCTGCAGCGCCCAGACCATGGCGTCGAGCGGATTGGTGATGCAGATCACGAAGGCCTTCGGGGCGTACTTGGCGATGCCGGCGCCGACCTGCTCCATGACCTTGAGGTTGATGCCGAGAAGGTCGTCGCGGCTCATGCCGGGCTTGCGCGGCACGCCGGCGGTGACGATCACCACGTCGGCGCCTTCGAGCGCCTCATAGCTGTTGGTGCCCGAGAGCTTGGCGTTGAAGCCTTCGACCGGGGCGGTCTCCGCGAGATCCAGGGCCTTGCCCTGCGGCACGCCGTCCATGATGTCGAACAGGACGACGTCGCCGAGTTCCTTCTGACCGGCCAGGAGAGCCAGCGTGCCGCCGATCTGGCCAGCACCAACGAGAGCGATCTTTTTCCGCGCCATTGATTATTACCTTTCCCTTTACGTAAAGGTTAGTTAGATCGAAATCGATCGGCACCGAATTACAATGATCACCGATCCGGTGCAAGCGAGACTATCGGGGAAAGTCAACTTTTCACGAAGATGAGACCGCCGCCGCACCCGATTGCCGGGCGGCCTCTTCATGGGGTGGGTGACGCGTGCGTCATGCAGTTATCGGTTGTTGAATCGACCGTTGCCGCCCGGCGCAACCAGGCGGTCGAGCGCATCTCCATCAGCCGCGAGGCGGTGCGGGCGAAAGCGAAGGCTTCCTCGCCCTCGGTCGCCCGATAGAGTTCGCCCGGCTCGCCGTCGGCGGTCATCACCAGCATCCGGCCGGCGTCGTAGAGCACGTCGATCAGCGTCACGAAGCGGCGGGCGGCGTTACGCTCGCCAGCGGCAAGACGCGGCACGCCCGTCACCATGACGAGATCGAAATGGCGGGCGATCGCCCGGTAGTCGGCGGCACCGAGCGGCCGGTCGCAGAGTTCGGCAAAGGTGAAGCGGGCGCGCCGGCCGGCGGTGCGCGCCACATGGATCAGCCGGCCCTTGACGCGCAGATCGCAAGGGCCCTCGCCGCCGGCCGCCATCTCCTGCCAGAGGCGTTCGGCGGCGGCCTCGGTAGCCGGCCCAAGCGGCGACAGATAGACGTCGGCCGCCGACAGTCCCTCCAGCCGGTGGTCGGCGCCGGCCAAGAGATGCACCACCTTGCAGCGGGCCTTCAGCAGTTCGACGAAGGGCAGGAAGCTCTGTCGGTTGAGGCCGTTCCAGTAGAGGCGGTCGGGCGCGGCGTTGGATGTGGCGACCAGCGTCAGCCCAAGCTCGAACAGCCGGCCGAACAACCGGCCGAGCAGCATGGCGTCGGCGATGTCGGTGACGAAGAACTCGTCGAAACAGAGCAGGCGCACCTCGGCGGAGAGCGACCGCGCCACGATCTCCACGGGATCGCGCGGATCGCCGGCCGCCATCGCCCGCCGCGCCGCCGCGATGGCCTCGTGCATGTCGGCCATGAAGGCATGGAAATGCTGCCGCCGCTTCTTCTCCACCGGCGCCGCTGCGTAGAAATGGTCCATCAGCAGCGTCTTGCCGCGACCGACGCCGCCCCAGAGATAGAGACCGCGCGGCCCCGGCGCCGGCCCGACCGGGATGAGGCCGAGAAGCCGGCGCCGCGGCGGCGGCGCGGCCAGCCGCTCCAGCAGCCGGTCGAAGGCGAGCGCCGCCAGCCGCTGGGCGGCGTCAGGCGCCAGACTGCCGGCGGCGACCTCGCCGTCGAGCCACAGGGTGACCGCGCCGGCGGCCGGCGCCTCGGCCATCATGCCGGGGATCAGCCGCGGAAGAACTGCACGCCGCGCTTGCTGACGTCGGTCTGGCCGGAGAAGCGCGTCGGGCCCGAACCATAGAGGCGGGCGACCACCGAGCCGGAGGCATCCTTCAGGAGAACCGCCTTGTCCGCCAGGTCCCAGGCGTTGATGGACTTGAGTTCGTCGGAGGCGCAGCCGCGCGTCGAGGCGCGGAGGCCACCGGTCCAGTTGGTGGACGACAGCGACAGCTGGCAGGTTTCACCGGCCGAGGCCAGCGTCCAGCCGCCGACCAGATCCGGCTTGCGGATCTCCGGCGCCGCCGCCGGATTGGCCGGCTGCACCATGGCCATGTCGGTGGTGGGCTGTGCGACACCCGGCGTCGTGGGTGGCGGCAGGGCCTGGCTCGCCACGGGATTGACCGGCTGCGGCGCCAGCGGGACGATACGCTGGGGCGGCGGCGGCGCATAGCTGGCGCAGGCGGCCAGCGCGAGGGCGGAAAGGACGGAGGCGGCGGCGATGATGCGCATCAGGTGGGCTCCCGGAGCGAAGAGACGGCGCCGTGGCTCCCGGCGTGATTCTCTTCAAACAGACGACAAATCATAGCCGCGCCGGCCGGCAAGTGAAACCGCAGGCTGGAAAAAGTTCAATATCAACGAATAGGCAAGGCGGCGGCGTTGCACGGCGGGCGCGAAGGCCGCAAGATGCCGGCGGATGCCCTTTTTGCCAAGGGGTTTCGGGCTGGGGGGAGCGCGGAGGATGCTGTCCTTTGTGGCGCGGATACTGGGACTGGTGCTGTTCGCCATCGGCGTGGTGTCGCTGATCTCCGACGGCATCGCGTCGATCGCCGCCGACAAGCTGGTGATGACGCCGCTGTCGGCCAGCCTGACGCTGATCGCCCCCGACATCGTCGATCGGCTGAAGGCGGCCGCGGTGCCGCTGATCGGCGAGACTGCCTGGGCCGATTGGGGGCCGGCGGTGCTCGCCTGGCCGACGCTGGCCGTCTCCGGCCTCTCCGGCATCTTTCTGATGCTGGCCGGCGCCCGCCGCTCGCCACGCACCGCGAAAAAGCATGCCGGCCTCTCCTCCTGAAGGCGTCGTTCTCGGCATCGACGCCGCCTGGACGGCCAAGAACCCCAGCGGCGTGGCGCTGGCGGCCAAGGCCGGCGGCGTCTGGCGCCTCGTCGTCGCCGCCGCCTCCTTCGAGGGCTTCGTCGGGCCGTCCGACAGGGCCGACCCCACGGCGGTGATCGCCGCCGCCAGCCGTCTCGCCGGCCGCAAGCCCGATCTCGTCGCCGTGGACATGCCGATGATGAATGCGCCGATCGTCGGGCGCCGCGCCGCCGACGACGCCGTCAACCGCGCCTACGCCGGCCGCGGCGCCGGCACGCATTCGCCGACGCCGGAGCGGCCCGGCGCCGCCGGCCGGGCGCTGGAGGCGGCGCTCGCGGCGGCCGGCTATCCGCTGGCGACGCTCGACCTCACGCCGCCCTGCCGCATCGAGATCTACCCGCATCCGGCGCTGATCGAGCTGACCGGCGCTGCAAGGCGGCTCGAATACAAGATCGGCCGCACCGGCCGCTACTGGCCGGGCCTGCCGCTGGCCGAGCGGCGGCAGCGCCTCTACGCGGTATGGACGACCATCGTCGCCGCCCTCGAGGGCGTTCTCGCCGGCAGCGCCGACCTCCTCCGCCTGCCGCCGCTGGAGACGCGCGGCAAGACCCTCAAGGCGTTCGAGGATCGCCTCGACGCGGCGGTCGCCGCCTACGCCGGCGCCATGGCGCTCGACGGCCGGGCGCGCGCGTTCGGTGACGCCGACTCGGCGGTGTGGGTGCCGTTGCGTGGCGGTTGCGGCACCGGCAGTCGTCCACTATAGTATCACGATGACCCCCGCCGACGATATCGACGCGCGCATCGGCGCCCGCATCCGCCTCGAACGGGAGAGCCGCGGCTGGTCGCTGACCGAGCTGGCCGGCCGCGCCTCGGTGTCGCGCGCCATGATCCACAAGGTGGAGCGCGGCGACAGCAGCCCGACCGCCAAGCTGCTCGGCCGGCTGTCCGGCGCCCTTGGCCTCAGCCTGTCGACACTGATGGCGCGCGCCGAGATCGGCGAGGGCCGCCTCTCGCGCCGCGCCGACCAGCCGACCTGGACCGATCCGGACAGCGGCTATCTCCGCCGCCACGTATCGCCGGCCTCCGACCTGCCGCTCGACCTCGTTGAGGTCAGCCTGCCGGCCGGCGCGGCGGTGCCGATGCCGGCCGCCGCCTATGCCTTCGTCAACCAGCTGATCTGGATGCTGGAGGGCGAGCTGGTGTTCATGGAAGGCAACACGCGGCACGAGATGGCGGCCGGCGACTGCCTGGAACTGGGACCGCCCGCCGACTGTGTGTTCCGCAACGACGGCGATCAACCCTGCCGCTATGCCGTGGCAGTGTTGCGCCGCGCTCCGCCGGCTTGACCGTCATCATCCACCATATTAGACAAAGACGGCAAGACTCTCCGGAGACCGGCATGCATATCCGCGACGCGGCACAGGGCGACATCGCCGGCATCACGGCGATCTACAACGACGCCGTCGCCCACTCGACGGCGATCTGGAACGAGGCGACGGTCGACGCGGCCAACCGCCTCGCCTGGCTGGCCGACCGGCAGCGGGCCGGCTATCCGGTGCTGGTCGCCGTGGAGCCCGACGGCGAGGTGCTGGGCTATGCCTCGTTCGGCGACTGGCGGGCCTTCGACGGTTACCGCCATACCGTCGAGCATTCGGTCTACGTCCGCGCCGACCGGCGCGGCCATGGCATCGGCCGGGCGCTGCTCGCCGCGCTGATCGAGCGGGCGCGCGGCCTCGGCAAGCACGTGATGGTGGCCGGCATCGAGGCGGGCAATGCGCCGTCGATCCGGCTGCACGAGAGCCTCGGCTTCGAACGCGTCGGGCATCTCGGGCAGGTCGGCGCCAAGTTCGGCGCCTGGCTCGACCTCGCCTTCCTGCAACTGACGCTCGACGATCGCCCGGTTCCGCCGCCGAGGCCCTGACATCCACCGTCAACCGCCTCGCGACGATGCCGGCGCATCCGGGCATCGAGCCACGGCCGATGCCCCGCCCGCATCAGCGGAGACATCGGCAGGCAGCCCACCAGCCGGCATTTCAATGCTGGCCGGCCTCACACGTCGAGGTTGGCGACCGACAGGGCGTTGGCCTGGATGAACTCGCGGCGCGGCTCCACCTCGTCGCCCATCAGCCGTTCGAAGATGTCGTCGGCCTCCACCGCCTCGTGCACCTGCACGCGCAACAGCGAGCGGGCGTTGGGGTCGAGCGTCGTTTCCCACAGCTGCTCGGCGTTCATCTCGCCGAGGCCCTTGTAGCGCTGCATGGTGATGCCCTTGCGGCCGGCGGCATAGACGGCGTCGAGCAGTGCCCGCGGCCCTCGCACCACCGTCTCGGGGTCGCGCCGGCGCAGCGTCGCCGCCGCGCCGTAGATGGCGGCGAGATGCTCGTGATGGCCGCTGAGCTTGCGCGCATCGGCCGACGACAGCAGCGCCGCGTCGAGGATGCTGGTCTCGGTGACGCCGCGCACCACGCGGCGGAAAGCGAGACTGCCGTTCGGCAGCGCCTCGCCGGTCCAGCCCTTCTCGAACTCGTCGGCCAGGGTGTCGAGGCGGAGCGCCACGCTGTCGGCGGCGTTCTGCGCCGCCTCGGGGTTGTCGAGGAGGCGGGCGTCGAGCGCGCCGGCGATCGCCGCCTGCTCGACCACGTCGTGGCTGTAGCGATGGTGCAGGCCCTCGATCAGGCCGCGCACCGAACGCGCCCGGTCGACGATGGCCCGGAGATCCTGGCCGGCCCGCGCCTCGCCGTCGGCGAGCCGCAGCACCGCCTCGTCGAGCCCCTGCGTCACCAGGAAGTCCTCGAGCGCCCGCTCGTCCTTCAGGTACTGCTCGGACTTGCCGCGCGTCACCTTGTAGAGCGGCGGCTGGGCGATGTAGATGTGGCCGCGCTCGATCAGCGCCGGCATCTGGCGGAAGAAGAAGGTCAGGAGCAGCGTGCGGATATGGGCGCCGTCGACGTCGGCGTCGGTCATGATGATGATCTTGTGGTAGCGCAGCTTGTCCGGGTCGAACTCGTCGGTGCCGATCGACGTGCCGAGCGCGGTGATCAGCGTGCCGATCTCCGCCGACGACAGCATCTTGTCGAAGCGCGCCCGCTCGACGTTGAGGATCTTGCCCCGGAGCGGCAGCACGGCCTGGAACTCGCGATTGCGGCCCTGCTTGGCCGAGCCGCCGGCCGAATCGCCCTCGACCAGGAACAGTTCGGTGTTGGCGGCGTCGCGGTCCTGGCACTCGGCGAGCTTGCCGGGCAAGGACGCCATGTCGAGCGCGCCCTTGCGGCGGGTCAGCTCGCGCGCCTTCCTCGCCGCCTCGCGGGCGGCGGCGGCCTCGACCACCTTGCCGACCACGGTGCGCGCTTCCTGGGGGTGTTCCTCGAACCAGGTGGAGAAGGCTTCGTTGAGCGCGCCCTCGACCACCGGCCGCACCTCCGACGACACCAGCTTGTCCTTGGTCTGGCTGGAGAACTTCGGGTCGGGCACCTTTACCGACAGGACCGAGGTCAGGCCCTCGCGACAGTCGTCGCCGGTCAGCGTCACCTTCTCGCGCTTGGAGATGCCGGCGCTCTCGGCGTAGTTGGTCACCTGACGGGTCAGCGCGGCGCGGAAGCCGGCGAGATGGGTGCCGCCGTCACGTTGGGGGATGTTGTTGGTGAAGCAGAGCACGTTCTCGTGGTAGCTGTCGTTCCACCAGAGAGCCACCTCGACGGTGATGCCGTCCTTCTCGGTCGACACCAGGATCGGCCTGGATATGGCCGGCTTCTTGGAGCGGTCGAGATAGCGCACGAAGGCTTCGAGGCCGCCCTCGTAGTGCAGCTCCTCGACGCGCGGCTCGATGCCGCGGTTGTCCTCGAGCAGGATGCGGACACCGGAATTGAGGAAGGCCAGCTCGCGCAGGCGGCGCTCCAGCGTGGCGAAGTCGAAGTCGGTGACGCCCCTGAAGGTCTCGTGGCTCGGCATGAAGGTCACCTCGGTGCCCTTCTCGCCAACCGAGGTGCCGGTGACCGTCAGCGGGCCGTCGGGCACGCCGTTCGAGAAGCTCATCTCGTGCACCTGGTCGTGGCGCCAGATCCTGAGCTTCAGCCACACCGACAGCGCGTTGACCACCGAGACGCCGACGCCGTGCAGGCCGCCCGACACCTTGTAGGAGTTCTGGTCGAACTTGCCGCCGGCGTGCAGCTGCGTCATGATCACTTCCGCCGCCGACACGCCCTCTTCCTTGTGGATGTCGGTGGGGATGCCGCGGCCGTTGTCGCGCACCGTGCAGGAACCGTCGGCGTTGAGGCGCACCATGACGATGTCGGCATGGCCGGCCAGCGCCTCGTCGATGGCGTTGTCCACCACCTCGTAGACCATGTGATGCAGGCCCGAGCCGTCGTCGGTGTCGCCGATGTACATGCCGGGGCGCTTGCGCACCGCGTCGAGCCCCTTCAGCACCTTGATGGATTCGGCGCCGTAGTCGTCGGGGTCGTAGGCTGTGGTGTCGGTCATGGATGCCTTCGTCTCTCTCTCGGGTCCCGTCCCGCGAACCCTGTCATAGAGGCTGGCGGGGGCGGCTTCAACCACCCGCCGAGGGAGGCCGAAAGCCATTTTCTTTCAATAGCTTGCCGGCAATGTTGCGACGCCGGGACCATGGTGCCCGCACCCTAGACCGCCAATCGGGCGGCAAAGCGGCGAATCAGGCCGGAAAATCCCCGGAAAACAGGGCGCCGGCGTCGGGAACGGCGATGATCCCGGCCTCGTTTCCGAGCCCCTCGAAGGGGGCGGCTTCGGTGCCGGTCATGAAGGCCTGAACGCCGAGCGCCGCCACCAGCTCGACGAGCGCCCGCCGGCGGCGGGCGTCGAGATGGGCGGCCACCTCGTCGAGCAGCAGCACCGGCGGCTGGCCGGTTAGCTCGGTGACCAGCGCCGCCTGGGCGAGCACCAGGCCGGTGAGCAGCGCCTTCTGCTCGCCGGTCGAGGAGGCCGAGGCCGGCATGTCCTTCACCGCGTGGCGGACGGCGAGGTCGGAGCGGTGCGGACCGGCGAGCGTGCGGCCGGCCGCCCGGTCGCGCGAGCGGCCGGCCTTGAGGTCGGCCCTCAGCCAGTCCTCGACGTCGGCGGCGGCCGCGCCGTCGAGCGCCGCGTCGACGTCGCCGGACAGTTGCACCGCGGCGCGCGGGAAGGCGCCGCCGCCGTCCGGCCGCGTCTCGATCAGCCGGGCGAGGCAATGCACGGTCTCGCGGCGGGCGGCGGCGACGGCGACGCCGGTGGCGGCGATCTCGGCTTCCAGCGCGTCGAGCCAGGCGGCGTCGGCCTCGCGCGCTTCGAGGAGGCGGTTACGGCCGGCCACCGCCGCCTCGTAGGACGAGACGCGGCGGCCGTGGCCCGGATCGACGGCCAGCACCAGACGGTCGAGGAAGCGGCGGCGGTCGCCGGCCGGGCCGGTGAACAGGCCGTCCATGGCCGGCACCAGCCAGATGAGGCGCAGGTGGTCGGAGAGGCGCTCGCTGCCCTTCTGCGGCTCGCCGTCGACCAGCAGGCGCCGGCCGGGCTCGCCGGCGACGGCGCCGGTGCCGATGCGCACCGGGCCAAAGGCGCCCTCCACCTCGGCCATCACCGAGAAGCCGCCGGGGCCGCCTTGCCGCGCCATCTCGGCCAGCGTCGCCCGGCGGAAGCCGCGGCCGGGGGCGAGCAGCGACAGCGCTTCCAAGACGTTGGTCTTGCCGGCGCCGTTGGGGCCGACCAGCACCACCGACCGGCCCGGAAAATCGAGCGCGAGGTCGGCGTGGTTGCGGAAGTCGGTGAGGCGAAGGCGGCTGACGCGCACCTTCGCTTCGGGACGGGGCGCCTCAGGACGGGGATCGGTCATAATGCTCCGGCAGGTCACACCCGCATCGGCATCAGCACATAGAGCGTGGCGCCGTCGCCGGCATCCTGGATCAGCGTCGGCGAGCCGGCGTCGGCGAGGTGGAACACCGCCGTCTCCGAGGTGAGCTGGCCGGCGATGTCGAGGAGGTAGCGGGCGTTGAAGCCGATCTCCAGCGGCGCGTCCTCGTAGTCGACCATCACCTCCTCGGTGGCGGTGCCCGAATCGGGGTTGACGACGGTCAGCACCAGCCGGCCGTCGGCCAGCGCCAGCTTGACGGCGCGGCCGCGCTCCGAGGAGATGGTGGAGACGCGGTCGACCGCCTCGGCGAACTCGGCCTTGTCGACGCGCAGCTCCTTGTCGTTGCCCTGCGGAATCACCCGGCCGTAGTCGGGGAAGGTGCCGTCGATCAGCTTGGAGGTCAGCACGACGTTGCCGACGGTGAGGCGGATCTTGGCGTCCGACAGCTCGACCTTCAACTCGGCCTTGGGGTCCTCGATCAGCCGCTGGATCTCGCCCACCGTCTTCCTCGGCACGATGATGCCGGGCATGCCCTCGGCGCCCTTCGGCGCGGCGATGTCGGCGCGGGCGAGGCGGTGGCCGTCGGTGGCGACGGCGCGGAACAGCGGCCCGTCGGGGCCGTCGACGGCATGCAGGAAGATGCCGTTCAGGTAGTAGCGGATCTCCTCGTTGGAGATGGCGAACTGCGTGCGGTCGATGAGACGCTTGAGATCGCCGGCCTCCAGCGTGAAGGCGTGGCTGAGTTCGCCGACGGTGATGTCGGGGAAGTCGCTCTCCGGCAGCATCTGCAACGCAAAGCGCGAGCGGCCCGAGGAGATGGCCAGCGTGGCGCCGTCGGCCGACGCCTCCAGCGACACCTGCGCCCCCTCCGGCAGCTTGCGCACGATGTCGTAGAACATGTGCGCCGGCACGGTGGTGGCGCCCGGCCGCTCGACGACGGCCGGCACCGCCTCCTGCGCCTCAAGGTCGAGGTCGGTCGCCTTCAGCTTCAGCTCGTCGCCGTCGGTGCGGATCAGCACGTTGGAGAGGATCGGAATGGTGTTCCGACGCTCGACGACGCGGTGGACGTGGGTGAGGGAGGCGAGGAGGTGCGACCGCTCCAGCGTAACGCGCATGGAAAAACCCGTCTGTCGTGGCGGCCGCGCCGATCGGCCGCACGGGGTGCGACCGGCGCGGCCTTCCGGAAAATCTGGTGCCCGAGGCCGTTTCTCCCCGTGCCGCCAAGGCGGCCGCGGGGAACAGCACATTACGGCAACTGCCGATTTGCGCAAGCCGGCAGGCCGGCGGCAAATGCGGTTTTCGCCGGCGTTTTGGTATCCGGCCGGCCGTCAGGCCTCCAGCATGCGCTTCAGCACCTCGATCTCCTGCACCAGCGCCTCGTCGGAGCCCAGCATCTCCTCCACCTTGCGCACGGCATGCAGCACGGTGGTGTGGTCGCGACCGCCGAAGCGGCGGCCGATTTCCGGCAGCGAGCGCAGCGTCAGCGACTTCGCCAGATACATGGCGATCTGGCGCGGCCAGACGATCGAGCGGGTGCGGCGCGACGACAGGAGGTCCTGCTTGGAGACGTTGTAGTGCTTGGAGACGACGCGCTGGATGTCCTCGATCTTGACGCGGCGGGTGTCGGTGACGCGGATCAGGTCCTTCAGCGTCGTCTCGGCCATGGAAAGCGACAGCGTCAGGCCGGTCAGCTGGTTGTGGCCGGCGAGGCGCGTCACCGCGCCCTCGAGGTCGCGGCCGGAGGTGGTGACGTTGCGGACGATGAAGTCGATGACGTCGTCGGGCACGGCGAAGCCCGGCATGTGGCGGGCGGTGAGCGCGATGCGGCGCTCGACGATCGCCCGGCGCAGCGCCGCGTCGGGGGCGCCGATCTCGATGAGGAGGCCGCCCGAGAGGCGCGAGCGGACGCGCTCGTCCATGGTCTCCAGCTCGACCGGCGGCCGGTCGGCGGCGACGATCACCTGGCGGGCGCCGTCGATCAGCGTGTTGACCGTGTGACAGAACTCCTGCTGGATCTGCTTGCCGTGCAGGAACTGCATGTCGTCGATCACCAGGAGGTCGATGGTGCGCAGCGCTTCCTTGAAGGCCATCGCCGACTGGGTCTGCAACGACTGGACGAAACGGTACATGAAATGCTCGGCGGTGAGGTAGAGCGCCCGCATCTCCGGGTGCCCGGCCTTCAGGCTGTGCACGAGGCCCTGCAACAGATGCGTCTTGCCCTGGCCGACCGAGGAATGGATGTAGAGCGGGTTGAACTTGACGCCGGAGGCCGAGCCGTCGGCCACCTGACGGGCGGCGGCCAGCGCCAGCCGGTTGGAAGCGCCCTCGACGAAATTGTCGAAGGTGTAGCGCGGATCGAGCGGCGAGGAGATGTCGTCGAACAGGCGCGCCGAGGCGGCGTCGGCCACCGGACGCAGCGGCAGGGCGGCGGCGCGCGGCGGCGGCGCGCTGGCCGGGCGGGCGGCTTCCGGCGTCGCGAAGCGGGCCGGCGCCTCGACCTTGGCGCGCATGGCGGTGCGTACCGATACCTCGACCTTGCGATAGGCCGGGCCTTCGGCCTGCCAGAGGGCGGCCAGCTTGTCGCGGTAATGGGTGGAGATCCAGGTCTTCAGGAAGCGGCTCGGCACCGAGAGCCAGACGGTGCCGCCCTCGATCTGCTCGACGTTCATGCCGGCGAACCAGCAGGAGAACACCTCGTCGCCGAGATCAGCCTTGAGGCGGCCGCAAACGCGCGCCCAGGCCTCGCCGTGACCAGGTGCTGCCCCGGCGATGCCGCCGGTTTCCGCTTCCAACATGTTTCGGCCTCCATCAAACTCGTCTCTTACGCCAAACTCGCGCCGGATGCTTCCGCCAGGAACATCCGCCGCGCGGCCCGGAGGATCCCCCGAACCGCTTGCTCAGCCTTCCGCCCGCGGCCGGAAGGTCCATCATGCCCTCCTTTCGGGGAGGGGGAACAGGCGACCGTCTCCTTTCGGAAAACGCGCCCTCCGGCTGTTCCGATGCCGGCCGCAGTCGCCCTGACGGGTCTCAGCTCTGGATCCAGGGCAGGCCGCCGGCCTTCCAGCCGTCGACGCAGCCCCGGTGTCGGTCCGGGCCGAGCGCGCCCTCGAAGCCGCCCGCCACGTTGAAGGCCCGCTTGATGCCGGCGGCGGTCGCCGCGATCGCTGCCGACCGGCTGCGGGCGCCCGAGCGGCAGATGAAATAGAGCGACGCCTCGTCGCCGACCCCAAGGTCGGCCAGCGCCTCGCCCAGCTCATCGGCAAAGGCGGAGTTGACGGTCATGTCGGGAAAGCGCTGCCATTCGACGAGCAGCACCCGCTTGCCGAGGGCGCCGAGATCGGGCAGGCCGACGAAGTTCCATTCGGCCACCGTGCGGACGTCGACCAGATGCGCCGACGGGTCGGCGGCCAGCGCCGCCCACGTCTCGCGCACGCCGACGTCTCCCGCATGACCCGGATTCTCGTCGAAAGACCCCGTATTCAAGATCGCCCCACCACCCAAAGATAAACCCTGAAGAAAAGACAAAACAAAATCGCGCGCCAAAAGCGCACTTGCAACGATCTGCCTTTCCCGGATTGAGTTGGCTACTTTGCCTCGGCTATCGTATTCGAAGAACTACCGACGGCTAGCCCCCTGCTTTAACTTACATTGGCAGACGAGTGCTTGGCTCGCCGGCGACAACAGGGGTGACCATACACAGCCCCCAAGGGACGGGCAAGAGCCGAATCTCCCTAGGGCGTTAACCCGCTTTTTACCCGGCCGGACACCCTCCGAAAGTCGAACGGCGAAGCCTAGGCGATTCAAAGATTTGCAGCTTTCCATCCGGCGGAACCGCATTTGGTCGTAAGCCGCCGGCTCCGCCATTCCTTAGCCGTGTTTTGGTTTCCATTGCGCCGGAATCGATACCGCCCGGAGCCGACGTATGGCCAACATATTGTTTTTTAACAAGAAAATCTGACACCCGACTCTCGCCCCGCCAGTGCGGCAAACCGCGTCCGCCCAAGCCGGAAAAGCAAAAAGGGCCCAGCGCGACGCCGGGCCCCGAAGGGTCGTCAAAAGCAGGTGCGGGCGTCGGCCCGCGCCCGAAGACAGACAATCAGACGCTGATCGCCTTGAGGCGGGCGGCAAGCCGCGACACCTTGCGCGAGGCGGTGTTCTTGTGAACGATGCCCTTGGTCGCCGCGCGCATGATCTCCGGCTCGACCGCCTTGAAGGCTTCGGCAGCGGCGGCCTTGTCGCCAGCGGCGGCGGCCTCCTCGAACTTGCGCACGAAGGACCGCATGCGGCTGCGACGGGCCTTGTTGACTTCGGTGCGAGCCGCGATCTTGCGGGCCGCCTTCTTGGCCGACGACGTATTGGCCATGCTCCAGCCTTTCTCTCTCCCGGCGACGCCGGGCCTTGTTGTTGGATCGTCGCGGCTGCCGGACCCGGCCACGCGGACGACATAAATCCTGTCGGAGGCCGACGACCGCCGGCCACCGTCCTTGGGGCGGGCTTATAGACGCTGGCGCGGCCGCCGTCAACGCCGTCAGCGCTGGCAGGACGGACAAAAGAAGGTCGAGCGTCCGGCCTGACGCAGGCGCGTCACCGTGCCGCCGCAGCCCGGACGTCGGCATGGCTCGCCTTCCCGGTCGTAGACGGCGAAGCGGTGCTGGAAATAGCCGAGCGTGCCGTCGGTGCGCATGTGGTCGCGCAAGGAGGAGCCGCCGGCCTCGACCGCCTCGGCGATGACGGCGCGGATCGCCGCCGCGAGGGCTTCGGCGACGGCGGCATCGGCCAAGACGGCGGCCGGCCGGCGCGGGTCGAGGCCGGCCCGCCACAGCGCTTCGGCGACGTAGATGTTGCCGAGGCCGGTGACCACCGTCTGGTCGAGAAGGGCCGCCTTCAGCGGCGTGCGGCGGTCCGCGAAAGCAGCGAGCGTCGCCGCCGAAAAGAGGTTGGAGGTCGGCTCGACGCCGAGGTCCCTGAGGCGCGGGTTACGCTCGAGCCCCTCGCGCGACAACAGGTCCATGAAGCCGAAGCGGCGGGGATCGTTGTAGACGACGGCCGCCCCGCCCCGCAGATCGAAACGGACGTGGTCGTGGCGGGGATCGCGCGAGCGGGCGAGCGCGAAACCGCCGGGCGTGCCGGTGGCGTCGCCGGCCGCCTCGATGCGGAAGGAGCCTGACATGCCCAGGTGGGCGAGCAGCGTCTCGTCGCCTTCAAGCTCGAACAGCAGGTATTTCGACCGCCGGCCGAGCCCGAGGACGCGCCGGCCTCCCAGGCGCTCGGCAAAGCGCTCGGGAAAGGGGTAGCGCAGGGCCTGCCGGGCGAGCGTCACCCGCTCGATGACCGCTCCCTCGAACAGCGGCGACAGGCCGCGCCGCACCGTCTCGACTTCCGGCAGTTCGGGCATGTCGTGAAGACCTCCGCATTCTGGCAGCCACGTCGCCGTCCGAGGCCAACATAGCGTCCGTCGTATCGTTGGGCTATGGTCGCTGGCAAGGCCGGCGGCGCGCTTTCGGGCGGCCGGCCGGCACGACTCACGGCGGGACGGGACGGACGATGACGGACAACAGCACTTCCTTCGGCTTTCGCGAGGTCGATCCGCACGACAAGCAGGGCCTGGTCGATCGCGTCTTCCATTCGGTGGCCGGCCGCTACGACCTGATGAATGACCTGATGTCGGGCGGCCTGCACCGGCTCTGGAAGGACGCCATGGTCTCCCGTCTGGCGCCGCCGCGTTCGGGCAAGCGGCCGTTCAAGGTGCTCGACATGGCTGGAGGCACCGGCGACATCGCCTTCCGCATCGCCGAGCGCTCGAACCGCACCGCCGAGATCACCGTTGCCGACATCAACTCCTCGATGCTGGAGGTCGGCCGCGAGCGGGCCAGGGCGCGCGGGCTCGACAGGCTGGAGTTCGTCGAGGCCAACGCCGAGGATCTGCCCTGGCCGGACCAGAGCTTCGACGCCTACACCATCGCCTTCGGCATCCGCAACGTGCCGAAGATCGACAAGGCGCTTGCCGAGGCCTACCGGGTGCTGAAGCCGGGCGGCCGCTTCCTCTGCCTGGAATTCTCGCGCGTCGACGCGCCGCTGGCCGACAAGGTCTACGACCTCTATTCCTTCCATCTGGTGCCGAAGATCGGCCGCGTGGTGGCGAAGGACGAGGACAGCTACCGCTATCTCGTCGAATCGATCCGCCGCTTCCCCGATCAGGAGCGCTTCAAGGCGACGATCGAGGCGGCCGGCTTCCGCCGCGTCGGCTACACCAACATGACGCTCGGCGTGGTGGCGCTGCATGTCGGCGTGAAGATCTGACCGCCCTCCCGCCTTGCCGAACCGGATCGGCCGATCCGGACCGGAGATGGGCGATCCATTGACTCTCAGGCATTGCCCTGCCGATCGGCTCGAGCGGTCCGGTCGGGAAATGCTCCAGGAACCTGCCGGATGCTTCTCGTCGATCTCGCCCGCCTCGTCCGCGCCGCCTACGTGCTCGCCCGCGAGGGAGTGATCAACGCCCTGCCGCTGCCCGAGCCGCGCCCCTTTGCCGTGTCGGCGGCGCTGGTGCTCGCCGGGGCGATCCGCCGGCGCAGCGCCGCCAGCCGGGCGGAACGCCTCTCCATCGCCTTCTCGCGGCTCGGCCCGTCCTACGTCAAGCTCGGCCAGTTCCTCGCCACCCGGCCGGACGTGGTGGGCGCGGCGCTCGCCGCCGACCTCAGCGAGTTGCAGGACGCCATGCCCGACTTCGGTCTCGCCGGCGCCCGGGCGGTGATCGGCGACAGCTTCGGCCTTGACGCCGAGCGGCTGTTTCCCGAGCTGTCGGCGCCGATCGCCGCCGCCTCGATCGCCCAGGTGCACAAGGCGACGGTCATCGAGCGCGACGGCACGCGCCGCGACGTGGCGGTGAAGGTGCTGCGGCCCGGCGTCGCGGGACGCATTGCCTCCGACCTCGCCGGCTTCTACCTGGCCGCCCGGCTGATCGAGAGGGTGGCGCCGCGCGCCCGCCGCCTCAGGCCGGTGGCCATCGTCGACACGCTCGCCCGCTCGCTGACGCTGGAGATGGATTTCCGCCTGGAGGCGGCCGCCCTGTCGGAAATGGCGCAGAACACGGCCGACGATGCCGATTTCCGCGTGCCTACGGTTGACTGGCGGCGCACCAGCCGCGCCGTGCTGACCATGGAATGGATCGACGGCCTGAAGCTGTCCGACCTCGGTGCCATCCGCGCCGCCGGCCACGACCCGCGGAAGCTCGCGGCGACGCTGCTGCAGTCGTTCCTGCGGCAC
This sequence comes from Pleomorphomonas koreensis DSM 23070, assembly GCF_000425185.1. Lineage (GTDB taxonomy): Bacteria > Pseudomonadota > Alphaproteobacteria > Rhizobiales > Pleomorphomonadaceae > Pleomorphomonas > Pleomorphomonas koreensis. The sequence continues at coordinate 195,382 of NZ_KE384327.1, forward strand.
GCGCTGCGCGACGGCTTCTTCCACGCCGACATGCACCAGGGCAACCTGTTCGTCGATGCCGCCGGCCGCATCGTCGCCGTCGATTTCGGCATCGTCGGCCGCCTCGGCCCGCGCGAGCGCCGCTATCTCGCCGAGATCCTGCACGGCTTCATCACCCGCAACTACCGGCGGGTGGCCGAGGTGCATTTCGAGGCCGGCTACGTGCCGGCCGAGCAGGAACTCGAAACCTTCGCCCAGGCGCTGCGGGCCGTCGGCGAGCCGCTGCACGGCGTGCCGGCCTCGGAGATCGCCATGTCGCGGCTGCTCAACCAGCTGTTCGAGACCACCGAGCTGTTCGCCATGCAGACGCGGCCCGAGCTGATCCTCCTTCAGAAGACCATGGTGGTGGTGGAGGGCGTCGCCCGCTCCCTCGATCCCCACCTCGACATGTGGAAGGTGTCCGAGCCGGTGGTCGGCGGCTGGATCGCCCGCAATCTCGGGCCGATCGGCCGGCTGGAGACGGCGGCGACGGCGCTCGGCAATCTCGCCGCCCTCGCCCCGCGCCTGCCGCGCCTGTTCGATGCCGTCGAACTGCTCGCCACCCGCGCCGCGATGGCCGACGGTCGCCGGCGCCGGCGTTTCACCGCCCTGCCGCTCTGGATCGGCGCGCTGGCGCTGGTGGTGATCGCCGCGTCAAGCCTCGGCTGGATTTGAGCCTCAGCCGCGGGCGAGCGCCGCGAGCCGCGCCTCGTCGGTGACGGCGATCTTGCGGCGGGCGCTCTTGACGATGCCCTGCGCCTCCCAGGCGCTGAGCAGCCGGCTCACCGTGTGCAGCGTGGTACCGGTCATCTCGGCGATGTCCTGACGGGTGAGCGGGAAGTCGATGCGGATGCCGCCCTCCTCCGGACGGCCGGCCCGGCGGACGAGCCGCAGCAGCGCGTGGGCGACGCGGCGCTCCACTTCCTCGGTCGACAGTTCGCGGATGCGGGTATGCGCCTCCTGCAGCCGTTCGCCCACCGCTTCGAGGGCGTTGACGGCCAGCACCGGGTTGAGCGCCACGAAATCCGGCCACTGGGTCGACATCCAGGCGAGGACGATGCTCTCGGTCACCGCCTCGGCGGTGGCCGGATAATCGGTGCGGCGGATGGCGCGGGCGATGCCGAACACCTCGCCCGGCAGCACGTGGCGCACCACCACCTGCTCGCCCGACGGCGTCACCTGCACCACCTTGAGATGGCCGTGCAGCAGCAGGAAGAACTCGTCGGCCGCCGCGCCCTGGCTGAACACCGGCTCGCCCGGCTCGACGGTGCGCACCTGCACGGTGGCCAGCACGGCATCGAGGTTGTCCTCGGTCATGTCGCGGAACAGGTCGAAGCCGCGGATCAGCGATCGGTCGAGCTTGCGGGGCGCCATCAGCATAGGTCTCCTCTGCCGCCCCTTATAACAAAGCGTCGGCGAGACACCAGCGCGGTTCGGCTCGGACGTCCGCCCGATCCGCTCCGTCGGCCCGGCTTGCAAAGCGGCGGCGGCGGTTCCATCTTGAAGGACCGATCCGGGGGATGGGAGAGAAGGAGACGCCATGGCCCTCTTCGAGACATTCCGCAAGCCGGCCGTCCTGCCGACGCCGGAGACGGCGCTGCCCGGCCGCCGCGAACCTGTCGCCACCGCCGAACGGCATTTCGTCAACAGCCGGCCGCTCAACGGGCCGCACCCCGAGGGATGCGCCGTCGCCACCTTCGCCCTCGGCTGCTTCTGGGGCGCCGAGCGGCTGTTCTGGCAGTTGCCGGGCGTTTCTGTGACGTCGGTCGGCTACACCGGCGGCATCACCGAAAATCCCACCTACGAGGAGGTCTGCTCGGGCCGCACCGGCCATGCCGAGGCGGTGGAGGTGGTGTTCGATCCCGATGTCGTCTCCTACGCCGACCTCGTGCGGGTGTTCTTCGAGAGCCACGATCCGACGCAGGGCATGCGCCAGGGCAATGATGTCGGCACCCAGTACCGATCGGCGATCTACGTGCACGACGCGGCGCAACGCGCCGTCGCCGAGGCGGCGCGGGCGGCCTATGGCGAGGCGCTGGCCCTCGCCGGATATTCCGAACCGGTCACCACGGCGATCGAGCCGGCCGGCCCTTATTACTTCGCCGAGGACTACCATCAGCAGTATCTCGCCAAAAATCCCGGCGGCTACTGCGGCCTCGGCGGCACGGGCGTCGCCTGCCCGGCGCCGGGACCGGCGGCGCGGCCGTGATCGGCCGGCGGCCGGTCATCCTGCTGTTCGCCGGCTCGACGCGCGGCGGCAGTTGCAACGGCCGCCTGGCGGCGCTGGTGGCGCGGGAGATCGCGCTGCGCGACGCCGAGGCGCGGCTCCTGTCGCTCGCCGACTATCCGATGCCGCTCTACGACGGCGACGACGAGATGGCGCGCGGCGTGCCCGAGGCGGCGCTGAAGCTCGCCGACCAGATGCTGGCCGCCGACGGCGTGTTCATCGCCTCGCCCGAATACAATCATTCGCTGACTCCGCTTCTGAAAAACAGCATCGACTGGCTGAGCCGCGTCCAGGGCGACCGCCGCCGCGGCCTGTGGACCCAACGCGTCTTTGCCATCGGCGCCGCCTCGGTCGACGCGTTCGCCGGCATAAGGTCGCTGATGCAGCTGAGACTGATCCTGGAGAACGCCCTCGGCGCCCGCGTCCTCGTCGAGCAGGTGGCCGTGCCGCACGCCGACGCGGCCTTCGACGCGCGCGGCAATCTCGCGGGCGAGCCGGCGGCGCAAGTGGAGCGGCTGGTCGCCGCGCTGATCGCCGAGGCGGCCCGGCGCTAGCTCCCGCCCCTGGAGCGCCGTTTGGCCGCAGATCTTGGTGGTGCAACTCCCTTGCGGGAAGGAGGGATGCGCCATGGGCCGGTTCTACCCGGCAAGGCCATGTCGATGACCGGCGCAGGCATCGTCCATGCAATCGGGACCGGCCTGCAGCGGAAGAACGCGCCGTCTGGCCACGGTTCCGCACAGGACACTCTATAACCTATAACCGCTTCATCCGCCGGGGCCGGCGGGGTTTCGACCGCATCCGCGCCAGGGGCAGGCGGGCCGGCGTCTCGTGGATCGCCGGACCGAGGCGGCCGGGGCGTGTCCGGCGGAATGCCCCATGAACCGGACCGATCGATTGAGACGGGCAGACTGCGTTCTGTCGAGCATGAAACACTTATTTCATACGTTAGTATGACCGAAGTCGACCTCTCGTTTCGCAGGCAGCAGCGAACCACTCTTATTAGCTGGCGCATTTCAACATTTTGAGCGACTTTTGACCGGCTCGGCGATGGCCATCGGTGGACCGCGGCGGACGGCCGTCCATCGGAAGGGGGCTTGACGGCACAGACCGGATATGGAACTAATCTTCCATTCTAAGCGGGAAAACAGTCGCTTCATTCTTGATTGTGCGGAGCTTGGGAGGAGACCGATCCGGGAGGAGCCGCTCGGTCGATCATGGGGGAGAACCGTCAGGCAGCGACGCCAGTTCCCGGGCGGCGCGGCGACCGGTTGCTCGGCACTGCAATTGAGGTATCGGAAATGGTCGCCGATGGAATCCTGCTGAGAGTCAAGGGCCTGACCAAGAAGTTTCCCGGCGTCGTCGCGCTGGACGGGGTCGACATCGAGGCGCGCGCCGGCGAAATCCACGGCATCTGCGGCGAAAACGGCGCCGGCAAGTCGACGCTGATCAAGATGCTGACCGGCGCCTATACCCCGGATTCCGGCACCATCGAGTTCGACGGCGTCACCTATACCTCCCTCGACCCGCGCCGGGCGATGGGCATCGGCATCGGCTGCATCTACCAGGAACTGAACCTCATTCCGCATCTCTCCGTCGCCGAGAACATCTTCCTCGGCCGCGAGATGTATCTGGCGCCGTCGTTCAACCTGCTCGACCGGGCCCAGATGAACGCCAAGGCGGCCGAACTGCTCGCCGACCTCGGCCTGGCCGTGTCGCCCACCGCGAGGCTCGGCACGCTCGGCGTCGGCCATCAGCAGATGGTCGAGATCTGCCGCGCCGTGTGGTCGAACGCCAAGCTGATCATCATGGACGAGCCGACCTCCAGCCTCAGCGAGAAGGAGGCCCATGACCTCTTCCGGGTGATGGCGCAGATGAAGGAGCGCGGCGTCGCCATCCTGTTCATCTCGCACCGCCTCGACGAGGTGCGCGAGAACTGCGACACCGTCACCGTGATGCGCGATGGCCGCACCATCGAGTCCTTCGTCATGAAGGAGCGCTCCGTCGCCGACATCATCCAGCTGATGGTCGGCCGCAGCATCCAGAACAAGTATCCCAAGGAACGGGCACCGCACGGCGACGTCGTGCTGTCGGTCAGGAACCTCAACCGGAAGGGCGTGCTGCACGACGTCTCCTTCGAGCTGAGGGCCGGAGAGGTGCTCGGCTTCGCCGGCCTGGTCGGCGCCGGACGCACCGAGACGGCGCGCGCCATCACCGGCGCCGATCCCTACGACAGCGGCACGATCGAGGTGTTCGGCAAACAGGTGAAGATCCGCCAGCCGATCGACTCGATCAACGCCGGCATCGCCTTCCTGACCGAGAACCGCAAGGAACAGGGCCTCATCCTGATCCAGAGCGTCGCCTTCAACGCCACCATCGTCAAGATGCACAAGTACGGCAAGGCCGGCTGGCTGAGTCTCAAGCGACTCCGGGACATCGCCCGCAAGATCTGCTCGGAGATGCGCCTCAAGACGTCGGGCATGGACATGCTGGTCGGCAAGCTTTCGGGCGGCAACCAGCAGAAGGTGGTCATCGCCAAGTGGCTGCTGTCCAACGCCAGGATCTTCATCTTCGACGAGCCGACGCGCGGCATCGACGTCGGCGCCAAGGTCGAAGTCTACAAGCTGATCAACCAGCTGGTCGCCGGCGGCGCCGGCGTCATCATCATCTGCTCGGAAATGGAGGAGGTGATGGGCATGGCCGACCGCATCCTCGTCATGCACGAGGGCGAGATCACCGGCGAGATGACGCAGGAGGAAGCGACGCAGGAAAAGATCATGTACGCCGCGTCCGGCTTCAAGCAGGCGTCCTGATCCCAAGCGTCCCGACCAGCCTTTCCCGGCCCCGCGCGGCCGGACCGAATTCCGTGGGAGGAATTTTCCAATGTCCAACGAGGCCCTGACCAACGACAAGCTGCCGGGCGAGAAAACGATCGCCAAGAGCGCGGCCATGACGGAGAAGCTCTACCAGCTCGGCGTCCTCCTCAGCCTGATCCTGCTCTGCGCGGTGATGAGCGTGCTGTCGCCGCGCTTCATGACCATGGACAACCTGATGAACGTCGCCTCGCAGGCGGCGGTCAGCGCCATCGTGTCGATCGGCATGTTCCTCGCCATCCTGACGGCCGGCATCGATCTTTCCGTCGGCTCGGTGCTGGCGCTGTCGACCATGATGATGGGCATCGCCTCCGACCGCTGGGGCTGGGGGCCCTATCCGGCCATCCTGGTGTGCCTCGGCTCGGGCGCTCTCCTCGGCCTCGCCAACGGCCTCCTGCTCACCAAGCTGCGGCTGCCGCATCCGTTCATCTCGACGCTCGGCATGCAGAAGATGGCCCGCGGCATCGCGCTGTTCGTCACCGCCGCCGCGCCGATCAGCATGTTCCCCGAGGAAATCCAGTTCCTCGGCAACAACTCCATCGGTCAGGTGCCGGTGAGCTTCATTCTCGTCGCCATCCTCTACATCGGCATGTATTTCTTCCTGACCCGCACCTCGACCGGCCGCTACATCTACGCCGTCGGCGGCAACAAGGAAGCGGCGCGTCTGTCCGGCATCAAGGTCAACGGCATCCTGAACCTCGTCTATACGATGTCCGGCCTCACGGCGGCGCTGGCCGGCCTGGTGCTGGCCGGCCGCGTCAACGCCGTCTATCCGCTGGCCGGCCTCGACTACGAGACCGACGCCATCGCCGCCGTCATCATCGGCGGCGCCAGCTTCTTCGGCGGCGTCGGCTCGATCGGCAACACGATCATCGGCGTGCTGCTGATCGCCGTGCTGCGCAACGGCCTCAATCTTCTGAATGTCGACAGCGCCTTCCAGACCTTCGCCATCGGCGCGGTGATCGTGGTTGCCGTCGCCGTCGACGTTCTGCGCCAGAATGTCATGAAGTCCGCCCGCTGAAGATAACTCTCGGAGCGGACCACCTGACTAGTTACGCCCGGAAGATGTTCTCGAATATCGAAATGGACGTAATGGGGTTTCGTAGTGAGGAAATGCGAAACCTGCAACAGACCTGCTTAATTGGGAGTGAGACCATGAATCGGAGAACTTTCGTTGCCGCCCTGATGGCCGGTGCATTCGCCGTCGCAGCTCTCCCGGCGATCACCGCCGTCAGCAGCCCGGCCGCCGCCGCCGACAAGGTCAAGATCGCCGTCGTCCTGAAGACGCTGTCGAGCCAGTACTGGAAGATCGTGGCGGCCGGCGCCCAGGCCGCCGCCGAGAAGAACAACGTCGACCTGATCCTGCTTGGCCCCCCGACCGAGGACGCCGTCGAGCAGCAGATCAACATGGTGCAGGACGTGCTCGCCCAGAAGCCCGACGCCCTGATCTTCTCGCCGTCGCAGCCCGGCACCGCCATCAACATCCTGACCAAGGTCCGCGCGGCCGGCGTTCCGGTCCTGCTGGTCGACACCGGCATGCCCGAGGCGTTCACCGACTACTCGACCTTCATCGGCACCGACAACGTGGCGGCCGGCAAGGCGGGTGGCGCGGCGCTCGCCAAGCTGCTCAAGGCGGGCGACAAGGTGCTGCTGCTCGATGGTGCCCCCGGCAACCCGTCGATGACCGACCGTTGCGACGGCGCCAAGGAAGTGCTCGAAGCGGCCGGCATGGTGATCGGCGCCCGTCAGCCGGCCTATTCCGATCGCGAGAAGGCCTATACGGTGACGCAGAACGTGCTGCAGTCGACGCCCGACATCGCCGGCGTGTTCGCCGGCAACGACGAGGAAGCCCTCGGCGCCCTGCGCGCGCTGAAGCAGGCCGGCAAGGAAGTGCCGGTGCTCGGCGTCGACGCCAACACCGACAACCTCAAGGCCATCCTGGCCGGCGACCTCTACGGCTCGATCGCCCAGGGCAACTACGACATGGGCCGCCTCGGCGTCGAGAAGGCGCTCGAAGTGATCGCCGGCAAGACCATCGAGAAGCGCATCGATTCCGGCGCCGCCCTGATCACCAAGGACAACGCCCAGGAACTCCTGGACTTCCGCGCCTCGATCAAGTGATCCGAGGTCCGGAGCGGACCGGCCGTCTCGCGACCATCGCCGGCCCGCTCCAGCCCGCGTTTCGGGCGCAATCCCCGACGGCGGAGCGATGCTCCCGCTTTCCCCGGCATTGCTCCGGCGTCCGACAGGTGCCTCCACCGGCCATCGGGACCAATCCGGGAGGCGGCAACTCGCCCTCCCGCAAGCCCGACGTGCGCCGGCCGATATCCGGCGATCTCTCCGGCAACGGACGGTCGCCGGCCGCCATCCTCCACCGGTACCGCGCATGCGGCCGGGGCGGTTTCGGCCGGTTGCGTCGGCGGGGATTTTGAATCGTTTCTGCCGCCCTTCAGTCCTGGCATCGCATCCATGAACCGCAGGCGCCGGCCGCGCCGGTCCGCCAGGGGACCGGTGCTTCGGCGGTCACATTCCGAGGTATGTCCTTCATGTCCGCTTCCGTCCGCATCGGCATCGTGGGTCTCGGCCGGCTCGGCCGCCGCCACGCCGAAAACCTGGCTCTCCGCGTTCCCGGCGCGTCGCTCGTGGCCGCCGCCAGTCCAATCCCCGAGGAGCGGGCCTGGGCCGAGGCGACGCTGCCCGGCGTCGTTGCCTATGCCGGCCTTGCCGAACTCCTCGCCCATCCCGGCCTCGACGCCGTCTGGCTGGTGACGCCGACCTCGCTGCACGCCGACCAGGTGATCGTCGCCCTCGAGGCCGGCAAGCACGTGTTCTGCGAGAAGCCGCTCGCCCTGGAACCCGCCGACTGCGACCGGGTGATCGCCGTGGCGGACAAGCGCCCCGGCCAACTGGTGATGATCGGCTTCATGCGCCGCTTCGATCCGGCCTATGCCGATGCGAGGCGGCTGATCGCCGCCGGCGATCTCGGCGAGGTGTTCGCCATCAGCTGCCGGTCGGAGGACCCGGTCGATCCCGACGGCTTCTTCGTGCGCTTCGCCCCCACCTCGGGCGGCATCTTCCTCGACTGCTGCATCCACGACATCGACCTCGTCCGCTGGATGCTGGACGGCGCCGAGGTGTCCCAGGTGAGCGCGGCCGGCAGCCGCGTCATGTATCCGGCGCTCGGCGGCTGCGGCGACGTCGACAACGGTTTTGCCACCGTCACCTTCAAGGGCGGACAGGTGGCGACCTTCCACGTCTCCCGCACCTCGCACCGCGGCTACGAGGCGGCGATGACCATTTCCGGCACCAGGGGCGGCCTGGAGATCGGCCGCAACGTACCGCGCCGCCCGGTCACGCTGGAGAGCGGCGGCGGCCGGACGACCGAAGGCCAGGTCGATTTCTTCGAGCGGTTCGGCGACGCCTTCCTGCACGAGGCGCGCGCCTTCGTCGAGGCCGTGCGGAGCGGCGGGCCGACGCCGAGCGGCATCGCCGACGCCCGCGAGGCGACCCGCCTCGCCTGCGCCATGCGCGAGGCGCTGGTGGTCGGCTGACGGATGGAGGGCGGGAGCGCGGACGGGGCGCTCCCTGCTCCTCCCTGAGAAAGCAATCCCCGAGACGGCGACCGTTTCCGGGGTTTCCTTCGTTCCGACGCGAAGACGGTCAGGCCGGCGGGATCATCGCGTCGCGCACGATCGCCGTCAGGTCGCGGTAGGCCTTGATGAAGGCGCGCAGCGTGCGGCGGGTGGCGCCGTAGCCGTCGAAATCCGCAACGGTGAGGCCATCCTCGTCGTAGGCGGCGCGGAAGTCGGGGAACTTGCGGTGGAGTTCGTCGACGATGGCCGGATCGACGCGATCGTCGATGCGCGGCTTCACCGCGATATCGCAGCCGCCGAACAGCACCTGCCAGTCGTAGGGGATGGTCAGGATCAGGTCGCCGCCGATCAGCTCCGACCAGTGCATGTGGTTGCGGTAGGCGGCGGAGAGGAGGCGCGTGCGGTAGCCGCGCGCGTTGAAGATGGCGTAGGCCTTCTTGATGACGGCGAGGCCCGCCCATTCGAGATGCCCCGGATCGACGACGATGCCGTCGCGCCTGGCCACCGCCTTGATCCAGTCGTCGGTGCGGCCGATCATGATGGTGCAGGCCGGCGTCATGCCGGAAACGTCGTGCCCCTCGGCCGCCCGGCGCGTCAGGCCGCGCTCGACCGCCTTGGCGACGGCGACCGCCTGCGGCAGGGTGAAGCTTACGGTGGCGTTGATCACCACGCCGCGTCTGGTCGCCTCCTCGATGGCGGCCATGCCGGCGGCGGTGACCGGGATCTTGACCTGGATGTTGGGCGCGAGGCCGGCGAAGCGCACCGCCTGCTCGACGAGGCGTTCGCTGCCCATGGAGTGGGCCGGCTGGTCTGCATCGACAGCCGGCCCTTCAGCCCCTTCTCGCGCTCGAACACCGGCAGCAGCAGCTTGGCGCCCCTGAGACCCATGGCCTCGATCAGCCGCCAGGCGATCTCGTCTTCGCTGTCCGCCGGATGCTGCGTCACCATCTGCCGCAGCGGCTCCTTTCAGGCGTCGTAGTCCTTCCTGAGGACGGCGAGGACGATCGACGGGTTGGTGGTGGCGACGACCGCGCCGTTGGCGAGCGAGTATCGCAACTCGCCGATCGAGCAGGAGTCGTTCCAGACGTCGGTCGGCGTCGTGGCGACGGTCCTCGCCAGCGGCATGTCGGATCGCAGTTCAGCGCGGGGCATGATGCACGCCTCCTCGGGCCGTTCGTCGGGCGGCCGGGCGCGACAATCGTCAGGACAAGGCAATCCCTTGGCGGAAAATCGAAATTTTTCGTCGCTCGGCCTTGTCGAACAAGGGAAAGGCAAGGATGCGCCCCAGGGGGAAAGCCCCCTGGGGATGCTCGTTCGGGCGCGCGCCGGCCGGGCGGGCGCGCGGCAGCCGTCAGCGGAGGCCGGCCTCGGCCAGATAGCGCTTCAGGTTGGCGACGCCCATGGTGACGTATGTCTTCGGGTTGGCCTTCTCGGGATCCTGCTCGGCCTCGAGCACCACCCAGCCCGAATAGTTCGGCAGCGCCTTGAACAGGCCGACATAGTCGACCGCGCCGTCGCCCGGCACGGTGTAGACGCCTTCCAGCACCGAATCGAGAAACGACCAGTCCTCGGCGAGCGCCCTGCCGGCGACCGCGGTGCGAACGTCCTTGGTGTGGACGTGGCCGATGCGATCGGCGTATTTCCGGGCCATGGCCACGGCATCGCCGCCGCCCCAGGTCATGTGGCCGGTGTCGAGCAGCAGCTTTACCGCCGGGCCGGTGCCGGCCATGAAGCGGTCGACCTCGTCCGGCGTCTGCACCACCGTGCCCATGTGGTGGTGGTAGACCAGTTGCAGGCCGTAGCCCTTCACCAGCTCGGCAAAACGGGTCATGCGCGGCAGGAACACCGCCCATTCGGCGTCGGTCAGCACCGGGCGCGTCGACAGCGGCGCCGACCGGGTGCCGTGGACGGTGCGAGTGCATTCGCAGACCACCAGCACCTCGGCGCCGGCTTCCTTGCGCCACTTCAGCTCATCCTGGGCGGCGGCGAACTCGGCGTCGGCGTCGCGCTCGAGCAGGAAGGTCGAGTACCAGCCGGAGACGAAGACCATGCCGTAGCCGGCAAGCAGGGCCTTCAGCTCAGGGCCGTCGGCCGGCATCTTGTGCCCCTTCTCCATGCCCTCGATGCCGGCGTCGCGCGCTTCGGTGAGGCACTGTTCGAGGCTGATGTCACCGCCGATGTCCCACAGGTCGTCGTTCGACCAGCAGATGGGATTGGCACCAATGCGAATCATGTCTTCTCTCCCAATAGGCGCACCGGCTGGAGCTGTCCGCCCGCCGGGCCGTTCCTCGAAAATGCATCGTCCGGACCTGACGCGAGATCTTCGCGGGCGCCGGCCCCTCTCCGACCGGCGGCAGCACGATGGAACGACCGTTCCGGGCTGGACGCGCTCCGGGACAAGCTTCCCCATTCCCGGACCGCGGCGCAGTCGATCCGGGATGAACGGACGGTATGGCGAATGACCTTCAGGGGCGCAGCCGGTAGCCCGGCCGCGTCGATCCAGTTATTCTTTATTTCATTTTATACGGTATGTAAATTCTGTTTCTCGCGGCTGCGACGAAGGTCGGCAACCGACACCGTCAGCGCCATGGCGACGGTCAGCGTGGCGGCGAGCGAGCGGAAGCCCTCGAAATCGGCCTCGACGATCTCGAACCAGACGCCGTTTTCCGGCACCAGAGGGCTGAATGGACTGTCGGTGATCACCACCAGGGGCGTGCCTTGCGCGGCGACCTGGCGCATGTATTCCACGGTGCCCGAGGCATAGGGCGTGAAACTGATCGCGAAGGCCGCATCCTTGGGGCCGGCGAAATTCAGCATTTCCCGGTCGATGCCGAGCGGCGAGCCGATCAGCGTCGTGCGGATTCCGAGCTTTCCGAAGGCATAGGCCATGTAGGCGGTGATCGGATAGGAGCGGCGCTGGGCGATCAGGTAGACGGTGTCGGCCTCGGAGAGAATCTGCGTCGCCCTGTCCATCACCGCCGGATCGATTCGCTCGCACGCTCGCTCGACCGAGCGGATCGCCGCCTTGCCGAAGCCATCGAGCATCGCGGTGGTTACCGGACGGCCGGACGAATGGGTGTCGAAGGCGTCCAGCCGCTCGTCGTAATTGGACGGACGGTCGCGAAGCCGCTCCTGGAACACCGCCTGAAGCTCAGAAAATCCCTTGTATCCCATTGCTTTGGCAAAGCGCACCAGCGTCGAGGGCTGCACCTTGGCCGCCGAGGCGATGCTGGCGACGGTGCCGAAGGCGATCTCGTCGGGCGATTCGACGGCGTAGGCCGCGACCTGGGCGAGACGGCGCGGCAGCTTGTCGCGACGCCCGATGATGAGGTCGCGCAGGGCGCGAAACTCCTGCGGCGGCGGCCCGCTCCTGTCGATGTCGTCAAATTCCATCGGCTCGCTGTCGTCAGCCATCCCCAACCTCGCTTCAAATCGAATTGGACGTTTCAAGTCTATTCCATCGTTCCGCCCAATGCCAACCCCGGCGAAACTGTAGGCATCGGCAACGAGAAGCCCGATATTTCAACGCCTTGCTTCGACGTCCGGATCATGGGGACAGCCGCCGTGGCCGACAGGCGGCGCTGCCCAGCCATTTCGTCTTCGAGCTTATCCCCTGATAACGATTTGATAAATAACCAATAATCCCAAGCCCACCCGGCGAGGGCCAGCGACGCCCGGCCGGCCGGCGACCACGACATCGACCAAAGGCGGGGGATCGCCCGTCCACGTGCGCCCCTTCATCCGGACAGGAAGGCCTTGACGGAGCGGGATAATGGAACTTAAATTCCATCACAGAAAAAGACTGTTCCATACCGTTCAACTCCCGCGGCCGCCGATCCGGAACCACGGCAAGCGGAACGGACCATGCGACGGTCGATCGCGAGAGCGATCCTGAATCGTTTTTCAACTTTTGGCGCGGCGACGGTCTGAAGCATTTGATCCGCCGGGGTCATCCGCGACGCCGCCCGCGGGAGCAGTCGAGGGAGAGAGATCAATCATGACGCTGAAATTCGGATTGCTGGGCGCCGGACGCATCGGCAAGGTGCACGCCGGTGCTGTCGCCGCCACGCCGGGCGCGAAGCTGGTCGCCGTCGCCGACGCGCTGCCCGAGGCGGCCGCCTTCATCTCGAAGGCGTCGGGCGCCGAAGTGCGGACGATCGACGAGATCATGAACGCCAAAGACATTGACGCGGTGCTGATCACCACGCCAACCGACATGCACGCCGACATGATCGAGCAGGCGGCGCGGGCCGGCAAGGCGATCTTCTGCGAGAAGCCGATCGATCTCGACACCGCCCGGGTGCGCAAGTGCCTCGACACCGTCGCCCGCGAGAAGGCGGCGCTGATGATCGGCTTCAACCGCCGCTTCGACCCCAATTTCATGGAGGTGCGCGCCCGCATCGACGCCGGCCAGATCGGCGCGGTGGAGATGGTGTCGATCACCTCGCGCGATCCGTCGCCGCCGCCGGCCACCTATGTTGCGCGCTCGGGCGGCATGTTCCGCGACATGACCATCCACGACTTCGACATGGCCGCCTTCCTGCTCGGCGAGGATCCGGTCAAGGTGTTCGCGGTCGGTTCGAGCCTGGTCGATCCGGAGATCGGCAAGGCCGGCGATATCGACAGCGGCTCGGTGATCCTGACCACCAGGAGCGGCAAGATCGCCCAGATCTCCAATTCGCGCCGCGCCACCTACGGCTACGACCAGCGGATCGAGGTGCACGGCTCGAAGGGCATGGTGCACGCCGAGAACCTGCGCGCCACCACCGTCGAGGTGGCGGACGCCGAGGGCTACCGCCGCGAGCCGCTGCTCAACTTCTTCATGACGCGCTACACGGAGGCTTATGCCAACGAGATCGCCGCCTTCATCAAGGCGATCGAGGCCGGCACGCCGATGCAGCCGTCCGGCGAAGACGGCCTCAAGGCACTCGCCATGGCCGACGCCGCCGTGACGTCGCTGAAGGAAGGCCGGCAGGTGGACATCGCCTACTGAGGCGAGCCGGCGGCCGGCGCGCCCCGCCGGCCGCCTTTCCGGCAAGGGCCTTGCTGAAAAGTGATGACGCGATGCGCAGCTCCGCAGACCAGCCTGACGACCGGACACCCGAAAAAGCGGCGTTCTCCGGCTATCAGCCCCTCAAGGAGGAGATCGTCCGGCGGCAGAAGGCGCTGCCCAAGCGGCTGTTTCAGATCGCCGCCTTCGCGCTCGACCAGCCCGACGAGATCGCCTTCGGCACGGTGTCCTCGATCTCCAAGAGCATCGGCGTGCCGCCGTCGGCAGTGATCCGCTTCGCCCAGCATTTCGGCTTCGACGGCTTCATCGAGATGCAGCGCCTGTTCCGCGACCGGATGCGCGAGCGCAGCTCGGAATACGCGGAGCGCCTCCAGACGCTGGGCCGCGGCGCCGACCCTCTGGACGGCACCGGCAAGACCCTCGAAGGCTTCCTGGCCGCGGGCCGGCAGTCGATGGAGAGCGCGCTCCGTTCGGTCAGCCGCGAGGTGTTTTCCTCGGCCGTCTCGGTGCTTTCCGGCGGCGAGACGATCTATCTCCTGGCGCGGCGGCGGTCGTTCCCGATCGTCGGCTACATGGCCTACGCCTTCGGCAAGCTCGGCCTGCGCTGCGAGCTGGCCAGTTCGTCGATGGGAACCGACGGCGACCTGTTGCAGTTCGCCGGCCCGAGGGACGCCGCCTTTGCCGTCAGCTTCTCGCCCTACGCACCGGAAACCGTGGCGCAGGCCAAGGCCCTCAGGGAACGCGGCGTGCCGCTGGTGTCGCTGACCGATTCGCCCTTCTCGCCGATCGCGGCGATTTCGAACGTTTGGTTCGAAGTTGTGGAAACTGACTACAGCGGCTTCCGCCCCCTTTCGGCCTCCATGGTGCTTGCCCTGGCGTTGAGTGTCGCCGTTGCCGAGAGAAAACAGTGGAGTTGACCGGGCGGAACGCGCTCGAGCCGCCGGGCGGCGCCTTCCGGGATACTACAGTGGACGCAGAATAATAATTTCATCGATCTTTTCTGTCAGAACATATATTCTTGCAGCCAATGCGCGGCACCGCGCCACGAAGGAAAGCTCAGCGAGGAAAGAATGACAGACGACGCCAGCCCGGCCAAAACGCTCGATCTCATCGCCATCGGCCGGTCGTCGGTGGATCTCTACGGGCAGCAGATCGGCACCCGCCTTGAGGATATCGGCAGCTTCGCGAAGTCGGTCGGCGGCTGCCCCGCCAACATTTCCGTCGGCACCGCCCGCCTCGGCCTCAGGTCGGCGCTGATCACCCGCGTCGGCAACGAGCAGATGGGCCGTTTCATCCTGGAGCAGCTCGGACGCGAGAAGGTCGACACCGCCGGCATCGCCGTCGACAAGGACCGCCTGACGGCGCTGGTGCTGCTCGCCGTGGAGGACGAGGGCGTGTCGCCGATGATCTTCTACCGCTCCGACTGCGCCGACATGGCGCTGTCGGAGGACGATATCAACGAAGCGCTGATCGCCCGGAGCCGGTCGATCGTGGTCAGCGGCACCCATTTCTCGCGCCCCAACACCGAGGCGGCGCAGCGCAAGGCGATCGCGCTTGCCAAGAAGCACGGCGCCAGGGTGGTGATCGACATCGACTACCGGCCGAACCTCTGGGGCCTCGCCGGCCACGACGCCGGCTTCGAGCGCTACGTCAAGTCGGATCGCGTCTCCGGCCTCCTCCGCAGCGTCCTCGCCGACTGCGACCTGATCGTCGGCACCGAAGAGGAGATCATGATCGCCACCGGCGCCGACGGCGTGCTGCCGTCGCTGAAAGCCATCCGGGCGCTCAACCCCTCGGCGGTCATCGTGCTGAAGCGCGGCGCCATGGGCTGCATCGTCTACGACGGGCCGATCTCCGACGATCTTGAGGCCGGCATCGTCGGCAGGGGCTTTCCGATCGAGGTGTTCAACGTGCTGGGGGCCGGCGACGCCTTCATGTCGGGCTTCCTGCGGGGCTGGCTCGCGGGCGAGCCGCTCGCCACCTCGGCCACCTGGGCCAACGCCTGCGGCGCCTTCGCGGTGTCGCGCCTCCTGTGCTCGCCGGAATACCCGACCTGGGACGAGCTGACCTCATTCCTCGCCCACGGCAGCAGCGAGCGCGCCCTGCGCAAGGACGCCAGGCTCAACCACATCCACTGGTCGACGACCCGCCGGCGGGCCCATCCGACCATGATGGCGCTGGCCATCGACCACCGCAGCCAGGTGGAGGATCTCGCCGAGGATGAGGCGACGCTGAAGCGCATCCCCGACTTCAAGGTTCTGGCGGTGAAGGCGGCGCGGCGGGTGGCGGCCGGCCGGCCCGGCTTCGGCATGCTGCTCGACGACAAATACGGCCACAAGGCGCTGTTCGCGGCCGGCGCCGGCAAGGACCTCTGGGTGGCCAAGCCGATCGAGCTGCCCGGCTCGCGGCCGTTGCAGTTCGAGTTCAGCCAGGATCTCGGCAGCCGGCTGATCGAATGGCCGCTCGAACATTGCATCAAGGTGCTGTGCTTCTACCATCCCGACGACCCGGCCGACCTCAAGGCGGTGCAGACGGCCAAGCTCGCCACCGCCTACGAGGCGGCGCGCAAGGTGGGCCGGGAGATCCTGATCGAGATCATCGCCTCCAAGGCCGGGCCGCTCGCCGACGACACGGTGGCCCGGGCGTTGTCCGAACTCTACGCGGCCGGCCTCAAGCCCGACTGGTGGAAGCTGGAACCGCAGGCGTCGGTAGCGGCCTGGCGGGCGATCGACCGGGTGATCGGCGACAACGATCCCTATTGCCGCGGCGTGGTGCTGCTCGGCCTCGAAGCGCCGATCGAGACGCTGAAACAGGGCTTTGCCGCCGCCAGGTCGGCGCCCTGCGTCAAGGGCTTCGCCGTCGGCCGCACCATCTTCGCCGATGCGGCGCGGCGCTGGCTCGGCGGCGAGATCGACGATGAGGCGGCCATCGCCGACATGGCCGCCAAGTTCGGCACGCTGGTTGACGTCTGGCTGTCGCTGGACGCTTCCGCGGCGGCCTGAGCTTCGGCAAGCTGCAGCGGCCGGCCATGACCGGCGACCGGATGAGGACCCAGTCTAGAGCGGCGCATCCCCGCGTGACGAGGGAGCCCGTTTCGGGAGGATGAATATGGTTGGCAAGACAGTGCGACTGACCGTGGCGCAGGCGACGGTGCGGTTCCTCGTGAACCAGAAGACGATCATCGACGGGGAGAAGCTGCCGATCTTCGCCGGCTGCTGGGCGATCTTCGGCCACGGCAACGTCGCCGGCCTCGGCGAGGCGCTCTATCAGGTCCGCGACGCGTTTCCGACGCTGCGCGCCCACAACGAGCAGGCGATGGCCCTGTCGGCGATCGCCTTCGCCAAGGCAAGCTTCCGCCGCCGCTTCATGGCCTGCACCACCTCGATCGGCCCCGGCGCCCTCAACATGGTGACCGCCGCCGCCGTCGCCCACGTCAACCGGCTGCCGCTGCTCCTGCTGCCCGGTGACGTGTTCGCCAACCGCCAGCCCGATCCGGTTTTGCAACAGGTCGAGGACTTCCAGGACGGCACCGTGTCGGCCAACGACTGCTTCCGCCCGGTGTCGCGCTATTTCGACCGCATCCAGCGGCCCGAACAGTTGATCCTGGCCTTGCAGCGGACCATGCACGTGCTGACCGATCCGGCCGAATGCGGGCCGGTGACGCTCGCCATGTGCCAGGACGTGCAGGCCGAGGCCTTCGACTGGCCGGAGAGCCTGTTCGACGAAAAGGTCTGGACGCCCCGGCGCATCCGCCCGGACGAGACCGAGCTTTCGACGGTCATCGGCCTCATCAAGGCGGCGAAGAACCCGATGATCATCGCCGGCGGCGGCGTGCTCTATTCGGAGGCGGCGGCCGACCTCGTCGCCTTCGCCGAGACGCACCGCATCCCCGTCGCCGTGACGCAGGCCGGCAAGTCGGCGATCGACGAGACGCACGAGCTGGCGCTCGGCGCCGTCGGCGTCACCGGCACCTCGGCCGCCAATGCGCTCGCCGCCGACGCCGACCTGGTGCTGGCCGTCGGCACCCGCTTCCAGGATTTCACCACCGGCTCGTGGGCGCTGTTCAAGACCGGCGGCATGAGGATCGTCGCCCTCAACGTCGCCAGCTACGACACCACCAAGCATAATGCCGTGCCGCTGGTGGCCGACGCCAAGGTCGGGCTGACGCTCCTGTCGCAGGGCCTCGGCGGCTGGAAGGCGGCCGGCGTCGCCGACCGCGCCGGAGAGGAGAAAGCTGCGTGGCTCGAAGCCGCCGCCAAGGTGCTGGCGCCCACCAACGCCGAGAAGCCGTCGGACGCCCAGGTGATCGGCGCCGTGGCGCGGACGCTCGGCGGCCCCGGAACGGTGGTGGTCTGCGCCGCCGGCGGCCTGCCGGGCGAACTCGACAAGCTCTGGGTGCCCACGGTGCCGGGCAGCTATCACATGGAATACGGCTTCTCCTGCATGGGCTACGAGATCGCCGGCGGCATCGGCGTCAAGCTGGCCAACCCGGACAAGGAGGTCGTCGTCATGGTCGGCGACGGCTCCTACATGATGATGAACTCGGAGATCGCCACGTCCGTCAGCCTCGGCCAGAAGCTGACCGTCGTGCTGCTCGACAACCACGGCTTCGGCTGCATCAACCGCTTGCAGATGGCCACCGGCGGCGCCAACTTCAACAATCTCTGGCAGAATTGCGCCATGGAAGTGCAGCCGGAGATCGACTTCCGCGCCCACGCCGAGAGCCTGGGAGCGCTCGCCGTCAAGGTGGCGTCGATCGGCGAGCTGGAAAACGCCCTCGAAGCGTCGCGCAACAACGATCGCACCACGGTGATCGTCATCGACACCGATCCGCTCGCCGCCACCGAGGCCGGCGGCCACTGGTGGGACGTGGCGGTGCCCGAGGTGTCGGTGCGCGAGGAAGTGGGCAAGGCGCGCGCGGATTACGAGGCCGCCCGGCAGCTCCAGCGCATCTTCGACTGACGATCCTCGACGAGAAGGAGAACAGCATGTCCAACTCCCGTCTTCGCGTGCAGCCGAAGGCCGCCCGCGGCCTCGTCACCGAGGTGACGCCGGAAAGCGCCGGCTGGTCGCATGTCGGCTTCGCTCTCCATCGCCTCGCGGCGGGCGACAGCCTCGCGGCCGAAACCGGCGGCCGCGAGGTCTGCCTGGTGCTGGTGTCCGGCAAGGCGCGCCTCGCCATCGACGGCAAGGACCACGGCGAGATCGGCCAGCGGATGAGCCCGTTCGACGGCGCGCCTTGGGCGGCCTATGTGCCGGCCGGCGGCCGCTACGCGCTGACCGCCGCCACCGCCGCCGAGGTCGCCGTCTGCTCGGCGCCCGGCGCCGCCGGCTTGCCGGCCAGGCTGATCCCGCCGGGCAGCCATCCGCAGATCACCCGCGGCAAGGGCTCCAACACGCGGCTCGTCACCAACATCATGCCGGAGGACGACGGCGCCGCCCATCAGCTGCTGGTGGTCGAGGTGATCACGCCGGGCGGCAACACGTCGAGCTATCCGCCGCACAAGCACGACCGGGACGACATTCCGGCCGAGAGCTATCTCGAAGAGACCTATTACTACCGCTTCAACCCGCCGCAGGGCTACGGCTTCCAGCGCGTCTACACCGACGACCGCAGCCTCGACGAACTGGTGCTGCTGGAAGACGGCGACGTCGTCATGGTGCCCAAGGGCTATCATCCCGTCGCCACCATCCACGGCTATGACAGCTACTATCTCAACGTCATGGCCGGGCCGAAGCGGATCTGGAAGTTCCACAACGAGCCGGCCCACGAGTGGCTGTTCACCGGCCTCGGCGCGCCGGCCGCCGCGCGCTGAGGGCCCCGCCATGAGGCGGTGACTCCATCCGCCACGGCCCGGCGCCCGTTCCTCCTCCCGCCGGCGCCGGCGGCATCCGCCGCTACCGCCCGTGGCGTCCCCGCCCCGGCGCCGCCTTCGGGCGGCGCGCCAGAGCCCATCCGGCGACCCGGAGCATGCCGGGACCGCCGGATGGGCCTGTTCTTTCGGGGGCCTGCGCCGGCCGCAGGGCGCATCCGCCGGACATGGCCTATCCTGCGCGCCGGACCGCCGCGGCGGTCCGTGCCGACAGGACGATCGCCGGCCGTAAAACGTTTCGTTCGCGCATCCCGAACCGGCGCCCGGAACCCTTCGCCCCTCGCGAAGACCGCCGGCGGCGCGGCCGGTCCGTCGTCCCGACCACTGCGAAACCGAGAATCGGACGATCTTCCAGCGGCTTAATTCCAGACATCCGCGACGGCGCCCCGAGCGCGCCGGCAAAGGGGCATGACGCAATCGTTTTTCCGGCCGGGAGCAGCGGCATGGAACGTTTCGTATCAAGATTGGGTATTGGCGTTCCAAAAGAAATGATATAGGGAATGAATATTCTAATTGCTTTGCGCCTTTGGCCGGCGAATGCTGGCGGCTTCCAGGGACACCCAAAAGGGAGAAGACGATGAACGTGGAAATCCTCAAGCACCAGTCCGGCAAGATCGCCCGCCTCAAGTACCTGGTGAACAACGAGTGGCGCGAGTCCAGGACGACGAAGTACATGCCGGTGATGGACCCCTCGACCGGCCGCCAGATCGCCGAGGCGCCCTGTTGCACGCAGGACGAGGTCGATGCCGCCGTCGCCGCCGCCGCCGCCGCCTTTCCCGGCTGGCGCGACACGCCGATCCCGACCCGCATCCAGCTGATGTTCCGCTTCAAGCAACTGCTCGACGCCCATCTCGACGAGCTGACCGAGCTGGTCGCCACCGAGAACGGCAAGGTGCTGGCCGAGGCCAAGGGCGACGTGCTCAAGGCGATCGAGGTGGTCGAGTGCGCCTGCTCGACCCACTACCTGATGCAGGGCGACACCTGCATGAACGTCTCCACCGGCTACGACACGGTCAGCTACCGCGAACCGCTCGGCGTGTTCGCCGCCATCGCCCCCTACAACTTCCCGGCGATGATCCCGATGGGCTGGATGATCCCGTTCGCCATCACCACCGGCAACACCGTGGTGCTCAAGGCGGCGTCGATGGTGCCGCAGACGGCCATGCGCATGCTGGAGCTGCTGATCGAGGCCGGCCTGCCGAAGGGCGTCGTCAACATGGTGACCTGCTCGCGCGTCGAGGCCGACACGCTGCTCACCCACCCGGCCATCCGCGGCGTCACCTTCGTCGGCTCGACCGGCGTCGGCATGCACATCTACAAGACGGCCGCCGGCGCCGGCAAGCGCGTCCAGGCGCTGACCGAGGCCAAGAACCACGCGCTGGTGCTCAAGGACTGCGTGCTGGAGCGCACGGTGCGCGGCATCATCAACTCGACCTACGGCTGCGCCGGCCAGCGCTGCATGGCGCTGCCCGTCGTCTGCGTCGAGGAGAGCATCGCCGACGAATTCGTGGCGCTGCTGAAGAAGATCGCCGGGGAGCTGAGGATCGGCCCGGCCTACCTGCCGGACAGCCAGCTCGGGCCGGTGATCTCGGCGGCGCAGAAGGAGTCGATCGAGAAGGCCATCCAGCGGGGCGTCGACGACGGCGCGACGCTGGTGCTCGACGGCCGCGGCGTCGCGGTGCCGGGCTACGAGGGCGGCTATTTCGTCGGCCCGACCATCCTCGACCACGTCAAGCCCGGCTCCTATGTTGGCGAGGAGGAAATCTTCGGCCCGGTGACCTCGATCAAGCGCGTCAAGGATTTCGAGGAAGGCCTCGCCATCATGAACGCCAACCGCTTCGCCAACGGCTCGTGCATCTACACGACATCCGGCCGCCACGCCCGCGAGTTCGCCAAGCGCACCGACGGCGGCATGGTCGGCATCAACGTCGGTATTCCCGTGCCCTTCTCGATCTTCCCGTTCTCGGGCCACAAGCAGTCGTTCTTCGGCGACCTGCACACCATGGGCAAGGACGGCGTCGCTTTCTTCACCGAGACCAAGTCGGTCACCTCGGTCTGGTTCTCGGAAGAAGACGCCAAGACGGCGGTCAGCACCTGGGACGGCACGCTGACCCGCAGCTGAGGCGCCGGAGCGCCGGCGGCCTTAGCCGGCGCGAAGGGCTCATCCGACGACTGCAATTCCTCCTCCCGACCGCACTTGGCCGGCCCTCGGGCCGGCCGCAGTCCGCTCAGGCGGCCATGACGCGGTTGATGAAGCCCTCCACCGTCTCGCGCAAGCGGCCGGCCTGCTCGTTCATGTCGTTGGAGGCGGCGGAGACCGCCGACGCCGACCGCGACGTTTCCCCGACGACGCGGGTCAGCGCTTCCGTCTCCTCGGTCGCCGCGCGGGTGCCGGAGGCCGCCCGCCGGGCGTTGCTGGAAATCTCCGCCGTGGCGGTGCCCTGCTCGCTGACAACGCTCGAGATGGTCATCGCCCTGCGGTCGACGTCGACCATGATGTCGGAAATCGAGCGGATGGCGGCGATCTGGGTGGCGGTCGCCTTGATCAGCGTGATGACGTCGCCGATCCGCTCCGCCGCCTCGGCGAGGCTGCCGACGGTGGCGTCGGTGCGTCGCGCCCCCTCCGAGGCCCGGCGGGCGACCTGCGTGGCGTTCTCGGTCTGGCGGACGATCTCGGCGATCGAGGCGGACAGCTCCTCGGCGTGTGTTTCTTCAACACGCTCAAGCGCTTCCGACGCATTGCCTTGCGTTGCGAAAAGACGCTCGCGGCCTCGACGGTTCGTTCATCTCGCCGGCAAGGTGCCTTAGCCGAGATGACTGCGATTGACCGCCCAGGATTTGGTCTCGCATCGCCGTTTCGCCCCGGCCGGATGATGCTCTATTCCAGCCGGGCGATGGCGTGGAAGAAGCTGCCGCTGACCAGGCCGCGCCGCGAGCCGTCGGGCACCGGCGCGCCGCCATGCGCATCCCTGACCTCGGCCAGCGGATCGTCGCCGCCGGTGGTGATGATCGACGCATAGTGGAACTCGTGGCCGGAGAGCACCGCTTCGGCCGGCCCGAGAGGACCGGCGGCAAGGAGGCGCGCCCGACGATAGCCGAGATGCAGCTTGCGCTTCTCATAGGAGGTCTCCAGGCCAATGAGGCCGGCCATGGCGTGGCGGTTGCCGCCGGCGTCGACGAGGCCGGCCCCCAGCACCATGTAGCCGCCACATTCACCATGCACCGGCCGCCTCAGGGCGAAGGCGCGGAGGCCGTCGAGGAAATTCCCCGCCGCCGCCAGCAAGCCGGCCGACAGTTCCGGATAGCCGCCCGGCAGCCAGCAGACGTCGGCGCTCGGGTCGGGCGCCTCGTCGGCGAGCGGCGAGAACGGCACGATCTCGGCGCCGGCCGCCCGCCAGGCGGCGAGATGGTGCGGATAAACGAAGCTGAAGGCGGCGTCGCGGCCGAGCGCGATGCGCTGGCCGGGCGGCGGCAGCGGCGCGGCGGCAGCCGGCGGCGGCAGCGCCATGTCACTGGCCAGCACCAGCAGCCTGTCGATATCGATATGGGTCTCGACGAGATTGGCCAGCGCGTCGAGCCGGCGGCCGAGGTCGCCGGTCTCCTCGGCCTGGACGAGGCCGAGATGGCGCTCGGGCAGCTCGATGGTTGCGGCGCGCGGCAGCGCGCCGAGCACGGCAATGCCGAGCGCCTCGATGGCTTCGGCGGCGAGCCGGCGATGACGCTCCGAACCGACGCGGTTGAGCACGACGCCGAGAAGCGTCAGACGCGGATCGAGCAGCTTCGCCCCGAGCGCCGCGGCGGCGGCCGAGATCGACTGACCCGTGACGTCGAGCACCAGGAGCACCCCGAGGCCGAGGGCGGCGGCGATGTCGGCCGACGATCCGGTGCGGCCGGTCTCATGGCCGACGCCGTCGAACAGGCCCATCAGCGCCTCGGCGACCAGCACGTCGGCGCCGTCCGCCTGGCCGGCGGCCAGCGCCGCCACCTGGGACGGCGTCATCGCCCAGCTGTCGAGGTTGACGCTGGCGCGGCCGGCGGCGGCGGCGTGGAAGGCCGGATCGATATAGTCCGGACCGCATTTGACCGGCGCCACCTTGAGGCCGCGGCGGGCGAGCGCCGCCATCAGGCCGAGGCTGACCGTCGTCTTGCCGGCGCCGGAACGCAGGGATGCCACCAGAAAGCCCTTCATCGCCGTCCCCTTTCCGCTTGACCGGATAGCAGACAGCGCCGACCTTGTCGCCCGAAAGGATCGGGCAGCGCCATGGCAGCAGGGACGGAAAACAAGGAAACGCCCAGCCTGAGGCGCGGCTGGACCACCGGCACCTGCGCGACGGCGGCGACCCGCGCCGCCTTCGAGGCGCTGGCCACCGGCCATTTTCCCGATCCGGTGACGGTGACGCTGCCGGGCGGCCAGACGCCCGCCTTCTCGCTGGCGACCACGGCGTCGGGCGACAATTTTACGCGGGCCGGCATCGTCAAGGACGCCGGCGACGATCCCGACGTCACTCACGGCGCGCTGATTCTGTCGACGGTGCGGCCGGCGGCCGCCGGCGCCGGCCTCGTGTTCCGCGCCGGGCCGGGCGTCGGCACGGTGACGCGGCCGGGCCTGCCGCTGGCCGTCGGCGAGCCGGCGATCAACCCGGTGCCGCGCGCCATGATCGCCCGAACGCTTGCCGAGGCGCGCCACATGGTCGGCGGTCCCGAGGACGTCGAGGTGGAGATCGGCATCGACAATGGCGAGAAACTCGCCGAGCGGACGCTGAACGGCAGGCTGGGCATCGTCGGCGGCCTGTCCATCCTCGGCACCACCGGCATCGTCGTGCCCTTCTCCTGCGCCGCCTGGATCGCCTCGATCCAGCGCGGCATCGACGTGGCGCGGGCCTCGGGCTTCGTGCACGTCGCCGCCTCGACCGGCCACACCTCCGAGCAGGCGGTGAAGGCGCTCTACGGCCTCGACGACGTCCAGCTGATCGACATGGGCGACTTCGCCGGCGGCACGCTCAAATATCTGAGGAAGGCGCCGGTGCCCTCGGTGACGCTGGCGCTCGGCTTCGCCAAGGCGGTGAAGCTCGGCCAGGGCCTGTTGGACCTCCATTCCAAGCGCGGCAGCGTCGATCTCGACGCGCTCTCCGCCATCGTCGCCGAACTCGGCGGGGCCGACGATCTCGTTCAGGCGGTGCGCGGCGCCAACAGCGCCCTCGACGCGCTCACCCGCTGCCGCGCCGCCGGCATCCCGGTGGCCGAAGGGGTGGCCGAGCGCGGCCTTGCAACCGCGGTCGGGGTGATCGCCGGCAGCGGCATGGCGCTGGAGGTCGCGGTGTTCGACCGGCAGGGCGGCCTTCTCGCGACGACCGGCTTCCGCAAGGTCTAGAGCAATTCCAGCAAAAGTGGGAACCGGTTTTGCGTCCGGAATTGCGTCTCAACAATGAGATAGAGCCTTTCCGGCGAACCGGATTTCACTGGAAAGGCTCTAGAAATCATCCCGCCCCCGGAAGCGGCGCTGGTAGTCGGCCGAATAGAGGGCGCTCGGCCGGAAGTCGTCGCTGCCGAGCACCCGCCCGACGAGGATCAGCGCCGTCCGTTCCATCGGCATCGCCTGCAACTGTCCGAGGATGCTCGCGAGCGTGCCGCGGACGATGCGCTCGTCCGGCCAGCTCGCCCGGTAGACGACGGCGACCGGACAGTCCGCGCCGTAGAAGGGCGTCAGCTCCTCGACGATCCGCTCGATGACGTGGATCGAGAGGTGGAGGGCGAGCGTCGCGCCGGTGGCGGCGAAGGCGGCGAGCTTTTCCCTCTCCGGCATGGCCGAGGCGCGGCCGGAGGTGCGGGTCAGCACCAGCGACTGGCCGACCTCGGGCAGCGTCAGCTCGCGGCCGAGCGCCGCCGCCGCCGCCGCGAAGGCCGGCACGCCGGGCGTCACGTCATAGGGAATGGCGTGCTTTTCCAAGAGGCGGATCTGCTCGCCGAGGGCGCTCCACACCGAGAGGTCGCCGGAATGGAGCCGCGCCACATCCTCGCCGGCCCGATGCGCCCTCAGATATTCTGCCTCGATCTCGTCGAGCGACAGCGGCGCCGTGTCGACGATGCGGGCGCCCTCGGGGCAATGGGCGAGGATGGCCGGCGGGATCAGCGAACCGGCGTAGAGGCAGACCGGCGAGGCGGCGATCAGGTCGCGGCCGCGCAGCGTCAACAGGTCGGGCGCGCCGGGGCCGGCGCCGATGAAATGCACGGTCATGACAAAAGCTCCTCGGCGACGGCGACGGTGACGCCCTCTCCGGCCCGGCGCGGCACGATGAGGCGCGCCTTGCCAGCGAAGGCGGCCAGCGCGGCGGCCTCGGCCACCGACGGGATGCCGAAACGCGCCGCCGCGGCCGGCGACGGCGTGATGGTCAGGTGAGCGACGGAGGCGAGCGCATCACGCGGCAGGAAGGCGAGCGGCAGGCCGAGCCGTTCGGCCGCTGCGATCAACCCCGCCTCGCCGCGCTTGTCCGCGACGGTGTAGAGGCCGACGGCGGGCGGCAGGCCGGCCGTCGCCGTGGTGATGTGCCGGACAATCGTTTCTCCGGCGGCGCCCTTGCGGCAGCCGACGCCGATGGCAAGCCGGCCGCTCACGGCTTCACCCAGGTCCACTGGACGACGGGCAGCGCCGGCCGCAGCGCATGGAAGCTGCCGATGCGGTCGAGCCGCGCTATGGCGATCTGCGTGAGATCGCCGCCGAGCCGCGTCTGAAGCGCGAAGACCTCGGCCGTCGTCTCCACCGTCACGGCGTTGATCACCAGCCGGCCGCCGGATTTCAGCCGGCCGAGGCAGGCGTCGGCGACGCCGGGGTCGCCCGATCCGCCGCCGATGAACACGGCATCGGGATCGGGCAGCCCGTCGAGGCCGGCCGGCGCCTTGGCTTCGATCACCTGCAGGTCGGGCACGCCGAAGGCGAGCGCATTGCGGGCGATGCGGGCGGCGCGGACGGCGTTCTCCTCGATCGCAAAGGCGCCGAGCGAGGCGTCCGAGAGCATCCACTCGATGGCCACCGAACCCGAGCCGGCACCGACGTCCCACAGCGTCTCGCCGCGCGTCGGCCGCAGCGCCGCGACGGTCAGCGCCCGCACTTCGCGTTTGGAAATCTGGCCGTCGTGCTCGAACCAGTCGTCGGGCAGGCCGGGCGTGAAGGGAATGACGCGGGCGCCGGGCGTCGCCGCCACCTCGACGGCGACGAGGTTGAGCGGGTCGATGTCCTCGATATCGAAGGCGTCGGCGCGCGCCGAGCGCCGCCGCTCGCGCGGCCCGCCCATCGCTTCGAGCACGGTGAGGCGGCTCGGCCCGAGGCCGCGGCTGGTCAGCAGCGCTGCCAGCCTTGTCGGCGTCGTGCCGTCCCAGGACAGCGCGAAGATGCGGGCGCCCGGCTGGGCGTGCGGCAGGATGCGCTCGAGCGCCCGGCCGTGCAGACTGACGCGGACGACCTCCTGCCCCGGCCAGCCGAGCCGGGCGGCGGCCAGCGCGAAGGACGACGGCGCCGGCAGCACCGTCATTTCCTCGGGGTCGATGATCGCGGCGAGGAGCGAGCCGACGCCGTAGAACAAGGGATCGCCCGAGGCGAGCACCACAACCGGACTGCCGCGCCGGGCGACGATCGCCGGAAAGGCGTCCTGTAGCGGCGACGGCCAGGCAAGCGAGATCGCAGGCTCGGCGTGCACGAGGTCAAGATGGCGACGGCCACCTACGATGAAACCCGCTTGTGCGATTGTCGAAACTGCCGCAGGAGAGAGACCGTCGAGGCCATCCTCTCCAAGGCCGACAACGGTGAGCCATGGGGCAAGGGAGGCTTCAGCCATGGGGGACTCCGGGAAACCGATGCGCATTCTCGTGCTGGGCGGCACCACCGAGGCGTCGCGCCTCTCCGAGCGGCTGGAAAAGCGGACGGACGTCTGGGCCTTGCTGTCG
Organism: Pleomorphomonas koreensis DSM 23070; assembly: GCF_000425185.1. Classification (GTDB taxonomy): domain Bacteria; phylum Pseudomonadota; class Alphaproteobacteria; order Rhizobiales; family Pleomorphomonadaceae; genus Pleomorphomonas; species Pleomorphomonas koreensis. Next base: position 222,912 of record NZ_KE384327.1, read on the forward strand.
CTGGCCGGCCGTACCCACGAGCCGGCGGCGCAGGCACTCAACACCCGGGTCGGCGGCTTCGGCGGCATCGACGGCCTTGCCGCCTTTCTGAAGGACCAGCGCATCGACCTCTTGGTCGACGCCACTCATCCCTTCGCCGCCCGCATCTCGGCCAACGCCGTGGCGGCCAGCGAGATGACCGGCGTGCCGCTTCTCCGCTACACCCGCGAGCCGTGGAAGCCGGTGCCGGGCGACCGCTGGATCGAGGTGCCCGACCTCGACGCCGCCTGCGCGGCGCTGGGGCCGGAGCCGAAATGCGTCTTTCTCACCGTCGGCCGGCTCGGCCTGTCGGCCTTCGAGGCGGCGCCGCAGCACCATTATGTCGTCCGCTCGATCGACCCGCCGCGCGAACTCAACCTGCCGGACTACCGGCTGCTCCTGGAACGCGGACCGTTCGACGAGGAATCGCAGGCGCGGCTGATGCAGGCCGAGCGCGTCGAGATCATGGTGACCAAGAATGCCGGCGGCGACGCCACCTACGGCAAGGTGGCCGCTGCCCGCCGCCTCGGCCTGCCGGTGATCATGGTGGCGCCGCCCGAGCCTGTCACGGTGACCACCTATCATGAACTCGACGACCTGATGGCCGACATCGAGGCGCGACTCGCTCACGGCGCCCCTCCCGCCGCCTGACGCGGGCTGAGGATGAAGGGCGCCTGCCCCGGCCGCTCGATCAGCCGGCTGGCCGACGAGCCGATGATCACCAGCGTCGCCATGTCGACGATCGACGGATCGGCGGCGGCGAGCGTGGTGACGACGATCTTCTCGTCGGGCCGGCCGACGGCGCGGGCGAAGGCGACCGGCGTCGAGCCGGCCTTGAGGCGTCCGAGCAGCGCGAAGGCGTCGAAGATGCGGCTGGGCCGCGCCTTGGAGGCGGGATTGTAGAGGGCGATGACGAAGTCGCCGTCGGCCGCCGCCCGAAGCCGCTTCTCGACCAGCGACCAGGGTTTGAGGTTGTCGGACAGCGAGATGACGCAGAAGTCGTGGCCGAGCGGCGCCCCCAGCCGGGCCGCCGCCGCCTGCATGGCCGAGACGCCGGGCATCACCGTCACCGGCAGGGCATGGGCGCTCTCGTCGCCTTCGATCGCCTCGACGACCGCCGCCGCCATGGCGAACACGCCGGGATCGCCGCCGGATACCACGGCGACCACCCGGCCGGCGCGGGCGAGAGCGATGGCGAGCCGCGCCCGGTCGAGTTCGACGCGGTTGTCGCTGCCGTGCCGCCGCTGGCCGGGGCGCTCGGGGCAGCGGGCGAGATAGGGCGCATAGCCCACGAGGTCGGTGGCCCGCTCGAGGGCGGCGCTGGCCTCCGGCGTCCGCCAGTGGTCGGGGCCGGGGCCGAGGCCGACGACAAGAATCTCGCCCGTGGCGCTCATGGCCGCCGGCCCTCGCCGCCGATCAGCACCAGCGAGAAATAGGGCGAGGCGTCGTCGATCTTGTCGGCGAGAGGCAGCACGGCTTCGCCGTCCATCGAGCCGCGCTCGATGTAGACGGCGCGCGCCGTGAGGCCGGCCCGCGCGATGGCCCGCCGGACCTTCGGGAAGTTGGAGCCGAGCTTCATGATCACCGCCGCGTCGGTGCCTTTGAGGCGGGCGACGAGATCGTCCTCGGACAGCGTGCCCGGCAGCACGGCGAGCACGTCGTCGCCCCAGGTCATCGGCAGGCCGGCCGCCGCGGCACAGCCGGAGAAGCCGGTGACGCCGGGCGTGATGCGCACGGCAAAGCGATCCTTCAGACGGATGTAGAGGTGCATGAACGAGCCGTAGAACAACGGGTCGCCCTCGGCGATCAGCACCACGTCGCGGCCGGCCGACAGGCGCTCGGCCAGCGCCTCGGCCGCCGCCTCGTAGAAGCTGCCCACCTCGCGCACGTAGAGCGGATCGGCAAAGCTCATCTCGGTGGTGAGCGGATAGTGGAGCGGCAGTTCCTCGGTGCCCGGCCGCACATAGGGCTCGACGATGGTGCGGGCGTGGCCGCGCCGGCCCTTCTTGGCGAAATAGGCGAGCACCGGCGCCGCGCCGATCAGCCGCGCCGCGCGGATGGTGACCAGCTCGGCATCGCCGGGACCGACGCCGACGCCATGCAGCGTGCCGGGAGAGACGAGGGCGGTCATTCGCGGTCGCTCGCCAGCGCGTTGACGGCGGCGGCGGCCATGGCCGAACCGCCGCGGCGGCCGCGCACCGCGATATAGGGCACGCGGCCGTCCGATATCAGCGCCTCCTTGGACTCGGCCGCGCCGACGAAGCCGACCGGCATGCCGATCACCACGGCCGGCCGGGGAGCGCCGGCATCGAGCATTTCGAGGAGGTGGAACAGGGCGGTCGGCGCGTTGCCGAAGGCGACGACGGCGCCCTTGAGGCGATCGCCCCACAGCATCATCGCGGCGGCGGTGCGGGTGTTGCCGACGGCGAGCGCCAGCGTCGGCACGGACGGGTCGTCGAGGGTGCAGATCACCTCGTTGGCAGCCGGCAGGCGGGCGCGGGTGACGCCGTTGGCCACCATGCGCGAATCGCAGATCACCGGCGCGCCGGCTTCGAGCGCCGTTTTCGCCGCCGCCACGGCGCCGGGGGCAAAGGCGATGTCGGCGGCGACCTCGACCATGCCGGCGGCATGGATGATGCGGACGGCGACCTTCTCCTCGTCGGGCGGGAAGCGGGCGAGGTCGGCCTCGGCGCGGATGATGGCGAAGGAGCGGCGATAGATCTCGGCGCCGTCGCGGATGTAGTCGTAGGTCATCGGATGAGCATTCCCGAACGGAGGACGGCCTCGACCGCCTCGGGGTTGAGGCCGGCGAGGCGCGGGGCGTCCCTTGGCCTGCCCTCTAGCACGAGGTCCAAGGCGCCGTCACGGCCGACCAGCGTCACGGCGTGAGCGGCGGAACTGGCGCAGCCCTTGTCGCAGCCGGAAACGTGCAGCCAGACGTCGCCGGCGGCCGGATTCAGCACCGCGAGGCGGCGGGCGAGATCACGCGTCTCGATCGCCGCCGAGGCGCAGGCCGGCGCGCCGGGGCAGGCGGCGACGAAGCGGAGGGGATCGGCGGGCCGGATGATGAAGCCGGCTTCGGCAAGTCGCGGCAGGATGGCCGCCGGCGCGCCCGGCAGCAGCACCGCCCGGAACGGAGTGAGGCGCAAGTCGATGGCGGCGAGGTCGGCGAGCAGACGCAGTTGATCGGCGGTCAGCCGACCGAAGGGCAGACCGACGCCGACATGGGTCGCGAAGGCGCCGATGAGAGGAGCGGCGTCGCGGGACGGCGGCGGGATTTCGACGGGCGCAAGATCGGCGGCGGCGAAGACGGCGTCGGCGCCGAGACGGGCGACCAGCGCCGCCATGCGGCGCGGTGGCGGATCGAGGCGCGGCGCGAGGTTGAGAAAGGCGCGAGCGAGGCGCAGGCTGGCGGAAACGGCTTCCCCGGCCGGCACCGTCGCCGCACCGGCGTCGCCGTCGAGCGAGATCAGCACCACCTCCCGCGTCAGTCGCAGCCGCACGTCGGCCGGCACCTCGGCGAGGCCGAAGCGGCCGCCATCGTCGACGGAGAAACCGAACTTGGCCGGCAGGACGCGCAGCGCTTCATCGGCAACCAGCGCCCCTTCCAGCGCCCGCGCCAGCGCGAAGGCGTCGCCTGCGGCCGTGTCGTCGCGGTCGGACAGCGGCGAGGCGACGACGTTGCGGATGGCCTCGGCGCCGGCGTCGGCGTCGACAAGGCCGAGGACGGCCAATTCAGCGAGGGTGGCAGCGAGACTGTCGTCGCGGAGCCCGCGCAGTTGCAGACCGCCGCGCCGGCCGAGGTCGATCTCGCCGTTGCCGCAGTTAGCGGCGAGGTCGGCGATGGCACGCGCCCTGTCGGACGACAGGCGGCCGCCGGTGATCCTGAGGCGCAGGATCAGGCCGTCGCCGCTCCGCATCGGACGACGGGCGCCCGGACACCAGCCGCGAACCGCCGAATCGCTCATTTGAGGCGGGCCTCCGTGTCGGCGAGCCGGGCGGCCACCGAGTTGCGGCGGACCACCCAGGCGCCGCGGTCGATCACCGTTCTGAGGCGGAGGAGGGCGTCGCGGGTCGCCGCCGGGTTGGCGTCGATCAGGAAGTCGCGCACCCGATCGTCGGCGAAGGTGGCATCGAACAGCCGGTCGAAATGCCTGGCGTCGACCATGTCGGACAGCGCGGCGAAGGCGCAGAGGTTGGCGATGCCCTCGCAGATCTCGGCGGCGCCGCGATGGCCGTGGCGCATCTGGCCGGCGATCCAGCGCGGGTTGGCGGCGCGGCCGTGGACGATGCGGGCGATCTCCTCCCTGAGAGTGCGGGCTTTCGGCGTCTCGCCGGTGGCATCGACGTGGTAGAGCGCCGCCTTGCCGCCCAGCGCCTCGGCGGCCGCCGCGAAGCCGCCCTCATGGGTCGGGAAGGCATCGTTGGAGAGAAGGTCCTGGCCGTCGAGATCCTGCACGTGGACGAAGGCGTCGGCGGTCCGGACGCGCGCCGCGAAGCCCGGCCGGTCGGGCCGGTCCTCGTCGTTGCCATAGGCATGGCCGGAGGCGGCGAGGTAGGCGCCGGCGAGGCTTGCCCGGTCGGCGGCTAGATCGTCGGGCGTCATCTCGCCGAGGCCGCTGCCGAAGGCGCCGGGCGCCGCGCCGTAGACGCGGGACGGCGTCGCCTCGCCCAGCGCTGCGAGCGGGTTGGTCTCGGCGTCCTCGTCAAGGGCGGCCACCGCCTTCACCGCCTCGGCGAACAGGGCGATCTGGCCGGGAAAGACGTCGCGGTAGAGGCCGGAGACGCGCAGCGTCACATCGACGCGCGGCCGGCCGAGCCGGGCGGCGGCCAGCACGGTGAAGCCGGAGACGCGGCCGGAGGCGGCATCCCAGGTCGGCCGGACGCCGATCAGCGCCAGGGCTTGGGCGATGTCGTCGCCGCCGGTGCGCATCGACGCCGAGGCCCAGACGTCGAGCACGATGGATTTCGGCCAGTCGCCGTGGTCCTCGACATAGCGGGCGACCACCTCCTCGGCGGTGCGGGCGCCGATCTCCATGGCGGTGCGGGTCGGGACAGTGCGCGGGTCGACGGCGTAGAGGTTGCGCCCCGTCGGCAGCACGTCGAGCCGCTTCGGCCCCGGCGCGCCGGATGGGCCGGGCGCCACGCGCCGGCCGTCGAGGGCGGCGAGGAGGCCGGTGCGCTCGGCCTCGGCCGAAGCGAGGAAGGCGCCGGCCGCCGAGACGTCGCCGCCGAGCGCCGCGAGATGGGCGGCGACGCGCGCTTGGTCGGGCGGGCGGCCGAAGACGTGCAGGCCGTCGGCGATGCGCATGTCCTTGACGTCGCAGATCCAGGCGTCCAGCCGGGCCAGCTTGTCGGCCGGATCGAGGTCCGAGGACAGGCCGGCCGCCTCGGCGATGCCGGCCGCCTCGGCCTTGTCGATGAGGAGGGCGGCAAGGTGTTTGGCCCGCCGCGGGTCGAGCGCCTGGGCCGATGCGAATTCGTCGACCAGCATCTCGATGTCGGCGATGTCGCCGTGGGCGCCGGCCCGGGTCAGCGGCGGCGTCAGATGGCCGAGCGTCACGGCGGCGATGCGCCGCCGCGCCTGCGCCGCCTCGCCGGGATTGTTGACGATGAAGGGATAGACGATCGGCAGGCCGTCCGACAGCGCCGCCGGCCCGCAGGCCGGGGACAGGCCGGCCGCCTTGCCCGGCAGCCATTCCAGCGTGCCGTGGGTGCCGAGGTGGATCATCGCGTGGGCGCCGAAGCCGTGGCGCAGCCAGAGATAGAAGGCGGCATAGGCGTGGCGGGGCGGCAGGGCGGGATCGTGGTGGTCGGCGGCGCGGCTGTCCGGCCGGCCGCGATCGGGCTGCACGGCGACGACGAGATTGCCGGCGATCGTCGCGGCGAGGCGAAAAGTGTCGTCCATCAGACATGGATCGGCCTCGGGTTCGCCCCATGCAGCGGTGATCGCGGCGCGCAGCGGCTCCGGCAGGCCGGCGAACCAGCGGCGATAGTCGGCGAGCGGGACGTCGATGACGGTCTCGCCGCTTTCCAGCGCGGCGATCAGCGCCTTTTCATCCGGCAGCGGCCCGACGCCGTAGCCGGCGGCGCGCAGGTCGTCGGCGACGGCGACCAGCGAGGCCGGGCCGTCGAGGCCGACGGCATAGGCAGTGCGGCCGCCCTTGCCGGAATAGTTGGACAAGACGAGGCCGAGCCGCCGTTCGGCGCGCGGCGTCCGCCTGAGCCGCGTCCAGCCGCTGGCCAGGCGGACCAGGCGGGCGATGCCGCCGTCGTCCGGCTGGTGGCGGATCGGCGTATATTCCAGCGCCTCGGCCCGTGCGGCCGGCGCCTTGAAGCTGATCACCGGCCCGTCGAGGCGGCCGTCGACCTCCGGCAGCACGACGCTCATGGCGAGGTCGGCGGCCGACAGGCCGCGCGGCGATGCCGCCCAGGCGTCGCGCGACAGGGTGGACAGCGGCGCCTGGATCACCGGGATGTCGGCGGCGTCGAGCACCGTCGAGCCGTCGTCACGGCGGGCCGAGAAGGCGGTGCAGTTGACGATCACCTCCGGCTGGAAGGAGGCGATCGCCTCGGCCAGCGGACCGGCCGCCGCCGGGTCCTTCAGCGAGGTGACCCAGACCGTCAGTACGGAAAAGCCGCTGGCGGCCAGCGCCCCGGACACTGCCTCGAGCGGCGCCGCGTCGCCGGCGTTGACCAAGGCACGGTAGCCGACGACCAGCGCCCGCCGGTCGCCGTCGCCGGCCTCGGACAGCACGCCGAAGGCCGGCTGCGGCGCCGGCTCGGCCCAGGTCGCGGCGTGGCCCAGCCGGGCGGCGATATAGGCGAGTGCCGAAGCGACATTGTCAGGACCGCCGAAGCCGAACCAGCGCGTCAGGCGGTCGAGGTCGGCGGCCGGCAGCGTCGAGGCTTCGACAAGGCGCGGATCGGGACTGGTATCGCCGGGGATCAGCGCCAGATCGATGCCCTTCGATCGCGCCAGCATGGACAATTCGTCGACGCCGTAGCGCCAGTAGTCGGCGCCGCCGAGGAGCCGCACCAGCACGAAGCGGGCCTTGGCCGCCACCTTCTCGAGATAGAGATCAACCGAATAGGGGTGGCGCAGCGCGGCCAGCGAGGCAAGCCGCAGGCTCGGCGCGTCGGGGCCGAGCCGGTCGTGCACGGCGGCGACGAGGCCGAGGTCGCTGTCGGAGAAGGACAGCACCACCACCTCGGCCGGGCTCTGGCCGAGATCGACTGCCGCGACCGAATCGTCGAGGGAACGGATCTGTTCGGCCAGGATGTGCAAGCCATCCTCCCCGTTTCGAGGATCAGGCGAGGGCGGCGCGGACGGCTGCCTCGTCGACGCCCTTCTCGGCGATCACCACCAGCTTGCCACGGCGCGGCGCGCCGGCCGGCCAGGGCCGGTCGAAGGCATGGCGGAAGCGGTTGCCCACCCCCTGCACCAGGAGGCGCATCGGCTTGCCGGCGATCTCGACGAAACCCTTGACGCGCAGGATGTCGTGCGCCTCGACCACCGCCCGCAGGCGGTCGACCAGGCTGTCGGGATCGGTCGCCGCGCCGATGTCGACGGCGAAGGTGGAGAAATCGTCGTGGTCGTGCTCGCCCAGGCCGTCGTGGTGGCTCGGGCGGGCGGCGAGGTCGTCCTCGGCGGCGGCGGCAATGCCGAGCAGCACCTCCGGCGCGATCACCCCTTCCGAGGTCGGCAACAGGCGCACCGCTCTCGGCAACGCCGTGGCGATGCCGCCGGCCACCCGGTCGAGTTCGTCGGGCGTCAACAGGTCGGCCTTGTTGAGCACCACCAGGTCGGCGGCCAGCAACTGGTCCTCGTAGACCTCCTCCAGCGGGTTGTCGTGGTCGACGGACGGGTCGTCCCGCCGCGCGGCCAGCACCGCCTCGGGGTCGTCGGCGAAACGGCCGGCCGCCACGGCGGCGGCGTCGACCACCGCCACCACGCCGTCAACGGTGAGGCGGGCGCGCACGTCCGGCCAGTCGAAGGCCTTGATCAGCGGCTTGGGGAGGGCAAGGCCGGAGGTCTCGACGATGATGTGGTCGGGCTGGCGGGCACCGGCCGTCAGCGCCTCGATGGCCGGCAGGAAATCGTCGGCGACGGTGCAGCAGAGGCAGCCGTTGGCCAGCTCGACGATCGCCTCCTCCGGGCAGTCGGCGGCGCCGCAGGATTTCAGGATGTCACCGTCGACGCCGACGTCGCCGAACTCGTTGACGATCAGGGCGAGGCGGCGGCCGGTGGCCCGCTCGATCACATGGCGGATCAGCGTCGTCTTGCCCGAGCCCAGGAAGCCGGTGACGATGGTGACGGGAATCTTCGAGCGGCCGGCAGCGGCCGGGGGAAACGTCATGATCGGGTCCTTTCCCGCCCCACCGGCGGTGTCGACGTTGGCGCGGCGGCAGGTCTCCTGGCTCGCGGTTCGCCGCCGGATACGGCCTTCCCGGTCTTCCGACCAGTGGCGCGGAGGCATCCGGCTCGCCGCTGACAGTTGCGGGGGCAGCCGCGGCTCGCCGGGCTCTCCCCGGTTCCCGCGTTCCCTCTTTCGCCCTCCTCCTCGGGAGGAAGGACCGTCGCGCCCGGCCATTTGCAGCGCGTTGCAAGTCAAAGTCAACCGAGGGATGGACTTGCCGCCTCGGGCGCCGGCGGGCATCCCGTCTTTTTTCAAGACAGCCGGAGGTCCGGAGGTGGAACCTCCGGATGGGTCCGGGCGATAGCCCGGCTTGCGACGCCGGGGCGAACGCTCAACGGCTTCGGGCTGGCAGCCGTCATCCTTTACGCCCCCTTAAACCGCCGCATTTAGGGTGGATCGGATGTTCCACGGGCCGATGGGCGAAGGTGACGGCGGACGATGCGGAGCGACAGGCGGAACCAGAAGCGCGAGCGGGCCGAACCGACATTCGAGGCGCCGTCGCGCGAGGGCGACCTCTCGGCACGCGACGGCGACCGCTTCACGCCACCGAGGAGCCTGCCCAATTCGCGCAGCGGCCGGCCGCGCTCCGAACGGGTCGAGCCGCGCTTCACCGGCGAAGAGGGCGAGGAGGCGGAGATGACCGACGAGCCGCAGCGCCGCCGCAAATCCTCCGGCCGCCGGCGCAAGGCGAGCCGCCGCTCGGGCATGGGCCTTGTCGGCCGCCTCGTCTACTGGGGCGCCGTGCTTTGCATCTGGGGGCTGATCGGCGTTGCCGGCGTCATCGGCTACACCGTCGCCACCATGCCGCAGATCGACGACTGGAAGGTGCCGGCCCGGCCGCCCAACGTCGAGATCGTCGACGCCTCCGGCACGATCATCGCCAACCGCGGCGACACCGGCGGCGAGGAGGTGGCGCTCAGGGACATGTCGCCCTTCCTGCCCGAGGCGGTGATCGCCGTCGAGGACCGCCGCTTCCGCTACCACTTCGGCGTCGACCCGATCGGCCTGTCGCGGGCGCTCGTCACCAACCTCCTGTCGCATTCGGTGGTGCAGGGCGGCTCGACGCTGACCCAGCAATTGGCCAAGAACCTGTTCCTGCAACCCAACCGCACGCTGGAACGCAAGCTGCAGGAGGCGGTGCTCGCCCTGTGGCTGGAATGGCGCTTCTCCAAGGACCAGATCCTTGAGATGTATCTCAACCGCGTCTACCTCGGCGCCGGCGCCTATGGCGTCGACGCGGCGTCGCGGCGCTATTTCGGCAAGTCGGCGCGCGAGGTGAACCTCGCCGAGGCCGCCACCATCGCCGGGCTCCTCAAGGCGCCGTCGCGCTACGCGCCGACCAACTCGCCGGAGCTGGCCGCCGAGCGCGCCAAGGTGGTGCTGGCCGCCATGGTCGACGAAGGCTATGTCAGCGCCGCCGAGGCGGCCAAGGCGACCGCCGTCGGCGCGCCGCCCTCGCCGGCCCGCAACGGCTCGGCCGCCAACTATGTCGCCGACTGGGTGATGGACCTCCTGCCCGGCTACGTTGCCCGCTACCGCCAAGACATCGTGGTGACCACCACCATCGACGCCCGCCTGCAGGCGGCGGCGGAAACGGCGGTGCGCACGACGCTCGACAAGGAAGGCGTCAAGTACAAGGCGAGCCAGGGCGCGCTGGTTGCCGTCGACAACGACGGCGCCGTCAAGGCGCTGGTCGGCGGCCGCGACTACGCGACGAGCCAGTTCGACCGGGCGATCGAGGCGCGACGCCAGCCCGGTTCGGCCTTCAAGCCCTTCGTCTATCTCACCGCCGTCGAGCACGGCTACACGCCCGATTCGATCGTCGTCGACGAGCCGGTCAGCATCAACGGCTGGTCGCCCAGGAATTACGAGAACGAGTATCTCGGTCCGGTGACGCTGACCACGGCGCTCGCCCGCTCGCTCAACACGGTGGCCGCCCGCCTCACCGCCCTGCTCGGGCCGGCCAACGTGGTGCAGACCGCCCGCCGGGTCGGCATCGTCAGCCAGCTCCACGACAACCCGTCGATCGCCCTCGGTACCGGCGAGGTGACCCCGCTGGAGATCACCGCCGCCTACGTGCCGTTCGCCAACGGCGGCTGGGGCATCATCCCCTATCTCGTCGAGGACATCCGCACCAAGGACGGCAAGGTGCTGTTCCACCGCCAGGGCTCCGGTCCGGGGCGGGTGATCTCCGACGTCGCCGTCGGCACCATGAACCGCATGCTGTCGGCGGTGGTCACCGACGGCACCGGGCAGAAGGCGCTGCTTTCCGACCGGCCGGCGGCCGGCAAGACCGGCACCAGCCAGGATTTCCGCGACGCCTGGTTCATCGGCTACGTCAACGGCCTGACCGCCGGCGTCTGGCTCGGCAACGACGACAATTCGCCCACGAAGAAGGCGACCGGCGGCGCGCTGACGGCGCTGACCTGGAACCGCTTCATGATCGAGGCGGTGCGCGGCCTGCCGGCCCGGCCGCTGCCGGGCGTCGAGCTGGTGCCGCCGCCGCAGAATGTCGGCACCAGCTTCGCCGACACGGACGGCCTGCCGATGCAGGGACCGCAATTGCCGGGCGCCCAGCCGATGCCGCCGGCCGACATCCCGGTGACCGAGGCCAGCCCCGAGGAAAAGGGGCTGCTGCAAAGACTGTTCGGCAACTGAGGCTTTCTTCCGCGCTGGGCATTCCGCCCTGTCGGACGGAATTGCCGGCGGCTGTGCCCCGACCGGCCGTCGCCCGTCCGGGCTCGCCTTGGCCGAGGAGATTCCGGGAGGCCGGACCTCTGTCGGCTCGTGGCTTACGGCACGCGATGCAGGGCGTTGCCATTCGCCTTCAGCCAGGCCTTGGCGGCGGCGGTCGCCGGGCACAGCCTTTCGCAGAGCGCCCAGAAGCGGTCGGAATGGTTCATCTCGCGGAGATGGGCCACCTCGTGGGCGGCGACATAGTCGAGCACGAAGGGCGGCGCCATGACGAGCCGCCAGGAGAAGGCCAGCTCGCCCTTCGGCGACGCCGAGCCCCAGCGCGAGGCGGTGTCCTTCAGGCGGATCGCCGTCGGCCTGACGCCGAGCGTGCCCGCGTGCGCGGCAACGGCGGCGGCAAGGTCGGCGCGCGCCTCCCTTTTCAGGAAATCGGCGAGGCGGCGGCGGACGTGCGGCGCCTCGCCGGGCACCTCGATCGCCGGCCCGTCGTCCTCGACGAGCAGGCGGACGCGGCCACGCGGCGAACCGGTGGAGACGACGCGATGCACGACGCCGCGGATCGCCAGTTCGGCCGGCACCTCCGGCACCGCGGCCCGGGCGGCCAGCCGCTCGGCGATCCAGGCGGCATGGCCGGCGACGAAGGCCTTGGCGGCGGCGAGCGAGCCGCGCCGGGGTATGGTGACGACGGCCCCGTCGCCCTTGCGGTCGAGGCGCAGCACGTAGCGGCGGGCGCGGACGTTCCGCCGCACCGTTACCTCCACCATGCGGTCGCCGGCGAGGATCGGGAAGCTCGACGGCGCCGAGCGCTGGCGCTCGGGCGGCCGCAGGAAAGGCAGGCGAATCGGCATGGGGGAAGTCTAGCGGCGCCGCCGGGCACGAAAAAGCCCCCGCGCCTCAGAGCGCGGGGGCCTCATGGCCTGCCGGTCGTGGAGGGACCCGGATCAGACCCCGATCGGGACGCCGGGTCAGCTGGCCGGGTTGCGGCTCGCCTTGAAGCGGTCGAACTCTTCCTGATCCTTAGCGCGGCGCAGGTTGGCGAGGAACTCGTCGAACTCGTCGCGCATCCGGTCAAGCGCGGCGCGCTCTTCCTCGAGGCGCTTCAGCTCGGCCTCGCGATAGGCGTCGAAGGCGGTGTTGCCGGTGGCGCCGGCGCGGTAGTTACGGAAACCGCCGCGCTCGAAGCCGGCCCGGCGGGCGGCGCGCTCGAGGTCAGGGCGAAGGTCGTTCCAGCGGGCGCGCATGCGATCCCCCCAAAGTATATAGGCAAGTACAGCGAGGCCGATCGGCCAGAAGATCACGAAGCCGACGATCATCGCTGCGATGGACAGCGGATGAAAGCCGGGCCTCATCACGCAGCTTCTCATTCTTCTTCCCTTTCCGAGTGTTCCTTCGAGGTTCCGGGCAACGATATCGAAGTGGCCCCGTCCTCCCCCGCCTTCAAGGGCGGTGGAGGACTTTTTTGGACAGCTGTCCGGAAAGGTTCTAATCTTGCGGCGGAGCGCCGCGCCGCGGCTCCGGCGATTCGATCAGCCGGCCGGCCGCCGCCCGGCGGTGCCGGATGTCTTGCTGTCCGGCCGGCGTAGCGCCGGCCCGGTCGATTCGATGTGTAGTCGCGACTTTTGGCGGCGCACAGGGTGCGTCAAGCACGTAAAAAAACGCAAAAAATGACCGTCGGGGCGCCTTCGGCGCGATTTTCAAGCAGCAAAAACCCCAATATCTGTGATAAGACTGGGGGCGGAGCGGTTCTGAAGTGCGGGCGGGCTGGCAAGTCGTTGCCGAGGCGAAGGCGCGGCATGCCGGATAAACGACGAATTCTGCGGTGGAATAGCTCTCTAGAAACAAACTGGCTCGATGCAGCTCTCCGCGGGCATCGGTCTGGAGCTATATTTTGGCGGAGATGAGAAGACAGAATGGGTAAGGGTAAGGACTTCCGCCCGCCGCGGCGGCGTGGCGGATTTGATGACGACATGATGCCGTCGTTCGACATTCGTCCCGAACGGCCGGCGCGCAGCTTCGGCGGCCCGTCGCCGTATGATAGCGCCCCGCCGTCCGGCCCGGTGGTCGAGGCGACGGTATCCTGGTTCAACCCGGAAAAGGGTTTCGGCTTCACCGCGCTCACCGACGGTTCGGGCGACGCCTTCCTGCACATCGGCCAGTTGCAGGCAGTCGGCCGCGACAGCGTGCCGCCCGGCGCCACGCTGAAGGTGCAGGTGGCGCAGGGCGCCAAGGGCAAGCAGGTCGTCAAGGTGCTTGAGGTCGATGAGACGACCGCGACGCCGCAGGCGCCGCGCGGGCCCCGTCCCGGCGCTCCTCGTCCCGGCGGCTTCGGCGATCGTGGCGGCTTCGGCGGTGATCGTGGCGGCTTCGGCGGCGGCGATCGCGGCGGCTTTGGTGGTGGCGGCGGTGGCTTCGGCGCCCCGCGCCCGCCGCGCCGGTCGGTCGACACGTCGTCGGCGACGCCGCTCGACGGCACCGTCAAGTGGTTCAATCCCGAGAAGGGCTTCGGCTTCGTGGCCGGCGAGGATGGCGGCAAGGACGTGTTCGTCCACATCTCCGTCCTGCAGTCGGCCGGCATGGGTCCGCTGACCGACGGCCAGCGCGTCGCCATGAAGATCGTCGAGACCCCCAAGGGACGCGAAGCGGTCGAGATCAGCCTGCTCGACTGATTATCGCGAGCAGCGACAGCATAAGGGCGGCGGCATCGAGCCGCCGCCCGGTTTCCATTTGTGCAAGATGTCAGGCGCCGGCCGGCGGATCGTCCCGGTGCCGGCCGCCCGAGAGCGCCGCTTGCGGCTCAATGCCGGCTCCGATCACGGCATGCGCACCACGAACAGCTTGCGCGTCGTCTCCACCACCTCCCAGATGCCCGAGAAGCCCGGCCGCAGGATGAAGCTGTCGCCGGTCCTCAGCACGCGCGGCGCTTCCTTGCCGGTCTCGTGGACGATGGAGATGCCGGAGACGATGGAGCAGTACTCCCATTCGTCATAGGCGACGCGCCAGGCGCCGGGCGTCGATTCCCAGACGCCGGCATAAAGCTTCTCCGCCGCCCGCTCCTCGACCAGCCAGGTCCGGCTGCGCGGATTGCCCTTGATGACGCGATCGGGGTCGGGGCCGCCATCCTCCGGCTCGATGGCAGCGAGATCGAAGCCCAGGAACAGTGCATCGTCTTCCATGGCGGATCTCTCCCTGTTCGGTGCGATCCCGGCGGCGGCTGCCGGCCCCGCCAAGACTAGCGGAAAACGGCGGAGGCAGGACCCAGACGAAGGTTGCATAACATCACAATCTCCCGCCTCGCCGCGGCCCAGAAGGCGGTCCCGCCGGGCGACGATGCGCATCGGCAGCAAGCCCGTCCCGTTGCCCGGGCGGAAAAGGCTCACCCTTTGCCGGAAATTGCCGTAGAAACGGACATCGCTTCTTTCCGGGACGCTTCTCATGAAACTGATCCGCCATGGCGCCGCCGGCGCCGAAAAGCCGGGCCTCGTCGATGCCGCCGGCCGCTGCCGCGACCTGTCGGCTCATGTCACCGACTTCGCCGGGCCGGCGCTGTCGAAGACCGCGCTGGCGACGCTTGCCGGTATCGACCCCCAAACCCTGCCGCTGGTGCCGGAGGGCACGCGGCTCGGGCCGCCGGTGGCCGGCACGCGCAACTTCATCGCCGTCGGCATGAACTACGCCGACCACGCCGCCGAGACCGGCGGCACGGTGCCGCGCGAGCCGCTGCTGTTCAGCAAGGCACCCAACTGCATTTCGGGGCCTTATGACGACATCCTGATCCCGCCGGGCGCCGCCAAGCTCGACTGGGAGGTGGAACTCGCCGTGGTGATCGGCGACACCGCCTGGCAGGTCGACGAGGCGCATGCCTTCGACCACGTCGCCGGCTTCGTGCTGTGCAACGACGTCTCCGAGCGGGCCTTCCAGATGGAGGGCACGGGGCAGTGGCTGAAGGGCAAGAGCGCCCCCACCTTCGGGCCGCTCGGCCCCTGGCTGGTGACGCCGGACGAGATCGCCGATGTGCAGAAGCTTTCCATGGAACTCGACCTCAACGGCGCGCCGCGCCAGCGCGGCAACACCGCCACCATGGTGTTCGGCGTCCGCATGCTGGTCGCCTACATATCGCGCTTCCTGCGGCTCGATCCGGGCGACGTCATCACCACCGGCACGCCGCCGGGCGTCGGCATGGGCCGCAAGCCGCCGGAATTCCTGAAGGCCGGCGACCTCATGCGCCTCAGCGTCGAGGGGCTCGGAGAGCAGCGCTGCCGCGTTTCCGCCGGCTGACGTTGCTCACGGCTCCGCCGGCATCGACCGCACGAGCCACGCCCGCGCCGTGGCGAGATGGCGCCGGCAGGCGGCCTCCGCCGCCTCCGGCCGGCGCGCCTCCAGCGCCTCGATGAGTTCGAGATGCTCGCGGAGCGCCGCCCGGCGCTGGCCGACATCGGCGCTCTCGCCGCAACGGCGGAGGACCACGGCGACGACTTCATGGAAATCGGCGACGAAGCGGTTGCCCGAGGCGCCGGCGATCAGCCGGTGCAGCCGGTCGTCGAGCGCCGGGAATTCGGCATGGCGGCCGTCGAGATCGGCGAGCAGTTGCTGATGGTCCCGGCGCAGCGCCGTGAGGTCGGCCCAGGCTGGATCGCCGACCGGCCGGCCGGCAAAGGCGGCGACCGATCGCGGCTCGAACAGCTCGCGCACCGCGCAGACTTCCTCGGCGAAGCGGCGGGTGAAGCCGCGGAGCTGCCAATGGCTGTTCGGCCGCTTCTCGATCAGGCCGGTGCGGCTGAAGCGGATCAGGAACTCCCGCAGCGAGGTGGTGCCGATGCCGATCTCGCGGGCAAGCTCCAGCTCGTTGATCGGCGTGCCCGGCCGGCCGGCCAGCACGCGCTTCATGACGGCGCGCTCGATCACCTCGGGCAGCGGACTGGTCTCGTGCTCGGGAAAGAAATCCGCCGCGAGCGGCGGCCGCCGCACCGTCTTGGAGCGGCGGTTCCAGTCGACGAGGCCGGCCTCCACCATCTCGAACAGGATGGTGCGCACGGTGGTGCGCGACACGCCCAGGAGATCGCCGAGTTCCGGCTCGGACGGCAGGCTCTCGCCCGGCACCAGCAGCTTGAGGCAGCGGTTGTAGGCGTCCTTGAAGACGGTGTTCTGCTTGGGCATGTCCGCGTCCTCGCCCGGAAGGTCCGGAAAGACTGCAACAATCCGGGCCACGGCGCCAGGGGAGCCGAAGAGCCGCCTCAGGAGGCGTGGGCGATGTCGCCGCTGGCGCTCGCCGCCAGCAGCGTCTCGAGGTCGGCCGGCCGCAGCGGCTTCGCCAGCCAGGCGTCGAACAGGCCGTCCTCGCAGCGCGCCCGCGTCTCGGGCAGTGCGTCGGCGGTCAGCGCGGCAATTACCGGCTGGCGGCCGTCGCGATCGGCAATCATCGCCCGCATGCGCCGCGCCGCCTCGATGCCGTCCATCTCGGGCATGTGCAGGTCCATCAGCACCACGTCGAAACCGCCGCCGCCAGCCAGCAGGGCGGCAGCGGCGCCGAGCGCCTTCTGGCCGTCGGCGCTGAGCGTGACGGCGTGGCCGGCCCGCTCGACAAGCGCCCGGCCGAGCAGCAGGTTGATCTCGTTATCGTCGCACAGCAGCACCGACAGGCGGTGCGTCGGCGCCGGCGGCTCGGCGATGACCGGCTCCACGGCGGCCGCGAACTGGCCGTGGCCGAGCAGCGTTTCGACGACGGCGGCCAGCGAGCGCGCCCTGACCGGCTTGACCAGATAGGCGCCGTAGCCGGCCGCCTGCAATTCGGGCAGCATCGGCCGCTCGGCGGCGGTGATCAGCACGCCGACCGGCGTCGCCGAGAAGGCACGGATGCGCTCGATGACCGCCAGCGGGTCGCCGGCGGCGGCGTCGATCAGCACGGCGTCCGGCCGCCAGGAGCCGACCACCTCCTGCTCGATGTCCTTCTGGGTGGCAAGCGTCACGTCGGCGCCGGCGTCGAACAGGCGGCGGATCAGGAACGGCCCCTCGATGAGAGCGTGCGACACCACCAGGATGCGGCGACCGGCAAAGGGGCGCTCGCTGACGGGCGGCGGCGCCGGCGGCTCGCCGGCCCGCGACGCGAAACTGGCGGCCAGCAGCGCCAGGGCGGCGCGGGCGCCGAAAGCGTCGCCCTCCGGTTCGTCCGGACCGGAAGCCACCGGGACGGCTGGCGCGTCGGGCAGGGGCACCGCCCGGGAGGCGGCCAGCGGGAAGCGCAGCGCGAAGCTGAAGCTGGCGCCTTCGCCGGGCGCCGAGTCCAGCCGGATATCGCCGCCCATCAGCCGCGTCAGCTCCCGGGCAATGGCAAGGCCGAGGCCGGTGCCGCCGTGGGCGCGGGCCGGACCGGGGTCGGCCTGCTCGAACTCGCCGAAGATGCGCTGCTGGTCGGCCTCGGCGATGCCGATACCGGTGTCGCGCACCAGGAAGGCGACGCCAATGCCGCCCTCCGTCTCGTCGGTCATCTGCACCTCGATGGCGACGCCGCCCTCGGCGGTGAACTTGATGCCGTTGCCGGCGAGGTTGAACAGCACCTGACGGACGCGGATCGGGTCGGCGTAGACCATCAGGTCGAGCCGCGGATCGATGTAGGCGGCCAGCTCGATGCCCTTCATCTCGGCGCGCGGCGCCATCAACTCGACGAGGTCCTCGACGACGGCGACGAGCGAGGTCGGCTCGGGTTGCAGCGTCAGCCGGCCGGCCTCGATCTTGGAGAAGTCGAGGAGGTCCTCGATCAGCGTCAGCAGCGCCTCGCCGGAGGTCTCGATGGCGCGGGCGTAGCTCCGCTGCTCGGCGGAGAGCTGGGTCTTCTGCATCAGCCCGGTCATGCCGAGGATGCCGTTGAGCGGCGTGCGGATCTCGTGGCTGACCATGGCGAGAAAGCGGCTCTTGGCGGCGCTCGCCGCCTCGGCCTGATCGCGGGTCTTCTCCAGTGCCGCCTCGATGGCCTTGCGGTCGGTGATGTCGCGGCCGAGCGTGCGGGTGCCGGTCACCACCCCGTTCTCGACGATCGGCGTTTCCGAGAAGGAGAACCAGCGCGGCCCGTCGACGGTCTCGACGCGGAGGTCGCCGGCAAGCCGGCTCGGGCCTTCGCGCAGCAGGGCGTGGCCGGGCAACGCGGCCAGCGCCATGAGACGGCGGCGGAGCTGCCGCCAGGGGTCGGCGCGCTGGGTGTCGCGCGCCGCGACGTCGGAGGCGGCGAACAGCTCGCCGGCGGCGAGATCGGCGGCAAAGGCCGAGAAGTCGAGGCCGATGAAGGCGCCGGGCGGCTGGCCGAGCCGGGCGGTGGCGGCGGCATTGGTGGAGGTGATACGACCGGCCGTGTCGCGGCTGATGACCAGATCGCCATCGGCCTCGTCGGCCGGGCCGACGGCGGCGTCGTAGAGGCGGCCGAGGTCGCGGCGGGCGACGCGGCGGCCGGCCTCGAAAAGAACGGCGCCGCCGAGCAGGGCGGCGAAGCCGGCCAGCACCGGCAGCGGCGCGGCGACCAGCGGCGCCAGCACGGTGGCGGCGGCGGCGGCGAGCGCCAGCGTGGCGGCAACGGCGAACAAGACCTTCCGCCACAGCACCCGCGACAGGAGCCGGAAAGACTTCGGCCGTGCGGCCGATGCCGGACCGGCAGGCGACGGCTCCGGGCGCGGCGAGGGGTCGGGCGAGAACTCTGAATGGCCGATCATATCCGTCACGGGGTGCGGCGCGGTCGAGCGGCGTTCCCTGCTGGGCATCCGCCGGCCTCATCCGTCCGGAGGAGACCCGCAGAGGCTAGACCGGCAAGGTTGCCAATCGGTTGATGAGCGGGCGAAATCCGCCGGCCTTGCCGGCCGGCGCCGTCCTGTTCGTCGGGTGGCCGCTCAGGCCGCCCGCGCCCGCCGGTCGGGACCGGTGCGGTAGGCGATGGCTTCGCCGACGTGCATGCGGCCGACGTCGTCGGCGCCGTCGAGATCGGCCAGCGTGCGCGCCACCTTCAGCACGCGATGATAGCCGCGCGCCGACAGCGACAGCCGCTCGGCCGCCTGGCCGAGCAGGGCGAGGCCGGCGGCGTCGGGCGCCGCCACGCCGTCGATCACCGCGGCCGGCGCCGTGGCGTTGGTGACCGACGCATCGAGGCCGAGGGCGGCGTAACGTTCGGACTGGAGGACGCGGGCCTTGGCCACGCGCGCGGCAACGGCCGACGACGGCTCGCCGGTCCGCCGCGCGCCGATCAGGTCGGACGCCGACACCGCCGGCACCTCGACGGTGAGGTCGAAGCGATCCATCAGCGGCCCCGAGATGCGCTCCTGGTAGTCGGCGGCGCAGGCCGGCCCGCGCCGGCAGCTGTGGCCCGGCGTGCCGGCGAGGCCGCAGCGGCAGGGATTCATGGCGGCGACCAGTTGGAAGCGGGCCGGATAGGCGACGCGATTGTTGGCGCGGGCGATCACCACGTCGCCGGTCTCCAGCGGCTGGCGCAGGCTGTCGAGCACCGCCGGGCTGAACTCCGGCAATTCGTCGAGGAACAGCACGCCGCGATGGGCGAGCGACACCTCGCCGGGCCGCGCCCGGGCGCCGCCGCCGACCAGCGCCGCCATCGACGCCGAATGGTGCGGTGCCCGGAACGGCCGGCGGTCGCTGAGCCGGCCATCGGCCAGCGTGCCGGCGATCGAGGCGATCATCGAGATTTCCAGCAGCTCCTGCGGCTTCAGTGCCGGCAGGATGGACGGCAGGCGGCTGGCCAGCATCGACTTGCCGGAGCCGGGCGGCCCGACCATCAGGAGGTTGTGGCCGCCGGCCGCCGCCACCTCGAGCGCCCGCCGGGCGCTTTCCTGGCCCTTGACGTCGGCGAGGTCGGGCAGCGACGCCAGGACGTCGGCCACCTTGGGCTCGGGCCGGGTCATCACCTGCGTGCCCTGGAAGTGGTTGACGACGGCGATCAGGCTGATCGGCGCCAGGATCGGCATGTCGGCATCGGCCCAGGCGGCCTCCGGGCCGGAGGCGCGCGGGCACATCAGGCCAAGCCCCTCGGCGTTGGCGGCGATGGCGGCCGGCAGCACGCCGGCTACCGGCGCGATGGTGCCGTCGAGGCTGAGTTCGCCGAGCACCACGTAGTCGGCCAGCGCGTCGGCCGGCAGCGCGCCCATCGCCGCCATCAGGGCGAGGGCGACGGGGAGGTCGTAGTGACTGCCCTCCTTGGGAAGGTCGGCCGGCGCCAGATTGACGGTGATGCGTTTGGCCGGCAGCGCCAGGCCGGAGGCGGCCAGCGCCGCCCGCACCCGCTCGCGGCTCTCAGTCACCGCCTTGTCGCCGAGGCCGACGATGGTGAAGCCCACCTTGCCCGGTCCCATGTGGACCTGAACGTCGACCGGCGTCGCCTCGACACCCTGAAAGCACACGGTCCTGACGTGGGTGACCATCGTTCGTTCTCCCGAGCCACCACAACCTAAACGGACATACGATTGCATGTCAAGAACGAGAAGGGAACGAAAGGGGTCTTTATGTTCCAGCGGCGGTTGTCTGCCCCGATACTGGCCAGACGACCGGGCCGATCCGCCAGCCAGCGATCGGCACCGGCCTCCTGGAAGGCCCCAGAGAATGCTTACCCGGCAAACAGACCGACGAGCCGTTTCGGCTTTCTTAACCTTGTTAGGCGATTCTTGTGATGAAAAAAGTTCCATAAAAACTACCGGATTACGCGGATCGCATCCGCGAACGAGGTGATGATGGGTGCCAGGCCTTCCGAAATCGCTCTCAAGCGTTCCCCGCCGCAGCAACAGGCAACCGGCCTGCCGGATGCGAAGCTCGACGGGCGGCTGACCGCGCTGTTCGAGAGTGCCGATCCCGATTCCCAACTGAGGCAGATGATTGCCGACGGTCTGCGGCCGGAGGCCCTTCGCCGGGGTATCGAGGCGCACATGTCGTCGGTGCTTGCCGAGGCGCTGCGCCGGTCGGCCTGGGTGTTCGGCCGGTCGAGCGAGGCGGAGCGGCTCTGCCTCGCCTACGCCCGCATCGTGGCGGCCCTGGAACAGCTCGCGGCGAAAAGCGAGCACGAGGCAACCATCGCCGAGCTGCGGGTCTGCCATCAGGTGAGGACGCTGCAGGGCCTGGCCAAAACGGTGGTCGGCGTCAACGCGGTTGCCGTCGAACTGGCCGGGCTGTCCGACAACGTTGGCGAGCTGGCCGTCAGTTCCCAGGCGATGGCCAGCGCCACGGCGGAGATGGTCGCCTCGATCGGCGAGATTTCGCGTTCCAGCCATGAGGCGCTCGGCCAGTCGCGCCTGGCGTCGGAGGCGACGGTGCAGTCCGGCCAGGCGGTGGAGCGGCTCGGCACCGCCATCTCCAACATCAGCTCGGCGACGCGGGAAACCAAGGAGAAAGCCTCGGCGCTGGCCGACGCCTTCGATCACATCGCCCAGATCCTCACCGTCATCGACGTCATCGCCAAGCAGACCAACCTCCTGGCGCTCAACGCCACCATCGAGGCGGCGCGGGCCGGCGAGGCCGGCAAGGGCTTTGCCGTCGTCGCCTCGGAAGTGAAGGTGCTCGCCAACCAGACGGCCAGCGCCACCGAGAACATCGGCAGCCGCATCGAGGGCATGCGGCAGGTGATCACCGGCATGACCGAGGCGATGACCCGCACCGAGGCGGCCGTCGGCTCGGGCGAAGGGGTGATCACCGAGGTGTCCGGCTCGATGGGGCGGATCGGCGGCCTGGTGTCCGGTATCCTGGGACGCATCGATTCCATTGCCGCGGTGCTCGAGGAGCAGCAGGCGGCCAGCGCCGAGATCGCCGCCTCGGTGGAGGCCGGGTCGAAGCTCGCCCAGCATAACCGCGAACTCATCCAGACGATGGCCGGCAAGCTGGAGGCCAGCAACCTGCAGACCGAGGAGCAGGCCACCAGCCTGTTCCAGGCCGCCGAGGGGCAGGCCATGATGATCGAGATCGCCAAGATCGATCATATCCTGTTTAAGAAGCACATCGTCGACGCGCTGCTCGGCCACCGCAGCTACCCGAGCGCCAGCGTGCCGGATCATCACTGCTGCCGGCTCGGCAAATGGTACGACAGCTTCAAGGATGCAAAAATCCGGGCGTCGGCCGAGTTCCGCGCGCTCGAGGTGCCGCATCAGCGGGTGCACCAGGAGGCGAAGGCCACGCTGGAGATGCGTGAGCAGGGCCGGAACCCGGAAGCACTGAGCCATCTTGCGGCACTCAACGAGGCCGGCGACGAGGTGGTGCGGCGGCTGGAGGACCTCGGCCGCAGCGCCTTTGCCTGCGACGCAGCCTGACGAGGGGTCGGCGCCAGTCTCGGGAAATCCGGAGAATCGATTGCAGGCGGCATCGGCATTACTGTCGATGCCGCCGACACTCTTGCACCCAGCGCTGGATGCATACCACCGGCGCTCGGGCTTGCCGATCGGAGCCACCGTCGACTTAACGACGCATCAATGGCCGGCGGCTTGAGTTTCAATCCATAAAAGCAACAAGGATCGGATCCGCCATCCCCACCTGCATCTCTTCTTGCGGACGACCACTTCGCTGATGGTCGCCGCCTTCGTCCTCCTGTTGGCCGGCACCGTCGACTGGGCGGCCGGCGCGGTTGAAACGACGTCGCGGCAGGTCGTCGCCTTCCCGATAAGCGTTGCCGCCAGAACGGCTGGCGGGTTGCTTTCTTTCAAAAGCCGGCTCTCCGAAGAACGGTTCCGTCTGTTCATGGCAGCCATGCGCAACAAAATGTCGGACTCGCCCTGTAGTCGCTTAACATGAGCAGCACATTCGTCTAACAAGCCGGTCTCCGGACCATCCCCGGCGCGCCGCCGCCGGGACCGGACACCGACCAGACGAACGGAAAGCCATGTCCAGCACAACTCTCGCCGCGCCGGTCGCCCGCCCCGGCAACTCGCGCACTCGCGTCATCCTCGCCAGCCTCGTCGGCACCACCATCGAATTCTACGATTTCTACGTCTACGCCACGGCCGCCGTGCTGGTGTTCCCGCACCTGTTCTTCCCGGCCGGCAACGACACCACGGCGCTTCTCTCCTCCTTCGCCATCTTCGGCGCCGCCATGGTCGCCCGGCCGCTCGGCGCGCTGTTCTTCGGCCATCTCGGCGACAAGCGCGGCCGCAAGGTGACGCTGGTCGCCGCCTTGCTCACCATGGGCATCGCCACCTTCCTGATCGGCTGCCTGCCGACCTATGCCTCGGTCGGCTGGCTGGCGCCCTTCCTGCTGGTGGTGTTGCGCCTCACCCAGGGATTTGCCATCGGCGGCGAGTGGAGCGGCGCGGCGCTGGTCGCCACCGAGAACGCGCCGGCCGGCAAGCGCGCCTTCTACGGCACCTTCCCGCAGCTCGGCGCGCCGATCGGCTTCATCATCGCCAACGGCCTGTTCCTGATCATCTCGGCGGCGCTGCCCACCGACGATCCGACGCGGCCGTCGCTGGCCTTCCTCGACTGGGGCTGGCGCATCCCGTTCCTGTTCTCGGCGGTGATGGTGGTGGTCGGCCTCTGGGTGCGCTTCAGCCTGGTGGAGAGTGCCGCCTTCGAGAACACCGTGAAGACCGGCAAGGTGCGCCGGCTGCCGATGGCCGACGCCGTCCGCCATCACGGGCGCGAGCTGGTGCTCGGCACCTTCTACATGCTGGCCACCTACGTGCTGTTCTACCTGATGACCACCTTCTCGCTGAGCTACGGCCGCGCCGCCACCACGGCGGCGGTGCCGGGCCTCGGCTACGACTACCGCACCTTCGTCACCATGATGATCGTCGGCGTGGTGTTCTTCGGCGTCTTCACCATGGTCTCCGGCCCGTGGGCCGACCGCTGGGGCCGGCGGCGGACGCTGCTGTGGGTGACGGCGGCGATCATGCTGTTCGGCCTCCTCTGGGTGCCGATCCTGTCGCTCGGCAGCTTCGGGGTGATGGCCTTCCTGATCGTCGGCTTCACGCTGATGGGCATGACCTTCGGACCGATGGGCGCGCTGTTGCCGGAGCTGTTCCCGGCCAACGTCCGCTATACCGGCTCGGGCATCTCCTACAACGTCTCGTCGATTCTCGGCGCCGCCGTGGCGCCGTTCATCGCCGTGGCGCTGTGGACCTACGGCGCCGGCAGCCCGTTCTGGGTCGGCGTCTATCTGACGGTGATGGCCGGCCTCACCTTCGTGTCGCTGCTGCTCGGCAAGGAAACCAGCGGCGTCGACATCGACGCCTGAGCCACCACCGCGAAGCATGAAAAGACGGTCGCCCCCGGGCGGCCGTTTTTTGTTGTCCCGGGCGCCGTAGTCTCCTATAAGAGACGAATGGATACTATCGAAGACGAAACCGGTGCCCGGCTTGCCGCCCGCATCCGCCTCGAACGCGAGGGCCGCGGCTGGTCGCTGGCCGACCTCGCGGCGCGTTCCGGCGTCGGCAAGGCGACCATCTCCAAGATCGAGCGTGGCGACGCCTCGCCGACCGCCGGTGTGCTGGTCCGCCTCGCCGCCGCCTTCGACCTGACGCTGGCCAGCCTGCTCGTCCGCGCCGAGGCCGGCGCCGACCGGCTGATCCGCGCCGCCGACCAGCCGACGTGGCGCGATCCGGCCACCGGCTATCTGAGGCGGCAGGTGTTTCTGAGGCCCGATCATCCGCTGGAAATCGTCGAGGTGACCATGCCGCCGGGCAGGAGCGCCCTGTTGCCGGCCGCCTCCTATGCCTTCATCCGCCAGGTTGTCTGGCTGATCGAGGGCGAACTGGCGATCACCGATGCGGACGGCCGCCACGCGCTCGCCGCCGGCGACTGTCTCGGTTTCGGCCCGCCGGCCGACGTCACCATCGCCAATGAGAGCGACGTGCCCGCCCGCTATGTGGTGGCGCTGACCAGGAGCTAAGATGCCCGATATCCGCCCGCTTCTTCCCGACGATGCCACCCTCGACGCGCTCACCGCGCTGCTCGTCGAGACGGTGGCGGCCGGCGGCTCGGTCAGTTTCATGGACCCGCTGCCCCCGCAGGACGCCCGCGCCTTCTGGCGGGAATCGCTCGCCGCCGTCGCCCAGGGCAAGCGGGTAGTGCTCGGCGCCTTCGACGGAAACGACCTCGTGGGCACGCTGACGCTGCTGCTCGACTGTCCGCCCAACCAGCCGCACCGAGCCGAGTTCGCCAAGATGATGACCCGGCCGGACCATCGCGGCCGCGGCGTCGCCACGGCGCTGATCGTCGAGGCTGAAAGGATCGCCCGCGACCGGGGGCGGACGCTGATCGTGCTCGATACGGCGAGCGACGGCGGCGCCGGGCCGCTCTATGAGCGCTGCGGCTTCCGTCTGGCCGGCGAGGTGCCGAACTATGCGCTGAAGCCGCAGGGCGGCCTCACCGGCACGCTCTTCTATTACAAGGAATTGCGCCGCAATTCGTAGAGCATGACGCCGGTGGCCACCGCGAGGTTGAGGCTGTCGGCCCGGCCGGCCATCGGAATCTTGACGCGGACGTCGCAGGCCGCCGACATCGGCTCGCTGAGGCCGGCCTGCTCGTTGCCCATCACCAGCACCGTCGGGGCATGGGCCTCCACCTTGCGATAGTCGTGCGTCGCCTTGAGATGCGTGCCGACCAGGCGGACGCCGGACGCCCTGGCCCAGGCGACGAAGGCGTCGCGGCCGGTCTTCACCAGCGGCACGTGGAACAGCGAGCCCATGGTGGCACGCACCGCCTCGAAGGAGAAGGGATCGCAGGTGTCGCCGATCAGCACGACGCCCTTCGCCCCGACCGAATCGACCGTACGGATGATGGTGCCGAGGTTGCCGGGGTCGCGCACCTCTTCGAGCGCCACCCAGACCTCGCCCTCGCCCACCTTGACGTCGGCGAGCGGCCGCAGGCGCTGGCCGAACACGCCGACCACCATCTGCGGATTGTCGCGGCGGGTGATCTTGGCGAGCACCGCCTCGCTCATCTCCAGAACGTCGCCGCCGCGCGCCCGGACGGCGGCCGCCGCTTTCGCCACATGCGGCTGGTCGCGCACCGCCGGCGCATAGGCGACGGCGGCGATCGGCCAGTGCTCCTCCAGCGCGTCGGTGACCAGCTTCAGCCCCTCGCCGAGAAACTGCCCGGTTTCCTCGCGCGCCTTCTTCATGGCGAGCGCCCGGATGTCCTTGACGACCGGGTTGGTCAGCGAGGTGATCTGCCGCACGGCGCCGGGCGCCTTTTCCCTGTCGGCCATGGCTCAGGCTCCGATAAAACGGGAATACATCGAGGTGGCGAGCAGCCGGCCGGGCCGGGCGGGATCGCCGGTCTCGCGCACCGCCAGCTCGCCCGACGAGATCGTGCCGGGGCGGTGGCCGAGGAGATCGGCCGTCACCTCGTGGATGGACAGGAAGGAGGCGCGGATGGCATAGGCCGTCAACACCGCAAACGACGGCCCCGGCGCCAGAAGCTGGCGGGTGAGGTCGAGCAGATGCGGCAGGTCGGCTTCGAGCGACCACACCTCGCCCTCCGGACCGCGGCCGAAGCGCGGCGGGTCGAGCAGGATGCCGTCATAGCGCTTGCCGCGCCGGATGTCGCGCTCGGCGAATTTCACCGCGTCGTCGACGATCCAGCGGATCGGCGCCGCGTCGAGGCCGGCCAGCGCCTGGTTCTCGCGGCCCCAGGCCACCGATTTCCTGGAGGCGTCGACATGCGTCACCTCGGCGCCGGCCTCGGCGGCTACAATCGAGGCGACGCCAGTGTAGCCGAACAGGTTGAGCAGCCTTGGCTTGTCCGGTCCGCGATGGGCCTTCAGCCGCTCGGCCATGAAGGTCCAGTGGGCGATCTGCTCGGCGAAGATGCCGACGTGGCGGAAGGCGGTCAGCCGGCAGACGACGGGAAGGCCCATCACCCGCATCTCCCAGGCGGTGCCGATGCCCTCGGCCGTACGCCAACGGCCGGGGCCGTCCTCCTCGACGTCGCCGGTGAAGGCGGCGCCGGCCGCCGCCCAGGCCGACGGATCGAGCCGGCGCGGCCCCATGGCCTGCGGTTCCGGCCTCACCACGACGAGATCGCCGTAGCGTTCGAGTTTTTCGCCTTCGCCCATGTCGAGGAGGCGATAGTCGTCCCAGCCGTCGGTGACGAGCAGCGAGCCGACCTGTTCCTCGGCGCGGCGCGGGCCTAGCACCGCCGGCATCGGCCGCTTCGGGGCGGCGGCGCCCGACGGCCGGGCCGGGCCGCGGGGCTCCCTCGCGGATTCGGTCGGGCGCGGCTCCGGCCGGCGGGATGGCGGTTTCGGGGCGAAGGGCGGCTTGGCCAAGGCGGAGGTTCCGGGCAAGGAAGGATCTTCGGCCCCTTATACACGGCCGCCGGCCGGAATGAAGGCGGCTTCCCCTGTCTTTGATCGATCCCGCCCTTTACGGCCCTTCCCCGACGAGGCTACAAGGACGCGACCGCGCGGGGCCCGTCCCGCCCAGACTTCAACGGAGAGATCCATGCGCCCGTCCCGCCGTGCCCCCGACGAGTTGCGTCCCGTCAGCCTCGAACGCGGCGTGTCGCGCCATGCCGAAGGCTCCTGCCTGGTCAAGTTCGGCGACACCCACGTGCTGGTCACCGCCTCGGTGGACGAGAAGGTGCCGCCGTGGCTGCGCGGCGGCGGCAAGGGCTGGGTGACCGCCGAATACGGCATGCTGCCGCGCGCCACCGGCGAACGCATGAAGCGCGAGGCCGCCGCCGGCAAGCAGTCGGGCCGCACCCAGGAAATCCAGCGGCTGATCGGCCGATCCTTGCGCGCCGTCGTCGACCTGATCGCCCTCGGCGAGCGGCAGATCGTCATCGACTGCGACGTCATCCAGGCCGACGGCGGCACCCGCACCGCCTCGATCACCGGCGCCTTCGTGGCGCTCCACGACGCCATCGAGTGGATGCGCCGCCGCAACCTCGTTCCCGCCCAGGCCAAGGTGCTGCGCGACCACGTCGCCGCCATCTCCTGCGGCATCTCCGACGGCGTGCCGGTACTCGACCTCGACTATATCGAGGATTCCTCGGCCGAGACCGACGCCAACTTCGTGATCACCGGCTCGGGCGGCCTCGTCGAGATCCAGGGCACCGCCGAGGGCGCGCCCTTCTCGGAAGAGGAATTGCAGAAGCTGCTGAGCCTCGCCAAGGGCGGCATCGCCAGGCTGATCGACTTGCAGAAGGCGGCCATCGCGTCGTGACGGAGAGAGACATGACCGAACACCGCCGTATCGACGGCAAGCGGCTTGTCGTCGCCACCCACAACAACGGCAAGCTCCGGGAATTCTATTTCCTGCTGGGCGGCCTCCCCATCGAACTGGTGTCGGCCGGCGACCTCGGCCTGCCGGTGCCGGTCGAGGACGGCACCACCTTCGTCGAGAATGGCCGCATCAAGGCGCTGGCTGCCGCCCGCGCCTCGGGCGCGGTGGCGCTGGCCGACGATTCCGGCCTCTGCGTCGAAGCGCTCGACGGCCGGCCCGGCGTCCACACCGCCGACTGGGCCGGGCCCGACCGCGACTGGTCGATGGCCATGCGCCTCGTCGAGGAGGAATTGCAGCGGGTCGGCGCCACGACGCCGGCGGCGCGCAAGGCGAATTTCGTGTCGCTCCTGTGCCTCGCCTGGCCGGACGGCCACACCCAGGAATATCTCGGGGAGCGCGAGGGCACGCTGGTCTGGCCGCCGCGCTCCGGCGACTTCGGCCACGGCTACGATCCGGTGTTCCTGCCCGACGGCGAGACGAAGACCTTCGGCGAGATGACCGAGGCCGAGAAGCACGGTTCGATCTGGACGTCTCCGGGGCCGCTGTCGCACCGCTCGCGGTCGCTGAAGCTCTTGGTCGAGGACGCCTTTCCTGCCGATCTCCGACCGTGAAGGACCACTGAATGCGCGAGCGGGACCTTCTTGCAGAAGCGGAACCGGCGGCGGCGGGTACGCCGGACGTCGGTTTCGGCGTCTACGTCCACTGGCCGTTCTGCGCCCGCAAGTGTCCCTATTGCGACTTCAACAGCCACGTGCGGCCGAAGGGCATCGACGAGGCCGGCTATCTTGCCGCCATGCAGCGGGAGATCGCCGCCCACGCCCGCCTGACGCCCGGCCGCACCGTGACCTCGGTGTTCCTCGGCGGCGGCACGCCGTCGCTGATGCAGCCGCAGAGCGTCGGCCGTCTCCTCGAACTGATCGGCAGCCACTGGCAGATGTCGGCCGATGCCGAGATCACCCTCGAAGCCAACCCGTCGTCGGTGGAGGCCGACCGCTTCCGTGGCTACCGGGCGGCCGGCGTCAACCGGCTGTCGCTCGGCGTACAGGCGCTCGACGAGGACGCCCTCAGGTTCCTCGGCCGGCTGCACAACGCGGGCGAGGCTTTGCGCGCGCTCGAACTGGCGCGTACGACCTTCCCGCGCCTCTCCTTCGACCTGATCTATGCCCGGCCCGGCCAGAGCCTTGCCGCCTGGGAGGCGGAACTCCGGCGGGCCATCGGCTTTGCCGCCGACCACCTGTCGCTCTACCAGCTGACCATCGAGCCGGACACCGCCTTCGAGAAGCTCCAGGCCGCCGGCAAGCTGACGATCCCCGACGCGGACGCCGCCGCCGACCTCTACGAGCTGACGCGCGCGATTACCGGCGAGGCCGGCCTGCCGGCCTACGAGATCTCCAACCATGCCGCGCCGGGCGGCGAGAGCCGGCACAACCTCCTCTACTGGCGCTATGGCGAATATGTCGGGCTCGGCCCCGGCGCCCACGGCCGCATCGTGCTCGGGGATGACCGCGCCCGCCTCGCCACCGTCGCCGAGCGCAACCCGGAAGCCTGGATGCAGCGCATCGCCGAGGTCGGCAACGGCGTCATCGAGACCGAGGAGATCGTCGGCGAAACGGCCGGCGACGAGATGCTGTTGATGGGCCTCCGCCTCGTCGAGGGCATCGACGTCGCCCGCTACCGCCGCCTGGCCGGCCGCGGCTTCGATCCGGAGCGCGTCTCCGACCTCGTCGCCCATGGCATGGTCGAGGTGCTGCCGGACGGCCGCATCCGCACCACGCCGGCCGGCGCCTTCGTGCTCGACGCCGTGGTTGCCGATCTGGCGGCTTGAGGGTTACAACCTCGACGCAGGCTTCGGCTTCGAGCCGTCGGAAAAGCGCGACAGGCGAAAATGCCGCGGGTCGACGAAGGGCGTCGCTCCCGTGACGAGGTCGGCGACCAGCCAGCCGGCGCCCGGCCCGATGCCGAAGCCGTGGCCGGAAAAGCCGGTGGCAACGACGAGACCGGCAAGGCTTTCCGTCTCGGAGATCACCGGCACCACATCCGGCGTCACGTCGATGAAGCCGGCCCAGGCCTGGACGATGCGTGCCTCCCGGAACGGCGGGAAGCGGCGCTTCAGTTCGCCCATGGTGCGGCGCAGGAAGCGGAGGTCGGGCTTGGGGTCGAGGACGCGCGTCTTCTCGTAAGGAGAGACCTTGTCGAGCGGCCGGGTCGGCCAGTCGTCGATGTCGCGGAAGAACCGCTCCCCGAAGCCGAGCGACAGGTGTTTCCAGTCGGAGGCGAGCGCCGGCAGGAAGTCGAGCGCGAAGCGGAAATGATCGGGCGTGAGGGCGGCGACGTTGGCGATGCCGTTGGCCACCGTCAGCCCACCGTCCGCCCGCTTGCGGATGCCGATCACGTCGTCCCAGATGCCGGCGTCGGGGCCGCCGGTCACCGGCGCGGTGCGCGATACCGTCGAGCGCATCTTGAGCTGCGGCAGTGTCAAGCCGAGGTCCTTCAGGAAGCGCCGCGACCAGGCGCCGGCCGCCAGCACCACGCGCTTGGTCCTGATGGTGCCGCGCTCGGTGACCACCGAGACGATCTCGCCGGCCGCCGTCTCGAGGCCGCGCGCCGCGCAGTCGGTGAGGATGACGGCGCCCTTGGCGCGTGCCGCCAAGGCGATGGCCGGCGCCGCCTTCTGCGGCTCGGCGCGGCCGTCGCTCGCACACCACAGGCCGGCCGGCGGCGGCGACAGGTCGTCCTTCATCACCGCCTTGACCGCCTCGCCCTCGATCACCTCGGCGGAAATTCCGTGCCCGGCCGCCGCCTTCACCCAGTTGCGATAGCCGTCGATTTCGCGCGCCCGGCGGGCGGCGAAGAAGATGCCGGTCTCGCGGAAGCCGGTGTCGCCGACACCGTGGGCACCCATCTCGCGCCATAGCCGCATCGCCTCGCGGATCAGGTCGAACTCGCGCGGATCGCGGTCGGCCTGCCTGACCCAGCCCCAGTTGCGGCTCGACTGCTCGCCGGCGATGTGGCCCTTCTCGAGGAGCACCGGCTTCAGGCCGCGCTCCGCCAGATAGAGGGCGGCGGTGGTACCGACGATGCCGCCGCCGACGATCACCACATCGGCCTCCTTCGGCACGACGATGTCGGACGCAACGGGATCGACCTGCGGCCCCATGATGAAAGCTCCCCGGAAGGCGCCGGCTGATGCCGGCCCGAAGGTTTTACGCCAAATGGCCGGCCGATCCAGTCCGGCAGCTTCCGAAGGCGGCGGCAAATGGAGTATTTTCGTCGCCATCCGGCGCGTCCGGTGCCCGGACGGGTTCGGGCCAGCGGCCTATGCCCGTTCGCGCCGACCTCACAGCCTGAACAGCCACTCGTGCTCGGGCGCGTTGTGGAACTTCCAGGTCCGTGTCGGCCCGGCCATGACGTTGAGATAATAGCTGTCGTAGCCGTGAAGCGTCGCCACCGGATGGTAGCCCCTCGGCACCATGGCGACGTCGCCGTCCTCGAGCGCCATCGCCTCGTCGAGGCTGCGGTCGTCGGTGTAGACGCGCTGGAACACCCAGCCCTGCGCCGGATTGACGCGGTGGTAGTAGGTTTCCTCGAGGCAGCTTTCGGTCGGCAGGTCGTCGACGTCGTGCTTGTGCGGCGGATAGGACGAGGTGTTGCCGGCCGGGGTGATCACCTCGACGACGATCAGCGAATCGGCCGGCTCGCCCTCCGGCAGGATGCCGGTGACCAGCCGCGTGTTGCGGCCCTTGCCGCGCGTCTCCTGGACGAGGCCGGCCGGGTCGATGTGGCGGGCCGGCCGGGCGCCGCGCTTGCCGGGCGCCGAGCAGACGCCGAGGGTGACCTCGGTGGCCGCCTTCACAGACCAGCTGGCGCCGGCCGGTACGTAGACGGCGTGCGGCTTGCCGGAGAACGGCGTCATGCGCTCGCCGATCAGCCCGAAATCCTCGGTGCCGGCGGTGACCACCGCCCGCCCCTCGATCAGCACCAGACAGGCCTCGCGATCCTCGGTATCGGCGAAACTGGTCTCGCCCGGCCTGAGCCGCACGACATCGAAGCCGACATAGGTCCAGCCGGCGCTGTCCGGCGTGATCGAGATCACCTTGCCGTGGTCGCCCGACGGACGGACGCGCAGATTCGGCATGACCTTTCCTCCCTCCATCGGCCCGACCCGGCCGAAGCCGGCCCAAGTGTAGCCCCGCGCGTGGCGCGCGTCGAGAAAGACAGCCTGCTCCTGGACCATGTCCGGCAAACTGGAATTTGCCGGACATGGTCCCGTCATGCGGTGTGACGCAATTCCGGACGCAAAACCGGTTCCCACTTTTGCTGGAATTGCTCCCAAATGCCAAACGGCGCGCCTCCTCCCGGAAGACGCGCCGTCCTTATCAGGCTCGAAAGCCGGTCCGCCTCAGTTGGCGGCGCCCTGCTGCTGCTGCTGCATCTGCTGCAGGCGGGCGAGATACTGCTGGTAGAGCTGGACGAAGTCGATCGGGTCGATCAGCAGCGGCGGGAAGCCGCCGCGGATGACGGCGTCGGCGATGATCTGGCGCGCGAAGGGGAACAGCAGGCGCGGGCCTTCGATGTTGACGTAAGGATGCAGGTGCTGCGACGGCACGTTCTGCACGCTGATCAGGCCGCCGTAGGTCAGTTCGACGTTGAAGATCACTTCCTCGCCGATCGCCGCCTTGGCCTCGAGATGCAGGTCGATCTCGTAGTCGCTCTGGCTGCGCTGGCGCGAGTTGACGTTGACGCCGATGGAAATCTGCGGCGCCGTCTCGCGCGCCCTCAGGCTGTCGGGCGCCTTGGGATTCTCGAACGACAGGTCCTTGACATACTGGGCAACCACGCTCATCGACGGCTGGGCCTCGGCGGCGCCGTTCTCGGGCTGAACCGAACTCATGTATCGCACTCCTCCGGCCAGCCGGGGCGAGGACGCCCGCCAGGGTGACCCATTGTTTGTCGAGGCCGTTTCCCGGCCTTTTCGCGGGTTCGAGCGCTATCAGGCTTGGCCGGCGAGATCAAGACCGATCGCCGCGCTCGTCGGACGGCGGCTCGGGCGGCAGGCTCCTCGAGCCGCCGGACCAGGGCGAATCGCCGTTGCCGCCGCCGCGGCTCCACTCGTCCTCGTCGAGGTCGACGACGCCGTCCTCGCTGCGGCGGCGGCCCGTCGACATGGTGGTCACCGTCAGGCGGGCGGCGATGGTGGCGATGATCAGCCGCCGAACCGGCGCGAACAGCAGCAGGAAGGCCATCAGGTCGGACAGGAAGCCCGGCAGGATCAGCAGGAAGGCGGCCAGCAGCACCATGAAGCCGTCGAGCAGCGTGCCGGCCGGCATGCGTCCGGCCGCCAGTTCGGCCTGCACGCGGCGCATCAGGCCGAAGCCCTCGTAACGGAGCAGCGCCAGCCCGCCGAAGGCGGCGAGCAGCACCAGGCCGACGGTGTTGATGACGCCGAGGTGGCTGCCCACCCAGACGAGCGCCGCGATCTCGGCGATCGGCCAGGCGAGGAGGAGAAGCGGCAGGGCGGGCGTGAGGCGCATGGCGGTTCCGGTCGATGAGTGTCCGGGACCATGATGCGCCGGCCGGGCGGCGGCATGCAAGGGCGGCCCCTCCCCCGATGGTCGCAGCGAGCGGCCTCGCCGCCGAATTCACCCCGAATTCACCCCAAGTCCGTCTTTCCCTTGCCGCCGCCGTCGCCTACATAGGCAGGCGACACTGATTGCGATGCTGCGCCGGCACTGCGCCACCTGGGGCGCCAACTGAGGGAAACGATGCTCGGATGAACGCCTTCCTCGATCTCACCAGCCTCATCTTCCTCGTCATCGCCGTGGTGATCTTCTGGCGCCTCAGGAATGTGCTCGGCACCCGCACCGGCAACGAGAAGCCGCCGTTCGATCCCTTCGCCGGCCGCAAGCCCGACGCCATCGAGCCGCCGCCGGCCGGCGACAACGTGGTGACGCTGCCGCGCGAAGGCCGGCCCGACCCGCGCGAGGCGGTGCTGGCCCGCATCGACGAGGTGGCGCCGGCCGGCCATGCCAACTCCGGCCTCAAGGCGATCGTCGCCGTCGACCGCAATTTCGACCTCGACGCCTTCCTGGGCGGCGCCCGCGCCGCCTACGAGATGATCGTCTCGGCCTTCGCGGCCGGCGACCGCGATACGCTGAAGCCGCTGCTCAGCCGCGAGGTGTTCGACGGCTTCTCCGGCGTGCTGGCGGCGCGCGAGGCGCGCGGCGAGAAGATCGACTTCACCTTCGTCGGTATCGACCGGGCCGACGTGGTCGACGCCGGCGTCGAGAACGGCATGGAACAGGTGACGGTGCGCTTCTCTTCACAGCTGATTTCGGTCACGCGCGGCCGCGACGGCTCGGTGGTCGAGGGCGATCCGCAGAAGGTCGCCGAGGTGACCGACGTCTGGACCTTCGCCCGCGAGGCGCGATCGTCGGACCCGAACTGGAAGCTGGTCGCCACCGACGCCGGGGACTGACCTCATCTTGGCCGACCTCGCATCCGTCGGCCGCCTCGTGGCGGTCACCTTTACCGATCTCCCCGGCTGGGCCGACGACGACCACGCCGCCGCCTTCGCCGCCTTCCGCCGCTCGGCTGTCCGCCTTGTCGAGAAGCCGCCGACCGGCAAGCTGCTCGGCCCGGACGCCGCGGCGCTGGCCGACAAGGGGCGACTGGCGCTCGCCCTAAGCGAGACGGTCGACGCCGCCGCCGCCCGCGCCTTCTTCGAGGCGCATTTCCAGCCCTTCCGCGTCGAGCCAGCCACGGGCGACGGCTTCATCACCGGCTTCTACGAGCCGGAGGTCGAGGCGCGGCTAAGGCCGTCGCTGGCCTTTCCGGTGCCGATCCTGGCGCCGCCCGCCGGCCTGCGCGAGCTGACCGAGGCCGACGACCGGCGCAACCTCGATCCGGCGCTGACCTGGGCCATCGACGACGGCGGCCGCCTTCTGCCCTGCCCGGAGCGCGGTGCGGTGATGGCCGGCGCCCTCGACGGCCGGGCGGCGCCGATCGCCCATGTCGCCAGCGCCGTCGACGCCTTCTTCATCCACGTGCAGGGGGCGGCCCGGCTGAAGCTGCCGGACGGCGAGGTGCTGCGCGTCACCTTCGCCGCCAAGAGCGGCCACCCCTATTTTCCGGTGGCGCGGCTGATGCTGGAGCGCGGCGTCGCGGCGAGCCCGGCCGAGGCCACCGCCGATGCATTGCGCGCCTGGCTGGCCGGCCTGTCGCCGCAGGAGCGGCGGGCGGCGCTGTCGCGCAACCGCTCCTACATCTTCTTCCGCGAGGCGCCGGTGCCCGATCCGGCGCTGGGGCCGGTGGCCGCCGCCGGCGTGCCGCTGACGCCCGGCCGGTCGCTGGCCGTCGACCGCGCGCTGATCACCTTCCACGCGCCGGTCTACGTCGAGGCCGATCTCCCCGGCGGACCGTTCCGGCGGCTGATGGTGGCGCAGGATACCGGCTCGGCCATCCTCGGCCCGGCGCGCGGCGACATCTTCTTCGGCTCGGGCGAAGCCGCCTTCGCGGCGGCGGCGCGGGTGCGCGATCCCGCCCGCTTCGCCCTTCTCAAGCCGCGGGAGGGCTGAGGGCATGTCCCGCCGCAAAGGTCGGCCGCTCGCCCCGGAGGAGGAGGAACTCTGGCGGGCGGTGAAGAAGACCGTGACGCCGCTGCGGCCGGAAAAGCTGACGCCGCCGCCGGCGCTCGCCGCCGCTCAGCCGGAACCCGAGCGGCCGCTCGTCCGCCTGCCGCCGGCCACCACCGCCGCATCGCCGCAGAAGCCGGCACTGCCTAAGCTGCATCCGTTCGGCAAGCGCGAGCGGCAGGCGGTCAACCGCGGCCGCACGGCGATCGACGGCCGGCTCGACCTGCACGGCTTTCGCCAGGACGAGGCGCACGCCCGCCTGTCCGGCTTTCTCCACTATGCCCAGGCCGCCGGCTGGAAGGTGGTGCTGGTGATCACCGGCAAGGGCCGGCCGGGCGGCGACTTCCAGAGCCTGCACGACCACGAGCGCGGCGTGCTCAGGCGCGTCGTGCCGATGTGGCTGAGCCTGCCGGATTTCCGCTCGGTGGTACTCGGCTACGAGGACGCCGGACCGGTGCATGGCGGCGGCGGCGCCCTCTACATCCGCATCCGCAAGAGGAAATGACCGGAGACCGGGTCCGGCAGGCCGGGACCCGCGTGAGAGGTGAAGGATGACCCCGTTCGGCGCCCGGCTGCGCGACCTCCGTCAGGCGCGCGGCATGACCATGAAGGCGATGGCGGCGGCGATCGGCGTGTCGCCGGCCTATCTGTCGGCGCTCGAGCACGGCAAGCGCGGCCGGCCGAGCTGGGACCTGCTGCAGCGGATCATCGGCCACCTCAACATCATCTGGGACGAAGCCGAGGAGCTGGAACGGCTGGCCGGCCTGTCGCATCCGCGCGTCGTGGTCGACACCGAGGGCCTCGGCCCCAAGGCGACCGAGCTTGCCAACCGCCTCGCCAGGAGCATCGGCCGCCTCGACGAGGCAACGCTCGACCGGCTGCTCGACATCCTCGGCAAGGATCGAGACTAGCCGCCCACCGCCCGGAGCGGCAGCGTCAAGAGATAGGCCGGCAGCGTCACCACCGCGCCGGCGGTGCTGCCGACCAGATCGCCAAGCCCCTGGCCGACGCCGCGAGCCGTATCCGAGAAGCTGTCGCGGCCGGTGGCCAGCCGGTCGCCGTGTCTCAGGCGCTCGCCGAGACGGGTGACGAACTCGGGCAGGGCGACGGCAAACTTGTTGTGGGCGAACGAATCGGTGGCCGCGGTGGCCGAGAGGTCGATGACGATCACCCCGAGGTCGGCGATGGCCGCCTTGTCGTCGGTATAGGCGCCGAGGCGCGGCTTCTCGCCGGCGATCAGCCCCGACAGCCACAGCGCCTGGTCGTCGGAGGAGGAGAACAGCAGGAAGGGATATTTCGGCCGGCCGATCACCCGCATCTCCGCCTTGAACACGCCGACGTCGATATCGGGGGCGGCCAGCACCACGGTGCGCAGCTTGCCGCCGAAATCGCCGTGGCCGGCGATCTTGGCCTGCCGCAGCGCCTCGACGGTCGCCCAGTTGCCCATGGAATGGGCGAAAACATAGAGGTTTTCGACGCCGCTGTCGGCGGCAAGGCTCAGGAGCTGTTCGAGGCCGTCGCGGGCCAGCGTGGCGCTGTCGCGATCGTAGACGTAGTCGAACAGCGAGCCGCGCGACGCCCAGGTGAACAGCACCGGCACGCCGTCGAAGCCGGTGTCGTGGACGATCTGGGTGGCGCGGAACACCGCCTCGTCGAAATCGGTGTTGAAGCCGTGGACGATCACCGCCACCGAGCGCCGGCCCTTCGGCAGGGCGGCAAGACGCGCCGACAGCCGCGCCTTGAAGGCGGCGGCGCCGTCGACATAGGCGAGCGACCGTGCCACGAACTGCTTCTGCGGATCGCCGGGCAGCGGCGACGGCCATTCGATGTTGCCGGTCTTGTGGCCGGGCGGCACGGAGATCGAGAGGTCGGCGAAATCGAGCTGGCCGGCCCGCTCGCCGTTGAACATCGCCGGCCCTGTCGCCACCCGCTCGCGCGTCGCCGCCACCAGGAGCGCGTGCTCGGTGGCCTCCGGCGCCGCCGCCGTCACGACCTCGAGGGCGCCGCCGCTGGGACGCGAGCCGGCGCAGGCGGCAAGCAGCAGAAGGACGGGCAGAAGGACGTAAAACGGGAAACGCATGACGATCCATAACCGGTGGTGGCGGCACTCTAGCCGACAACCGGCGGCAGGGCCAAGCCGCATTTTCCCGGCCTCCCGGCTTTATGCGCCGCTGGATGCATTTCGGGCACGGCGCGCCGCGAAACGCCGCTCGGCGCCGCGCCAAAGGTCGTGTCCCCCGGCTTCGATCGACGGCCTGCACTGGACAATCATCGGTGGGAAGTGCCATGACGTCGGAGATTGTCCGTCGTTCGCGCTGTTTCCGGGATCGTCAACCATGCCCGCCGTCAAGATCGCCGACGTCGCCGAGGCCGAGGCTTTCCTCGCCGCCCATCCCGACGTCGTCCAGTTCGAGTGCCTGCTGACCGACTGCTCCGGCGTGCAGCGCGGCAAGCTGCTGCGCCGTGCCGAGCTGATCGGCGCCTACCGGGCGGGACGGCCGCTGCCCTGCTCGGTGCTGTCGCTCGACATCAAGGGCGCCGACGTCGAGGAGACCGGCCTCCTATGGGAGACGGGCGACGCCGACCGCATCTGCCGGCCGGTGGCCGGCACGCTGGTCCGCTCGCCGTGGCGGACGGTGCCGACCGGCCAGTTCATCCTCACCTCCTTCGAGACCGACGGCATGGGCTCGGCCAGCGATCCGCGCCACGCGCTCGGCCGCGTCGTCGAGAACGCC
The DNA here is from genome assembly GCF_000425185.1 of Pleomorphomonas koreensis DSM 23070. Taxonomy (GTDB): domain Bacteria; phylum Pseudomonadota; class Alphaproteobacteria; order Rhizobiales; family Pleomorphomonadaceae; genus Pleomorphomonas; species Pleomorphomonas koreensis. The sequence continues at coordinate 261,593 of NZ_KE384327.1, forward strand.
CGTGCCCTCGGCTTCCATCCGGCCGCCGCCGTCGAGCTGGAGTTCTACCTTCTCGACGGCAAGGCGGCGGCCGAGGGCCGCCTGACGCCGCCCACCGCTCCCAACGGCTTCCGCCAGACCGACCTCCAGGCCTGCCTGGTGCAGGATCTCTCCGACTTCTCGGACCTGCTCGAAGCAATCTATGCCGCCGCCGAGACGGCCGGCCTGCCGGCCCGCACGCTGATCTCGGAGTATTCGCCCGGCCAGTTCGAGATCGTGCTGGAACACCGCGCCGATCCGCTGCGGGCGGCCGACGACGCCATTCTCTGGAAGCGTCTGGTCAAGGGCGTCGCCGAGCGCCACGGCTACGTCGCCACCTTCATGGCCAAGCCCTATGCCGACTTCGCCGGCTCGGGCGCCCATTTCCACGTCAGCCTCTCAGACGATGCCGGCCGCAACCTGTTCGCCGGCGACGAGCCCGAGGGCAATCCGCTGCTCAGGCAGGCGATCGCCGGCCTTGAGACGACCATGGCCGAGAGCATGGCCATCCTCGCCCCCAACGCCAACAGCTTCAGGCGCTTCAAGCCCAACTCCTACGCGCCGCTCGGCCCGGCCTGGGCCATCGACAACCGCTCGGTGCCGATCCGCGTCACCGGCGGCCCGCCCGAGACGCGCCATCTCGAACAGCGCGTCGCCGGCGCCGACGTCAACCCTTACGTCGGGCTCGCCGTGGTGATCGCCGGCATGATCGAGGGCATCGAGCGGCGGCTAACCCCGTCGCCGCCGATCGTCGGCAACGGCTACGCGCAGGTGCCGCCGTCGCTGCCGCGCTTCTGGCCGGAGGCGCTCCGCCGGGCGCGCGCTTCCGACTTCCTGAAGCGGCGGCTCGGGGAGCGCTTCACCGACATCTACCTCACCATCAAGGAAGCCGAGTGCGACCGCTTCTTCGCCGAAGTGAGCGACCGCGACATCCACTGGTACCTGCGGCTGGCGTGACCTTCGTCAGCCCTTGTCCTTGATCTTCAGGAACTTCGGGCCCTTGCCGAGGATCTTGTCGTCGATCTCGCCGATGGCGGCGAGGTTCTTGCGGGCGTAGTCGAGCTGACCGAGCAGGTAGCGGATGGCGTTGAGCCGCGCCCGCTTCTTGTCGTTGGACCGGACGACGATCCACGGGCTGAGGTCGGAGTGGCTGGCCTTCAGCATGCGGTCGCGGGCCGCGGTATACTCGTCCCACATGCCGAGCGCCTTGAGATCGACCGGCGACAGCTTCCAGATGCGCAGCGGATCGTGGCGGCGATCGTGAAAGCGCTTCAGCTGCATCTCGCGGCCGATGTCGAGCCAGATCTTGATCAGCACGATGCCGTCGTTGATCAGCATCTTCTCGAAGCTCGGCACCTCCTCCAGGAACAGGTTCGCCTCTTCCGGCGTGCAGAAACCCATCACCGGCTCGACCACGGCGCGGTTGTACCAGGACCGGTCGAAGAAGACGATCTCGCCGCGCGTCGGCAGCTCCTTGACGTAGCGCTGGAAATACCACTGGCCGCGCTCGACGTCGGACGGCTTGGACAGCGCCACGTGGCGGGCCGAACGCGGGTTCATGTATTCGAGGAAGGTGGAAATGGTGCCGCCCTTGCCGGCGGCGTCGCGCCCCTCGAACAACAGGACGATGCGCTGGCCGGTGTCGTTGGCCCATTTCTGCAGCTTGACCAGCTCGATCTGCAGAACGCGCAGTTCCTCGACATAGGCCTTTTCCTTGATCGCCTCCTTGTAGGGGTAGCCGCCGGAGCCGAGCGCCTCCATCTCGATCTCCTCGGGGAGATAGGGATTGTCGAGGTCGAAGGTCATCTTGCCGAGCGTGATCGGCGGCGCGTCGGGCGCCTGCGTCGCCAGCACGGCGGCGCCCTCTCGGGCGGCGATCAGTTCGGCGTTCGATATGAAGCGACGCGACAGCCCGCCCGTCGATTTGTCTTTCTTTCCCATACGCTTTCCCCCAGACTCCGGCCGCCACCGCCATGCAACGAGTGTCACAAAAGACGATTATCAATGTGACAGGATCCGAGTTTCCGCTTAAGGACGCGTGAATGCAATGAGCCTGCCGCCGGATAGGCCGGAGAGAAATGACACCCCGCCGGAGGGACGCGGCCGTCTGGCCGAGGCTCTGGCCGAGGGGCGCCTCAAGGTGGTGCTGGCGGCGGCCGCCGTATTCTGGCTGGTGCTGTTCCTCGCCGCCGGCCTTCGGCCGATCGTGGCGCTGCTCGGCCTCCTCGCCACCGCCGGCGCCGCCCTCGCCGTATTGCCGGCCGGCGGCACGGCGGCGCGGCCGCAGCCGCTCGACCGCTATCCGGCCCGCCGCTGGCCGGACACCGGCATGAAGCTGCTGCTCGACGGCATGGAGGAGCCGGCCTTCCTCACCGACGCCGACGGCATGCTGCGCTACCAGAACGCCGCCGCCGCCGCCGAGTTCGGCCCGGCGCGCGTCGGCGATCCCCTGGCCTTCAAGCTGCGCGTGCCGGACATCCTCGAGGCGCTCAACCGCGCCGGCCAGGGCGAAAGCGTGCCGCCGGTGCGCTTCACCGAGCGCGGCCCGGCCGAACGGCATTTCATCGTCCGCTGTTCGCCGCTGCGCCTGCCGCGCCCCGAGCCGCGCCGGCGGCCGGACTTCGTGCTGGTGCGCCTCCGGGACGAGAGCGAGGCCGTCCGCCTCGACCGCATGCGCACCGACTTCATCGCCAACGCCAGCCACGAACTCAGGACGCCGCTCGCTTCGCTGACCGGCTTCGTCGAGACGCTGCTCGGCCCGGCCCGCCGCGACGAGGCCAACCGCGAGCGCTTCCTGGCCATCATGCTGGAGCAGGCCCGCCGCATGGGCCGGCTGATCGACGACCTGATGTCGCTGTCGCGCCTCGAAATGAAGGCGCACGTCCGGCCGACCGGCGCCGTCGACCTCGCCGAGGTGCTGCCGGCGGTGGCCGACATGATGGCGCCGGTGGCGGCCGGCCGACAGGCGACGATCAGCGTGGCCGCGAGCCCGGCGGCGCCGGTCAGCGGCGACCGCGACGAGCTGATGCAGGTGTTCGCCAATCTCGTCGAGAACGCCGTCAAATACGGCCGCGACGGCGGTCGCATCGGCCTCTCCCTCACCGGGGAGACCGGCGACGACGGCCGGCCCGGCTTCCGCGCCGGCGTGACCGACGACGGGCCCGGCATTCCCGCCGATCACCTGCCGCGCCTCACCGAGCGCTTCTATAGGGTGGATGCGGCGAGAAGCCGCGAGCAGCACGGCACCGGCCTCGGCCTTGCCATCGTCAAGCACATCGTCAACCGCCACCACGGCCGTCTCGCCATCCGCTCGGAGGTGGGCGTCGGCACCACGGTAAGCGTCTGGCTGCCGCGGCGGCCGGGGCCGGAGGCCGAGATGACAAAAACCGCCGAGGACGCGGCGACCGAAACCGGGGCGATCTGAATTCCTATTTCAAATCAATATATTGCATTGTCACAATCTTGTAGCGGTTCCGTCATAGAAGGGTAGTGTCCGATCGCTAGGGTCCGTGGGCGTGACGGGTTGGGCACAGCTGCCGGGCTTTCCGGGCTCCCGCCGTCGCGATCCTAGACCGTTAGGAGTGCACCCGTGAAATTCTCCACCGCTGCCGGCGCCTTCGTGCTCGGCCTCTCCGCCACCGGTACCGCCGCCCTGGCGGCCGAGCAGATTCACATCGCCGGCTCGTCCACCGTCCTGCCTTACGCCACCATCGTGGCCGAGGCCTTCGCCGAGGCCAACCCGAACTTCAAGGCGCCGATCGTCGAAGGCGGCGGCACCGGCGCCGGCCTCAAGGAGTTCTGCAAGGGCGTCGGCGACGCCACCATCGACATCGCCGACGCCTCCCGGCCGATCAAGGCCGAGGAACTCGACGCCTGCAAGGCGGCCGGCGTCACCGAGGTGCAGGAAATCCGCATCGGCTACGACGGCATCGTCTTCGCCTCCGACATCAAGGGCCCGGACTTCGCCTACGAGCCGGCCGACTGGTTCAACGCCCTCGGCGCCCGGGTGCTGAAGGACGGCCAGCTCGTCGACAACCCCAACGCCAAGTGGTCCGACGTCAAGGCCGGCTTCCCGGACTGGGACATCGCCGCCTACATCCCCGGCGAGAAGCACGGCACGCGCGAAGTGTTCGAGGAGAAGCTGCTCCTGGCCGGCTGCAAGGCCACCAAGGCCTATGACGCCTTCATCGCCTCCGGCCTCGCCGCCGCCGACGCCCAGAAGGCCTGCGTCAAAGTGCGCAAGGACGGCAAGGCGATCGACATCGACGGCGAGTATAACGAGACGCTCGCCCGCATCGATTCCAACAAGACCGGCATCGGCGTGTTCGGCCTGGACTTCTACCAGAACAACAAGGACAAGCTGAAGGTCGCCACCGTCTCCGGCATCGCCCCGACGGTCGACACCATCGCCAAGGGCGAATATCCGGTGTCGCGGCCGCTGTTCTTCTATGTCAAGAAGGCGCATCTCGGCGTCGTCCCCGGCCTCAAGGACTACGTCGAGTTCTTCCTGGCCGACCAGATGATCGGCCCGCGTTCGCCGACCGTCGCCAAGGGCCTGGTGCCGGCGCCGAAGGAAGAGCGCCAGAAGATGCTCGCCGACTTCCAGGCCGGCAAGACGCTCTGAGCGATCGCAACCTGAAACGGCAAGGGCCTCCGAGCGAGGCCCTTTCCTATCGTGCCGCCAACTGGCGGACGCAAGAAACGGGGAGGCCGAATGGGTCCGCTCTGGCTGCTCGCGCTAATCGCGGGCCTTTCCTTCTTCGGCTACGTACTGGGCCGCTGGAAGTCCGTCGTGCTCTCCGGCAAAGGCGCGCTCGCCGCCCGGCCCGGCTATTACGGCGCCTACGTGCTGGTGTGGACGGCAATGCCGGCTCTGGCCATCCTGATCGTCCTGTCGCTGGCCAAGCCGCTGATCGTCGACCGCACGGTGCGCGCCAACCTGCCGGAGACGGTGCTCGCTGATACGACGCAGCTGTCGCTGCAGATCTCCGGCGTCGAGCAGGTGGCGGCCGGCCTGAAGCTCGCCACGCCCGACGAACTCCAGAACATCCGCATCGGCGTGGTGACGGCGCGCTCGGTGTTCGCCCGCCACGGCCTGCCGCTCGGCGAGGACGTCAAGCCCTACCAGCTGGTCGCCGCCGGCGCGCTCAACGTCGTCTCGGACGGCCTCGACACCGCCATCGACGCGGCGGTGGTGGCCGCCCTCGCCTTCGGGCTGATCTTCGCCTTCGCACGGGTGCGTCCACGCCTCCGGGCGCGCAACCTCGTCGAGAACACCGTTCTCGCCCTCTTGATCGCCGCCTCGTCGGTGGCCATCCTGACCACCGTCGGCATCGTGCTCAGCCTGCTGTTCCAGGCCTTGCAGTTCTTCTCGATGGTGTCGCCGATCAACTTCTACTTCGGCACCATCTGGGACCCGCGCTTCGCCGCTGCCGGTTCGACGGAAAGCGGCCAGTTCGGCTTCCTGCCGCTGTTCTGGGGCACCATCTACATCTCGTTCTTCGCCATGCTGGTGGCGGTGCCGGTCGGCTTGTTCTCGGCCGTCTACATGGCCGAATACGCCGGCTCCAAGGTGCGCTCGATCGCCAAGCCGCTGATCGAGATCCTGGCCGGCATCCCGACCATCGTCTACGGCTTCTTCGCGCTGACCACCATCGGGCCGTTCATCCGCGACTGGCTGGCCGTACCGCTCGGCCTCGGCACCTCGGGCAACAACGTGCTCACCGCCGGTCTGGTGATGGGCATCATGATCATCCCCTACGTCTCCTCGCTCAGCGACGACATCATCACCGCCGTGCCGCGCTCGCTGCGCGACGGCTCGCTGGCGCTCGGCGCCACCCGCTCGGAGACCATGCGGCAGGTGATCCTGCCGGCGGCGCTGCCGGGCGTGGTCGGCGCGGTGCTGCTCGCCGTCTCCCGCGCCATCGGCGAGACGATGATCGTCGTGCTGGCGGCCGGCGTCGCCGCCCGCGCCTCGCTCAACCCGTTCGCCGAGATGACCACCATCACCGTCAAGATCGTCAACCAGCTGACCGGCGACCTCGAGTTCACCAGCCCGCAGACGCTGGTGGCCTTCGCGCTGGGCATCACGCTGTTCGTCATCACGCTCGGCCTCAACGTGCTGGCGCTGACCATCGTCCGCAAGTATCGGGAGCAGTACGAATGACCGATCGCGCCCTTCCGCTCCCTCCCTCGCAGCTTTCCGGCCCCGACGTCCGCAAGATCTCCAGGATCGACATCGGCCTCAAGCGCCGTTATGCCGCCGAGCGGCGCTTCCGCACCTTCGGCCTCATGGCGGTGGCGCTCGCCCTCACCTTCCTGGCGCTGCTGTTCGGCTCGATCGTCCTGCGCGGCTACACCGCCTTCCAGCAGACGCGCATCACCATGATCGTCGATTTCGATCCGGCGATCATCGCCCCGGACGGCGACCGCTCGCCGGCGGCGATCATGTCGGGCAACGCCTTCCGCTTCGACGACCTGATCGCCGCGGCGCTCGTCCGGACGCTGGAGATCGACCCCAACGACGAGGACGCCCTCTACGACGGGCTCGATCTCCTGTCCAAGGGCTCGGGGCCGATGCTGCGGTCGATGATCGCCGCCGACCCCACGCTGATCGGCACCAAGAAGGCGGTCGCCTTCTATGCCACCGGCGACGTCGATTCCTTCGTCAAGGGAACGATCCCCGCCGACGTTCCGGAAAGCCAGCGCCTCATCAAGGACAAGCACATCGTGCTGATCGACAGGCTGAAGGCGGACGGCGCGCTGCGCCTCGCCTTCAACACGGCCCTGTTCACCAACGGCGCCTCGACACGGCCGGAGATGGCCGGCGTCGGCGTGGCGCTGGTCGGCTCGCTCTACATGATGCTGGTGGTGCTGGTGCTGTCGCTGCCGCTCGGCGTCGCCGGCTCGATCTATCTCGAGGAATTCGCGCCCAAGAACCGCTGGACCGACCTGATCGAGGTCAACATCAACAACCTCGCCGCCGTGCCATCGATCGTCTACGGCCTCCTCGGCCTCGCGGTGTTCATCAACTTCGCCCATCTGCCGCGCTCGGCCAGCCTGGTCGGCGGCCTGGTGCTGACGCTGACCACGCTGCCGACCATCATCATCGCCACCCGCGCCGCGCTGAAGGCGGTGCCGCCGTCGATCCGCGAGGCCGGCCTCGGCATCGGCGCCTCGAAGATGCAGACGGTGTTCCACCACGTGCTGCCGCTGGCCATGCCGGGCGTGCTGACCGGCACCATCATCGGCCTCGCCCACGCGCTCGGCGAGACGGCGCCGCTCCTGATGATCGGCATGAAGGCGTTCATCGTCGACTATCCGTCGACGCCGCTCGACCCGGCGACGGCGCTGCCGACCCAGATCTACATGTGGGCGACCGAGCCGGAGCGCGCCTTCACCGAGCGCACCTCGGCGGCGATCATCGTGCTGCTCGCCTTCCTGCTCGCCATGAACAGCATCGCCATCCTGCTCCGCCGCGCCTTCGAGCGCCGCTGGTGATTTCCGGAGTTCCCGCCATGTCCGCAGTCCAGGCCACCGTGCCCTTCGAGACCGTCCGCACCCCCGACGCGGCGGGCCGGCCGATCAAGATCCACACCCGCAACGTCAAGGTGACCTACGGCCAGAAGCAGGCGCTGCACGGCGTCTCCATCGACATCGCCGAGAAGGCGGTCACTGCCTTCATCGGTCCGTCGGGCTGCGGCAAGTCGACCTTCCTGCGCTGCATCAACCGCATGAACGACACCATCGCCGGCGCCCGCGTCGAGGGCACCATCACCCTCGACGACCAGGACGTCTACGATCCCGATCTCGACGTGGTCGAACTCCGGGCGCGCGTCGGCATGGTGTTCCAGAAGCCCAATCCCTTCCCGAAGTCGATCTTCGACAATGTCGCCTACGGGCCGCGCATCCACGGCCTCGCCCGTTCCAAGGCCGACCTCGAGGAGATCGTCGTCACCTCGCTGCAAAAGGCCTCGCTCTTCAACGAGGTGAAGGATCGCCTGACCGAGCCGGGCACCGGCCTGTCCGGCGGCCAGCAGCAGCGCCTCTGCATCGCCCGCGCCATCGCCGTGTCGCCGGAGGTGATCCTGATGGACGAGCCCTGCTCGGCGCTCGACCCGATCGCCACCGCCAAGATCGAAGAGCTGATCGACGAGTTGCGCGCCAACTTCACCATCGTCATCGTCACGCATTCGATGCAGCAGGCGGCGCGCGTGTCGCAGCGCACCGCCTTCTTCCACCTCGGACACCTGATCGAGGAAGGCCCCACCGACCACGTCTTCACCAATCCGCTGGAGCAGCGGACGCTGGACTACATCACGGGCCGCTTCGGCTGACCGGAAACGGCAGGAGATTTCGCATGGAACATACTGTTTCCGCCTATGACGACGACCTCAAGGCCATCGCCCGCATGGTGACCGAGATCGGCGGCCTCGCCGAGCGCGCGGTCGGCGATTCGGTGACGGCGCTGACCCGCCTCGACATCGACCTCGCGCGGCGGGTGATTGCCGGCGACCGCGAACTCGACCGGCTGCAGCGCGACATCGAGGACAAGGCGATCCTGGTGATCGCCCGCCGCCAGCCGATGGCCAGCGATCTCCGGGAGATCGTCGGCGCCATGCGCATCGCCAACGACATCGAGCGGGTGGGCGATCTCGCCAAGAACATCGCCAAGCGCGCCGTCGCCATCAACGGCGTGTTCCCGCACAAGCAGCTGATCAACGGCGTCGAGCATCTCTGCGAGATCGCCCTCCACCAGCTCAAGATGGTGCTCGACGCCTATGCCAGCCACGACGACCAGGCAGCCGGCGCCGTCCGCCGGCGCGACGACGAGATCGACGCGCTCTACACCTCGCTGTTCCGCGAACTCCTCACCTACATGATGGAGGATCCGCGCAACCTCACCTTCTGCATCCATCTGCTGTTCTGCGCCAAGAACATCGAGCGGATCGGCGACCACGCCACCAACATCGCCGAATCGGTGCACTATGTGGTGACGGGCCGTTCCTACGAGGACGAACGGCCGAAGGCCGACGCGTCGATCGCCAGCACCATCGCCGGAACCTGATCAAGCGGGAGCGGAACACGACCATGGCCAAGGTGATGATCGTCGAGGACGAGGAGGCGGTGTCGCTGATGCTGCGCTACAACCTCGAGGCCGAGGGCTTCGAGGTGGAGCAGGCCTTCCGTGGCGACGAAGCCGACATCCGGCTCAAGGAGATCACGCCCGACCTCCTGCTGCTGGACTGGATGCTGCCGGGTATTTCCGGCATCGAGCTGTGCCGCCGCCTCCGGGCGCGGCCGGAGACCGAGCGGCTGCCGGTGATCATGCTGACGGCGCGCGGCGAGGAAGCGGAACGGGTGCGCGGCCTCGCCACCGGCGCCGACGACTATGTGGTGAAGCCGTTCTCGGTTCCCGAGCTGATCGCCCGCGTCAAGGCCATGCTGCGGCGCGCCAAGCCGGAGACGGTGTCGAGCCTGCTCATGGCCGGCGACATCGAACTCGACCGCGAGACGCGGCGCGTCCGCCGTTCGGCGCGCGAGGTGCATCTCGGGCCGACCGAATTCCGCCTTCTGGAATTCCTGATGCAGTCGCCGGGCCGGGTGTTCTCGCGCGAGCAACTGCTGAACGGCGTCTGGGGCCATGACGTCTATGTCGACGAACGCACCGTCGACGTCCATGTCGGCCGCCTGCGCAAGTCGATCAACCGTGGCCGCGCCAAGGATCCGATCCGCACGGTGCGCGGCTCGGGCTATTCCTTCGACGAGAAGTTCGCCACGGGTTGAGGGGCGTTCCATTCCGCCCAAGATGTTACGCCTCAGTGGGCCATGACAGAATATATAAATGAAACAATAGCATAGATCGTCTTCCTCCGCGAAGGCGACGGATCTCGGGGCGGAAGGGCATGGGACAGGCGTCCTGCGTCCACGGGAGACGGTCGCGGCTTCTGACCGCTTACCTTCGGCGCCGCGATGGTCTAGGTTCCCTCCGATCATGCAAGAGGGGCCGGACATGCTGGCGGGCAAACGCATCCTGATCGTCATCGGCGGCGGCATCGCCGCCTACAAGGTGCTGGAGGTGATCCGGCGCCTCAAGGAGCGGGGCGCGACGGTGAGGGTGATCCTGACGCGCTCGGCCAAGGAATTCGTGACGCCGATCACCGTTGGCGCGCTGTCGGGCGAGACGGTGTTCAGCGAGCTGTTCAACCCCGCCGAGGAGCAGGACATCGGCCATATCGTGCTTTCCCGCGACACCGACCTGATCCTGGTGGCGCCGGCCACCGCCAACCTGATCGCCCGCATGGCCAACGGCCTCGCCGATGAACTGGCCACCGCCAGCCTGCTCGCCGCCGCCGCGCCGATCATCGCCTGTCCGGCCATGAACCAGCGTATGTGGGCGCATCCGGCGACGCAACGCAATGCCGCCCGCCTTCTCGCCGACGGCGTCCGCTTCATCGGCCCGGCCGAGGGCCGCATGGCCGAGCGCGGCGAGGCCGGCGTCGGCCGCCTCAGCGAGCCGATGGACATCGTCGCCGGCGTCGAGGCCTTCTTCGCCGCCGCCGCGACGCCGAAGCCGCTGGCCGGTCGCCACGTGCTGGTCACCTCCGGCCCGACCATCGAGCCGATCGACCCGGTGCGCTTCATCACCAACCGCTCCTCGGGCAAGCAGGGCCACGCGGTGGCCGCCGCCGCCGCCCGGGCCGGCGCCCGCGTGACGCTGGTCTCCGGACCGGTTTCGATAGCCGATCCGGCCGGCGTCGACGTCGTGCGCGTCGAGACGGCGCTTGAGATGCTGGAGGCGGTGTTCGCGGCGCTGCCGGCCGACGCGGCGGTGATGGCCGCCGCCGTCTCAGACTGGCGGCCCGCCGGGGTGGCACCTCAGAAGATCAAGAAGGCGGCCGGCGATCCGCCGCCGCTCGCCTTCGTCGAGAACCCCGACATCCTCGCCAGCCTCGGCCACAGCGACAGAAGGCCGAAGGTGGTGGTCGGATTCGCCGCCGAAACGACCGACGTCGAGACCAACGCCGGCCGCAAGCTCCAGGCCAAGGGCGCCGACTGCATCGTCGCCAACGACGTGTCGCCCGAGGGTGGCGTGTTCGGCGGCGACCGCAACAGCGTCCGCATCGTCTCGGCGGCCGGCATCGATGCCTGGCCGACGCTGTCCAAGGACGAGGTGGCCGAACGGCTGATCGCGCTGATCGCCGGCCGCCTCGCTTGATCCCCTTTGATTCGCCTCCGTAACGCACCCTGATTTTCAAGGATTTCCCATGGTCGACGTTGCCGTTCTCCGCCTGCCGCATGCCGAGGGCCTGCCGCTGCCGGCCTACCAGAGCGACGGGGCGGCCGGCCTCGATCTCCTCGCCGCCGTCGAGGCGCCGCTGACGCTGCCGCCGCTCGGCCGGGCGCTGGTGCCGACCGGCCTCGCCCTGGCGCTGCCGGCCGGCTATGAGGCGCAGGTGCGGCCGCGCTCGGGGCTGGCCGCCAAGCACGGCGTCACCGTGCTGAACTCGCCCGGCACCGTCGACGCCGACTATCGCGGCGAGGTGAAGGTGATCCTGGTCAATCTCTCCGACGCGCCGTTCTCCATCACCCGTGGCGAGCGCATCGCCCAGATGGTGATTGCGCCGGTCAGCCGCGCCCGCCTCTTCGAGACGGACACGCTCGATGACACGGCGCGCGGCGCCGGCGGCTTCGGATCGACCGGCCGTTCCTGACGCCGGAGCAATCCTTTTCCTGTTTTGACCGTTAAATGGGATCATTTTCCAAACGGGCCGCCGGTTGCAGCCTTGGTTGACTGGTGGCGTTCTCCGGCCGCCGATAGAATGGCGCAAATTTCCCGGACAGACCCCATCAGCCCACGAGGACATCCCATGAGCGATCTTTCCCGCCGCGGTCGCGGCAAGGTCTACGCCTCCATCACCGACACCATCGGCGACACGCCGCTGGTCCGCCTCGACAAGCTGGCCAAGGAGAACGGCGTTCAGGCGACGATCCTCGGCAAGCTGGAGTTCTTCAACCCGATCGCCTCGGTCAAGGACCGCATCGGCGTGGCGCTGATCGAGGCGCTGGAGGCCCAGGGCAAGATCAAGCCCGGCGAATCGACGCTGATCGAGCCGACCTCGGGCAACACCGGCATCGCTCTCGCCTTCGTCGCCGCCGCCAAGGGCTACCGGCTGATCCTGGTGATGCCGGAATCGATGTCGATCGAGCGGCGCAAGATGCTGAAGCTGCTCGGCGCCGAGCTGGAGCTGACCGAGGCCGCCAAGGGCATGAAGGGCGCCATCGCCCGGGCCGGCGAGCTGGCCGCCAGCATTCCCGGCGCCATCATTCCGCAGCAGTTCGAGAACCCGGCCAACCCGGAGGTGCACCGCGTCAGCACCGCCGAGGAAATCTGGAACGATACCGACGGCGCGGTCGACATCGTGGTGTCCGGCATCGGCACCGGCGGCACCATCACCGGCGTCGGCCAGGTGCTGAAATCCCGCAAGCCCGGCGTGAAGATCGTGGCGGTGGAGCCGAGCGAGAGCCCGGTGCTGTCGGGCGGCACGCCCGGCCCGCACAAGATCCAGGGCATCGGCGCCGGCTTCGTTCCGACGGTGCTCGACACCAAGGTCTACGACGAAATCCTGCCGATTTCCTCCGAGGAGGCGCTGGCCACCGCCCGCCAGGTGGCCAAGCTCGAAGGCGTGCCGGTCGGCATCTCCTCCGGCGCGGCGCTCCGGGCGGCGATCAAGGTCGGCCAGCGGCCGGAGAACGCCGGCAAGACCATCGTGGCGATCGTGCCGTCGTTCGCCGAGCGCTATCTCTCCACGGCGTTGTTCGAGGGGCTGGCCTGATCCTCCTCGGCCGCCTTGTCGGACGCTTTCCCGGCGGCCGGTGCCTTCAGGGTGCCGGCCGCCTTCTTCTTGGCGAGATCGACGAAGAAGGCGAGGATCAGGTCGCCGACGCCGGCATCCGACACCAGCGCCGCCGCGTCGACCGGGTTGAAGAAGCGCACCTCGCGCTGGCCCTTCTCCTGCCAGTCGTCGAGCTGCTTTTCGACGGCCATCGGAAACACCTCGACCAGCACCTTCTCCTGGCGCTTCGGAAACTGCTTGACGTAGGTGAAGCGGCCGCAGGGCTTCGTCGCGACGGTGCCGATCAGCCCGGCCTCCTCCATCGCCTCGGTCTCGGCGGCTTCGTAGGGCTTTAGACCCTTGATCGGCCAGCCCTTGGGCAATATCCAGCGGCCGCTGTCGCGGGTGGTGATCATCACCACCTCGTAGCCGTGCGCGGTCAGCCGGTAGGGCAGGGCGGCGACCTGCCGGAATTTCTCAACGGGCGGCTTGGTCACGGGCCTTCCCTTCGGAACGTCGATCGCCGCGTCTCGGCGGAAAAGCCGGTTCGGGACGCCATTGATGCGCTCTATGCCATGATTTGCCGGCTAAGAACATCCCGCAGGGCCGCTCAGGCCGTTTCCGCCCGCTCGTCCGCCTCGACATAGGCGTTCCACAGCGCCTTGTCGCCGATGGCGGCGATGAAGGCGGCATGCGCCTCGGCCTCAGTGGCGGTGAGGCGCGACGGCAGCGGCGCGGGGCGCGGCCGCACCACGGCCCGGCCGCCGGCCGCGTCGGCGCCCGAATGCACCGTCATCGTCAGGTCGAGGCCGGCTTGCCGGCCGCCGGTCAGCTCCAGATAGACCTCGGCCAGCAGCTCGGCATCGAGCAGGGCGCCGTGCTTGACGCGCCTCGAACGGTCGATGCCATAGCGGCTGCACAGCGCGTCGAGGCTGGCCGGGGCGCCGGGATGCTTGCGGCGGGCCATCATCAGCGTGTCGACGACCCGCTCGTTGCCGAAGGCGACGCGGCCGGACGCCTTCAGCTCGAAATTGATGAAGCCCATGTCGAAGCTGGCGTTGTGGGCGACGAGCTGGGCGTCGCCGACAAAGGCGACGAAGGCGTCGGCGATGTCGTCGAAACGCGGCTTGTCGGCCAGGAACTCGTCGGACAGGCCGTGAACGTCGAAGGCTTCCCTGGGCACCGACCGGCCGGGATTGATGTAGGCGTGGTAGTTGCGGCCGGTCGGAAAGCGGTTGACCACCTCGACGCAGCCGATCTCGACGAGGCGATCGCCGCTTTTGGGATCGAGGCCGGTGGTTTCCGTGTCGAAGACGATTTCGCGCATGGCCGAATCCTGCCCGCCGGCGATGGCGAATTCAAGGACGCCGGGCCGGCTTGTCCCCCGCCAATTCCGCGAGGAAGGCTTCAACCGACGCCCGCGCCGCCGGAATGCCATCGCCCGTGGGCACCACCCAGTCGGCGCGTGCCCGCTTTTCCGCGTCGGGCATCTGGCGAGCGAGGAGCGCGGCGAATCTCTCCTCGGTCATACCCGGCCGGGCGAGCACGCGTGCCCGCTGCACCTCGGCCGGCGCCGACACCACCACCACCTTGTCGACGTCGCGGTGGCGGCCGGTCTCGAAGAACAGGGGAATGTCGAGCACCGCCGCCGCGGCGCCGGCAGCGCGGGCGGCGGCCAGGAAGTCCGCCTCCGCCCGCCGCACCGCCGGATGGACGATGGCTTCCAGCCGCCGGAAGGCTTCGGCGTTGCCGGCGAGCCGCGCCGAGAGACGGGCGCGGTCGACGCGGCCGTCCACCGTCGCGCCGGGAAAGGCTGCCTCGATCGGCGCGGCGAGCGGCCCGTCGTAGAGGGCGTGCACAGTGGCGTCGGCGTCGAATACCGGCAGACCCTTTTGCCGGAACAGATCGGCGGTGGTGGTCTTGCCCATGCCGATCGAGCCGGTGAGGCCGATGACGATCACAGGTCGGCCTCGATCAGGGCGCGCAGGCCCGGCGTCACCGCCGGCCGGCGGCCGAACCAGCGCTCGAAGCCCGGCACCGCCTGATGCAGCAGCATGCCGAGACCATCGACGCTGCGGAGGCCACGCGCTCGGGCGGCGGCGAGGAACGGCGTTTCGAGCGGCACATAGACGATGTCGGTGACCACCGCTCCGGCCGGCAGGCCCGCCATGTCGAGGTCGATGGCGCCGTCGCCCTTCATGCCGAGCGAGGTGGTGTTGACGACGAGGCCGGCCGTCGCCGCGTATCGATTCGCCGCCGAAAGGATGTCGGCGGTGGCTTTGCCGGGATAGCGGCCGGCCAGCTCCTCGGCCCGAGCCAGCGTGCGGTTGACGATCCGCACCGTGAAGCCGCGCGCCACCAGGGCATCGACGATCGCCACCGCGGCGCCGCCGGCCCCCAGCACCAGCGCCTCGCCGGGATCGGCGTCCCAGCCGGACGCCCGCTCGTCGAGGTTGGCGAGGAAGCCGACGCCGTCGGTATTGTCGGCGCAAAGCAGGCCATCCTCGAGCCACAGCGTGTTGGCGGCGCCGATGCGTTCGACCACCGGCGTGCGATGCGCCGCCGCGCGCGCCGCCGTCTCCTTGTGGGGAATGGTGACGTTGCCGCCGGCAAGGCCGCTGGCGGCGAAGCCGGCAAAGAAGGCTTCGGCCTGCTCGGGCGCGACAGCCAGCCGGTCATAGCCGCCATCGATGGCGAATTCCCTCAGCCAATGGCCATGAATGAGCGGCGAGCGCGACTGGCCGACAGGCCAGCCGATGACGGCGGCGCGGATCATCGTTCGATCACCCCCTCCTCGCGCAGGAAATGAAGAAGCGGCAGCAGCGGCAGGCCGAGGATGGTGAAGTGGTTGCCGTCGACCGCCGAGAACAGTTGAACGCCGTAGCCTTCGAGCTGGTAGGCGCCGACCGAGCCGACAGCCGCCTCGCCGACCACCGCCAGATAATGGCTGATGAAACGGGCCGACAGCGGCCGCATGGTCAGCCGGGCCGAATCGACGGCCCGATGCAGCACCTCGCCGCCGCGAGCCAGCGACAGCGCCGAATGCAGCTCGTGGCTGCGGCCGGACAGGCGGGTCAGCTGACGGCCGGCCTCCTCGCGGTCGCGCGGCTTGTGGAAGCGCTCGTCGCCGAGCGCCAGCGTCTGGTCGGCGCCGATGACCAGGTCACCCGGCCGGCGCATCGATACCTCCACCGCCTTGACGTCGGCCAGCGCCTGGGCGACGTCGGCGGCGCCGAGGCCGCCGAGATCCTCCTCGACCAGGCGTTCGTCGACGTCGGCCGGCACGCGCTTGAAGATCAGGCCGGCGCCGGTGAGCAGGGCGGCGCGGGCGGGACTGGCCGAGGCGAGAATGAGGCTCATGGTTCACCCGGCACGCTATCGGAGAAGGAGTCGAGCGCCTTGCCGTAGCGATGCTGATCCCAAAGGGCGAGGATGGCGGCGGCGGTTTCCTCGATGGAACGGCGCGTCACATCGATCATCGGCCAGCCGTGTTCGGCGCACAGGCGCTTGGAATAGAGGATTTCCTGGGCGATCGACGCCTTATCGACATAGGGCGAATTCTGGCTGCGGTCGGCGAGCGCCAGAAGACGGTTCTGGCGGACATGCATGATCCGCTCGGCGGTGGCGATCAGGCAGACCACCAGCGGCCGTTTGGCGGCGATCACCTTGTCGGCGACGGTAATGCCCGGTACCAGCGGCACGTTGGCGGTGCGGATGCCGCGATTGGCGAGATAGATGGAGGTCGGCGTCTTGGAGGTGCGGCTGATGCCGATCAGGATGACGTCGGTTTCCTCGATATCGTCGGGCAGGGCGCCGTCGTCGTGGGCCAGCGTGAAGTTCAGCGCGTCGATGCGCTTGAAATAGTCGGCGTCCATGGCGTGCTGGGCGCCGGCCTTGCCGATCGCCTGCACGTTGAAGAAGGAGCGGAAGACGTCGAACACCGGCCTCAGCACGTCGATGCAGGGAATGGCCGCCGCCTGACAGGCCTCCTCGAGCTTGGAGGCAAGATCCTGCTGCACCAGCGTGTAGAGCACGATGCCCGGCGCCGCCTCGATGTCGGCGATCACCCGCTCGATGTGCCGCACCGAGCGGACCAGCGGATAGATATGCTCGATCGCCACCATGGATTCGTACTGGGCGGTAGCCGCCCGGCCAACGGCCAGCAGCGTCTCGCCGGTGGAATCGGAGACGAGGTGGATGTGGAAATAGGTCTGGCCCCGCTTCATGGCCGGCATGCTCCGAAAGGACGGCGCAGAGCATCTCAGAAGGCGCCTCCGTTGGCGAGTTCTTTTTCAGGACGTCCGATCAATGACTTGGCTTGTTTTCGTCCAACGACGATCCACAGATACTCGTCGTGCCTCGGGACGGGGGTGGATAAAAGCCGCCCTCGGCAACGCCCCGGCCGGGGGCTGTGGAGAGGCCGGCAAACCATCAACAATCGACGCCGATGGGCATGATCCTAACGCCGCCTGTGGGCGCTGTGCAAAAGCGACGCGCCTCCTTAACCGTTCATTAACTGTTCGGCGGTCATCCCCATTAACCTTTCGTTAAGACTTGCGGCGTTCCGCCATCCGTTAAAGTTTTCCACAAAAGCCACAGGCTTGGCCTGCCGGCGGCACCAGCGGCACCGGCCCTCGGCGCCCGTCACGGTTCGGATTGTGGAGAGGCGACAATCCCTGCTATCCCTCGCCAATAAGAAAAAGAAAATCTCTTCAAAAGGATTCTTGACTTGGAAACCACGGACGGCGCGACGCCTCAGAACACGGACGACGGGACGGCGAAGCGATGCCTTCTCAGGGTCATCGATGGTGAGCGGCTGTGGCCGCCGCCTGTCTGGATGATGCGGCAGGCCGGCCGCTATCTGCCCGAGTATCGGCAGGTGAGGGCAAAGGCCGGTTCCTTTCTCGATCTCTGCTACACGCCGGATCTCGCCACCGAGGTGACGTTGCAGCCGATCCGCCGCTTCGGCTTCGACGCGGCCATTCTGTTCTCCGACATTCTCGTCGTGCCGCAGGCGCTCGGCCAGAAGGTATGGTTCGTCGACGGTGAGGGGCCGCGCCTCTCGCCCATCGATCTCGCCCGTCCGGGCCTCGAGCCGGAGCGGCTGGTCGAACGTCTGGCGCCGGTCTTCGAGGCGGTTAGCCGCATCCGCGCCGCGCTGCCGCCGGAGACGACGCTGCTCGGCTTCTGCGGCGCGCCCTGGACGCTCCTCACCTACATGATCGCCGGCCGCGGCACGCCCGACCAGTTGCCGGCTCGCAAGGCGGTGCTGCTCGACCCCGCCGGCGTCGATCGCCTGATCGATGTGCTGGTCGAGGCGTCCATTGGTTATCTCGCCGCCCAGCTGCGGGCCGGCGCCGACGCGGTGCAGATCTTCGACACCTGGGCCGGCGGGCTTGACGATGCCGGCTTTCAGCGGCTGGTGATCGAACCGACCCGTCGCATCGTCGAGGGCCTGCGGCGCGAGGTGCCGGGAGCGCGGGTGATCGGCTTTCCCAAGGGAGCGGGCGGCCATCTGCCGACCTATGTGCGAGAGACCGGCGTCAACGCCGTCGGCATCGACTGGCAGGCCTCGCTCGATTTCGTCCGCGACCATGTGCAGCCGCTGAGGCCGGTGCAGGGCAATCTCGATCCGCTGCATCTCGTCACCGGCGGCGCGGCGCTCGACGCCGCCGTCGATCGCATCCTCGACCGGCTGGGCGGCCGGCCGCTGATCTTCAACCTCGGCCATGGCATCACGCCGGATGGCGACATCGACAACGTCACGCGCATGCTCGGGCGGCTGCGCGGGGCAGGGCAACGATGATCGGCCACGCCTACGACTGGATCAAGATCGGCCATCTGTTCTCGGTATTTGCCTGGATGGCTGGCATCTTCTACCTGCCGCGCCTGTTCGTCTATCACGCCGACGCCGAGCCCGGCTCGGTGCAATCGGAAACCTTCAAGGTGATGGAGCGGCGGCTGATCAAGGGCATCATGCAGCCGGCGATGATCGGCAGCTGGGGCTTCGGCCTGTGGCTCGGCATCAAGGGCGACTGGTTCACCGGCGCGTCCTGGCTGTGGCTGAAGATTGCCTTCGTGGTGGCGCTCACCGCCTACCACGTCCATCTCGACGTCTGGCGCAAGGCCTTCGCCCGCGACGCCAACCGCCATACCTCGCGCTTCTTCCGGATGATCAACGAGCTGCCGACGCTGATCCTCCTGGCCATTCTGGCGCTGGTGGTGCTGAAGCCGTTCTGACGCTGCCCCGGCCGGACGCTTGCCGTGCCCGGCCGAACGGGGTATAGAAACCGAGTCCCTCGCCTCGCGAGCAGGCGCCTTCCGGACATCGTTCCGAGAAGTTCCTCCGTGGCGGCTCCCCGCCGTCGCTGCCTGTTCGCGTCTTTCGGAAAAGTTCGTCGTTGCGTATCCCCGTTGCGGGGAGGCACGTGTTTTCGGCGTCTTTTCCCGTTTCCAGCCAAGAGATGCCGCATCCATGTCGGAGATGAAGCTCCAGGATCTCAAGAAGAAGACCCCCACCGAACTCCTGGCCGTCGCCGAGGAGCTGGAGGTGGAGAATGCCTCGACCATGCGCAAGCAGGAGCTGCTGTTCGCAATCCTGAAGCAGCTGGCCGACCAGGAGGTCGAGATCATCGGCGAGGGCGTCGTCGAGGTGCTGCAGGACGGCTTCGGCTTCCTGCGTTCGCCGGATGCCAACTATCTGCCCGGCCCCGACGACATCTACATCTCGCCGGCCCAGATACGCCGCTTCTCGCTGAGGACCGGCGACACCGTCGAGGGCCAGATCCGCAGCCCCAAGGAAGGCGAGCGCTATTTCGCGCTGCTCAAGGTCAACACCGTCAATTTCGAGGATCCCGAGAAGGCGCGCCACAAGGTGCACTTCGACAACCTGACGCCGCTCTATCCCGACGAGCGCTTCCGCATGGAGGTGGAGGGCGTTCCGTCGAAGGACTTCTCGGCCCGGGTCATCGACATCGTGGCGCCGCTCGGCAAGGGCCAGCGCGCGCTGATCGTCGCGCCGCCGCGTACCGGCAAGACGGTGCTGTTGCAGAACATCGCCCATTCGATCACCACCAACCATCCGGAATGCTATCTGATCGTCCTGCTTATCGACGAGCGGCCGGAAGAAGTGACCGACATGCAGCGCTCGGTGCGCGGCGAGGTGGTGTCCTCCACCTTCGACGAACCGGCGACGCGCCACGTGCAGGTGGCGGAAATGGTCATCGAGAAGGCCAAGCGCCTGGTCGAGCATGGACGTGACGTGGTCATCCTGCTCGATTCGATCACCCGCCTCGGCCGCGCCTACAACACGGTGGTGCCGTCCTCCGGCAAGGTGCTGACCGGCGGCGTCGACGCCAATGCGCTACAGCGGCCGAAGCGCTTCTTCGGCGCCGCCCGCAACATCGAGCAGGGCGGGTCGCTGACCATCATCGCCACGGCGCTGATCGACACCGGCAGCCGCATGGACGAAGTGATCTTCGAGGAGTTCAAGGGGACCGGCAACTCGGAAATCATCCTGGACCGCAAGATCTCCGACAAGCGCGTGTTCCCGGCCATCGACATCCAGCGCTCGGGCACCCGCAAGGAAGATCTGCTGGTGGTGCCGGACAAGCTCAAGAAGACCTTTGTCCTCCGCCGCATCCTCAATCCGATGGGCACCACCGACGCTACCGAGTTCCTGCTCGACAAGCTGCGGCAGACGCGAACCAACAACGACTTCTTCGATTCCATGAACACCTGATAGGCTGTTTCACGTGAATCATCGGCCGCGGATCGATTCGCGGCCGATACGTCGTTCCCGATCGGCCGGAGCCTTACGGGGTGCCGTGCCGTTTTGACGGAAGTACTCGCTCTTGTTGCTTTCGCAAAGGCGCCACGGAGCGCTCCGAGTCGCCTCCGAAACGCTTTCACAAAATGCTGAATCTCTCGCCGAGGATTGAGTCGTGACCGATACGATCTTCGCTCTGTCGTCCGGTCCGTTGCCAAGCGGCATCGCCGTGCTTCGTATGACCGGACCGGCGGTCCGACTCGTGCTCGAAACGACCGTTGGAGCCCTCCCGTCGCCGCGGCGAGCGGTGCTGCGGGATGTGCATGGTGACGACGGCGAGGTGATCGACCGGGGCCTGATCCTGTTCTTCCCGGCGCCTGGCAGCTTCACCGGCGAGGATGTCGCCGAGTTTCACCTGCATGGCGGCCGGGCGGTGGTGGCCGCCTTCCTGGCCTTTCTCGGTAGCCTGCCGGGGCTGCGGCTGGCCGAGGCTGGCGAGTTCACCCGCCGCGCCTTCGACAATGGCCGCCTCGATCTTACCGAGGTCGAGGGTCTGGCCGACCTGATCGCCGCCGACACCGACAGCCAGCGGCGGCAGGCGCTGCGCCTGGCCGGCGGCGCCTTCCGCGCACGGGCCGAGGACTGGCGGCAGCGGCTGATCGAAATCCGGGCGCGTGTCGAGGCCAATCTCGATTTCGCCGATGAAGACGACGTGCCGGAGGCCGTGGCCGCCGACGTGGGCATCGACGCCGGCCTGCTGCGGGCGGAGATGGAGCGCGAGTTGCAGGCCGGTCGGCGCGGCGAGCGCATCCGCGACGGGTTCGAGGCTGTGGTGCTCGGTCCACCCAACGCCGGCAAGTCCAGTCTGGTCAATGCGCTGGCCGAGCGCGACATCGCCATCGTCACCGATATTCCCGGCACGACGCGCGACCTCCTGGAAGTCCGGCTCGACCTTGGCGGCTACGCGGTCACGCTGGTCGATACCGCCGGGCTGCGGCAAGGCGCAGGCGATGCCATCGAGGCCGAGGGTATCCGGCGGGGGCGGGCGCGGGCGGCGGCGGCCGACCTGATCGTCTGGCTGGACGAGGATGGCACCGGCCCTTCCACCGATGTCGCCGGCCTTGGCGTGCCGCTGCTGGCGCTGCGCAGCAAGGCGGACTTGCACGATGGTGCTACCGAAGCCGTATCGATCCACGATCGCCGGACGCTCGACCGGCTGCTCGACCGCCTGACGCGGGAGGCTGCTGACCGATTGGCCGGCGAGGCACCGCTGGTCAGCCGGGCGCGGCAGCGGCAATGCCTGGAACAGGCAGTCAAGGCGCTGCGCCGGGCGGAGCGGCCGGATCTGCCGGTGGAGATCGCCGCCGATCGATTGCGCCAGGCCGGCGACGCGCTCGGCCGGCTGACCGGCCGCATCGACGTCGAGGAAGTGCTCGGCTCGATTTTTTCCACCTTCTGTATTGGCAAATGATCGATTCCTATCCGAAACGAGTCGGCCGGCATGGTGAATCGGGTCAGCGTCGGATCGGCAGAGTGGGGATGGAAAATTAACGGTGTTTCACGTGAAACACTCCCCAGCCTGTGGAAAACTCAACGGATTCGCCGCCGAACCGATTCCGGAAATGCGCCTTCAATAGGTGACGGATCGGGTTGCGGCTAAGAAAATGGCGGAAATCCGCGCTTTTCGTCTTTGACCTCGGGCGGCGGTTTGCCCTATTAAGGTCCTGTCTCTCTGCCAACAGACATGACGGCGGTGGTGGAAAAGCACCGTGGACAGCGGCTTCTCCGGCCCAAGAATCCATTCAGCAAGGTGACCAGCAGGACATGGATGCGTTTGACAGCTTCGATGTCGTCGTCATTGGCGGCGGCCATGCCGGCGCCGAGGCGGCGCATGCGGCGGCGCGGACCGGCGCCCGCACGGCGCTGGTGACGCACAGTTTTGCCACCGTGGGCTCGATGTCCTGCAATCCAGCCATCGGTGGCCTCGGCAAGGGCCATCTGGTGCGCGAGATCGACGCGCTGGACGGGTTGATGGGCCGGGTGGCCGACGCCGCCGGCATCCAGTTTCGCCTGCTCAACCGCCGCAAGGGACCGGCGGTGCGCGGGCCGCGCGCCCAGGCCGATCGCAAGCTCTACAAGGCGGCGATGCAGGCCGAACTGGCGGCGGCCGCCAATCTGACGGTGATCGACGGCGAGGCGGACGATCTCGAAACATCCAGCGGCCGGGTAACGGCCGTGCTGCTTGCCGACGGCCGCCGGCTGGTGACGGGTGCCGTGGTACTGACCACCGGCACCTTTTTGACCGGCCTCATTCATCTCGGCCCCAAAACGACGCCGGCCGGCCGCATCGGCGAGCCGCCGGCGCTCGGCCTGTCGAAGACGCTGGCCCGGCTTGGCCTCAGGCTTGGCCGCCTGAAGACCGGCACGCCACCGCGTCTCGATGGCCGCACCATCGACTACGCCGGCCTGGAGCGTCAGCCGGGCGACGATGAACCCGAGCCTTTCTCGACGCTGACTGCGACGATCGCCCGGCCGCAGGTCGCCTGCCACATCAGCCGCACCACCGACGCCACCCACGCGGTGATCCGCGCCAACGTTCATCGCTCGCCGATGTATTCCGGCCAGATCGGCAGCCGCGGCCCGCGTTACTGTCCGTCGATCGAGGACAAGATCGTCCGCTTCGGCGATCGCGACGGCCATCAGATCTTCCTGGAACCGGAAGGGCTCGACAGCGACCTCGTCTACCCCAACGGCATCTCGACCTCGTTGCCCGAGGACGTGCAGCAGGCGATCGTTGCTTCCATTCCGGGCCTCGAGCGGACACGCATCGCCCAATACGGCTATGCCATCGAATATGATCACGTCGATCCGCGCGAACTCTATCCGACGCTGGAGACCAAGAAGCTCGGCGGTCTCTATCTCGCCGGCCAGATCAACGGCACCACCGGCTATGAGGAGGCGGCGGCTCAGGGGCTCGTCGCCGGCCTCAACGCCGCCCGCCGGGCCGGTGGTGGCGACGGCGTGGTGTTCGACCGGGCCGAGGCCTATCTCGGTGTGATGATCGACGACCTCGTTACCAAGGGGGTGAGCGAGCCCTATCGCATGTTCACCTCACGCGCCGAATACCGGCTGTCGCTCAGGGCCGACAACGCCGACCAGCGCCTGACGGCGCGGGGGATCGCGCTCGGCCTCGTCGGCGCCCGGCGGGCGAACGCTTTTGCCGCCAAGATGCAGGCGCTCGATGCCGCCCGGTCGCTCGCTCGGGCGCTGACGCTCAGTCCGCGCGAGGCGGAGAACCATGGCCTTGCCCTCAACCGCGACGGCGTGCGCCGCTCGGCCTACGACCTCCTTTCCTATCCGGAGATGTCGCTGGCGCGGCTCGCCGCCATCTGGCCCGACCTCGGTCGTTTCGATACCGTGGCGGCGTCGGCACTGGCGACCGAGGCGCTCTATGCCGTCTATCTCGACCGGCAGGACGCCGACATCGCCGCCTTCCGCCGCGATGAGGGGCGGGCGCTGCCGGCTGACCTCGATTATGCCCAGGTGATCGGCCTTTCCAACGAAGTGCGGCACAAGCTCGAAACCGTCCGCCCGGCGACGCTCGGCCAGGCCGGCCGCATCGACGGCGTGACGCCGGCCAGCCTGACGCTGCTTCTCGCCCATCTGCGCAAGCTGGCGGCGCGGCGGCCGCTGTCCAGCGGCAACGAGGAGGTGGCCTGATGGCTGTCAAGGCGCCCCCGTCCCCGCCATCCGACGCCGACGGTCTCGACGCAGTGCGGGCAATCATGCCGCTTGATGCGGCGATGGAGACGCGTCTTGCCGCCTATGTCGACCTGGTGCGCAAGTGGCAACCGGTCAAGAACCTGGTGGCGCCGTCGACGCTGCCGGATATCTGGCGCCGGCACGTTGCCGACGGTGCCCAGGCGCTGGCGGCGTTGCCGGCTGCGCGGCGCTGGCTCGATCTCGGCTCGGGCGCCGGCTTTCCCGGCCTCGTCACGGCGATCCTGTTGGCCGATGTCGAGGGCGGCCATGTGACGCTGGTCGAATCCAACGGCCGCAAGGCGGCTTTTCTGCAGACCGTGGCGCGTGAATTGAAGTTGCCGGCGCGGATCGTTTCGGAACGGATCGAGTCGCTGGCGGAACGATCCACAACGGACCCGGAAGGATTCGGCGTCGATCGATTCGAAGCCGTATCGGCGCGGGCGCTGGCTTCGCTCGACCGGCTGCTCGACTATGCCGAACCCTGGCTGGCAGCCGGCGCCACCGGCGTTTTCCACAAGGGCCAGGATTTTGCGGCGGAATACCGGCAAGCCGCTGCGTCCTGGGCCTTCGATCTGGTAGAAAAGCAGAGCCGGATCGAGCCAGACAGCCGCATTGTCATCGTCACCCATGTCCGCCGCCTGTCGCCCGGCCTTTCAAAGCAGGATGCCCGCCGATGACCCGTCTTCCCGACATCCCCCGCGTGCTGTCGCTGGCCAACCAGAAGGGCGGCGTCGGCAAGACCACCACCGCCATCAACCTCGGCACGGCGCTGGCCGCCATCGGCGAGGAGGTGCTGATCGTCGACCTCGATCCGCAGGGCAACGCCTCGACCGGCCTCGGCATCGACCGCAAGTCGCGCAAGGTGTCGACCTATGACGTGCTGATCGGCGAAGCCGAGCTGAGCGAAGCGCTGGTGCCGACGGCGGTGCCGCGGCTCACCGTGGCGCCGTCGACGCTGGACAACCTCGGCGTCGAGCTGGAGATCGCCGCCTCGGCCGATCGCGCCTATCGCCTGAGGAAGGCGATCGCCCGTCACGCCGAGAAGGTGGCGCTGGATGCCGCTGGCCGCGAGAAGCATTTTACCTATGTGCTGATCGACTGCCCGCCGTCGCTCAATCTCCTCACCATCAACGCGCTGTCGGCGTCGCATTCCATCCTGGTGCCGCTGCAATGCGAGTTCTTCGCGCTGGAGGGCTTGTCGCAGCTCCTCTCCACCGTCGAGCAGGTCAAGCGCAGCCTCAATCCCGAGCTTGGCATCCACGGCATCGTGCTGACCATGTATGACGGTCGTAACAACCTCAGCGCCCAGGTGGTGCAGGACGTGCGGGCCAACATGGGCGACGCCGTCTACGAGACGATCATCCCGCGCAACGTCCGCGTTTCCGAGGCGCCATCCTATGGCAAGCCGGCGCTGCTCTACGATCTCAAATGCACCGGCAGCCAGGCCTACCTGAAGCTGGCATCGGAAATCATCCAGCGCGAGCGGCGCTTCCGCGCCGCCGCTTGAAAGGAAGACACGTCATGAGCAGCGTCGGCGACGAGAGCGGACGGCGGCGGCTCGGCCGGGGACTGGCGGCATTGATCGGCGACGCCGGCTCCGAGTTCGAGGTGGTGGAGCGGGTCCGCGGCATCCGCAAGGTGGCGATCGATCTGATCCGCGCCAATCCCCGCAACCCGCGCCGGCTGTTCAAGGAGGAGGACCTCGAGGAGCTGGCCGGCTCCATCCGCCAGCACGGCATGATCCAGCCGGTGGTGGTCCGGCCGGCGCCCAACAACGGCAGCGGCTACGAGCTGATCGCCGGCGAGCGACGCTGGCGGGCGGCGCAGAAGGCCGGCCAGCACGAGATCCCCGTGGTGATCCAGGACGTCACCGACCGCGAGGCGATGGAGATCGCCATCATCGAGAACGTCCAGCGGCAGGACCTCAACCCGCTGGAAGAGGCGATGGGCTACGACCAGCTGATCCAGGAGTTCGAGTATACGCAGAACGATCTGGCGGCGGTGATCGGCAAGAGCCGCAGCCATGTCGCCAACACGCTGCGCCTCCTGAAGCTGCCCGAGCCGGTGAAGCAGTATCTCAACGACGGAGCGCTCACCGCCGGCCACGCCCGGGCGCTGATCGCCGCGCCCGACCCGGCGGCGCTGGCCCGGCGCATCGTCGAGGAGGGACTGACGGTGCGCTCGGCCGAGACGCTGGCCCAGGCGACCATTGCCGAGCCGCACGGCCGGGCGAAGGGGGCGAAGCCCGACAAGGACGCCGATACCAAGGCGCTGGAAAAGCGGCTGGCCGACGCGCTGGGCATGGCGGTGGAAATCCGCCATCGGTCGAACGGCGCCGGCGAATTGCGTCTCAAGTACGGCACGCTTGATCAGCTCGACGAGATCATCCGCCGTCTGGAGGGCTAAGGCTGCCTCCATTCGATTCGCAAACGAAACGCCCCGGCAGGTCATCCGCCGGGGCGTTGTCGTTTCGGGACCGTATCCGGATCGAGCGGCAGTAACAGGCACGAATTAACGCTGCGACAGCGCCTTCACCATGCGATCGATGCCGTCATCGAGCAGGGCGCGCGGACAGCCGAAGTTGAGGCGGACATGGTCGGGCGTGCCGCCGAAGTCGGCGCCGGGGTTGAAGCCGACGCGGGCCTTGTCGAGGAAGAATTTCTGGGCGTCGCCCAGGTCGAGGGCCGAGCAGTCGAGCCAGGCGAGGTAGGTTGCCTCCGGCGCAGAGATGCGGATTTCCGGGATCTCCGCCGCGAGCCGGGCCATCAGATGGTCGCGGTTGGCTTCGAGGTAGGCGAGCAGCGCCGCCTTCCAAGGCCGGCCGTAGCGCAAGGCCGCCTCGGTGGCGACGAGGCCGAGCACGTTGGCCCCTTCGCTCAAGCCGAGGTGAGCGGCGACGAAGCGCTGGCGCAGCTCGGCGTCGGGAATGATGGCATAGGCGGTCTTCAGGCCGGCGATGTTGTAGGTCTTGCTGGCCGCCATCAGCGTGATGGTGCGGCGGGCGATCTCCGGCGACAGCGCGGCGATCGGAACGTGCTGCCGGCCGCCGTAGACGATATCGCAATGAATCTCGTCCGAAACGATTACCGTATCAGAGGCGAGGCAGGCGCCGGCGATCGCTTCGAGTTCGGTCCGCGTCCGCATGCGGCCGGTGGGGTTGTGCGGGTTGCACAGCAGGAAGGCGGCGGCACCCTCCAGCGCGACGGTCAGGCGGCCGAGATCGACGCCGGAGCCATCGGCGACCGGCCGTACCGGCACGTCGACGCGGGTGAGATCCCAGTGGCCGGCGGCGGCGAGGATCGGCGGATAGACCGGTGTCTCCACCACCAGGCGATCGCCGGGGCGGGTCACCGTCTTGAGCGCCTGGTTGAAGCCGGGGACGACGCCTGACAGGAAGACGACATCGGCCGGCGAGATGGTCCAGCCGTGGAGGTCCTGCATGTCGGCGGCGATCAGCTCGCGCAGTGCCCGCGGCACCGGGCCGCCATAGCCGAATACCGCATGGTCCAAGCGGGCACGAAGGGCGTCGACGATCGGCTCGGCGACGGCGAAGTCCATATCGGCCACCCACATCGGCAGCACGTCCGCCGGATAGCGGTCCCATTTCGAGGTGGGCACCTGCCGTCGATCGATGACGGTGTCGAAGTCGTGGAGGCTCATGGAAGAAAATGTCCCTGTCGCGGAAGAGGATCAGGCGACACTAGACCGAAAGGCTTATGCCGATCCAGCCCTCGGCGTTCCCGTTGGCGTCGCCAGGGCGGCGTCAGCCGGCGCGCTTCGGCTCGATGAGATCCCAGCGGTTGCCGTAGAGATCCTCGAAGACGGCGACGGTGCCGTAGGCCTCGGAACGCGGCGCTTCCAGGAAGCGGACGCCGCGCGCCGAGAACAGCGCATGGTCGCGGGCGAAGTCGTCGGTTTCCAGAAACAGGAAGACGCGGCCGCCCGTCTGGTCGCCGATGCGCGCCGTCTGCTCCGGACCGTCGGCGCGGGCAAGCAGCAGCGCGGTGCCGAGGGGCGGACCGACCCGCACCCAGCGCTTGCCGTCGTCGAGCGGGGTGTTTTCGAGGAGCGAGAAGCCGAGTGCGCCGACATAGAAGGCGATGGCGTCGTCATAGTCGGCGACCAGCAGCGCCATTTGGGCGATGGTCCGCGTCACGCTTCCGGCCGCTCGATGGCGTGGCGCGTCAGGAGCGGCAGCTGGGCGACCGAGAACAGCAGCGTCAGCGGCATGATGCCCCACACCTTGAAGGCGATCCAGAATTCGGTCGACTGGGTTCGCCAGATCGCCTCGTTGAGGACGGCCAGCAGCAGGAAGAACAGGCCCCAGCGGATGGTCAGCTTGCGCCATCCGGCCGCGTCGAGGTGGAAGGCGCCGTCGAAGACGTAGCCGAGCAGCGTCTTGCCGAAGGCGAGACCGCCGAGCAGCACGCCGCCGAACAGCGCGTTGACGATTGTCGGCTTCATCTTGATGAAGGTGTCGTCGTGCAGCACCAGCGTCAGCGTGCCGAACACGGCGACGACGATGCCGGTGACCAGCGGCATGACGGCAAGCCGGCGGTTGATCGCCCAGGACGCGGCGAGCGACACGGCCATCGCCGCCATGAAGGCGCCGGTGGCGACGAAGATGCCGAAGCGGCCGTTGGCGAAGAAGAAGACGAGAAGCGGGCCAAGCTCCAGTGTCAGCTTGAGCCACGGGTTCTCAGCCTTGCGGCCCGCGGCGGGGGCGTCGGTCATCGGTTGCTCCTCATGACGGCGGCGGAGGTGTCGGGTGGGGCGGGCGCCCCGTGCCGTCACTTGTACTTGGAATAGTTGATCTCAAACCATTCGGGATTGGTGGGATTGCCCACCTTGGTCTCGTAGATGGCAACGGTGGTGTCGTAGCCCTGATCGTCGGTCACCGTCCACTGCTTCAGCTCGGTGGTGCGGGCGTCGAAATAGAGCGTCAGGTGGCTGGTGACGAAGGTGCCGGGGTCCTGCAAGCGGATGACGATGAAGTCGGAATCGGCGCTGACCGACTGCACCACCGCCTCTTGCAGGAGGTTGATGTTCTTGTCGAGCAGGAAGCGCAGCGGCGTCTCCGACAAGAGGTAGAGCGTCTGCGACTGCATGGCCTTGTCGTCGACCGCCACCGTGCGGCCGTCGACGATGATGTCGAGCTTGGACGGCGGATAGTAGCGGAAGCGCATCTTGCCCGGCCGGCTGATGACGAAATAGCCGTTGGTCTCGCTGCCGTCCGGCGCCGTCTGCAGGAACTTGCCCTCGAAGGTGGTGATCGAGTTGAAATAGCGATTGACCGCCTGCACCGTGGCGAGCTGCTCGGGCGACAGGTTGGCGAGGTTGGGCTTGGCGGCGGCGGGCAGCGGCGCGAGCGCCAGCGTCAGGCCGGCTGCAAGGCCGGTCAGGACCGCGCGACGCGTCGTCTTGGGGGTTTGAAACATGGCGGCACCCTCTCAGGCCTCGGGCCGGGTCTCCTTGCGAAACTGCCCGATAAAGCGATGCTATCACTTAAGGGTCGGAAGATGGCGAAACAAGGTAGCGCGGCTCGTCCTCCGTCGTCTTGACAAGACGGCGGCGGACGCCAAAGACAGGCAAAGGGATCGCCCCCTGGGAACGGAGGACAGCATGACGATTTCCGAAGCGCTCGGACGGGTGCGGGCAGCGATCGAGGGCGCCGAGGAAGAGGCCGGCCGGCCGGCCGGATCGGTGACGCTGATCGCCGTGTCCAAGACCTTCGGCGAAGCCGACGTCCGCGCCGCCGTCGCCGCCGGCCAGCTGGTCTTCGGCGAGAACCGGGTGCAGGAAGCGGCGACGAAGTTCCCGGCGCTGAAAGCGGAGTTCCCGGCAATCGAGCTGCATCTGATCGGGCCGCTGCAGTCGAACAAGACGCGCGAGGCGGTGGCGCTGTTCGACGTCATCCACAGCGTCGACCGCGACAAGATCGCCGCGGCGCTGGCCGGGGAGATGGCGGCGCAGGGCCGCTTCCCGAAGCTGCTGGTCCAGGTCAACACCGGCGAGGAGCCGCAGAAGGCCGGCGTGCGGCCGCGCGAAACGGTGGAATTCGTCAAACGCTGCCGCGAGGCGCATGGCCTCGCCATTGCCGGGCTGATGTGCATCCCGCCGGTCGGCGATCCGCCGGCGCCGCATTTCGCGCTGCTCGACGAACTGGCGCGGCGATGCGGCGTCGCCTTCCGCTCGATGGGCATGTCGGCCGATTACGAGACGGCGATCGGCCAGGGCGCGACGCACGTGCGGGTCGGCAGCGCCATCTTCGGCTACCGGGATTACGGTGCCGGCTGAGCAGGCACCCCGTTCAGCGCCTTGTCGACGGCCGGCATCAGCTCGGTGGCGATGCGGTCCGGCGTCAGCGGGCCGACCAGCTTCAAGGCGATGCGACCGTCGGCCACCACGAAGGTTTCCGGCACGCCATAGACGCCCCAGTCGATGCCGACGCGGCCGCTCTGGTCGGCGCCGACGGCGGCATAGGGGTTGCCGAGGCCGTTGAGGAAGCGCAGCGTCTGCTCCTCGGGGTCCTTGTAGGCAAGGCCGTAGAGGCGGACGCGGCCTTCCTCGGCCAGCTTCATCAGCAGCGGATGCTCGATGCGGCAGGGCGCGCACCAGCTGGCGAAGACGTTGACGACAAAGACGCCCTTCTCGAGGTCGGAGGCGGCGAAGCCGGGCACCGGCGCGCCGTCGCGGGCGAGGCCGGTGACGGGATCGAGGCGGAACGCCGGCACCGGCTTGCCGATCAGCGCCGACGGCACCTCGGACGGGTCGCCGGCGCCGAGCCGGCCGTAGAACAGGGCGGCCAGCGCCACGAACAGCAGCAGCGGGATGAGCGCCAGGATGCTGGCGCGGCGGCGTTTCGGTTCGCTCACGCCCCCGTCTCCAGCGACGGCGCCGTCGGGGCGGTTTCGGGGGCCAGACGGGCGGCGGCGCGGGCCGAACGGCGGGTCAGCCCGCGTGCCTCGAGGGCGGCCATCGTCTTCAGGAGGCGGCGATGGTCGAGGACCACCCAGAGCGTCAGGCCGAGGGCGGCGAGGGCCGCCGCCGCGTAGCTCAGGAGGATGAAACCGGCATAGGGACCAAGGGCGATCATCGGGCGGCTCCGGCGGCGGTGAGGCCCAGGGCGCGGATGCGCCGGCGAAGGATCTCGTTGCGCATGGCGGCGAGGTGCAGCGTCAAGAGAAGGGCGGTGAAGGCCAGCGCCATGGCGCCGAGCGGCACCAGCATGGCGGCGTCGATGGTCGGGCCGCCGACGCGGAACACCGAGGCCGGCTGGTGCAGGGTGTTCCACCAGTCGACCGAGAACTTGATGACGGGGAGGTTCACCGAGCCGACCAGGATCAGGATGGCGGCGGCGCGGGCGGCCCGCGTCGGGTCCTCGATGGTGCGCCAGAGGGCGATCAGGCCGAGATACATGATGAACAGCACCAGCACCGAGGTGAGGCGGGCGTCCCACTCCCAGTAGGTGCCCCACATCGGCCGCCCCCACAGCGAGCCGGTGATCAGCGCCAGCGCCGTGAAGGTGGCGCCGATCGGCGCGGCGGCGCGGGCGGCGACGTCGGCCAGCGGATGCCGCCAGACCAGCGTGCCGAGCGCCGAGACGGCCATCACGCCATAGGCCAGCATCGACAGCCAGGCGGCGGGCACGTGGATATACATGATCTTGACCGTCTCGCCCTGGAGATAGTCGGCCGGCGAGCGGGCGACCAGGACGAGGCCCGCCGCGAACAGCAGCGCGGTGATACCGGCCAGCCAGGGAATCAGGCGGCCGGCCAGCGCCAGGAAGCGGGAGGGATTGGCGAGTTCGGCGAGGGACATCGGGACCTCGGGGCGGTGCGGGGTGGGCCGTTGCGGTCTCGACCCATTCTAAACTGAACTGATAGCGGCTTCGCCGCCCGCCGGCAATCCGGAGCCGCCCGAGGGTACGCCGTCTTTCGTCGCGCATCCGCTCGTCCGAAAATTCTCACAACTTTCGGGCAGATGCTTAATCGTCGATGCCGGCGATGGCGCGGGCGAAGTCGCGCGCCGCGAAGGGTTCGAGGTCGTCCAGCCCCTCGCCGACGCCGATGAAGTGCACCGGCAGGCCGAATTTCTCGGCGATGGCCACCAGGATGCCGCCGCGCGCCGTGCCGTCGAGCTTGGTCATGACGAGGCCGGTGACGCCGGCCGTGCGGCCGAAGGCCTCGACCTGGGAGACGGCGTTCTGGCCGGTGGTGGCGTCGAGCACCAAGAGCACGTCGTGCGGCGCCGTCGGATCGATCTTCCTGATGACGCGGACGACCTTCTCCAGCTCGGCCATCAGCTCGGCCTTGTTCTGGAGGCGGCCGGCGGTGTCGATCATCAGCACGTCGATGCCCTCGGCGCGGGCGCGGGTCAGCGCCTCGAAGGCGAGGCCGGCCGAATCGGCGCCGACCTCGCGGGCGACGATCGGCACGCCCGCCCGGCCGGCCCACACTTTGAGCTGGTCGATGGCGGCGGCGCGGAAGGTGTCGCCGGCCGCCAGCATTACCTTGTGGCCCTCGGCGGTGAATTTCGAGGCGAGCTTGCCGATGGTGGTGGTCTTGCCGGAGCCGTTGACGCCGACCACCAGCACCACCTGCGGCGCCTTGCCCGGCTTGAGCGCGAAGGGCACGGCGACCGGGGCCAGCACCTTCTCGACCTCGGCGGCCAGGACGGCCTTCACCTCGGCGTCGGTGATGTCCTTGCCGTAGCGCTCGGCCGACAGGCGCTCGGCGATGGCCGCGGCGACGGCGACGCCGAGGTCGGCCTGGATCAGCACGTCCTCCAGTTCCTCCAGCGTGTCGCCGTCGAGCTTGCGCTTGGTGAAGATCGAGACGATGCCGCCGCCGATCGCCTGCGAGGAGCGCGACATGCCGCCGGTGAGGCGCTGGAACCAGGAGGGGCGGGGCGTTTCGGGCGCCAGCGCCGTATCAGGTGCCGGCTCGGGCACGGCGACGGGCTCCGCCGGCGCTGGCGATGATTCCGGCGATGATTCACGTGTGTCCGGCACCCCGGCCTTGCCGCCGAACCAGCGGCCGATCAGGCCCGGCTTCTTGTCGTCCGACATGTCGTTCGGTCCTCCGCCTCAGGCGGCTCTGGAGATTAGGGTGCGGTCGGTGTGGCCGGTGACGACGGCCGGCACGATCTCGCCGGGCGCGCCCCGGTCGATCTCGGTCAGCGTGAACTGTTCGGTGCGGCCGAGCCCGTCTTTTTCGACCAGCACGGCATGGCGGCGGCCGGCCTCGGCGTCGAGATGGGCGCGGAAGGCGACGTCGCCCTTCTCCCTCAGGCGGGCGGCGCGCGCCTTGATCTCCGGCCGTGCCACCTGCGGCATGCGGGCGGCCGGCGTACCGGGGCGCGGCGAATAGGGGAAGACGTGGAGATGGGTGAGGCCGCAGTCGTCGACGATGGCGAGCGAGTTCCGGAACATGTCCTCGGTCTCGGTGGGGAAGCCGGCGATGATGTCGGCGCCGAACACCATGTCAGGGCGGAGGCGCCGCGCCTCGTCGCAGAAGCGGACGGCGTCGGCCCTGAGATGGCGGCGCTTCATGCGCTTCAGGATCAGGTCGTCGCCGTGCTGGAGGGAGAGGTGCATGTGCGGCATCAGCCGTTCCTCCTCGGCGATGGCAACCATCAGGTCGGGGTCGGCCTCGATCGAATCGATCGACGAGATCCTGAGGCGGGACAGCTCCGGCACTTCCTTCAGGAGGACGCGCGTCAGGCGGCCGAGCCGCGGCCGGCCGGGCAGGTCGTCGCCGTAGGAGGTGAGGTCGACGCCGGTCAGCACCACCTCGGCGTAGCCGTTTTCGACGAGGCGGCGCACCTGGCTCACCACGTCGCCCATCGGCACCGAGCGGGAATTGCCGCGGCCGAACGGGATGATGCAGAAGGTGCAGCGGTGGTCGCAGCCGTTCTGCACCTGCACGAAGGCGCGGGTGCGGCCCTCGAAGCCGTCGACGAGGTGCAGCGCCGTCTCGCGCACGCTCATGATGTCGTTGACGCGGGTTTTCTCCTCGGCCGATACGCCGAAGTCGGGGATGGCGCTGTAGGCCGCCTCGGAGAGCTTGTCGGCGTTGCCGACCACCAGATCGACCTCGTCCATCTCGGCGAACAGCTCGGGCGAGGTCTGGGCGGCGCAGCCGGTGACGACGATGCGAGCGCCGGGATCGGCGCGGCGGGCGCGGCGGATCGCCTGTTTGGCCTGTCGCACCGCCTCGCCGGTGACGGCGCAGGTGTTGACCAGCACGGCGTCGGAGAGGCCCGCTTCGAGCGCCTTCCGCCGCATCACTTCCGATTCCGCCGTGTTGAGGCGGCAGCCGAAGGTGATCACCTCGATCGCCATGCCGTCGTCGTGCTCCCTGTGGTCCAGACCCGGCTATATGGCGGAAAGGCGCGGAAATTGCCAGAGGCGAAACCGCGGGGGACCGCTAATCCGGGCGGCGGGCGCGCACCACGTGCGATCCCCATTCGCCGCCGCCGGCGGCGGGCTCGCCGAGATAGCGGTGCCTCAGCGCCTGGATATCGAGGTCCTCCACGTCGGACAGGCCGATTTGCCGCAGCGCGGCGGCAAGCTCTGCCGGCTCGAAGAAGCCGACCCACGGCTCGCCGCTGGCCGCCAGTTCCGCCGTCATCGCCTCGGTGACGGCGCGGCCCTCCGGCGACTGGGAATGGGGCGGCACCGTATAGTCGAGGACGACCTCGGAGCGCGGCAGGCCGGCGATGAAGCGGAGCAGATCGAGCGTCGTCGCCACCGGCAGGTAGACGGCGACGCCGAGCATTTCGAAGAAGGTCGGCTGGTCGGCCCGCCAGCCGGCGGCGGAGAGCGCCGCGGCGAGGTCGCCGCCGCCGATCTCGGCCGGCACCAGCGACAGGCCGGCCGGCAGATGCGGCCCGAGGCGCAGGAGGCGCCGCCGCTTGTCGGCCTGGGCGGCGGCGCGGTCGACCTCGAAGACGGCGAGCCCGAGCCGCCGGTAGGGGTTGCGGAGGCTGAAGGTGTCGAGGCCGGCGCCGAGGATCACCATCTGGCGGCAGCCGCGCTCCACCGCCTCGGCCAGCGCGTCCTCGGCATAGCGGCTGCGGGCGGGCATCAGGAAGCGCAGGACGTGGTAGCCGGGCACCCCCGGCAGGCCCATGGTCAGCGGCGCCGCCTCCGGGCCGAGGATGTCCTCGGCGAAGGGATCGCGGAAGACGCGGCCGTCGTCGTGCGTCTGGTGCGCCGCCCGGATGGCGGCGGTGACCTGCGAGGTCTGCATGGGAAAGCCGTAGCGCACGACCAATCCTCCCGAGCGCCTCCGTGCTGCGCGGCCGCGCTCCATCTGCTTGTTTGCCCGCGGTTCCGGAGGGAAAGGTGGAAGCCGGCTTTCCCGGAACTGCTTCAGGCTACCTCCGGCGCGAAGGTCGCTTCCGGCAGCAGGCCGTCGTGCTCGAATTCGGTGGCGCCGGTCATCAGGATGCGGTTCTCCGCCGTCCAGTCGATGACGAGGTCGCCGCCCGGCAGGCTGACGCGCACCTTGCGGCCGGTGCGGCGGGTGCGGGCGGCCGAGACGGCGGCGGCGCAGGCGGCCGAGCCGCAGGCGCGCGTCAGGCCGGCGCCGCGCTCCCACACCCTCAGCGTCAGCGCGTCGGGCGCCGTGACGTGGGCGAGCGAGATGTTGGCGCGCTCGGGGAAGATCGGGTGGTTCTCCAGCATCGGCCCGATGGCGGCGAGATCGTAGGCTTCGACGTCGTCGACCCAGAAGATGGCGTGCGGGTTGCCGATGCTCACCACCGACGGCGAATGCAGGATCGGCGCGTCGATCGGCCCGATCTGCAACTCGATGGCGCGGGTGTCGGCGAAGGGCTCGGCGAGCGGGATGTCGTTCCAGGCAAAGCGCGGCTCGCCCATGTCGACGGTGACGAGGCCGCCCTCGGCCCGCTCGACGCGGAGGAGGCCGGCGCGCGATTCGAGGAAGAAGGGCGACGGCGCGCCGGCCTCGAACAGGCGGGCGCCGAC
The DNA here is from genome assembly GCF_000425185.1 of Pleomorphomonas koreensis DSM 23070. Lineage (GTDB taxonomy): Bacteria > Pseudomonadota > Alphaproteobacteria > Rhizobiales > Pleomorphomonadaceae > Pleomorphomonas > Pleomorphomonas koreensis. The sequence continues at coordinate 297,972 of NZ_KE384327.1, forward strand.
GCAGCGGCTGCCGTTGCCGCAGGCGAAGCTCTCGGAGCCGTCGACGTTGAAGATGCGCATCGAGGCGAGGGTGTCCGGCCGGCGCGGCGCGTAGAGCACCATCAACTGGTCGAAGGGCTCGCGGGCGGCGATGGCGCGGGCGGCGTCGGCCGTCACCGTCTCCGGCCGGTGCCTGAGGTCGAGCACCACGATCTCGTTGCCGATGCCGTTCATCTTGACGTAAGGGATGCCCATCGCCGCCTCGCTTGTCCGGCTCCTTCATAGACGATCGGCGGCGACGGCGGAAGGCGATCCTCGCTTTTCCTTGACTTCAAGCCGCCTTGTCTGTAAGGCCCGTCCATTCTCGTCCTGTTGCGACAGCCGAGCCGCCGACCGGGGCATGATCCCGGAGGTCAACATCCGCCAGCGCGTCGCGCCCGCGGATGGGCGTGGCGCTTGGGTTTTGCGGCCGGCGAGGCCATATGAGCGGTCCGACAGACCGTTCGACGGGGACCGCCGATGTTTGAAAGCCTTTCCGATCGCCTTGCCGGCATCTTCGACAAGCTCACCCGCCGCGGTGCGCTGTCGGAAGCCGATGTCGCCGAGGCCATGCGCGAGGTGCGGCGGGCGCTGCTCGAGGCCGACGTGGCGCTCGACGTCGTCAAGTCGTTCACCGACAAGGTGAAGAACCGCGCCGTCGGCGTCGAGGTGGTGAAGTCGGTCACCCCCGGCCAGATGGTGGTGAAGATCGTCCACGACCAGCTGGTGGAGACGCTGGGCGCCGACGCCCAGCCGATCGACCTGGAGGCGCCGGCGCCGGTGGCCATCCTGATGGTCGGCTTGCAGGGCTCGGGCAAGACGACGACCACGGCGAAGATCGCCAAGCGCCTCACCGACCGCCAGCGCAAGAAGGTGCTGATGGCCTCGCTCGACACCCGTCGGCCGGCCGCCATGGAGCAGTTGAAGGTGCTCGGCCAGCAGAATGGCATCGACACGCTGCCGATCGTCGCCGGCCAGTCGGCGCAGGAGATCGCGGCGCGGGCGCTGACCGCCGCCCGGCTCGGCGGCTACGACGTGGTGCTGCTCGATACGGCCGGCCGCGTCACCGTCGACGACGCGCTGATGAGCGAGGCGGCCGACGTCAAGCGGATCGCGGCGCCGCACGAGGTGCTGTTGGTGGCCGACGCGCTGACCGGCCAGGACGCCGTCAACACGGCGCGCGCCTTCGACGGCCAGATCGGCATCACCGGCATCGTGCTGACGCGCGTCGACGGCGACGGCCGCGGCGGCGCGGCGCTGTCGATGCGCGCCGTCACCGGCAAGCCGATCAAGCTGATGGGCGTCGGCGAGAAGGCCGACGCGCTCGAGGACTTCCACCCGCAGCGGGTGGCCGACCGCATCCTCGGCATGGGCGACATCGTGGCGCTGGTCGAGAAGGCCGCCGCCAACCTCGACGCCGAGAAGGCGGCCCGCATGGCCGCCAAGATGGGCAAGGGCGAGTTCGACATGAACGACCTCGCCGAGCAGCTCGGCCAGATGCAGAAGCTCGGCGGCATGAGCGGCATCCTCGGCCTGATGCCCGGCATGGGCAAGATGAAGAACCAGCTCGCCGCCGCCGGCTTCGACGACCGGCTTCTCAAGCGGCAGCTCGCCGTCATCCAGTCGATGAACAAGAAGGAGCGGGCCAAACCCGCCCTCCTCGATGCCAAGCGGCGGAAGCGCATCGCCGCCGGCTCGGGTACCGACGTCTCCGACGTCAACAAGGTGCTGAAGATGCACCGGCAGATGGCCGACATGATGAAGGCGATGGGCAAGCAGAAGGGCGGCCTGTTCGGCGGCCTCGGCAAGCTCGGCGCCATGATGGGCGGCGGCGGCCTGCCCGACCCCTCGAAGATGGACCCCGCCCAGCTTGAGAAGATGGCCCGCGACATGGGCATGGGTGGCGGCGCCGGCGGATTGCCGCCCGGCCTTGGCCAACTGCCGCCCGGCCTCGGCGGTCTTGGCGGCCGCCTGCCGGGATTGCCGGGTCTGCCCGGCCTGCCGAAGGGGCCGAAGAAATGACCACCCCCGATCCGGTGATGGCCGAACTCCTGGAGCTGCGCGGCTCGATCGACAACATCGACGCGGCGCTGGTGCATCTCCTCGCCGAGCGCTTCAAGTGCACGCAGCGGGTCGGCCGTCTCAAGGCCGAGCACGCGCTGCCGGCGGCCGATCCGGCGCGCGAGAAGGTGCAGATCGAGCGGCTGCGCGGCCTTGCCGCCGACGCCCGGCTCGATCCGGACTTCGCCGAGAAATTCCTGAACTTCATCATCACGGAAGTGATCAGGCACCACGAGGCGCTCCGCCTCTAGGGGCGCCTCACCGAACCCAAGACGCCTCAACCTCAAGACAGACAAGCTGGAGTAACCCCGATGTCCCTCAAGATCCGTCTCGCCCGCGGCGGCGCCAAGAAGCGTCCGCACTATTCGATCGTCATCGCCGACGCCCGCTCGCCGCGCGACGGCCGCTTCATCGAGAAGATCGGCACCTTCGATCCCATGCTGGCCGACGACGCCGAGAACCGCGTCACGCTGAACGCCGAGCGCGCCAAGTACTGGCTCGACCAGGGCGCCCAGCCGACCGATCGCGTGCTGCGCTTCCTCGACAAGGCGGGCCTCGCCAACCGTCCGGCCCGCTCCAACCCGAAGAAGGCCGAGCCGGGCGACCGCGCCAAGGAGCGCGCCGCCGAGCGGGCCGCCAAGGCCGCCGCCCTCGAGGCGCCGACCGAGTGATTGCGGCCTGACGCCGCCTTTCAAGGGACCGTCCCGCCCCGCGGGGCGGTCCTTTTCCTTGCCGGAGACCCGCCATGGCCGAGCCGAAGCCCATCCTGATCGCCGAGATCGGCGCCGCCCACGGCGTGCGCGGCGAGGTGCGCGTCAAGGCGCATACCGCCGATCCCCTGGCGGTCGCCGACTATGGACCGCTGTCCGACGGCAAGGGTGGGGTATTCAAGGTGAAGTCGCTGAGGCATCTGAAGGACGACATGCTGGTGGTCGCCTTCGAGGGCGTCGCCGACCGCACCGCCGCCGAGAAGCTCAATCGGACAAAACTCTTCGTCGACCGCTCGGCGTTGCCGCCGCCGGATGAGGACGAGTTCTACCACGCCGACCTCATCGGCCTCGCCGTCGAGACCACGGCCGGCGAGGCGATCGGCACGGTGGCGACGGTGGCCGACTTCGGCGCCGGCGATCTTCTGGAGGTGCGGCGGCCCGGCAAGCCCTCGGTCTACCTGCCGTTCACCCGCGCCGTGGTGCCGACGCTCGACTTTGCGGCGGGCAAGGCGATCGTCATGCCGCCGGACGGCCTCCTCGACGAGGCCGGCCAGCCGGAGGACGGGGAGGACGCATCGTGACCGGCTTTGCCGCCGATGTGCTGACGCTCTATCCGGAGATGTTTCCGGGGCCGCTCGGCGCCAGTCTGGCCGGCCGGGCGCTCGCCGAGGGCGGCTGGTCGCTCACGGCGACGCAGATCCGCGATTTCGCCACCAGCCGGCATCGCAACGTCGACGACACGCCGGCGGGCGGCGGGCCGGGCATGGTGATGCGTGCCGACGTTCTGGCCCGTGCCGTCGATGCGGTGTCGCCGCCCGACGACGCGCGGCCGCGCCTCGTGATGACGCCGCGCGGCACGCCGCTCCGGCAATCGCGGGTGCGCGAACTGGCGGCCGGTCCCGGCGTCGTCGTGCTCTGCGGCCGTTTCGAGGGCATCGACGAGCGGTTGATCGGCCGGCGCGGCTTCGAGGAGGTGTCGATCGGCGACTACGTGCTGTCCGGCGGCGAGGTGGCGGCGCTGGTGCTCATCGACGCGGTGGTGCGCCTGCTGCCTGGCGTGATGGGCAACGACCTTTCCGGCCTCAGCGAGAGCTTCGAGGACGGCCTCCTCGAACACGCCCAATATACCAGGCCGCCGGTGTTCGAGGGCGAGGCGATCCCGCCCGTCCTGTTGTCCGGCGACCACGCCAAGGTCGACGCCTGGCGCCGCGCCGACGCCGAGCGGACGACCGCTGCCCGGCGGCCCGACCTCTGGGCGGCGCATGTCGAGCGCCGGAGCCGGAAATGAAGGCTTTCCGGCCAAGATTCTTGCCGCAGGTGGTCGACAAAGCCGCTCTGCTCGTGTAGGAACCCGGCCGGTAATTGATTGACGCATCCGCCCCTTCGTCCTGATGTGACGATGTCTTCGGGCGCTCTGGTCGGCTCAGGAAGAAGAAGGAATTCAAAGATGAGCAAGATCATCCAGGAGCTCGAGGCCGAGCAGATGGCCACCGTCAAGGCGCAGCGCGAGCTGCCGCAGTTCTCCCCCGGCGACACCGTGCGCGTCAACGTCAAGGTGACCGAAGGCACTCGCACCCGCGTGCAGGCCTACGAAGGCGTCTGCATCGCCCGCAAGGGTGGCGGCCTCAACGAGAGCTTCACCGTCCGCAAGATTTCCTACGGCGAGGGCGTCGAGCGCGTCTTCCCGGTCTACTCGCCGCTGATCGACTCGCTCGAGGTGGTGCGCCGCGGCAAGGTGCGTCGCGCCAAGCTCTATTACCTGCGCGATCTGCGCGGCAAGGCGGCCCGCATCTTCGAGGCGACCAACGCCCGCGCCCGCAAGCTCAACGACGCCGCCAAGGCCGAGAAGTGAGCCTCAGCCACGGCTGAACCATTCCAGGCCCGCGCGCAGCCGCCCGCGGGCCTTTTCACGTTCGGAGAGCCGAGAGCCATGCGACAGGTCAAGATCGCCACCTGGAACATCAATTCCGTGCGGATGCGCCGGCTGATCGTCGAGCGGCTTCTCAACGAGGCGGCGCCCGACGTGCTGTTCCTGCAGGAGACCAAGTGCCAGGACGGTCAGTTCCCGGCCGCCGACTTCCGCAAGCTCGGCTACGAGCATGTGGCGCTGAACGGCGGCCGCGGCGGCTACCACGGCGTCGGCATCGTGTCGCGGCTGCCGCTTCACGACGTGCGCGTGCAGGAGTTCTGCGACAAGGTCGGCGATCCACGCCATATCTCGGCGGTGATCGGCGAGGGCAATTCGGCCTTTCGCGTCCATAACTTCTACGTGCCGGCCGGCGGCGACGAGCCGGACCCGGCGATCAACCCGAAGTTCGAGCACAAGCTGCGCTTCCTCGACGAGATGAAGGGCTTCCTGCCGGCGATCGGCGACGGTCTGCCGGACGTGGTGGTCGGCGACCTCAACGTCGCCCCGCACGAGCACGACGTCTGGTCGCACAAGGCGCTTCTGAAGATCGTCAGCCATACGCCGATCGAATGCGAGAAGCTGGAGGCGGCGCGGGCGTCGGCCGGCTATGTCGACCTCGCCCGGCGCTTCGTGCCGCTCACTGAGAAGCTGTATTCCTGGTGGAGCTACCGCGCCAAGGACTGGCGGGCGGCCGACAAGGGCCGGCGGCTCGACCACATCTGGGCGCATCCGGCGCTGGCCGACCGGATGAGCGACTTCCGCATCCTAAAGGATGCCCGCGACTGGGACCGGCCGTCCGACCACGCGCCGGTGGTGGTGACCGTCGATCTCTAGAGCAATTCCAGCAAAAGTGGGAACCGGTTTTGCGTCCGGAATTGCGTCTCAACAATGAGATTGAGCCTTTCCGGTGAACCGGATTTCACCGGAAAGGCTCTAGCGGTCAGTGACCGAGCCGGTCGAGGCGGTCGCGCACCGCCATCAGCCGTGAGGTGGTGTCGCGGACGTTTGCCGACAGGCGGCGGTGCAGGCTGGCGGCGATGTCGGGAAACTCGTCGAGCATGCGGCGGAACAGCGGCCGGCGGATCAGGATGGTGTCGACGCGACCGCGCGCCACGGCGGTCATCGTCCGTTCGCCGTCGACGATCAGCATCAGGCCGTCGATCAGCGCGCCGGGCGCCGCCACCTCGGCTGGCGTCGCGTCGTTGCCGGGCGGAAACAGCGCCACCTCGCCCGACGACACCACATAGGCGCCGTCGGCGCGGTCGCCGGTCGAGTAGAGGCGCTGGCCGTCCTTGAAACTGCGGCTCTCGGCCGAGAAGGCGAGCAGGCGCAGCTTGTCCTCCGTGAAGTCGGACAGCATGGGCACCGTGCCGAGCAGCTTGATGTCGGACTCGAGACTCATGGACAGCCTGAAAGGCGGGCTCGGCGGCGACGACGACCGATCACGCGCCGCCGCACGACGCATGACGGAGAAGCAGTAGCACGCCGGTCCCGGAAGGTTAACCGCCCAATGCCCCGGCCGTCCGAAGCGGCCGGGTTTTCCACGCCGAAGGCCGGGCTCACGGTACCAGCTTGTAGCCGCCGCCCTCGGTGACGAGGAGCTGGGCGTTGGCCGGGTCTTTCTCGATCTTCTGGCGCAGCCGGTAGATGTGCGTTTCCAGCGTGTGGGTGGTGATACCGGCGTTGTAGCCCCAGACCTCGTGCAGCAGCACGTCGCGGGTGATCACCTTGTCGCCGGCCCGGTAGAGGAACTTCAGGATCGAGGTTTCCTTCTCGGTCAGCCGGATCTTGCCGCCCTTGCCGTCGACCAGCAGCTTGGCCGAGGGGCGGAAGGTGTAGGGGCCGATGGTGAACACCGCCTCCTCCGACTGCTCGTGCTGGCGCAGCTGGGCGCGCACGCGGGCGAGCAGCACGGCGAACTTGAAGGGCTTGGCGACATAGTCGTTGGCGCCGGCTTCGAGGCCGAGGATCTGGTCGCTGTCGGTGTCGTGGCCGGTCAGCATGATCACCGGCGCCGCGAAGCCGCCCTTCCTCAGGATCTTCACCGCCTCGCGGCCGTCCATGTCGGGCAGGCCGACGTCCATCAGCACCAGGTCGACGTGGGCGGTGCGGGCCGCCTGCATGCCCTTGGTGGCGGTTTCGGCCTCCAGCGGCTCGAATTCGTCGAACAGCGAGAGCTGTTCCAGCAGCGCCTCGCGAAGGTCGGGATCGTCGTCGACGATCAGGATTTTTCGAGCGGTCATGTCGTCCCCGTCAAGGATGGGCCGTCCAGGATGAACGCCGGCAGCACCCCCGTCCTGCCGGAGGGGCGCCGCCGGGTTGGCGATTCACCCGATCTCTGCCAGATTATCACGGCGGATCGGATACTTCACAGAATTATACCGTCTGTTGGTCGCTGGCGGCCGTCTGTCAAGCAAGGCGGAAAATATGCATCGCAAGCCGGAATCGAAGGGGTCGGCGTTCGACCTCATTCACGTTCGCGTGACATCGCGTCGAAACTGTCGCGGCCGTCTCGTCGGTGACGGCATCGATCTCGCCGCTGCCATCGGCCGCTCGGGTCTCACGGCCATGAAGCGGGAAGGCGACGGCGCCAGCCCGATCGGACAGTTCCGCATCGTCGGCGGCTACTACCGGCCCGACCGCTTTCCCGCCCGGCCGGTCGCCGGCCTGCCGCTCAGGCCGCTCAGGCCGGACGACGGCTGGTGCGACGATCCCGGGAATCGCAACTACAACCGCCCGGTCCGCCGGCCCTATCCGGCCAGCCACGAGGCGATGTGGCGCGACGACGGCGTCTACGACATCGTGCTGGTGCTCGACGTCAACCTCATGCCGCGCGTCAAGGGCGGCGGCAGCGCCATCTTCTTTCACCTGACGCGCCCCGACTTCGGCCCGACGGCCGGCTGCCTGGCGATCAGCCGCCGCGACATGCTGCGGCTGTTGCCGCGCCTCTCCACCGAGACGGTAATCGCCTTCGGAGGATAGGTCAGATCGGCTCGCCGTCGACGAGGCGGGGCGTCGGGCCGGGCGCGCCGGCCGCGGCGGCGATCAGCGCCCGCTTGACCGGCGGCAGCCGGTCGATCAGGCCGAGGCCGAGGTCGCGGACCAGCCGCAGCGGCAGGAGATCGTTGGAGAACAGCCGGTTGAGACCGTCGGTCATGGCGGCCATGCGGATGGTGTCGAAGCCGCGCCAGCGCTGGTAGTCGCCGAGCACGTCGGCGGCGCCGGGATCGCGGCCGGCTCTCAGCGCACCGGCCACCACCTCGGCCAGCGCCGCCGCATCCTTGAAGCCGAGGTTGAGGCCCTGGCCGGCGATCGGATGGATGGCGTGCGCGGCGTCGCCGACCAGCGCCAGCCGTTCGGCGGTGAAGCGGCGGGCGAGCGCGAGGCCGAGCGGGAAGGCCTGCCGCTTGCCGACCACCGAGAGCTTGCCGAGCCGGTGGCCGAGGCGGCGCGCCAGCTCTGTGTCGAACAGGAAGGGCTCGCCGCCGACCAGACGGCCGGCGATGTCGCTGCGCTCGCTCCAGACCAGCGACGAGCGGCGGCCGCCCTTCAGCGGCAGCACGGCAAACGGGCCGGCCGGCAGGAAATGCTCCTCGGCGCGGCCGTCGTGCGGCCGCTCGTGCTCGATGGTGGCGACGATGCCCGACTGGCCGTAGCTCCAGGAATTGACGCCGATGCCGGCTTCGGCCCGGAGGCGCGAGCGGGCGCCGTCGGCGGCCACCACCAGCGAAGCCAGCATCGTCCGGCCGGAGGCAAGCGTGACGCGCCGGCCGCCGGGGAGGGGTTCGGTGGCGGCGACGCTGTCGGGAGACAGGAAGCGGACGCCGCTTTTCTCGGCGGCGGCGCCGAGCGCCGCCACCAGCGGGCCGGTCGGCAGCATGTGGGCGAGCGGCCCGTCATTGCCTTCCTGTCGCTCGAAGGTCAGGAACACCGGACGGATCAGGTCGTCCAGGCGGGAATCGGTGATGATCATCTCGCGCACCGGCTCGGCCTCGCCCGACAGCCCGTCCCAGACGCCGAGGGCGCCGAGCATGCGGCGGCCGGCGGCGGCCACCGCGAAGGCTCGGCCGTCGCCCGACGCCTCGCGCCATGGCCGGGGATCGACGAGCGCCACCCTGGCGCCCGGCACCGAAGCGGCGATGGCCAGCGCTGCGGACAGGCCGACGTAGCCGCCGCCGGCGATCAGCACGTCCACTCTCTCGACGGTTTCGGTCATTGTCCGGTACTCCCGCTGCGATCGAAGGCCCCATCAACATAGTGGGATTGCGGATGGCGGCCAATGGCCCGCTGTCTCCGGACGCGAAAAAGCCGGCCGCGGCTGGAGGTGACTGCCGTAAAAAGAGGCGGCAGTAGCAAGATCGTTTGCCTTTGATATGGGCAGAGCGGCCTCTATGCCGCTGAAATGATCACCGGCCATGGCGCCGACGGCGCCTCCGACCGCCGAAATGCAGAAAAAGCCGCCTGTCCGGCCAGCTTGGCACAAAGATTGTTTCTCCTGGAGGCATCGAGGCCCGCAACGGGGCGCATCGCGGGGGTGCGCGCCTGGTCCCGGGAAACCAGTCGATGGAAGGAACCCCATGAAGATCGTCATGGCAATCATCAAGCCCTTCAAGCTGGACGAGGTGCGCGACGCGCTCAACGCTCTCGGCGTGCACGGGCTCACGGTGACGGAAGTCAAGGGCTATGGCCGCCAGAAGGGCCATACCGAGATCTACCGCGGCGCCGAATATGCTGTCAGCTTCCTGCCGAAACTGAAGGTCGAGGTGGCGGTGGCCACCGACCAGGTCGACAAGGTGGTGGAGGCGATCGCCACGGCCGCCAAGACCGGCCAGATCGGCGACGGCAAGATCTTCGTCACATCCATCGAGCACGCCGTGCGCATCCGCACCGGCGAGACCGACGGCGAGGCGCTCTGACCCCACGGCGGGCCCGCTGCCGGGCCTGTCAGGCACGCCGCCGGTTGGCGCCCAGGTGGGCAGGCAGGCCGGACGGACAGTCGACAACCGATCCAAGAGGATTTCGATGAAGCATCTCAAGTCCCTTCTCGCGGCCGCGCCGGCACTGGCGCTGATGGCCGCCGCGGCGTTCGCCCAGGACGCCGTCGCGCCGGCGGTCGAAGCCGCCGCCCCGGTTCCCGTCGCCGATCCCGGCCACACTGCCTGGGTGCTCACCTCCACCGTGCTGGTCGCCATGATGACCGTACCAGCGCTGGCCCTGTTCTACGGCGGTCTCGTACGCTCCAAGAACGTGCTGTCGATCCTGATGCAGTGCCTGATCGGCTTTGCGGTGATGGCCATCCTGTGGATCGTCTACGGCTACTCGCTGGCCTTCACCATGCCGGACGAGGCAACCGCGCTGTCGCCGTTCATCGGCACCTTCGGCAAGGCCTTCCTGGCCGGCATCACCCCGGAGACGGTGTCCGGCTCCATACCCGAGATCGTCTTCGTCGCCTTCCAGATGACCTTCGCCTGCATCACGCCGGCGCTGATCGTCGGCGCCTCGGCCGAGCGCGTCAAGTTCGGCGCGGTGATCTTCTTCCTGGTGCTGTGGTTCACCTTCGCCTACCTGCCGATGGCCCACATGGTATGGGGCGGCGCCGGTTCCTATCTCGGCAGCGTCTGGGGCGCCATCGACTTCGCCGGCGGCACCGTGGTGCACATCAACGCCGGTATCGCCGGTCTGGTCATCGCCATCATGGGCGGCAAGCGTATCGGTCTCGGCCGCGACAACTTCGCGCCGCACAACCTGGTGCTGACCTATATCGGCGCCATGCTGCTGTGGATCGGCTGGTTCGGCTTCAACGCCGGCTCGGAGCTGGCCGCCGACGGCATCGCCGGCTACGCGCTGCTCAACACCCTCGTCGCCACTGCCGCCGCGGCCATCGCCTGGCCGTTCGCCGAATGGCTGACCCGTGGCCACGCCTCGCTGCTCGGCGGCGCCTCGGGCGTCGTCGCCGGCCTGGTCGCCATCACCCCGGCCTGCGGCACCGCCGGTCCGTTCGGTGCCATCGTGATCGGCCTTGCCGCCGGCGCGATCTGCTTCTGGGCCGCCACCTGGGTCAAGGCGAAGTTCGGCTATGACGACGCCCTCGACGTGTTCGGCGTGCACGGCGTCGGCGGCATCGTCGGCTCCATCCTGACCGGCGTGTTCGCCAACCCGGCGCTGGGCGGCCTCAAGGCCGACTACGCCGGCTTCGGCACCCAGGTCACCGCCCAGGTGGTGTCGGTGATCGTCTGCATCCTGGTGTCGGGCGTGGTGTCGGTGATCGCGCTGTCCATCGTCAAGGCGATCATGGGCCTGCGCGTCACCGAGACGGCCGAGCGCGAAGGTCTCGACATCACCACCCACGGCGAGCGCGCCTACAACTGAGCCGACGTCCCGTCGGGCGATTTGCAACGGGCGGATCCCTGAGGGGTCCGCCCGTTCATCCTTTCGGTGCAATCGCCGCGCGACGCGCCGAGGACGGCAGTCTCCATTCCATTTTCCGCTTGGCGCTCGCGCCGGTCGCGCTATGGTCGGCGTATCGACAAGGCGGTTCGCCGCCCATCCCGACACGGACCGGAAAAGAGGTGCCCCCATGAAGATCGTGACGGCCATCATCAAGCCCTTCAAGCTCGACGAGGTGCGCGACGCGCTGACCACGCTCGGCGTGCACGGCCTGACGGTCACCGAGGTCAAGGGCTACGGCCGCCAGAAGGGCCACACCGAAATCTACCGCGGCGCCGAATATGCCGTCAGCTTCCTGCCGAAGCTGAAGATCGAGGTCGCCGTACCGGCCAACGAGGCGGAGAAGGTGGTGGAGACCATCGCCTCGGCCGCCAAGACCGGCCAGATCGGCGACGGCAAGATCTTCGTCCATTCGATCGAGCACGCCGTGCGCATCCGCACCGGCGAGCAGGACGAAGAAGCGCTCTGAGAGACCGCCCGGAGTTTCCGCTCCGGCGACCGCCCGCCCCGACCTCCCCAGCTGTCCGGTGCCCGCTTCGGTGAAAGCCGGAGCGTCGCTGCCGGACGCAAATTTCGGAAACGGTCGCCGGGACCGTTTCGGGGCGATCCCGGCGAGAGGGTTAAAGGGCGTTTAACCATGGATGCCTAGAGTGGCCAGGTGACGACAAGGCCGGCCGCTCTCAGGGGCCGCGGGCCGAATCACCCGTTGCCCCGAGCCCAGGCTTTCATGACCACGCCTCTGCCGCCTCCCGTTTCCCCGTTCCAGCGCCTTGGCCGGCTGATCGCCGGCGTGGCGCCCGGCCGTCCGCCGATCGACGTATCGGTCGGCGAGCCGCGTCACCCGGTGCCGGCCTTCGTCGGCCCGGTGCTCGACGCCGCGCTGGCCGATTTCGTCCGCTATCCGCCGATCAAGGGCACGCCGGCCTTCCGCGCCGCCGTCGCCGGCTGGGCCGAGCGGCGATTCGGCCTGCCGGACGGTACTGTTGATCGCGACGACGGCGTGCTGCCGCTCAACGGGTCGCGCGAGGGCCTGTTCCACGCCACGCTCACCGCCGTGCGGCTGGCTGGCGGCGCCAAGGGGCCACGGCCGGCCATCCTGCTGCCCAATCCCTTCTACGCCGTCTATGCCGCCGCCGCCGAGGCGGCCGGCGCCGAACCGGTGCTGGTGTCGGCCGGCCGCGACGACGGCTTCCTGCCGCGCTTCGAGGCGCTGCCGGAGGAGTTGCTTGCCCGCACCGTCGCCGCCTTCCACGCCAGCCCGGCCAACCCGCAGGGGGCGGTGGCCGACCTCGCGATGCTGCAGGGTCTCGTCCGGCTCGCCCGCCGCCACGGCTTCCTGTTGTTCTCCGACGAGTGCTACTCGGAGATCTGGCGCGGCCGGGCGCCCGACGGCGTGCTGGCCGCCGCCCATGGCCTCGGCGACGGCCTCTCCGGCGTCGTCGCCTTCAACTCGCTCAGCAAGCGCTCCAACCTGGCCGGCGCCCGCTGCGGCTTCGCCATCGGCGATCCGGCCTTTCTGGCGGCCTGGGCGGTGTTCCGCAACGTCTCGGCGCCGCAGGTGCCGCTGCCGATCCAGGCGGTGGCCGTGGCGGCGCTCGGCGACGAGGCGCATGTCGTCGAAAATCGCCGCCTCTACGACCTCAAATATGCCGCCGCCGCCGACATTCTCGGCGACCGCTTCCCCGACCTGGTGCCGCCCGGCGGCTTCTTCCTGTGGCTCGATGTCGGCCGCTGGGGCGGCGGCGAAACGGTGGCGGCCCGGCTGTGGGGCGAGGTGGGTGTCAAGGTGGTGCCGGGCGGCTATCTGTCGGCCACCGGCGCCGACGGCGTCAATCCGGGCGCCGACTTCATCCGCATCGCCATGGTCGAGAGCCTGGCGACCAGCCGCGAGGCGCTGAGCCGTCTGTCGGAGGTTCTGTCATGAGAGCAGAGATGAGGACCAGCCCCCGCCTGCGCGACAACGGCCGCCTTGACGGACCCTACGAGCCGCGCCCCGGCAACGCCCGCCGCGCCGCCAACCTGCGCGACCTCGACCAGCGCCAGCGTCAGGCGGCGCCGAGCCGTGAGGATCGCCTCCGGCAGGCGATGCTGCGCAACATCGCCGGCGCCTCCGGCCTGATGCTGATCGCCGGCGTCGCGGCGCTGTCCGCCGCGCTCGCCACCTGGTCGGTGGACGATCCGAGCTGGAGCCACGTCGCCGACGGCCCGACGCGCAACGTCATGGGCTCGGCCGGCGCGGTGATCGCCGACCTCGTCATGCAGCTGTTCGGCCTCACCGCCGCGCTGTTCCTGGCGCCGGTGGTGATCTGGGGCTGGCAGCTTACCGTCGGCCGCATCCCGCGCGTCGCCAGGAACCGGCTGTTCGGCTGGGTGATCGGCACGCTGGTCGGCGCCGCCTTCATGGGCGCGCTGCCGCCCACCACCGGCTGGCCGCTGCCGACCGGCCTCGGCGGCGCCATCGGCGACCTCATCCTGCAACTGCCGGCCGCCTTCAACAACGGCGTCCTCACCGATACGCTGCGCCTCGTCGTGCTGATCGTCACCGGGCCGCTGTCGCTGGTGGCGATGATCTATGCCTCCGGCATTCCCGGCCGCAAGATCGGCGCCGCCGCGCCGGCTCGCGACTGGCAGGACGACGACGACGAGGACGACGAGGAGGAGGGCGGTCGCCTCGCGGCGCTGCGCGGCGTCGTTGGCCACTGGTGGCTGACGCTGCGCGCCGGCCTCTCCCGCCGCTTCCTGCGCCGGCCGGCCTTCGCCTATCCCGGCGAGGAATACGAGGACGACGAGGACGACTATCAGCCGCCGGCGCCCCGCCGGGCCGAGCCGACCATGGCCCGGACGCGGCCGGTGGCACCCGCCCAGGACGAGGACGACGATTTCGGGCCGGCGCCGGTCGTCGACCGGCGTGGCGGCCGGGTGGAGCCGAGTTTCGCGCCGGAAGCGCCGCGCGCCGCGCCGGCGCCGATCGCCGATGAGGAGGACGAGGACGACGATCCGCCACCCTTCGCCCTCGACGACCGGCTCGCCGATTTCGACGACACCGATGGCGAGCCGATCGCCCCGCCGAAGCCGGTCGCTGTCGCGCCGGCGCCGCGCAGCTTCGAGGCGCGGCCTGCTCCCTTGCGCGGCCCCGCCTCGCGCATCGGCAAGCCGGCCGCCCAGCCCGACAAGCCGGCCGGCCGCGTCAAGGCGCCGGCGCCGCCGGTGCAGCAGGCCAAGCGCGCCAAGGGCGGCACCCAGCTGTCGCTGCTCGACGCCGCCGGCTTCGAGTTTCCCGACATCGAACTCCTGGCCGAGCCCAAGGGCGGCAACGGCGTGCAATACACGCCCGACAGCCTGGAGCAGAACGCCGGCCTCCTGGAAGGCGTGCTGGAGGATTTCGGCATCAAGGGCGAGATCTTCAACGTCCGTCCCGGCCCGGTGGTGACGCTCTACGAACTGGAGCCGGCCCCCGGCATCAAGTCGTCACGCGTCATCGGCCTTGCCGACGACATCGCCCGCTCGATGAGCGCCGTCGCCGCCCGCGTCGCCGTCATACCCGGCAAGAACGCCATCGGCATCGAGCTGCCCAACCAGCGGCGCGAGATGGTCTACCTGCGCGAGCTGATCGCCAGCCAGGACTTCGAGAAGTTCAAGGGCCGTCTGGCGCTGGCCCTCGGCAAGACCATCGGCGGCGAGCCCGTCATCATCGACCTCGCCCGCACGCCGCACATGCTGGTGGCCGGCACCACCGGCTCGGGCAAGTCGGTGTCGATCAACACGATGATCCTCAGCCTGCTCTATCGCATGACGCCCGAGGAATGCCGGCTGATCATGATCGACCCGAAAATGCTGGAGCTGTCCGTCTACGACGGCATTCCGCATCTCCTGACGCCCGTGGTCACCGATCCGCGCAAGGCGGTGGTGGCGCTCAAGTGGACGGTCCGCGAGATGGAGGACCGCTACAAGAAGATGTCCAAGGTCGGCGTGCGCAACATCGAGGGCTTCAACGCCCGCGTGGCGCAGGCCATCGAGCGCGGCGAGAGCATCAACCGCACCGTCCAGACCGGCTTCGACAAGGAGACCGGCGAGCCGGTGTTCGAGACCGAGGAAATGGAGCTGAAGCCGCTCCCCTTCATCGTGGTCATCATCGACGAGATGGCCGACCTGATGATGGTGGCGGGCAAGGAGATCGAGGGCGCGGTGCAGCGGCTGGCGCAGATGGCCCGCGCCGCCGGCATCCACGTCATCATGGCGACGCAGCGGCCGTCGGTGGACGTCATCACCGGCACCATCAAGGCCAATTTCCCGACCCGCATCTCCTTCCAGGTGACCTCGAAGATCGACAGCCGCACCATCCTCGGCGAGCAGGGCGCCGAGCAACTGCTCGGCCAGGGCGACATGCTCTACATGCAGGGCGGCGGCCGCATTCAGCGCGTCCACGGCCCGTTCGTCTCCGACGGCGAGGTGGAGGCGATCGTCGCCCACCTGAAGACGCAAGGCGTGCCCGACTATCTCGACGCCATCACCGCCGACGACGAGGAGGACGGCGGCGGTGAATCCCCCGTCTCGACCGACGAGGGCGCCGACCTCTACGACCAGGCGGTGGCGCTGGTGCTGCGCGACAAGCGCGCCACCACCAGCTACATCCAGCGCCGGCTGGGCATCGGCTACAACCGCGCCGCCTCGATCATCGAGCGCATGGAGAAGGAAGGGCTGGTCGGCCCGCCCAACCATGCCGGAAAGCGCGAGATACTGGTCCGCACCAGCGAGGATTGACGGCGGCGGCCGCAAGCCGGACAAAGGGCGTCTTCCCCTGCGGGAGGACGCCCTTTTCGTCGTCATCGGCTGCCCCATGCATCGCATCCTGATCTCCGCCTGCCTGATCGGCCGGCCGGTCCGCTACGACGGCGCCGGCAAGCCGCTCGCCGACCGCCGCGTCGCCGGCTGGCTGGCGGAAGGCCGGCTGGTGCCGCTCTGCCCGGAGATGCTGGGCGGCCTGCCGGTGCCGCGGCCGCCGGCCGAGATCGTCGGCGGCGACGGTGGCGATGTCCTGGCCGGCCGGGCGCGCGTGGTGACCGCGACCGGCGAGGACGTGACCACCGTCTTTCTGGCCGGCGCCGTCGCGACGCTCGACCTTGCCCGCCGGGAGGACTGCGGCCATGCACTGCTGATCGACCGCAGCCCCTCCTGCGGCAGTCTCACCATCTACGACGGCAGCTTCTCCGGCCGGCGGATGCCGGGCGCCGGCGTCGTCGCCGCCCTGCTGGCCGCGAGCGGCATCGCCGTCTTCGCCGACCACCAGCTGGATCGCCTCGCTGCGGCGATCGCGGCAGGCGAAGGAGGGGAACCTGCGACGGGGTGAGGCGTTGTGTCTTGCGCCGGCCGTCCGGCCGGATCGGACTTCCAGACGGAGAGCCCCATGGCAGACAGCATCCTCGTTCTCGGCGCCACCGGCACCATCGGCCAGCTGGTCGTTTCCGAACTGGTGGCGAAAGGCGAAACCGTCAAGGCGGCCGCCCTCGACGGCGAGGCGCATCCCAATGCCGAGGTGCTGCGGTTCGATTTCCGCGATCCCGCCAGCATCGCGCCGCTGTTCAAGGACGTCGACCGCGTCTTCGTGCTGATGCCGTCGGCGCCCCTCGACGTCATCGCCGCGCTGATGCCGGTGATGCGGCACGTCGTCGACCGCAAGATCAAGGCGGTGCTGCTGTCGACCATCGGCGCCGACGTCTCCGACGACAATCCCTACCGCCGCCTGGAGCTGGTGCTGGAGAATTCCGGACTGCCCTTCGTCATCCTCCGGGCCAACTGGTTTGCCGACAACTTCCGTACCGTCTGGAAGGAGGACGTCGGCAAGGGTGAGCTGGCGCTGCCGGCCGACGACGGCCTGATCAGCTTCGTCGACGGCCGCGACGTGGCCGCCGCCGCCGCCGTGGCGCTGACCGGTTCCGACTTCGACGGCCAGACGCTGTTCCTCACCGGCCCCTCGGCCATTCCGCTCGCCCGCGCCGCCGAGGTGATGAGCCACGTCACCGGCCGGCCGGTGACCTTCAAGCCAATTTCCGCCGCCGATTACGAGGCGCGGCTGGCCGCCGAGGGCGTGCCGGAGCAGCAGATCGCCGAGCGGGTGGCCGAGTTCGACACCATCCGCGACGGCACGGCATCGATCGTCAGCCCGGCCGTCGAGAAGATGACCGGCCGTCCGCCGCGCTTCTTCGAGAGCTTCGCCAAGGATCACGCCACCGACTTCGTCCGTTCGTGAGCGGCGCCGAAAACGCCGCTCCCGGCGTCGAGAGCATTGACCCCCCGTGCCGTTTCTGATGATGGTCATGCCGTGATATTTTTCGCGGGGGTCCGGCGCATCAGGCGCCTGGCTCAGCGGCGGCGTGGGACAGAAGACGAGACGATGGCGACCGAGCGATACAACGCGCGCGAATCGGAGACGCGCTGGCAGAAGGCCTGGACCGAGGCCAAGGTGTTCGAGACGACGAACGACGATCCGCGGCCGAAGTATTACGTGCTCGAGATGTTCCCCTATCCGTCCGGTCGCATCCACATCGGGCACGTGCGCAACTACACCATGGGCGACGTGGTGGCCCGCTACAAGCGCGCCAAGGGCTTCAACGTCCTGCATCCCATGGGCTGGGACGCCTTCGGCATGCCGGCCGAGAACGCGGCGATGAAGGGGGGCGTCCATCCCAAGGCCTGGACCTACGACAACATCGCCGCCATGCGCGGCCAGCTGAAGAGCATGGGCCTGTCGCTGGACTGGAGCCGCGAGTTCGCCACCTGCGACGAGGACTACTACACCCAGCAGCAGAAGCTGTTCCTCGACTTCATTCAGGCCGGCCTCGTCTACCGCAAGAAGTCCAAGGTCAACTGGGACCCCGTCGACATGACGGTGCTCGCCAACGAGCAGGTGATCGACGGCCGCGGCTGGCGCTCCGGCGCGCTGGTCGAGCAGCGCGAGCTGACGCAGTGGTTCCTGAGGATCTCCGACTATTCCGAGGAGCTGCTCACCGCCCTCGACGGGCTCGATCGCTGGCCGGACAAGGTCCGGACCATGCAGCGCAACTGGATCGGCCGTTCGGAGGGCCTCCGCGTCCGCTTCGAGATCGACGGCGCTCCGGTGGCCGGCGAGCCGACCATCGAGGTGTTCACCACCCGTCCGGACACCCTCTACGGCATGAGCTTCCTGGCGCTGTCGGCCGACCATCCGGTGGCGCGGGCGCTGTCCGGGACGGACCCGGCCGCTGCCGCCTTCTCCGAGGAGTGCCGGCGCATCGGCACCTCGGCGGCGGCGCTGGAGACGGCCGAGAAGAAGGGCTACGCCACCGGCCTCAGCGTCAAGCATCCTTTCAACGGCAAGAGCTATCCGGTCTATATCGCCAACTTCGTGCTGATGGACTACGGCACCGGCGCCATCTTCGGCTGCCCGGCGCATGACCAGCGCGACCTCGATTTCGCCCGCAAGTACGGCCTGTCCGTCACGCCGGTGGTGCTGCCCGAGGGGGCCGACCCCGCTGCCTTCGCGGTGGCCGACGTCGCCTATACCGACGACGGAAAGCTCTTCAACTCCGACTTCCTCGACGGAATGGACGTCGAGGCGGCCAAGGATCTCGTCGCCTCGAAGCTGGAGGCGACGACGCTCCACGGCGCGCCGGCCGCCAGGCGCCAGGTGAACTATCGCCTGCGCGACTGGGGCATCTCGCGCCAGCGCTACTGGGGCTGCCCGATCCCGGTGATCCATTGCGAGGCCTGCGGCGTGGTGCCGGTGCCGGCCAGGGATCTGCCGGTCCGCCTGCCGGAGGACGTCGAGTTCGACCGGCCCGGCAACCCGCTCGACCGCCACCCGTCGTTCACCAAATGCGTCTGTCCGACCTGCGGCAAGCCGGCGCGGCGCGAGACGGATACCATGGACACCTTCGTCGATTCGTCCTGGTACTACACGCGCTTCACCGAGCCGCACGCCCAGACGCCGACCGTGCCGGAGGTGGCCAACGCCTGGCTGCCGGTCGACCAGTATATCGGCGGCATCGAGCACGCCATCCTGCACCTGCTCTATTCGCGCTTCTTCACCCGCGCCATGAAGAAATGCGGCCACGTCGGCTTCGACGAGCCGTTCCGCGGCCTGTTCACGCAAGGCATGGTCGTGCACGAGACCTACCAGTCGGAGAGCGGCGAATGGCTGTCTCCGGCCGATGTCGAGGTCTTCGAGGAGGGCGGCAGCCGCAAGGCGCGGCTGCGGTCGTCGGGTGTGCCTGTCAGGATCGGCCCGATCGAGAAGATGTCGAAGTCGAAGAAGAACACCGTCGACCCCACCGACATCATCGATAGCTTCGGCGTCGACACCGCCCGCTGGTTCATGCTGTCCGACAGCCCGCCGGAGCGCGACGTCGAGTGGACCGAAGCCGGCGCGCAGGGCACCGCCCGCTTCCTGCAGCGCGTCTGGCGCATCGTCTCGGAGGCGTCCGAGCTGGTGCCGGGCGCCGGCCGGGCCGAGGGCGGCGACAAGCTGGCGCTCGCCTTGCGCAAGGCGGCGCACAAGGCGCTGGCCGCCGTCGAGGAGAATATCGAGGGCCTGCGCTTCAACGTGGCGCTCGCCAAGATCTACGAGCTGGTCAACACGCTGGCCGGCGCGCTTTCCGCCGACAAGGCGCTGCTCGCCGCCGACGGCGCCGCCGCCGCGGCGCTGATCGAGGCGACCGGCCTGCTCGTCCGGATGATGGCGCCGATGACGCCGCATCTCGCCGAGGAGAGCTGGGCGGCGCTCGGCAACGACGGGCTGGTGGCGCTCACCGACTGGCCGGCGGTCGAGCGGGCGCTGCTCGTCGAGGACGAGGTGACGCTGCCGGTGCAGGTCAACGGCAAGAAGCGCGCCGACGTCACCGTGGCGCGCACCGCCTCGCCGGCCGAGGTGGAGGCCGAGGTGATGAAGCTCGATGCCGTGATCAAGGCGCTCGACGGCAAGAGCCCGAAGAAGGTCATCGTCGTCGCCCAGAGGATCGTCAATGTGGTCGTCTGATCTCAGCCGCCGCGGCCTGCTGCTCCTGGCGGCCGCCGGCCTCGTCGCCGCCTGCCAGGTGCGGCCGGTCTACGCGCCGGCCGGCTCGCCGGCGGCGGAGAGCCGACCGGCCGTCGCCACCGAACTCGCCTCGATCGCCGTCGAGACGCAGACCGACCGGGTCGGCCAGGCGCTGATGAACGAGCTGATCTTCCAGCTGCGCGGCGGCGGCGCGCTGGTGGCGCCCAAGTACCGGCTGCACCTCATCCTGACGACGCGCGTCTCCGATCTGGCCATCCGCGCCCGCGAGGGCATTCCGGTGGCGCGCCTGTTGTCGCTGACCGCCACCTACACGCTGACCGAAATCGCCAGCGGCCGGGTGGTCACCTCCGACAACGTCTATACGACGGCCTCCTACGATACGAGTTCGCAGCGTTATGCCAACGTCCGCGCCGAGCGCGACGCCGGCGACCGGGCAGCCCGGACGGCGGCGGCCGACATCCGCCTCAGGCTGTCCTCGGCGCTGATCGGCAAGGGCTGAGCCGATGGTGGCGGCGCGCCCCCAGGAGGCCGACCGCCTCGTCGCGCGGCCGCCGCGCGACGTTGCCTTCTACCTCGTCTACGGGCCGGACACCGGCCTGGTCTCCGAGCGGGCGCGGACGATCGCCGCCGCCTTCGCCGACCCGGCCGATCCCTTCGCGCTCGTCCGGATCGAGGCCGGCGAGCTGACGGCCAACCCGACGCGGCTCGCCGACGAGGCCTATGCCCTGTCGATGTTCTCCAGCCGGCGGGCGATCCTGCTGCGCGACGGCGGCCGCACCGATCTGGCCGGCCGCTTCAAGGCGCTGTTCCGGCAGCCGCCGACCGACACCGCCGTGGTCGTCGAGGCGGGCGATCTCAAGAAGTCCAATCCGTTGCGCGTGTTATTCGAGCAGGAGAAGGGCGCCTATGCCATCCCCTGCTTTGCCGACGACGAGCGATCGATCGGCGCTTTGATCGACGACGAGGTGGCGGCGGCCGGCCTTGCCATCGCGCCGGAGGCGCGGGCGCTTCTCATCTCGCTGCTCGGCGGCGACCGGCTGATGACGCGCGGCGAGGTGCGCAAGCTCTGCCTCTACGCCCATGGCGCCGGCTCCATCGCGCTCACCGACGTCGAGGCGCTGATCGGCGACAGCTCGACCTTCGCCGTCGACGAACTGATCGACGCGGCGGCCGGCGGCCTGCCGCCGGCGCTGGTGGAGGGACTGGCCAAGGCACGCGCCGAGGGCGTCGATGCCGGCCAGATCGCCGGTGCCGCGCTGCGCCATTTCATGCTGCTCGACGAACTCCGGGCGGCCGTCGAGAACGGTGTCAATCCGGCCGACGCGGTGAACGGCGCCCGGCCGCCGGTGTTCTTCAAGCGCAAGGGCAAGGTGGAGGCGGCGATCGGCCTGTGGCCGCCGGCCCGGCTGGCCCGGGCGATCGTCGTGCTCGGGGAGGCGGCGCGCGACGCCCGCCTCAGCCCGGCGCTGTCCGCCGACATCGTCGGCGAGACGCTGTTGACGCTGGCCCGCGCCGCCGAGCAGGCGAGCCGGCGCAGAAGATAGGCCCTATGCCAGCCCCGCGAAGATGCTGACGCATCCGGTCGTTGAGAAATTCGCGACCGGACGATCACCAGCCGTTCTCAAGCCCGCCGATATTACGCCGGGCCGATGTGGCCGAATGCGGCCAGCACGCGGGCGTATTGCGCCCGCCGGTGCAGCGGCGCCACGCCGGGCAGCTCGGCGAGCGGCCGCCAGCGCCATTCGACGAATTCCGCCGGTTGGTCGGTATGGGTGGCGGCGACGGTGATCTCGTCCTCGGAGCCGACGAAGCGGAAGGCCGCCCAGCGTTGGCGCTGGCCGCGGAAGGGGTGGAGCTTGTGCGCCTTGGAACCGCGGGCCGGGAAGTCGTAGCTCCACCAGTCGTCGGCAAGGGCGATCAGCTCGGCGCTCCGGACGCCGGTTTCCTCCCAGAGTTCGCGGCGCGCCGCCGCAATGATCTCCTCGCCGGCGTCGATGCCGCCCTGCGGCAGCGCCCAGTCGGCGCCGTCGGCGAACACCTCCGGATCGGGCCAGCCGAAGGGGTTGGCGTGCCCCCGGCCGGCGAACACCAGGCCGCGGCTGTCGAACAGGCAGATGCCGACGTTCGGCCGGTAGGGGAGATCGGCGAGGAGCGGCTCGCGTATCGCGGGATCGGGCGGCGTCGTGGCGGCCGGCAGGCGGACGCTCACGCCGGCACCGCCAGGTGCGCCAGGGCGGCGCAGACCTCTTCGTAGACCGGCCGCTTGAAGGGCACGATCAGCGACGGCACCTCGGCCAGCGGCTTCCAGGCCCAGTGCGAGAACTCGGCCGGGTGGGCACCGCCGCCGGGATGGTCGACGTCGATCTCGGCGTCGTCGCCGAGGAAGCGGAAGGCGAACCACTTCTGCGTCTGGCCGCGCCACTTCTTCCGGAACCGGCCGGCGGCGATGTCGTCGGGGACGTCGTAGCGGTACCAGTCGGGCGCCTCGCCGATCAGCTCGATCGAGCGCACCGAGGTCTCCTCCCACAGCTCGCGGCGAGCGGCGTCGAGCGGGCTCTCGCCGTCGTCGATGCCGCCCTGCGGCATCTGCCAGGGGGCCGGCGTGCCGGTCATGTCGGCGACATGCTTGCGGTGGCCGACGAAGACGAGGCCGGCGCGGTTGATCAGCATGGCGCCGGCGCAGCGGCGATAGGGCAGGTCGGTGCGGCTGGTCATCGGGGTCAGCTCCGCTTGGGGACGGCAGTGATCGGCACCAGCGTGATGCCGCGGCCGTCGAGGCCGGCCACCCAGCCGGAGAGCGCCTTCAGCGTCGCCGGCCGGGCGCTGGCGACGCCGACGGCGAGGCCGCGCGTGCGGGCGATCTGTTCGAGCTGGGCGAGGCGGCCGGCGATCTCGCGCGGCGTCGGCACCGTGTCGATGGTCATGTCGGCCTTGGCGAATGTCGTCTTGAAGCGGCCGGCCGCCTCGGCGGTGACGCTGCGCGGCGAGCTGCCGTCGTCGAGATAGAGCAGGCCGCGCAGGGCGATCTCCTCCATCACCGGATCGAGGGCGGCGGCCTCGGCGGTGAAGCGGGCGCCCATGTAGTTGACGATGCCGACATAGGTCGTGAAGCGGCCCATCACCCGGTGCAGGTTCTCGATGTTCTGCCGCGCGTCCTTGCCGACCAGCAGCGTGTTCTCGCCGGGGTCGTTGTCGGGATAGTCGAAGGGTTCGAGCGGCACCTGCAGCAGCAATTCGTGGCCGTCCTCGCGCGCCTTGGCGGTCCAGCGATCGAGGCTGGCGCCATAGGGGGCGAAGGCGAGGGTGACCTCGGGCGGCAGGTCGGCGAGCGCCTGCTGCGTGCCGGTCTGGCTGAGGCCGAGGTCGCCGACCACCAGGGCGATCTTCGGCGCGGCGCCGATGAAGCCGGGCACCGGCCGGGCGTAGACGTCGGCCGGCCGGCGGCCGTCGGCGGCGACGCGCGGTAGCGGCCCAAAGGGCGAGGGTTCGACCAGGGCGACATCGGCCTCGACCGGCAGCGCCACCCGTTCCTGCGCGCCCTCGGCCCCCCCGAGGCCGACGGCGGCATCTTCGGCGATATCGGGCGGGACCTCGGCGGGCGGCGGCAGCAGTTCGCCGGTGCCGGACTTCACGCCGACCGTGGCGATGTCGGCGCGGGCGTAGCCGGTGTTGGATGCCTCGATCTTGACGCGGGCATAGGGCTCGCCACCGAAGGGATCGTTGACCACCATCAGCCAGACGGCGAGGCCGGCGATCAGGCTGGCGGTGAGCACGGCGGCGATGGCGCCGACCGGCAGGCGGAACTTGCGGCCGCCAGCGCCGCCGAAGCCGAGGGGATTGGACAGATCGTTCATGGCGCGTGCGGTCCCGGCGGCGGGCAGCGGCCCTGATTCGCTTTCCGGAGCTTAGAGCATCGCGTGGAAAAGTGGGAACCGGCTTCCGGCGGAACGATGCGATGGGAAAGCCGGGCACCGGCGGCCCGGACGGATGGCGGCGGGCCGGAGGGGTCTCCGGCCCGCGCGTTGGTCGGCCGCTCAGTTGGCGGCCGCTTCACCCTTCGGCGGGAAGGCGGCGTTGGCCTGCAGGCCGCGCAACAGGTCGAGCGCCAGATTGAGCTGCTTGTCGTCCTTGGGGTCGGGCGGCACGTAGGCCTGGCTGCCCGAGCCTTCGGCGCCGGCCGTCTCGCTCTTCAGGTGACCCTTCAGCGACGCTTCGCCCTTGGTCTCGGTCACCTGGCTCTTCAGGTCCTCGGGCAGGTCCTGCAGCACCTCGATGTCGGGGTGGATGCCCTTGGCCTGGATCGAGTTGCCCGACGGCGTGTAGTAGCGGGCGGTGGTCAGGCGGATGGCGCCGTTGGCGCCGAGCGGGATGATGGTCTGCACCGAGCCCTTGCCGAACGAGCGCGTGCCGATGATGGTGGCGCGGCGATGGTCCTGCAGCGCGCCGGCGACGATCTCCGACGCCGAGGCCGAACCGCCGTTGATCAGCACGATCACCGGCTTGCTGCCGACCAGCTCGCCGGCCTTGGCGGCGTAGCGGCGGGTGTCGCCGTCGTGGCGGCCGCGCGTCGAGACGATCTCGCCCTTATCGAGGAAGGCGTCGGACACGGCGATCGCCTGATCGAGCAGGCCGCCCGGATCGTTGCGCAGGTCGAGCACGTAGCCCTTCAGACGGTCGTCGGGAACGGCGGCGTCGATCTTGTCGATCGCCGTCTTCAGGCCGTCGAAGGTCTGGGCGGTGAACTGGGAGATGCGGATGTAGCCGACGTCGTCCTTCACCTCGTAGCGCACCGACTGCACCTTGATGACGTCGCGGACGATCTTGACGTCGAACGGCTTGTCGGTGCCGCGCGCCACGGTCAGGGTGATCGCCGAATCGACCGGGCCGCGCATCTTGTCGACCGCCTCGTTGAGGGTGAGGCCCTTGACGTCCGTGCCGTCGATGGCGGTGATCAGATCACCCGAGCGGATGCCCGCCTTGGCGGCCGGCGTGTCGTCGATCGGCGTCACCACCTTGACCAGGCCGTCCTCCATGGTGACCTCGATGCCGAGGCCACCGAACTCGCCCTTGGTCTGGACCTGCATGTCCTGGTAGCTCTTGGCGTTCATGTAGCTCGAATGCGGGTCGAGCGAGGTCAGCATGCCGTTGATGGCCGCCTCGATCAGCGCCGGCTCGTCGGGCTCCTCGACATAGTCGGAGCGGATGCGCTCGAACACGTCGCCGAACAGGTTGAGCTGGCGATAGGTGTCGACGCCGGCGGCCACGGCCGACCCGAAGCCGGGCAGACGGTGCTCGAGGGTCAGGGTGGTGACGCCGGCGCCGATGACGGCGCCCGCTGCGAGTAGCGACAGTTTTCTGATCATCCGCTGACCT
Organism: Pleomorphomonas koreensis DSM 23070; assembly: GCF_000425185.1. Classification (GTDB taxonomy): domain Bacteria; phylum Pseudomonadota; class Alphaproteobacteria; order Rhizobiales; family Pleomorphomonadaceae; genus Pleomorphomonas; species Pleomorphomonas koreensis. Next base: position 323,521 of record NZ_KE384327.1, read on the forward strand.
TCCGATCCTGCGATGCGACCCACCAGGGGGATGGGTCGATCGAAGTTCCACCTTTGCGAAATTCGACGTAGAGCACGGGCTGCGTGACGCTGGCGTCCAGCGCGGCGGCGCTGGCCAGCCGTTGATTTCCCATGACACCGACGGGCTCGCCCGTCAAAACAAATTGGTCGAGCTGGACGTCGATCCGTTCCATGCCGGCAAGCACGATATGATAGTCGCCGCCGGCATCGAGGATCAAGAGCTGTCCGTAGGAGCGGAACGGCCCGGCATAGACGACGCGGCCGTCGGCCGGCGACACCACGCGGGCGCCGGCGCGGGTGGCGATCGACTGGCCCTGCGACAGGCCGCCGAGGCCGTTGTCGTCGCCGAAGGATTGCAGGTTGACGCCGCGCACCGGCAGGATCAGCCGGCCCTTGGCCTCGTCGAAGGCGACGGCCGGTCCGAGGCGACCGCCGGCGGACGGCGGCGCGCTGGGCGCGGCCGGCTGTCCGGGGCGGGCGGCGGGCAGCGCCTTCTTCATGCCGGCGATCAGTTCCTCGAGGCTGCGGGCGGTCCTGGCCAGCTCCTCGGCCTTCGCCTTCTCGGCGGCGAGTTCTGCGGTGCGCGCCTCGCTGTCGGTCTTCTTCCTGTCGATCAGCAGGGCGAGGCGCTGCCGCTCCTCGGCGATGGCGGCGGCATCGGCCCTGAGGCGATCGCGCTCGGTGGCGGCGCGGGTGCGCTCGGCGACCAGCGCGTCCAGATCGGATTGCAGCGCCTCGGCCTCGATGCGGATCTCCGGCAGCACGGCGCCGATGACCACGGCCGAGCGCACCGCCTTCAGCGCGTCTTCCGGGCTGACGATGAGCGCCGGCGGCGGCTGGCGGCCGATGCGCTGGGCGGTGGACAGCACGGCGATCAGCACGTCGCGGCGGCCGGCCAGCGAGGCGCGGATGCGGGCCTCGTTGTCGGCGCCGCGGGCGAGCCGCTCCTCGCTGTCGGTGATCGACTGCTCCAGCGACTGGACGCGGGCGGCCGAGGCGAGCAGACGGTCGGTCAGTTCCTGCTGGTCGCGCGACAGGCCGGCGATTTCGGCGGCGATCTCCGCCTGCCGCTCGGCCGACAGCTCCATGGCGCCGCGCAGCTTGGTCAGTTCCTGGTCCTTCAGCGCCCGCTCGGCCTCGACGTCGACCTTGTCGGAAACGGCGGCCGGACGGACGGCTTCGCTGGTCGCCGGCGCGAAGGCGGTCGCCTCGACCGGCAGTCCGTCCTCGGCGGCGGCGTGGCCGCAGATCGCCGCGGCAAGCGCGGCGAGGACAAGGCGGCGGGCTCCGGTGCGTCGCGTTTGAAGCGGCATGAACGGCGGGGTGTCCGGTGACGGTATGGTCGAACGGCCGAGTCTATCGGCCTTTCCGTTAACGCTCCGTCAACCAAACGGGGCGCCTCAGGGCCGGTGATAGGGGTGGCCGCTCAAGATGGTGACGGCACGATAGACCTGCTCTGCGGCGAGAATGCGGACGATCTGGTGCGGCCAGGTCAGCCGGCCGAAGGAAATGCGGTGACCGGCGCGCGATAGCAATTCCGGGCCGTGGCCGTCCGGTCCGCCGATCAGCAGCACGGCGGTGGGCGTGCCGCGGTCGCGGGCGTCGCCCAGCATCTCGGCGAAGCGCTCGGAGGTCGGCGAATCGCCGCGTTCGTCGAGGGCGATCAAGAGGGCGCCGGGCGGCAGCTCGGCCAGCAGGCCGCGCGCCTCCTCCTCCTTGCGCTGCAAGGTCTCTCGCGCCCGGCTCTCCAGGATCTCGCGGGCGGTGACGGAGGTGAAGCCGATCGCCCGGCCGGCCTTGTCGGCGCGGTCGAGGTAGCGGTCGGCCAGCTCGCGTTCGGGGCCGGCCTTCAGTTTTCCAACGGCGTGGATGGCGATGCGCATGATGTCCAGTGTCGTTCAGGGCGCACGCCTTGCCGCCGGGGCCGGCGGCCCCGCGCGCCGGGGTCTCGAGAGTCTGGCCGGATAGTCTGCCACTTTTCGGGCGGATGCCTCAACGCCGGCCGGCAGCGGGAGCCGGATCGGGCGCCCACATTTTCTCGAGATGATAGAACTCGCGCACTTCCGGCCGGAAGACGTGGACGATCACCGAGCCGGCGTCGATCAGCACCCAGTCGCAGGCCGGCTGGCCCTCGATGGCGACGGTGCCGAAGCCGGCGTCTTTCAGGTCCTTCGCCACATGGTCGGCGATGGCGCCGACGTGGCGGCTGGACCGGCCGGTGCAGATCACCATGTGGTCGGTGATCGGCGTCTTGGCGGAGACGTCGAGATCGACGACATCCTCGGCCTTGGCGTCGTCAAGGCTGGCGAGGATGGTGTCGAGCGGGGATCGCGGGGAAGAGGCGTCGCCGGTGAAGGCGGCGACGTCGGCAAAGGGGGTGGCGCGGAAGGCCGCGGCGTCCTCGGTGAAAGGCATGCTCAGGGGTGCACCTCGAAATGCGCTTCGTAGCGGCCGGCCCGATGCCGGCAGCGGCGGATAGAGAAAAGGATGGACCTCGTCAGTGACGTTTTCAAGATCGACGCGGACCAATGGCTAAGCCTTGCCGGCGGCGCGGCGGAGGTCGCTCGACGACAGCGGCACCTTGACGCCGGCCAGGAACACCCAGGCGGGCGGCCGGAGGTCGGCCAGAAGGCCGGCGTCGCGCTCGGCGATGCGCGCCCCGGCGAAGGCGCGGGCGGCCGGCGAGGCCAGGGCGGCGAAGGTGGCGCCGGGCCGGTCGACGACGGCGATCGGCAGCGTGCGGGCGATCTCCTTCCAGCCGCCCCAGCGGTGGAAGGTCGCCCAGTTGTCGGCGCCGATCACCAGCACGAAGCGCACCGATGGCCTCAGGCGGGTCAGCCGGCGGACGAGATCGATGGTGTAGCGGGTGCCGAGCCGTGCCTCGAGGTCGGTGACGACGGCGCGCGGGTGACGGGCCACCGTGGCGACCGCCGCCAGCCGTCGCTCGACGTCCGGCAGGCCGTCGGTGGATTTGAGCGGGTTGCCGGGGCTGACCAGCCACCAGATGCGGTCGAGCCGGAGGCGCTGGAGGGCGAGACGCGCCACGTGGGCATGGCCGCGATGCGGCGGGTTGAACGAGCCGCCGTAGAGCCCGACCCTCAGGCCGGGCAGCGTCGCGGGGAGGCGGGGGAGCGTCACGGCCGCGTCTGGCCGGCGCCGTGGACGCGGTAGTTGAAGGAGGTGAGTTGCTCGACGCCGACCGGCCCGCGGGCGTGCATCTTGCCGGTGGCGATGCCGATCTCGGCGCCCATGCCGAACTCGCCGCCATCGGCGAACTGCGTCGAGGCGTTGTGCAGCACGATGGCCGAATCGACCTCGGCGAGGAAGCGGTCGGCGGCGGCCTGGTCGGCGGTGACGATGCTGTCGGTGTGATGCGAGCCGTAGCTCTCGATATGGGCGATGGCGCCGTCGACGCCAGCCACCAGCGCCACCGAGATGATCGGCGCGAGATATTCGGTCGACCAGTCGGCCTCGGTGGCCGGCACGGCGTCGGGGAAGCGGGCGCGCACCTCGCCGGTGGCGCGGATCTCGCAGCCGCGGTCGTGGAGGGCCTTCAGGATCGGCACCAGATGGCTGTCGGCCACGGCGCGGTCGACCAGCAGCGTCTCTGCCGAGCCGCAGACGCCGACACGCCTGAGCTTGGCATTGACGGTGATCGATATCGCCATGTCGAGGTCGGCGGCCTTGTCGACATAGACGTGGCAGAGGCCCTCGAGATGGGCGAACACCGGCACGCGCGCCTCGCGCTGCACGCGCTCGACGAGGCTCCTGCCGCCGCGCGGCACGATGACGTCGATGGTGCCGTTGAGGCCGGTCAGCATCGCGCCGACGGCGGCGCGGTCCTTGACCGGCACCAGCTGGATGGCGGCCTCGGGGAGGCCGGCCGCCTTGAGGCCGGCGGCCAGCGCCGCGAGGATCGCCTGCGAAGTGCCGAGCGAATCCGAGCCGCAGCGCAGCACGGCGGCGTTGCCGGCCATCAGAGAGAGGGCGCCGGCGTCGGCGGTGACATTGGGCCGGCTTTCGAAGATGATGCCGATCACCCCGAGCGGCGTCGCCACGCGCTCGATGCGGAGGCCGTTCGGCCGCGTCCAGGCGGCGAGCACCCGGCCGACCGGATCGGGGAGGGCGGCGATCTCCTCAAGCGCCCCGGCGATCGCCTCGACGCGGGCCGGGTCGAGCGTGCCGCGGTCGATGAACGAGGCGGCGGCGCCGTTCTCCTTCATTGCCGCGACGTCGGCGGCGTTGGCGGCGAGGATGTCGGCGGCGCGGGCGCGCACCTCGGCGGCCATGGCCTTCAACGCGGCCACCTTGCCGGCGGAGGTGGCGCGGGCGAGGCGGCGGGCGGCGGCGCGGGCCTTGCGGCCGATGTCGGCCATCAGCTCATGGACGGAGGCGTCGGTGGTGGCGGTCATGGTCAGTCTCCGAGGTCGCCCTTCAGCACGAGGTCGTCGCGGTGGATCATTTCGGTGCGGCCGGGCGCGCCGAGGATGGTCTCGATCACCGCCGAATTCTGGCCGCGAATACGGCGGGCGTCCACCGCGTCGTAGGCGACGAGGCCGCGCGCCAGCTCGTTGCCGGCTTCGTCGACGACGATCACCGTGTCGCCGCGGTGGAAGTCGCCGTCGACGCGGGTGACGCCGGGCGGCAACAGGCTGCGGCCCTGCTTCAGGGCCTTGACGGCGCCGGCGTCGATGGTCAGGACGCCCGGCGCGTCGATATGGCCGACGATCCACGCCTTGCGGGCGGTGACCGGGCTGGCCTCGGGGCGGAACAGCGAATGCGGGCCGCCGGCGTCGATGCGGGAAAGCGGCGCCGCCACCTTGCCGGAGGCGATGATCATCGCCGCGCCGGCCACGGTGGCGATCTTGCCGGCGTCGATCTTGGTCTTCATGCCGCCGCGCGACAGTTCGGAGGCGGCGCCGCCGGCCATCGCCTCGATCTCCGGCGTGATGCGGTCGATCACCGGGATCAGCCGGGCGTCGGGGTCGGCCTGCGGCGGCGCGGTGTAGAGGCCGTCGATGTCGGAGAGAAGCACCAGCAGGTCGGCGCCCATCATGGCGGCGACGCGGGCGGCGAGACGGTCGTTGTCGCCGTAGCGGATCTCGGTGGTGGCGACGGTGTCGTTCTCGTTGATCACCGGCACGGCGCCGAGCTTCAGGAGCTTGCCGATGGTGGCGCGGCCGTTCAGGTAGCGACGGCGCTCCTCGGTGTCGCCGAGCGTCAGGAGGATCTGGCCGGCGGTGATGCCGTGGTCGCCCAGCACCTCGGCCCAGGCCCGCGCCAGGGCGATCTGGCCGACGGCGGCGGCCGCCTGACTGTCTTCGAGCTTCAGCCGGCCCTTCGGCAGCTTCAACACGCCGCGGCCCATGGCGATGGCGCCGGAGGAGACCAAGAGCACGCCGGCGCCGGACGCCCTGAGGCGGGCGACGTCGGCGGCGACGCTCTCCATCCAGCCGCGCTTCAGCGTGCCGCGGCCCTCGACCAGCAGCGCCGAGCCGATCTTGATCACCACGCGGCGATAGCCGGACAGCGGGCCGGCAAAGGCTTCAATCGTCGTCATCGTCGCTGTCGTCCTGGTCGTCGTCGTGGCGGGGAAGGGGCTGCCAGATGCGGGTGGCGGTGGCCGCCCGCGCGTCGTCGCTGTCGGCGCGGCTCGCCTCGACGGCGCTCGCCATGGCGCGCAGCACCGCCTCGACGCCGGTGCCGGTGACGGCGGACAAGAGGATCGGCGTCGCCTTGGCGGCGCGCTTCAGCTTCTTCGCCTTGGCGGACAGCTCGTCCTCGGGCACCAGTTCGCATTTGGAGAGAGCGACGATCTCCGGCTTGTCGCCCAGCGCCTCGTCATAGGCGGCAAGCTCGCCGCGCACCGTGCGCCAGGCGCCGACCACATCATCCTGGCTGGCGTCGACGAGGTGCAGCAGCACGCCGCAGCGCTCGACGTGGCCGAGGAAGCGGTCGCCGAGGCCGACGCCCTCGTGGGCGCCCTCGATCAGGCCGGGGATGTCGGCCAGCACGAATTCGCGGCCGTCGATGCGCACGACGCCGAGGCCGGGGTGCAGCGTGGTGAAGGGATAGTCGGCGATCTTCGGCTTGGCGGCGGTGGTGCGGGCGAGGAAGGTCGACTTGCCGGCGTTGGGCAGGCCGACGAGGCCGGCGTCGGCGATCAGCTTCAGCCGGAGCCACAGCCACTTCTCCTCGCCCGGCAGGCCGGGGTTGGCGCGGCGCGGCGCCTGATTAGTGGAAGTCTTGAAATAGGCGTTGCCGAAGCCGCCGTTGCCGCCCTTGGCCAGCAACACGCGCTGGCCGATCTCCACCATGTCGGCGACCAGCGTCTCGCCGTCCTCCTCGATGATCTGCGTGCCGACCGGCACCTTCAGCACGATGTCGCCGCCCTTGGCGCCGTGGCGGTCGCGGCCCATGCCGTGGCCACCGGTCTTGGCCTTGAAATGCTGCTGGTAGCGATAGTCGATCAGCGTGTTGAGGCCGCCGACGCATTCGGCCCAGACGTCGCCGCCGCGACCGCCGTCGCCACCATCCGGGCCGCCGAACTCGATGAACTTCTCGCGCCGGAACGACACGGCGCCGGCGCCGCCATCGCCGGAGCGGATGTAGACCTTGGCTTGATCGAGGAACTTCATCGGGCTTTCCTGAAACGGGGACGGCGGACGGTCGGCGCCGGCGGCGGGCCGGGCCGTACGTCCGCATGGCTTTAGAGCATCACGCGGCGAAAATGAACGGATTTTTGCGGCGGGCCGGCGGGTGGAGGGTCAGCGCCGCCACGGTCGGGCGGCGTGGCGGGCCCGCGTCAGCCGCGTGTCGACGTGGTCGAGCAGGCGGTCCTCGATCAGCGACGGCCGCTGGCTCATGCCGATCACCTCGAAGCCCTGGCGGGCCTGGATGGCCAGCGAGGCGACGTTGCCCCGGAAGGCGCCGGCGGCGATGGTGTCGACGTCGAGGCTGGCATAGGCCCAGGCGAGCGACGCGTCGACCGCCTCGCTCATCAGCCCGTGGCCCCAGAACGGCCGGCCGAGCCAGAAGCCGACCTCCGGCCGGGTGTCGAGGCTGTGCAGGGCGACGATGCCGCGCACCACGGCGCGGTCGTCGCCGCGCACCACGAGGCCGAGCGTCGTCGCCGTGCCGAGGCCGGCGGTGGTGCGGCACTGGTCGATGAAGTCGGCGGCGTCCTCGACGGTGAAGGGATGCGGCACGCGCACCAGCCAGCGCGCCACTTCGACGTCGTCGAGATAGGCGGCGACGGCGACGGCGTCGCCGGGCTCGAGCGGCCTCAGGACGAGGCGGCCGGTCTCGATGCGGGGAGAAAGCGGCGCGCGCGGGCGCCAGGAACCAAAGGCACCGGAAAGCAACTTCATTTCCGTACTCACCTTTCTAGCGGCTCGGCTCCGTCCTCGCATCCGCCCGGCGGACAGGGGGCGAGGCCCAGGGAACCGCTAGCTACTATTACTCCGGCGGAACTCACAGGTTCGACATTTGCTCGTGATCGCCGGCAAACGGCCGGGTCGCGACGTCAAATCCGTTCCGCCGGGGCCTGATAATCCCTCAGGGGCTCACCGTGGCTGTCGCCCCGCTCGGCCCACGCGGCCTCGCGATGATGAACCCTGAGGGGCTCCCAGGCCCTGATACTCTCCCAGGTGCGACGATCGATGCGGAAACGGTCGATGGCCACCGCCGCGCCGCTGCCGGCCACCGAGGCCAGCTCCTGCGCCACCATCTGGAAGCCGCATTTCTCGATCACCCGTCGGCCGGCCGGGTTGGTCACCCGGCAGGCAAACAACAGTTTGTCATGCCTTTGGTGAAGAAAGGCATAATCGATCGCCGCATGGCAGGCTTCGGTGGCAAATCCCTGGCCCCAGTGGCGCTCGCCGAGCCAGCAGCCGATCCAGCCGGGGCCGGCGCGGCCGCGCATGTCAAGCGTGATGACGCCGACCGGCGTCGGCGCCGCGTCGAAGCCCTTGCGGCAGATCAGGTGGCGCTGGCCGCGCGGATCGACCGGCTCGGCCAGCCAGGCGCGAGCGTGCCCGACGCGGTAGGGATGCGGCATGCCGATCAGGCTGCGGGCGACGGCGGCCGTATCGGCCAGCCGGGCGATCGCCTCGGCGTCGGCATCGACCGGCGGCCGCAGGATCAGCCGCCGCGTCTCGATGGCCGGCGTCGCCGGCGCCATCAGCGGCCAGCCGCACGGACTATCCGGTTCTTCCGGTTCGCTCACCTCGGACATCGGGCTCTCCTCGCGCTTCAAACGAAATCAGGGGAAGTGGCGCCCCACTTCCCCTGATCCATCGCGCGCTCGGAGCGCGGTCCGTCCGGGTCCGTGGGACGCCGGCGGGCCGCTTCAGCTCCATCCGGCTTACTCTGCTGCCGCTGCCGTCGTCGGGACGACCGAGACGTAGACCCGGCCGTTGGTCTTGGTGGCGAAGGACACGTTGCCCTCGACGAGGGCGAAGATCGTGTGATCGACGCCGATGCCGACGTTGCTGCCCGGGTGCCACTGGGTACCGCGCTGGCGGATGATGATGTTGCCGGGGATGACGGCTTCGCCGCCGAACTTCTTCACGCCGAGGCGTCGGCCGGCCGTATCGCGACCGTTGCGGGACGAACCGCCTGCCTTTTTGTGCGCCATGATAGTCTCCTGTCTTTCTTGTCGTCCTCCGGCGGAGCGGTTCGGCGCTCGACGCCTTGATGGACGTTTTCCGGGTCAGGTTCCGGCAGCAGCGCGCCGGAACGGCAATTTCGTCAGACCGCTTCTTCAGGCGGCGTTGATCGCCGTGATCTTCACCGTGGTCAGAAGCTGCCGGTGGCCGCGCTTGCGCTTGGAGTTCTGGCGGCGGCGCTTCTTGAACGAGATCACCTTGGGGCCGCGGGTCTGCTCGACCACCTCGGCGACGACGGTGGCGCCGGCGACGGTGGGGGCGCCGACGGTGACGCCGGCCTCGGAGCCGACGGCCAGCACCTCGTCGAAGGTGACGGCGGCGCCGTCCTCGAGCTCGATCTTCTCGATGTCGAACACGTCATCAACGGCAACCTTGTACTGCTTGCCGCCGGTCTTGATCACTGCGAACATGGTCGTGCCAGTCCTTCTTCAGATGGTTCTTGGCCGCGCCGCACCATCGGGCGCGCGGCGGATCGGCAATACGACAGCCTCCCGGCAAGGACCGGGCTTCGTCGAGCCGCGTTCTCCCTACACGGAAAGGTCCGGACGGTCAACGACGAAGGCGGCATTCTCGGCGCGCCGGCGGCGACAAGCAGTGTCCGGGCAGTCAAAAAACCCTGCCGAAAGGCTTTTGCCCCTCTTGCCAGCCGTCCTTGCCGCGGCTATGGTCCGCGCCGCTTTCGACCGGGATCGCATCCCAAAAGCACCGCGGAGAGGTGGCAGAGTGGTCGATTGCACCGCACTCGAAATGCGGCATACTCGCAAGGGTATCGGGGGTTCAAATCCCTCCCTCTCCGCCATTTTCCCCCATCTGTCTTCCACCGTCTCCGGGTCTCCCGCAGGGGGCCTTTGCGTCCGGCGGCCGAAGGGCGCCTCGCCGGGCTGACCGATCGGGACGGCCGGCGGCCGGCCGCCGCGACGGCGCGAAACGTGGAACATATCGCGAGGGCCGGCGGTTGTGCGCCAAGCCGTCGGAGAGCCCGCGCCTGCCGAAAGCCGGCCTTGCCGCCCTCCCGCCCGACGCCGCCGGGCCGGAAGGGCAGGGAGCGGGAACGTCGACGCCGCTCGGGCGTTCTTTTCACGGATGAAAGGGAGATGGCGATGGTCGATCTCAACGAGGACAAGATCCGGGCGCGTGCCTATCAGCTCTGGGAAGAGGAAGGGCGGCCGGAAGGCCGGTCCGAGCAGCACTGGTTCACCGCCCGCGAGAGCGTGGCGATCGAGGAGGGTCAGGCATCGACCTACCTGCCGATCGACAGCGGCACAGCGCCGGAACCGATCGAGGCATTGGAGAACACCGGCGAGTTCCCGACGCTCACCGACCAGGGCGAGCAGCAGATCCCGCATCATCCCGACCCGGACGACGCCGCCCCGCCGCTGCGCTCTCCGGGCGCCGCGAGCCGCCGGGGCCGTTCCGCCTGAGGGAGCCGCCTTGACCACTCCGCCCGCAACGCCGCTGCCCAATGATCCCGGTCATGCCGGTCCGGTCGACGGGCCGAGCGTCGAGGCGCTGCTCAAGTGGCAGAAGCGGGATGATCAGCCGGACGGTCCGCCGCGCGCCGCCTGGCGTCGGCGGCTGCGCCGGCTCTATGTCGGCACCGACCGACCGGCGGTGCGCTTCCAGTGGGCGTTCGCCGCGCTGGACCTCGTCATTATCGGCTTCTTCATCCTGAGCCCGGTGTTGCAGGCGTCGCGGGCGTTCCTGTGGGTCGACTATGCCGTCGCCGCGCTGCTCGCCGTCGATCTGGCGGCGCGGGCGGCCGCGGCGTTCAGCGTCCGGCGCTGGCTGGCGCGGCCGGCCGTCTGGGTGGATTTCGTGGTGCTGGCGACGCTGCTGGCGCCGCTGTGGCTGGTCAACCTTGGCTTCCTGCGCATCCTGCGCCTGTGGACGCTGTCGCAGAAGGACCTGTTCTGGCGCTCGCTCCGGCGGCGCGGCTATCAGGAGTGGGAGGATGTCGGCCGGGCGGCTGTCAACCTCGTTACCTGCCTGTTCGTGATCACCGGCTTCGTCTACACCGCCTTCGCCCGGCCGGGTTCGGGCATGGAAGGCTGGATAGACGCGCTGTATTTCACGGTGGCCACGGTGACGACCACCGGCTTCGGCGACATCACGCTGCCCGGCACGGCCGGCAAGCTGACGTCGATCGTCACGATGATCGTCGGCATATCGCTGTTCGTGCGTCTGGCCCAGGCGCTGTTCCGGCCCTACAAGGTCACCTTCCGCTGCCCGAAATGCGCGTTGATGCGCCACGAGCCGGACGCCGTGCACTGCAAGGCCTGCGGCCACCTGCTGGCGATCCCCGACAGCGGCGACGGGTGAGCCCTCAGCAGCCGGCGAGGCGGATGCCGCTTTCGGCGTCGAACAGATGGCCGCGCCCCGGCGCCAGCGACACGGCGAGCCGGTCGCCGGCGGCGACGGCCGGCCGCTCCTTGGTGACCATGGTGAGGACGTGCTCGTCGATCCTGAGCGTCAGGTGGGTCTCGGCGCCGGTCGGTTCGATGACTTCGACGATTCCCTCGACTGCCGCCTCGCCGCCGATGAGCATGTCCTCCGGCCGGATGCCGTAGCGCAGCGTCGTGCCGGTCGCGGCGTCCGGCCGCCGCAGGCGGAAGCGGTCGATCACCAGGAGCGCGTCGCCGGCCGGCGCTGCCGGCAGCACGTTCATGGCCGGCGAGCCGATGAAGCCGGCGACGAACAGGTTGGCCGGCCGGTCGTAGAGGTCGAGCGGCGCGCCGATCTGTTCGACGCGGCCGCCGTTCAGCACGACGATCTTGTCGGCCATGGTCATTGCTTCGATCTGGTCGTGCGTCACGTAGATGATCGTCGTGCCGAGCCGGCGGTGCAGCGCCTTGATCTCGGCCCGCATCTGGACGCGCAGCTTGGCGTCGAGGTTGCTGAGCGGCTCGTCGAACAGGAACACCTTGGGATGGCGGACGATGGCGCGGCCCATGGCGACGCGCTGGCGCTGGCCGCCGGAGAGCTGCGCCGGCTTGCGGGCGAGCAGCGGCGTCAGCGACAGGATGTCGGCCGCCTTGCGCACCTCGGCGGCGATCTCCGCCTTGGGCCGGCCGGCGATCTCCAGCGCGAAGCCCATGTTCTGGGCCACCGTCATCTGCGGATAGAGCGCATAGTTCTGGAACACCATGGCGATGTCCCGGTCCTTGGGCTCGAGGTCGTTGACGCGGCGGCCGTCGATCTCGATGTCGCCGGAGGTGACGGTCTCGAGGCCGGCCACCATCCTGAGCAGCGTCGACTTGCCGCAGCCGGACGGGCCGACCAGGATGACGAACTCGCCGTCGTCGATGGAGACGTCGACGCCCTGCATCACCCGGGCGGCGCCGAAGGACTTGCCGACGTTGCTTATGGTCACCGAAGCCATGGCGGTCTCCTCAATCGAGCCGACGGATGCGGAGGGCGAGATGCGGCCGGCCGGGCAGGCGGACGCCGAAGGCGGCGTCGGCGACGCCGCCGCGCACCGCGTCGCCGTGGCGGGTCGGATGCTGGACGAGCGGCGGCACCTGTTCGGCCGGCTCGATGGTCATGTTCCAGGTGTCGATCAGGTCGACGGCATAGCGACCGTCGTCGGTCGGCAGGCCGGTGGTCCATTCGAGCGGCTGGTGCTCGCCGAAATAGAGGAAGCGCAGGCGGCCGCCGAGGTCGGCGACGCCGGAGACGCGCGTCCACGGCCAGCCGTCGACGAGGCCGGATAGCGGTTCGAGGCCGGTGACGCCGCTCTCTTCGAGCAGCCTGCGCAGGAAGGCGATGCGCTTCCAGGCCTCGCCCTTCAGCTTGCCGCCCTTGGCCCACCAGATGATGTCCTGGGGATCGGCGTAGGTCTCGCCGTGGCCGGCGTAGCCGCCGCGCGTCAGGGCCAGCCAGAAGCGGTGCACCAGTTCCTCGGCGGTGATGTTGCCCCAGGCCGGCCAGATGTTGCCCTCGTATTCCGGCTCGTCGTCGACCACCGGCTTGCCGTAGGCCTGCCGCCACTCCGGCATGCGCTTGACGTCCCAGTTCTGGATGCAGACGTGGCTGATCCACGGCTTGCGGTGGTCGTAGTTCATCCGGGGATCGCCGTTGTGGATCGACATCAGGTGCCGGACGGGATCGTGCTCCTCGATCAGATGGCAGTAGCCGTCCCAGCTCTCCATCGGGATGGTGTTGAGCATGAAGTCGTATTCGTTGGCGAGCGACCACCAGACGTTGCGGTAGGCGGAGAGACGGGCGGCGACATGGGCGACGTAGGCGCGGTTCTGCGCCTCGCTCATCGTCGCGTAGCCCCAGCGGTCGTAGGGGTGGAACAGGATGACGTCCGCCTCGATGCCCATCTCGGCCAGCCGGGCGATCTGGGTCTCGAAATGACGGAAGGCCTCGGGATTGGGCCGGTCGAAGTCGAGCGTGCCGTCGGCGCGCGGCGTGAACACCGGCATGAGCGGTTCGTTGGTGTTGAAGGGATAGTCCTTGGGAAAGATCGCCATGCGCAGCTTGTTGAAGCCGGCGCCGGCCAGCGTTGCCAGCGTCTCCTCCTGCAAGGCGAGCGGCTGATGCGTCCAGACGTAGCAGGTGGTGCCGAAGGGCAGGTAGGGCGTGCCGTCGGCATGGGCGAAGTGGAAGCGGTGGCTCACCCGCACCGGCCCGTGCACGCCCTCGCGGGCAGGCAGCGCGGTGAAGCGGCCGGTATGGCCGTCGAGGGCGGCGAGGCTGGAGACGGTGCGCCAGGTCCATTCGCCCGTCGTGTCGGGCATGAAGCGCAGGCGATAGCTGTCGCCGCCGTCGTGGAAGCCGGTGACGCGCACCGAGCGGTTGCCCTGCGAGAATACGGCGTGGAGCGTCACGTCGAGATAGGGGTTGCCGGCGAAGGCGCCTTGAAGGCTGATTTCGTGGACGTCGTAGACGTGGGTCATCATCATTCCTTGACGGCGCCGGTGGTCAGGCCGGCGACGAAATAGCGTTGGAACATCAGGTAGACGATCGCCGCCGGTAGCACCGTCATGACGATGGCGGCGTTGAGCTGGCCGTAGTCGCGCTGGAACTGGCTCTGGAAGGCCATCAGGCCGAGCGGCAGCGTCCATTTCTGCGGGTCCTGCAGGATGACCAGCGCCATGGCGAACTCGTTCCAGGTGGCGACGAAGTCGAGGACGAACAGCGCCGACAGCGCCGGCAGCGACACCGGCAGGAAGATCCGCCTGAATATGGTGAAGTGCGAGGCGCCGTCGATGCGCGCCGCCTCCGACAGCTCCTTGGGCACGGCGGAGAAGAAGCCGTAGAGGATGAACACCTGGTAGGGCACGCCGAAGGCGAGGTAGGGCAGGACGATGCCGGGATAGCTGTTGATCAGGCCGAAGGCGTTCACCTGCTTGAAGATCGGCGCCAGCATCACCTGGAAGGGGATCATGGTGCCGAACACGCAGAGGAGGAACAGGACGCGGCGGCCGCGCATCGGCACGCGGGCCAGCGCATAGGCGGCCATCGCCGACAGGAACACGCCGAGCGGCACCTTTACAAAGGTGATCAGCACGCCGTTGAAGGCGGTGACCGAGAAATTGCCGCGCGCCCAGGCCTTGGCATAGTTGGAAAAGGCCGGGTCGGTCGGCAGCGCGAAGGCGGTCTCGCCCATCACCGCCGTGTTGGTCTTGAGCGAGGTGAAGACGATGAACACGAAGGGGGCGATCCAGATGACGGCGACCAGGATCAGGGCGACCCACAGCGCCACCAGCACGGGATCGGCGCGGGTCGAGCCGACCGGCCGGAAGGCTTGGGAGAAGAGGCTCATCTGTCCGCCTCCGACTGGCCCATGGTCCATTTGAGGTATGGGATGACGACGATCAGCGTGACGGCGAGCAGGATCACCGAGATGGCGGCGCCCTTGCCGAAGTCGCCGAGCTGCATCGACTGGGTGTAGGCCCACATGGCCAGCATCTGCGTCGACTGGGCCGGACCGCCGCCGGTCATGCCGTAGACGATGTCGAAGGCCTTCAGCGAGTTGATCACCGACAGCACGAAGACGATGGCGATGGTCGGCTTCAGCGCCGGCAGCGTCACGTGGCGGAACACCCGCCAGCGGCCGGCGCCGTCGATGCGCGCCGCCTCGATCAGCGTCGCCGAGACGCCTTGCAGGCCGGCCAGGAACAGCACCATCGAGAAGCCGACCGACTGCCAGAGATGGGCAACGAACACCGACCAGAGGGCGATGCGGCGGTCGCCCAGCCAGTCGGCGACCAGACCCTGCCAGCCCCACTCGGTCAAGAGGTTGCTGAACAGGCCGAAGAACGGGTCGTACATCCACTTCCAGATGGTGGCGACGGCGATCGAGGCGATGATCACCGGCAGGTAGAAGACGACGCGCAGCGCCGACCGGCCGGGCAGGTTCTGGTTGAGGGCGAGCGCCAGGCCGAAGGCGACGAGGTTGGGCAGCGTCACCGCCAGCGCCGTCCACCAGATGGTGTTGAGAAGCGCGCCCCAGAACACCGGATCGGTGGTCAGCACGGCCCGGAAGTTGTCGAGGCCGACGAAGGAGCTGTCGGCGTCGAGGCCGTTCCACGACGAGAAGGACATCCTGATGACGTCCAGCATCGGGTAGACCGCGAACAGGAAGTAGACTGCCAGCGCCGGGGCGAGCAGCAGGTAGCCCTCGGTCTGGGGCCGCAGGCGGGCCTTGGCCATGATTGGGTTTTCCCGGAAGGAGAAAGGGGCGGGGCCCGGAGGCCCCGCCAGGCGGCGGGGAGGCGCCTACTTGTGGTTGGCGATGAAGGTGGCCAGCGTCTTGCCGCCGTCCTGCGGCGCCAGGTTGCCGGAGGCCACCTCGTTGATGACGCGGAAATACTCCGTCGTCACGTCGAGCGGGAAGGCCTGGTCGCCGTTGATGTAGGTCGCCTTGTACTTGGCGAAGATGTCGAGCCAGCGCTGGTCGAGCGGATTGACCTTGTCGTACTTGACGTCGGCGTTGACCGAGATCGAGCCGAAGGTGCCGAGGTACTTTTGCTGCACCTCGTCCGACAGGAGGTAGTCGAGGAACTTCGCCGCCTCGTCCGGCGCCTTGCTGCGCGCCGACACGTAGTAGTATTCGGAGAAGCTGTAGAGGCGGTCGGTGCCGGTGGGGATCGGGAACAGGTCGTAGTCGGCGAGCCGGTCGGCGTCGCGGAGCTGGCCGACCAGCCAGTCGCCTTCCAGCATCATGGCGGCGCGGCCGGCCAGGAACAGGTTGAAGCTCTGGGCCTGGTCGATGCCCATGAACGGCGACAGGATGTAGGTCTCCGACCAGTCGCGCAGCTCCTTGAAGCTGTCGGCGGCGCAGGCCTCGGTTGCCCAGTCGGCGGTCATCGCCTTCAGCGCGTCGTGCTTGTCGGCGCCGCACTTGGCTTCGAGAATGGCGTCCATCAGCCGCATCAGGTGCCAGTTGACGGTGCCGCCGAAGGTGATGGCCGGAATGCCGGCGTCCTTCAGCTTCCTGGCGTCGGCCTTCAGTTCGTCCCAGGAGGCGGGCGGGGCGGTGATGCCGGCCTTCTCGAACAGCGCCTTGTTGTAGTAGAGCGCCTCGCCGTGGAAGGTGTAGGGCACGCCATGCCGGCCGCCGGCATAGGCCTTGGAGGCGGCGACCGAGGTCGGCGTCAGCCGGTCGTCCCACTTGTACTCGGCGTAATAGGCGTCGAGCGGCTTCGACAGGCCGGCGTTGACGAACTCGCCGCCGAGGCCGAGGCCCGACCACATGAAATAGATGTCCGGCCCCTGGTCGGACCGGGCAGCGACGCGCAGCGCCGCCTTGTGCTCGTCGGTGGAGCGGTTCTCCATCGACACGGTGGTGCCCGGATTCTTCTCCTCGAACGACTTGATGATGTCGTTCCAGGCGGCGACCACCGTCGGATTGTCGAAGGAGAGGGTCCAGAGCTTGAGGTTGGCGGCCATGGCGCCGCCGCTGAGGGCGGTCGACAGGACGGCCGCCGCGGCGAGGCTGGCGAGAGCGTGGGTCTTCATGGTGTGTCCTCCCTGAGGCGGTCTCCACCGCCTTGGGAAAGCAAAGCACGGCGTCCGGGAGATGGCAATAACTTTTTTCATATACGAAAAAAGTATCGGCCAAATTGCCCGAGATGGTGACATTTTGCCGCGCCAAAAGTCGCATTGTCGGCCCGAAAGCTGGCCTATGGCCTAAAATCGGATATTATTTCGACTTCCATGAAAAAAGCCGGCGCGCAACAGGCGGTTTGTCCTCGGCCGCCGATCGTGCTACCGGAGGGGGCGAGGAACACCATGCCGGCCGACAGCCTGAAATCGCTCCTGACCCGCACCGACCTGCCGATCGCCAGGATCGTGCGGGCGCTGTCGGCCCTGGGATCGGCGACGTCGCTCGATCTCGTCCGCGTCGCCGGCCTCGCCCGCTCCACCGTCTCCATGGGTCTGGCCGAACTGCGCGACGCCGGGCTGATCGTCGAGGTGGAAGCCCGCCAGAACGGCATGGGCCGGCCGACCGTGCTGTTCTCGCTGACCCCCGATTCGGGCCGCTGCGCCGGCGTGCTCCTCGGCCTCGACGAGATCCGCATCGCCATCTGCGACATGGCGCACAACGTGCTCTCCGACCGCTCGGTGCCGATGGCCCGCGACTACGATCCGGAGGCGGCCTTCGCGGTGGTGCGGGCCGAACTCGGCGCCGACTGCGCGGCGCTGGGCCTCAGGCTGTCCGACCTCTTCGGCGTCGGCCTCGCCGTGTCCGGCCCGATCTCCGAGAAGGGCGTGGTGGCGGTCAGCTCGGTGCTGCCGACCTGGAGCGGCGTCGACCTGTCGGCGGTGTTCGGCGGCCTCGGCTGCCCGGTGCACGCCGACAACGAGAGCCATTGCGGCGCGCTGGCCGAGATGACCTGGGGCGCGGCGATCGGCGAGCCCGACTTCATCCTGATCAAGTTCGACCTCGGCATCGGCGGCGCCATCGTGCTCGACGGCCAGGTCAGACGCGGCCTCAACGGCAGCGCCGCCGAATTCGGCCATCTCACTCTCGACCCGCGCGGCGCGCTCTGCCGCTGCGGCAACCGCGGCTGCCTGGAGACCATGGCCGGCGCCAGCCATCTCCTGAAGGTGGCCGGCGAGATGAGCGGCCGCGAGGTCGGCCTCGACGAATTCGTCTCAGCCGCTGTGGACGGCCACATCGGCTACCGGCGGCTGATCGAGGACGCCGCCGACATCGCCGGCTGGGGCGCCGGCCTGGTCGGCACGGTGCTCGACCCGCCGCTGATCATCGTGGCCGGCGGCCTCGCCAAGGCCGGCGAGCTGTTCCTCGACCGCTTCGTCGGGAGCTACGATCGCCACGCCTCGGCCAGGTCGGCCACGCTGCCGCCCGAGCGGCGACGGCGCTTCCTGCTCGGCCGCTTCCTCGCCAATGATACCGTGCTCGGCGCCGTGGCGCTGGTGCTGCACCAGCAATGCCGCATCGCCTGACGCCGCGACCTTTGATCCGTATCTTGACGTAGACGGCCGAAGCATATCTATATCTAGCCGTCACGGTCCCGCGATTCACAAGATCAAGGGCCAAGAGGGAATCCGGTACGGCGCAAGCCCAGGCCGGAGCTGCCCCCGCAACTGTAGGCGGCGAGCCTCGCCCGATGACGCCACTGGTGCCGCAAGGCGCCGGGAAGGCCGGGCGAAGGCGGCGACCCGCGAGCCAGGAGACCTGCCGTGACGGCTTGTTACGTCCTCGGGCGGGGTGCCCCGGTGGAGCGTGGCCGCGGCGCGCCGTCTCCCGACGGCCGCGCCGTCCGTCGTCGCGTCCGCTCGGCCTTTGCCCCCAATGATTGGGGTTGCCGATGTCTCTTTCCTCCGAACTCGATCATCCGGCACCGGATGCCGCCCGGCCGAGGGTGATCCGCCGCAACGGCGCGGTGACGCCCTTCGACGCCGCCAAGATCCGCGCCGCGCTGACCAAGGCCTTCCTCGCCGCCGAAGGCCCCGAAGCCGGCGCCTCGCGCCGCGTCCACGACATCGTCGGCGCGCTTACCGCCGAGATCGTCGCGGCGCTCCATCGCCGCGGCGACGGCCGCGCCTTCGACATCGAGGAGATCCAGGACCAGGCCGAGCTGGCGCTGATGCGCGGCGGCCACCACAAGGTCGCCCGCGCCTACGTGCTCTATCGCGAGGCGCGGGCGCGGCAGCGCGCCGTCCCCGCTGCTCCGGCGGCGCCGGTCCTCCACGTCCGCGCCGCCGACGGCGCGCTGAGGCCGCTCGACGAGGGGCGCCTCGCCCGGCTGGTCGAGGAGGCGGCGGCCGGCCTCGACGGCGTCTCGGTCGCGGCGATCCTCGCCGAGACGCGGCGCAACCTCTACGACGGAATCTCGCCGGACGAACTTGCCGAGGCGCCGATCCTCGCCGCCCGCGCCCTCGTCGAGCGCGAGCCCGGCTACAGCCGGGCGACCGCCCGGCTGCTGCTCGACAAGCTGCGCCGCGAGGCGCTCTCCTTCCTCGCCGGACGGCCGGACGAGGCGACGCAGGGCGAGATGGCCGGCCGCTACGCCGACTATTTCCACGCCTATCTCAAGGCCGGCATCGCCGCCGAGCGGATCGATCCGGAACTCGGTCGCTTCGATCTGTCCCGCATCGCCGCCGCCCTGAAGCCCGAGCGCGACCTCGCCTTCGACTATCTCGGCTTGCAGACGCTCTACGACCGCTATGTGCTGCACGTCGGCGGCCGGCGCTTCGAGCTGCCGCAGGCCTTCTTCATGCGCGTCGCCATGGGCCTCGCCTTGCGCGAGGTCGACCGGGAGGCGCAGGCGATCGAGTTCTACGACCTCCTGTCGTCCTTCGACTTCATGGCCTCGACGCCGACGCTGTTCAACGCCGGCACGCTGCGGCCGCAGCTCTCCTCCTGCTTCCTGACCACCGTCGCCGATGATCTCGACGGCATCTTCAAGGCGATCCGCGACAACGCGCTGCTGGCCAAGTATTCCGGCGGCCTCGGCAACGACTGGACCGGCGTGCGCGGCCTCGGCGCCCACATCCGCGGCACCAATGGCGAGAGCCAGGGCGTGGTGCCGTTCCTGAAGGTGGCCAACGACACGGCGATCGCCGTCAACCAGGGCGGCAAGCGCAAGGGCGCCGTCTGCGCCTATCTGGAGACCTGGCACGTCGACATCGAGGAGTTCCTCGACCTCAGGAAGAACACCGGCGACGACCGCCGCCGCACCCACGACATGAACACCGCCAACTGGATTCCCGACCTGTTCATGGAGCGGGTGGAGGCCGACGGCCCCTGGACGCTGTTCTCGCCCGACGAGACGCCCGACCTGCACGATCTCCACGGCGCCGCCTTCAAGGTCGCCTACGAGGGTTACGAGGCGAAGGCGGCGCGCGGCGAGATGAAGGTGACGCGCAGGCTGCGGGCCGTCGACCTCTGGCGGCGCATGCTGACCGTGCTCTACGAGACCGGTCACCCGTGGATCGCCTTCAAGGACCCCTGCAACATCCGCTCGCCGCAGCGGCATGCCGGCATCGTCCATTCGTCGAACCTCTGCACCGAGATCACGCTGAACACCTCGGCCGACGAGGTCGCCGTCTGCAATCTCGGTTCGGTCAACCTTGCCGCCCATGTCACGCCGGACGGCCTCGACCGTGAGCGTCTCGCCCGCACCGTGCGCACGGCGATGCGCCTCCTCGACAACGTCATCGACATCAATTTCTACACCATCCCCGAGGCGCGGCGGTCCAACCTCCGCCACCGGCCGGTCGGCCTGGGACTGATGGGCTTCCAGGACGCGCTGCACGTCCTCAGGCTGCCCTATGCGTCGGAGGACGCCCTGCGCTTCGCCGATCAGAGCATGGAGGCGATCGCCTACGAGGCCATCTCGGCCTCCTGCGATCTCGTCGCCGAGCGCGGCCGCTATCCGTCGTTCGCCGGCTCGCTGTGGTCGGAGGGTATCCTGCCGATCGACAGCCTGGAGCTTTTGGCCGAGGCGCGCGGCGGCATCGACCTCGACCGCTCGTCGACGCTCGACTGGGACAGTCTCCGCGAGCGGGTGAAGACGGTCGGCCTGCGCAACTCCAACTGCCTCGCCATCGCGCCGACGGCGACGATCTCGAACATTTCGGGCGTGTCGCAGTCGATCGAGCCGGCCTACCAGACGCTCTACGTCAAGTCGAACATGTCCGGCGACTTCACGGTGGTGAACCCGCACCTCGTCGCCGACCTCAAGGCGCGCGGCCTCTGGGACGAACTGATGGTCTCCGACCTCAAGTATTACGATGGCAGCCTCGGCGCCATCGACAGGGTGCCGGCCGACCTCAAGGCGCTCTACGCCACCGCCTTCGAGTTCGATCCGGCCTGGCTGATCGAGGCGGCGGCGCGGCGGCAGAAGTGGATCGACCAGGCGCAGTCGCTCAACCTCTACCTCGCCGATCCCTCGGGCCGGAAGCTCGACGCGCTCTACCGCCTCGCCTGGCGGCGCGGCCTCAAGACCACCTACTACCTGCGCTCGCGCTCGGCCACCCACGTCGAGAAATCGACGCTGCAGGGTGTCGACGGCAAGCTCAACGCTGTGTCGGTCGCAGCACCGACGCCCAACGCCTGCGCCATCGACGATCCGACCTGCGAAGCCTGCCAGTAACTCCGAGGACCGACCGATGCCCGATTTCTCAGAAACCACCATGCCCGGCTCTGCCGGCTCCGCCGCTGATGCCAGCGGCCTCGGCGCCATCGACCGCGGCGGCGGCCGCGTGCGCGTCGATGACAAGGCGATGATCAACGCCCGCGCCGACGTCAACCAGCTCCTGCCGATGAAATACGGCTGGGCCTGGGAAAAGTATCTCGCCGCCTGCAACAATCACTGGATGCCGACAGAGGTGTCGATGCAGGCCGACATCGCCCTATGGAAGTCGAACGGCCTGACCGACGACGAGCGGCGGATGATCAAGCGCAACCTCGGCTTCTTCGCCGCCTCGGAATCGCTGGTCGCCAACAACATCGTGCTGGCCGTCTACCGCCAGATCACCAATCCCGAATGCCGGCAATACCTGCTGCGCCAGGCCTTTGAGGAGGCCGTTCACACCCACACCTTCCAGTATATCGTCGAGAGCCTCGGCCTCGACGAGGGCGAGCTGTTCAACATGTATCGCGAGGTGCCGTCGATCACCGACAAGGCGGCCTGGGCGATCGAGCATACCCGCAGCCTCGACGACCCCGGCTTCCGCACCGGCACGCCGGCCGCCGACCGGGCGTTCGTGAAGGATCTGATCGCCTTCTACGTCGTCTTCGAGGGCATGTGGTTCTACACCGGCTTCGCGCAGATCCTGTCGCTCGGCCGGCGCAACCGGATGGTCGGCATCGCCGAGCAGTACCAGTACATCCTGCGCGACGAGAGCCTGCACCTCAACTTCGGCATCGACGTCATCAACCAGATCCGGGCCGAGAACCCGCATCTCTGGACGGCCGATTTCGTCGAGGACGTGCGCGCCATGCTGCGCGAGGCGGCCGAGCTGGAGGCCGCCTACGGCCGCGACACCCTGCCGGGCGGCTTCCTCGGCCTCAACGCGAAGCTCTGCGAGGACTACATGCGCTTCATCGCCAACCGGCGCTGCGCTCAGCTCGGGCTGGCGCCGGTGTTCCCGGCGACCGAGAACCCGTTTCCCTGGATGAGCGAGACCATGGACCTGAAGAAGGAGAAGAACTTCTTCGAGACGCGCGTCATCGAGTATCAGAACGGCGGCGCGCTGGCCTGGGACTGAGGCCGGCCGAAAGAAATCCCCGCGGCAACGGCCGCGGGGACCCGGCGCCTGCCAGAGCATTTCCGGGGAAAGCGGGTTCACCGGAAATGCTCCATCTCTTTGTTTTGACGCAATTCCGGTTCCCAGTTTTGCTGGAATTGCTCCAGGTCGGAAGCCATACTTGCCGACGGCGGCCCCCGCCGCGGACCTCATCCGGCATCGGCGCGGCGCCTTTCTTCCGATCCCGGCGAATCGATCGTTGGCGCCGCATGTCCGGCGACGGAGATTTCCAAACTTGTAAACATATGAACATGACGCTCGTCCCGACCGACTCCCCGGTCGGCGTGAGTCATGACAATGTATTGCTGTAAAACAATAAATTCTGTATTCCGAAAGACAGGGCCGGCACGCGGCCTCTTGCCGCCCGGGCGGAAGCGCCACTTTCCTTCGGGATGAGAGCGTGTCGGCAACCCGGAAAAGACGTGACGGGATTGGCGGATTTTCGGGAAAATTCGCAAGCGGCGACCGATGGGACGGGCTGGAGGAGCGCGGGCGAATACGAATAACCTGACAACCTATTGACAAGCGACCGGCCGGCGCGTCTTCTGCGGGAGAGGAGAGGCCGGCGGACCGGACGGCCCGGCCGCCGCGCGGCGCGGCAAACCCCGTCGCCACCGGACCGAAGGCGCCACGCCTTCCGAGCAGGAGAGGAAGCCCGTGATCCCACATCTCGCCATCACCATGGGCGATCCGGCCGGCGTCGGTCCCGAGATCATCGCCAAGGCCTGCAAGGCGCTGAAGCCGCGCCTCGAGGCGGACGAGCTGCGCCTGCTGGTCGTCGGCTCGGTCGACGCGCTCGAGACGGCGCGCCGCGCCTTCGCGCCCGGCCTCGCCATTCCCGAGGTCGACGCCGCCGGCAGATGGCCGGGCCTCGCCGCCCTCCAGGCCTGCCCGGAGGGCGCGCCGATCCTCCCCGGCGTGCTGTCCACCGACGGCGGCCGCTTCGCCTATCACGCGGTGGAGCAGGCGGTGCGCCTCGCCGAGGCCGGCCGCATCCACGGCATCGTCACCGCGCCGCTCAACAAGGAAGCGCTGAACAAGGCCGGCTTCCATTTCGCCGGCCATACCGACCTGCTCGCCCACCTCACCGGCGCCAGGGGTTCGGTGATGATGCTCGCCCATGGCAACATGCGGGTCAGCCACGTCACCACCCACATCGCCCTCGAGGACGTGCCGAAAAAGCTCACCCCCGAGCGGCTGCGCTACGTCATCGACCTCACCGCCGAGACGCTCGACGGGCTCGGCCTCAAGCGCCGCCGCATCGCCGTCGCCGCGCTCAACCCGCACGCCGGCGAGGGCGGCCTGTTCGGCCGGCAGGACATCGACGTCAGCATGCCGGTGATCGCGGAGTGCGTCGCCGACGGGCTCGACGTCGTCGGCCCGGTGCCGGGCGACACGGTGTTCGTCAAGCTGCGCGCCGGCCAGTATGACGCGGTGGTCGCCATGTATCACGACCAGGGCCACATCCCGGTCAAGCTGCTCGGCTTCGACGTCGATCCCAAGACCGGCACCTGGAATTCGCTGTCCGGCGTCAACATCACGCTCGGCCTGCCGATCGTCCGCACCTCGGTCGACCACGGCACCGCCTTCGACATCGCCGGCAAGGGCATCGCCAACGAGCTGAGCCTTCTCGAAGCCATCGACTACGCCGTCAAGCTGTCGGCAACCCGCCTTGCCAAGCCGGAGGCCGCCACGCCATGAACCCGCTCTCCACGCCCATCGATCTCGTCCAGCCGGCCCGCCTGCTGTTCGGCCGCGGCGTCGCCGCCGAGGCCGGCCGCTGGCTGGCCGGGCGTGGCGTCCGCCGGCCGATGGTGGTCACCGATGCCTTCAACGCCGCCCGCGTCGGCGGCCTGGAACTGCCCGGCGAGCCGGTGGTGTGGAGCGATCTGGCCGGCGAGCCGACCACCGGCGACCTCGCCAGGGTGGTCGCCGCCGCCGAGGCGTCCGAGATCGATGCGGTCGTCGGCTTCGGTGGCGGCAGCGCCATGGATCTCGCCAAGCTGGTCGCCGTGCTGGCCGGCAGCGGCCAGCCCTTTGCCGAGGTGGTCGGCGCCGAGAAGGTTGCCCGCAAGGGGCTGCCGCTGGTGCAGGTGCCGACCACCGCCGGCACCGGCAGCGAGGTCGGCACGCGGGCGCTGGTTACCGACGTCGCCGCCACCGCCAAGAGCGCGGTGCAGAGCCTCCACATGCTGGCCGATCTCGCCGCCGTCGATCCCGATCTGGCGCTCGGCATGCCCCGGGCGATCACGGTGGCGACCGGCGTCGACGCGCTCGCCCATTGCGTCGAGGCCTACACCAACCGCAAGGCGCATCCGCTGATCGATCTCTACGCGCTCGAAGGCATCCGCCTGGTCGGCCGCTGGCTGGCCAGGGCGGCCGACGACGGCGGCGACCCGGACGCGCGGGCCGGCATGGCGCTCGCGTCCCTCTACGGCGGCTACTGCCTCGGCCCGGTCAACACGGCCGGCGGCCACGCCGTCTCCTATCCGCTCGGCGCCCGCTACCATGTGGCGCACGGCGCCGCCAACGCGCTGATATTCCCGCACGTGCTGGCCTTCAATGCGCCGGCCGTGCCGGAACGGACGGCGGCGATCCTCGAAGCGCTGGGCCTGCCGGTTTCCGACGATCCCGAGACGGTGTTCGCCGCCGCCCGCGACTGGTGCCTGCGGCTCGGCTGCGAGATGCGGCTGTCGGCCTTCAACGTGCCGGAAGCCGACCTGCCGGCCATGGCCCGCGAGGCGCACGCTATCCGGCGGCTCCTCGACAACAACCCGCGCGACCTTGGCGAGGCCGACATTCTCGCCATCTACCGCGCCGCCTTCTGACGCCCCAACCTGAGTGGACAGCCCCATGAGCAACCCCAAGGGCCCCTTCGTCGCCATCGTCACGCCATTTGACGACAGGGAGGACATCAACGCCGCCGCGCTTTCCCGTCAGGTCGACCGCCAGGCCAGGGCCGGCAACGGCATCTTCTGCGCCGGCACCAACGGCGAGTTCTACGCCCTGTCCGTCGAGGAGAAGGTGGCGGTGGCGAGAACCTGCGTCGAGGCCGCCGCCGGTCGGGTGCCGGTGCTCGCCCATGTCGGCGAGATCTCGACGCACCAGACGATCGCCCTCGGCAAGGCAGTGGAGACGCTGGGCGTCGCTGCCGTGTCGGTGGTGGCGCCCTCCTTCGTCGCCTGCTCGCAGGACGAACTGGTTGCCCACTATGCCCGCGTCGCCGACGCGCTGACGGTGCCGGTCTATCTCTACAACATCCCGGCCCGCACCGGGAACAAGATCGAGCCCGACACCGCCGCCCGCCTCGCCGTACATGCCAATATCGCCGGCATCAAGGACAGCGCCGGCTCCGAGGAGAGCCTCGACGGCTTCCTCGCCGTGGTCCGCCCCGGCTTCGACGTGCTGGTCGGCCCCGACCATCTGGTGCTGCACGGCCTCAGGAATGGCGCCGCCGGCTGCATCTCCGGCCTCGGCAACGTGGCGCCCAAGACGCTCAACGCCATCTGGACCGCCCATGTCGCCGGCGACGCCGCGGCGGCCGACGCTGCCCAGGCCCGGTTCGGCGAGCTGCGCAAGGCGCTCTACGCCCACGGCTTCCCGCCGGCCATGGTCAAGCGCGCCCTCGCCGTCGCCGTGCCGGAGGTCGGCAGGAGCCGCGGTCCGACCATCCTCAACGATGAGGTCGCCGCCAAGGTGGCCGAGGTGTCGGACAAATTCTTCGAGGCCGTCGCCTGAGGCGCCGACCCGCACGGGAGGAATAACCATGCCCTTCACCGTCGTCAGCCTCGGCGGCCCGGTCGCGCCGGAGGGCGAGGCGATCCTCCGCGCCGCCGGCATCGTCTCGCTCGCCACCGACCCCTATCCCGGCAAGGCGGAACTACTGCCGTTCCTCACGGAAGTGCAGCCCGACGCGCTGATCGTCCGACTGATCGAACGGGTGGATGCCGAGGTGATGACGGCCTCGCCGAAGCTGAAGGCGGTCGCCAAGCACGGTGCCGGCACCAACGACATCGACGTAGCCGCCGCCGCCCGGCTCGGCATTCCGGTGCTGGCGGCGGTCGGCGCCAACGCCCATTCGGTGGCCGAGCACGCGCTGACGCTGTTGCTGGCGCTCGTCAAGGACTTGCCGGCACAGGACGCCTTCGTGCGCGGCGGCGGCTGGGAAAAGAAGGCCTATCGCGGTCATGAGATTCGCGGCCGCACGCTCGGCATCGTCGGCCTCGGCGCCATCGGCAGTGTCGTCGCCCGGCTGGCGGCCGCCTTCGGCATGACGGTGATCGCCTATGACCCCTACATCCCCGACGCGGCCTTCGACCCCTATGCCGAACGAGTGTCCGACCTCAATGCGCTGCTCGCCCGGGCTGACGTGGTCAGCCTGCACTGTCCGCTGACGGCGGAGACACGCGGCATGATCGACGGCCGCGCCCTCGGGCTGATGAAGCGGGACGCCCTCTTGATCAACACCGCCCGCGGCGAGGTGGTGGACGAGCCGGCGCTCGTCGCGGCGCTGAAAGATGGTACCATCGCCGCCGCCGGCCTCGACGTGTTCGCGCCCGAGCCGCCGGCCGCCGCCAATCCGCTGTGGGCGCTGCCCAATGTGATCGTCAGCCCGCATGTCGGCGGCGTCACCGAGGAGGCGCGGCGCGAGCTGTCGGTGATGACCTGCCGCAACGTCGTGGCGTTGCTCGAAGGACGCGAGATCGACGGCCGCTTCCTGGTGCGGCCGGCCTGAGCGGAGGGAAGGCGATGAAGCCGGGGTATGTCAGGCTGGTCGAAAACGTCGCTCTGCCAAAGGTGGCGCTCCTCCGCCAGAGTTTCGCGGCGGTCGACGCGCCGCCGCCGGACAAGGCGGTGCACGACGCCATGGCCAGCGCGCCCTGCGTCGACGAGACCATCCGGCCGGGCATGAGCGTGGCGCTCACCGTCGGCAGTCGCGGCCTCGCGGCGCTGCCCGAACTGGTGCGGGCGATCGTTTCCGAGTTGAAGGCGCGCGGCGCCGTGCCGTTCATCGTGCCGGCCATGGGCAGCCACGGCGGCGCCACCGCCGATGGCCAGACCCGCGTGCTGGCCCATCTCGGGGTGACCGAGGCGAGCGCCGGCTGTCCGATCCGCTCCAGCATGGAGACCGTCGAGGTCGGCCGGCTCGACAACGGCATGTCGGTGAGGATCGACAAGCTGGCCTTTGAAGCCGACGGCATCGTGCTGTTCAACCGCATCAAGCCGCACAGCGCCTTCCGTGCCGCCAACGAGAGCGGCCTCGTCAAGATGCTGTCGATCGGCCTCGGCAAGCAGTCGGGCGCCGACAATTGCCACGCCTGGGGTTTTGGCCATGTCGGGCGGTTCATCGTCGAGATGGCGCGGGTGAAGCTCGCCACCTGCCGCGTGCTGTTCGGCATCGCCACCATCGAGAACGCCTACGACCGGCTGTCGCAGGTGGTGGTGCTGCCGACCGAGGGACTGATCGAGCGCGAGCGCGAGTATCTCGCTGTCGCCATGGCCAACATGCCGCGCCTGCCGCTCGGCCCGCTCGCTGAGCCGCTGGCCTCAGGGCCGCTCGACGTGCTGGTCGTCGACTATGTCGGCAAGGAGTTCTCCGGCAGCGGCATGGACCCCAACATCAACGGCCGGCCATCGACGCGGGCGATCAGCGGCGGCCCGTCGGTGTCGCGCATCGTGGTGCTCGACGTCACCGACAAGAGCGAGGGCAACGCCAACGGCGTCGCCCGCGCCGACGTGATCACCCAGCGCCTCGCCGACCGCTTCGATCGCGAGTCCGTCTATACCAACTCGCTGACTTCCGGCGTGCTGATCGCCGCCGCGCTGCCGATGGCCATGCCGGATGACAAGACCGCCATCCAGGCGGCGGTGAAGACCTGCGAATCGCATACGCCCGACGCCATCACGCTGATCCGCATTCCGAACACGCTGCATCTCGAATATCTCTATGCCTCGGAGGCGCTGCTGCCCTCCCTGGCCTCGCGGCCGGGCATCGACATCTTGGGAGAGCCGCAGGCGATGCGTTTCGACGACGACGGCCGGCTCCTCGATCCCTGGCCGCATTGAGGACGACCGGCATGACGACCGCCCGACGCCACATCCACCTCGACACGGTCGGCGGCATCGCCGGCGACATGTTCGTGGCGGCGATGCTCGACGCGCTGCCCGAGCTGGAGGCCCGCGTGCGGGCCGATCTGGCCGCGGTGCTGCCGGTAGCGGCCGGCCGGGTCGAGCTGACGGCTGGCCTGAGCGGCGGCCTCGCCGTGCGCCGTTTTGCGCTGGTACCGCCGGACGGGGGCATCCATCACCATCATGGGCATGATCACGGGCATTCCCACGGACCGGAGGCACCGGTCCGCTACGGCGACATCGTCGCGCTGATCGAGGCCGCCCCGCTGGCGCCGGGCAGCGCGGCAGCGGCGCTCGCCATCCTGCGGCGGCTCGGCGAGGCGGAAAGCCGCGTCCACGGCGTGCCGCTCGCCGCCGTGCATTTCCACGAGATCGCCGACTGGGATTCGCTGGCCGACGTCGTCGCCGCCGGCTCGATCGCCGCGGCGCTCGAGGAGACGAGCTGGAGCGTGTCGGACCTGCCGCGTGGCGGCGGTCGCATCCGTACCCGCCACGGTCTGATGCCGGTGCCGGCGCCGGCGACGGCGCTGCTCCTCGAAGGGTTCCTCCTGATCGACGACGGTGTGCCCGGCGAGCGGGTGACGCCGACCGGCGCCGCCATCCTCGCCCATCTCGTCGATCCCGAAGCACGACCGCCGGCCGGCGCGCGGCTTGTCGCCAGCGGCCTCGGCGCCGGCACGCGCGACCTGCCGGAGATGCCCAATGTAGTCAGGGCCATGGTGCACGACCTCGCCGCCCGGCCGGCGGCGGGCGATGTCGTCGCTATCGTCGCCTTCGACGTCGACGACATGACCGGCGAGGAGATCGGCCACGCCGCCGAACGCCTTCGGGCGGCGGCCGGCGTGCTCGACCTCGCGCTGTCCCATCAGTTCGGCAAGAAGTCGCGGCCGCTGACCGCTTTCCGACTGCTGGTCGAGCCGGCATGCCTCGACGCGGTACTCGACCTCTGCCTTGTGGAGACTTCGACCATCGGCGTTCGCTGGCACGAGGCGCGGCGGCGCGTGCTGCCCCGGCGGGCCACCCTCGTCGATGGTCCCGATGGGCAACTACGGCTGAAATCGGTGGTGCGGCCGGACGGCAGCGTCACAGTCAAGGTCGAGGCCGACGACGTCGGCGGCCTCGGCGGTCTCGCCGCCCGCCGCCGGGCGGCCCGCACGGCGGAGGGACACGATGACGGCTGACCCAGTTCCCGCCCGCCTCGTCGCGGCGATCGAGCGCTTTCCCGAACTCGCCGTCGCCGTCAGCGGCGGCGTCGACAGCATGGTGCTGGCGCATGTCGTCCACGGCCATACCCGGACGCGGCTCGTCGCCTTCCACGCCGCCTCGCCGGCCGTGCCGGCCGTTGCCACGGCCCGCGTCCGCGACCACGCCCGCCGCTTCGGCTGGGACCTCAAGGTGGTCGACGCCGGCGAACTCGAAGACCCGACCTATCGCGCCAACCCGGTCGACCGCTGCTTCTACTGCAAGACCAATCTCTACGGCCGCATCCGCGCCGTGCTCGACCTGCCGACCGCCTCCGGCACCAATCTCGACGATCTCGGCGACTACCGGCCCGGCCTCAGGGCGGCCGGGGACCACGGCGTGGTGCACCCCTTCGTCGAGGCGGGGCTCGCCAAACGCGACGTCTACGCGCTGGCCGCCGCCCTTGGGCTCGACGACCTCGCGGCGCTGCCGGCCCAGCCGTGCCTTGCCAGTCGCATCGAGACCGGCCTGGCCGTCGATGCCGCGACGCTCGCCTTCGTCGAGCGGGTGGAGGCGGCGCTGGCGCCGCTCATGCCGGGGGCCTCGTCGCTGCGCTGCCGCGTCACGGCGGCCGGCGTGGTGGTCGAGGCCGACCCGCCGCCGGTTACCGGGGAGGGCGACGCCGTGCGGGCGATCGTCCTCCGGCTCTGCCGCGAGGCCGGCCGCGTCTTCGCCGGCCTCCGGCCCTACCGGCGCGGCTCGGCCTTCCTCACCGCCGGCAGGGCGCCATGAGCGAGGACTTCCGCATCGACTGGGACCGCGAGCGGCGGACGGGCACCGCCGAGGCGGTGTTCTCGGCCGGCAAGAGCCCGGAGCAGATCGCCGCCATCCTCGCGGCCGCCGAGGGCCGGCGCCTCCTGCTCACCCATCTCACGGCGGATGCCCTGCGCCTCCTGCCGGCCGAACTCAAGGCGCGGCTCGACCATGACCCGCTGTCGCAGACCGCCGTCTTCGGCCCGGCGCAGGCGGTGGCGCCGGCGCGGGTGTGCATCGTCGCGGCCGGCACCTCCGACCTCCGGGTGGCGCGGGAGGCGGCGCGCACGCTGGCCTTCCACGGCGAGGGCGCCCATCTCGTCGCCGACGTCGGCGTCGCCGGCCTGTGGCGGCTGATGGCCGAGATCGAGGCGATCCGCCGCCATGCCGTGATCATCGCCGTCGCCGGCATGGAGGGGGCGCTGTTCTCCGTCCTCGCCGGCCTCGTCGAGGCGCCGGTGATCGCCGTGCCCACCTCGGTCGGCTACGGCGTCGCCGAGGGTGGCCGGGCGGCGCTCGCCTCGGCGCTGTCCGCCTGCGCGCCGGGTATCGCCACCGTCAACATCGACAACGGCTTCGGCGCCGCCTGCCTCGCTTTGCGCATGCTGCGGCTGGCTAACCCGCCGCCTTGTCCAGCCAGCGCTTGACGGTGTTGCGGTCGATGCCAAGCCGCTGGGCGGTGCGGGTGACGTTGCCGTTCTCCATCCGGAACACCTTGCCGACCCTGGCCGCGATGAACTCCTCCAGCGTCGCATCGGGGGCGTCGTCCTCGCCGACCGCCGGAGCGAAGTCTCCCGCCTCGCCCACCAGCGGCATGTCGAACGGCGACAGCGTATGCAACGTCGTGTATTTCTCGGCGAGGTTCTCGAGTTCGCGCACGTTGCCCGGCCAGGAATAGCTGCGCAGGACCGCGAGGATCTTGTCCGGCACGGACGGCACCGGAATGCCGCGCCGCTCGCACTTGCGCGTCAGGAACAGCGAGAACAGCCGCTCGGGATCGTTCTCCCGCTCGCGCAGCGGCGGGATCTTCAGATCGAGCGTGTTGAGGCGGTAGAAGAGGTCGGCCCTCAGGCGCCCGGCCTGGATCTCCTCGAGCGGCTTCTTGTTGGTGGTGGCGATGATGCGCAGCTTGATCGGGATGATCCTGTTGCCGCCGACGCGCATGATCTCCTGCGTCTGCAAGGCCCGCAACAGCTTGGATTGCAGGAAGAAATCCATCTCGGTCAGTTCGTCGAGGAACAGCGTGCCCTCGTGGGCCAGCTCGAACAGGCCGATCTTGCCCGAGCGCGAGGCGCCGGTGAAGGCGCCCGGCGCGTAGCCGAACAGCTCGCTTTCGAGAAGGGCGCCGGGCAGCGCGGCGCAGTTGACCGCCACGAAGGGGCCGCCGGCCAGCGGCCCAGCATTGTGGATCGACTGGGCGAACAGCTCCTTGCCGGTGCCGGTCTCGCCGACGATCATGATGTTGCTGTCGGTCTCGCTGTACTGCCGGGCGACCGCCACCAGGCGGCGCATCTTGTCGCAGGAAAAGACGATGTCGTCGAAGGTGTATTTGGCATAGAAGCCGCTGTCGGCCAGCTTGCGGCGGATGACGTTGCCGGCGTCCTGGATCTTCTGGACCGGCTGGAACAGCACCACCGACGAACTGCCGGCCTGGTTGTCCGCCGAGACCGTGATGTGGTCGAGCGCCAGCTTGTCGTCGCGGTAGTTGACGAGGATGTTGCGGGCGGTCTGAAACTTGCGGAACGCCTTGCTCAGCTCGGCGCTGTCGAAATAGTCCGACAGCAGGGTGCCGATCAGTTCCTCGCGCGACTGCGACAGGATGTCGCAGCCCTGCCTGTTGATCTCCTCGATGACGCCGTCCCGGTTGATCAGGATGGCGCCCTCGCGCGAGCAGTTCAGCACCG
Organism: Pleomorphomonas koreensis DSM 23070; assembly: GCF_000425185.1. Taxonomy (GTDB): domain Bacteria; phylum Pseudomonadota; class Alphaproteobacteria; order Rhizobiales; family Pleomorphomonadaceae; genus Pleomorphomonas; species Pleomorphomonas koreensis. The sequence continues at coordinate 355,969 of NZ_KE384327.1, forward strand.
TGGCCAGCTTCTCCTCGGCCAGGATGTAGCGGCAGAGGTTGTTGTAGACCAGCATGGCGCGCTCGAAGGCGTCGAGCAGCGTCTCCATGCTGGATTCGATCAGGTAGGCGTCAAGGCCCCGCGCCTGCGCCCAGTGATAGGCGATGGCGTCGCCGATGACCACGTCCGGGTTCCACTGGCCGATGCCGTCCATCTGCGCCTGGAAGGACGATCGCTCCTTCAGCTCGAAGGAGCGGTAGGTGCGGCCGAGCACCTCGCAGACCGGCGCCACCAGGTTGATCAGCGGCTCGAAGCCGGCGACGGCGATGCGCGTCGCCTCGGTGGTCTCCTTGTAGACATAGGCCAGCGTGCGCTGCACCGAGGCTTCCACCTCGATCACCTCGACGCCGAGTTCCTGGCGGATCAGCCGGGCGGTGCCGCCGCGGCTGATGATGATCTTGGCCCCCTCGGCCAGCGCCTGCCGCGCCGCCTTGACGCCCTGGTGGAGGTCGCCGACGTAGACCCTGGCCGGATAGTTCGACGCCTCGACGATGCTCTGCGCGGCGATGCTGATGCGCTCGTAGGGCGCGATGAAGGCGATGACCATCTTGTCCTCCCGCCGCCGAGCATGGCGGCGGCGGCCGCGAATCACAAGAGGTGACTGTTGCGTATCGCACCAGTCGCGCCGACATATTTCAGCAATCGCTGCCCGCCTTGTGGGTTGTTGCAATGGGAAACCCTTATAATTCAATGTAATAGGTGGCTTGGCACGTGGTTTGCGTTCATTGTCTTCAGGCGCGCGGAGGAGCGCCGGTCGCTGGATGAAGAAACGAAATATGGAGAGGAGACATCCATGAAGACGAATTTCCGGAAATGCCTGATGATCGGTCTGGCCGCGGCGGCGCTGTCGACCGCCGTTCCCGCCTGGGCCGACCAGGTGCTGAACATCGCCCATCCGGTGCTGGAGCAGAGCTGGTCGCCGTTGCAGGGCGGCGGGCACGTGGCGCGCTGGCAGTCGCTGTGGTGGGCGGCGCCGATGTATTTCGACAAGGCCGGCAAGCTGACGCCCTACGCGCTGTCGAGCGCCGTCCATGACGGCAGCTTCAAGACCTGGACGCTGACCGTCAATCCCAAGGCCGTGTTCTCCGACGGCTCGGCGATCACCGCCGAGGACGTGGTCGGCACCTGGAACCTCTGCGCCCGCCCGGCCACCAAGCACGCCCGCGTCAACCTGTTCCTCGGCGACGTCGAGGGCTTCAACGACGTGGTGCTCGGCAAGGCCAAGGACATGACCGGCCTCGTCGTCAACGCCGACCAGACCATCACCGTGACGCTGGCCGAGCCCGATCCGATCTTCGACCAGAAGATCGCCACCGCGCTGATCCCGCCGGTGAAGATCTCGCAGGCGGTCGACGACAGCGGCGCCGAGAAGGCCGACTGGTGGCGGCCGGAGAACGGCGTCGTGGTGTCCGGTCCGTTCATGCCCGAGAGCATGGACCTCGACCAGGGCATCATCACCATGGTGCCGAACCCCCACTATTTCGGCCCCAAGCCCAAGCTCGAGAAGATCGTCATCACCACCGTCTCCGACCCCAGCACCGCCACGCTGATGCTGAAGCGCGGCGACATGGACGCCGCCACCGAGCTGATCACCCCGACCATCATCCAGGACCTCGGCGCCGACTTCCTCGGCGGCCCGGAGCTGGCCAAGGGCCAGCAGTTCTGGTTCGACGCCAGCAAGCCGCCGATGGACGACATTAACGTCCGCAAGGCGCTGACCATGTCGGTCAACCCGCAGGAGCTGGCGCTCGCCGCCTTCCCCGAAGGCCCGTTCATCGCCGCCGGCCAGATCCTCAACAAGGTGCCGGGCGTCGATCCGGACTTCGAGAAGTACCCTTACGATCCGGAAGCCGCCAAGGCGGCGCTCGCCGCCTCCAAGTACAAGGACTCCGGCCGCCTGCCGAAGATCATGTTCGTGGGCATCTCGACGCCGACCCATGAGGCCGCCGCCCAGTATATCGCCGAGCAGTGGCGCAAGATCCTCGGCATCCAGGGCACCGAGATGAAGCCGGCCGTCGAGACCTATGCCGGTCCCGACCAGAAGAGCGTCCAGGTGTTCCGCGACGACGTCGGCACGCGCGTGCCGGATGCCGTCTCCTACCTGATGGGCGCCATCCACTCCGGCTCGGGCAATGCCCTCAACAAGATGGGCGGCTACAAGAACGCCGAGGTCGACCGGCTGCTCAATGAAGCCTCGGCCAAGGGCGTCGACGATCCCGACCGCATCGGCTACGCGCAGAAGGCGCAGCGCCTGTTCCGCGACGACTGGATGTACATCCCCTACTACTATGACGTGATGTCCAAGTGGGCGATGCCCTGGGTCCAGAACTTCGACAAGAACGACGACTGGCAGGTCATCGAGCCCTGGAACGTGACCATCGACGAAGAGAAGCGCCCGTAACGGCCGAAACCTTCCGGGCGGGCCGTCCTTTCGGCCCGCCCCACTCTCTACACATCCGCGGGGAGGACCGCTCATGGGGCGCTACGTACTCAATAGACTTGTCAGGTGGATACCGTCTGTCCTGATCCTGCTCCTGCTCGTCTATGCGCTGGTGTTCTTCGGCGCCGGCGACCCGATCAAGCTGATCTTCCTGCAAGCGCCCGGCGACGTCGCCTACGATCCGGCGCGCGTCGATGCCATCCGCGAGGCGGCCGGCCTCAACCGGCCGTTCCTGCTGCAATTCTGGGATTATGTCCTCAACGTCGCCCAGGGCAACTTCGGCAACTCGCTGGTATCGGGCCGCTCGGTCAACGCGATGATCCAGGCGGCGCTGCCGGTGACCCTCAAGATCGGCCTCACGGCGATCCTGATCGTCTCGGTGGTCGGCGTCATCCTCGGCGTGATCGCCGCCCTCAACCAGAACAAGTGGCTCGACAACCTGATCGTCGGCTTCGCGCTGATCATCTGGGGCATCCCGGTGTTCGTCGCCGGCCCGCTGCTGATCGTCTTCCTGGTGCTGGTGCTCAATCTCGACGTGCCCTACGGCTGGGCCGGCCTGTTCAGTGTCAAGGTGATCGTGCCGCTCCTGGTGCTCGGGCTCAACCCGATGGCGCTGATCATCCGCCAGGCGCGCGCCGGCGTGCTCGAAGTGCTGAGCGAGGACTACGTGCGCACCGCCCGCGCCAAGGGCATTCCCAACCATCAGGTGGTGATGCGCCACATCATGCGGCCGGTGCTGACGCCGGTGGTCAGCCAGATCGGCCTCCTGGTGATCGCCACGCTCAACAACTCGATCCTGATCGAGAAGGTGTTCGGCCTGCCGGGCCTCGGCCGGATGACCGAGACGGCGATCAAGTCGTCGGACTACCCGGTGATCCTGGCCATCGTGCTGATCTTCTCGATTGTGGTCATGGCCTCCAACCTACTGGTGGACATCTCCTACCCGCTGCTCGACCCCCGCGCCGCCGCGAAAAAGACGGAGGATGAATGATGACGGACCAAGCCCTCCCCCTGCCGCAGGAAGAGAAGCAGTTCAGCCTGGCCAAGGACGCCTTCATCCGCCTCGTCGCCAACCGGCTGGCTGTCGTCGGCATGGTGCTGGTCGCCTTCCTGTTCTTCATCGCCATCTTCGGGCCCTATCTCACGCCCTATGACTTCCTGAGCCAGGACCTTCTGTCGCGCAACCAGGCGCCGTCCTGGCAGCACTGGTTCGGCACCGACGACCTCGGCCGCGACATCCTGAGCCGCGTCATCTACGGCTCGCGCACCGCCGTCATCGTCGGCTTCTCGACGGTGTCGTTCAGCCTGGTGATCGGCCTGTTCATGGGCGCGCTCGGCGGCTATTTCGGCGGCAAGGTCGATGCCTTCGTGGTCTGGCTGATCGACATCACCATGTCGATCCCCTCGCTGCTCCTGGTCATCGTCATCAACGTGTCGCTGAAGCCGCCGCTGGTCAACTGGATGGACGCGCAGTTCGTGGCCACCGGCAACGAGTTCTACCGCAACACCATCTGGGTCGACTTCGTGCTGGTGTTCGGCTCGCTGGCGCTGATCAAATGGCCGAAGGCGGCCCGCATCATCCGCGGCCAGATCCTGTCGATCCGCAACAAGAACTACGTGCTGGCCGCCGAGGCGCTCGGCGTGCCGACCTACAAGATCGTCCGCCGCTACGTCATCCCCAACGCGATCGGCCCGATCATCGTCTACATCTCCGCGGCGCTCGGCGAGGCGATGGTGCTGGAATCCTCCTTCAGCTTCCTCGGCGTCGGCGTGCGGCCGCCCATCCCGAGCTGGGGCAACATGATCTCCGACGGCCTGCGCATCTGGCAGCTCTACCCGCACGTCCTCGCCGCCCCGGCGGCGGTGCTGGCGATCGTCACCATCGCCTTCAGCTTCCTCGGCGACGGCCTGAACGACGCCCTCAATCCCCGGCAGTGGAAATGAGGCCGCAACAACAAGAAAGAAGGGAGGGCGCCGTGACCAAGCTGCTGGAAGTCAACAACCTGCACACGCGCTTCAAGGTCCGCAACGGCTATCTCCACGCCGTCAACGGCGTGTCGTTCAGCCTCGACAGGGGCGAGATGCTGGGCGTGGTCGGCGAATCGGGCTGCGGCAAGAGCGTGTCGATGATGAGCTTGATCCGCCTGCTGCCGCCGGCGGCGGAGATCACCGACGGCGAGGTGCTCCTCGAAGGCGAGGACATCACCCACGCCAGCGTCAACAGGGTCAACGCCATCCGCGGCTCCAAGGTCGGCATGATCTTCCAGGACCCGATGACCTCGCTGAACCCGTTCATGAAGATCGGCGAGCAGGTCATCGAGAGCATCGTCTTCCACAAGAAGCTGGCCAAGGCCGAGGCGCTGAAGCAGGCGGCCCGCTACCTGAAGATGGTGGGCATCTCCAACGCCGAGCACCGGCTGAACGAGTATCCGCACCAGCTCTCCGGCGGCATGCGGCAGCGGGTGATGATCGCCATGGCTCTCCTCAACGAGCCGTCGCTGGTGATCGCCGACGAGCCGACCACGGCGCTCGACGTCACCATCCAGGCGCAGATCGTCGAGCTGGTGAAGGGCCTGCGCGAAAAGCTCAACATGTCGATCATCTGGATCACCCATGACCTCAGCCTCTTGGCCGGCATGGTCGACCGGATCATGGTGATGTACGGCGGCTACATCGTCGAGGAGGCGGTGCTCGACGACATCTACAAGTCGCCGCTGCACCCCTACACGATCGGTCTCCTGAAATCGATCCCCAGCCTGAAGACCGAGGCCGGCAGCCGCCTGCCGTCGATCCCGGGCGCGCCGCCCAACCTGTTCGCCGAGCCCACCGGCTGCCCGTTCGCGCCGCGCTGCACCTACCGGGTCGACCGCTGCACCCGGGAAGTGCCGGCGCTGGCCACGGTGCCGGGGGCGGAAGGCGACAGGCCGCATCGCGTCGCCTGCTGGGTCGACATGCGGGGAAGGGGGATCGCGCAATGAACATGCACGCCAAGCAAGAGCCGCTGGTCGTGGTCGAGAACCTGGTCAAGCATTTCCCGGTCAAGATCGGCGCCTTCGGCAACCAGTCGGCGGTGGTGCACGCTATCGACGGCGTCAGCTTCGCCATCTACAAGGGCGAGACGCTCGGCCTGGTCGGCGAATCGGGCTGCGGCAAGTCGACCACCGGCTTCGCGCTCCTCCAACTGCACAAGGCGACGTCGGGCAGCGTCAAGTTCGACGGGGTCGATCTCTCCAAGCTGCCGGCCAAGGACCTCCGGGCCATGCGCAAGCGGGTCCAGATCGTCTTCCAGGACCCCTATTCGACGCTCAATCCGCGCATGACCATCGGCGAGGCGCTGGCCGAGCCGATGCGCGTGCACAAGATCTGCCCGGAGAAGGACATCCAGGGCCGCGTGGCGCGGCTGATCCGCGACGTCGGCCTCAATCCCAATGTCGCCAACCGCTATCCGCACGAATTCTCGGGCGGCCAGCGGCAGCGCATCTGCATCGCCCGGGCGCTGGCCAGCGATCCCGAGTTCATCGTCTGCGACGAGCCGATCTCGGCGCTCGACGTGTCGATCCAGGCGCAGATCATCAATCTCCTGATGGACATCCAGGAGAAATACAATCTCACCTACCTGTTCATCGCCCACGACCTCGCCGTGGTCCGCCACATCTCCGACCGGGTGGCCGTGATGTATCTCGGCAAGATCATGGAAATCGCCGGCAAGGACGAGCTGTTCGGCCGCCCCTTGCATCCCTACACCAAGGCGTTGCTGTCGGCCGTTCCCGAGGCCGACCCGGACGTCGAGCGGGGCCGCAAGCGCATCATCCTGCAAGGCGACGTGTCGAACGCCATCGATCCTCCCTCCGGCTGCCGCTTCCATCCGCGCTGCGCCCATGCGCGGCCGATGTGCGCCGGCGAGGTTCCCGAACTCGAAGACCGCGGGGAGGGGCATTTCGTCGCCTGTCTCCGCGTGGCGGAGATTGAGAAAGAGACCGTCTAGCAGTCAGGACCACCAACAGAATCGCGCGCGTCCGCCCGATCGCCGAGCCAGCGGCGATCGGGACAGGGAAAGCTCGTCCCGGGGCAAGAGGACGACATTCCGGGACGTGCCGTTCCGGGCCGGCGAAAGACCGGCGAACAGATAGCGGGGAGACGCCGATGAAACTGCTTCAAGAGAGGGACATTCCGACGCCGTGCGTGAGCAATCATGCCTCCAACCTCCTGGAGCTTGAGAACGGCGACCTCCTGTGCGTCTGGTTCGGCGGTTCGATGGAGGGCTCCTCGGACATCAGCATCTACCTGTCGCGCTTCGACCGGGCCCGCGACGAGTGGCTGGCGCCGGAGAAGATGTCCGACGATCCGACGCGCTCGGAACAGAACCCGGCGCTGTTCCGCCATCCGGCCGGCGAATTGTGGCTGCTCTACACCGCCCAGGAGCAGGCCGACCAGGGCACCTCCGTCGTCCGCATCCGCCGCTCCGCCGACGAGGGCCGGACCTGGAGCGCGGTGAGCACCCTGATCGCCCGGCCCGGCACCTTCATCCGCCACGCGCCGGTGGTCAATCCGGCCGGGCTGCTGCTGCTGCCGGTCTGGCATAGCGACATGCGCAACGCCTTCGGCGACGATTCCAGCCTGGTGCAGGTGTCGGCCGACGGCGGCCGCAGCTGGGAGGCGGTGGCGGTGCCGGACAGCCGCGGCTCGGTGCACATGGACATCCTGGAGAACTGCCGCGTCGCCTTCTTCCGGCGGCGTCCGTCCGATTTCGTCTTCCGCAGCCAGTCGGAGGACGGCGGCCTCACCTGGTCGACGCCCGAGCCGACGACGCTGCCCAACAACAACGCGTCGATCCAGGCCCGCGAGCTGAGGGATGGCCGCCTCGCCATCGTCTACAACGACATCGCCGCCGCCGGCCGCCCCGGCGAGAGCGCCGTTCCGCCGTGGATCAAGGACCGGCAAGCCTTCCTCGCCGCCTGCGAGATGACCGGCCGGCCGGCCGTCTGGGGCGTGCCGCGCCATCCGCTCGTCCTCGCCACCTCGACCGACCTCGGGCGTAGCTGGCGGAAGGAGCTGGTGCTGGAGGCCGACGCCGGCCGCCGCTCGGCCCGCGACGAGCGCGGCGCCTTTGTCGGCGACTACTCCTACCCGTCGATCATCGAGACCAGGGATGGCCTGTTGCAGGTCAGCTACTCGTATCTGAGGGACTACATCAAGCATGCAACCCTGGCCGTCTCGTTGCGCTCGCCTGAATGAACGCCGACCCCGAGCAGGAGCTCGTCATGAGTCCAAGTGAAAAGACGGCGATCATTGCCGATGACTATACCGGCGCCGGGGATGCGGGCATCCATTTCGCCCGCTTCGGCCGGAAGATCGAGCTGTTGCTTCATGTCGACGCCCTCGGCCGGCGGCAGGACAATGCCGACATCGCGCTGACCTCCGAAACGCGCTTCCTCGATCCGGACGCGGCGGCGGCCGTGGTGCTGGACATGGTCCGGCGCTGCCGGGCGGCCGGCTATGGCCGCATCTTCAAGAAGATCGATTCCACCATGCGCGGCAATCCCGGCGCCGAGATCGAGGCGGCGCTCGGCGGCACCGGCGCGGCGGCGGCGCTGATCTGCACCGCCATGCCGAAGACCGGCCGCACCTGCCTCGGTGGGGTGATCTATCTCGACAGCGTGCCGCTACACCTCTCCGACATCGGCCGCGACCCCTTCCACCCGCTCGGAAGCTCGAACGTGGCCGACCTCCTCGGCCAGCAGACCGGATTGCCGATCGGCCTCCTCGGCCTCTCGGACATCGGGGCCGGCGACGCGGCGCTCGGAGAGACGATCCGGGCGATGATCGGCTGCGGCGTGAAGCTGATCGTCGCCGATGCCGCCTGCGACGATCATCTCGCGGCGCTGGCGCGGCAGCTTGCGGCCGGTGACCTCTTGCCGGTCGGAGCCGGCGGCTTCGCCGAGGCGCTGGCCCGCACGCTGTCGCCGCAGGACGGGGCGGCGAGGGCGCGCCAGGTGGTGCTGCACCGGCCGATCGTCTCGGTGGTCGGCAGCCTCGCCGAGGTGTCGCGCCGCCAGGCCGAGCACGCCGACCGCAGCGGCCTCTTCCGCACCATCGAGATCCGCTCGGACGCCCGGCCGGACGACATCCGCAGCGCCTGCCTGACGCGGCTCGGCGAGCCGGGCCGCGACCAGCCCAACATCCTCCTGCGCGTGGTGGGCGCCGAGCGGCCGGAGAAGATCACCAAAGAGGACGGCGAGCGGGTGGCCGAGAAGCTCGGCTTTGCCACGGCCAGCATCTGCGCCATGGTGCCCTGCCGGACCATCGTGTCGACCGGCGGCAGCACGTCGATGGCGGTGGCCGAGGCGCTCGGCATCGAGTCGGTCGACCTCATCGACGAGATCCTGCCCGGCATCGTCGCCGGCACCTGCAACCGGCCGGACGGCGGCATCGAGTGGTTCATCTCCAAGGCCGGCGGCTTCGGCGACGACAGCCTCCTGACCGAGATCGATGCCCGCTGCGCCAGTGTCTGACGGTCTCGCCGTCGGTCTCCGGCCGCCAGCGGGCGGCCGCGGCCCCGCCGTTCCTCGCCGGCGCGGGCCGCTTGCACAAGTTTACAAATTGGGGTTAGCTGCCGCCGGCTCCCTGTGCAGCCGACAGCCGAGGCCGGAGATCGTGACGAACCAGACCGCGAAGCGCCGGACGACACTTTCGGACAGCGTCTATCATTCCCTCATCAACCGGATCACCAGCGGCGGCTACCAGCCGGGCGAGAAGCTGCCGCCCGAGGCGGCGCTGTCGCAGGAGTTCGGCGTGTCGCGGCCGGTTCTGCGCGCCGCGCTGGAGCGGCTGCGCGAGGAGGGGCTGATCCACTCGCGGCAGGGGGCGGGCAGCTTCGTGCGTGCGTCCGGCGCTACGCCGGTCGGTTTCTCGCCGGTCGAGACGCTGGCCGACATCCAGCGCTGCTACGAGTTCCGCCTGACCATCGAGGCCAAGGCGGCGGCGCTGGCCGCCGAGCGGCGCGACGGACCGGCGATCGACGGCATCGCCGAAGCGCTCGACCTGATGCGGGTGGCCACCGGCTCGCACCAGCACCGCGAGGATGCCGATTTCGCCTTCCACCTGGCGATCGCCCAGGCCTCCAACAACCAGTATTTCGAGGCGACCTTCCGGGCGCTGCGCGCCCACATCAACATCGGCATGCGCCTGCACGGCATGTCGCTGATGAGCGGCGGCGACGCGGCGCTCGAGGAGACGCTGGCCGAGCACATCGGCCTGTTCGAGGCGATCGAGACGGGCGATCCCGGACGGGCGTCGAAGCTGATGACCGGCCATCTCGAGCATTCGCGCGACCGGCTGTTCGGCGGCGGGCTCATCGATCTCCGGCTGTCGCGACAGCCGCCGGCCGCCTGATGCCGCTCGGGACGGACGAGTTGACAAGTTCCAGCTACCGATGAAGGAGTTTGCAAGTGCTGTTGATTGCCGATCCAACCGCCGGTCTCGCCGACCGGCTGGTCGAGGCGCGCCGGAGCGGCGCGAAGCTGACGGCCGAAGCCGGCCTCGTTCCGGCCGACGCGGCCGCCGCCGACGCGGTGCAACTCGCCGTCGCCAACCGCCTCGGGCCGATCGGCGGCTACAAGGTGATGCAGGTCGGCGACGGGCCGGGGAGTTGGGGCGCCATTCTCGCCGACCGCATCTTCGAGGCGCCGGCGGCGGCCGCCTATGCGGTTTCGCCGCTCAAGGTGGAAGTGGAGGTCGCCTTCGTCCTCGGCCGCGATCTGCCCGGCCGGACGGATGGCACGCCTTATTCGGTCGATGAAGTGGCCGAGGCGATCGGCGGCGCCTTCGCGGCCTTCGAGATCCTGGAGAGCCGGCTTGCCGACGATCCCAAGCCGTCGCCGCTGCTGGTCCGCGCCGATTTCCTGGGCAACTGGGGCCTGGTGCGCGGTCGTCCCATCGCCGCCTGGCGCGCCGCCGTCCACTCCGACCTCGCGGTGCGGCTGGAGATCGGCGGCCGCCTCGCCGTCGACCAGCGCGGCGGCCATCCCGCCGGCGATCCGGCGCACGCGCTGACCTGGCTCGCCAACGCGCTCGTCGCCACCGGCCTCGGCCTCGGGGCCGGCGAGGTGGTGACCACCGGCGCCTTCGGCGGCGGCCACGCCATCGCGCCGGGCGAGACGGCGGTGGCGTCGATCGGGGGCTTCGAGCCCATCCGCTTCACGCTCCTGGCGGGGTGAGACGGCGGACGCGGCGGACATCTCCCGAAAGGTCAACGAAGCCTTAAGGCGGCCTTTAGATTTTCTTTGGGTCGCCTTCAGTGAATTCGACTTTGGTATATGCGGGCGGCACCCTATATGGAGGGCGTCGGACGCGGCCATCGAGGCCGCCCGCCTGAAACAAAGGAAAGACAGATGTTCGCGACTGCCCCTCTCAACGAGACGTTCCGCGCCCCCCGCGCCGTCGAGCGGGACACCACCTATGTCCGTGGCTTCGGCTCGGAATACCGCGAGCGTCATTCCATCCGCGCCGCTGGCGCCCGCCGGATCGCCGGCCTCTGAGGCGCGGCCGGACGGCCGTAACGCCTGCCCACGAAGCACCCGGGTCCTTGACCGGCCGGGTGCTTTTCGTTTGTCCGGACGGGCTGGGCCACGGGAAATCCCCTACAGGAAATCTGAAGGCAGCCTTCAGAAGTTGCGATTAGGTCCGGCGGGCTTACGGCGCTATATTGAGGACATCAAGAGAGAAGAGAAACAGACGCCGGAAGTCTCCGGCAGACAAGGAAGTCCGAGATGTTCGCCACCCTCAAGCGTACCGCCAAGCTCCTGCGCACCCCGACCCTCGCCGAGCGTGAACTGGCCTATCTCAACGAGGCCGGCGACCGTTACGACCTCGAAGCCCGCGAGCGTAATCTTTCCCGTGGTGCGCTGAACCGCCACAACGTCTTCTGAACGCCTGACCTTATCAGGCCTGCCGATGTCGAGCGCCCGATCCCCCTGGGATGCCGGGCGCTTTGCTTTTTTAGGCGTCAGAGCCGCAGCGCCCAGCGGCGGCCGTCGCCGGTGAGCGCCACCTCCGCCCAGGGCGTCATGTCCAGCGACCACAGGGCACCCGTCGGAGCATCGAGCACCGCCAGCACGGCAGTCCTGACCACGGTGACCGGGGCGAGGACGACGGCCCGTCCGCTTGCCGCGAGGCTTCGGCCGAGCCAGCCCTCGATCCGGCGCCGGACGTCCGCCAGGGATTCGCCGCCGTGCGGCGCGGCCGCCGCGTCGCTGCGCCAGGCTTCGAGGCCGGCCGGATCGGCGGCGATGCCGGCGAGCGTCCGGCCGGCCCAGCATCCGTAATCGGTTTCGGTCAGATCGGCGACCGCCTCCGCCGCGAGGCCGCCGTCGAGACGGATCTCCGGCGCGCATAGAAGGCGGTCCGCCTCGGTGAGGCGCGTGGCGACGCGCTCCGGCAGGTCTTGCGGCCGCAGCACGAAGGGCGCGCGCGTCGGGAAGGCCGGCGCGCGGCCGGTCGGCGGAACGGCGATCAGCGTCAGGCGGATGGCCATGGCGGTCCTTTTCGTGGCCCGGAGATTGACAGCCGCCGGAGCATGGCGGAAGGTGCTCGTCGATGCCGGGCGGAAGCCGGTGGAAATCCGGCGCGGTCGCGCCACTGTCAGCGGGACATCTCCCGCGAGCCAGACCCGCCCCCGCATCCCATATGTCGCAGGGACGCGCAATCCCAGGAGGCCCACATGTCGACCCTTTCTCCGTCGTCCGTCGTTTCCCCACCCGCCGCCATTCCGCTCGGCGAGGTGCTGCCCTGGGCGATCTTCGCCGGGCTGATGCTGGTGCTGGCCGTCTACTTCGTCGGCGCCGAGGAAGGCGCCACGTCGATCTTCAGCGGCTCCTACGTGCACGAGTTCGTGCACGACGGCCGCCATCTCCTCGGTTTCCCCTGCCACTGAGGGCCGCGACATGACCGGAAAACTGTTGCTGCGCGGCATGATCGCCGGCGTGGCGGGCGGCCTCCTGGCCTTTCTGTTCGCGCGCGTCTGGGGCGAGCCGCTGGTCGACTTCGCCATCGCCGTCGAGGAGCGGGCCGCCGCGGCGGCCGGCGAGGCGGCCGAGCCCGAGCTGGTCTCGCGCGCCACGCAGGCCGGCCTCGGCCTTCTCACCGGCCTCGTCGTCTATGGCGCGGCGCTCGGCGGCATCCTGGCGCTGGCCTTCGGCATCGTCTACGGCCGCTTCAGCCGCCTCGCCGCCCGGCCGCTCGCCGCGCTGATCGGCGCCTTCGGCTTCGTGGCGGTGATTGCCGCGCCGGCGCTCAAGTACCCGGCCAACCCGCCAGCCGTCGGCAGCCCGGAGACCATCGGCATCCGCACCGAAGTCTATTTCGTGATGATGGCGGTGTCGGTGCTGGTGCTGATCGCCGCCGTGGCGCTCGCCCGCCACTACTGGGCGCGGCTCGGCGCCTGGAATGCGACCATCGCCGGCGGTGTTGCCTTCGTGGTGGTGATCGCCGCGGTGATGCTGCTCCTGCCGGCCATCAACGAGGTGCCGGAAGACTTCTCGGCCGTGGTGCTCTGGCGCTTCCGCATCGCCTCGCTGGGCATCCAGGCGATCATCTGGACGACGCAGGCGCTGCTGTTCGGCTTCCTCGCCGAGCGCCTCTTCGCGTCCGCCACGCCGCGCGCCGCCCGCCTCGGCGCCGCCTGACGCCATGCCATCAGGAACACGCAAAGGGCGCGGCGGTCTCGCCGCGCTCGTCCTCTGCCTCCTTGTCGGCCTCGCCGGGCCGGCGGTCGCCCACCGGACGACGCCGCTGACCGCCGAGGAAGCGGCCGGCCTCGAGATCCCCGGCCTCACGCACGGCGAGATGAGCCACGTCGCCGCCTACCGCGGCGCCATCGTCGCCCTGGCGGCGCGGCAGTTTCCGACCGACGAGACGTTCCGCCGGCTGCTCAACCACGCCAACATCCAGTTTACCTATTGCGCCTGGGGGCTGGTGCCGAACGCCCTCACCGACGAGGAAAACCCGTTCAACGAGTGCAGCCACGCCTATCTCGCCGCTTACCGGGCGGTGCTCGCGCGCATGGCCGAGATGCCCGGCCAGCCGCAGGCGGCTGCCGCGCTGGCGGGCCGCATCGACGCGGAAATCCGTGCCGATCCGGAGGCGGAGGCGCTCTGCCAGTATAGTGTCGAGCCCTTCTACACCGGCACGGTGCTGTCGCCGACGTTTGCCGCCGCCCTCGGCCATCCGCCGATCGGGCTTGCCGCCGCCGCCTTCGGGCTGATGCTGGTAGCCTTGGCGCTCGGGCATGCGGCGAAGCGGCGTCGCCCGGGTTGAGCGACGCCGGATACCTGCATCAGTTCTCCAGATGCGACTCCAGGAACCACAGCGCCTTGTCGAGGGCGCGCGAGTAGGCGGTGAGGATGTCGGCCGTGTCGGCGTCGCCGGCCTCGTCGGTCTGGTCGATGCCGTCGCGCACCGAGGCGGCGGCCTTGGCGTAGCGGTCGGTCAGTTCCTTGAGATGGGCGGCCTCGGCGGTGATGTCGGCCGGATAGGCCGGCAGGCGGGTGGCTGCCGCCGCGCCCTGCAACGTGCCATTGGCGATGCCGCCGAGCTGGACGATGCGCTCGGCCATGGTGTCGACGTGGACGTCGATCTCCGAGCGGAAGCCGTCGAGCATCTCGTGGATGGCGATGAAGCGTGGGCCCTTGAGGTTCCAGTGCGCCTGCTTGGTCAGGAGCGCCATGTCGATGCCGTCGGCGAGCAGGGCGCCGAGCACTTCGATGGAAACCTTCTTGGCATTGGACTTCAGCGTATTGCGGGTCGTCATCACATCAATTCCTTTCGATCAGGCAATGGGGCCTTCGGGGATACATATCCGGATCCGTCGCGGCTCACGTACCTTGAGCTACGTAGGTGGTGGATCCAGAGCTTCAAGTTGCAGGAATCCCTGAGGTGATCGTCATCCATATAACGATATCTTTATATCTTTGTTGACAGGGCGGCGGGATAGCCTATCATCGGATCGTCGTGGTTCTCCGCGTCGCCGTCGCGGCGGTGCGGAGCCAAGAGGGAATCCGGAAGGGCGTACGCCCCGGCCGGAGCTGCCCCCGCAACTGTCAGCGGCGAGCGTCCGATCCATTGATGTCACTGGGGCCATGGCCTCGGGAAGACGGAGCGGACGCGGTGACCCGCGAGCCAGGAGACCTGCCACGGCCACATGTCGTCATCGGGCGGGGTGTCCCGGTGGATCGTCCGAACCGTCGGAGCCCGCAAGGGACGACCGGCGGCGGCGCGTCCGCTCGCCTTTGCCCCCAACTCTGGGGTTTCCACCATGTCGCTTGCCATCGCCACGCTCGGCGCGCCACGCATCGGTCCGCGCCGCGAGCTGAAATTCGCCCTCGAAGCCTATTGGGCCGGCCGTCTTTGTGAAGCCGAACTTCTGGACACCGCCGCGCGTCTGCGTGCCGCCAACTGGCGGGACCAGGCCGCCCGCGGTGTCACCGTCATACCCTCGAACGACTTCTCGCTCTACGACCAGGTGCTCGACACCGCCGCCCTGGTCGGCGCCGTGCCCGACGCCTACGGCTGGTCGGGCGGGCCGCTGTCGCTTCAGAGCTATTTCGCCATGGCGCGCGGCGCCGACGGCGGGGCCTGCGGCTGCGGCGGCAGTCATGCGGCGGGCGTCGCCGCCCTCGAAATGACCAAGTGGTTCGACACCAACTACCACTATCTGGTGCCGGAATTCACCGCCGGCCAGCGCTTCTCTCTCGCCTCGACCAAGCCGGTCGATGAGTTCCGCGAGGCCAAGGCGCTCGGCATTCACACCCGGCCGGTGCTGGTCGGTCCGGTCACCTTCCTAAAGCTCGGCAAGGCGGCCGGCGGCTTCGATCCCCTGACGCTGCTCGACCGGCTGCTGCCGGTCTATGTCGACGTCCTGAAGCTGCTCGCCGCCCACGGCGCCGACTGGGTGCAGATCGACGAGCCGATCCTCGCCACCGATCTCGACGACACCGCCCGCGCCGCCCTCGAACGCGCCTATGGCCTGATCGCCTCGGCGGTGCCGAAGCTGAAGGTGATGCTGGCGAGCTATTTCGGGCCGCTCGCCGACAATCTCGATCTGGCGCTGTCGCTGCCGGCCGCCGGCCTCCACCTGGATCTCGTGCGCGGCCGCGCCGATCTCGCGGCGATCGACGGTCGGGTGCCGGCCGGCAAGCGGCTGTCGCTCGGCGTCGTCGACGGCCGCAACGTCTGGCGCGCCGATCTCGACGCCCTCCTCGACCTCCTGCGGCCGATCGTCGCCCGCCGCGGCCTCGACCATCTGGAACTCGCCCCGTCCTGCTCGCTGCTGCACGTGCCGCACGACGTCGAGGCGGAGACCGATCTCGATCCGGAGACGAGATCCTGGCTGGCCTTCGGCCGCCAGAAGATGGACGAGCTTGTCGCCCTCGGAAAGGCGCTCGAATCCGGGCCGGAAGCGGCGGCCGGCGCCATCGCAGCCTCGCGGGACGTGCGCCAATCGCGACGGACTTCGCCGCGCGTCATCCGCTCCGACGTGCGCGCCCGCCTCGCCGCCGTCACGCCGGCCATGGCGCGGCGCAAGTCGCCGTTTGCCGCGCGGTCGCCGGTGCAGCAGGCCCGTTTTGGCCTGCCGGCCTTTCCGACCACCACCATCGGCTCCTTCCCGCAGACCGCCGAGGTGCGGCGCGCCCGCCAGGCGTTCGGCAAGGGCGCGCTGACCGAGGCCGCCTACCGCGACCTCCTGAAAGCCGAGGCCGCCGCCTGCATCGGCTGGCAGGAGGAGATCGGTCTCGACGTGCTGGTGCATGGCGAGTTCGAGCGCAACGACATGGTGCAGTATTTCGGCGAGCGGCTCGACGGCTTCGCCTTCACCCGCCACGGCTGGGTGCAGTCCTACGGCTCGCGCTGCGTCAGGCCGCCGATCCTCTACGGCGACGTCGCCCGCCCCGAGCCGATGACCGTCGACTGGTGGCGCCATGCCCAGTCGCTGACGGCAAAGCCGGTCAAGGCCATGCTGACCGGACCGGTGACCATCCTCAACTGGTCCTTCGTGCGCGACGACCTGCCGCGCGACGTCGTCTGCCGGCAGATCGCTCTCTCACTGCGCGACGAGGTGGCCGATCTCGAAGCGGCCGGCGCCGCCATGATCCAGATCGACGAGGCGGCGCTGCGCGAGGGCCTGCCGATCCGGGCGGCCGAGCGGGGCGGCTATCTCGACTGGGCGGTGGAGAGCTTCCGGCTGACCGCCTCGGGCGTCGCCGACGCCACGCAGATCCACACCCACATGTGCTACTCGGAGTTCAACGACATCATCGCCTCGATCGCCGCCATGGACGCCGACGTCATCTCCATCGAGTGCTCGCGCTCGAAGATGGAGCTGCTCGCCGCCTTCGCCGATTTCCATTACCCCAACGACATCGGACCGGGCGTCTATGACATCCACTCGCCGCGCGTTCCGCCGGCCGGGGAGATGGCGCGGCTGATCCGGGCGGCGCTCGTCCGCCTGCCGGCCGAGCGCATCTGGATCAATCCCGACTGCGGCCTCAAGACGCGCGGCTGGCCGGAGGTGCGGGCGGCGCTGGTCAACATGGTGGCGGCGGCGCGCCAACTTCGCGCCGAAGCCGCCGGGGCCTGAGGGAATGCGCGGCTTTCCGCTTTCCGGAAACGCCGCGCGTCCACAGCTCCTGCACAGGTCGCGTGAGGGGAACTACGTGGACCCCTCATGCCGCATTGACCCGACTCAGCAAGCGGTGGATACCATCCGTTGAGCCGAGGTTCTCCGGATGCCACAACATCTGGAGCGAAGAGGGAAGCCGGTGCAAGGCCGGCGCTGCCCCCGCAACTGTAGGCGGGAAGCGGTCGATCCATTGATGCCACTGGTGCGCTGCACTGGGAAGGCGGATCGGCCGCCGAGACCCGCGAGCCAGGAGACCTGCCCCGGCCGATCGATTTGTCCTCGGGCGGGGTGCACCGGTGGATCGTCGTCGTCGCGCGGCTGGGGCTTCCCCGCCGTCCTCGACCGCGTTCCGCCGCGTTCTTCGTCCTGATCTACCGGGTGCGGAAGAACGATGTCGGAAGTCAGTCCAGTCCAGCCTCCTCTCAGCGTCATCAAACGGTCGGGCGCGCTGGCGCCCTTCGATGCCGGCAAGATCCGGTCGGCCGTCGAGCGGGCCGGCGCCGCCACGGCCGAATTCCAGGCCGGCGAGGCGCAGCTCCTCGTCCTGCAGGCGGTGAAGGTGATCGCCCACCGCTTCGCCGGCCGCACGCCGTCGATCGAGGAGATCCAGGACGTCGTCGAGCAGGTGCTGATCTCGGCCAACCACTTCTCGACGGCCCGCGCCTACATCGTCTACCGCGAGCAGCGGGCCCGCCTCCGGCGCGACGCCAACACCGTCGTCGACGTCGTCGCCTCGATCGACGAATATCTCGACCGGGCCGACTGGCGGGTCAACGCCAACGCCAACCAGGGCTATTCGCTGGGCGGGCTGATCCTCAACGTTTCCGGCAAGGTGACGGCCAACTACTGGCTCTCCCACGTCTATCCGCCCGAGGTCGGCCGCGCCCACCGCGACGGCGACATCCACATCCACGACCTCGACATGCTCTCCGGCTATTGCGCCGGCTGGTCGCTCCGGACGCTGTTGACCGAAGGCCTCAACGGCGTGCCGGGCAAGGTGGAGGCCGGGCCGCCCAAACACCTCACGAGCGCCGTCGGCCAGATCGTCAATTTCCTCGGCACGCTCCAGAACGAATGGGCCGGCGCCCAGGCCTTCTCCTCCTTCGACACCTACATGGCGCCCTTCATCCGCAAGGACCGGCTCACCTACGAGGATGTCCGTCAGTCGATCCAGGAGCTGATCTACAACCTCAACGTCCCCTCGCGCTGGGGCACCCAGACGCCGTTCACCAACCTGACCTTCGACTGGGTCTGCCCCGACGACCTGAAGGATCAGGTGCCGATCATCGGCGGCGTCGAGATGGACTTCCGCTATGGCGAGTTGCAGGCCGAGATGGACCTGATCAACCGCGCCTACATGGAGGTGATGACCACGGGCGACGCCAAGGGCCGCGTCTTCACCTT
>NZ_AULH01000005.1 GCF_000425185.1 Pleomorphomonas koreensis DSM 23070
GTTCTCCAGCGCAAGCTCTCCGATCTTCGCGTGAAGTGCCTTCAGGTCGACGGGCGTCCCGGCGGCCTCCGCCTTCTCGCCACCGAACACGCCGGCTGCGCCGTCCAGGAGTTGGTTCTTCCACGCCGTGATCTGGTTCGGATGCACGTCGTGCTGTTGCGCCAACTCCGCGAGCGTCTTCTCGCCCTTCACGGCGGCCAGCGCCACCTTTGCCTTGAACGCCGGAGAGTGGGTGCGGCGGGTTCGTCTGGTCATCGGGTGCTCCTGATCCTCGGCGACATCGTCGCCGCTCTCAGGCGCAAAATCCACTCAAGCCACCGTCCGAATTTGCGGAGCCACCTCTGACGGCCTCGGCCGGAGGGGTACGTTTCAACAGGAAGCGTGTGCGCGATTTAGCGATCACAGTTGGCAAATGGTACACTGAGTCGCTTCCAAAGCGCATTTTCGGAAGGCGTTTACGGTGCAACCGCTGCCATTCACCAACGGTGGTGTGTGTGTCACTTGTGGCAGACCACACATCCTGCCGAGGCTTCGTCTATTCCGTAGACGTCGTCGATCGTGAGAGCTTGACTGCCTGCCAGCGGATTCATCCGACGTCGGGCTAAGAGGCGGGTACGGCGCTGCTCAAACTCTCGCTCGATCTCTTCGACCCGTTCGGGAACGCTAAGCTCATCTAGCCCTTCACCTTGGCTCCATGTGAACGGGGAGCCATGATCACGTGCCGTCTTTTCGTACCCCTTGGCCTCGTCAAACGCATCAGGATGCTCGCGCATCAGTCGCACCCACTCGATCTTCTGTTGGAAGAAACAGAATGTGCAGCCAGACCGACTCCGCCAACGATAATACTCGGGTTCGCCAAGGCCGGCGCTATCAAGTATCTCAATCACACCGGCCCTATTGATGCCGGCATCGCGTAAGGGGAAGTGAACACGCATGTTGCCGTGTGTTGCCTGGTACCCCTCACGGCTGGGTTCATCTGCTCGAATGGCCACATATGAGCGAACCACGACCCCCGCATTAAGATCGTCGCGCAACCAGTGCTCAAGCGGGCGAAGCTTTAGTTGTCTCGTGCACCAGCGTGTCTTCGGCGAAGGGAGGAAGTGATTATACTCCTTGAGCCAGAAGTCAAAGTCCCGGTCTGGATTGAGACGGATAATGGGCCTTCCCAAGAATCCTTCGAGCTTATCAAGGAATATATAGACTTCAGCAAGTTCCTTCCCGGTATCGGTGAAGAAGTATTCGACATCTAGATCCGGCCGCGTCTGCCGCATGTAGACAGCAAGGGCGGCGCTGTCCCGACCGCCCGAGATTCCAAGGATATGTCGCTCATGCACCGTGGTCGTCATGCTTGCTCAATCCCCTCGCCATCAGAAAGGCGTTCTACGATGCGCGCGAGAGCGGCGAGTTCAACGGCCGGTCTCATACCCTTCTGACGAAGCTGCTCCATCAGATCCTCTGCCACTTTGTCTGCAGCTACGAGCTCTTGTTCCGATACTTGGAATGAGTGGAAGAGTGGCTTGTTCTTAGGGTTCAGGCCGACCATTACCGATATGGCCTGCGACGTGGGAGAGCGACCTCGTACCGCAGCAAATGTCTCCGCCTCGCGGAAGCGCAGGCAAAGTTTGGCGAGTTCGAACATGGCCTGCTCTTGTTCGCGGTCTGACCAATTGCGCGGTGGCTTATGGACGAGCAGGCTAGCTAAGCCCTCAATGTCACCTTCGCCTCCCTCGAACGCACCAGCTCGCATGATGAAGGCATCCACACGCAGTTCCGCTGACACACCTGACGCTGTTAAGGACCGCGATCCAATTCCCGCAAATGTCTTGGCATCAACTCCTAGATGCTCGGCGAGACCTTTGCGGAGCGTGTCGAGCATTTTCGGATATGCGTACTCGGTCTTGTTGAGAGCGGCCACGACACTCACTCCCGGATCGGGCTCGCCGTCGAGGGCTGACGCTAAATCCGAAAACAAAAGCGCCTCTGGATCGTTGGCCTTCAAGACAATGTCTCTTACGTTTCTAACCTTTTCCGGCAATGTCTGAGTACGCTGCGCCCACAACGGTAGAGCATGAAACCGCTGGTACAATGCGGACGCCACCGGAAGCGCCTTCGCCTCTACGGGAACCGCCTCGGTGGAAAGGAGGGCAGCGAGCTGCTGAATAAAAGCCTCGTCGCGCTTCGAGCGCGAGATGTGGCGGAATTCAATGGCAACAGGATCCTGCAGGATGCGGTCAGCAACGATGTCGTCAATCGCTGGTTGGAAAACACCGTCGATATAGACCGCTACCGCATTTCGGTGCGCCAAGAGGTAGGACAGCACCAGCACCGGCATCACACCGCGTTTGATACCGTATGGCCTAGCTGCCCATTTGTCGAAAAGCTCGGCGAGATTTACCCGCCCCTCACTGAGCTCTGTCCATGCAGGCTTCAGCGTTCTGCCTGCTTTGTCTTCGGCAGGATCAGTGAAGCGCCAGACCCCATTGTCGTCCTGTCTATGCAGGCCTAGCGGCTGAATGATCGTGAGATACAGCCCTCGCTCGACGGGGTAACTCTTGATCCCTAGGTCCGAGACATCGGCCTTCGAAACCATGGCATGCATCAGCGCACGCAAACCGGCCATGGCCGCCGTCGAGGGCTTGTCTCGATATAGCAACTCCGACTGAATGACGGGTGCGTTGCTGAAGGCAGCCGTCGAAAGCGCCGACGCTATGACCGTCAACTCCCTGCCATCGAGTTTCTTGCCCACCGAATCCTTTACACTGCTTCCGAATGCCCACCAACGTGCCGACGAGAACGCCTTCAGCAAATCGCTTCTCACGATCTCGGCAATCAGTGCTTTGCGAGCCGACAGCTCTCTTCTGGCGATGCGATCACCCTCTAGCTGCGGGTGCGTTTCTTCTATGCGATCGAGGGCATAAAGATCCGTCGCATGATCCCTCAGTAAATAGACTTTCTCGCTCGCGGCTACGCCGGCAAGAACGCCTAAGCTCTCCAATTCGATGCTTAGCTGCTTCGCTGCGACTTTGATCGATACTTCGAAGGTTCTCGCGTCGGAAAGCAACATAATGAGAAGACCTACCGACCTCCGCTTTGTCTTCGCCAACGATACGGCCACTCTCTTTGCCCAAGCTGTGGGACTTTGAGAACTCTCATCGATGAACTGAATGACCACATCGAAGGTGCGCAACGCTCCTGTCGAAAAGTAGTGGCTCTTGGCTGCGATCGGTCCTACTCCGAGCCGGGACGGCAAATCGGCTAGCACATCAGCATCGAGCTTCAGCGCGACCTTGGAGATGGCCTCGTCGAGATCAAAATCACTGCCGGCGAACAGTGCGTATCCGCCAAGCCGAGGCTGCCGAATAAGGATTGCCCGATTGACTAATTCGTCGATGGCCGCAGCAATCTCCCCTTTTTTCGCTTCCGGCACACAAAGAGAGAGAATGTCGTCGGCAACCGCGAGTCCAGAACCGTTTCTGAACAGCTCGACGACTGCTGCAGCTTTGGCAAGCTTCGTAGCCAGCGGTCCGTAGAGAGCGGCTTTCTCCACCGCCTCCATAGCCAACGTCATTCGATTGCTCTCAGGACCAACCGAGAGAGCGCTGCCAAAATTGGAGACTAGGTAGTCCCAGAGCTGGTCTGGCCCATACCACGCGTTTTCGCTGACCTCGGTCCGCTCCAAGTGCGCCTGAAATCCGTTGGGTTCAGAAGACGATAGAAATCCGAAGACGCTCCGCTCGTTTTGTGCGAACCGCTGGCGGGATACCGGACCCAGCAACAGTGCAGAGACCGGGTGCAAGGGCCACGTCTGATTGAGAATCTCGGTGAGACCCGCGACATCGACCGGCCGCCGGTGCGAAATAGCTTCGGCCGTCCGCGCGGCGATCGTCTTGGCGTTTATAGGCGCGTGATGGCTGCCTATGGCCCGAGCTATTAGCGCCGCGATCTCGTCGGCCTGCGCGACGAAGGGGACGTTCTGATACCGGCCCTGAACTTTTGCCCATTCGTTCCGGCCAGCCCGGCTGAGCCGATTGGCATATTGTTCGAAAGACTGATGCAGGATGCCGACAATGACTAGCCGGCCGTCGGAGCGCGCGGCTCGCTCGGCGAGATCCTGCAAGATGTGCACGTCTCCAGCGGAATTCGTCGCATGCTCAAGGAATTTGCCGAGTTCATCGATGACGATGAGCAGCCCCCCTTTTTGGCGAGCATTGGCCTCCAGTTCGTCGATAAGTGCGCGTTCATCTTGAAGGGCAGCGTCAACTGTAGTTTGTGACCACTGAAATGCTCCTGCAGCTGTTTCCGCTAGCGCAGCCGTTAGGCTCGTTCGTCTGCCCGTAAGGGCGAGTACATCCCACGCGCCCCCCCTCCTGGGAAATGCAGACGCAAACAGCTCTGCCAGCTCTGGTCCTACTATCCCTTCGGCTAGGGCGCGCTGCCTCTTGTTGCCAACCACAAGATTGGCGACAAGAAGCGCGGCACAGGATTTACCGCCTCCATAGGGGCCGGTCCAGGTAAACGCATACTGGGACCCTTCGGCTATCCCGGTCAGCATGGCCACGAGCGATTTGCGTATGCTCGCCTGCAACACATAGCCAGTCAGCGGCGGAGTACCATTGAGATCGGTATCGATCCTCGCTGAAAGCGCAAACCGGCGCTCGACCTTGACGATTTCGGCGAGCTTGGTCATGCGCTCCCCCCAGCACGATATCCGGCTTTAACAAGATCGAAATCGTCGATCTCCTCAAGATGGCCATTGAGAGCGACCTGACGGAGGCCTGCCGTGTCGGTCCACATCATCTTTCCGCCTGTCGTCTCGCCAATACTCATCAATCGTGCAACTAGGCTATCCTCATCAAGCTTGAAGATGCGTCCAGGTGAACCAGGGCCATACTGCGCCTGCTCTACTGAAATGGTTGGCGAAAGGGAATGATGACGCCCCCAAAAACGCTTCAATACGAGAGCAAAGATGCTGTCTTGGAGTGAAGGCTTCTGTCCACGGATGAATTCGAGCTGTCCGGTTGACCGGTGCTCACGCAGAAGGCCAAGCTCGACCAAGAGTGGCTCCGCCGCATCTTCCCCAGGATCGGAGTGACGAGGCGCGTAGCTGCGTACAAATACCTCCACATCGCGCTTCAGGGTCTCAGCCGTTGCTCTCGCCGTGGCGCGGGCATCAACGATAACTGCCATAGCCTTAACAAGATCGTCCCTGGTAAAGGCGATTTGGTTGAGTAGGTTGAAGGCGTAATAGAACGTCGTCGCTGCATGTGGCTCACTCACAAGCTGGGCATGCATTAACCAGAGGGTGGAGGGGTGCTCGAGATATGGATCGAGCCCAGTAACGTCCGTGAAGATCAGCCGCCCCAAATCGGTGGCCCGAAGATGGGTCGGGCCGTCCTCAAGAACCTTCGTCGCCAATGCCCAATGACGCATCGAGAGGGCCATATTCTTGCCGACGCCGAAGGTGGCGATTGCATTTTGTTCCTGAAATGTTCTACGATCGGCGCCATCTGGACCCGACGCGGCATCGAACGCCTTCTTCAGCCACAGGAGCCTAAGCGCAAAGGTTTCATGGCCCGAAACGCGAATCGCAGTGGCCGGATCGGAAAGGTCGTTCAACATGGAGCGGATGCTACTGGAGACATCCACCAGCGGCAATCCCTAGCGGCTCACTATTTCGGACAGCACGCCCGCCGCCTCCACCGCGTCCGCCGCGGAATTATAACGCGAGAAGTATATCCTGACCGTTTCCGATGCCTGCTGTTGCGTTAATCCCATACTAAGTAGTACGTGAGATGGGGTTATCTGACCGCTTGTGCAAGCGGATCCCTCTGAAATTGCAATCCGATCACCAGCCTTCGCAATTATAGACATCGCATCATTTTCAGTAAACCTTAAACTTAGGCTGCCTGGAACCCTTTTTGCCTCAGGAACATTTTCGATAAACCGAACTTGTCTGCTACGAAGCTCTTCGAGGAAAAGGGCCGACAATGCGCGCGAGTGGGCCGCATCCGCGATAAACCGCGTCCTGGAGACTTTTGCGGCGGCGCCAAATCCGACAGCGAGCGGTGTAGGTACGGTCCCAGGACGAATGCCAGCCTCCTGACCGCCACCGAAGAGCACCGGCAAGGGCCTGAGATGCGTCGCGGATGATACGAACAGCGCGCCTATGCCCATCGGGCCGTACATTTTGTGTGCGGATAGGCTGGCAAAATCAAAATCCGCACTGTCGAAAGAGAGCTTTCCGAGTCCCTGTGCAGCGTCGACATGGACGAGCGCCCCAATGGTACGAGCTATGTGGACGACATCGGAGAGCGGTTGGATTGAGCCAACCTCGTTGTTGACCGCCATCACTGAAACCAACAGCGTATCGTGGCTGACCAACTGCTCTAGTACCGAAGTGTCGACGATGCCGCTTTCGTCGACCGGCGCCTCAATTATACGGAAACCAGCGCTGCGGAGTGCGCTCGCGGATGACAGTACGCTCTTGTGCTCGATGGCTGAGACGACGATGCCTCGCCGCTTGATGCCGCGCTCGAGCGCAGCGAAGGCGGTACCCCTTATCGCGATGTTGTTCGCCTCTGTGGCCCCAGACGTGAAGACGAGTTCCTGCTGATCAGAGCCGATGAAAGAAGCAAGTTCCGCGCGCGCGTTCTCGACGGCCTGCGACGCCAACATTCCTCTCAGGTGAGGAGAGTGGGGATTGCCGGCCTGAGCATGCCACCACGGTAACATTGCCTCCATGGCCTCGGGTGCCAGAGGTGTTGTTGAGTGACCATCAAGATAAATCGGCATGAGTGCCTGCGCTTTTGTCGTAGGATTAGGCACAACCTAATCCGAATCCAACCAATTTCGAAGTGAGCCTCTTGGTCGGGCTCGGGCAATTTCGTGATAGAGTGCACACCTAGCGGAGGTCGCATCCCATGAATGACAATAAAGACGTCAGCATCAACGAAATCTATAAAGAGCAATACGCCCATTTCAGATCGATGAATGACATCTTGTACAAGATTCCTCCCCTCTTCACGGTGGCAATCGGCGGGTTGTGGTACTTTGCGGCAAACCAGCTTAAGTCCGACCGGCTCATTGCCGTGAGCATCTTTCTGTTCGCCGCTGTCGTAAGCGTATCTAGCGTGTTTATTATGGACCGTTTCAGCCGGGCCTTTAGTAGCTACATCTCCAATTTGAACAAGCTAGATGGCGACTATGCGGTGACACTGAAGGACCAAACTTGGCCACCCTCGACGGTGAAGATAATTCAGTTCTTGTTATGGGTAGCGACGGCGATTTCCATTTTCGGCGTTCTCTATGCGCTCGTCCCCCTGTTCTGCCCTGTACGAGCTCCCTAGTCTACACCTCTCTGGCCATCATGAGCTGCGATAGCCGACACGACCGCCTCGATATCTTCGTCCGACAAGAATGGTGCCTGTGCGAAAACGGTTGAGGGTTCACCGCTCAGTCGCGCGGCCAAATGTCCGAGGCCAAGCAGGCTTTCGGCGCCCTTCGTGCCCAAGGCGATCTCCGACGTTCCTGTGCTCGCCACCTTGAGGATGAGCCGGTTGCCCAGGTTGTCACGAAGCTGAACAGGCATGACTCCGGCATCAGGCCGCTGTGCGGCAAACACTAAATGTATGCCGGCAGCCCGCGCTTTCACCCCGAGCCTCGAAACAATCGAGGTAACGGCACTTTTGTAGTCCTCGGTGAGCATCCATTCGGCGAACTCGTCATGGACGAGGAATTTCATTGGCAGGCGCTCTTCCGGCACTGCCTTGGTGTTAAACGACCGTATGTCGCGAGCTCCGTTGTCTCTGAATAGCTCGTAACGTCGATCCATTTCGACGACGAGCCCTTCCATCATCTCAATTGCTGCCGCCTGATCGGTGATGATGCCATCCTTCACATGTGGCAACCGTTCGATCGCAGAGTAATCGACGCCCATCTTCGGATCGATCAGGTGGATATGGACCAAAGCACTCGGGTTGGTCGCTGCAATGTCGAGGATTAGGGCCTGGATCAGCACAGATTTGCCGCTGCCGGTAGCACCCGCTATGAGTGTGTGCGGATCATGCTGAGATTCTCCGGCAAAAGGTCCGCCCAGATTGAGATAAAGAACTTCGCCATCGAGCTCACGCAGACCAAGCAGGAAGCTTGTGTTGAGTCCTGCTGCGTTGCGGTTCAGCGCACGGCGCGCCCAAAGATCCCACATCGAAACGATCTGCCGCTTAGGCCTCGCCACTCCTACCACGATCTCGCCGGGCAGCGGAGAGACAGAAATCAGTCTCAGGCCATGCGTGGTCAGTAGCGCTGATTGCTTTGCCTCTATATCCTCAACACGAAGTCGGTCGCTCCCCAAAAACCGCACCAGAGCGGCGTTCGGCGTCAACCGCATACCGGCTATCCTTGCCTGCAGATTGTATCCCATAAGCGCTGTCCGCAGCCGGCCGGCTGTAGCCTCGAGCCATTGATCATCCTCGGCGGCAGCGGATTGAATTTGCCCTGCTCGCCGGGACACCATTTCGGCAAAACTCTCATCGCTCCCCGGCTTGATAAGCGCCTTCGTCTCTTGCGCATCGTGCTGACGCAAAGCAGGCTCAGATGCCGTACAATCACCACGTTCACCTACACTAGATTGGGCAATGTATGATGTGTCGGGTCCTCCTTCTAG
Organism: Pleomorphomonas koreensis DSM 23070; assembly: GCF_000425185.1. Classification (GTDB taxonomy): domain Bacteria; phylum Pseudomonadota; class Alphaproteobacteria; order Rhizobiales; family Pleomorphomonadaceae; genus Pleomorphomonas; species Pleomorphomonas koreensis. The sequence continues at coordinate 8,663 of NZ_AULH01000005.1, forward strand.
AGCGATCGAAGGCGGCGTGTTTGGCGCGAGAGAAGGATTTGGAATTGGTGAACTGGCAGCCGGTCGAGCGTCAGCTCCTTTCGCCAAAACTCCCGCGGTAGTCCACCGGACACGCGCCGCCGGAACGCGGAACTCGGATCTCTCCCATGGCCTGCGATCTCCGAGCGAACTTCTGATCGGCATCAAGGAATCGAAAGCCTCATACGCCTTAATCAACTGTCGAAGACCCTCGCGGGCGTAGACCTCTTGCAGACCATGAACCTCGGCGACCTCGTCTTGGTCGCCAGCAGAACCTGTTGTCGTCTCAGCCGGCCCAGATACAAAGATATGCGAGTATCCTTTTAGATCGATCTCGACCGTGCCGTTTCGGATTCCGTTCCTCACCTCTTCAAGTGAAAAGCTCGAACTGAGGGCTGAAGGTTCATCAAGCAGGATGTCGGCCAGACGGGAAAGCCAAAGATCACGGTCAAGACGTCCCGGATCGCCAAACAGCGCGTCCTCAATCCTCCGCATGGTCTGTCGCAATTGTTGACCAGAATGGCGTTTCGCTTCGGCTAGGCCATTGGCTTCGACATACTTCGCTTCCGTCACAATCACGCAAAGGCGTGGCTGCCCATCGAGGCTCGGGCTCACGCTAAGCGCGAGGATGTCCGCGATTCCTTCCTCTCGCTGACCCAACCATTGCGCGTAGTCGTCTAGGAGAAACCACGATGCTGGCCGCTTCAGAAACTCCTCGGCGACAAGTGCGCGACTGAGAACCAGGCCAATCAGCTCGCCCGCCGATACCCCACGCTTGGCAGCCCGCAAGATCACATCCCCGGAGATGGCCGTCGCATCGGCAATCATCCGGTCCGCGAGCGCAGTGAGGCGATCGTCACCAAGCCCCAAACTGAGTTGATCCAAACGGCGCCTAACGAGCACCGGCAATACCCGCAGGTCAGACGTCGAGGACACAACCATGTTGCGACCGTGTGTCCTCTCACGCCGATATCGAATGACCTTGATGCCTTGAGCTGCGAGCTGCCGCTTGTCGAGAAGGTCGTCATACGTCGCAACCCACTCTGCCAAACCATGAACATCTTCGAACATGGCTTCAAGGCCATGATCTTGCAACGAGATCTGACGGGCAGGAAGGTAGTGTTCATTGTCGCGATGCGACTGTTTGCGGATCACGGCTGCCAGTGCGTCAAGATAGGACCAGCCGACCCGAGGTTGGCGTGGCGAAACCAGATAGTTGGTCGCTGTGAGCTGTTCCTCTCCCACCACTCTCCTGTAGGACCAGCGAGGCGGAACGTGATCAAGGATCAGTGGGTCCGTCACGTCGTTACGGGGCACGGAGAACCAGGACTCCCGCGCCTGTCTCGAGACGACATCATGAAGGAAAGCAACATCGACGCTACGTTCGTCAGGCGCTCGTCGCCCTATGCTGCCGTCAAGCATCACGCCGATCCTGAGCTTGGACATGAAGTTGAGCGACGTTTCACTCACGACAATGGCGTCAGGGTCGCTCCCCGATTGTTCCAGCAGGTCGGTATAAACTTTGTTGAGCTTCGAGCGATCTCTATGACGCACGAGAACGTTGCAATGGACTTCGTCCTCATGCAATGCCCCCAATGCGTTGACGGTGGCCACCGGCAGGCCCGCTGCGTCGCAGTTGTAGAGCATGATGCCAAGGTTCGCCCGCTCGTGCGGCTGCAGGTCGAGGTAACGGCCAATCAGGCCTCGGATCTCGCGTGCGGCTTCAGCCGGGTCGACGTCCGTAGATGCCTCCGAGGAGTCACGAACTGGCCTTTCCATCAGGCTGTAGTCGTTGAGCGTGCTCGTCTCCGTGAGCAGAACGGCTTCGCCGCCCGTGAACCCAGGCACGGCCTCCGGATAGTAAGGATGTCCAAGTTCGGCGCGTAGATCGGCAAAGAAGAGGCGCTGATCACCGAAGTTCACCTCCTGAGCCTTGAGTAGGTGATCGACAAGTCCACAGAACGATCGCATCTTGACCGCCGTTGCCGCCATTCGCATGGGGTGCCAGGGCGCTACGATCGCGGACGGAACAGCGCCAGCTATTTGTACGGTGCCGATCCTGAGTATGGGCTCCCACAAGTCGCGACGGTTCAGATCGCCGGGTGCTGACTTTCGAAGGTGCTCAAGAAGGTTGCCGTAAAGATCAACCTGATCAAGCTGCGGCGTTCCGCCCATGCCATTGGATCGCCAATCCTTAATCGCTGCCGTGTACCCCGCGACGAACTCAGTCCAAGCTTTCCCAATTTCCTCGCGGGCAAACGCGGAAATGCGATCGGAGGCAACCGCTGCCTTGAGGACTCTGGGCAGAGTCTTGTGCAGGTTCTCTATATTGGTCGAACGGGGAACCAGGGATCCCGCATCCTGGCGGAAGGATGGCTGCAGCGTGCCCACGTCTGCGAGCGACACCGATTGCATAGCGCCCTTCTTGCTGACCAGCATGCGCGATACCTCGGCTATGCCGAACGGATTCTTTTCAAGTCGAGCAAGGTCGTCGGGCAGTGCTAGGCCGATGGCATTCGGCTCTCCGCGCCAGATTAGTTGGACGACGTTTTTCTCCGCCGCTGAACCATCTCCCGCCGCAAGTGTAAGGTCAAACTTGATCTGGATATTGGCTCGCGATGTGGAGACGTTTTCGCGGAACTTCCGCCTCTTTCGCGCGGCTTCAAGCAGTGTCTCGAACTCAAATATGTACGGCGTATCCCAGGTCACCGCTTCCGGAAGCGTATTGGGCAAGCCCTTGTATTTAACGCTAAAGGCACGCGCAACGTCGGTATTCATATCCAACCATTGCGTCTTTGTCCGGCGCGAGGATCGGATGTCGATCCGGCGGGGCATCTTGAGAGTGCCCAACTGTGCAAAAAGACGCTCAACGCTACGGACCAGCCCATCCAAGAAATCCGTGCATTCAATTGGCCGCCCGTAGATAAATCTCTCCCATTTTGCCCGCAACTGCCGGTTTGTGGCTAGGTCTTCTCGATGAGCTTCGAAGAAATCGCGGTCGTCCTCCCTCGACTCCTTAAGGGACCTGCCCTTGAGATCACCGAGGTACGACTTGTCGGCATCACTCAATCGATCGGGACACTCATAATCGAAGAACTGAGCCGTTTCTTCCGGAAGTTTCAGCTTCTTCAGCTTGAGGCCGTTAAATACGAGCAGGATGTTATCCTGCTCCCATTCGAGTTCAGCGAGCTTTTCGGTCTCCTCGCTCCACCTAGCCGGTGAGGCAATGAAGGCCTCAATCGTTGGGTGCAGTTCCGTTGCTATCTCTTCCCGAACGGTTTCAAACTGTTCTTGCAGTTCCCCGGATTCGATCGGTTGGCGATTGGGTCGCTGTTTCGAAAGCAACGGTCTGCGATCGCTGATCAGTTTGTCGTAGAGGCGGCGCCACCGGCTTTGCTGCTGAAGATCCTTCGGCCGTTGCGATCGAAAATATCCTGTGTCGCGCGGCAACTGGAGGGCCGGCAACGCCCATCCGAGTGCATCCACGACGGGCAGCGACATGCACTCGACGGCCTCACGAGTCATCGCGACATAGTTGCTGAGTTGCGCGAGCGGCCAATCATCAGCGCTGGACAAGGCCTTCAAAGCTGTCTGCCATGTATCGATATGCTCCGGTGGCAGCCCAAGACTATCTGATGCGGGCAGAACCCAATACGTCGGTCCTTCCTTGAGCTCCTTTGCGCCAATCAAGGCAACATCATGGAGCGAGGCGCCCTGATCATCGTCAGTGTTCGCGATGAGCAGTGCAGGATGCACGCACTCTGCATGCCGCCATGCGACTGTCCTCTCATCTGTGAGTACGGCTTCCGGGAGGCCCTGGCCATCCACCAATGCACGAGGGACGGCGATCTTGACGCGAGATTGGACGGAATTATCTGCCACCAATTGTCTGACAATTGCCGCAACCTGCGGACCAGTGAGGCGATCAAGCATGAAGCGAGCAGTCCCGCTATCGGGTCCGACACTCCGCAGGCGCTCCTCAAGCGCGGCGACTCCGGCAGCGCCAATGAGATCGAGCGCGTTCATGCTCTTACCTCGCGGCGAAACGGGTTTTGGACATAGGCCGCCGAGTCCGATAGACGATTGAGCAACCCGAGACTAATAAGCCGTTCCTCTAGTCGCCGGGCATTGTCGGAAAAGTCCTCTTGGTCAGCTTTACCCGCGCCGATGATGCTCGCAGCTTGTTGATCTCCGATCACAATGCCATAGCGGGTGTAGAGCTTGGTGAGAAAGTCCTTGAACTCCATACGTTCTGTGACACAGCATACCACAAGCGACTTGAGTAGACGGTCAGTCGGCGCATATCGAACGCGCCGGCTAGAGCGGCGGGAGCTCAGCCCGATCTGCCGTGCCCAGGTGGAATGAACCTTGCCGACATGCTGTCCATGCCGGATCTTTGCTCTGCTTACGAGTTCCGCAATCAGGTCTCGCGGATTGCTCACCCCGGTAGGGAGATCGTCGGGGTCCGGCCAGTCGAACTGGCGTGCCAAAACCTCAGCCGCACTCAGCACAGCATCATCTGATGCAACGGCAACCTGCCACTCGTGAGAGGTTTCAGCATTGCGCACGTATTGCTCTATGGCCAAGACTGGTAGCCCATTGTTGCTCTGAAAGGAATCTGCCGCTAGGTCGCGCACCACGGTTTTTCGGGGTGAGACTATCTCGCAGATCATCGTAATCGGCACCGCTTCGAGGAATTCGCGCGCGCGCTCAAGCTGGTATCGAACAAGGTTCAGTCCCGTGATGTTCACGATGTACGGCAGGGCGTCAAAAACTGATATCGGGCTGTCCAGAATGGCGATCCAATCATCGGCGAGCTGATCGAAGATCGAGTGAGTCGAGCAGGGCAGATAAGCGCCCGGGCGATCGCGCTCTGCGAATTGCGGCTCGCCCTGCAACGCCGCCACCAATCGGTCGTAAACGGTTGGCTGCTCGAATAGCTTTTCGACCAGCCGTTTCTTGAGTTCGGCAGCTCGCTTTGATCTGCAAAGCATCAGATAGAGAACTTCGCCTGTTCGAGCAAAAAAGCGCCTGTCGGTCGAGACACCAGATGCCGTCACGGCAACGTCTTCGTAGAGCGCGCTGGGACCAAACGGGAAAACAAACTTTGAACTCCAGCGCTTGTTACTGGCTCCTTCGATCGCCGAAGACTGCAAGAATCCCACAACGGATGCAAAATCGTCGAAGGTGTCGAAGCAGCTACGGAGGTAACTAAAATCCCGGCTCTCCAAACCACCGGCATTCCGTTCCATCAGCTCCAGCCATTTGGTCCAAGCTGCATCATCGGAAAGATGCTCGGCCCCGATGGTCAAGAGATAGGGGTTATTGAAGATGAGATTGCGCAACCGCAATTGGGTCTGCGGACGATAGGAGAGAGCATTAAGTTCGTGTTCCACCAATGCACGGCCAGCGAGTTGTTCGGCCCTCAACACCCCCAAGAACTCAAGTAGGATCAGCCACGGCGTTTGTTCATCATGCAGGCGGTGCCCCCAGATCGCTTCGTCGACCCAGAATGCGGGACCAGTGCGGTCCTCATGAGAGATTGGGCGTTTCAGAATCTCCATCGCTAGAGCCTCACTGTAACGCTACGCGACGAAGCCCTGCCGTCGGGATTGAGGTCGATGAACTTGAGGACAATGCCATCGCTGCGCTCATCACCATCGAGGGCGCGGCGCCGTTCGACGGCACTTAAGAGCCTAGCCTTGAAGGCGAGAAGGTCCTCATGACATTCGAGCGAAAAGCTCGTAGGTAGTGCGCCCTCGGCCACGCGTCCCAAGAATTCAAATCGAGTCGTCGAAAGCTGTAAAGTGACCACAGGCGGGTCCTCGCCGCGCGCGAGCCTGACTTGGAGCTCCATGCCACCTGCGCCATTATTAAGGAGCGCGACCTCCTCGCCGCCACGACGAGCAACGGAAATGAACTCCTCCAAGAGTGGACTCGTTCTCGATTGAGATTGGCTTCCTGAACTTGCAAGAACGAGCTCGTCCTGATTCTGAATTAGCATGCCGGTGAACACGCGGTTCAAGCCGCGCATGAGCATTGGCATCACCTGTCTTGGTAATGGTCGTTTGTCAGCGAATGCGCGAATGGTCTCTAGATAAAGGCCCGCATACCGAAAGACTGTCAGGTCCCATAAACCTAAGATATCCGCTAGCTCATCAGAAATAGTGAAAAAGAGTCGCTGACGCTGCTCACGGAGCAACCCGAGAAAGCGGGCGACTGCTTTTGGATCGTCACCCTCAAGATAAGACTGCTGTACCCGCCTGTAGGCGGGCGTCTCGCCATAGATCTGATCCGACTGCACTAATGCTCGGTAGGTCTCTGCGAGAACCGGATCGTCGGCGCCGTACACCAGCATGTTATCGACTTTGTTGCTCGTTTCCGATCCAATCCCGAACAGATTGAGCTTTCGAAAGGGTTCGGTTCGTTCCGCTCGACTAGGCTTCAGGTTGCCCCCGAACACATTGCGATAGGGGCTGGCGCGCTCTGCTATTCCAGCCGACACCAATTCCTCCACCTCTAGGCACGCCATCAGTCCATCTCTTGCTTCAGGATGGCCAAGAATGACATTTGTGACGAGCGACAGGACCTGCCGGATAGTGAAATGCCCCCCGTTTTGTTCGCTCGCTTCAACGAGATTACCTAGCCGACGCCTGAAGAGGCCGCTATCGTTAATGCCGGCCAGCCGTTCACGATTCTCGCGGATAGGACAGGTCTTTTCCCTTAGGGCCAGGCAGTCCTCCGGGCAGCCATCCCATCCTGGGTGCTGGGTGACCACATCAATGACCTGATCAGTCATCACTGCGGCAGCAGATCGGCTAAGATCTTTCAAATCGAGCGAGATGGCGGAATTGCCGCCATGGCCAGTCACAAGCAGATTTTCCACCACCTCGACAAGAGCCGTCGTAGTTTTGTCATTGCCCGCTGTCTTCAGCTTCTCAAGCAGCTGTCCGTGATTGGCGGCCATCAAATAGACCCTTGGGGAGTTAGGGTCCGCAACATCCCATGCCATCTGCTCGATCAGCGGTTTGCTCTCATCGGACCGAAGTTCGCTCAGATCCTTCACAACTATGAGTTGCCGATCCCCTAAGCCAATCCGTTGAATCTTCTCTCCGGCGTTCCAATCTTCAATCGTGCCCCCGAGTTCAAGCCACACTCGCCGGCAATGATAGGTCTTTCCGTCACCGGCGGTGCCTGTGAGAATGATGGACTTGCACTCGGCCGACCTGAAGTTGTCGACGAGCCATGCAAGATGTTGGGCGGGCAGCTCGATAGGCCGGATCTTCAATCGCGCCAAAGCTCGCTGGATGGTCTCGTCGTACATATTGTCATTGGTGGGGATGGGGCCGTAGTTCCGAAGGAACCGGATCCAATTGTTAGCCGGCATGCACTATCCCCCACGACTGCCGCCTCGCGTGGACACCGTTCTGGAGTTCCAGGACAGACCCATGAAATCAGTCGGCTGCAGACTACTGTAGAGCTCGCGAAACGCAATGATACAACTGACATTGCCCCATGGTAGGCCTAAACACATTATCGATCCCGCCTTTGTCGATCTCCATCGCAAGACATCCCTGAACTTAAGCGGTCCCTTTTCCACGCCATGGCAGCCTATTCGCCGCACGGCTGCGCTCGGCCTATTTTCCTGTCTCCCCTTTTAGGTCTCGATGGCTCCGCCGACTTCCCGGCACGGATCCACGAGACAATGACGCCCAAACGGGACAGGATCAGGCTCAAGTTCTGCCCTTCCGCCAACGGCGGAAGACCGGAGACGGAGTCCCTGGCCATTGCCGACGAAGCAGTCCTTGCCCTCGCACGACTGATCGGCCGCCAGATGGCGCGCGAGCAGTTCGAACGCGCAGTTAGGCGAGAACGCAGAACACGCAAGAAGCGAGCAGTGAATGACGATGCGTGACTCTGCCATTACAGAGCCGAACTACAAGAGTAGTTTAGACATCCTCACCTGTGAGATGCCTGTCATGCCTCGGGTCGATTCCCTCGAATTCCAGTCCAACTTCGGCGCGTTTCTGCGCCAAGCGCAGCACGAACCTGTCGAGATCACTTGGCACGGCCGCTGCGAGTTCGTGCTGATGTCGGCCGATCAATATGACTGGCTGAAGGCTGCCGCACTGCGAACCGACCTTACGGCGAATGCCCCCGATGTCGTTGTCGACGCGTTGGAGCGGGCCGAGATGGACCCGGAGCATACTGTCCTCAACGATCTGCTGAAGTAGGCGAACGATAGGGTGCTCACTGCCCCAAAGCCGGCCTTGTCATCCGCTCGCGGCTACCTCTGGACACGCAAGGCCGCCCCGGCCTGGATCAGAACATGGATCGTCCGACCTACCCCGCAGCGACCGGTGCTCTGCCCCGGCTCGCTTCTGAAAGAGCAAGGATGGTTGCGCCAGATCAGAACCGGCGAATCGTCGTAGATTGGGGTGCTGAATCAGCGTGCCGCCCGGCGAGGATTTTTGGAGCCGCATATTGGTATAATCACCTTGAGACCTTTTTGGTCTCATGATATGGATAGGCAAATGAGGATCATCGCCCGCCGCACCCTGCGGGAATTCGTCGAAACCCTTGAGGGGCAAAAGGATCAGCCGGCCGTCAAGGCCGCGCTCGAAGCCTGGTTCGATGAAGTGAGCAAGGCGGCCTGGGCGAGCACCGCCGATGTGAAGCGGCTCTATGCGACGGCGAGCATCGTCAGCGCCGAGCGGATCGTCTTCAATATCAAGGGTAATGATTATCGCCTCATCGTGTCGGTCGATTTCGAGAAGGCTATCGTCTGGATCAAATGGATCGGCACGCACAAGGCTTACGATAAGATCGACGTGACGGAGGTGGACCATGATGGCTGAGCTGAAGCCAATCCGCAACGAAGCGGATTACGAGGCCGCACTGGCCGAGGTGGAACGCCTTTGGGGTGCCAGAAGCGGCACCCCTGAGGGCGACCGCCTCGACGTGCTCGCAACGCTGATCGACGTCTATGAGGCGAAGCATCATCCGATCGACCCGCCTGATCCGGTCGAGGCGATCCGCTTCCGCATGGAACAGCAGGGGCTCTCCCGCAGGGACCTGGAACCGATGATCGGCCCCCGCAACCGCGTGGCCGATGTCCTGAACCGCAAACGCGGCCTATCGATCGAGATGATCCGCCAGCTACACGAACGTCTCGGCATTTCGGCCGAGGTGCTGATCCGACCGAGCCGGTTCGACAAAGTTGCCTGAAAGGAGTGCCGCCATGACCCGCGTCGCCCTCTATGCCCGCTATTCCTCCGACAACCAGCGGGACGCGTCGATTGAGGACCAGTTCCGCGTCTGTCGCGAGCAGGCGAAGCGCGAAGGCTGGAGTATCGTCGGCGCCTATAAGGATGCCGGTATTTCCGGATCGAGCATGATCCTGCGGCCGGGCATTCAGATGCTGTTGCAGGACGCCCAGGCGGGACAGTTCGACATCGTGCTGGCCGAAGCTCTGGACAGGATCAGCCGCGATCAGGCGGATGTGGCAACGCTGTTCAAGCATCTGAAATTCGCCGATGTGCCTATCATCACGCTGGCCGAAGGGGAGATTTCCGAACTGCATGTCGGCCTCAAGGGGACGATGAACGCGCTCTTCCTGAAGGACCTCGCGGCCAAGACACACCGGGGTCTGCGCGGCCGAGTTGAGGACGGCAAGTCCGGCGGCGGCCTCTGCTTCGGCTACAAGGTGGTCAAACAGATGGACGAGAGGGGTGAACTCGTCCGGGGTGACCGCGAGATCGACAAGTCCGAGGCGGACGTGGTGCGCCGCATCTGCCGTGAATATGCCGCCGGGATCAGCCCACGCGCCATCGCACAGGCACTGAACGAGGAAGGCATCGCTGGCCCGGAAGGACGTCCCTGGAACGACACGACAATCCACGGTCATTCGAAACGTGGAACGGGCATCCTCAACAACCAGCTCTACATCGGTCGCCTGGTCTGGAACCGACTGCGTTATCTGAAAGACCCGTCAACAGGAAAACGCGTCTCGCGGCTCAATCAAGAATCCGAGTGGATCATTACCGAGGTTCCACATCTGCGCATCCTCGATGACGATCTTTGGCAGGCGGTCAAGACGCGCCAGGCCGAGACCTCGGAGAAATATGCCACTGTCGGCGAGGGCGTGCGCCGGCATTTTGAGCAGAACCGGCTGAACGGCACTCATCGGCCGAAGAAGCTATTGTCGGGCCTGATCTTCTGCGGGTGCTGCGGTGGCTCCTTCTCGATCCGCGGCGGCGATCGCTTCGCTTGCTCGACGCATAGCACAAAGGGCACCTGCTCCAACAACCGCACCATCCCGCGCGAGGAACTGGAGAACCGGGTTCTCGCGGGGCTGAAGCACCGGCTGATGGCACCGGAGGTGGCGGAAGCGGCGGTGCGTAGCTACGCAGAGGAACTCAACCGGCTGAACCGGGAGCATCGTTCGAGCGCAGCAGCTTGGCAAAGCGAACTCGGGAAGGTGGAAAAGCAGATCGCGCAGATCGTCGAGGCGATCGCCGACGGAATGTATCACCCTTCCATGAAGGAGAAGATGACCGGATTGGAAGCGCGCAAGCAGGAACTGACAGCCCTTCTCGCCGAAGCGCCAAAGGACGTACCCGACCTGCTGCCAAGGGCTTCCGCAGTCTATGCCCGCAAGATTGCCCGGCTCATCGAGGCGCTGAACCAGCCCGAGGAACGACAGAAGGCCGCGGCCACGATGCGAACGTTGATCGAGAAGATCGTGCTAACGCCTGGCCCGAGCCGGGGCGAGATCGATGCGATGCTGTATGGGGAGTTGGGCACGATCCTGAATTGGATCGAGCAGCAAGACATTGGCAATACTGGTAAAAAGACAAAACCCGCGGCTTTCGCCACGGGTTTGTCGGTCTCAATGGTTGCGGGGGCAGGATTTGAACCTGCGGCCTTCAGGTTATGAGCCTGACGAGCTACCGGGCTGCTCCACCCCGCGTCAAGCGCCGTTTCTTGCGGCGACGGGCGGTATATAGCGACTCGCCGAGGAAAGGGGAACCCCTGCCCGGGCATTTTTTCGACTAAATAGACAAAGCTGTTCAAAAGGCTTGGGAGAACGGCCAGAAAAGCCCGGAATTCCGCGCCTTGGACGAGAGGATGCGCCGATCTGGTCGCCCGAGGAAGACGCCTTCCGGCGATTGCCGTCCGGGGTTGTCGCGGGAAACTGCCGCCGGTGGCCGCACTCTCCGCTTTGTCGCGCCCTCAATCGGTGGCGACGACGTCGTCCCCTGCCCCATCCCCGTAGGACAGCGTGGTCTCCGGGCAACCGGCGGCGAGCGCCGGCCGCAGCGCGGCGACGATGTCGTCGGCGATCGAGCCGGGACCGGCGATGCGGCCCGCCTCGCCATGGAGCCAGGCGGCGAGCGCCGTTGCCTCGAAGGCGGGACGGCCGGCGGCGATGAGGCCGCCGATGATGCCGGCCAGCACGTCGCCGGAGCCGGCGGTAGCCAGCACCGCCGTGGCGTTCTCGTTGACGGCGGCGCGGCCGCCGGGGTGGGCGATCACCGTATCCGGCCCCTTCAGCAGCACGACGGCGCCCGACCGTTCGGCCGCCGCGCGGGCGCGGTCGAGCTTCGAGCCGCCGATATCCGGGAACAGCCGGCCGAACTCGCCCTCGTGCGGCGTCAGCACCACTTCTCCCTTGCGCGCCTTGATCAGCGCGAACGCCTCGTCGCGGCGTCGCGACATCTGGGTGATGGCGTCGGCGTCGAGCAGCAGCGCCATGTCGCCTTCAAGCGCGACCCGGATGGCCGGCCAGAGTTCGTCGCCGAGGCCGAGGCCCGGCCCCAGCACCGCGGAGCGGAGGCGCGGCTCGCGCAGGAGGTTGGCGAGCACCGCCGCATCGGCGGTGGGCTTGACCACGAAGGCGGCGCGCCAGGCGGCGACGGTGGCGACGGCGTCGGGCGGCGTCGCAACGGTGACGATGCCGGCACCGGTGCGCAACGCCGCCTCGGCGGCGAGGCGGGCGGCGCCGCAGGAGGGCAGCGGCCCCGACGCCACCAGCGCCGCGCCGCGGCTGTATTTGTGGCTGTCGACCGCCGCATCCGGCCAGCATTCGGCCCAGAGCGCCGGGCCGCTCACGGCGGCGCGCGGCGCGATCTCGGCCAGCACCTCCGGCCCGATGCCGATCTGGGCGAGACGCAGGCGGCCGCAATGCGTGCGCCCCGGCAGCAGCAGGTGGCCCGGCTTGCGGCGGAAGAAGGTGACGGTCTCGTCGGCGACGACGGCGGTGCCGCGCACCTCGCCGGTGCGGCCGTCGATGCCGCTCGGCAGATCGACGGCATAGACGCGGGCGCCGCCGGCGCGGGCGGCGTTGACCGCGGCGATCAGTTCGGCATCGCGGCCGGAAACGTCGCGACTGAGGCCGGCGCCGTAGAGCGCGTCGACGATCACCCTTGCGCCGTCGAAGACGTCGGGCGTCGCCGGCACGGTGTCGCCGCGCCAAGCGCGTTCGGCGCCGGCGGCGTCGCCCTTGAGGTCGCGCGCCGTCATGCCTTCGGGCAGGGCGAGCGCCACGCGCACCGCAAAGCCGCGTGCCTTCAGGACGCGGGCGACCACGAAGCCGTCGCCGCCGTTGTTGCCCATGCCGCACAGCACGACGGCGCGGCAGCCCTGGCCGAAGCGGGCGCAGATGGCGTCAGCGACGGCGTAGCCGGCGTTCTCCATCAGGCGCGCGCCGGGGATGCCGCCGGCGATGGTCAGCGCGTCGGCGCGCGCCATCTCGGCCGGAGTCAGCAGAAGCTCGCCACGCATCGGGTTCTCCTCGTCTTGCCGTCCGCGCCGGCGGCGGGCGGCGTTCCACCTCTACACCCCCTGGGGACAGGCGACAAATCCGCCGCCCGAGGCGCCGGCAGCGGGCTCGATGCACCGGCCTTTTGCTCAATCGAGAGACATTTGCCTGCTTTTTGAGCGGAAAGAACAGGCATTTGCCATCGTTGCCCTTGCTTCCGCGCGCGTCTTCGCCTCATTTTTCGCCAGGAACCGGCGGGCCGTCCAACTGGCACGTCGAATGCTAGAAGGTGTGCGTCTCGGTCGGCGCGGGGTCAGGAACCGCCTCGCGAGGGGCGCCAGGAGCAACGGAGACAAGGGGTCGATGAAGAAAATCGAGGCTATCATTAAGCCCTTCAAGCTGGACGAGGTGAAGGAAGCGCTGCAGGAAGTGGGGCTTCAGGGCATCACCGTCACCGAGGCCAAGGGCTTCGGGCGGCAGAAGGGTCACACCGAGCTTTACCGGGGCGCCGAATATGTCGTCGACTTTCTGCCGAAGGTGAAGATCGAGGTCGTCATGACCGACGACATGGTGGCCAAGGCGGTCGAAGCGATCCGCAACGCCGCCCAGACCGGCCGCATCGGCGACGGCAAGATCTTCGTTTCTCCCGTGGAGGACGCCATCCGCATCCGTACCGGCGAATCCGGCAACGACGCCATCTGACGCGGCGCGCCGAACGGCCGCCCGACGACGCAGGAATTGGGGCACCCCGGCCCGCCGCAGGCGGCCGGCCAGCGCCCCGGCAAGACCAGAAACACCCGAAAGGAAGGTCAAATGACGACTGGTGCTGATGTTTTGAAAATGATCAAGGACAATGACGTGAAGTTCGTTGACCTGCGCTTCACCGACCCGAAGGGCAAGTGGCAGCACGTCACCTTCGACATCGGCCTCGTCGACGAGGACATGCTCGAGAACGGCACCGCCTTCGACGGTTCGTCGATCGCCGGCTGGAAGGCGATCAACGAATCCGACATGACGCTGGTGCTCGATCCGGAGTCGGCGTTCATCGATCCGTTCTTCGCCCAGACCACGCTGGTCATCGTCTGCGACATCGTCGACCCGGCCTCGGGCCAGTCCTACAACCGCGACCCGCGCTCGATCGCCAAGAAGGCCGAGGCCTATGTCGCCTCGCTCGGCATCGGCGACACGGTGTTCTTCGGGCCGGAAGCCGAGTTCTTCGTGTTCGACGACGTCCGTTTCTCGGCGACGCCCTACAACACCGGCTTCAAGCTGGACATGGTCGAGCTGCCGACCAACGGCGACACCGAATACGAGTCGGGCAACCTCGGCCACCGCGTCCGCACCAAGGGCGGCTATTTCCCGGTGCCGCCGATCGACAGCCTGCAGGACATGCGCTCGGAGATGCTGTCGGCGATGGCCGAGATGGGCGTCGTGGTCGAGAAGCACCACCATGAGGTGGCGTCCGCCCAGCATGAGCTTGGCATGAAGTTCTCGACGCTGACCCGCATGGCCGACCACCTGCAGATCTACAAGTACGCCATCCATCAGGTGGCGCACGCCTACGGCAAGTCGGCCACCTTCATGCCGAAGCCGGTGTTCGGCGACAACGGCTCGGGCATGCACGTCCACCAGTCGATCTGGAAGGACGGCAAGCCGGTGTTCGCGGGCAACCTCTACAACGACCTCAGCGAGATCTGCCTCCACTACATCGGCGGCATCCTGAAGCACGCCAAGGCGATCAACGCCTTCTCCAACCCGTCGACCAACAGCTACAAGCGTCTGGTACCGGGCTACGAGGCGCCGGTGCTGCTCGCCTATTCGGCGCGCAACCGCTCGGCCTCCTGCCGCATTCCCTACACCACCAACCCGAAGGCCAAGCGCATCGAGACGCGCTTCCCCGACCCGGCGGCCAACCCCTACCTCTGCTTCGCCGCGCTGCTGATGGCCGGCCTCGATGGCGTCAAGAACAAGATCCATCCGGGCGATGCCATGGACAAGAACCTCTACGACCTGCCGCCGGAAGAGCTGAAGTCGATCCCGACGGTGGCCGGCTCGCTGCGTGAAGCGCTTGCCTCGCTCGACGCCGACCGCGACTTCCTGAAGGCCGGCGGCGTGTTCGACGACGACTTCATCGACAGCTGGATCGAGCTGAAGATGGAGGAGAACATGCGCTACGAGATGACGCCGCACCCGATCGAGTTCGACATGTACTACTCGGTCTGATCGACGTCCGATCCGACATGACGAAGGCCCGGATGTCCCGCGACATCCGGGCCTTTGCTATTGGAAGGGCGACCCCGGCGATGTTTCTCAGGAGGGCGGGAGCTTCCTCCCTGAATGGTTGAGTTAACGACATCTTTAGCCAGAAAGGATATGGAGGCTCCGGAATATTGGCGTTGTCGGATTTTGGGAGGCCAGCCGTGTCCTACTCCAACCTGTCGATCACGACTAAGGTCGTATCTCTGCTGCTGCTGATGGCGCTCGGCGCCATGCTCGGCACCGGCTTTGCCGGTTACGAGATCGTCGGCATCGACAAGAGCTACAACCGCCTGGTCGACGGGCCGGCCCAAGGCGCCGTCGAAGCCGCCCGCGCCAATCGCGCCTTCTCCGACGTCGTCACCGCCCTCTATCGCCGCACCGCCGCCGAGACCGACGAAGAGGGCGCCGCCGGCAAGGAGGCGCAGCGCCGCGCTGCCGCCGACCTCGACGCTTTCATCGACGCGGCGGTGGCCGCCGCCCCCGCCTATCGCCAGGCGCTGGAGCAGCAGCGCGCCACCATGAAGACGGCCGTCGACGGCGTGTGCGGCGAGATCACCGAGCTGGCCCAGACCTCGACCGAAGACACCTACCGGCAGGCGATGGTCCGCTTCGGCAGCGAGTGCCGGCCGCTGATCGATTCCATCCAGGCCGACACCGAGAAACTGATCGCCGGCATGAGCGACGACATGAAGAGCGCCGCCCGCGGCAACACGGCCGCCTCCTGGCGCGCCGTCTGGATGACGCTCGGCGCCATCCTCGTCCTTCTGGTCGCCGTCACGGCGCTGGCCTGGTGGCAGTTCAGGCGCGGCGTCGCCCGGCCGATGGCCCGGCTGATCGAGGCAATGGAGATCATCCAGTCCGGCCGCTACGATATCGCCATCGTCGGCCGCGAGCGGCTGGACGAGGTGGGCGCGCTGGCCAAGCGGCTGGAGGCGATGCGCCTCGAGCAGATCGCCGTCGAGGGCCGCCGCGCCGCACGCGCCGCCGCACGCGAGGCGGAGACGGCCGCCGTCGAGAAGCGGGCGGCCATGGCCGCCGAGTTCATGGCGCGCATGGAGGAGCTGGCCGGCGGCTTCACCCGTTCGTCGTCCGAGGTGGCACAGACGGCGCGGACGCTGTCCACCACCGCCGACGAGACCGCCCGGCAAGCGCTGGCGGTGACCGGCGCCGCCGAGAAGGCCGCCGACAACGTGCAGGTGGTGGCGGCGGGCGCCGAGCAGTTGTCCGCCTCGATCCAGGAAATCGCCCAGCAGGTCGGCCAGTCGAGCGGCATCGCCCGCGAGGCGGCCGCCGAGGCCGAGGCGTCGGCCGGCAACGTGCAGGCGCTGTCGCAGGCGGCGCACGAGATCGGCGAGGTGGTCGACCTCATCAACAACATCGCCGCCCAGACCAATCTCCTGGCGCTCAACGCCACCATTGAGGCGGCGCGGGCCGGCACGGCCGGCAAGGGCTTCGCCGTGGTCGCGGCCGAGGTGAAGCAGCTCGCCGACCAGACGTCGCGCGCCACCGAGCAGATCGGCGGCCAGATCGCGGCGATCCAGGCGGCGACGGCCACCACCGTCGATGCCATCGCCCGCATCGTCGCCACCGTGGGCAACATCCAGTCCGCCTCCTCGGCCATCGCCGGCGCGGTGGAGCAGCAACGCGGCGCCACCGACGAGATCGCCGTCAACACCCAGAACGCGGCGACCGGCACCAGCGCCGTCACGGCCAACATCAACGGCGTCAGCAACGCCGCCGCCATGACCGGCGAGGCGTCGACGCGGCTGATGACGCTGTCGGGCAATCTCAGCGAGCAGTCGCATCAGTTGCAGTCCGAGGTGTCGCAGTTCATCGCCAAGCTGCGGGCGGCCTGAGGAAAGCGTCGCGACCGGGAAACAGGGTGTTGCCGGCTTCCGTCGCCGCGCCGGCGCGCGCTATGATCGCCACCGACCAGCACGGAGACAGGACCATGCCCGACAAGCCCCCCATCGGCCCGACGACCCGGCTCTGCATGTCGCTCGCCGCCCGCCCCGGCAAGTTCGGATCGCGTTTTCACAACCGGCTCTACGAGCTTCTCGGTCTCGACTACGTCTACAAGGCGTTTACAACCAAGGACCTGCCGGCGGCGATCGGCGGCGTCCGGGCGCTCGGCATCCGCGGCTGCGCCATCTCCATGCCGTTCAAGGAAGCGGTGATCCCGCTGCTCGACCATATCGAAAGCTCGGCAGCGGCCATCGACAGCGTCAACACCATTGTCAACGATGACGGCTGGCTGACCGGCTACAACACCGACTACAGCGCCGTGCTCGACCTCCTGGACCGCGCCGAGATCGCGCCGTCGACGCCCTTCCTGCTGGCCGGCTCCGGCGGCATGGCCAAGGCGGTGGCGGCGGCGCTCCGCAATCGCGGCCATCGCACCGGCGTCGTCGTGGCGCGCAACGAGACTAGCGGCAAGGCGCTGGCCGGGCTCTACGGCTTCTCATGGGCGGCAACGGCCGAGGGGCTCTCGGCGCCGCTGGTGGTCAACGCCACGCCGGTCGGCATGGCCGGCGGCCCGGAGGCCGATGCCCTCGCCTTCCCGCCCGCCGTCATCGAGGCGGCAGAGACGGTGTTCGACGTGGTGGCGCTGCCGGTGGAGACGCCGCTGATGCGGGCGGCCGAGAAGGCCGGCCGCAAGCGCATTTCCGGCGCCGACGTCGCCATCCTGCAGGCACTCGAACAGTTCGTGCTCTACACCGGCGTCCATCCGAGCGAGGCAGAGGTGAAGGAGGCCGCCGCCTTCGCGCGCGGCGGCTGAGCGGTCAGGCGGGCGCCGCCTGCGCCTCGATCAGACGGAAGACGATGGCCGAGGTGGCGCCGGCGACGATGAAGGACAGGCCGGAAAAGACGGTGTTGAGGATGAGGGCCGGCAGTTCCCGCCCCGTCAGGTCATCCAGCCCGGTGAGATGGAGCACGGCCACGGCCAGAAGGACCACCAGGACGACGGCCAGGAAGCTGGCGATCGCATAGACGAACCAGAAGCCGAGGATCTTCAGCCGATGGCCCTTGGTCATTGCGCCGCTGATACCGATGCTGTCGAAGACGCCGACCCGCCGGACCACCAGGATCGGCAGGGCGAGCGAGAAGGCGGACCAGGCGAACAGGCCCGGCAGGATCACCAGCAGGAGCCCCAGCGTCACAATGATGGTCAGCAGGATCGACAGGCCGAGATAGGCCCAGAACCGCGAGAAGCCGACCCGCAGCGCATCGGCCGCCGGCACCGGCATGCCGTCGAGGCGCATGGCGGCGGCGTAGATGGCGGCGCACTGGACGAAGCACAGCGCCACGAAGACGGCGAGCGAAAAGGCGCCGGCCATCAGGCCGGTGCCGAGGCTTTCGGCGTCCGGCCCGTGCAGCAGCCCGTATTGCAAGAGGTTGAGCAGCAGCGCGAAGCCCGTGAAGCCAAGCCACAGCGAGATCGACTCCTGCCCCAGCGCCTTGGGCAGCAGCCCGAACACCCTGCCAATGGTGAATTCTTCCGCCCCGCGCATTGCTGCCCCCTTCTCAATCAACCCGACCGCCAGGATAGCAGATATCGCCGCAACCAACAGGCGAGAAAGCGGGGACGGTGGCGGCGTTCACAGGCGGCGTGTCAGCCGTAGCGGCGGGCCGCTTCGAGGGCGAGGCCCATGCCGACCGAGCCGAACACGTTGCCGGCGACGGCCCGCGCCTCCGGCACGGCGGCGAGGATGGCGCTGCGCACGTGTTCCAGCCGGGTGGAGCCGCCGGTCAGGAATACCGCGTCGATGGCGTCGGCCGTGACGCCGGCCGCCGCGAGGCAGGCGCCGACGCGCTCGCCGATGCGGCGGGCCAGTTCGCCGGTGTGGCGAACGAGGCCGGCGTGATCGACGGCAGCGGCAAGGCCGCCCTCCAGCCAGTCGAGCGGCACCGTGGCGGCACCGTCCTCGGCGACGGCGATCTTGGCCGCCTCGACCCCGATGGCCAGCGCATGGCCGCGCTCGTCGTCGACCACCCGCATCAGCCGCTGAATGAGCTGCGGCTCGGCGGCCCGCCGTTCGAGATCGACCAGTTCGCGATGGATGCGCGGCTCGTAGAGGCGGTTGATCGCCGACCATGTCGAGAGGTCGTGGTAGTAGACCGAGGGCACGTCGATTTCGCCGCGGGCCAGCCTGGAGCGGAAGCCGAGGAGCGGCATCACCGTACCGAGGCTCAGTTGGCGGTCGAAATCGGTGCCGCCGATGCGCACGCCGTCGCTGGCCAGCACGTCGGCCGCCCGCTCGGCCTTCTTCGCCCGCTCGGGACCGAGGCGGACGATCGAGAAGTCGGAGGTGCCGCCGCCGATGTCGGCGATCAGCGCCAGTTCCTCGCGGTCGAGCTGGCGCTCGTAGTCGAGGCTGGCGGCGATCGGCTCGTACTGGAAGGACACTTCCTTGAAGCCGAGATCGCGGGCGATGGCGTCGAGCGTCGTCTCGGCGAGGCGGTCGGCCTCCGGGTTGCCGTCGACGAAATGCACCGGCCGGCCATGCACGAGATGGGTGAGCGGCTGGCCGGCCGCCGCTTCGCCACGCCGCTTCACCTCGGCGAGATAGCGCTTCAGCACGTCGCGGAACTTGACGCGGCTCCGGCCGACCAGCGTCGTCTCCTCCATCAGCGCCGAGCCGAGCACCGACTTCAGCGCCCGCATCAGCCGGCCGTGCTCGCCGCCGACATAGGCGGCGACGGCGGCCCGGCCGACCGAGATGGTGCCGTCGTAATGATAGAAGGTGGCGCTGGGCAGCGTGTCCTCGCCGCCTTCGAGCCGCACCATGTCCGCCCGGCCGCCGGCGACGACGCCGAGCGTGGTGTTGGACGTGCCGAAATCGAGGCCTGCCGCCGCCATGACCGCTCTCCGAAAAAATGGGGGCGGTCTCCCTAGCGCTTTGCGGCGGTGAACGCCAGCCCCGAAATCAGGCGAGCAGGAAGACGGACGCCGTGAGCGACAGCAACACCAGCACGGCTGGCAGCGCAAAGAGGCCGCCGAGGAGCGGCGGCTCGGCCGCCACCTCTTCCAGATGGCGGCGCATGCCGGCGAGGCGGTGCCCGGCAACGAAGGCACGGGTGTGGACGGCCCCGAATTCCCGGAGCACGGTATCTTGATACTGGTTTCGACGCATGACAAACCACCAATGAACTTCTAGGAACCTGCCACGATCAGGGTTAAGAGCCCCTCAACGACGGCGACGAGGCCGCAACCGACGCCGCTTGACCCGGAACACATGAAGAACGAGATTGGCGCCGAGGCCTTGGGCGTGGCACACTCCGGGCGCCGCGAATCATCTTCGAATGACGGCGGGCGGCGATAGGACGAAGACGGAACGCATGGAAAAGGACGACCTGTTCGGAGCTATCCCGTCGCCGGAGCGCGCGGCAGCGGCTTCCGCGCCCGTGGCGGCGCCCACTCGCGCGGCCAGGACGGCGGCGCGGTCGCGCGCCGAGGCCGCCGCACCGGTGGAAGCGGTCTACGACGCGTCGGCGATCGAGGTTCTGGAGGGACTGGAGCCGGTGCGCCGGCGGCCGGGCATGTATATCGGCGGCACCGACGACAAGGCGATGCACCACCTGTTCGCCGAGGTGATCGACAACTCGATGGACGAGGCGGTGGCCGGCCATGCCTCGTGGATCGAGGTGCGCATGGACGCCGACGGCTTCCTCACCGTCAACGACAACGGCCGCGGCATTCCCGTCGATCCGCACCCGAAGTTTCCCGGCAAGTCGGCGCTGGAGGTGATCCTCTGCACGCTGCACGCCGGCGGCAAGTTCGACAGCAAGGTCTACGAGACCTCCGGCGGCCTGCACGGCGTCGGCGTCTCGGTGGTCAACGCCCTTTCCGAATGGCTGGACGTCGAGGTGGCGCGCGGCCGCCAGCTCTACAAGCAGAGTTTTTCGCGCGGCGTGCCGCAGGGCGGCCTGCAACGGCTCGGCGAGACCATGAACCGGCGCGGCACCAAGACGCGCTTCAAGCCGGACCCGCAGATCTTCGGGCCGGACGCCCGCTTCGAGCCGGCGCGCATCTTCAAGATGGCCCGCTCCAAGGCCTATCTCTACGGCGGCATCGAGATCCGCTGGTCCTGCGATCCCCAGCTGGTCGAGGGCACCAAGACGCCGGCCGAGGCGGTGTTCAAGTTTCCCGGCGGCCTCAAGGACTTCCTCGTCGAGGCGCTCGATGGCGAGAAGCGGGTGGCCGACGACATATTCGCCGGCCGGGTCGGCACCGGCGGTCACGGCACCGTCGAATGGGCCGTCTCCTGGTTCGCCGGCGACGGCTTCGTCAACTCCTATTGCAACACCATCCCGACGCCGGACGGCGGCACCCACGAGCAGGGCTTCCGCCTGGCGCTGACCCGCTCGCTGAAGGCCTATGGCGAGATGGCCGGCAACAAGCGCGTCGCCCAGGTGATGCCCGACGACGTGATGACCTCGGCCGGCGCCATGCTGTCGGTGTTCGTGCGCGAGCCGGAATTCGTCGGCCAGACCAAGGACAAGCTCTCCACCGGCGAGGCCGCCCGCATCGTCGAGACGGCGGTGAAGGATGCCTTCGACCACTGGCTGACCGCCTCGCCGCAGCAGTCCGGCCGCCTCCTCGACTGGATCGTCGAGCGCGCCGACGAGCGCCTCCGCCGCCGGCAGGAGAAGGACGTGCTCAGGAAGAGCGCCGTCCGCAAGCTGCGCCTGCCCGGCAAGCTCGCCGACTGCACGCAGAACGCCGCGCAAGGGTCGGAGCTGTTCATCGTCGAGGGCGATTCGGCCGGCGGCTCGGCCAAGCAGGCGCGCGACCGCGCCAGCCAGGCGGTGATGCCGCTCAGGGGCAAGATCCTCAACGTGGCCAGCGCCGGCCGCGAGAAGGTGACGGCCAACCAGCTGCTGTCCGACCTCCTTCAGGCGCTCGGCTGCGGCACCCGCACGCACTATCGCGAGGACGATCTCCGCTACGACAAGGTGATCGTGATGACCGACGCCGACGTCGACGGCGCCCATATCGCCTCGCTGCTGATCACCTTCTTCTACCGCGAGATGCCGCAACTCATCCGCGGCGGCCACCTCTATCTGGCCGTGCCGCCGCTCTATCGCCTCACGCACGGCGGCAAGACCATCTACGCCCGCGACGACGCCCACCGCGAGGAGCTGCTCAGGACCGTCTTCAAAAACAAGAAGCCGGAGATCGGCCGCTTCAAGGGCCTCGGCGAGATGATGCCGTCGCAGCTCAAGGAAACCACCATGGACAAGAAGACGCGCACGCTCTTGCGCGTCGTGCTGGTGGAAGACGAAGCGGAGCGGACGGCCGACTCGGTGGAGCGGCTGATGGGCAACAAGCCCGAGGGCCGCTTCCAGTTCATCCAGGAGAATGCCGAGTTCGCCGAGGACCTCGACATCTAGCGCTCGCTCAGCCGAGGTCGCTGCCCGCCACGTAGAGGGCGGCCAGCGCTTTGATACCGGCCTCGTCGCCCTCGTCGAAGCGGCCCGGCGATGGACTGTCGAGGTCTATGACGCCCAGCACCCGGTCGCCGGAGAGCAGCGGCACCACCAGTTCGGAGCGCGAGGCGGCATCGCAGGCGATGTGGCCGGGGAAGGCGTGGACGTCGGGGACGAGCACGCTGTCGCGCCGCGCCACGGCGGTGCCGCAGACGCCCTTGCCGACCGCGATGCGCACGCAGGCCACCCGGCCCTGGAACGGACCGAGCACCAGTTCGTCGGGCGTCTTCAGGAAATAGAAGCCGGCCCAGTTGAGGTCGGGCAGATGCTCGTGGAGGAGCGCCGACAGGTTGGCGGCGTTGGCGACGGCATCACGCTCGCCGGCGAGAAGCCCGCCAAGCTGGCCGGCGAGTTCGCGGTAGAAGGCCGGCTTGTCGGCCGCCTCGATCTTCCGGGCAACGTGCATGGGCGGTCCTTTCGCCGTTCGGGGCGGCGAGCATAGCAGACGGGGCGCCGTTGTCAGGCCAGATGGACAACACAGTAGTTCGCCGCATGTTGCTCGGCGGGACTACTTGTCGGCCGTATCGTTAACCCACCAGATCTCCGGGGATTGCCGAGGTTGAGGCGACGGCCGGCCGGTCGTTCATCGTCATGCGTCAATAATAGTCCGGCTTTGCGGCAGGATTTGATTGACATGCCGGAGATTCAACCTATGTTCTCCCGTCGTATCCGGATCGCTATCCGTCGAGCCGGAACCGCGCGGATTCGGCAGCCTCCCGGCATTTCGAATCCCCCAATCCAAGAGACCGCACACCACATGAATTTTACTGATCTCGGACTGAGCGCCAGCGTATTGGCGGCCGTTGAAGCGGCCGGCTATACGACTCCGACGCCGATCCAGGCCGAAGCCATCCCGCACGCCGTCGCCGGCCGCGACGTCATCGGCATCGCCCAGACGGGCACCGGCAAGACCGCCGCTTTCGTGCTGCCCATGCTGACGCTCCTGGAGAGCGGCCGCGCCCGCGCCCGCATGCCGCGCACGCTGATCCTCGAACCGACGCGCGAACTCGCCGCGCAGGTCGAGGAGAACTTCATCAAGTATTCGATCAACAACAATCTCAACATCGCGCTGTTGATCGGCGGCGTCTCCTTCGACGACCAGAACCGCAAGCTCGATCGCGGCGCCGACGTGCTGATCGCCACGCCCGGCCGGCTGCTCGACCACTTCGAGCGCGGCCGGCTGCTGCTCACCGGCGTCGAGATCCTGGTGATCGACGAAGCCGACCGCATGCTCGACATGGGCTTCATCCCCGATATCGAGCGCATCTGCAAGCTGGTCACCAAGAACCACCAGACGCTGTTCTTCTCGGCCACCATGCCGCCGGAGATCCAGGCGCTGACCGAAAACTTCCTGAACAACCCGGTGCAGGTCGAGGTCGCCAAGCCGGCGACCGCCGCCGCGACGGTGGCCCAGCGCCTCGTCGTCTCCGGCTCGGAGGATTTCGAGAAGCGCGAGACGCTGCGCGCCCAGATCGCCGCCGCCGAGGACCTGAAGAACGCCATCGTGTTCTGCAACCGCAAGCGCGACGTGGCCGTGGTGTTCCGCAGCCTGGTCCGCCACGGCTTCAACGTCGGCGCCCTGCACGGCGACATGGACCAGCGGGCGCGCATGGCAACGCTCGACGCCTTCAAGAAGGGCACGCTGACGCTGCTCGTCGCCTCCGACGTTGCCGCCCGCGGCCTCGACATTCCCGACGTCAGCCACGTCTTCAACTATGACGTGCCGATCCACGCCGAGGATTATGTCCACCGCATCGGCCGCACCGGCCGTGCCGGCCGCTCCGGCACGGCGGTGATGCTGGTCACCCAGGACGACGAGAAGCACCTTTCCGCCATCGAGAAGCTGATCACCACCGACATCGAGTGGATCGGCGATCCGATCGTCTTCGACCCGGAGGCGCGCAAGCGCTCGCGCGGCCGCAAGAGCGCCGAAGGCAAGGAACCGCGCCGTTCGCGCAGCAAGACGGCGGACGGCGAGGAAGCCCGCTCGCCGTCGCGTTCGCGCCGCACCCGCCAGAGCGCCGAGGACGGCGAGGCGGTCGTCGAGGAGACGCCGCGTCCGAGCCGCGCCCACAGTTCCCGCGCCGAGCGCGAGCCCAAGCCGGAGCGCGAGCCGAGGCAGGAGCGCGAGCCGAGGCAGGAGCGCGAGCCGAGGCAGGAGCGTGAGCCGAGGCAGGAGCGTGAGACACGTCCGGAACGGCAGCGTGCCGACCGGCCGCAGCCGGTCAGGGCCGGCGAGCGTCCGCGGCCGCAGTCGCGCCGCGACAATGACGACGGCCCGACGGTGGTCGGGCTCGGCGATCACGTGCCCGCCTTCCTCCTGAGGCCGGTGCGCGTCGCCAAGACGGCCAACTGAGCCGCCTTCCTGTCCTGCCATCGAACGGCGGCCCTTCGGCCGCCGTTGTCGTTTTCCGGGGGGCGCGAAACGCATCGGAGGGCGGAAGAATCCGCCGTGCCGGCCGGGCCGGAACGGCGGAAAGGCTCAAATTGCACAAGGGCCATGCACCTTTGCTTAACGCTCAATTCATGCCTGCCGTTTATCAACATGCAAGACAGGCGAGAGGCGACGGGCGGAGAGCATGACGCAACGGGAAGAGTTTCTGCGAACGATCGGCTACGGTGAGGCGGCCGTCGCGCAACTCCGGCGCAACGAGAACGCGGCCTATCCCAGAAACTACGAGCTTTGGTACAATTACTGCGCCGGCTTCAACCATGCACTCAACCGCGCGGTGAACGACATCCTGCGCAGCAAGGGCCGCATCGACACGGCCGAACTCAGCGCCATCTATAACCAGCACATCTCGCCGTCGCGTCTCAGCGACCGCATCGAAGATGTCGGCGGCCGCATCTCCGGCGAGATCGAGGGCGTCGTGGCGGCGATGAGCCGGACGATGGCCGCCAACGCCAACTACGCCGGCACGCTGTCGGACGCCTCGTCCGAGCTGGGTGCCGGGCCGAACCTCGACCGGCTGCGCGGCATCGTCGGCGAACTGCTGGTCGCCACGCAGGAGACCGAGAAGGTCAACCGCGAGCTGGAGGGCCAGCTCGCCGACAGCCAGAAGCAGATTGCCGAGCTGAAGGAAAGCCTCGATTCCCTGCGCTTCGAGAGCCTGACCGACGAACTGACGACGCTGGCCAACCGCAAGCATTTCGATCAGTCGCTGGAGCGGGCCGTCGCCAACGCCGACGAGGCCGGCGGAGCGCTGTCGCTGCTGATCACCGACATCGACAACTTCAAGTCGTTCAACGACAGCTTCGGCCATCAGACCGGCGACCAGGTGCTGCGCCTGGTGGCGCTGTCGGTCAAGCAGGCCATCAAGTCGCACCACCTCGCCTGCCGCTACGGCGGCGAGGAGTTCGCCATCATTCTGCCGAAGACCTCGCTCGCCCGCGCCGAGACGCTGGCCGAGCGCATCCGCGTCACGGTCAAGGAAAAGGAGCTGAAGAAGCGCTCCACCGGCGAGACGCTGGGCTTCATCACCGTTTCGATCGGCGTCGCCACCTATCGGCCGGGCGACACCGCCGTGTCGCTGATCGAGCGGGCCGACACCGCGCTTTATCTCGCCAAGCGCGCCGGCCGCAATCGCGTCTGCACCGAGAAGATGCTTACCGACGCCGAAGACGAAGGGTAGCGCTCAGCGTGGCGCCGCCTGCCAGAGGCGGCGGGGCGAGCCGAAGACGCGGCCGGTCTCGACGAGTTGCGGCCGGCCATCGGCCGTCATCCTCATGTCGTAGGTGAGCGTGCCGGCCTCGGCCAGCAGCCGGCCGTCGAGAAGCGCGCCGGCCGGCCGGCACCAGGGCGGCGCTTCCAGGACCGACACGACAATCGACGCCAGGGCGCAGTCGTCGCCGAAGGCCGCCGGCTGCATGACGACGGAGACCGACGGCCGGCCGTCGGCGGCCGGCAGGAAGCAGGCCTCGGTGTCGCAGCGGGCATCGCCGCCCAACATATCGGCCCTCGCCGGATCGATCCCCACCGCCGCCAGCCAGACGTCGAGCGTGAAACCGCCCTTGCGGCCGATCTTGTGCCAGCCGCCGCCTGCGTCGCGGAGCAGCGCCAGCGAACCGTCGCCGGCGACGAACAGCCCCGGCGGCGTGGCGGCGCCGGCGAAGGCGAAACCGACCAGCACCGGCGCGAGGCCGAGCCAGCGCTTGCGGCCGCGCCACAGGCAGAGCCAGAGGCCGCCGGCCACCACGGCGAGCATGGTCCAGCCGTCCGGCCGGCCCCAGAGGCCGCCGCCCGGCGTCCACTCGGCGACGATGCGGGCGACGGCGATCATGGCGTCGATGCCGGCGCCCATCGCGGCGAGCGGCAGGCCGTCGAGGCCGAAGGGCATCAGCAGCGCGGCGATCATCGCCGCCGGCATGATCAGGAACGACACCAGCGGCTCGGTGGCGAGGTTGGCCAGCATGCCGAGCGGCGCCAGCCGGCCGAAGTGGTAGAGCGCCATCGGCAGCGTGGCGAGGCCGGCCACCGTGGTTGCGGCCAGCGCCGCGACGATCCACAGGCCGAACCGGCGCAGGACGCGGACGACCGGATTGACGTCGCCGGCCTCCGGCACCGCTGACCGGCGACTGCCATAGGCTTCGAGGCCGGCCATCAGTGCCACCACGGCGGCGAACGACATCTGGGCGCCGGGGTCCATCACCGCCTCCGGCGACAGCGCGAGCGTGACCAGCGCCGCGACGGCGATCACCCTGAGCGACAGGGCGCGGCGGTCGATCAGCACGGCGAAGAGCGACACCAGCACCATGATCATCGACCGCTCGGCCGGCACGTCCATGCCGGAGATGACGAAATAGGCGCCGGTGCCGAGGATGGACAGTACGGCGGCGATCTTCTTCACCGGCAGGCGCAGCGCCAGCGGCGGCACCAGGGCCAGGATGAGCCGCACGCCGCCGAACAGGAAAGCGGCAACGAGGCTCATGTGCACGCCGGAGATCGACAGCACGTGGAAGATGCCGGCGACGCGCATCGCGTCGTTGGTGGCGCTGGAAATGCCGGCGCGGTCGCCGACGATCAGCGCCGCGGCGATGGCGCCGGTGTCGCCGGGCAGCACGGCGCGGATGCGGCCGGCCGCCGCCATCCGCACCGTCTCGATGCCGGTCAGCACGGTGAGCCAGGCATCGGGCGGCGGCGCTTTCGGCCACGGCTTGACGGCGCCGTAGGTGAAGCCGCCGGCGCCGACGCCGGCGAACCAGGCGGTACGGGCGAAGTCGTAGCCGCCGGGCAGCGGCGGCGGCAGGGGCGGCGCGAGGCGGGCGAGCATGGTCACCGCCTCGCCGGGTCTCGGTACCACGCCGCGCGTGGTGACGCGGATCAGCGGCGGCAGCCCGTCGCGCGGGCGCGGCTCCATCTCGGCCGGCCGGACACGCAGGCGGGCGGCGCCCTTGCCGCGATCCTCGACGGCCATCACGTGGCCGCGCACCGTCATCGTCCGCTCGAAGGACAGCACCGGATGGGCGGCGAGCCGGGTCATCAGCGCGGCGTGCAGGAAGCCGAGGCAAGCGAGGCCGACCAGGATGGCCAGGAGCGACGCCGCGACGCGGCGGCCGACCACCAGCGCCAGCAGCGCGCCGAGGCCGGCCAGCGCGATTTCGACGGCGGACGGCTCGCCGGACGGGGCGAAATAGCCGGCGGCGCCGACCGCGGCGGCGACCGGCCACCACAGGAAGCCGCGGCCGTCGTCGAGGTCGCGGGCAAAGGATTTGCGCAAGGCGGCAAGGCTTTGCCGACCCCGCGCGCCGGCGGCTACCCGGCGGCGCCCGCCGGCCTTGATGCCCGTCTCCGTCCCGACCGTCACGCTGGCCGCCTGTTTCGATCGCTTTGCCGGTGCGCCGCGCGATCTTGTTTTGCGAAACGCGCGGCTTTCCTGTAAGACGCCGTCCACGCAACGGTTCGGCCGGCGACGCCCGCCGCCGCCTCCCCAGCCGCCCTCCGGCCTTTTTCGGAACTATCGTCGATGTCCACGCCCGTCGTCACGCGTTTTGCGCCGTCTCCCACCGGTTTTCTGCACATCGGAGGTGCGCGGACGGCGCTCTTCAACTGGCTCTACGCCAAGCGGCACGGCGGCACGATGCTGCTGCGCATCGAGGATACCGACCGCGAACGCTCGACGCAGGCCGCCGTCGACGCCATCATCGACGGTCTCTCCTGGCTGGGCCTCACCTGGGAGGGCGAGCCGATCTCGCAGTTCCAGCGCGCCGACCGCCACGCCGACGTGGCGCGCGAGCTGGTGGCGGCCGGCAAGGCCTACTATTGTTACTGCACGCCCGAGGAACTGACCGAGATGCGCGAGAGCGCAAAGGCGGGCGGCCTGCCGCCGCGCTACGACGGCCGCTGGCGCGACCGCGACCCGTCCGAGGCGCCGGCCGGCGTCAAGCCCGCCGTACGCATCAAGGCGCCGCAGGATGGCGATACGGTGATCGAGGATGCCGTACAGGGCACGGTCACCTTTCCCAACAAGGATCTCGACGACTTCATCATCCTGCGCTCGGACGGCACGCCGACCTACATGCACGCCGTGGTGGTCGACGACCACGACATGGGCGTCACCCAGATCATCCGCGGCGACGACCACCTGACCAACACGGCGCGGCAGAAGATCATCTACGACGCCCTCGGCTGGGAGATGCCGAAGGTGGCCCACATCCCGCTGATCCACGGGCCGGACGGCGCCAAGCTCTCCAAGCGCCACGGCGCGCTGGGCGTCGAGGCCTATCGGGCCATGGGCTACCTGCCGGTGGCGCTTCGGAACTATCTCGTCCGCCTCGGCTGGGCGCACGGCGACGCGGAAATCCTCTCCACCGAGGAGATGATCGCCCTGTTCGACCTCGAGGGCATCGGCCGCTCGCCGTCGCGTTTCGACTACGGCAAGCTCGAGAACCTCAACGGCCACTATATCCGCCAGACGCCGGACGACGAACTGGTCGGTCATGTCATCGCGCTGCTCGACCACATTCCGGAGGGCGCGCGCCTCAAGGCCAGGCTTGACGACAAGGTGAAGGCGCAACTGGCCGCCGCCATGCCCGGCCTCAAGGAGCGCGCCAAGACGCTTCTGGAGCTGATCGACAACGCCAGCTTCCTGTTCGCGAGCCGGCCGCTCGTCCTCGACGACAAGGCAGCCGCCCTGCTCGATCCGGCCGGCCGAACGGCGCTCGCCACGCTGCTGCCCCGCCTCGAAGCGCTGCCCGAGTGGACGGCGGCCGCCACCGAAGAGGCGGTGCGCGCCTATGCCACGGAAGCCGGCCTCAAGCTCGGCAAGGTGGCGCAGCCGCTGCGCGCCGTCGCCACCGGCCGCAGCACCTCGCCGCCGATCTTCGACGTGCTGGCCGTGCTCGGCCGCGACGAGGCGCTCGGCCGCATCCGCGACGCGCTGACCGACTGAAAGCCGCTTGCAGGCTCTGAACGAATCCCGCCCCGCCCGGCCCTGCCGCGGCGGGGCTTTCACTTCCCCGCGAGGAAGAGAGAACGGGTGCCTTCCCCGCCCCCGAAAGTCGCCGATAGCGACCAGTGAAAAACCCGCCGAAACAATAACTCGCCGTCGGCAATCGGGTTCCCGACCTTCGCCGAAATGGCAGACCCGACCTCCTATTCGAAGGCTTGCCGCAGTAGGGATTTTCCGCTACGTGAAGATCGACAGACTGGGAGGTTGGTCGGCAGTTTACGTAAACGTAATCGTCCTGCCCGCCGCTCATTGGCCTGGTCCACCCGATCACCTCATGGAGATCCGACCGAATGACCACGAAGAACGCGACCGTCACCATCGATGACACCTCCTATGAGTTCCCGCTCAAGGATGCCAGCATCGGTCCGAGCGTGATGGACATCTCCTCCTTCTACGGCAAGACCGGCCACTTCACCTATGATCCGGGCTTCACGTCGACCGGTGCCTGCGAATCCAAGATCACCTACATCGACGGCGACAAGGGCGTGCTGCTTTATCGCGGCTACCCGATCGAGCAACTGACGCTGGAAGGCGACTATCTGGAGACCTGCTACCTCCTGCTCTACGGCGAACTGCCGACCAAGGCGCAGAAGCAGCAGTTCGACAGCCACATCACCCGCCACACCATGATCCACGAGCAGATGACCCGCTTCTTCCAGGGTTATCGCCGCGACGCCCACCCGATGGCGGTGATGGTCGGCACGGTCGGCGCGCTGTCGGCCTTCTACCACGACTCGATCGACATCTCGGATCCGCACCAGCGGATGATCGCCTCGCACCGGATGATCGCCAAGATGCCGACGATCGCCGCCATGGCCTACAAGTATTCGATCGGCCAGCCATTCATCTTCCCGAAGAACGACCTCGATTTCGCAGCCAACTTCCTGCACATGTGCTTCGCCGTGCCGGCCGAGGAGTATAAGGTGGACCCGGTTCTGGCCCGCGCCATGGACCGCATCTTCACCCTGCACGCCGACCACGAGCAGAACGCCTCGACGTCGACGGTGCGCCTCGCCGGCTCGTCGGGTGCCAATCCGTTCGCCTGCATCGCCGCCGGCATCGCCTGCCTGTGGGGCCCGGCGCACGGCGGCGCCAACGAGGCGGCGCTGAACATGCTGGCCGAGATCGGCTCGGTCGACCGCATTCCCGAATACATCGCCCGCGCCAAGGACAAGAACGACCCGTTCCGC
The DNA here is from genome assembly GCF_000425185.1 of Pleomorphomonas koreensis DSM 23070. Classification (GTDB taxonomy): domain Bacteria; phylum Pseudomonadota; class Alphaproteobacteria; order Rhizobiales; family Pleomorphomonadaceae; genus Pleomorphomonas; species Pleomorphomonas koreensis. Next base: position 39,832 of record NZ_AULH01000005.1, read on the forward strand.
CTGATGGGCTTCGGGCATCGCGTCTACAAGAACTACGATCCGCGCGCCAAGATCATGCAGCAGACCTGCCACGAAGTGCTCGAAACGCTGGGCATCAAGGACGATCCGCTGCTCGACGTCGCGGTCGAGCTGGAGCGCATCGCCCTTCACGACGACTATTTCGTCGAGAAGAAGCTCTATCCGAACATCGACTTCTATTCCGGCATCACGCTGAAGGCGATGGGCTTCCCCACCTCGATGTTCACCGTGCTGTTCGCCGTCGCCCGCACCGTCGGCTGGATCGCCCAGTGGAAGGAGATGGTCGAGGACCCGAGCCAGAAGATCGGCCGGCCGCGCCAGCTCTACATTGGCGCGCCGCAGCGCGACTACGTGGAGATCGGCAAGCGCGGCTGAGGCAGCCGCATGGCGACGACATCAGGGCCTCCGGCGGCGACGCCGGGGGCCTTTCTTGTCCGGGGAAGGATCAGCGGTCGGCGAGGCGCAGCACCACGTCGGCCGCTGTTTGGGCTGCCGGACGGCCGTCCGGCAGCGCCATGATGTCGCGCAGCCTCGCGAAGGCGGCGACCTGGGCAGCGCGGGCCGGCGTTTCCGCGAGGAGCGGCATCAGCGCATCGGCCAGTCGATCCGGGGCGAGATCGGGATCGAGAAACTCCGGGCTCGCCTTCTCGCCAAGGATGATGTTGGCAAGGCCGAACATATGGAGGTTGATCAGGCCGGGAATGCGACGGGCGATCTCGGAAAGGATGCGGAACAGCGGGTCGCGGGCATAGGCGATCACGCTGGGCACGCCGGCCAGTGCCAGCTCCAGCGTCACGGTGCCGGAGGTGGCGAGCGCCGCGTGGGCCGACCGGAAGGCCGCCCATTTCTCCGCTTCGCCGGCGACGACGCGCGGCGGCACGGCCCAGCCGGCCGTCTCACGCTCGATGCGCGCCCTCAACCGCTCGACAGCCGGCAGCAGCGGCCGGAACGCCAGGCCGCGCGCCGCCATCAGGTCGATCACCCTGCCGTAGAGCGGCAGCATGCGGTCGATCTCGCCCGACCGGCTGCCGGGCAGCACCAGCAGCGTCGGCGGCCCGGCATCGAGCGGCGGCCGCTCGCCCGGCGCCGGCGTCAGCAGCTCCGGCCGATCGATCAGCGGATGACCGACATAGGTGGCCTCAGGGCCTTTCAGGCGGGCGAGGACGGCCGGCTCGAACGGCAGCAGCGCTAGCACGTGATCGATGTAGGCGGCCATCCTGCGGGCTCTGCCGGGCCGCCAGGCCCATACCGAGGGGCAGACATAGTCGACGACCGGCAGGCGCGGCAGCGCCGCCCTGACGTCGCGCGCCACGCGGTGGGTGAAGTCGGGGCTGTCGATGATCACCAGCACGTCCGGCCGACCGGCGATGACGGCGCCGGCCGCCTCGGCGGTGCGGAGCTGGATCAGCGGCAGCCGCTTCACCACCGGGGCGAAGCCCATCACGGCGATGTCGTGCAGCGGGAACAGGCTCGCAAAGCCCTCGGCGGCCATGCGGTCGCCGCCGACGCCGAGGAAATCGATCGGTCGCCCTGACAGCCGCTTCAGCGCCGCCATCAGCCGGGCGCCAAGCTGGTCGCCGGATTCCTCGCCGACGACGATGGCGACGCGGAGCGGCGACCGGGGCTCGCTCATGGCGCGGCTTCGGGGAAGCGCCGCACGTCGATGAACAGCCGGGCGGCGTCGGCGGCGGCGACGGTGGCCGCCCGGTCGACGATCATCACCCGGCCGGCTTCGACGGCGATGCCGGCCAAGCCGGCGGCGGCGGCCATCTCGACGGTGCGCGGGCCGATGGTCGGCAGGTCGACGCGCAGGTCCTGCTGGGGTTTGGCCGCCTTGACCAGTACGCCGGAGCGGTGCGCCGCCTTCAGCCGGCCGCGCTTCCGGAGATCGGCAACGCGCTGCAACAGCTCGTCGGTGCCCTCGATGCCCTCGACGGCAACGACGCGACCGGAGATCGCCACCACGGCCTGGCCGATGTCGAGGCGGCCCAGCATCAGCGACGCTTCGACGCCCCTCACGATGTCGGCCTCGGCATCCTCGCTGGGCCGGTAGCGACCGAGGCTGCCGTCGCCACCCACCAGCTCCGGCGCCACCTGATGGGCGCCGACCACCAGGTAGTCGCGATCTTCCAGGAAACGGACGACGTTCTTCAGCACGGTGTCGTCGCCGCCGACCATCAGCGACAGGATCTTCGGCAGGCTCAGCACGGCGCCGAGATCGACGCGGATGGCCGAGAAGTCGGGCCGGTTGACGGCGCCGCAGATCACCACCTCGCCGACCCGCTCGCGGGCGAGCAGGTCGAACATCCGGCCGATCTCGCCCCAGCGCAGCCAGTGGTGATGGAAGGCCTCGATCTCCGCATCGGCCTCGCCGACAATGCCGAACAGCACCACCGGCCGCCCGGCCGCTTCGGCCGCCCGCGCCACGATGGCCGGCACGCCGCCGCCGCCGGCGATGATTCCAAGGGTGGGACGGTCGGGATCGGACGGACGCAGCGTCATTCGGCCTCGCCATCCCGGTTGCGCGGCGTGCAGATGGCGCGATCGCCGCCGGCCCGGATGAACTCGATCATGCGTTCGACCAGCGGGCTGCCGCCATGGGTCTCGGCGACGCGGGCGACGCGCGACGCCAGCGGCTCGTCACTGTCGAACAGCAGCTTGTAGGCATTGCGCAAGGCGTGGATGTCGTCGCGCGGGAAGTTGGCCCGTCTCAGGCCGACCAGATTGAGGCCGCCGAGGCGGGCGCGGTTGCCGGTGACCATGCCGAAGGGAATGACGTCGTTCTCGACGCCGGTCATGCCGCCGACCATCACGCCCTCGCCGATGCGCACCCACTGGTGCACGGCGCTGAGGCCGCCGAGGATGGCGTTGTCGCCGATGTGGACGTGGCCGCCGAGCGTGGCGCAGTTGACCAGGATGACGTTGTTGCCGACCACGCAATCGTGGGCGACATGGGCATTGGCCATCAGGAGGCAATTGGCGCCGACGCGGGTCAGCATGCCGCCGCCCTCGGTGCCGAGATGCAGCGTGGCGCATTCGCGGATCACCGTCCGCTCGCCGACTTCCAGCCGGCTCGGCTCGCCATGATACTTTAGATCCTGCGGCACCATGCCGACGGTGGCATGCGGAAACACCGTGACGCCGGGGCCGAGCGTCGTGCGACCGTCCACCACCGTGTGGGCGTGCAGCACCACGCCCTCGCCGAGCCGGACGTGCGGCCCGACCACGGCGAACGGGCCGATGCTGACGTCATCGCCGATCTCGGCGGCCGGATCGACGACGGCGGTGGGATGTATGTTGCGCATGCGGATGATCCTCGACGGCGGTGCAGCCCGTTTCCCTATAACGTCGGTCACCGGCGAGGCGCCGCACATATTGTTTCAGCGTGTTACGCCCACCCGCGTGCCGTCAGGCGTTCAACAGCATGGCGCTGAGTTCGGCCTCGGCCACCTTGACGCCGGCGACGATGGCCGTCGCCTCGAACCACCACATGTTGGCGCGCTTCTTCATCTTGCGGACGTGGTACTCGACCACGTCGCCGGGGCCGACCGGTTTCCTGAACTTCACCTTGTCGATGGTCATGAAGTAGACCAGCTTCGGCGGGCCGCCGCTGCCGGCGTTGACGCAGATGGCGCCGGCCGTCTGGGCCATGCCCTCGATCATCAGCACGCCGGGCATCACCGGCGCATTCGGGAAATGCCCCTGGAACTGCGGCTCGTTGATGGTGACGTTCTTGATGCCGATCGCCGAATCGTCGCCGTCGATCTCGATGATCCGGTCGATCATCAGGAAGGGATAACGGTGCGGCAGCGCCTTCAGAAGCGCCTGGATGTCCATGACCTCAAGCGTGCCCCTGGCGGGCGCCGCGGTCTCGGCCGGTGCGTTGTCGGTTTCGCTCACGTTTGATCCCTTCCCGTCGCCTGCTGCGCGGCCCGCTTCAGGGCCATCTGTTCCCTAGTCCACTCGCGGATGGGCTTCGCCGGATTGCCGACGTAGCGCGCTCCCGCCGGAATGCTGTCCTTGACCATGGCGCCGCCCGAAATCTGGGCGCCCATGCCGATCCTGATGTGGCCGGCAAGGCCGGTGTGGCCGCCGATCGCCACGAAATCCTCAAGTTGCGTCGAGCCGGAAATGCCGACCTGCGCCACCAGCACGCAGTGCCGCCCGACCTCGACGTTGTGACCGATCTGCACACCGTTGTCGATCTTGGTGCCCTCGCCGATCACCGTGTCGCGGTTGGAGCCGCGGTCGATGGCGACATTGGCACCGATCTCCACGTCGTCCTGGATCACCACCCGGCCGATCTGCGGCACCTTGAGGTGGCCGCCCGGACCCATGGCGAAGCCGAAGCCGTCCTGGCCGATGCGGGCACCGGGATGGATGATGACGCGGTTGCCGACCAGCGCATATTGCAGCGTGACGCCGGCGCCGACGTAGCCGTCGCGGCCGATACGCACGCCACGGCCGATCACCGCGTTGGCCGACACCACCGTACCGCTGCCGATCTCGGCGCCGGCGCCGATGACGGCGCCCGGCTCGACGGTGACGTCCGCCTCAAGGCGGGCTTCGGGATGGATGGTGGCCGCCGGCGAGATGCCGGCCGCACCGAACGGTCCCTTCAGACGGAAGGCGTCGGGGAACAGCGCCTGCAGGACCAGCGCCATTGCCCGGTAAGGCTGGGCGGCGACCACCACGGCGGCACCCTCCGGCGCGTCGCCGACATGGGCCGCCGAACAGATGACCGCCGATGCCCGCGTTGCCCGGAAGGCGTCGACGTAATGGGGGTTGTCGAGGAAGGAAAGATCGCCCGGACCGGCCTGGTCGAGCGGAGCGACGCGTCCGATGGCGACAGTCGCGTCGCCGCGCGCCACCTCGCCGCCGGCGATGCGGGCCACCTCGGCCAGGGCGAGACGCCCGGCGGGCACGAAGAACACTGGATCGGACATGGCCACATTCGCTCCCCCTCCGCCGGATGCGAACCCCGCGGCGAACGAGCGCCTTCCCTCTTCGTTTCGGCTGAAGCACCGCACGGTCGGCGGCCGTCCGGCGTTCCTGGGCGGCCGGCTGCGATATTGCCGGAACGGAAGGCATTAGCCATTGCGCCACGCCGGTGTCAACCGATCGCGTGCGGCAAGTCCACGGGAAGCGCGGCGGCGCGTCGATTCCGGCGTGCAGCCGCCGAACGGGTCAGCCGTTTCAGGCCTTGTCGGAGGGCGAACACGACCAGTCGCAAGTACGGCGGCACAATGCCCGAGCCGGCGGAAAGACGGCCCAAAAGAAACCGCCGCGCCCTGAGGACGCGGCGGTCAAAAATCTCCGAGGAAGACGATGTCAGAACCTTGTGCCGCCGGAGAAGCGGAACACTTGTGTCTTGTCGGTGTCTTCCTTCAGGACCGGGTAGGCGAAGTCCGCACGCAGCAGGCCGAAGGGCGACTGCCACATCAGGCCGGCGCCGACCGAGGCGCGCAGCGCAAGGCCGTTGTCGGTGCCGGAAGTCGTCGTGTCGGACGACCAGAGCGTGCCGGCGTCGGCGAACAGCGAACCCCAGAAGCCATATTCCTGCGGGATCATCGGCACCGGGAAGATCGTCTCGGCCGTGCCGGCAACATAGTACCTGCCGCCGAGAGCATACCCAGTCGCCGGATCGCGCGGACCGATGCCGTTGCTGTCGAAGCCGCGGATGATCGAGCCGCCAACCTGGAACTGGTCGATGCTTTCGAGATCGCCGTCCAGCCCGAACATGGCGCCGCCCTTGGCGCCAAGATGACCGATCAGGTCCCAGTCCTCGACCAGTTCCTTATAGTACTCGACGCGAGCCGTGGTGCGCAGGAAGGTTGCATCGCCGCCGGCGCCGGCGAATTCCTGCTTGATCTGCGCATAGACGCCACTGCGCGGGAAGGCATAGTCGTCGACCGTGTTGTAGGTCAGGCTGGTGCCGATGATCGAGATGAAGCGGTCGCCGGCCGTGACGAACGGGCTATAGGTCGAATTGACGTCGCCGACTTCCTGCCGATAGCCCTCGTAGAACAGACCAAGGGACGTATTCTCGGCGACCGGCACGCCGAAGCGGATCTTGCCGCCGGTATTTTTCTCGTCATATGGATGGACGCCGTCCGAGCCCACGCTGTAGTTGCGCTGGTAGATGTCGAACCCGCCCTCAAGGCGACGGTCGAACAGGTAGGGCTCGGTGAACGACAGCTCGTAGGACGAGTCGCCCGTCTTGCCGTCGGTGGTGATGCCCTTGGACACCGAGGCGCGGACATACTGGCCGCGGCCGAGGAAGTTCTTCTCGGTCAGCGACAGTTCGGCCAGGATGCCGTTCGAGGTCGAATAGCCGGCGCCGACGCTCAACTCGCCGGTCGGCTTGTCATCGACCTGCACGTTGACGATCACCTTGTCGACGGACGAGCCCTGCTCGGACCAGATGCGAACGGTATTGAAGTAGCCGAGGTTCTTGAGCTTGCGCTCGGCCTTCTCGATCAGCACCTGATTGTAGGCGTCGCCCTCTCCGATATCGAACTCGCGACGGATGACGTAATCACGCGTGCGGTCGTTGCCGATGATGTTGATGCGCTCGATGTAGGCGCGCGCACCCTCGTCGACGAAATAAGTGACGGCGATGGTGTGGTTGGCGTAGTCGCGGTCGCCGCGCGGGCGCACCTGCACGAAGGCGTAGCCCTTGGCCGCCACGGCGGTGGTAATGGCCTCCAGCGACTTGTCGACGTCGGCCGCCGAATAGGTGTCGCCGGTGCGGGTCAGCGTCAGCTTCTGAAGGTCCTCGGGGTTGACCTCGGACAGCGTCGTCTCGACCTTGATGTCGCCGTACTTGTAGCGCTGGCCCTCGTCGACGGTGAAGGTCAGGAAGAAGGAGTTCTGCTGGCGGTCGAAGTCGGCGGTGGCGGACACCACGCGGAAGTCGGCATAGCCGTGGTTGTAGTAGAAGCGACGGAGCGCTTCCTGATCGGCGTTCAGCTTCTCCGGGCTGTAGTTGTCCGACGTCTTGATCCAGCCGAACAGACCAGACTCCTTGGTGGAGATGACGTTGGACAGACGATAGTTGGAGAAGGCGCTGTTGCCGACGAAGGTGATCTTGCTCACCTCGGTGCGCGGACCCTCGTTGATCTGGTAGATCAGGTCGACGCGCCCCTTGCCAAGGTCGACCTGCTTGGGCTCGACGGTGGCATCGTAGCGGCCGCTGCGGCGGTAAAGCTCGAGGATACGCTGGGTGTCGGACTCGACCTTGCCCTGCGTCAGCACCGAACGCGGCTGCAACTCGATGACGCCCCTCAGCATTTCATCGGACTGGACGTCGTTGCCCTCGAAGGCGACGCGAGCGATGACCGGGTTCTCGACCACCTTGACGATGATGCGGCCGCCGGACTGGCTGATCTGCACATCGGAGAACATGCCGGTGGCGAACAGCGCCTTGATCGATTCGTCGATCTCGGCGGCGCTGAGCGGCCGACCCGGCGTGCCCTTGATATAGGCAGCGACCGTCTCGGGCTCGACACGCGTGTTGCCGACCACCGTCACCCGGCCGACGGACGCCGCCTCGGCGGTGATCGCGCCTAGTTCCGGTATAAACCCGCTCCACAAAGGTGCCGCGACGAGCAAGGCAGCGGAGGCGGCGACGACTTTCGTCCATTCCTTGAATGAGCGCATTTAATCACGTACCCGAGTTTCTGCGGCCAAGGCCGTTTGGGAACCCTTGTTACAGATTCCGATCAAGAGGTTTTTACAGTCTTTGCCAGGATGCGCAAGCGACCTTGCCATGGGTGGTGCCGTTTTCCCTGCCGTGCGTGACCCGAAGGTCACGAGCGTCGTCTATCCGGACGCAATCTTGGCAATATCGTTCAGGACGCCAAAGGCCATCAATCCCAAGACGATAGCAAAGCCAATGCCGTAGCCGATCTCCTGGGCCCGCTCCGGCAGCGGCCGCCCGCGCAAAGCCTCGATCGCGTAGAAAGCCAGATGTCCACCGTCCAGCATCGGGATTGGGAAGAGGTTAATGAGACCGATCGAAATCGACAGAATGGCAGCAAGGTTAACGAGAGGTATCAGCCCCAGCGCCGCCACCTGACCGCTGACGCGGGCGATGCCGATCGGGCCGCTGATCTGCGCCGTCGAGGTGCGGCCCGAGAACATGCCGGCCACCGAGGACAGCGTGCTGTCGACGATCGACCAGGTCTCGTGCACCGCCTCGCGCAGGGCGCCGAACGGCCCGAAGCTCCTCAGTTCGACGGTGGGATTGGTCTGCCTGAGGCCGAGCACCGGCACGATCTGCTTCTCGCCGAAGCCGTCGACGATTTCGCGGGCGCGCGGCGTGGCGTGCAGCGTCAGCCTGCTACCGGCGCGATCGACGTCGATGGCCAGCGAAACGCCGTTCCTCAGCATGACGATGCGCTGGATGTCGGCGAAGCTCTCGATCGGATTGCCGTCGATCGACAGGATGCGGTCGCCGGGCGCGAATCCCGCCGCGGCGGCTGGGCTGTCCGGCTCGACGGAACCGGCGACCGGCGCGATCATCGGCTTGCCGAAGGCATAGAACAGCGCGGCCAGCACGGCGATGGCGAACAGGAAGTTGGCGGCCGGACCGGCAGCGACCACGGCGGCGCGGGCGGCAAGCCCCTTCGACTGGAAGGCGCCATCGACCTGCGACCGCTCGCCGTCCGGCCGGCTTGCCGCGTCGGCGTCGTCGATGAAACGGACATAGCCGCCGAGCGGGATGGCCGACAGCTTCCAGCGCGTACCCTTGCGGTCATTCCAGCCAAGCAGCTCGGGACCGAAGCCGATCGAGAAGACGCTGACGGCGACGCCGGTGCGGCGCGCCACCCAGAAGTGGCCAAGCTCGTGCACGAACACCACCACGGTCAGCACCACCAGGAACGGCAGGATGGTGCCGATCAGCGTGCCGCCCGTTGCGCTCAGAAAACCCAATGCCTCGTCCTCTCTTGATCCTGCCCCATGTGCCGGCGGGCCTCCGCCCCTGGCTTTACGCTCCCGTGCGAAGCAGCGTTCACACTATAGGCAGGACGCGGCGATCTTGCGAGCCCATCCGTCGAGTTCGGTGGCGGCGGCAAGCGATTGCGGCTCGGCAAGGCCGCCGGCGCCATCAATCGCATCGAGCGTCGCCTCGACGGTGCGGGCGATATCGAGGAAGCCGATGCGGCCGGCAAGGAAGGCCTCGACGGCCACCTCGTTGGCGGCGTTGAGCACGCAAGGCGCGCCGTCACCCCGCCTCAGCGCCGCCTCGGCCAGCGGCAGGCAGGGGAAGCGGTCGCGGTCGGGCGCCTCGAAGGTCAGGGTGCCGATAGCCGCGAGATCGAGCGGCTTCACCATCGTCGGACGACGCTCGGGCCAGGCGAGACAGTAGCCGATCGGCGTGCGCATGTCGGGCACGCCGAGTTCGGCCAGCAGCGAGCCATCCCTGTAGCGGACGAGGCCGTGCACCACCGACTGCGGATGCACCAGCACCGAGAGCTGGTCGACGGAGACCGGATAGAGGCGATGGGCCTCGATCAGCTCCAGTCCCTTGTTCATCAGCGTCGCCGAGTCGATGGTGATCTTCGGCCCCATGCTCCACTTGGGATGCTTCAGCGCCATGTCGCGAGTGACGGCGGAAAGGTCCGCCTTCGGCGTCCTCAGGAACGGCCCGCCGGAGGCGGTGATGATCACCTCGGCGACGGCATCGGCGTTGCCGGTCTCGAAGGCCTGGAAGATGGCGTTGTGCTCGCTGTCGACCGGCAGCACCACCGTGCCGGCCTGCCGCGCCGCCGCCATGAACAGCGGACCGGCGGAAACCAGCGTCTCCTTGTTGGCGAGCGCCACGATGCGCGTGGCGCCGAGCGCGGCGAGGCTGGGCGCGAGACCGGCGAAGCCGACGATGGCCGACAGTACGATGTCGGTCGGACGGGCGGCGGCGGCGGCCACCGCCTCCGGGCCGGCCGCCGCCGCGATGCCGGTGCCGACAAGGCGCTCGCGAAGTTCGCCATAGGCGGCGGGATCGGCGACGACGGCGATCCGGGCGGAGAAGCGGACGGCCAGCTCGGCGAGGGCGGCGGCGTTGCGGCCGGCGGTCAGCGCCTCGATCGCGAAGCGGCCCGGTTCGGCGGCGACCACGTCGAGCGTGCTGAGGCCGATCGAGCCGGTGGCGCCGAGAATGGAGAGCCGCCGCGGCGCGCCCCTCTCCGCCGTCATCGAGCCCCGATCGGTGTTCTCGGTCATTACGATCACCAGACCAGCAGGCCGGCGGCGATGCCGCCACCCACGAACCAGTCGCGCACCAGACCGATGGCGGCGGCGGCGGAGAGCGCGACCACCAGCCCGTCGAGGCGGTCCATGATGCCGCCGTGGCCGGGAATGAGTACGCCCGAATCCTTGACGCCGAAGTGCCGCTTCATGGCCGATTCGGCGAGATCACCCACCTGACCGACCGCCGACAGCAGCAGCGCGACGAGTGCCGTGACAGGCCCGACGCCGAGGCCGGCCACGCCGACCACCATGAGGCCGGCGACGACGCCGGCGGCGGCGCCGCCGATGGCGCCCGACCAGGTCTTCTTCGGCGAGAAGCGCGGCGCCAGCTTCGGCCCGCCGATCAGCCGGCCGGCGAAATAGGCGGCGGTGTCGGTGGCCCAGACGACGACGAAGACGAAGATCACCGCCACGGCGCCGATCGATTCGAAGCTCTTTGGGCCGTCGCCGCGCAGCACCACGGCGGCAATGGCCGGCACGGCGGCGTAGACGACGCCGAGCGACAGCCAGGCGACGCGCGGCTCGGTGACGCGGGCGAACAGCAGGGCCAGCGCGATCAGCACCGAGAAGCCGACTGAATGCAGCGGTTCGGTCTGAGCCATCACCACGGTGACGGCGAGAAAGGCCATCAGCGCCCAGGGCGCGGCGCGGAAGGAGAACGGGCCGCTCATCGCCATCCATTCGCGGAGGATCAGCACGGCGGCGGCGGCGGCCAGCGCGGCGAACATCCAGCCACCAGCCCACAGCGCGGCGACGGCGACAGTCACCAGCACGATGGCGGAGAGAAGCCGGAGGACGAATTCGGAGCCGGCCTTGCCGGGTGCGGGCTGCGGCGCGTTCATCGGGCCTCGCTCTTCTGGGGCAATCCGCCGAAGCGGCGCTCGCGGCCGAGATATTCGCCGATCGCCCGGTCGAAGGCGGCGCCGTCGAAGTCCGGCCAGTAGTCGGGCACGAAGACGAACTCGGCATAGGCGGCCTGCCACAGCAGGAAGTTGGACAGCCGCTGCTCGCCGCTGGTGCGGATGATCAGGTCGGGATCGGGCATGCCGGCGGTGTCGAGCCGGGCGGCGACGAGGTCGGCGGTAACCTCCTCGGCCCGGAGCCGGCCGGCCGCCACGTCGCCGGCGACGGCCCGCGCCGCCCGGACGATCTCGTCGCGGCCACCGTAGTTGAAGGCGATGACCAGGTTGAGGCCGGTGTTGCCGACGGTCTTCTCCTCGGCCTCGATCAACAGCCCGGCGATGTCGCCGGAGAGGTTGTCGCGGCCGCCGATCACCCGCACGCGCACGTTGCCGCGCCTCAGCTCGGCGAGGTCGCGACGGATGAACAGCTTCAGCAGGCCCATCAGCTCGCTGACCTCGTCGGCCGGCCGCGACCAGTTTTCCGAGGAGAAGCCGAACACCGTCAGCCATTCGAGGCCGATGGCGTTGGCATGCTTGACGACGTCGCGGATCGACTGCACGCCGCGCCGGTGCCCCTCGGCGCGCGGCAGGCCGCGCGAACGCGCCCAACGGCCGTTGCCGTCCATGATGATGGCGACATGGCGCGGCAGCCCTGCCTTCCGGTACGCTTCCGCCGGCGCCGTTCCGAGCCGCGACATGTCCGAACTGTTCCCCACGAAGCCCCCGTTGACCCGCCGGCCTGCCCTTTCCGGATCAGACCTGCATGATCTCCTGTTCCTTGGCCGCCAGCATGCGGTCGGCCTCGGCGATCGAGTCGTCGGTGATCTTCTGCACGCGCTCCGAATAGACGCGCAGCGAATCCTCGGAGATCAGGCCCTCCTTTTCGAGGTCCTTCAATTCGTCGAGGCCATCGCGGCGCACATGGCGGATGGCCACCTTGGTCGCCTCCACATACTTGTGGGCGATCTTCACCAGCTCCTTGCGGCGCTCGGTGTTCAGCTCCGGGATCGGCAGGCGCAGCAGCGTGCCCTCGATGATCGGGTTGAGGCCGAGATTCGATTCGCGGATCGCCTTCTCGACGGCATGCACCATGCTCTTGTCCCAGACCTGCACCGAGAGCATGCGCGGCTCCGGCACCGACACCGTCGCCACCTGGTTGAGCGGCATGGTGCTGCCGTAGGCGTTGACGACAATCGGATCGAGAAGGCTCGTGCTGGCGCGGCCGGTGCGGAGACCGGCGAGGTCGTTCTTGAACACGCCGAGCGCGCCCTGCATGCGGCGCTTCAGGTCGTTGATGTCATAATCTTCATCGGCCATCTTGCCAACCTTCCAGAACTCTCGGCGCCGGCCGGTGCCCCGTTGCCCCCAGGGCGGGGCCGGCGGCGCTCGTTGTTGTTATCCGTCGATGACGGTGCAGAGCCCCTTGCCCTTCAGAACATTGACGAATGCGCCATGTTCGTGAACCGAGAACACCACTACCGGAATCTTGTTGTCGCGGGCAAGCGCAATCGCCGCCGCGTCCATGACCTGGAGGTTCTTCGACAGCACCTCCTGGTGGGTCAGCCGCTCGTAGCGGCGGGCCGTCGGGTCCTTCTTGGGATCGGCGGTATAGACGCCGTCCACCTGCGTGCCCTTGAGGAGGGCATCGCAGTCCATCTCGGCGGCGCGCAGCGCGGCGCCGGAGTCGGTGGTGAAGAAGGGGTTGCCGGTGCCGGCGGCGAAGACGATCACCTTGTTGGCGGCGAAGTGCTTCAGCGCCTCGCGCTGGGTGAAGGTCTCGCAGAGGGCGGGAATGGCGATGGCCGACAGCACCACGGCCGGCGCGCCCAGCCGCTCGATGGCCGAGCGCATGGCGAGCGCGTTCATCACCGTGCCGAGCATGCCGAGATAGTCGCCGGTGGTGCGGTCGCCGCCGTCGGCGGCCACCGAGACGCCGCGGAAGATATTGCCGCCGCCGACCACCACGCCGACCTGGATACCGAGCTTATAGGCCTCGACGATCTCGCCGGCCAGACGATCGACCACCTTGGGGTCGATGCCGAAGCCGCGATCGCCCATCAGGGCCTCGCCCGACAGCTTGAGCAGGACGCGGCGATACTTAAGCTCGGTCATGGGGCAAAACTCCGGATTTTCGAGAAAAGACGATTCCAGCAGAGGGGCGGCGTCCGATCCGTTCCAACTAACCCGCATCGGGGCGCATGGGAACCCCCATGAACGGCGTAACAGCTTCGCCGGGACGCAGACATGACAAGGGCGCCGAACCAGTCGGCGCCCCGTCGTCTCAGCTATGGACCGTCGCTCAGCCCTGGCCGGCGGCGGCGGCCACTTCGGCGGCGAAATCGCTCTCGCCCTTGTCGATGCCTTCGCCGAGGGCGAAGCGCACGAAGCCGGTGACCTTGATCGGCGCGCCGGCCGTCGCCTCGGCGGCCTTGACGGCGGCCTCGACGGTGAGGTCGGGGTTGATCACGAAGGCCTGCTTCAGCAGCGTCGACTCCTCGTAGAACTTGCGGATGCGGCCCTCGACCATCTTCTCGATGACGGCGGCCGGCTTGCCCGACTCCTTGGCCTGCTCGATGAAGATCGCCCGCTCGCGCTCGACGACGTCGGCCGGGATTTCTTCAGCCGACAGCGCCAGCGGCGAGGTGGCGGCGACGTGCATGGCGATCTGGCGGCCGAGTTTGACCAACTCGTCGACGTTGCCGGTCGACTCGAGGGCAACCAGCACGCCGATCTTGCCGAGGCCGTCGGCGATCGCCGAGTGGACGTAGGTGGCGACGGCGCCCGACGACACCTTCAGGGCGGCCGAGCGGCGGAAGCCCATGTTCTCGCCGATGGTGGCGACCAGTTCCTTGACCTCGTCCTCGACCGAATGCGCCTTGCCCGGATAGGCGGCGGCGGCAACGGCGGCGGCATCGCCGCCCTTGTCGACGGCGACGGCGGCCACCGTGCGCACCAGCCCCTGGAAGGCGTCGTTGCGGGCAACGAAGTCGGTCTCGGAGTTGACCTCGACGACGGCGGCGGACTTGTCGCCGGTGGCGACGCCGACCAGACCCTCGGCGGCAACGCGGCCGGCCTTCTTGGCGGCCTTGCTGAGGCCCTTGGCGCGCAGCCAGTCGATGGCGGCCTCGATGTCGCCGTTGTTCTCGGCCAGCGCGTGCTTGCAATCCATCATGCCGGCGCCGGTCTTGTCGCGGAGATCCTTCACCTGTGCGGCGGAAATGTTCATGTGACCCTCGTCTTCATCTTGAAACGTCGAACGCCGGAGCCGGCTTGTAGCGGCCTGTGCTGACAGGCCGATGAACGGCGGCCGCGCGGTGGTCCCGCGCCTCGCCGCCAACCGGTCGGCGCCGATCGCTCACCCTGCCCGCCGGCCGGCGGGCTTCCTAACAGGTCGGGCGGACCCTTCGAGGATCCGCCCGAAAAGCATCGGCAAGATCGCGCGTAACGCGCCGATCAGGCGTTCGCCTCGGGAGCGGCTTCCTCGGAGAGGGCCAGCTCCTCGATCGGCTGCTCGGAAGCGCCGATGTCTTCGCCCATGGCACCCATGGCACGCGACAGGCCGTCGACGGCGGCGCGCGAGATCAGGTCGCAGTAGAGCGCGATGGCGCGGCCGGCGTCGTCATTGCCCGGCACCGGGAAGGTGATGCCGTCCGGATCGCTGTTGGAGTCGAGGATGGCGGCAACCGGAATGCCGAGGCGGCGCGCCTCGTCGATGGCGTTCTTTTCCTTGTTGGTGTCGATGACGACGATCAGGTCGGGCGTGCCGCCCATGTCCTTGATGCCGCCGAGCGCCCGCTCCAGCTTGTCGCGCTCGCGGGTCATCACCAGGCGTTCCTTCTTGGTGAGACGGGCCGACTGCTCGGAGTTGAGCGTCTCGTCGAGCTTGCGCAGGCGCTGGATCGAGCCGGAGATGGTCTTCCAGTTGGTCAGCATGCCACCGAGCCAGCGGCTGTTGACGTAATACTGGGCCGAGCGGCGGGCCGCCTCGGCGATGTCGTCCTGGGCCTGACGCTTGGTGCCGACCAGGAGCACGCGGCCGCCGCGGGCGACGGTGTCGGACACCGCCTTCAGCGCCTGGTGCATCAGCGGCACGGTCTGGGCGAGGTCAAGGATGTGGACGTTGGCGCGCGAGCCGAAGATGAAGGACTTCATCTTCGGGTTCCAGCGGTGCGTCTGGTGGCCGAAGTGAACGCCGGCCTCAAGCAGCTGGCGCATGGTGAACTCGGGAAGAGCCATTGAATCGTACCTTTTTCCGGTTTGGCCTCCGCGGGAGGAATCGACCGGGCAACGCTGCCCGAGACGACCGGAGGGAACGCCGAGGCGCACCCGCGGCTCCCGCGTGTGGAATGGCGCGGGGTATAGGGGAAACGGCCGGTGATGGCAAGGGCCAACCACCGCCGAAAGCCCGAAAGCCGCGCCTTTCAGGCCGGTATGCGGCCGCGGCGCCCTGCCCGCCCTCGATGCCCGGCGCCTTGTCCGTGCCGGTGCCGGGCATCGGCAGGGTGCATCGGCCACAGCTCACCATTAATTTACCAGCTCACCATGTGCCCCTATTATCATAAGCACGCTTATCATATATATGCTGCGTCATGAGCAACTGGACTCCCACCGTCGGCGGCCTGATCCACGAGATCGACCGCCTTGTGAAAAAGCGTTACGACCGGTTCGCCGATACGACGGGCATGTCGCGCGCCCAGTGGCACGTGCTGGCCCGCGTCGCCAAGCGGCAGGGCATCAATCAGGCGAACCTCGCCGACCTTGTCGGCGTCGAACCGATCACCATCTGCCGCATGGTGGACCGGCTGGAGGCGCTCGGCCTCGTCGAGCGCCGGCCCGATCCCGGCGACCGTCGTGCCCGGCTGATCCACATGACCGAGGCGGCGCGCCCCGGCATCGAACGGATGAAGGCGGTGGCGCAGGCGCTGTTCGACGAAGCGCTCGACGGCATCACGCCCGAGGAGGAAGCCATCCTCACCCGCCTGCTCGGCCGCGTCCACGCCAATCTCCTTGCCGCCACCGGCGAGGAACCTCCTATCCCGACCGACAATTCCCAGACCGACGATTCCAAGACCGTCCGGCTCCCCCTGGACCAGAAAGCCTGAACACGATGTCCGATACCAACGACACGCCGGCCGCTCCCTCCGCGAAGCCGGCCGCCCCCGCCGTTCCCGCCCGCAAGCCGCGCCGCCGGCGCAGCCTTCTCCGCTATCCGCTGATGGCGGCGCTGCCGCTGGCGCTGGTGATTGCCGGCGGCTGGTACTGGGCGAGCAGCGGCCGCTGGGCCTCCACCGAGAATGCCTATGTGCAGCAGAACAAGGTGCTGGTCGCCCCCGAGGTCGAGGGCCGCATCGCCGAGGTGCTGGTCGGCCAGAACCAGACGGTGAAGCCTGGCGACGTGCTGTTCCGCCTCGACGATGCCGCCTACCGCATCGCCTTCGAAAAGGCCGAGGGCGCGGTGGCGCTCGCCCGTCTCAACGTCGAGGAGTTGCGCACCCGGCTGAAGGACGCCGAGCTGAAGGCCGAGACCGCCCGCAACACGCTGGCCTTCCAGGAGGTGCAGTTCGGCCGGCAGGAGAAGCTGCGCCAGACCGGCAACGCCACCGAGGCGCAATATGACAGCGCCCGCCACGAACTCGACCTCGCCCGGCAGGCGCTGGCCGAGGCTGAGCAGGGCGTCACCGACACGCTGGTCGCCCTCGGCGGCGACGCCAATATCGCCACCGACAAGCATCCGTCGGTGCTCGGCGCCCTCGCCGCCGAGAACAGCGCCCGGCTCGACCTCGAACGCACCGTGGTGCGCGCGCCGACCACCGGCACCGTCAGCCAGGTGGGCAACCTGCAGGTCGGCCAGTATATCGGCAGCGGCAGCGCGGTGATGGCCCTCATCGACACCACCAGCACCTGGGTGGAGGCCAACTTCAAGGAAACCGATCTTGCCCACATGCAGCCGGGCCAGCCCGCCGAATTGAGGCTCGACGCCTATCCCGACGCGCCGCTCCGGGGCCACGTCGACAGCTTCGGCGGCGGCACTGGCGCCATCTTCTCGCTGCTGCCGGCCCAGAACGCCACCGGCAACTGGGTGAAGGTGGTGCAGCGCGTGCCCGTCCGCATCGCCCTGGACGAGCCGACGTCGCTGCCGCTCAAGGCCGGCCTCAGCGTCGGCGTTGACGTCGACACCGGCTTCGTCCGGCCGCTGCCCGGCTTCCTGCGCACCGCCCTCGATACGCTCGGCCTCGCGCCGGAGCATGAGAAGCTCGCCGCCCAATGACCGCCGCCCCCGATCTCGTCAAGGTGCCGCACCGCGGCCTGCTGTCGCTCGCCACCATGCTGGCGGTGGTCATGCAGGTGCTCGACACGACGATCGCCAACGTCGCCCTGCCCTCGATGCAGGGCAACCTCGGCGCAGCCCAGGACACCATCAACTGGGTGCTGACCTCCTATATCGTCGCCTCGGCCATCGTCATGCCGCTGACCGGCTGGATGGCCGACACCATCGGCCGCAACCGGCTGTTCCTGATCTCGGTCGCCGGCTTCACGCTGGCCTCCTGCCTGTGCGGCATGGCCGGCAGCCTCAGCGAGATGGTGGCCTACCGCGTGCTGCAGGGCGTGTTCGGCGCTTCGCTGGCGCCGCTGTCGCAGGCGGTGCTGCTCGACATCAACCCGCGCGAGCGGCACGGCCAGGCCATGGCGCTGTGGGGCGCCGGCATCATGGTGGCGCCGGTGCTGGGGCCAACGCTGGGCGGCTGGCTGACCGACAGCTTCGACTGGCGCTGGGTGTTCTACATCAACGTGCCGGTCGGCCTGATCGCCTTCTTCGGCATCGCCTTCGCCATGCCGGCCTCGCCGCGCCACCGCCGGTCATTCGACTTCGTGGGCTTCGCCTTCCTCGGCCTGTTCGTCGGCGCCTTGCAACTGATGCTCGACCGGGGCGAGCAGCTCGACTGGTTCTCCTCGCCGGAGATCGTCATCGAGGCGGCGTTGGCTGTCGCCGCGCTATGGTGCTTCGTCATCCATTCGGCGACCTCCGAGCATCCCTTCATTCACCCGCAGATCTTCCGGGACCGCAACTACGTGGCCGCCAGCATCTTCGGCTTCTCGGTCTCGGTGGTGCTTCTGGCCACCACGGCGCTGCTGCCGCCCATCCTCCAGCGCATCATGGGCTTTCCGACGGTGACCACCGGCCTGGTGCTGGCGCCGCGCGGCATCGGCACCATGATCGCCATGCTGCTGGTCGGCCGGCTGATGCGCGTCGTCGATCCGCGGCTGCTCATCGTGATCGGCCTCGGCCTGACCGCCTGGGCCCTCAAGGACATGACCGGCTTCTCGACCGACATGGACTCCTGGCCGGTGATCTACACCGGCGTGCTGATGGGTTTCGGGCTGGGCCTGGTGTTCGTGCCGATGTCGACGGTGGGATTTGCGACGCTGCCGCCGGAACTCCGCACCGAGAGCGCCGCCCTGTTCAGTCTGGTGCGCAACATCGGCTCGTCGATCGGCATCTCCCTGGTGTCGGTGATGCTGACGCGCAACATTCAGGTCAACCACGCCGAACTCGGCGAGCGGCTGACCGCCTTCTCGCCCGGCGTCAACGCCACCGCCCACGCCCTCGGCATGAACGCCGGCTCCAGCCAGTTCGCGGCGGTCCTCGACCAGATCGCCACACTGCAGGCGACGATGATCGCCTATGTCGACGACTTCAAGCTGATGATGTGGGTGACGCTGGCCGCCCTGCCGCTGGTCCTGCTGCTCAGAAAGCCGAAGGCGGCGCCTCAGGGACCGGTGGTTCCCGAGGCCGACTGATCGGCCGCCAAGGCCCGTGCCTGGCCGATCCAGTCCTCGCGCTCGATGCGGCCGGGAAAAGCCAGATAGGCGCCGACCCAGCGAACCTCGGCCGGCGTCCAGGCGGCGATCTGGCCGAAATGATAGACGCCTAGGGCGTTGAGCCGCGTCTCGTTCTGCGGCCCGATGCCGCGGATGCGCTTGAGATCGTCGGCCAGGGCGTCGCGCGGCCCCGGCAGCGCCGGCGGCCGTTCGCCGACCCGGTCGGCGGCGGCGATGCGATCGAGCCCGGCCGACACCTCGGCGGCCGGCCCGGTCAGCGCCTCAGGCGGCTCGGGGGCCGGAGCCTCGCGCGCCAGCCCGGCCGGCACCACGATGGTATCGGGCACTTCCTCGACCACGCTCTCCGGTTCCGCCGCTTCAGGTTCCGGTATGTCGTCCGTCCGTACTGGCGCGGCGCCGGCCTCCGCCGCCTCGGCGGCGGCCATCACGTCGGCCAGCCGCTCGCTGCCGACCGTGCGGCGGCCGAACCATTGCTTGACCAGCACGCCGACCAGCACGCCGGCGCCGACGGCGATCGCCGTCAGCAAGAAGGCCTCGATGATCAGCATGGTCATGGCGAACCCTCACTCAAACGGAAACGATCGGCCCGGTGGGCGATCATGCCTCCAGGCGGTCGGAGCCGAACCAGCCGATGACCAGCCCGGCGATGAAGGCGATCAGCAGATAGGGCCAGAGCATGGCGGCGAGGTAGAGCATCGGACCCTCCGGTCACGGCGTCGCGAGATGGATGGACAGGCCGTCGACGCTGCCGGCGGCGCCTGACGTGACGATGCGGGCGGGATCGATGCCGACGTCGGCGAAGGCGGCCGCCACGTTGCGGGCGCGCGCCTCGCCCAGCGTCCTGGCGCGCGCCGGGTCGGCGCCGGTCACCGTGGCGGTCAGCGACAGCCGGGCGGCCGGACACCGCAGCGCCAGCGCGCCGAGCCGATCGATCACGCCGCGACTGTCGGCGGCGACGGCGGCTTCCTCGAAGCGGACGGGGCTGCGGCCGAGCACGGCGCCGATCGCCTCGACGCAGGCAGCCGGTTCCAGCGGCGGTTCGGCCGGCATGGCGGTGACCGCGACGTCGAGCGTGTAGCCGGCCGGCACCGACGCGGACAGCGCCGACGGCAGACGCGCCGCGCCGACGGCGGTGAAGGCGTTGCCGGTCACCTTGATCGTCCGGCCCTCGACGCCGACGTTGCCCTTGGCCAACAGCGAGGCGGCGCGGATCGCGAACAGCGCCGCGTCTTGCGCCGTCGCTGGCGCGCCGGCCGCCACGGCGGTCGAATCAAGGATGTCGGCCTTGCCGAAGGCGCGGTCAGCGGCGTCGAGCAGCGTCTTGCGCATGGCGTCGTCGGTGAGGTCGCCGTCGATGGTCACGGTATCGAGCCCGCGCTCGATGAAGAAGCGGAAGGCGGCCGGCTCCGCCACGTTGACGCTGCCTTTGACGACGCCGCCCGGCAGATCGGCCAATTCGCCGTCGATCTCCTTCGACGCATCGGCCGTCGCCGCCTTGCCGGTCAGCGACAGCGTGTTCCCCTCGAAATGCACCTCGCCGGTGTCAAGGTCCGACAACAGGGCCGCCGCCTTTCGCGCCACGGCCACGAGGTCAATCGCCGGATCGAGGCCGGCGCCGAGGCCGGAGCGGTCGACGAGGCCGAGATCGTCGGAAGCGGCATCGACGACGGCGCGGATGGCCGAGCGGATCGCCTCGGATGGCACGGAGCCGGTTATGGTCAGCTGCTCGGAATCCTTGGTCATCGACCAGACATAGGGATCAACCACCGGCGGCGTCACGGCGCTGCCGACGTCGTAGCCGTCCGGCGGGTTGGCGATGGCCGCCTCCACCTCGATGAGGTCGCCGGCCGTGGCCGCCGCACCGGACAGCGTGATGTGAGAGCCGGTGATGAGCGCCGTGCCGTCGTCGAGCTTGGCCAGCAGGCCAATCGCGAACTCGGCCGCGGCGGCAAAGCCGTCCGGCGCACCATCGGCCAGCGTCGTCTCGACCACCGGCTCGCCGTCGCCGGCCACCGCCTTTGCCGAGTCGGCGATGGCGCCTCGCGCCTCGTCGGACGGCACGAAGCCGGTGACCGTCACCCGGTCGTGGCTTCTCGAGGCGGTGAGCGTGAACGGCTCGACGATCGGCAGGGCAATCGACTTCTGAAGGGTGAATCCGGGCGGATTCCAGGTCTCGAGATAGGCGTTGAGGGTGCGGTAGGCCTCCGGGCTGGCTGCCCGGCCGGATATCACCAGCCGCCGGTCGCTGAGCGAGATGTGCGCCGTGGCCAGGAGATCGAGGTAGTCCGCCGCCGCCTCGGCAACATCGGCGAAACCGTCCGGCGCGCCCGAGGCATAGTCGAGACGGTCGAAGACGTTGCGCGGCCCCAGAGCCTGCCGCACCACGTTGAGCAGGGCGTCGCGCGCCGCCGGGTCTGGAACGAAGCCGGACAGCGTGACGCCGTTGTCGTCGCGATCGGCCGACCAGAAGAAGGGCGAGGCCAGAGGCCGCACGACGTTCACCGCCGACAGGGCATAACCGTCGGGCAGGGTCGGCGCCAGGCTGCGCAGCCGGTCGTAGGCGGCGTTGCTCGCCGCCTCGCCCTCGATGGTGACGTTGCGGTCGGCGAGCGTCACCTTGCCCCTCGACAGCAGCGCCGGCAGGCCATACAGCGGCCGCAGCGCATCGAAATAGCGATCGTCGGCCTTGCCGCGCGCCAGAACGCTGTGATCGGCGACGGAAAGCCCCGGTGCGGCCGCCGCCAGGGCACCGAGAAGGCGCGCCCGGTCCGGCAGCGACGGCACGGCGCCGGCCAGCGCCACGGCATCGCCGCTGCGCTCGAAGCTGGTGACGTAAGGATGGATTTCGGGCAGCAGGCCGGCCGCCGAGGCATCAACGGTGCGGACGCCGTAAAGCCGGCCCAGACGCTCGATCGCCAGGCGGCGGCTGTCATCCGATGGCGCATCGCCCCGGAGATAGAGATCGCGACCGCGGATGTCGACGGCGGCCCAGCTGGTCGCCTCGCCGGCCAGCACCTGTCCGGCACGCATCCCGAGATCGATGGCGATATCCGCCGTCCGGGTGATGAGCGCTGCCGCCGTGACGGCAACCGCTGCTGCCACGCCAAGTATCGCCGAGATCTGCCAGCGAACCATCTTCCCGCCTCCGGGGACGCACAACCGTCCGTTCGCAAGGCCGAGAATACGAAAGGGCACTCGCGAAAAGCAATTACCCGGGGAACACACTCACCAAACAAATGGCGCATAAGGCAAAAATGTCGCCGGCGCCCGACCGGAAGACCCAAAATAGAAAAGGCCCGGACAAGCCGGGCCTTTCCCTCAAACCCCGAAGGGATTTATATTACCAGTTGCGGGTCAGCTTGAGCATGCCGTCCCAGTTGTCGTCGTTCTGGTTGACGTAGTTCACTTCGGCCGTCAGGATGAGGTCCGGCGTGAAGGCGTAGTCAGCACCGAGCTGGGCAATCGTGGCGGTGTCCTGCTTGTCCCAGAACTTAGCACCGAGACCGGCATAGATGTCGAGAGCATCGGTGGCCTGGAACTTCAGAGCGCCAGCGGCACCGAAGTAGTTGTCAGACCCGACGGCAGCGCTGAAGGTGTCGTAGTCGACATAGGTGCCGACCAGACGAGCGCTGAGCTTGTCGATGAGCTTGAGGTCGGCCGTGGCCTTGACGCCCCAAACGTCGTTGTTGCCATCAAACGTCTGGTAGAAGCCCGACAGGTCGACCGAACCCCACGACTGATCCCTGACGCCGAGACGAGCGGTGTACATCAGCTCGGCATCGTAGCCGTCAACCCACACCACCGGGGCCCACTTGTGGTCACCCGAGGTATCCGAGGCCAGGATGCCAGCGCCGGCATAGAAACCGCCACCAAGGCTGTCGACCATGATCTGGGCGCCCGTGGTGCTCTGGTCGAACTCACCGAAGATAGCACCGGTGTCGCCATAGAACACGTCGCCGTAGGCATTGCCGATCTTGCCGACGGTCAGGTAACCGACCTGAATGAAGGCATCGTCAGCCGAGAGAGAACCGTCGGCGCTATCGAGCTGAAGCACGAAGAACGAACGGACGGTACCAAGATCCGAAGCCGTGCGGGCGTCGAACTTGACCTGAGCGTCGGTCTTGAAATTAATACGCTTGCCCGTAACGGCAGGAGTATTCACAGCGCTGAAATCAGTAGTACCAGTGGTCGTGTTAAGAGCGGCAGCAGCGGCAGTAGCGGCAGCAGCGGAGCTATAAGTACCAATAAGAGCGCCGCCATTGACGACCGTATAAGACGCATCCGAGAGCGTCGCATGGTTGCTATAGGCAACGCGAGCGCGGACGCGGCCGGAGATGTCCAGGCAGGTCTCGGTGCCGGGGATGTAGAAGAAGCCGGCGCCGTAGGCGTCGCAAACCTTCACGTAGTCAACAGCGGCCGGAGCGGCTTCGCCCGGCAGGTCGGCGGCGTAAGCGCCCGTGGCGACCATCAGGCCGGCGGCGGTGCCGAGCAGCGTCTTCATGTTCATTTCCTGACCTCCAAAAGTCATCTAGAGAAAGAACCCTTCCCTGCCTGACAACAAACGGCCTGACCGTCATCATCGCTGGCGTGGAACCGGTTCCGGTTCTTTGCCGCCTTGCTCAGCCGCCCAACCACCCCAGGCAGATCGACTTCACGTGGCGGTGAGTTCCGTCTCCCGAAATCTCACGACGCTAGTGATGGCCGATCCTGAGCCGGTCTTCAACGGGAAAGACGCCGGCAATCCGGCCGCGACGGCTAATCGAAAACCCATGTTGCAGTTTTGCCACTCCCCTGCCACCCCCCTGGGGCGCAATGATTAACGAGTGGTTAAGTTCCTGCTTCAAAAGGGAATTGACGATTTCCAAGCCATTAGCATCCGGGGATTTTCCACAGGGCTCCGGGAACCTACTCATAACCAAACGGCTAGGGCGGGGCGCCCGGTTCGGAGGCTACGGCGGGAAGTCGACAGTCTTTCGCCGGCGAATCTGTCCCGATGGAATCGGGCGTGCGACCGCCGCCTTCGCCCTTGCCGGCGGACCGCCTTTCGGATTGGATGCCTGTCGACGCCGCCGCTTCACCGGAACCCGTCCATGACCTCTCGTCCCTCGCCGCAGGCTGTTGCCGCTGGCCTCATCGCCGCGTTCGTCGGATTCGGCGGCGCCTTCACCGTGGTGGTCAGCGGCCTCACCGCCGCCGGCGCCTCGCCGGCCGAGGCTGCCTCCGGGCTGATGGCCGTCACCGTCGCCATGGGGCTATCGGGCATCCTGCTCAGCCTCCGCTTCCGCATGCCGATCTCGGTGGCATGGTCGACGCCGGGCGCCGCGCTGCTCGCCTCTTCCGGCGCGGTGGCCGGCGGCTATTCCTACGCGGTCGGCGCCTTCCTTATAACGGGCGCGCTGCTGATGCTGTCCGGCGTCGTACGGCCGCTCGGCCGGGCGGTCGCCGCCATCCCGACACCGATCGCCTCGGCCATGCTGGCCGGCGTGCTGCTGTCGCTCTGCCTGGCGCCAGTGAAGGCGGTGGCCGTGTCGCCGCTCGCCGGCCTCGCGGTGGTCGCCACCTGGCTGGTCGTCGGCCTGTGGCGCAAGGTGCTGGCCGTACCGGCCGCGGTGATCGTCGCCGCCGTCATCATCGCCATGACGACGCCGATCCCCGCCGCGGTGACCGAGGGCCTGATGCCGTCGCCGCTGCTCATCGCCCCGCATTTCAGCTTCGCCGCACTGATCGGCACGGCGCTGCCGCTCTATGTCGTCACCATGGCGGCGCAGAACATTCCCGGCATGGCCGTGCTCAACGCCAACGGCTACCGGCCGGAGTTCGGCCCGATCCTCCGAAACACCGGCGCCTTCACCCTCCTCGCCGCGCCGTTCGGCGGCCACGCCGTCAACCTCGCGGCGATTACCGCTGCTCTGTGCGCCGGCCCCGATGCCGACCGCGACCAGAACGCCCGCTACTGGGCGGCCGTCGTCTGCGGCATCGCTTATGTCATGGTCGGCCTTGTTTCGGGCGCCGCCACCGCCTTCATCGCCGCGGCGCCGCCCATCCTGATCGAGGCGGTGGCCGGCCTCGCCCTGCTCGGCGCCTTTGGCGCGTCCACCTCGACGGCGCTCACCGCCGCCGAGACGCGCGAGGCGGCCGTCGTCACCTTTCTGGTCACCGCCTCCGGCGTCGGCTTCCTCGGCATTCCCGGCGCCTTCTGGGGGCTGGTCGCCGGCATCGCCGTCCACCTCGTCAATCGCGCCAGGGTTGCCCGATGATCTATCTCGTCCGCCACGGCCAGACGCTCTGGAACACCGAGACCCGCTTCCAGGGGCAGTTCGATTCCCCGCTCACCGACCTCGGTCGCGCCCAGGCGGAACGCATCGGCCGGGCGCTCGCCGCCGAGATCGGCCCGCGCGCCATGCCGATCCGTGCCTATGTCAGCCCGCTCGGCCGCGCCCGCGCCACGGCGGCGCTGATCGGCCGGGCGCTGCCGATGGACATCGTCGAGGAGCCGCGGCTGATGGAGGTGCATTTCGGCGACTGGGAAGGCCTGACGCGCGAGGACATCCTCGCCCGCTTCGGCGCCGATCAGTCGGTGCGGCCGATGGACTGGCAGTTCCAGGCGCCGGGCGGCGAGACGCTCGACACGGTGCTCGCCCGCGTCGGCCTCTGGTACGAGACGGCGGAAGCGCCGGCCGTCGTCGTCACCCACGGCATCATCAGCCGCCTGGTGCGCGGCCTCCACGCCAGCCTCGGCCACGCCGAAATGCTGGCGCTGCCCGTGTCGCAGGACGGCTTCTTCCGGCTCGACGGCGGGCGCATCGACTTCGTGCCGGCGCCGTGACGGCCGGCCGACCGATCGGTCAAATCCTGGTGTGAAGGGCGTGATCGGCCGCCTGCGGGCTCGCCAGGCTGGCGGTTATGCCCTATGGTTCCCTCATCATGACCTTCTGGCAGCAATTCTCCGCCGTCATCGCCCGCATCCCCGATGCGGTCACCTGCGTCTTCCAGTGCGTCGTCGACCTGCTGCGCGACACGCTGTCGCCGGAGGCTCGCCGCGGGGTTGCTTTCACTTCGGCGATGATCTCCCTGTCCGCCAAGATGGCCAAGGCGGACGGCGTCGTCACCGCCGACGAGGTGGCGGTGGTGGAAAAGCTGTTCCAGGTGCCGCCGGAAGAGAAGCGCCACGTGGCGCGCCTGTTCAATCTCGCAAAGCAGGACATCGCCGGCTACGAGTATTACGCGAAGCGCATCCGCGCGCTCTACGAAACGGACATGGAAACGCTGGAGGACATCCTCGACGGCCTGTTCGTCATCGCCACCGCCGACGGCCACCTGCACGACGACGAACTCGCCTTCCTCCAGACCGTCGCCGCCATCTTCCGCGTGCCCGAGGCGGCCTTCCACCGCATCTTCGCCCGCCACGCGGCCGGCGACGCCCGCTGTCCCTATGCGGTGCTCGGTCTCGCCCCCGGCGCCGACGACGCAACGGTGAAGAAGGCCTGGCGCCGCCTCGTCTCCGAGCACCACCCCGACCGGGTGCAGGCGCGCGGCCTGCCGGCCGACTTCGTCCGCGTCGCCACCGAGCGCGTGGCGGCGATCAACGCGGCCTACAGCGCCATCACCCGGCAGGCGGCGGCCTGAGGCGCGCGACCGCTCTGGCGAGGTCGCGGCGCTTCAGCTATTGACGTGTCATGACCGACACCTCCTTCCTGTCCGACGGCTACCATGCCCTCGCCCCCGGCAAGCTTGCCAACGTCGTCACCTTCCTGGAGATGACCGAGCCGCCGGCCCGGCCGCCCCGGCCGGCGCCCGCCGGCTATGCTCTGGAGCCGGTCGGCCGCTGGGACGCCGACACCTTTCTCGACCTCTACAGGGAGATCGGCTGGGAGTGGCTGTGGAGTTCGCGCCTGCTGATGGCGCGCGACAAGCTCGAAGCCAAGCTCGCCGCGCCGCACATGCGCTCCTGGTGCCCGGTGAAGGACGGCCGGCGCATGGGCATCGTCGAAATGGACCTTTCCAAGCCGCAGGAAACGGAGATCTCCTTCTTCGGCCTGGTGCCGGAGGCGGTCGGCGGCGGCATCGGCGGCTGGCTGATGCGGGAAGCGATCGCCATCGCCTTCGCGCGGCCGGGCGTCAGGCGCCTCTGGCTGCACACCTGCCACTTCGACAGCCCGCAGGCGCTGCCCTTCTACATGCACATGGGCTTTGTGCCCTACGCCCGCGCCGTCGAGGTGCATGACGACGTCCGCCTTCTCGGCCGGCTCGGCGAGGATGCCGGCCCGCATATCCCGGTGATCCGGAACGGCCGCCGGCCGGATCTGGACTGACGGCCGGCCGCACAAACGGGGACTGGCTTCGCCGTCATCTTGTGGTATTGACCTTGCGGTACCAGCCCGAAGGACCAACCATCCGACGGGCACGTACCGCAAGAGACCGATATGACCGCATCCGAGCGCCCGGCTCCCGTTTTCATCGACAGTCCCCCCCGCCTGCCCATGACCAGCTTCCGCGACGCGGAAGCCGCCGTCGACCGCCTGATCGAGATCTACGACCGCAACACCGCCTTCCTCCGCTCGTCCTTCGAGGCGGTGGTGCAGGGCGCCGTGCCCGAGGGCCGCATCCGCGCCTATTACCCGCTGATCCGGGTGGCCACCGACACGCACGGCCGCGCCGACTCGCGCCTCTCCTACGGCCAGTTCAACGGCCCCGGCGTCTACGAGACCACCGTGTCGCGGCCCGAGCTGTTCCGCACCTATCTCGTCGACCAGCTCGAAGTGATCCTGCGCAACTACGACGCGCCGATCGAGATCGGCGAGAGTTCACTGCCGATCCCCCTGCATTTCGCCTTCTTCGAGGGCGCCTATGTCGAGGGGGCGCTGATGGACACGTTGCCGCGCCCGTTGCGCGACATGTTCGACGTACCCGACCTCACCGTCACCGACGACGCCATCGTCAACGGCACGCTCGATCCGAAGATCGGCGATCCGCTGCCGCTCGCTCCGTTCACGGCGCCGCGCATCGACTATTCGCTGCACCGCCTGCAGCACTACACCGCCACCTCGCCGCGCTTCTTCCAGAACTTCGTGCTGTTCACCAACTATCAGTTCTACGTCGACGAGTTCGCCTCCCGCGCCCGCGAGATGATGGCCTCCGGCCAGGGCGACTACGAGGCGTTCATCGAGCCCGGCAACCAGCTGACGCCGCTCGGCGAGGCGGCGCCGGTGGAAGGCGAGGAATTGTCGCGGCTGCCGCAGATGCCGGCCTACCACCTCGTCCGCTCGGACCATTCCGGCATCACGCTGGTCAACATCGGCGTCGGCCCGTCGAACGCCAAGACCATCACCGACCACGTCGCCGTGCTCAGGCCGCACGCCTGGGTGATGCTCGGCCACTGCGCCGGCCTCCGCAACAGCCAGGCGCTCGGCGACTACGTGCTGGCCCACGGCTATGTGCGCGACGACCACGTGCTCGACGCCGACCTGCCGCTGTGGATTCCCATTCCGCCGCTGGCCGAGATCCAGGTGGCGCTCGAAGGCTCGGTGGCCGAGGTGACCGGCCTCACCGGCTGGGACCTCAAGCGCATCATGCGCACCGGCACCGTCGCCACCATCGACAACCGCAATTGGGAGTTGCGCGACCAGCGCGAGCTGGTGCAGCGCTTCTCGCAGTCGCGGGCCATCGGCCTCGACATGGAATCGGCGACCATCGCCGCCAACGGCTTCCGTTTCCGCGTGCCCTACGGCACGCTGCTCTGCGTCTCCGACAAGCCGCTGCACGGCGAGCTGAAGCTGCCGGGCATGGCGAGCGCCTTCTACCGGCGGCAGGTCAGCCAGCATCTCACCATCGGCATCCGCGCCATGGAGAAGCTGCGCGACATGGCGCCGGAGCGGCTGCATTCGCGCAAGCTGCGCTCCTTCATGGAAACGGCCTTCCAGTAGGCCGCTCCCTTCTCATCCGCAACACATGGACCTTCCTATGCTGACCATCTTCGACTGCGACGGCGTGCTCATCGATTCCGAGATCATCTCTTCGGAGGTCACCGCCAAGGTGCTCGGCGAGGAGGGCCTGACGATCACCGCCGAGGAGATCACCGCCCGTTTCGCCGGGCTGGCCAGCGGCGAGATGGAGGCGATCCTGTCCGAGGAATCCGGCCTGCCGGTCAGCGGCCGCATCAAGGAACGCATCCAGGAGGAGTTCGACCGCCGCATCGTCCACGTCAAGCCGGTGCCCGGCATCGTCGCCCTGCTCGACGCGCTCGACGGCCCGCGCTGCGTCGGCTCCAACGCCGATTCGGCCTATCTCAAGCGGGCACTGACCTCGGCCGGCCTCTGGGACCGTTTCAAGCCCTATGTCTTCTCGGCGCCCGATGTCGGCACCGGCAAGGGCAAGCCCGATCCCAACGTCTTCCTCCACGCCGCCCGCGAATTCGGCGTCGATCCCGCCGACACCATCGTCATCGAGGATTCCTTCGCCGGCGTCAGCGCCGCCGTGGCGGCCGGCATGCGGGCGATCGGCTTTACCGGCGGCGCCCATTCCTGGCCCGGTCACGCCGAGGTGCTGATGGAGGCCGGCGCCGAGACGGTGGTGCGCCGGCACGCCGACGTCGCGGCGGTGATCGAAGCCTTCCGCAATTGGGACGGCCGCGACCTCTGACGCGAATTCGCGAAGATGCCGATGAGACATCGGCAAGCGGAATACCAGGGGGCTTCAATGCCTCCCGGTATCACGCCTTGCGGGCGGCGCGCAGCACGGCGGCGATCACCGCCGCCACCGCCTTGTAGAGATCGACCGGGATCGTCTCGTCGAGCTTCAGCGTCGACAGCGCGTCGGCGAGCGCCGGGTTCTCCTCGATCGGCACGCCCGCCTCGCGCGCCTTGGCGACGATCGCCTCGGCGATATCGCCCTTGCCCGTGGCCACCACCTTCGGGGCATCCGGCGCGGCATATTGCAACGCCACCGCCTTGCGGATGTCTTTCTCGCTCATAGCTGCAGGTCCAGGCGATGGTTGCCGGCGGCGGCGCCCTCGTCGCGGCCTTCCGGCGGATGGCCCTTGTGCAGGTCGACGCCGGCCACCGTCATGCCCTCCTGTTCGAGGCCGAGCACGATGTTGGCCCGCTCCGCCTCCAGACGGACGAGGCCGTCGTCGCTGTCGCACCAGACGCCGACCGCCACGCGCCGGCCGTCCATCAGCCCGACGCGCACGGCGACCGGGCCGAGCGGCGCCACGTCGAAGGCGATGTCGACCTGGAATACCCGGCGCGGCGGCGCGCCCGGTTCGCTCGGCGCGCGATCGTCGCGCTCGATGCGGAGCTGGGCGATCGAGGTGCCATTCGGCCCGGCGATGGGAATTTCGAGCATCAGCGCCTGCGACGGCTGGGCGGTCCGGGCGTCGCGGCTCTCAGCCGTCGCCGCCTGATGCAGGAAGACGCGCGACAGCGACCGTTCCGCCTCGCCGAGCGCCCGGCCGGCCAGCGTCTCGCTGGAGACCGGCTTGGCATCATCCTCGCCGGACAACGGCATGGCCGGCTGGCCGCGCACCGGGCCGCCCTTGCGCGGCGGCGCCGGGCGGTCGACTCGCGGCGCGGTGCCGTCGTCGGCTGCGCCGTCGAGACTGGCCATCAGGTCGGCGCTGCGACCGAGCCAGACGATCAGTTCGCGGCGCAGCATCTCCAGCGCGCCCTTGAGGTCGGCGCCGGGCGCCGGCAGCGCCGACGGCGGGGTGGCCGGCGGACGGACGGACGCCGGGGATTCGATCGCCACATCGGGGCGGACGGCCGGACGGGCCGGCGATGTCGCGGCCGGAGCGGCTCCCGAACCGGCGACGACACCCGGACCCGCCGTCG
Organism: Pleomorphomonas koreensis DSM 23070; assembly: GCF_000425185.1. Classification (GTDB taxonomy): domain Bacteria; phylum Pseudomonadota; class Alphaproteobacteria; order Rhizobiales; family Pleomorphomonadaceae; genus Pleomorphomonas; species Pleomorphomonas koreensis. The sequence goes on from NZ_AULH01000005.1 coordinate 70,673, forward strand.
GTGTCGTGGCGGCTGTCGAGCCGGCGGATACGGCGGGGTTCGCGGACGGCGCCGCCGGCTGGGTGGGGGAAGGCCGGGAAGCCGGTTGCGACGGCGCGTTCGGCAGGCTTTCGACCGTCGAGGGCACGAAGGGCGCTCGTTCGCCGCCAGCGCGGACAACCGGCGTTTCGCCGGAAGCGGCGGGCGGCAGGGGCAACGAAGGAGCCGGACGGGACGCCTCGGCGGCCACGCCGGCCGGCGCCGCCGGGGACGCGGCAGGCGTAGTAGCGGCCATCGGCCGACCCGGCATCCAGGGCGCAAAGGATCGCCCCGACGGCGAGGCGGCGGCCGGCGGGGTGACCGGCGTCTGGGTGGCCGCAGCAGTGGTCGAAGTTGGCGCGGAAGCTGTCGGCGCGGCGGACGCCTGAGCCGGCGATGTCGAACCGGGCGCCGTGCCGGACTGGTTCGCTGGCGATGCCGTCGGGGCACCCGGCGCCTGTGGCAAAGCCGGCGCTGCCCCGCCTGCGGCCTGACTCGCCGGCTGGGCCACAGTGCCGGCGTTCGGTGGCTGGGACGGCAACGGTGCCGAGACGTCGGCGGCGACGGCGGGCGCGGGCGTGCTTGCCGTCCCGGCCGGCGACGGAGCGGCCGGCGACGATGGCGGCGACACGGCCTGTCCCGTCACCGTGACCTGCGGGAGCGCGGTGGAGGTCGGCGCGGCGGGAACGGCACCGGGCGCGGCGGGAATGGTGCCGGGCGCGGCCGGCGAGCTGGATGCAGTCAGCGCGGCGGCGGGAGCAGCCGTCCCCGACTGCGGCGCCTGCGCTGTTGTCGGACTGGTCGTCGTCGGCGGCGGGGGGACAGGCCGGCCGTAGGCCGGAGCGGTCGTCGGCATCTGGGAATTGGCGGCCGGAGCCGGCCTCGAGACAGCTGGAGCCGAGGCCGTCGTTGGCGCGTCCGCCGGTCTCCGGCCCGTTGTGGTGGACGGCGGCGCCGCCTGCTTCTTCTCCTCCGGCGTGCCGCCCAGCGCCTGGCGGACGGCTGGAGGCAGCGCCGCCGCCATCTTGCCGGCCGCCACGGCCTCGTGGAACAGGCCGGAGGCGCGGATCGCCTCGGCCACCCGCTCGGGCGTCACGTCGCCGTCGCTGATCTGGAAGGCCAGCACGCTGTCGATCGCCGTCTTCACCGCGTCGGGCAGATCGGGCGATTTGGCAAGCTGGGACAGCGTCGCATAGAGCGGAGCCAGTCCGCCCTGCTTGCCCAGCGCCTCGGCCACCGCCTTGTCGATCAGCGTGGTCTCCGGGACGATGGACGTCGGCGCGGCCGTCGCCGCCGCCTGGAGGTCGAGCAGCGACGCGGCGGCCGACTGACGGGCCAGCATCTTCCCAGGCTGACCGGAGTTCGCCTGGATTTCATTGATCACCGGCGGCAGCGAGCCGATCGCCATGGGCATGCTCCCGGAGGGGGAATTCCGGGAGGGTGCTTTGAAACCGGCCGTCTGGCAAGCGGACAAACGGCGGCCGGCGCGGTTTTCCGCGCCAAACCGCCGCGCATCCGTCTTTTAGACCGGCTGGACCAGCTTCGGCTGGCGGGCGGCCAGCGTTTCATCGACGCGGCGGCGCGGCGCCAGTCGCGGCGCTGCCCGGAAGGCGTCGGCGTCGCCGGATTTCGCCCGCTCCGCGAGGTGGCGGAGCGTGTCGACGAACTGGTCGAGGCTGGCCTTCGATTCCGATTCGGTCGGCTCGATCAGCAAGGCGCCGTGGACGACCAGTGGGAAATACATGGTCATCGGGTGGTAGCCCTCGTCGATCATCGCTTTCGCAAAGTCGAGCGTGGTGACGCCGGTGTCCGCCAGGAAGCGGTCGTCGAACAGCACCTCGTGCATGGCCGGCCGGTCGGGGAAGGCCACCGTCATCACGTCGGCCAGCCGCGCCTTGACGTAGTTGGCGGCCAGCACCGCGTCTTCCGACGCCTGACGAAGACCGTCGGCGCCGTGGCTCAGCATGTAGGCGAGCGCACGCACGAACATGCCCATCTGGCCGTGGAAGGCGGTGATGCGGCCGAACGGCTTCGCCCCAAGCTCGCCGGCGATCTTGCGCGTCTCGACGAATTCGGCCGCGCCTTCCGCGTCGAAGCGCACGAAGGGCACCGGCGCGTAGGGCGCGAGGCGTTCGGACAGCACCACCGGGCCGGCGCCGGGGCCGCCACCGCCGTGCGGCGTCGAGAAGGTCTTGTGGAGGTTGATGTGCATGGCATCGACGCCGAGGTCGCCCGGCCGCACCTTGCCGACGATGGCGTTGAAGTTGGCGCCGTCGGCGTAGAAATAGGCGCCGGCGGCGTGCACCGCCTCGGCGATGCCGACGATATCGCGCTCGAACAGGCCGCAGGTGTTGGGGTTGGTCAGCATGATCGCCGCCACTTCGGGCGTGAGGCGCTTCCTGACCTCCTCCGGATCGACGGTGCCGTCGGGCCGCGCCGGCACGGCGACGACGCGGAAGCCGAGCTGGGCGGCGGTCGCCGGGTTGGTGCCGTGCGCCGATTCCGGCACCAGCACCACGTCGCGCGCCTCGCCGCGATCGGCGAGCGCCGCCTTGATCGCCGCCATGCCGCACATCTCGCCGTGGGCGCCGGCCTTGGGGCTCATCGCCACCGAGGCCATGCCGGTGAGTTCCAAGAGCCAGCGGCCGAGTTCGGCGACGAGATCGACGGCGCCGGCCACGGTGGACAGCGGCTGCAACGGATGCACGTCGGCAAAGCCCGGCAGCCGCGCCATCGCCTCGTTGAGGCGCGGATTGTGCTTCATGGTGCAGGAGCCGAGCGGGTAGAGCCCGAGGTCGATGGCGTAGTTCTGGCGGGAGAGGCGCACATAGTGGCGCATGGTCTCCGGCTCGCTGAGGCCGGGCAGGTCGAGCGGCGCCATGCGGACCTGACCGCCAAGGCGCGGCATCACGTCGTCGACATCGTCGAAATCGACGCCGGATACGTCGGGCCGGCCGACCTCGAACAGCAGCGGCTCCTCGATGGCGAGGCCGCGATTGCCGGTGAAGGTGGCGACGTCGTGCGCCTCGGTCGGAACGGGCGCCGTCAGGCGGCCCACGGCATTCATGGTCATCGGTCACCTCCATAGGTGAACAGCGTCGACAGGAGGAAGCTGCGATAGCGGCTCGGCGTCCTCGCCGGCTTGTCGTTGATGAGGCGACGCGGCGGGTTGGCGTCGTCGCTTTTCTGCGGGCGCTCGTCGGTCATGCCAGCGCCTCCCGGAGCGCGCCCGCGAAGGCCGCCCGGTCGTCGTCGGTGTTGACCTCGGTCGAGGCGACGACCAGCACATTGTCCAGCTCCGGCCGGCCGGGCTCCAGCCGGCTGGCCGGCACGCCGGCCAGAATTCCCCTGCCGGCCAGCGTCTCGACGACGGCGGCGGCATCCTTCGCCAGGCGCAGGGCGAACTCGTTGAAGAAGCTGGCGTTCAGCAGCTCGACGCCGGGGACGGCGGCGAGGCGGTCGGCCAGCTTCACCGCATTGGCGTGGTTGATGCGGGCGAGCTTCGTCAGTCCGGCGCCGCCCAGAAGCGTCAGGTGGATCGAGAAGGCCAGCGCGCAGAGGCCGGCGTTGGTGCAGATGTTGGAGGTCGCCTTCTCGCGGCGGATGTGCTGCTCGCGGGCCGACAGCGTCAGCACGAAGGCGCGGCGGCCGTCGGCGTCCACCGTTTCGCCGCAGAGGCGGCCGGGCATCTGGCGGACGTATTTCTGCCGCGTCGCGAACAGGCCGACATAGGGCCCGCCGAAGCTGAGCGGGTTGCCGAGCGACTGGCCCTCGCCGACCACGATATCGGCGCCTTGGGCGCCCGGCGGCTCGATCAGGCCGAGCGACACCACCTCGGTGAACGAGGCGATCAACAGGGCGCCGACGGCGTGCGCCTTGTCGGCGATCGGCTTCAGGTCGTAGAGCTGGCCGTAGAAGGACGGCGACTGCACGACGACGCAGGACGTGGTGTCGTCGATGCGCGAGAGGATGTCCTCGGTGCCGGCGACATCCGGCGGCAGGCTTTCCACCTGATGGCCGGAGAGGCGCGTCACCGTCTCGACGACGCCGCGATAGTGCGGGTGGACGCCGCCCGACAGCACCGCCTTGTCGCGCCGGGTGATGCGGTGGGCCATCAGTACCGCCTCGGCCAGCGCCGTCGAGCCGTCGTACATCGAGGCGTTGGCCACCTCCATGCCGGTGAGGCGGGCGACCTGCGTCTGGAACTCGAACAGCACCTGCAAGGTGCCCTGGGCGATTTCCGGCTGGTAGGGCGTGTAACTGGTCAGGAACTCCGACCGCTGGATCAGATGGTCGACGGTGGCCGGCACGTGATGCTTGTAGGCGCCGGCGCCGACGAAGAAGGGCACCGCGCCGGCCGGCGTGTTCTTTGCGGCGAGCGCGCCGAGGCGGCGGGCGACCGCCGGCTCGCTCATGTGCAGCGGCAGGTTCGGCAAAGCCGACAGACGCTTGTCGGCCGGCAGGTCGGCGAACAGGTCGTCGATCGAGGCGGCGCCGATGGCGGCGAGCATGTCGGCCCGGTCGGCGTCGGAAAGCGGAAGATAGCGCATGGCATGCACTCCGGAGGACGCGAGGAGAAGGGAGCGCTTTCCCGTGGGAACGGGAAGCGCGACGCCTCGGGAAAGGACGAACCGGCCGCTCAGAGCCCTTCGACGAAGGCCTTGTAGGCGGCCTCGTCCATCAGCACCTCAAGCTCGGAGGGGTCGGCCAGCTCGATCTTGCAGAACCAGGCGGCGCCCTCGGGGTCCTCGTTGACGGTGATCGGGCTGTCGGCCAGCGGCTCGTTGGCGGCGACGACGGTGCCGGTGACCGGCGCATAGACCTCGCTCGCCGCCTTGACGCTCTCGACCACCGCCGTCTCCTCGCCCTTCTTCACCTTGCGGCCGATGCTCGGCACCTCGACGAACACCACGTCGCCGAGTTGGGCCTGGGCGTAGTCGGTGATGCCGAGCGTGGCGACGTTGCCGGTCACGGCGATCCACTCGTGATCCTCGGTGTAATACTTGGTCATGGCTGATGTCCCGTTATCTCTGGAGCTTTACTTGGGCGCGCGATGGAAGCGGGCCGGAACGAAGGGAAGGAAAACGATCTCGGCCGGCAGCGTCTTGCCGCGCACCACCAGCCCGATCGACGTGCCGGGCCGCGAGTGGACGGCGGCGACGTAGCCCATGGCCACCGGGCCGCCGACAGTCGGACCGAAGCCGCCGGAGGTGACGTGGCCGATGGCGACGCCGTTGCCGTCGACGATCTCGGTGCCGTCGCGGGCCGGCGCCCGGCCGTCCGGCCGGATGCCGACGCGCTTGCGGGCGACGCCCTCGGCGATCTGCGCGCGGACGACGTCGGCGCCCGGAAAGCCGCCGTCCTCGCGGCGGCGCTTCTGGATCGACCACAGGAGACCGGCCTCGACCGGCGTCGTGGTCTCGTCGATGTCGTGGCCGTAGAGGCAGAGCCCGCCTTCGAGACGCAGCGAATCGCGGGCGCCGAGGCCGATCGGCCGGACGCGGGAATCGCGCGTGAGGATGGTCCAGAGGCCGGCGGCGGTGTCAGCGTTGACCGAGATCTCGAAGCCGTCCTCGCCGGTGTAGCCGGAGCGGGAGACCACGGCGGGGATGCCGGCGATCGACGCCGGGCCGACGTCCATGAAGTCCCAGCCGGCGACGTCGGCGCCGAGCGAAGTCAGCACGTCCGCCGCCTCGGGCCCTTGCAACGCCAGCAGCGCCCGCTCCTCGTGGATTTCGAGCAGCACGTCGTCCGGCAGGCGGGCGGCGATGTGGGCGTAGTCGGCAACCTTGCGGGCGGCGTTGACGACGAGGCCGAGCGGGCCGTCGGCGCCGGGCGCGCGGTGCACCATCAGGTCGTCGAGGATGCCGCCGCGCTCGTTGAGCAGTTGCGAATAGCGCTGCCGGCCCGGTTCGAGGCCGAGGATGTCGGCCGGCACCAGCGCCTCCAGGGCGCGGGCGACCGTCGCGTGGTCGGGGCCGCGCAGTGTCGCCTGTCCCATGTGGGAGACATCGAACAGGCCGGCGGCGGCGCGGCAATGGGCGTGCTCGGCGAGGATGCCCTCGTATTGCACCGGCATCAGGTAGCCGGCGAACGGCACCATGCGGGCGCCGAGCGCCACGTGGGCGTCGTAAAGGGGAGTCTTCAGCGGCTCGGAATGCGGGTCGTGGTCGGCATGGACTGGCGTCGTCATGCGTCGGCTCCGGATAGAGGTGGGCGGACGACGACCGTCGTATCCGCGCCCCCTCTGTCACGAAACCTGAGAGATTTCCCCGGACGCCCTGCCCGGGTTACTCCTTCGGTGAGGCAAGGCCAGCGGCCTCGCCTGCTTTCCAGAGCGTCGTCCGCTGCGAGCGGTCCGTTTGCCTGAGAGTTTCCGGGGCGGTTGCTCCTTCGGCGCCGGCGGTAAGCACCGCCGATCTCTCCCGCGCAGCGTCTCGGAACCTTGCGGCCCCGCGTCCGGGCACGACTATCCCGAACGAAACAAGCATGACCGAGCGGCAGCCGAATTTCAAGCGGCTTGCCGAGCGGGCCTACTTCTTCTTGCCGGCCTCGTCGAAGCCGACGTAGATGACGAAATTGCCCTGGCTCTTGTCGCCGGGAACGACGACGTCGGGCGCTACGAGGTCCCAGTCGGCGGCGGCCGTGCCCGGCGCGATCGTCACGTTCAGCGGATAGAGCTTGGAATAGAGCACCTCGTCGCCGTTGCGCACCAGCACGACGCGCAGGGGCAGCGTGGCGGCGCCGGTCGCCCCGTTGGGGCCGGCCAGGAGGCGGCCGGCGACGCCGACCTTGATGGTCGTGGTGCCGGAGGCGTCGGTGCGGCATTCGCGGGCGAACTTGCGGATGGAGCCCTGGAAGCGGATGGCGCTGTAGTCGCCCTGCTTGCCCTTCTCGAACACGGCCAGCATCTGCGTGCCGTCGCGCACCTGCACGTCCGGACAGACGGCGACCACCGCGAATTTCTCCAGACCCTCCTGCTCCACCTTCGGATCGGGACCGCCGGCGACCAGCGACCGGGCGGAGAAGCCGCCATCCGAGGAACAGGCCGAAAGCGCGAGCGCCAGCGCAAGCGCCGACAAGGTTTTACCGCTGAAACCGCCAGAGATCATGAGAGCCTTACCTCCGCTCAGCCGCTTCCATAGCACGCGATCCCGGCCTTGGCGACTCGTTCCGAGCCACTCGCGGCGGGGCGTCGGGCCTCCGCCTTTCCCTTGACATCATCGGGGCAAACCCTGCTATTCCGCAGCCATGCGAGACGAGGTGCCGCCGGTGACCAAGCCGAAGCTCAAGATCCTGCTCTGCGCGCCGCGCGGCTTCTGCGCTGGCGTCGACCGGGCGATCCAGATCGTCGATCTGGCGCTCGCCCGCTACGGCGCGCCGGTCTACGTGCGGCACGAGATCGTCCACAACAAATACGTTGTCGAGGAACTGAGGGCCAAGGGCGCGGTGTTCGTCGAGGAGCTGGACGAGATCCCCGACACCACGCAGCCGGTGATCTTCTCGGCGCACGGCGTGCCGCGCTCGGTGCCGGCCGCCGCCGCCGCCCGCAACCTGTTCCAGCTCGACGCCACCTGCCCGCTGGTCACCAAGGTGCACCGCGAGGCGGAAATCCACCACAAGAAGGGCCGCCACGTCATCCTGATCGGCCACGCCGGCCATCCGGAGGTGATCGGCACCATGGGCCAGTTGCCCGAGGGCTCGGTGACGCTGATCGAGACCATCGACGACGTGGCGAAGCTGAGCTTTCCCGAGAGCACCGTCCTTTCCTACACCTCGCAGACCACGCTCTCCGTCGACGACACCAGGGCGATCGTCGAGGCGCTGTCCGCCCGCTTCCCGGACATCGTGCCGCCGCACAAGAGCGACATCTGCTACGCCACCACCAACCGCCAGGCCGCCGTGCGCGAGGTGGCGCCGAAGGTCGACGCCATGCTGGTGGTGGGGGCGCCCAACTCGTCCAACTCGCAGCGGCTCTGCGAAGTGGCCGCCCGCGAGGGCTGCGCCCGCGCCTTCCTGATCCAGCGGGCCTCCGATCTCGACTGGGAGGCGCTTGCCGGCATCGGCACGCTCGGCATCACCGCCGGCGCCTCGGCGCCGGAAATCCTCGTCGAGGAGATCATCGACGCCTTCGCCGCCCGCCACGACGTCTCCGTCGAGACCGTGCGCACGGCCGAGGAAACCATCGCCTTCACCCTGCCCCGCCAGTTGCGCGACACGACCGGCCGCGACGGCCCGGAGGTCTAGAATGGCCGTCTACACGGACGTTTCCGACGAGGAACTCTCCGATTTCCTGACCCGCTACGACATCGGCGCCCTTGTCTCCTGCAAGGGCATCGCCGAGGGCGTCGAGAATTCCAACTTCCTGCTCGGCACCGAGGCCGGCCGCTACATCCTGACGCTCTACGAGAAGCGGGTGAACGAAGCCGACCTGCCGTTCTTCCTCGGGCTGATGGACCATCTGGCCGGCCGCGGCATCACCTGCCCCGAGCCGATCCGCGACCGCGACGGCCAGGCGCTCGGGCGTCTGGCCGGCCGTCCCGCCACCATCGTCAGCTTCCTCGACGGCATGTGGGTGAAGCGGCCGGAGGTCGGTCATTGCGGCCAGGTCGGCGAGGCGCTGGCCCGCCTGCACAAGGCCGGCGAGGGCTTTCAGATCCGCCGCCGCAACGGCCTCGGGCCGGATGGCTGGCCGCCGCTCTACGCCGGCAGCGCCGCCCGCGCCGACGAGGTGCTGATCGGGCTCGGCGGCGAGATCGAGGCGGAACTCGCCTTCATCGCGGCGCACTGGCCGAAGGGCCTGCCGGAGGGCGTCATCCACGCCGACCTGTTCCCCGACAACGTGTTCTTCCTGAAGGGCAGGCTGTCCGGCCTGATCGACTTCTACTTCGCCTGCAACGACTTCCTCGCCTACGACCTCGCCATCTGCCTCAACGCCTGGTGCTTCGAGCCGGACGGCGCCTTCAACGCCACCAAGGGCCGGGCGATGCTGACCGGCTACACCAGCGGCCGGCCGCTCGATGCCGCCGAGATCGCGGCGCTGCCGGTGCTCTGCCGCGGCGCGGCGCTGCGCTTCCTGCTCACCCGCCTCTACGACTGGCTGATGACGCCGGCCGGCGCGCTGGTGCGCAAGAAGGACCCGCTCGAATACTACCGGAAGCTGCGCTTTCACCGCACGGCGGCCAATGCCGCCGCCTACGGCCTCGAACTCATCGGAGACGGCGCGTGAGCGGCGGGCGGCGCGTTGCCGTCTATACCGACGGCGCCTGCTCGGGCAATCCCGGACCGGGCGGCTGGGGGGCGATCCTCGTCTACGGCGACAAGCGCAAGGAGCTTTGCGGCGGCGAGCAGCTCACCACCAACAACCGCATGGAGCTGACTGCCGCCTGCATGGCGCTGGAAGCGCTCACCCGGTCCTGCGCCGTCGATCTCTATACCGACAGCCAATATGTGAAGGGCGGCATCACCGGCTGGATCTTCGGCTGGAAGAAGAACGGCTGGAAGACCGCCGACAAGAAGCCGGTGAAGAACGCCGACCTCTGGCAGCGGCTCGAAGCGGCGCGCGCCCGCCACAGCGTCGAGTGGCACTGGGTGAAGGGCCACGCCGGCCACGACATGAACGAGCGCGCCGACGAGCTGGCCCGGCAGGGCATGGCGCCGTTCAAGCCGGGCTACCTGCCGCCGCCGGACGGTGACGAAGATGCCGCGTGATCCGGCGCCGATCCTGGTGGTCGCCAACCCGGTGGCCGGCGGCTTCAGCTACCGCCGGTTGATGCGGCTGGCCGCGCGGCTCGACCGGCTCGGCCATCGGTCCGACATCTGGCTGACCCGCCATCCCGGCGAACTGACCGATATCGCCGCCGGTTTGCCGGCCGGCGTGCGCACGCTGGTGGTGGGCGGTGGCGACGGCTCGATCAACGAGGCGATCACCGGCATCGTCCGGCGCGACGGCGACGCGCCCGCCCTCGCCATCCTGCCGTTCGGCACCGCCAACGTGCTTGCGCACGAACTCTGCCTGCCGTTCTCGCCGGAGAAGCTGGCCGACCGCATAGCCGCCGGCCGCGCCGCGCCTCTCCACCTGGGCATGGTGGGCGAGCGGCCGTTCGCGCTGATGGTGTCGGCCGGCTTCGACGCCGACGTGGTGCATGCCGTCGACGGCGCCTTCAAGCGGCGCTGGGGCAAGCTCGCCTATGCCTGGCGCGGCCTCAGGCTGGCGCTGGCCCGGACGGGGCGCGACGTGACGGTGACCGCCGACGGCGACACCATCCGCTGCCGGCTTGCCGTGGCGACAACGGCGCGCTTCTACGGCGGGCCGCTCGCCATCACCGGCGCCACGCGGGCCACCGAGCCGGGCCTGCGTCTGGTGACGCTCGCCGACGACCGGCCGGCGACGCTGCTCCGCGCCGCCCTCGCCCTCGCCTTCGGCCGGCTCGACCGGCTGGGCGCGGTGAGCGACCGACCGGTGAGCGAGGTGCGTTTCTCCGGCCCCGGCATCCGCATGCAGATCGACGGCGACCGCATGGAAACGACCGACGCGACGGTGCGCGCCGGCCGCGTCATTCCCGTCGTCGCCTGACCGATCAGAGCCGGTCGAGGATGCTCGGCGCGCCCGAGCAGGTGGCTTCGCCGGGCTTCGGCTCGACCTGCAATTCCCTGACGACGCCGTTCTCGACGATTGCCGCGTAGCGGTTGGAGCGGACGCCCATGCCGCCGGCCGTGAGATCGACGCTGAGGCCGATCGCCTTGGCGAAGGCCGCCGCGCCGTCGGCGAGGAAGACGATCCTGTCGCCGGCCCCCAGCGCGTCGCGCCAGGCGCCGAGCACATAGGCGTCGTTGACCGCCGTCACTGCCACGGCATCGACGCCCTTGGCCCTGATCTCGTCGAGCCGGTCGAGGAAGCCGGGAATGTGGTTCTTCGAGCAGGTCGGCGTGAAGGCGCCGGGCACACCCACCAGCACCACCTTCTTGCCGGCGAACACCTCGTCGGTGGTGATCTCCTTCTTGCCGCCATCGGCGGTGGGCGTCAGGAACGTGAAGGACGGCAGCTTGTCTCCAACCTTGATCATGGCGTTTCCTTTCGTCGTCACCGGGATACCGCTGAGGGAATATACTTATTCGGTGGCAGCGTCGAGGCGGCGGACCACCTCGAAGGCGCCGGTCCGCTCGGCCAGCACGAAGCTTAATGCGATGCCGTCGGCGCCTTTTGCGCCGGCCGGCCCCTCCAGCGCCACGACGAAGCGGCGGCGGCCGTTGTCCTCACCGGCCGGCTCGGGCGGCGCGGCGTACCACCTGACCGGACCGGCGGCGAAAAGGTCGACGAGGCGGCCGTCGTCGGTCACCGACACCTCGACGCGGCCCCTGCCGACCTTTCGGTCGAAGTGCAGGGCATCGACGGCGAGCCGGCCGTCGTCGTGCCGGACCGGCACGCGCGCCGCGGCGGCGGCGATGGCGGCGGCGGCCTCGGGATCGGCGGCGGCCATCGGCTCCAGCCGGGCCGAGACGTCGGCCTCGGCCGGAATGCAGACTTGCTCACAGAGGCCGTAAAGCACGCGCACGGCGAGCGTCACCGGCTCGCCCGGCCGGGCCGGAACGGCGCGGATCGGCAACGTGAGGCGCCCTTGGTAGACCAGCGACGTACCGGCGCCGTCGACATGGCGGGCCGGCACCGGATAGTCGATGCTGAAATCCCCGAGGTTGGCGCTCTTGGCCACGTCGAAGATCGGCGGGATGCCGGCGTCGCCGGGATTGCGCCAGTAGGTGTGCCAGCCGTCGGGCAGATCGATCACCAGCGCCGCCCGGTAGGCGCCATTCTCGATGCCGCCGGCGACGACGAGGCGCGAGGTCACCGGCGGCTGCTCGAAGGCGGCGGCCGGCACAGCGGCAAAAAGCGTCAACAGAAGCGCGAAACCCGGCAAACGCGGCATATACAAGGCCATTCTCTCCATGGACGATCTGCGCTTTGATACCATCCGGCCGCCGCTTCGCCGGTAAAAAAAGCAAACCGTCGCATCGGTCCGCTTCACATTGTCGTGGCCAGTCATCCACCGCCCTCTCTGCCGACAACGTTCTCATTTTCTTAAGGCCTTGCGGCTTTTATGAAATCTTACCGCACCAGCCGGCGAGGACGCCATGCGCCTGTCGATACAGAAATCGATCATCCTGGTCATCGCAACACTGAGCCTTGCCCTTCTCGCCCTCACCGGCGACGGCGTCTGGAATGCCTACCGGGCCTGGACGACGGCAAAGACGCTGCGCAGTCTCACCGGCGTCGAGCGCAGCCTGTTCGAGGCGGTGTCCAACTTCCGCGTCGAGCGCGGCGACACGCCGTCGGTGCTTGCCCTGCCGCCCGAGCAGAGCGGCGACGCCCTGAAGGGGGTGACCGAGCGGCGGGCCGCCTCCTCGGCCGGCCTCGACACGGCGATCGCCGGCCTCGAGGCGCTGCGCGACGCCGGCCTGAAGCCGGTGCTCGACGACATCACGGCGCGCCGCGACACGCTTCTCAAGCTGCGCGCCGCCGCCGACGCGGAGATCGCCAAGCCGCTGGCCGACCGCGACAATACGCTCGGCAAGACCTATCTCGCCGAGGGCGCCGATATTCTCGCCGCCATGGACAAGGCGACGGCCACCATCGAGGCGAACATCCAGGCCATGGCGCCGGAACTTGCCGCGCTGGTCAACATCCGCGCCCTCGCCTGGAGCGCCCGCAGCTATGCCGGCAGCTCGGTGACCGGCATGCTGCCGGCCATCACCGACAAGCGTCCCTTCCGCGAGGGCGAGGGTACCCCCGTCACCGCCGCGCTGCGGCAGGCGCAGTCGCTGTGGGAGCTGGTACGCGGCGTGGTCGCCACGCCCGGCATTCCCGAGGCCATCCGCCAGAGCTTCGAGGCCGGCGACGCCGCCTTCTTCCAGGGCGACTTCCGCAAGCTCCAGGACGACCAGATCAAGAAGATGACCAACTGGCAGCCGCCGAGCGTCAAGTTCGACGACTGGCGCCAGCAGGGCGCCAAGGCAACGGCGATGCTGGGCAACGTGACCGGCAGCGCCATCGACGCGCTGCGGACCGAGGCCGACCACTATGCGACGAAGGCGGCGCGGCAGCTGGCGATCGACGCCGGCCTGCTGCTGGCCACGCTGCTGCTGGCGATCGGCGCCGCCGTCATCACCCGCGTCCGCCTGGGGCGGCCGATGGCGGCGATGACCGCCGCCATGGCGCGCCTCGCCGACAACGACACCTCCGTCACCATTCCCGGCCTCGGCCGCAAGGACGAGATCGGCGCCATGGCCGCCGCCGTCGAGGTGTTCAAGACCAACGCCATCCGCGTCGGCGATCTGGCCCGCGAGGCAGGCGCCCGCGACGCTGCCGAGGCCGCCGAGCGGCAGCGGTTGCGCGACGAGACGGCCGCCGCCTTCGAGGCGACGGTCGGCGGCGTGCTGGCCAGGGTGGTCGCGGCCATCGAGCTGCTGCACCACTCTGCGGCGACGCTGACCGGCAACGCCGAGGAGACGGCGATGCAGGCCGCCTCGGCCGCCGCCGCCGCCAACCAGGCGACCGCCAACGTCCAGACCGTCGCCGGCGCCACCGAGGAGCTGTCGTCGTCGATCGCCGAGATCGGCACCAGCGTCGCCTCGGCCGGCGCCGTGGCGGAGGAGGCGCGCCACACGGCGGCCGGCACGCGCGACAACATCGCCAGCCTGCAAGCCGCCGCCGGCCAGATCGGCACCATCGTCGAGCTGATCCGGGCGATCGCCGAGCAGACCAACCTCCTCGCCCTCAACGCCACCATCGAGGCGGCGCGGGCCGGCGAGATGGGCAAGGGCTTCGCGGTCGTCGCCGCCGAAGTGAAGCAGCTCGCCGACCAGACGTCGAAGGCCACCTCGCAGATCGGCCAGCAGATCGGCGGCATCCAGTCGTCGACCGGCACGTCGGCCGCCTCGATCGGCTCGATCTCCGAGATCATCTACCGGCTGACCGAGATATCCGGCGCCATCGCCACCGCCGTCGAGCAGCAGGGGTCGGCGGCGAGCGAGATCGCCCACAACGTCAGCGAGGCGGCGCGGGGAACCGCGGCGGTGTCGGAGAACGTCGAGGGCATCCGGCAGGCGTCGGAGCAGACCAGCACCGTCTCGGCCACCGTGCTGGCGGCCGCCGACGATCTCTCCGCCCAGGCCGGCGAACTCCGGCGGGCGATGGACGGCTTCCTGGAGACGCTGCGCGCCGCCTGACGCCGCGGAGATCGGGGAATGATGGCGGGGAGACGGCGGCGGCCGCCTCCCCGCTCCGCTTTTCGTGCCTTGAATAATCGCCGGGGCGGTTCATATTGGCGAGGAGAACCACCTAACGCCGGACGCGCCATGGCAGGAAAGGCCAACTATCTCGACGGGAAGTTCCTGATCGCCATGCCGGCGCTCGACGAGGGCGATTTCTCGCGCGCCGTCATCTACATGTGCGCCCATTCGGCCGAGGGGGCGATGGGCCTGGTCATCAACAAGCCGCTCGACCACCTGTCGTTTCCCGACCTGCTGGTGCAGCTCGAGATCATCCCCGACGAGAAGCGCATCCGCCTGCCGTCGGAGGCGCGGGCCATGCGCGTGCATCGCGGCGGCCCGGTCGACACCGGCCGCGGCTTCGTGCTGCACACCGCCGATTTCCATCTCGACGCGGCGACGCTGCCCATTTCCGAGGACCTGTCGCTGACCGCCACGGTGGAGATCCTGAAGGCGATCGCCGAGGGGCGCGGCCCCGAGCACTCGCTGTTGACGCTCGGCTATGCCGGCTGGGCGCCTGGCCAGCTCGAAAGCGAGATCCAGTCGAACGGCTGGCTGACCACCGACGCCGATCCCGAAATCATCTTCGGCGCCGCCGACGGCGAGCGCTATCGCCGGGCGCTCGCCACGCTCGGCGTCGACCTGGCCGCCCTGTCACCGACGAGCGGCCGGGCCTGATCAGCCGGCGGATTTTTCCCGTTCCACCGCCCGCCAGCCGATGTCGCGGCGGCAGAAGCCGTCCGGCCAGCGGATGCGGTCGACGGCGGCGTAGGCTTTCGCCTGCGCCTCGGTGACGCTGCCGCCGAGCGCGGTGACGGCCAGCACGCGGCCACCGTTGGCGACGATCACCCCGTCCTTCTCGGCCGTTCCGGCATGGAACACGGCGACGTCAGTCAGGGCGGCGGCCTCGTCGAGACCATCGATGCGGCTGCCCTTGCCGTAGGCGCCGGGATAGCCGTCGGCGGCCATCACCACGGTCAGCGCCGTGCGCTCGTCGAAATTGGCGATGTTGCCGGAGAGGCGGCCCTCGACGGAGGCCAGCATCAGTTCGAGAAGATCGGATTTCAGGCGCGGCAGCAGCACCTCGGTTTCGGGATCGCCGAAGCGCACATTGTATTCGATCAGCTTCGGCCCGTCCGCCTCGATCATCAGGCCGGCGAACAGCACGCCGACGAAGGGCGTGCCGCGCTTCCTGAGGCAGCGCACCGTCGGCACGACGATCTCGTCGATGATGCGCAGCTCCATCGCCTCGTCGACCACCGGCGTCGGCGAATAGGCGCCCATGCCGCCGGTGTTGGGGCCGGTGTCGCCGTCGCCCACCCGCTTGTGGTCCTGGGCGGCGGCGAGCGGCAGCACGTCGAAGCCGTCGGTGATGGCGAAGAAGCTCGCCTCCTCGCCGACCAGGCAATCCTCGATCACCACCTCGGCGCCGGCCGCTCCGAAGGCGCCGGCAAAGCAGGCGTCGACGGCGGCGAGCGCCTCCTCGACGGTCGCCGCCACCACGACGCCCTTGCCGGCGGCGAGGCCGTCGGCCTTGACGACGATCGGCGCACCGCGCCCCTCGACATAGGCGCGGGCCGCGGCGGCATCCGCGAAGCGGCCGTAGGCGGCGGTGGGGATGCCGGCCTCGGTGCAGAGTTCCTTGGTGAAGGCCTTCGAGCCTTCGAGGCGCGCCGGCTCCTTCTTCGGGCCGAATGCCTTGATGCCGGCCGCTTCGAGATCGTCGACGAGGCCGGCGACCAGCGGCGCCTCCGGGCCGATCACCACGAAATCCACCGTCTCGGCCTTGCAGAAGGCGATCACCGCCGCGTGGTCGGCCGGATCGAGCGCGACGAGTTCGGCCAGCCCGGCGATGCCGGCATTGCCGGGGGCCGAGGTAAGGCGCGTCAGCTTCGGCGAGCGGCGGAGGGCGGCGGCGATGGCGTGTTCGCGTCCGCCGGAACCGATGAGGAGCACGTGCATCTTGGGACCTCTCGCTTCGTCGAACAGATGCCGGGCGCCTTACCATGATGCGCCGGCGCGCGAAAGGCCGCATGACCAATTCCAGCGAGGATGCTGTCGCGCGATGGCGGCGGGAGGGCTAGACTTCACCCATGAACACGCCTGATTCCGACGACATCGTCATCCCCGACGCCAAGCGCGGCAACTGGGTCGATCGCCTGCTGCCGGCGCCGCTCAAGCCCTATGCGCAGCTCGCCCGCTGGGACCGGCCGATCGGCTGGTGGCTGCTGCTGCTGCCGTGCTGGTGGTCGCTGGGGCTGGCGAGCGGGACGGCCGGCCAGCCCTACCCTTCCCCCTGGTACGCGCTTCTGTTCTTCATCGGCGCGGTGGCGATGCGCGGCGCCGGCTGCACCTACAACGACATCGTCGATCGCCACATCGACGCCGCCGTGGCGCGCACGCGGGCGCGGCCGATCCCCTCGGGCCGGGTGAGTGCCAAGGCGGCCGCCGCTTTCCTCGTCCTCCAGGCGCTGGTGGGCCTTGCGGTGCTGTTGCAGTTCGACCGCTTCTCGATCGGTCTTGGCTTCTGCTCGATGGTGCCGGTGGCGGTCTATCCGTTCATGAAGCGGATCACCCATTTCCCGCAGGCGGTGCTCGGCCTGTCCTTCTCCTGGGGCGGGCTGATGGGCTGGAGCGTGGTGTTCGGCCGTCTCGACGCGCCGGCCTTGCTGATCTACGTGGCGGCCATCCTCTGGACCTTCGCCTACGACACCATCTACGCCCATCAGGACCGCGAGGACGACGCGCTGATCGACTTGGGCTCGACAGCCCGCTATTTCGCCGAGACGACGCCGCGCCTCCTCACCGTCTGCTACGGCGCGGCGGTGCTGCTGCTCGGCGTCGCCTTCTACCTCGCCGACGCGCGCATCGTCGCCTACGTCGGCCTCGCCGCCTTCGCCCGGCAACTCGCCTGGCAGGTGGAGAGGTTCGACGCCGACGACGGCGCGCTGTGCCTGAAGCTGTTCAAGTCCAACCGCGACGCCGGACTGATCCTGACGGCCGGCCTGGTGATCGATGCCTTTCTGAAGGCGATGTGAGGCTCACTCGTAGCTGGTGATCTCGCGGCAGCCGCGCAGCACCGGCATGTCGCCGCCGGCCCCCACCTTGCGGCGGACCAGGAAGCGCGGCCGGCGGGCGGCCATCTGGGCGTGGCGGCGGCGCGGTGCCGGCTCGCCAATGGGAACGCCGACGATCGGGCCGACCCGTTCAACCGTACCGGATGTGTTGACCAGCAGCATCGGCAGGCCGAGCCGATCGGACCAGCCCTGCCAGTCGGCGGCGGCGGCCTCCATGTCGCGCGTCACGGTGAGCGGAATGGAGAGAGCGGCATCGCGGTGATGCAGCTCGACATGGGCGACGAGGTCACCGGCGTCGTTCGGCTCGATCCTGACCGACACGCCCTCGAAGGCGGCGAACGGCAGGCTCAGCGTCAGCGGCAGGCCGGAGAGATCGCGGCGCACGACGACGCCGTCGTCGTCCATGTAGATGGCAGCTTCCTGCACCGGCCGGCCGGCCGGGCCGACGTTGACGCACCACTTGGCCGGCAGATGGCCCGGATCGAGCCTCAACGCCGTCTTCAGGCCCAGGGGAGTGGCTCCCGTCATGGTTTTCGCCTCACTTCTGAAATCTTTTGACTATCCCTGTCGGGCCGGGCGTCTTTTTTCGCGCCCGATCCCGAAACCATGGCCAGCATAGGACCGGCACCACCCCCGGCGGCTTAAGGGATTGGGTAAACTTTTTCTCGATTTTTGAGAGGGTTAGCGGAATCTGAAGCGCCAATTCGCGGCACGGCGTCAACCCTCGGTCAATCTTCCTTGACGGCGGGAGACGACCGGCCTCCCCATGCGTCAGGCGCGAAAGACCTTTGCCGCCAGTCGTTTGCGGGACTCCCGACGTGCCCTGAGGCTGGCGCGATGGTTTCCAGCCGGCAAGGAGTTGCCGCAATTCTGTAGGAGGAAGACGGCCGCAAGACTTGTCGGCCGCGCCCCCCGGCCCTAAACACGTGAACCCACCCCGAATGGAACGGACACCATGAGCGATCTCGTCGACCTGGAGAAGCTGACCGGGCAGGCCGCCCGCCTCGTCGAAGCGGCGCGCGCCGCCGGCGCCGACGCCGCCGATGCCGTCGCCGTCCGCTCCGTCAATCAGGTGGCCAGCGTCCTGAAGGGCAAGGTCGAGAAGATCGAGCACGCCGAGAACGACGACTTCGGCCTGCGCGTCTTCGTCGGCAACCGCAACGCCACCATATCCGCGACGCTCGGCGCCGACGTCGAGGCGCTGGCCGCCCGCGCCGTCGCCATGGCGCGCGCCGCCCCGGCCGACCGCTTCGCCGGCCTCGCCGATCCGGCCCTGCTCGCCGCCTCGTGGCCCGATCTCGACCTTCTCGACGAGACGCCTGTCACCGCCACCGACCTCGGCGAGCGCGGCAGGGCGATCGAGGCGGCGGCGATGGCCGTCGACGGCGTCACCAACATCGCCGGCGCCAGTGCCTACTGGGCGCGCGGCGGCATGGCGCTGGTCACCTCCTCCGGCTTCTCCGGTGCCTACGAATCCTCCGGCCACGGCCATTCGGTAGCGGCGATCGCCGGCTCCGGCACCGGCATGGAGCGCGACTGGGATTCCTCATCGAAGACGCATCTCGCCGACGTCGAGAGCGCCGAGGTCGTCGGCCGGCGGGCCGGCAATCGCGCCGTGCGCCGCCTCAATCCGCGCCAGGTGACGACGCAGACGGCCACCGTCGTCTACGACCCGCGCGTCGCGACGAGCCTGTTAGGCGCGCTGATCGGCGGCATCTCCGGCGCCGCCATCGCCCGCAAGTCGTCCTTCCTGAAGGACAAGCTCGGGGAAAGGCTGTTCGCGCCGGGCATCCGCATCACCGACGATCCCCATCGCCGGCGCGGCCCCGGCTCGCGGCCCTTCGACGGCGAGGGCGTCAGCGGCGAGGCGCTCGACCTCGTCGCGGACGGCATCCTGCAAACATGGCTGCTCGACAGCGCCACGGCGCGCGAACTCGATCTCACCACCAACGGCCGGGCCGGCCGCGGCACCGGCTCACCGATCCCGTCGTCGACCAACGTCCTCCTGCATCCGGGCGCCGTGTCGCCGCAGGAGCTGATCGCCTCGGTCGGCACCGGCCTCTACGTCACCGACTTCATCGGCCACGGCGCCAACCTCGTCACCGGCGACTATTCGCGCGGCGCCGCCGGCTTCTGGATCGACAACGGCGAGATCACCTATCCGGTGGCCGAGATCACCGTCGCCGGCAATCTCCTCTCGATGTTCCGCGAGCTGGTGCCGGCCGACGACATCGAGTTCCGCTCCGCCTTCACCGCGCCGACGGTGGCCATCGGGGGACTGACCATTGCCGGCCGCTGACAGCGCCCGCATCGACGAGGACGTCGAGCTGCTCTCAGACGCGGCGCGCGCCGCCGCCGGCATCGGCCTTTCCTTCTTCCGCCGCGATCCGCGCGTCTGGAAGAAGGACAACGACTCGCCGGTCAGCGAGGCCGACCTCGCCATCGACCGCTTCCTGAAGGAGCGCCTTCTCGCCGCCCGCCCCGGCTACGGCTGGCTGTCCGAGGAGACCGAAGACGATCCGGCCCGGCTCGACTGCCGGCGGCTGTTCGTGGTCGATCCGATCGACGGCACGCGCGGCTTTCTCGCCGGCTCCGACCAGTGGACGATCTCGCTTGCCGTCGTCGAGGACGGACGGCCGCTGGCGGCGGCGCTGCTGCAACCGTCGGTGAGCCGACTTTATACAGCCGGCCAGCGGCGCGGTGCCTTTCTCGACGGCGAACGACTGCGCCTGCAGGCGCGGCCGAGTCTTGCCGGGGTGCGGGTCGCCGGGCCGGCGGCGCTGATCTCGCGGCTGTCGCGGCCGGTGCCGACGCTCCGGAGCCGCGGCTACGTCGCCTCGCTGGCGCTGCGCATCGCCATGGTCGCCGACGGCACGCTCGACCTCGCCTTCGCCCGCGGCGGCGCCCACGACTGGGACATCGCCGCCGCCGACCTCATCCTCGCCGAGGCGGGCGGCGCGCTGGAGACGCTGGACGGTGCCGCTATCATCTACAACCGGCCGGCCGCCACCCACGACGGCCTGATCGCCGGTCTGCCGGAGCTGACGCGTGCAGCGGCGGCGGCCCTCGGACCCTACTGACTTCCCTCTCTTGCAAAAACCGCCGGGCTTGACGAAAAGAGGGAAACCGGCTCCCGCAGAAGGCAATCCCCGCCATGACAACCGAAGTGACGTCGAAACAACTGCTCCATCTGGTGATCGGCGGCGAGATGAAGGCGCTCGAGTCGACCGAGTTCGCCGACCTCGGCGCCATCGACGTCGTCGGCGTGTTCCCGAACTACGCCTCGGCCTATGCCGCCTGGAAGCAGAAGGCGCAGGCCACCGTCGATCAGGCGCAGACCCGCTATTTCATCGTCCACCTGCATCGCCTCCTGGATCCGTCGACCTGATGCGAACCGCCGCGCTCCCGGAGACCTTGCTTGCGACTTGACCGGAAGATCCTCGACAGCGCGCTGCTGAGCCGCGGCCTGTCGCACCTCCTCGCCCGGTACGCGCTGACGGTGTTCCGTACCGCCCGGCTGACGATCGTGCCGCCCGATGCCTTCGAGGTGGCGCGGGCCGAGGCGCCTGTTATCTTCACCTTCTGGCACGGCCTCGCCATGATGTCGCCGGTCGCCGTGCCGCGCGACCTGCCGATCGTGCCGATGATCGCCCGCAACGCGGCGGCCGGCGTTGTGGCCGGCGCCGTCGGTACGCAGGGCATCCGCAGCATTCGCGCCTCCGGCGCCCAGAATACCCGCTCCACCCGCAAGAAGGGTGGCGCCGCCGGCTTCCGGCAGGCGCTGCGCGAGCTTGCCGCCGGCAATTCGGTGCTGATGACCGCCGACGTGCCCAAGGTGGCGCAGATATCGGGCAAGGGCGTCGTCCAGCTCGCCCGGCTGTCCGGCCGGCCGATCATCCCGATCGCCTACGTGTCGCGCTACGGCCTGCGCTTCAACAACTGGGACCGCATGGTGGTCGACCTGCCCTTCTCGCCGGTCACCCTCCGACACGGCGCGCCGATCCGCGTGCCGGCCGACGCCGACGACGAGACGGTCGAAAGGCTGAGGCTTGAGCTTACCGGGGAGCTTGATCGGATCACCCAAGACGCCTACCAACGCACGGGAATCGCCGACAAGTTCCGCCCAGGCCCCTATACGCCGGATCCATCCGCCGATGGCTGATCTCGGAGACGCGCTGCTCTCGATGTGGACCGCCCTGACCCGGCTCGCCGGGCCGCTCGGCATGGCCATCGTCGGCGTGCGTCGGCGCCGCGGCAAGGAGGATCCGGCTCGCTCCTCCGAGCGGCTCGGCCGCCCCTCTGCCGACCGGCCGGAGGGGCCGCTCGTCTGGGTGCATGCGGTCAGCGTCGGCGAGGCGATGGCGGCGATGCCGGTGATCGACCGGCTGATCGCCGGCGGCACCGGCGTGCTGGTCACCACCGTCACCACCACCTCGGCGGCGCTGGTCGGCCATCGCCTGCGGCCGGGGCTGATCCACCAGTTCGCGCCGCTCGACCTCGCCGGCCCGGTCGACCGCTTCCTCGGCCACTGGCGGCCCGACCTCGCCCTGTTCGTCGAGAGCGAGATCTGGCCGGTGTCGATCGCCCGGCTCGCCGACCATGGCATTCCCCTGGTGATCGCCAACGCCCGGCTGTCGCCGCGCTCCTTCCGCGGCTGGAAGCGGGTGGTGCCGGCGGCGCGGGCGGTGTTCCGGCGCATGTCGCTGGTGCTCGCCCAGACCGACGACGACGCGGCACGCTTCTCCCGCCTCGGCGCGCCAGACGTGGCGACCTTCGGCAACATCAAGTTCGACGCCGGCCTGCCGGACGCCGGCGCCACCGACCTCGCGGCGCTCGAAGCCGGCATCGGCGGCCGGCCGCTGCTGCTTGCCGCCTCCACCCATCCCGGCGAGGACGAGGTGGTGCTCTCCGCCTTCCTGAAGCTCCGGGAGAAGCGACCCGAGGCGCTGCTCGCCATCGTGCCGCGCCATCCGGTGCGCGGCGCCGACGTCGCGCTGCTCTCCGAGGCGGCCGGCCTTGCGACGCGGCGGCGCGGTGCCGGCGAACTGCCCGACGCCGATACCCTCGTCTACGTCGCCGACACGCTCGGCGAGCTTGGCGCCTTCTTCCGCCTGTCGACCGTGGTGCTGATGGGCGGGACCTTCCTTCCCGGCATCGGCGGCCACAACCTGATCGAGCCGGCCCGGCTCGGCGCGGCGGTGGTGAGCGGCCCGCATTTCTCCAACTGGCTCGACATCTACGCCGCCTTTGCCGATGCCGGCGGCCTTGCCATCGTCCGGACGCCGGAAGAGTTGAGCGAGGCAGTGCTCGCCCTTCTCGACGATCCTGCCCGCCGGGCCGCCCAGGCGGCGGCGGCGACGCGGGTGGTGGCCGGTTCGGCCGGCGCCGTCAGCCGTACCATCAAGGCGATCGCGCCGCTGATCGGCGGCGCGCCGGGCGGCAAGCGATGCTGACTCCGACCTTCTGGTGGAAACGCAAGGGCCTCACCGCCCTGCTGCTCTGGCCGATCGGTCTCCTCTACGGCGCCATCACGGCGCGCCGCATGAGCCGGCCGGGCGGCGCCGAGCCACCGCTGCCGCTCGTCTGCGTCGGCAATTTCGTGGCCGGCGGCGCCGGCAAGACGCCGACCGCCATCGCGCTTGCCCATTCGGCCCGGTCGGTCGGGCTCGACCCGTGCTTCCTGACGCGCGGCCACGGCGGCCGCCTCAAGGGGCCGCTCCTGGTCGACATCGACCGCCACACCGCCGGCGACGTCGGCGACGAGGCGCTGCTGCTCGCCCGCGTGGCGCCGACCGTGGTGTCGCGCCGCCGTCCCGCCGCCTTCCGGCTGCTCAGGGCGACCGGCACCGACCTCTGCATCATGGACGATGGTTTCCAGAACCCGTCGGTGAAGAAGACTTTCAGCTTCGTGGTGGTGGACGGCGCCGTCGGCGTCGGCAACGGCCTCGCCATGCCGGCCGGGCCGCTCAGGGCGCCGCTCAAGCGGCAGATGTTCTCCACCGACGCGGTGATCGTCTACGGCGGCGGCGAGCCCGGCCAGCGGATCGTCCGCAAGGCGGCCCGCGCCGGCAAGCCGGTGTTTCGCGCCGACCTCGTCGCCAACGCGCCGCCGGCCGCGCCGCACCGCCGGCTCTATGCCTTCGCCGGCATCGGCCGGCCGGAGAAATTCTTCCGCTCCCTGGAGGACGAGGGCTATCGGCTTGCCGTCCGGCGCGCCTTCCCCGATCATCATCCCTACAGCCTTGCCGAGATGACGCATATCCTCGACGACGCCGACACGCTCGACGCCGTGCCGGTCACCACCGAGAAGGACGCCGTGCGGCTGCCGCCCGGCATCGCCGGCAGCAACTGGTCGCGCGATCGCGTCGCGGTGTTCGGCGTGCATGCGCGCCTCGCCGAGGAGCGGGCCGTCGGCGCGCTGCTCCTCGACATCCGCCGGCGCTGGATGGCGCGGCATTTCAGCTGAAGGAAGACCCGCTCAGCGGGCGCCGGTGTGACGGCGATAGGCGGTGAGCGCCGCCTCGGCGTCGATATAGGGCTCCTGATGCTCGGCGGACCAGTATTTCAGATCCTGCAGCAGGATCGGCCGGCCGGTGATCGCGCAGCGGACGTAATTGCCGTTGCGGAGGATCTGATAGTCGCCGTCGAGGTAGCGGATCTGCGCCTCGCCGCCGCCGAAGGGGGGGTCCATGCTGTTCAACATGAGAGGTGAATACCCTCCGTCCGTCCCGCGCGCAAGGGGATCATGCCCTCGCGGCAAGGCGGTCGATCGACCGGCGGGCCAGCCAGAGGGCCGGCAGGCCGAACAGCGCGGCGCCGATGCTCCACCAGAGGATGACGGCGTCGGCGCTCTCCTGCCAGACGCCGAGCCAGCAGAAGGGCAGCGTGCCGATCGTCGCCCGTCCCCAGTTGAAAATCGTCGAGTGCGAGGCGAAGCCAAGGTTGTTGAAGGCGGCATTGGCGACGAACAGCGCACCGGTGAAGATGAAGGTCGGCGCCGCCCACAGGCAGTAGAAGGCGATCATTTCCGCCACCCGGCCGTTGGCGTGGAAGGCCCAGTTGATGGCGTCGGTGCCGAGGAACAGCAAGAGCCAGATGACGGCGACGTAGATCGCCGTGAACAGGGTGCTGTCGGCCAGCGTCTTGCGGACGCGGTCGAAGCGGCGGGCGCCGACGTTCTGGCCGAAGATGGCGCCGACCGAGCCGGTCAGCGCGAAGATGCCGGCAAAGCACAGCGGATAGATGCGGCCGATGATCGACCAGCCGGCCACGGCCTCGGTGCCGAAACGAGCGACGTAGGCGGTGACCAGCATGTTGCTGACCGGCGTCGCCAGATTGGTCAGGATGGCCGGGAAGGCGATGGCAAGGATCGGCCCGACGTCGCGGCGCACGCCCTCGACGGTCGGCTTGGCCAGCGCGCTGAGGCGCGGCACCAGGCCGTACCAGCCGACGGCCAGCGCCACGAAGCGCACCAGCACCGTGACGATGGCGGCGCCGGTGACGCCGAGATCGAGGCCGAAGATGAAGATCGGGTCGAGGAGAGCGGTGGCGGCGGCGCCGGCGAGGTTGATCCAGAGGGTCATGCGCGGCGCGCCGAAGGCCATCAGCGCGCCGCCCATCGCCATGGAAAGCGCCAGAAGCGGCATGCCGAACATGGCGATCAGCAGGAAATGACGCGTCACCTCCAGCTCGCGCCCCTCGGCGCCGAGCAGCCTCAGACAAGGGTCGAGCACGGCGAGGAGCGCCAGCGCCATGGCTGACGTGGCGATGAAGGAAACGATCAGGCCCGAGGTGGCGACGCGACGGGCGGCGGCCCGGTTGCCGGCGCCGATATGGCGAGCGGTCAGCGCCGTCACGCCGATCGAGAAGCCGATGCCGACCGACACGACGACGAACAGCACGGCGCCGGCATAGCCCATGGCCGCCGTCAGCGCCTCGTCGCCGAGCATGGATATGTAGAGGAGGTTGACAAGGTCGACGGAGAAGATGGCCATCAGCCCCAGCGAGCCGAGAGCGGTCAGCGCCACCACATGGCGGAACACCGGCCCCTGCACATAGGCCGCGTCGGCGGGCAAATAGGCCTCGGTCGTCATGCAATTCCCCTGGGGCGTTTCCGGCGACATCTGGTTCACCGGAATTGCTCTATCTTATTGTTTCAATGCAATTCCGAACGCAAAGCCGGTTCCGGCCTTTGCGGGACCGGCGGCGCGCCTTCACTTCAGGAGGTCGTCCGTAGCATCCTGAAGATCCTGAATTTGGCAGCTGTCCTCGCCGGTGATGCCGGTGCAGACCTCGACCGAGCCGCGATGGATCATGTCGACGGCGACGAACAGGATCACCGCGAGGCCGATCCAGGCGATCCAGCGGAAGCGGTGCAGCAGGCGGGCGATCAGCGTGGCGGCGGCGCCCATCAGGCCGACCGACAGCAAGAGGCCGATCACCAGCACGCCGACGTGGTCGCGCGCCGCGCCGGCCACCGCCAGCACGTTGTCGAGCGACATCGAGACGTCGGCGACGATGATCTGGGTCAGCGCCTGGCGGAAGGTCTTGCCGGTCGCCGGCGGCGTCACGTCGCAGGCCGCCGCGTCGAGCGCCTGCTCGGCCGCCTCGACGCCGCGCGCCTCCTCGTGGCGGCTCGACCGGATCTCGCGGAACATCTTCCAGCAGACCCAGAGCAGCAGCACGCCGCCGGCCAGCGTCAGGCCGACGACGGCCAGCAGATGCGTGGTGATGATGGCGAACAGGATGCGCAGGGCGACGGCGCCGCCGATGCCCCAGAAGATCACCTTGCGGCGGATGGAGGGATCGACGCCGGCCGCCGCCATGCCGACGACGATGGCGTTGTCACCGGCCAGCACCACGTCGATGAACACGACCTGGGCCAGGGCGGCAAGTTCGACCGACAGGAAATCCATTGAGAACACGGCGTCCGTCCCACCCCTGTTCGGCGAGACGCCGAGACCGGCCGGACAGGTTTCCGACCGCCGGTGAGGTAGGATGCCCGGACGGAAATTTCAATGCCCGCGCCGGCGTTTCAGCCGGCCATCGTCATTTCTGCCGAGATCAGACCGGCATCGACCAGCTCAGCCTCCAGCGCCTCGGGTGTGGTGAAGACGGCGGCGCGGAGACCGGCGGCGCGGGCGCCCTCGACATTCTCCGGCAGGTCGTCGATGAAAAAGGTCTCCTCGGGCGTGAAGCCGAGTTGCCCGAGCGCCCGGCGGAACACCTCCGGGTCGGGCTTCAAGGTCGCGAAGGACGAGGACACCAGGAAGCGGTCGCCGACGAGGCGCGCCAGCTCCGGCGCCAGCGTTTCCCGGTAGAGGTGGACGAGCGGACCGTTGTTGGTGAGCACGGCGACCGTCAGCCCCGCGGCAATCAGCCGCTCGATCAGGGCGAGCGTGCCGGGGATGAGGCGCATGCCGCGCCGCCGCGCCTCCACCCAGTCCGCCACCGACAGGGAACAGCCGAGACGGTCGCACCAGGAGCCGATGTACAGCTCCGGCGTCGGAAAGGCGCCGCCGTCGGCGGCCGCCTCCAGACCCTCGCCCCAGACGCGGTCGTTGATGAAGGCGGGATCGAGGCCGGTGACGGCGGCGAGATGGGCAATGCGGTCGGCACGCCTGTAGACGTAGACCACGTCGTCCATGTCGAACAGCACGAGACGGATCGGAGCTGCCATGGATCAGGTCGCCGTGCCGCCGACGGTGACCGCGTCGATCCGCAGCGACGGCTGGCCGACGCCGACCGGCACGCTCTGGCCGGCCTTGCCGCACATGCCGATGCCGCGGTCGATTTCGAGGTCGTTGCCGATCATCGAGACGCGCTTCATCGCCTCCGGGCCGTTGCCGATCAGCATGGCGCCCTTGATCGGCTCGCCGACCTTGCCGTCGCGGACGCGATAGGCCTCGGTGCAGTCGAACACGAACTTGCCCGACGTGATGTCCACCTGGCCGCCGGAGAAGGAGACGGCGTAGATGCCGTCCTTCACCGAGGCGATGATCTCCTCGCGGCTCTTGTCGCCGGCGAGCATGTAGGTGTTGGTCATGCGCGGCATCGGCACGTGGGCGTAGGACTGGCGGCGGCCGTTGCCGGTCGACTGCGCCCCCATCAGGCGGGCGTTCTGGCGGTCCTGCATGTAGCCGACAAGGCGGCCGTCCTCGATCAGCACCGTCTGGCGGCCGGGCGTGCCCTCGTCGTCGATGGTGATCGAGCCGCGGGCGTCGGCAATCGTGCCGTCGTCGACGATGGTCACGCCCTTCGACGCCACCTGCTCGCCCATCAGGCCGGCGAAGGCCGAGGTCTTCTTGCGGTTGAAGTCGCCTTCGAGGCCGTGGCCGACCGCCTCGTGCAGCAGCACGCCGGTCCAGCCGGGGCCGAGCACGACGTCGAAGGTGCCGGCCGGCGCCGGCCTGGCGTCGAGGTTGACCAGCGCCTGCCGGAGCGCCTCGTCGACGGCGTGCTGCCAGCGCTCGGGGGTGATGAAGCCATCGAGGGCGAGGCGGCCGCCCTCGCCGTAGGAGCCGCTTTCCTGCCGGTCGCCCTCGCCGGCGATCAGCGACACGTTGACGCGCACCAGCGGCCGCACGTCGCGCAGGCGGATGCCGTCGGCGCGGATGATCTCGACGATCTTGTGGCTGGTGGTGATCGACGCCGTCACCTGCCGCACGCGCGGATCGCGGGCGCGCGCCCAGGCGTCGATCTCGGAGAGCAGCGTCACCTTGTCGGAGAAGGCCGGGGTGAGCAGCGGGTCGACGTCGCCGTAGAAGCGGCGGTTGGTGGCCTGCGGCGGGGCGGCGGCAACGCCGGAATGGCCCGAGGCCACCGCCTTCACCGCGTCGGCGGCGCGGCGCAGCGCCTGTTCGGAGAGGTCGTCGGCGTGGGCGTAGCCGACCGCCTCGCCGGCCACCGCCCGGAGGCCGAAGCCCTGGTTGACGTCGTAGGTGGCGGTCTTCAGGCGGCCGTTGTCGAAGGTCAGCGCCTCGCCCTGCGACCGCTCCAGATACAGTTCGCCGTCGTCGGCGCCGGCCAGCGCGTCGGCGACGAGGCGCCGCGTCGCCTCGGGATCGAGACCGGCTAGGGCGAGAAGGTCGTGGGTTTCGGTCATCGGCGGCAGCGTCCCGTCAAAAGGAGGGTCCACCCCTCCATAAAAGCAAACGCCCGGCGGTTCCAGCCTTGGCGGAACCCCGGACGCGCAAGATGTCGTGTTTCCGGCGCCGCCGCGCAAGGGCGGCCGCTCACGGCAGGGCGTCGAAGCCTTCCTTGAAGCCCTTCAGCGAGATCGGGATGCCGATGCCGTCCTCGGGCGAATCGTAGATGATGAACAGCGCCTTGCCGCCGGTCTCCAGCTGCTTGACCAGGTCGTCCTGGAGGATCACCTCGGCATAGCAGCCGCGCGCCCGGCAGCGGACGAAGCCGACGCGGCCGATGTCCTTGTCGTCGATCCTGAGGCCGAGGCCGGCCATCAGGTAGACGCCGAGCGGCGCGAGGACGCGCATGATCTTCGCCTTCTTGTCGACCGTCTTCACGATCAGCACGGAGAGGCCGATGTTGTCGCGATCCTCGGCGGTGACGTTCTGCACCATGGCGCACTGCTTGTCGCGGGCGCCGACCGGCTGGTCGCAGCGGATCTGCCAGTCGCCGTGCACGGACTCGACCTTGCCGTCGACGAACTCCTGCGCCGAGGCCATCGACAGCGTCGCCGGCAGCGAGCCGAGGGCGATGACGAGGGAAAGGCAGGCGGAAAGAACGGTCCTCGTGGATGCCATGATCATTTCGTCAACGTTCCTAGCCCCGGAGTCCGGCGGCGAATCGCCGGTTGGTCCTTATTCCCACACTTGGCGCGGCGCGAAAAGGGAGGGGGTCAAGCGTTCGGAGCCCCCTCCGCCGCCTCGCCGGCCACCGGCGCGCCAGCGCCGGGCACCCGCTCGGGCACTCTCAGCACCGCCTCGGTGACGGCGACCGGCGCCACCTTGGCCACCGCCTTCTTGGCCTTCTCCATCAGCTTGCGCACCTCGTCGGGGTTCATCGGCGAGCCGAACAGATAGCCTTCGAGATAGTCGGCGCCGAGGCCGGTGATCTCGTCGAGGTCGGCGGTGCGGTCGACGCCCTCGACCACCAGCTCCAGTTCCAGGTCGTGGGCGAGCGTGGCGATGGTCTTCAGGAGCGCCTGCCGGTTGCGACCGGAACTCCTCAGGACGTTCTGATCGACCTTCAGCGTGCCGGGCGGCAGCCGCTGCAGGTAGCTCAGCGAGGAGAAGCCCATGCCGAACTCGTCGACGGCGAAGCCGGCGCCCAGTTCCTTCAGCTTCAGGAGCATCTGCATGGAGAATTCCGGGCTCTCCATCAAGAGGCTCTCGGAGAATTCCAGATGCAGCACGTCGCGCGGCAGACCGCTGCGCGACAGCACGGCCTTGACGTCGTTCAGCAGCTCGTGCCGCAACAATTGGCGATTGGAGAGGTTGACCGACATGGTCAGCGTATTGCCGAACGGCATGTGGTCGCGCCAGTCGGCGAGCTGCCGGGCCGCCCTGTCGAGCAGGAACATGCCGAGTTGCACCACCAGACCCGAGCGGACGGCGATCGGCATGAATTCGGCCGGCGGGATCGAGCCCTTGCGCGGATGGTTCCAGCGCAGCAGCGCCTCGAAGCCGGAGAGCGACCGGTCGTCGGCCCGGATCACCGGCTGGTAGAGCACGGTCAGTTCGCCCTTGTCGATGGCGCCGCGCAGATCGTGCTCCAGCGAGGTCAGGTCGGCCGACATGATGCGCAGCGCCGGGCGGAAGGTCTCGATGCGGTCGCCGCCCAGCTTCTTGGCGAAGGCCAGGGCGATCTCGGCGTCCTGGATCAGCGTCCGCGCCTCCTTGTCGTCGGTATCGGGCACGGCGATGCCGATCGAGGCGGTGAGGAACACCTCCTTCTCGCCGACGACGATCGGCGCCCGCACCGCCCGCTTGACGGTGTCGGCGAAGGCGGCGAGCCGATCCGATGCCTGCTCGGACACCAGGACGATGCCGAAGCGGTCGCCGTCGAGGCGCGACAGCGTGTCGAGCGGCTTGACGAGACGGCCGAGCCGGCGGGCGAGCGTCAAGAGGATGGTGTCGCCGATGGACAGGCCGAGCGTCTCGTTGACCTGGCGGAAGCGGTCGAGATCGATCAGGAACACCGCCGGCCGCCGCTGGCTGTCGACCTTGGCGCGGGCGAGGTCGGCGGCGAGGCGATCGACGTAGAGTTCGCGGTTCGGCAGCGAGGTGAGGTTGTCGTGGATGGCGTCGGTGAGCAGCCGCTCCTGCGCCAGCTTCATGTCGGTGATGTCGAGCAGCGTGCCGACGCAGCGGATGACCTCGCCGTCCGAGCCGAGGATGGGGCGGGCCCTGAGGCGGAACCACTGGTAATGGCCGTCCTGGGCGCGCATGCGGAAGGTCTGGCTGAGGCGGCCCTTGCGCGTCTCGACCACGGCGTCGAGCGTCGCCTTGAAGCGCTCGCGGTCCTGCGGGTGCAGGTAGTCGAGCCAGTCGCGGGCCGGGCCTTCGAGGCGGCCGCGCTTCAGGCCGAGGCTTTCCTCGGCCTCGGCCGAGGTGACGATCTGGTCGGACAGCACGTCCCAGTCCCAGATCATGTCGCCGGAGCCGGTCAGCGCCAGCGCCTTGCGCTCGCTGTCGTCGACCTGCCCCTGCGTGATGGCGCCGCCGGCGAAGGCATGCTGCATGACGGTGAAGCCCAGGAGCAGCACCACCAGCACCAGGCCGCCGGCCAGCGCCGGCTGGGCGAGGTCGCTGACCAGACGCCCGGAGACGGCGAGGCCGGTGCCGGCCAGCCAGGCGAGGAACACCAGCCAGGTGGGCACCAGCATGATCGCCCGGTCGTAGCCGCGCAGCGCCAGCGCGACGATCAGCACGAAGCCGATGCCGCCGAGGGCGGCCAGCGCCATGCGGGCGAAGCCGGCGGTGATCGAGGGATCGTAGAGGGCGAGCGCGAACAGGCCGATCAGCGCCAGGAGCGTGATCAGCATGACGTGGCTGTAGCGCACGTGCCAGCGGTTGAGGTTGAGATAGGCGTAGAGGAAGATCACCATGGTGACGGCGATCATCACCTCCGAGCCGGCGCGGTAGAGCTGGTCCGTCCCCGAGCCGACGGCGAACACCTTGTTCCAGAAGCCGAAATCGATGCAGAGGTAAGCGAGCACCGCCCAGGCGAGCGCTGCCGTCGCCGGGAACATCATCGAGCCCTTGACGACGAACAGGATGGTGAGGAACAGCGCCAGAAGACCGGAGATGCCGAGCACGATGCCGCGGTAGAGCGTGTAGGCGTTGACGCTGTCCTTGTAGGCGTTGGGCTCCCAGAGGCCGATCTGCGGCAGGTCGCGCGTCCGGAGTTCGACGACGAAGGTCACCACCGTGCCGGGGTCGAGCGTCACCAGGAAGACGTCGGAATCCTGGCTGGTCTGGCGTTCGGGGGCGAAGCCGGAGCTTGGGGTGATCGCCGCGATGCGCGAGGCGCCGAGGTCGGGCCACATGACGCGCGAGCCGACCAGATGGAAATGCGGGGCGACGATCAGCCGGTCGAGCTGCACATCCGACTGGTTGGACAGCGAGAACACCACCCACGACGGATTGGGGTCGATGCCCTTGGCGCGCACCTCGATGCGGCGGACGACGCCATCGGGGCCAGGTGCCGTCGACACCTGGATCGAGTTGCCGGCGTCGCGCCGGTATTCGACGGCGTGCGTCAGGTCGAGCGCCTTGACGTCGGGCTCGACGAGGATCGGCTCGGCGGCGAACGCGGCGTGGGGGGCGAAGCCGGCGGCGAGCACCAGCAGGAACAGGGCGGCGACGGCGCGGACGAAGGCCAAGGACACTCTCCAGCCCGACGGGCGAACAGTTCGGTTATCGTTGGCCGCGCCCTGGCGCGGCGGCTCTGAGGTTCTGGGCGGCGCTCGACCCGCCGGCCGTCCTTTGCGCCCTTCCGGAGACGCGCCGGACAGATATAGCCGAGGATGGCGGCCGTGCAAACCGCCCGCCGTCGCGGCTTCAGCCGCCCTCCTCCTCGGCGGTGCGGGAGAGCAGAACGTGATCCTGCCAGCGGCCGTCGATCAGGAGATAGCGCCGCGCGTAGCCTTCGCGGACGAATCCGGCTTTTTCGAGAAGACCGAGCGAGCGCTCGTTGCCGGGGATGCAGGCGGCCTCCACCCGGTGCAGCCTGAGTTCTCCGAAAGCGAAGTCGAGCGTGAGGTCCACCGCCCGCCGCATGTAGCCGCGGCCGGCGTGGCGCACGCTCATCCAGTAGCCGAGGCTGGCGCTCTGGGCGACGCCGCGGCGGATGTTGGACAGCGTGACGCCGCCGAGCAGCGCCTCGTCGTCGCGACGGAAGATCAGGAAGGCGAAGCCGCTCTGTTCGGCCGCGTCGCGCTGCACGCGGCGGACGCGGCGCTTGAAGGCGGCACGCGTCAGGTCGTCGGCCGACCAGGTGGGCTCCCAGGGACGCAGGAAGGCGCGACTCTCCGAACGCTCGCTCACCCAGGCGCCGTAATCGGAGACGGCCGGCAGACGCAGACAGAGAACGGCGTCGGCCAGCACCGGAAAGGTTCCCGACGCGACGACGCCGAAAAAAGTCATGCTGCGCTTGCCTTGGCCGACTGGCCGCCGCTGGCGATGGCCGCCACCGAGGGCACCTTGTCGATCGGGCCGATGGCGGCCAGCGTCGGATTGGGCGCGGCGGCCATCTTTTCGAGGAACTCGCAGACCTTCTGCGGCGTCACCGCGTTGATGCGGCTGACCAGTTCGTCGAGCGGCAGCGTGCGGCCGTGGAACATGATGTGGCGGGCGATCTGGCCGGCCCGCGCCACCGGGCTTTCGAGCGCCATCAGCAGGCCGGCGCGCAACTGCGACTGGGCGCGCTTCACCTCGATCTCGGTGACGCCGGAGGCGGCGCGGCCGATCTCGCCCATGGTCTCCTCGACCACGGCGCCGGCGTCGCGCTCGCCGGTGGCGGCGGAGATGCCGAAAATGCCGGCGTCCTCGAAGCCCCAGTGGAAGGCGTAGATGGAATAGCAGAGGCCGCGCTTCTCGCGGATCTCCTGGAACAGCCGCGACGACATGCCGCCGCCGAGGATCGACGAGGCGATCTGGGCGGTGATGTAGTCGTCGTCGCCATAGGCGATGCCGGGGAAGCCGAGCACCACCTGCGCCTCCATCAGGTCGCGCTCCTCGCGCGCCTCGCCGCCGACGTAGACGGCCCGCTCGGGCACGATCGACTCGGCCTCGCCGAAATGCTGGAACTTCTTGCGCGCCATGCGCACCAGTTCGCGGTGGCCGAGCTTGCCGGCGGCGGCGATCACCGTGCGGCCGCCGGTGTAGTGGCGATTGAGGTAGCCGCGCAGGGCGTCGTCGGAAAAGCTCTTCACCGTCTCGATCGAACCGAGGATCGGCCGGCCGATCGCCTGGCCCGGAAAGGCGGCCTGCTGGAACATGTCGAAGACGAAGTCTTCCGGCGCGTCGAGAGCGGCGCCGATCTCCTGGCCGATGACGTGCTTCTCGCGGTCGAGTTCATCGGGCTCGAACTGCGAGTTCTGAAGGATGTCGGAGAGGATGTCGAGGGCGAGCGGCACGTCGCCGGCCAACACGCGGGCGTAGTAGCTGGTGCTCTCGATCGAGGTGGCGGCGTTGACCTCGCCGCCGACGTTCTCGATCTCCTCGGCGATGTCCTTGGCCGACCGCTTCTTGGTGCCCTTGAAGGCCATGTGTTCGAGAAGGTGGGAGATGCCGTTCTCGTCCGCCGCCTCCGAGCGCGATCCCGCCGCCACCCAGACGCCGAGCGCCGCCGACGCCAGATGCGGCATCGAGTGCGTGACGACGGTGATGCCGTTGTCCAATCTGGTTACTTCGACGGCCATCCGACCTCTTCCTCCCTGGTGCACGCCCGGCCCACATGGAAACCGCGAGCCGCGGGACCGTGCACAATCCCTTGAATCCCTGGCATTTTCCGTCGGTCAGACGCCGTCTTCCGATCGGGACATGCTCCGGAGGGTCAGCTTTTCTAGCAAAATCTGCATGGAACAGCACCCCGCTCAAGTCAAAGTTTCGTGCCCCTCATACCTTTTGCCGCCGCACCACCTCCCCCGCGGCGCGGCGGGCCGTCACGCCGGAACGCGCGCCCGCTCGCGGATGAAGGCCTCGACGGCGCCGAGATCGTTCGGCAGCACGGTGAGGCGCTCGGGCCGCGTCATCAGGTCGCCCAGCCAGGCGGGCAGCGCCGGCCGCTCGCCGCTCGCCGCTTCCACCGCGTCGGGGAACTTGGCCGGATGGGCGGTGGCGAGCGTCACCATCGGCACCGGAGCGGCGATGCGGGGCTCGGCCACAACGACGCCGTTGCCGCCGTGGGTGTCGATCAGATAGCCGGCCTCGGCGCGCAGGCGGCGGATCAGCACCGCCGTCGCCTCGACCGACGCCCGGCCGGCGGCGAAATCGGCGCGGATGGCGGCGAGCGCCGCCTCGGGCAGCGCGAAGCCGCCCGACTGGCTCAGCGTCTGCATCAGGCGCGTTACCGTCGCGGCGTCGCGGCCGGTCGTCTCGAACACCAGGCGCTCGAAATTGGAGGACACCTCGATGTCCATCGACGGCGAGGTGGACGGCACGACGCCGGTCACCGCGTAGCGGCCGGTTTCCAGCGTGCGGGCGAGGATGTCGTTGACGTTGGTGGCGATCACCAGCCTGTCGACGGGGAGGCCCATCTTCTTCGCGGCGTAGCCGGCGAAGATGTCGCCGAAGTTGCCGGTCGGCACGGTGAAGGATACCGGCCGGTGGGGCGCGCCGAGCGCCACCGCGGCGACGAAATAGTACACCACCTGGGCGGCGATGCGGCCCCAGTTGATCGAGTTGACGCCGGAGAGGCTGAGCGTGTCGCGGAAGGCGAAGTGGTTGAACATGCCCTTCACCAGGCCCTGCGCGTCGTCGAAGGTGCCTTCGAGGGCGATGCAGTGGACGTTGGCGTCGGGGACCGTGGTCATCTGCCGCCGCTGCACGTCGGAGACGCGGCCGTTCGGGAACAGAATGAAGATGTCGGTGTTGTCGCGGCCGCGGAAGGCTTCGATGGCGGCGCCGCCGGTGTCGCCGGAAGTGGCGCCGACAATGGTGGCGCGGGCGCCGCGCTGGCCGAGCACATGGTCCATCAGCCGGGCGAGCAACTGCATCGCCACGTCCTTGAAGGCCAGCGTCGGGCCGTGGAACAGTTCAAGGAGGAAATGGCCGGGGGCGATCTGGACCAGCGGCGTCACCGCCGGATGGCGGAACGGGCCGGCATAGGCGGCGTCGATCATCGCCCGGAGGTCGGCGTCGGCGATGTCGCCATCGACGAAGCGCGAGATCACCTCGAAGGCGACGTCCGTGTACGGCTTGCCGGCGAAGGAGGCGATGGTCGCTGCGTCAAACGTCGGCCAGGTCTCCGGCACGTAGAGGCCGCCGTCGCGGGCGAGGCCGGCGAGGACGGCGTCCGAGAAGCCGAGGACGGGGGCGTTGCCGCGGGTGCTGACATATTTCACGGGCGTCTTCCTGCTCCTGACGTCGATCCCGGCAATGCTCTAGCCGCCGCAAGGCGGGGCCGCAAGCACGGCGGCGGCCGGAAAAGACCGTTTTTTCACCGGCCAGCCTCGCACCGCTGTCGCCAAGATGCCATATCGATCTGGCATGCCCTGTCGATGTCGAACCCGCCGAGCCCCGCCGCCATGACCGATCCCGCCGTCTCCACCGCCCCCCGCCTCGGTCTCGCGCTTGGCGGTGGCGGCGCACGCGGCCTTGCCCACGTCCACGTGCTCACCGCTCTCGACGACCTCGGCATCCGGCCGGCGGCAATCACCGGCTGCTCGATCGGCGCGCTGATCGGCGCGGCGGCGGCGGCCGGCCTTTCCGGCGCCGAGATCGGCGACGAGGTGCTCGCCGCCCTCGGCCGGCCGGCCGACGTCTGGGGCAAGATCTGGAAGCTCCGGCCACGCAACCTCGCGGAAATCGCCGGCGGCCTGCCGCTGTTCGACCCGGAGGCGGTGATCACCGAGTTCCTGCCGGCCAGCGTACCCGAGGATTTCTCCGGCCTCGTCATTCCCTTTTCCGTCGTCGCCGCCGATTTCTACGGCACCGCCGAGGTGGAGATCGCCGCCGGCCCGGTGCGGCGGGCGGTGGCCGCCTCGATCGCCCTGCCCGCCCTGTTCCGGCCAGTGGAGGAGGGCGGACTGACGCTGATCGATGGCGGCGTGGTCAATCCCCTGCCCTTCGACCGGTTGCCGGACGGCCTCGACCTCGTCGTCGCCATCGACGTGGTGGGCACGCCGGTGCGGCCGGACAAGCGGCGCCTGCCGAGCGCCCGGGAGGCGATCTTCGGGGCGAGCCAGATCCTGATGCAGGCGCTGATCGCCGAGAAGCTGAAGTCGCGGCGGCCCGACATCCTGATCCGCCCGCCGGTCGACGGCTTCGCGGCGCTCGACTTCGTCAAAGCGCGCGACATCCTCGCCGCCACCGCCGGCCTGCGCGAGGAGGTGAAGGCCGCCGTCGGCCGGCGCCTCGAAGCGGCGGCTTGAGTTCAGCGGCGATCGACGAAGAAATCCCTGAGTATCTGCCCCGCCTCGCCCTCGCCGATGCCGGAATAGACCTCGGGCGCGTGATGGCAGCCGGGGGACGAGAAGAAGCGGACGTTGTGCTCCACCGCGCCGCCCTTCTCGTCGGCGGCGCCGTAATAGAGGCGCCTCAGCCGCGCGAACGAGATGGCGCCGGCGCACATGGCGCAGGGCTCCAGGCTGACGTAGAGGTCGCAGCCGACCAGCCGCTCCGAGCCGATCGCCGCGGCGGCGGCGCGGATCGCCAGCATCTCGGCGTGGGCGGTCGGGTCTTTCAGTTCCAGCGTGCGGTTGCCGGCGGCGGCGAGAACCACACCGTCGCGCACCACCACGGCGCCGACCGGCACCTCGCCGCGGGCGGCGGCGGCGCGCGCCTCGTCGATCGCCCTGTCCATGAAGCCGGGCATTGCCAGTCCCTTCCGTCGATGCAAAAGCCGGCGCTCTATAACCCGGCCGTTCTCTCCACCATAGAAGCACGCGGCAATGGCTGCACGCCGCTTGTTTTTCCTGCTAAGAGCGTCGGCATGATGAAGACTCCTACCCCCGCCGCCAAGGCGAAGAAGACGCCGGCCAAGGCCGACGACAGCGCCGACCGCATCGCCAAGGTGATCGCCCGCGCCGGCCTCTGTTCGC
Organism: Pleomorphomonas koreensis DSM 23070; assembly: GCF_000425185.1. Lineage (GTDB taxonomy): Bacteria > Pseudomonadota > Alphaproteobacteria > Rhizobiales > Pleomorphomonadaceae > Pleomorphomonas > Pleomorphomonas koreensis. The sequence continues at coordinate 108,263 of NZ_AULH01000005.1, forward strand.
GCCGCGAGGCGGAAAGCTGGATCGCCGCCGGCCGCGTCAAGCTGAACGGCCGTCTGCTTGACACGCCGGCGGTCACCGTCAGGCCCGGCGACAAGGTCGAGGTGGACGGCCAGCCGCTGCCCGAACGCGATCGCACCCGCCTCTGGCTGTTCCACAAGCCGCGCGGCACCGTCACCACCACCCACGATCCCGAGGGCCGGCCGACGGTGTTCTCGATCCTGCCGGACGACCTGCCGCGCGTCATGACCGTCGGCCGGCTCGACATCAACACCGAGGGCCTCTTGCTCCTCACCAACGACGGCGGCCTCGCCCGCGTGCTGGAGCTGCCGGCCACCGGCTGGCTGCGCCGCTACCGGGTGCGCGCCCACGGCGAGGTCGACCAGGCGCGGCTCGACGCCCTGAAGGACGGCATCGCCATCGACGGCATCCTCTACGGCTCGGTGGAGGCGACGATCGACCGCAAGCAGGGCGACAACGTCTGGCTGACCGTCGGCCTGCGCGAGGGCAAGAACCGCGAGGTGAAGACCATCCTCGCCCATCTCGGCCTCGACGTGAACCGGCTGATCCGTGTTTCCTTCGGCCCGTTCCAGCTCGGCGAGCTGAAGGACGGCACCGTCGAGGAGGTGCCGCGCCGCGTGCTGCGCGCCCAGCTCGGCGATCGCCTGGCCGGCGAGGCCGGCGCCGACTTCGAGCTGCGCGAGGACGACCGGGCGCCGATCCAGACGGTGCTCGCCAGGAGCGGCAAGCCGGCGCCGAATTCCGGCGACAAGCCGCCGGTGCGCCCCAGGTCCGTGTCGGCGGCGGCCAACCGCAAGCGCCGCGAGGCCGACCTGGAGGCTCTGCCGCCGCGCAAGCCGGCCGGCAAGGCGCCCGTTCGCATTGCCAAGGCGGAGAAGCCGGCCGGCAAGCTGCCCGTCCGCGTCGCCAAGGCCGAGAAGCCGGCCGGCAAGGCACCCGTCCGCATTGCCAAGGCCGAGAAGCCGCCACGCGCCACGCTGACGCTGAAGACCGAGGCCGCCAGCGAGCCGCGCTCCGGCGGCCGCCTAAGCCGCCGCACTAAAGCGGAGGCGCCGCGCGCCTACAAGTCCGGCAAGGCGTTCGAGGTCGACCGCAAGCCGCGCGTCAAGGATGACGAGCCGGTGCGCGTGCGCGGCGAGGGGCCGCAGCGCGGCATCGTGCCGAAGGGCAGTCGCATCCAGGACGGCAGCACGCCGGCCGCGCCCAAGGGCAAGGGCGGCAAGGGCGCAAGGGACGGCGGCCGCGGCGGGCCGGGCAAGCCGAGGGGACGCGATGCGGATCGTCGCCGGTAAGCATCGCGGCACGGCGCTGGCGCCGCCGCCGGCCGGCAGCCTCGCCATCCGCCCCACCTCCGACCGGCTGCGCGAGAGCGTGTTCAACATCCTCGAACACGGCTACGACGGCGTGTTCGACGGTGCACGCGTCATGGACGTGTTCGCCGGCACCGGCGCCCTCGGCTTCGAGGCGATGAGCCGGGGGGCGAAGACCTGCCTGTTCGTCGAGGAGGCGGCCGAGGCGCGCGGCCTGATCCGCCGCAACCAGGAAACGCTCGGGCTGATGGGACAGACGCGCATCTTCCGCCGCGACGCCACCACCATGGGATCGATCGGCCCGGCCGAGCCCTATACGCTCGCCTTCCTTGATCCGCCCTACGGCAAGGGCCTCGCCGAAAAGGCGCTCGCCTCGATGATGTCAGGCGGCTGGCTGGCGCCGGGCGCCCTCGTGGTGATCGAAGAGGCCGCCAAGGCCGAGGTGGCGTTGCCGGACGGACTGGAGGCGCTCGACCGCCGCCTCTATGGCGAGACGCAGGTGATCTTCGCCCGCCTGAGCTGATCGACACCGCTCAGCCGAGCCCGGCCGCCAGCACCGCCACCTCGCCGGGATCGCCGGCTCGGCGCGGGAAGGCCAGCCGCCGCACCGGCTCGCCTTCGACGTCGACGCCGTCGGGATCGACCGCCACCAGCCTGAGGCCGGACGCGCTGCCGTTGAGGGCGTCCAGCAGCGATGGCCCGGCCGCCGCGAAGGCGTTGGCGACGGCCGGCGGCACCAGGATGTCGTCCGCCGCGAGGCGGGCGATGCGCCCAAAGCCGGCAACGAGGTGGGCACCCTCCACCGCCATGCGATAAAGGGAGAAGTCGCCGAAGCCGGCATAGCCCGCCGCCTTGGGGTGGCGCGCCAGGAAGCGGGCGAGCAGACGGTCGTGGCCGGGTTCGTCGCGGCCGACGCGCCGGAGGCGGCCGACGACGGTGGCGCGGGCGCCGGTCAGCGGATCGTCGCCCTCGCCGGCCGGGGCCTGCATCAGGAGCGAGGCGCGGTCGTCGCGGCCGAGATTGCGGCTGTGGGCGGCAAGGCCGGACAACAGGACGATCGGCGCGCCGTCCTCGGCGGTCGCCACCGTCACGAAGCTGACGAACGGCCCGCCGTCGGCCGAGAGCGTGCCGAGCGCGGCGGTCGACGCCGACCGGACGATCCGGCGCGCCAGATCCACGGCATCGAATTCGTCTTCGGCCATTGCAACCTCGTATCTTGGGGGTTTGCCTCGGGGGCTCGGGGCCAGTATAGCACCCGTTCGGCGCGCCGACACCGCCCGACTTCCGCCCGATCCCCCGTCTCCTGCCAGCAACGGCTCGCTTCTCTCATCATGACCGACGCTCCCCTCACCTTCGGCGGCCATGCGCTCGCGACCCTTCGCCTCGGCCTGCCGATCGCCCTGTCGCGCGCCGGGCTGATCGGCCTGTTCGCCGTCGACACGGTGGCGGTCGGCCAGCGCGGCGGGCTGGAACTCGCCGCTCTCGGCGTCGGCACGGCGCCGATGTCGACGCTGATGCTGGTCTGCCTCGGCGCGTTGCAGGCGACCATGGTGCTGTCGGCGCGGGCGATCGGCGAGGGCGATCCGCGCTCCGTCGGCCCGATCTTCCGCGCCGCCGTGGTCAATGCCGTGGCGCTCGGCCTCCTTGCCGGCCTGCTGTCGCTGTTCGCCGAACCCTTCTTCCTGATGACCGGACAGGCGCCGGACGTGGCGGCGCTGGCCGGCAAGGTGGCGCTGCAATTTGCCTGGGGCCTGCCGGCCTTCCTGCTGTTTCTCGCCGTCAACATGACGCTGGAGACCATCGGCCGGCCGCGCGTCGGCGTGGCGATCATGGCGGCGGCCAATGTCGCCAACATCCTGTTCGACGGCGTGTTCGTGCTCGGCTGGGGCGGCCTCGTCGAGGCGGGCGGCGCCGAGGTGGCGGTGGCGACCACCTCGATTGTACGGCTCGGCATGGCCGTCGCCGCCGTCGTCGTGCTCGACCGTACCGCCGTCCGCGACGGCGACCCCTACGGCTTCCGCGCCGCCGGCCGCGACTGGCTGCAAGCGGCCGCGACGCTCGGCGGCGGCTGGGGCGGCGATCTCCGCCGCCTCGGCCTGCCGATGGGGCTCGGCCAGGGCGTCGAGAGCGCCGCCTTCTCGGCCATGGTGCTGATCGCCGGCGTGATGGGCTCGGAGGTGGTGGCCGCCCATCAGGCGACCATGACGGTGATGTCGCTGATCTACATGAACGCCGTCGGACTCGGCGCCGCCGCCTCGATCCGGGTCGGCGCCGCCATGGGGCGCGGCGCCACCGCCGAGGCGCGGCGGGCCGGCTTTGCGGCGATCGCCGCCGGCGGCCTTCTGTCGGGCAGTTGCGGTCTGCTGGTGCTCGCCCTGCACGGGCCGCTCGCCGACGCGATGATCGGCGATCCCGTGGCCGCCGCCATCGCCCGGCAGACGCTGTTGATGGCCGGCGTGCTCGTCGCCTTCGACACCATGATGGGCACTGCCATGGGGGCGCTGCGCGGCCTCAGCGACGTCTGGATGCCGCTCTGGATGCAGTCGGCCGCCTTCTGGTTCGTGTCGGTGCCGCTCGCCCTCTTCCTCGGCCTCCACCTCGGTTTCGGCGCGGCGGGCCTCTACTGGGGCCTCGGCGCCGGCATCCTCACCTCGTTCGCGCTTCTGGCGCCGCGCTTCGCACGGGTGACCAAGCGGGCGAAAAAGCGAGGGAATCCTTGAACTTTCTACATTCTCGCCCAGATTCCGCTCAACTCTGCTACAAAGGTCCGGCTATCGATACCGACCAGAACGACAACTGACGGGGACTGGGGCATGCCGACCATCGCACTCGTGGACGACGACCGAAACATCCTGACTTCCGTTTCGATCGCCCTCGAATCGGAGGGCTACCGGGTCGAGACCTACACCGACGGCGCCTCGGCCCTCGACGGCCTGACCAAGGTGCAGCCCGACCTCGCCATCCTCGACATCAAGATGCCGCGCATGGACGGCATGGAACTGCTGCGCCGCCTCAGGCAGAAGACCGACATGCCGGTGATCTTCCTCACCTCCAAGGACGACGAGATCGACGAGCTGTTCGGCCTGAAGATGGGCGCCGACGACTTCATCCACAAGCCGTTCTCGCAGCGCCTCCTGGTCGAGCGCGTCAAGGCGGTGCTGCGCCGCGTCGCCCCGCGCGACACCACCGCCGCGCCCAAGCCGAGCGACGCCAACCGCAACATCGAGCGCGGCAACCTCGTCATGGACCAGGAGCGGCACACCTGCACCTGGAAGGGCCAGAACGTGGTGCTGACCGTCACCGAGTTCCTGATCCTGTTCGCGCTCGCCCAGCGGCCCGGCGTGGTCAAGAGCCGCAACGCGCTGATGGACGCCGCCTACGACGATCAGGTCTACGTCGACGACCGCACCATCGACAGCCACATCAAGCGGCTGCGCAAGAAGTTCAAGGCGATCGACGACGACTTCGAGATGATCGAGACCCTCTACGGCGTCGGCTACCGCTTCAAGGAGACGTGAGGGCCGACGCCTTTCGCGAGACGCGATGCCGATCAGGGGAGCCGAGGACAGCGAACGGGACAGCGGCGGCCGCACCATGCGCCGGCTGCTGCCGGTCGTCGTCCGCCGCGTCAGGCGCTTCGTGTCGATGTCGATCGGCACCTCGCTCAGCCGCCGCATCCTCGTCCTCAACATTGCCGGGCTGGCGGCGCTGGTCTCCGGCATCCTCTACCTCAACCAGTTCCGGGCCGGGCTGATCGACGCCCGCGTCGAGAGCCTCTTGACCCAGGGCGAGATCATGGCCGGCGCCATCGCCGCCTCGGCGTCGGCCGTCTCCAATTCGATCACCATCGATCCCGAACGCCTGTTGCAGATGCAGGCCGGCGGCGAGATGACGGCGCCGACCGACAGCGAGAGCCTCGACTTCCCGATCAATCCCGAGCGGGTGGCGCCGCTCTTGCGCCGCCTGATCACCCCGACCAAGACGCGGGCGCGCATCTATGACCGCGACGGCATCCTGATCCTCGATTCCCGCTTCCTCTATTCGCGCGGCCAGGTGCTGCGCTTCAACCTGCCGCCGCCCAAGCCGCAGCCGCCGTCGCTGATCGAGCAGGTGATCAATGCCATCACCTACCGCCTGAGGCGCTTCGACCTGCCCGTCTACCGGGAGCTTGGCGGCGGCAACGGCCGCGGCTACCCGGAAGTCGAGCAGGCGCTCTCCGGCTCGCCCGGCACGGTGGTGCGCGTCAACGAGGCCGGCGAGATGATCGTGTCGGTGGCGGTGCCGGTGCAGCGCTTCGGCGTGGTGGTCGGCTCGCTGCTGTTGTCCACCGAGGGCGGCGACATCGACGCCATCGTCACCGCCGAGCGCTGGGGCATCTTCCGCGTCTTCCTGGTGGCGGCCGCCGTCACGGCCACGCTGTCCTTCCTGCTGGCCGGCACCATCGCCCGGCCGCTCAGGCGCCTCGCCGCCGCCGCCGATCGCATCCGGCGCGGCGTCAAGCAGCGCGAGGAGATCCCCTCCTTCGACCGCGAGGACGAGATCGGCGACCTCGCCCGCGCCTTCCGCGACATGACCAACGCCCTCTACAGCCGCATGGACGCCACCGAGAGCTTCGCCGCCGACGTCGCCCACGAGCTGAAGAACCCGCTGACCTCGCTGCGCTCGGCCGTCGAGACGCTGCCGCTGGCCAAGAGCGACCAGAGCCGGGGACGGCTCCTCGACATCATCCAGCACGACGTCCGCCGCCTCGACCGGCTGATCACCGACATTTCCGACGCCTCGCGCCTCGACGCCGAGCTGGCCCGCGAGGACGCGACGCCGATCGACGTCGGCCGCCTCGTCGAGGGCGTGGTGTCGCTGGCCCGCGAGACCGGCCGCCATCAGGAGATCGGCGTCGACCTCAGGGTCGAACGCGGCGACGGCGACAAGCCGCTGATGGTGCTCGGCCACGACAGCCGGCTCGGTCAGGTGTTCAACAACCTGATCGACAACGCCCGCTCCTTCTCGCCGGAAGGCGGCGGCGTCGAGGTGGCCGTCCGCCGCAACGGCCGGATGATCGAGGTGATCGTCGACGACCACGGTCCCGGCATCCGCGCCGAGAAGATCGAGCGGGTGTTCGAGCGCTTCTACACCGACCGCCCCGAGGGCGAGGGCTTCGGCAACAATTCCGGCCTCGGCCTGTCGATTTCCCGGCAGATCGTCGAGGCGCACCGCGGCACCATCACGGCGATCAACCGCACCGACGATGCCGCCGACCCCGACCGCGTCACCGGCGCCCGTTTCGTCGTGTCGCTGCCGGCCGACCTCGTCGCATGAGCCCCCCCACCATCCACGCCACCGCCGTGGTCGTCGGTGAGGCCGGCGTGCTGATCCGTGGCGTCTCGGGCGCCGGCAAGACGTCGCTGGCCTTCGCGCTGATCGACGCCGCCCGCCGCGACGGCCTCCATGCCGCCTTCGTCGCCGACGACCGCACGGCGCTGACGGCGGCGCACGACCGCCTCATTGCCCGCTGCCCGGAGACCATCGCCGGCCTCGCCGAGCGCCATGGCCACGGCATCGAGAAGGTTGCACACGTGCCGGCGGCGGTGGTGCGGCTCGTCGCCGACCTCGTGGCGCCGGACGCCCTGCCGCGCCTGCCCGAGGCGACGGAGGAATGGGTGGAGATCGCCGGCGTCCGGCTGCGTCGGCAGGCGATTCCGGCTCGCCGGACAGCCATTTCGGTGCCGCTGGTGCTCGCTGCCCTTGAGGAAATGAACAAGATTTAACGATCGGGACGGCATTTCCGGCCTAGGATAGACTTTTCCCGTAAAACGCCCCGACGGCCGGGCTTTTCAGGCCGCCGGCGGGTACTTTTGTCGAGCCGGCATCCATCGCCGGCGGGCCGGAAACCGGGCCAGCCGGCCTCAACCGGCGTTTTCCGCTTGCAAGAAATCCCGCTCTGGTGAAGATGTGGCCCGTTCCAGCTTGGAGCGAAATCGACATGGCGCGCCGCATGAGCTTCGCAATCTACAGGGATCGGACCCCAGAATGATCGGGTTGGTTCTGGTGACGCATGGTCGTCTTGCCGATGAATTCCGGTCGGCGCTCGAGCATGTGGTCGGTCCGCAGGCCGATTTCGAGACCATCTGCATCGGCCCCGAGGACGACATGGAGCAGCGGCGGAGTGACATCATCGCTGCGGTGGAGCGGGTGAATTCCGGCAAGGGTGTCATCCTGCTCACCGACATGTTCGGCGGTACGCCGTCCAACCTCGCCATTTCGGTGATGGACATCGGCGACGTCGAGGTGATCGCCGGCGTCAATCTGCCCATGCTGGTCAAGCTGGCGACCGTGCGCAAGGAGCGTTCGCTCGCCGAAACCGTCACCGAGGCCCGGGACGCCGGGCGCAAATACATTTCCGTCGCCAGCCAGGTACTTGCCGGATTATGACAGACGACAGAGCCAATGGCGCCATCGTCCGCGAACTGAAGATCCTCAACAAGAAGGGGCTGCATGCCCGCGCCTCGGCCAAGTTCGTCCAGTGCGTCGACCGCTTCGAGGCCGAGGTATGCGTCCTGAAAGACGGCCAGAGCGTGTCGGGCACGTCGATCATGGGACTGATGATGCTGGCCGCCGGCATCGGCTCGTTCATCGAGGTGCGCGCCACCGGCCGGGAAGCGCTCGACGCCGTCGAGGCGATCGCCGCGCTGGTCAACGATCGCTTCGGCGAAGGCGAATAGCCCCGATGGCGGCGCTCCGCGTCGTGCCGGCCGCGGCCGGGCATCTCGTCTCACTGCCCGGCTGGTTCGATACGCCGGAAGCACTGGCCATGTGGGGCGGCGGCGGCCTGCGCTTTCCCCTCGGCGGGGACCAGATCGCCGCCATGCTGGCCGAGACGACGACCGATCCGCCGCTCCGCCTCGCCTTCGCCGGCCTTCTGGACGACACGACGGTCGCCCACGCCCAGATCGTCCTCGACTGGCCGAACGGCGTCGCCCGCCTCGCTCGCTTCGCCCTGGCGCCCAGCCATCGCGGCAAGGGGCTGGCGCGGCCGTTCCTCGCCGAGGTATTCGCCCGGCTCGATGAGGCCGGCGACTTTCCCCGGCTGGAACTCAACGTCTACGTCCAGAACACACGGGCGATCCGCCTCTACGAATCCCTCGGCTTCACGCGTGAAGGCGTCCGCCGCTCGTCGACCAGGGTGGGCGAGGCGCGCTGGGACGTGGCGATCTACGCCATCATCCGCCAAGACTGATTTTATCGTCGCCCGAACAGCCGCTCGATGTCGCTGAGCTTCAGCTCGACGAAGGTCGGACGGCCATGGTTGCACTGGCCGGAGTTGGGCGTCGCCTCCATCTCGCGCAAGAGCGCGTCCATCTCCTCGACGCGCAGCCGGCGGCCGGCCCTTACCGAGCCGTGGCAGGCCATGGTGGCGGCGATGGCGTCGAGCTTTTCCCTGAGGCGCGTCGCCTGATCCCACTCGGCGAGGTCGTCGGCGATGTCGCGGACCAGCGCCGCCGTGTCGGTGCGGCCGAGGAGCGCCGGGATCTCGCGGATGGCAACGGCGCCGGGGCCGAACCCCTCGACGACGAGGCCAAGCTCGGCCAGCTCGTCGGCGCGCTCGATCAGCCGGTTGACGTCCTCCTCCGGCAGGTCGACGACGTCGGGGATCAGCAGCAGTTGCCGCTCGACGCCGCTGGCGATCTCCCGCTTCAGCCGCTCGTAGACGAGGCGCTCGTGGGCGGCGTGCTGGTCGACGATGACGAGGCCAGTCTCGGTCTGGGCGACGATATAGGTCTCGTGGATCTGGGCGCGCGGCGCGCCGAGCGGCCGGGCGAGGCTCTCGGGCGCCGGCTCGACGAGGCCGGCGCGGGCGTCGGCGGCGACGGCGTCGTCGACGACGGCGAAGCGGCCCTGCGGCGGCTCCTCGGCAACGGAGACGTCGTCCTCTTCCGAAAAACCGTCCGCTGCCGCGCCGGCGAGCGGCCGCTCGGGCGCCGTGCGCCAGTCGAAGGCGGCCGGCCGGCTGGCGTAGGACCAGGACGACCGCGCCGGCATCGGCCGGGCAACGGCGGCTTCGAGCACGTCCAGCGTCGCCGCGCCGTGCGTCGAGGCGGCGCGGTGGCCGGCGTCGGCGTGCGCCCGCTTCAGCGCGCCGACCATGAGGCCGCGCACCAGACCGGGATCGCGGAAGCGCACATCGGCCTTGGTCGGGTGGACGTTGACGTCGACCTCGTGCGGGTCGAGATCGACGAACAGCACGGCCGCCGGAAAGCGGTCGCGGGCCATGACGTCGGAATATCCGGCGCGGATGGCGCCGAGCAGCAGCTTGTCGCGCACCGGCCGGCCGTTGACGAACAGGTGCTGGCTCTGGGCGTTGGCCTTCTGCAAGGTGCCGAGGCCGGCAAGACCGGTGAGGCGGACGCCCTCGCGCAGCGCGTCGATCTCGATCGAGTTCTCCGCGAAGTCGGCGCCCATCACCTGCAACGCCCGCCCCCGGAAATCACCCTCCTGAAGGGCCGGGTAATCAAGCGGCGAGCGGTCGGAGCCCGACAGCGAGAAGCGGATCTCCGGGTGGGCGAGCGCCAGGCGCTTGACCACGTCGGTGATGGCGCCGGCCTCGGCGCGCTCGGATTTCAGGAACTTGAGGCGGGCTGGCGTCGAGAAGAACAGGTTGCGGACCTCGATGCGGGTGCCGGCGCTCAGCGCCACCGGCGCGATCTCCGAGCGGCTGCCGCCCGACACGCTGATCGCCCAGCCGTTGTCCTCGGACGCATGGCGCGTCTCGATGCGGAGATCGGCGACCGAGCCGATGGAGGGCAGCGCCTCGCCGCGGAAGCCGAGGGTGCGGATGTCGAGGAGGTCGTCCTCGATCAGCTTGGAGGTGCAATGCCGCTCGACGGCCAGCGACAGATCGCCGGCGGTCATGCCGGAGCCGTTGTCGACGACGCGCACCAGCGTCTTGCCGCCGCCCGAGGTCACCACCTCGATGCGGTCGGCGCCGGCATCGATGGCGTTCTCGACCAGCTCCTTGACGACGCTCGCCGGCCGTTCCACCACCTCGCCGGCGGCGATGCGGTTGATGGTGACGGGCGAGAGCTGGATGATGACCGACATCGGCTTCGGGAATCGCTTGCGGACGGAGGGATCGGAGGCGTTAGCATAGACGAAGCCGGCCGGCGGAGCGAGATCGGCGGCGGAACGGGAGACGCTCCATGACAGACTTCGGGATTTCGGCCGCCACGTCGATCGTCGTGCTGACCGGCGCCGGCATATCGCAGGAATCGGGGCTCGACACCTTTCGCGACGCCGGCGGCATCTGGGCGCGCTACGACATCGACGACGTGGCGACGCCGGAGGGCTTTGCCCGCAATCCGCCGCTGGTGCACGACTTCTACAACGAGCAGCGCCGCGAGGCGGCCGTCGCCGTTCCCAACGCCGCCCATCTGGCGCTGACCAACCTGGAGGCGGCGTGGCCGGGCCGCTTCCTGCTGGTCACCCAGAACATCGACGGCCTGCACGAGAAGGCCGGCTCGAAGGCGCTGCTGCACATGCACGGCGAACTCGACAGGTTCCTCTGCGAAGCCTGCGGCAAGCGCGGCCCCTGGCAGGGCGACATGACGACCGCCTCCGCCTGCCCGCTGTGCGGCCGGGCCGGCACGCTCAGGCCCGATATCGTCTGGTTCGGCGAGATGCCCTACTTCATGCCGGAGATCTACCGGGCGCTCGGCGAGGCCGACCTGTTCCTCTCCATCGGCACGTCGGGCACCGTCTATCCGGCCGCCGACTTCGTGCGGGCGGCCCGGCAGGCCGGCGCGGTCACCGTCGAATTGAACCTCGAAGCGTCGCGGCGCGGCCACGGCCTGTTCGCGCATGAAATCGAGGGCAAGGCGGGCGACATCGTGCCGGCCTTCGTGCGCGACCTCCTCGAAGGCCGGCTGCCGTCTTGACCTCGTCATGCCGCCCCCTTATCGGGAGGGCATGCAAAAGATAGACATGATCGCGGGCCTGTCGGCCCTCGCCGGGGCCTACGACGGCGTCATCTGCGACGTCTGGGGCGTTCTCCACAACGGCGTCTCGCCCTACCCCGCCGCCGCCGAGGCGCTGACCCGCTTCCGGGCTGCCGGCAAGGCGGTGGTGCTGCTCACCAACGCACCGCGGCCGGCGAAAAACGTCGAGGACCTGCTGCAGAGCCACTATGCCATCGGCCGCGACAGCTATGACGAGATCGTCACTTCCGGCTCGGTCGCCCGTCAGGTGTTCGCGAGCGAACCGCACAAGCGGCTGTTTCATCTCGGCCCCAAGCACAACCTCGGCCTGTTCGAGGGGCTCGATGTCGAGCTGGTGGGCGAGGAGGAAGCCGAATACGTGGCGCTGACCGGCCTGTTCGACGACGAGACCGAGACCGCCGAGACCTACCGGCCGATGCTCTCCCGCTTCGTCGCACGCGGCCTCAAGGTCTACTGCGCCAACCCGGACGTCGTGGTCGAGCGCGGCGACCGCCTCGTCTACTGCGCCGGGGCACTGGCCCAGCTCTATCTGGCGCTCGGCGGCGACGCCGTCATCATCGGCAAGCCCTTCAAGCCGGTCTACGACGCGGCGCTTGCCGCCCTCGACCGGGCGTTCGGCCGGCCGATGGAGAAAGCCCGCGTGCTGGCGATCGGCGACGGCCTGCCGACCGACATCAAGGGCGCCTACGGCCAGGGCATCGATGTGCTGATGGTGACGGCCGGCATCCACGGCGCCGACTTCGGCGATCTCCTCGCCCCCGATCCGGCGCGGCTCGCCGCCCGGCTGGAGGCCGAGGGCCTCGGCATCCGCGCCGCCCTGCCCCGTCTTGCCTGGTGAGGGCTCGTCCGGTGCGGAGACATGAAAAGAGGCCCCGCGGGGCCTCTTTCCTCAGGATCCGGCGCGATGGCGGCGCTCAGAAGAAGGCGTCGATGTCGTCCTGGCTGACGCCCTCGCCCTTGAACTGCGGCCCGTGCAGCATCAGCTCGCGGGCGCGTTTCTCGGCCGGCGTCTCGTTGGCGGCGACGTCGGTGATGCGCATGATCTTCAGCTTTTCCACCAGCGTGGTGATGCGCTTGTCGAGGGCGTTCAGGGTGGTGACGACCTTGGAGATGCGCTGGCCGGTGATGTCCTGGAAGGAGCAGGCCTGGAAGATGTCGATCACCTTCTCGCCGACCAGGGCCTGATAGGCGTCGACGTCCTCGACATCGGCCGCCATGATCTCCTCGGCCGCCGACATGATGGTGTTGGTGGCTTCCTCGGTCGCCTCGACGATGGCGTCGAGTTCGCGGCCGGCGGTCGGGATGTGCTCGTCGCGCATGTCGGAGAGGCGCAGCATCGCCAGCTCCTCCTTCATGTTGGCGATCTCACGCGCCATCTCGCCGAGTTCGGAGTAGATGGCGAGATCCATGCTCTTGAAGAAGGACTGGAAGCTTTCGGCCATCAGCTCGGCGAGGCGCATGACATCTTCGAGCGACACATCCTCGGCCTTGCGACCGTTGCGGAGGAAGTCGATGATCTTGGCCACATGCTCCGAGGACATGTCAGACATCGAGAAGCCCTTTTCTGAATGCGCGGCGTCGTCCGTCCCGGCGGGGCGGCTATGCGGACGTCTTGATCTTGAACTGGATGCGTCGGCTCTCGTCGCGCGTTTCCGGGGCGGTGGCGGGCGGCATGCCGCCGCCCCCTCGTGCTCTCCGGCGCGGTTCGGCCTCAGTCGCCGAACACGGCTTCGATCTTGCTCTTCAGCGTCGGGGCGTTGAAGGGCTTGACGATGTAGTTGTTGACGCCGGCCTTCTTGGCGGCGATCACGTTCTCGGTCTTGGATTCGGCCGTCACCATGATGAACGGCGTCTTCGACAGCGAGGAATCGGACCGCACCTGCTTCAGAAGCTCGTAGCCGGTCATCGGCTCCATGTTCCAGTCGGAGATGACAAGGCCGTAGCGGCGCTCCTTCATCTTGCCGAGGGCCTCGGTGCCGTCGGCCGCCTCGTCGACGTCCTCGAAACCGAGCTGCTTCAGGAGGTTCCGGATGATTCGGATCATGGTCTTGTAATCGTCGACCACCAGAACCGGAATCGATGTATCAAGTGCCATCGTTTACTCCAAACTGCCGCGGCGCCACCCGCGCCTCGATGACCAGCTCAAGTGCACGGGCGGGTGAACGTCCCTGCCGGGGCCCGTGCCTCTGGAAAAACCATACGACCGGGACCTGAAAAGTCGGTTAATTCCCGTCGTCGCCGATCCCCGGCCCGTTATCGTTCAGCGAGACGCTTGATTTACCATCCGTTTTTTCTTTGAATCGTTTTTGTGGCGCAGTTCGGCGGTTTTTTGCTCGATTTTGTCTTAAATCGCCGGCTGCCCGGTTTACGCTTTGCCAACCATGCCGGCGATTACCGGGTTGTCAGGCGCGCCGAGGGGCGCCGCGGCGGCAGGGCTGCCGTGGCAATTCGCCGCTTGACCTTGCCCGGAGCAGAAGGCACGGTCGCCGGCGCCGCCGAAACCGCCGGCGCCGGGCGATGGCGGCTTCCCGGCGACAGCAGATTCAAGAGACCATGCCCTCCTTCCAGTCCGTCGACCGTCAGTCCGTCACCCCGGCCCTCAGGGGCGGCGCCGTTGCCATCGGCAACTTCGATGGCGTGCACCGCGGCCACCAGGCCGTGCTGGAAGCCGCCCTCGCGGCGGCGCGACAGCGCGGCATTCCGGCCGTCGGCGTCACCTTCGAGCCGCATCCGCGCGACGTGTTCCGGCCCGAGCACCCGGTGTTCCGCCTGACGCCGGCGCCGGTCAAGGCGCGGCTGGTCGAGGCGATCGGGCTCGACGGCCTCGTCTCCATCCCCTTCTCGCCGGCCTTCGCCGCCCAGAGCCCGGAAGAGTTCGTCGAGCGGGTGCTGGTGGACGAACTGGCCATCCGCCACGTCGTCGTCGGCTGGAACTTCCATTTCGGCGCGGGCCGGCACGGTACGCCGCAGAAGCTGCGCGAACTCGGCGAACGTCACGGCTTCAGCGTCGACATCCTCGCCCCGTTCGAGACCGAGGACGGCTACACCGTGTCATCGAGCGCGGTGCGCGACCGCCTCGCCGAGGGCGTGCTGGCCGAGGCGACCGGTCTCCTCGGCTGGCACTGGTTCTTCGAGGGCATCGTCGTCGACGGCGACAAGCGCGGCCGCACCATCGGCTTTCCGACCGCCAACATCCGCCTGCCGCCGCAGGTGCGGCTGTCGGAAGGCGTCTACGCGGTCTACGCCCATATCGACGGCGTCCGCCATGCCGGCGTGGCGAGCTGGGGCCGCCGGCCGACCTTCGACAATGGCGCGCCGGTGTTCGAGACCTTCTTCTACGACTTCTCCGGCGACCTCTACGGCAAGACGCTTGCCGTCATGCCGATCGCCTACCTCAGGCCGGAGCTGAAGTTCGACGGCGTGGCGCCGCTGATCGTCCAGATGAACCGCGACGCCGAGGAGGGACGGGCCTTGCTCGCCGGCTTCGACGGCTTCACGCCCCTCGACCGGGCGCTGTGGCAGGACTGACGGCGGATATCCGGCGAAATCCGCCGGAACGTTCGCTTGTCAGTCCGGTGATTCAATCGGATCGGCGAGTGCGGGGGCGTCTTTCCTTTCGGCCGCTTTGCCGGTAGAACACGGCCATGCCTACGTTTCTCCGCCGTCCGCCGGCCGCACCGCACATCGCGCGAATTATCGGCCCGGTCCTGATGAGCCGCCGCTGACGCGGCGGGATCGAGGACCGGGAGCCGAGCCGCCCTGGCCGACCGCCGGCAGCGCCCTCTCTGCCGATACCGTTTTCCTGTTGCACCGACGAGACATTCCATGACCGACACGCCCGCACCGACGTCCGACGCGACGCCGACCCGCGACTATTCCGCGACGCTCAATCTCCCGGCCACCGACTTCCCGATGCGCGCCGGCCTGCCGGAGAAGGAGCCGAAGCTGATCGCCCGCTGGGACGAGATGAGGCTCTACGAGCGGCTGCGCGACACCGCCAGGGGGCGCGAGAAGTTCGTGCTGCACGATGGCCCGCCCTATGCCAACGGCCACCTGCATATCGGCCACGCGCTCAACAAGATCCTGAAAGACATCATCACCCGCTCGCGGCAGATGATGGGCTACGACAGCAACTACGTCCCCGGCTGGGACTGCCACGGCCTGCCGATCGAATGGAAGGTCGAGGAGGAGTATCGCGCCAAGGGCAAGAACAAGGACGAGGTGCCGATCAACGACTTCCGCGCCGAGTGCCGCCAGTATGCCGAAGGCTGGATCAAGGTGCAGGCCGAGGAGTTCCGCCGTCTCGGCGTCGAGGGCGATTTTGCCAATCCCTACACCACCATGGCGTTTTCCTCGGAGGCGGTGATCGCCACCGAACTCTTGAAGTTCGCCGTATCCGGCCAGCTCTATCGCGGCTCCAAGCCGGTGATGTGGTCGGTCGTCGAGCGGACGGCGCTGGCCGAGGCCGAGGTCGAGTATCAGGATTACCAGAGCGATACGATCTGGGTGAAGTTCCCGGTGACGTCGGGCGCGCCGGAGCTTGCCGGCGCTTCCGTCGTCATCTGGACGACGACGCCGTGGACCATCCCCGGCAACCGCGCCGTCAGCTATTCGCCGAAGATCGCCTACGGCCTCTATGAAGTGACCGAGGCGCCGGAGGGCAACTGGGCCAAGGTTGGCGAGCGCTACGTGCTGGCCGATGCGCTGGCGGACGCGGTGTTCAAGCAGGCCAAGGTGACCGGCCACATCAAGCTCGCCGCCGTCGCGGCCGACGCGCTGTCGTCGGTCACCTGCGCTCATCCGCTCAGCGGCCTCGGCGGCGGCTACACCTTCGACGTGCCGCTTCTCCCCGGCGACCACGTCACCGACGACGCCGGCACCGGTTTCGTCCACACCGCCCCGGGCCATGGCCGCGAGGACTTCGAGCTGTGGATGGAGCACGGCCGCGATCTCGCCGCGCGCGGCATCGACGCCACCATCCCGTTCACCGTCGACGACGGCGGCTATCTCACCGCCGACGCGCCGGGCTTTACGGGCCGGCGCGTGCTGACCGACAAGGGCGACAAGGGCGACGCCAACCAGGCGGTGATCGAGGCGCTGGCCGCCGCCGGCGCCATGGTGGCGCGCGGCCGCCTGAAGCACACCTATCCGCATAGCTGGCGTTCCAAGAAGCCGGTGATCTTCCGCAATACGCCGCAATGGTTCGTCTACATGGACAAGCCGATCGGCAACGGTCCGGTCGGCGACACGCTGCGCGCTCGCGCCCTGAAGGCGATCGACGACACCGCCTTCTATCCGCCGGCCGGCCAGACGCGCCTCCGCTCGATGATCGAGAACCGGCCCGACTGGGTGCTGTCGCGCCAGCGCGCCTGGGGCGTGCCGATCGCCGTGTTCCGCAACACTGAGACCGGCCAGTTGCTGCCCGGCCCGGATTTCGCCCACAACGACGCCTATGCCGGCCGCCTCCGCGAGGCCTTCCTCGCCGAGGGCGCCGACGCCTGGTTCGCCGACGGCGCCAAGGAACGGTTCCTGAGCGGCTTCGTCGACGACCTCGGCCCGTGGAGCCAAGTGCGCGACATCCTCGACGTCTGGTTCGATTCGGGATCGACGCACGAGTTCGTGCTGAAGGGCCGCCCCGACCTCAAGTGGCCGGCCGACGTCTATCTCGAAGGCTCGGACCAGCATCGTGGCTGGTTCCACTCCTCGCTGCTCGAAAGCTGCGGCGTCAACGGCGTCGCGCCCTACAAGGCGGTGGTGACGCACGGCTTCACCATGGCCGAGGACGGCCGCAAGATGTCGAAATCCCTCGGCAACCAGGTGCAGCCGCAGGACGTCATCAGGCAGTCGGGTGCCGACATCCTGCGCCTCTGGGTCGCCTCGACCGACTACTGGGAAGACCAGCGCATCGGCAAGAAGATCCTCGACGCCAATTCCGACGCCTACCGCAAGATCCGCAACACCGTCCGCTGGATGCTGGGCACGCTCGCCCATTACGACGGCGCCGCGGTTGCCTATGCTGACCTGCCGGAGCTGGAGCGGCTGATGCTGCACAAGCTGGCGGTGGTGGGCGCCGAGGTGGTGGAAGGCTACAAGGAATACGACTTCAAGGCCGTGTTCTCGTCGATCCTCAACTTCATGAACATCGAGCTTTCCGCCTTCTACTTCGACGTCCGCAAGGACGCGCTCTACTGCGACCCGAAGTCGAGCCTGAAGCGCCGCGCCGCGCTCCACGTGGTGGCCACGCTCTACGACCATCTCGTCAAGTGGCTGGCGCCGCTGACGCCGTTCACCGCCGAGGAGGCATGGCTCGAACGCCATCCGGGCGAGGCGTCGTCCATCCATCTCGAACTGTTCCCGGACGTGCCGGAGGAATGGCTGGACGCGGCTCTCGACGACAAGTGGGAGAAGGTGAAGAAGGTGCGGCGGGCGGTGACCGGCGCGCTGGAGATCGAGCGGCGCGAGAAGCGCATCGGCTCGTCGCTGGAAGCGGCGCCCGTGGTGCATGTCGAGGACGCCGACCTCCTGGCGGCGCTCGACGGGCTCGATTTCGCCGAGATCTGCATCACCTCGCAGATCACCGTCACCGAGGCGCCGGCGCCCGAGGGAGCCTTCCGCCTCGACGACGGTACGCCGGTCGCCGTGGAGCCCAGGCTCGCCGAGGGCCGGAAATGCGCCCGCTCGTGGAAGATCCTGCCGGAGGTCGGCTCCGACCCCGACTATCCGGACGTGACGCTGCGCGACGCCGAGGCGCTGCGCGAGCTGGCGGCCGGTTCATGACGGCGGAGGCGCTCCGCGACCGGACACGGCGGACGCGGCTTGCCGCGCTCGCCGTCATCGTCCTGACGTTCGCCGCCGACCAGGCGAGCAAGTACTGGGTGCTGAGCGACGGCACGCTGTCCGGCGGCGACCGGATTTCCGTGGCGCCGGTGCTCGACCTGGTGCTGACCTGGAACATGGGCATTTCCTATGGCCTGTTCCAGCAGCAGGAAGCGCTCGGCCGCTTCCTGCTGATCGGCTTCACGGCGCTGGCGACGGGGATGCTGGCGGTCTGGCTGTGGCGCTCCGGCGACCGGCTGCTGGCCGGTCTGGCGCTGGCGCTGATCATCGGCGGCGCGCTCGGCAACCTTGTCGACCGCATCCTGTTCGGCGGCGTCGTCGACTTCCTGCACCTGCATTACGGCTCGTTTTCCTGGTACGTTTTCAACCTCGCCGACTGCGCCATCGTTGCAGGGGTAGGCGCACTCCTGTATGACTCTCTCCGCCCCAGGCCACAGTGATGCCTCAAAAGTCGGCTAGTTGCCGACCGGAACGAGGGTCGGGCCGCGGCCGATGACCGCCGAGCACCCGGCACGAGAGCGAGAGTGACGATATCGATGACCCATCTGCTGACCGGCAAGCGTTTCGCTCTTCTCGCCGTCGCCGCCATCGGTCTTTCCGCCTGCTCGGCGCTCGGCACGTCCGTCGCCGACGACGATCCGGAGACGGAAGTTCCCAACGTGTCGATGGGCCGCGCTGTCATGGAGGGCCTCGGTGCCGTGCCGACGCGCAAGACGGCGATCAACTACACGCCGCGCGCGCCGCTGGTGGTGCCGCCCAACAAGATGGCCCTGGTCGCGCCGGAAGATCCCAACCGGCTGGAGGCGTCCGGCGCCTGGCCCGACGACAACGACGCCAAGACGCAGCGGCTTCTCAAGGAAGCCGCCGCCCGTGACGCGGCGCGCGGCCCCGACAATCACGAATTGTCGCCTTCCGAGCTGATGTCTACCCGGTTGCCGCAGAATACAACACGCCCGAATACCTCGCCCAACAGCATCGAGGAAGCGTCCAAGCCGATGATGCCGAGCGATCTCGGCACCATGCCGCGGGCCAAGGACAGCACGCTCTACGACGCCAGCGGCAAGCCGGTGCGCAAGGCGCTGGTCGAGCCGCCGGTCGCCTATCTGGAGCCGGCTCCCGGCGCGCCGGTGACCACCGACGACGGTACGCCGGGAACGTCGCCGAAAAAGGAGTGGTGGAAGTTCTGGTGATGGAGCGGCGCCCCCGGCGCCTTCCCGACAGATGAAAAAAGCCGCGGGTTGCCGCGGCTTTTTTGTTGGCTCATCTCCCTCGGCGCGGCCGCCCGCCTTATTGCTTTCGCGCAACGCCTGACGGAAACGGGCTGACGCTCCTCCTGGAACTGGCTTCGCCACCGGTCGGGCGCGCCGCGGTGCCGGTCGCCGCCGCCTGGGCCGGGCCGAGCACCTCCGGCCGCACCTGGCGCGGGCTGGAGAACAGGTTGCCCTGGCCGAAGGCAAGGCCGTAATCGAGCAGGTCGATTACCTGCGCCTCCTGCTCGACGTGGTCGACGATCAGCGTCAGACCCTGCCGTTGCAGGTGGCCGGCCATGTCCTCGACATGGATATCGCCGGTGACGAGCGGCATGCGGCCGAGCAGCCGGTCGGCCGCCACCTTGATGAACCGGAAGCCGAGATCGGACCAGCGGCGGAAATCGCCGCGCAGGTCGGTGACGTTGTCGATCGAGAAATGGAAGCCGAGGTCGGCCACCGCCCGCAGGCTCTCGATCTCCAGCGGACCCATCCCGGCCAGCGCGTCCTGCCGGAACTCGAACTGCACCAGGTCGGCGGCGGCGCGATTCTGGCCGAGGAAGGCCTGGAACTCGCGGAAGAAGGCCGAGGAAGCAAGGCTTTCGGCGGAAAGGTTGACAAACAGGCCGACCTCGCCGTTGCGCTGGGTGAGGCGCTTCAGGATCTGGAAGGCGCGGATCACCTGATAGGTGTCGAGCTTGGCGATCAGCCGGCTCTTCTCGGCGACGGGGATGAACTCGGCGGCGGGAATGAGACCGGAGGCGCCCTTGAGGCGGGTCAGCACCTCGTAGTGGCGGACGAGGCGCTGCGGCAGCGTCACCACCGGCTGCAGGTGCAGCTCGATCTGCTCCTCGCGGATCAGCCGCTCCACGTCGCGCTCGAAGGCCGGATCGCCGTCGGTGACGAAGAGACCACTCCTCAGGCCGGCGGCGACGGTATCGCCCTCGCCCGTCCGCTCGCGCCGGTCCTCGCCGGCCTCGTCGACGCGTGCCCGCCGCCTCGGCGTGCCGGTCTCCTCGGCGTCGCGCCGGCCGGCGTCGCGGATGCGCCGCTCCATGGCGCCGAAGCGGGCGTCGACGCCTTCGAGGCGATCTTCGACGGTCGATTCGAGTTCGGCCAGCGTTTCGGTCACCTGGCGCAGCAGTTCGCCCACCACCTCGACCTCGGCGGCAAGCTCGCCGGTCTGCTCGCGGATGCGGCCGGGCAGCGCCTGCTCCAGCCGGTTGAGGCGGGCGGAAATCTTCTCGATCTCGGCTTCACCATCACCGGCAACGGCGGCGATCTCGGCGAGACGCCCCTCGAGCCACGCCCGCTCGCGCCGCCGCTCCATCGGCTGCTGCAGCACGACCATGGCCAGCATCAGGCCGATGCCGATCATCAGCGCCGAGCCGGCCGGCAGGCCGAGCTGGTAATACAACACCACCGCGGCCGAGGCAGCGATCACGCCCATGGCGATCAGGATCATCGTCGATGACGACCGGTTCATTCGCCTGCCTACTCCAACACCGCTTGCCGAATCACCTAGGCATTGTTGCCACTTTCATGGACGGAAGCGAAGGCAGACATGGGTTTTCCAAGGTTTTTCAGGCCGATTGCCCCTTCGCCGACAGCCGCCCGCGTCCCGCAAGCGTGATCGGCGCCGCCTTGACCGCCGCCGGCCGCTGTCCCATGCTCGAGCCCGATGAAAACGTGGCGGTCGGACAGCCGACCGCGGCAGAAACGCGGAGACGAACCATGATCGAACTCAACGTCAAGGGCATGATGTGCGGCGGTTGCGCCGGTACCGTCGAAAAGGCGATCAAGCGCGTCGACGCCGATGCCGCCGTCACCGTCGATCTCGCCAGCGGCAAGGTGCGCGTCGAGACCCGCGCCGATGCCAGGACGCTCGGCGAGGCAATCGAGGCGGCCGGCTACGAAGTGGCGGCCTGAAGCGGTCGCCGCCTGCCCTGACGGAGCGTTGGTGACGCTCCGTTAAGGTTCATCAACCCTTTTTTTACCATGATCGGGGCAGAGTTCGCCGGTACAGAATGCAATCTGCAACTGTCTGGCAGGGATCGCTTTCCGATGTCGGTTGGCCCGCGCAGCATGTCGACGGTGCGTCTTTTGATCGTCGATGCCGACGTTTCGTCGCGGCGGGTCATGCGCAAGGCCCTTGAGGCGCGCATCGCCCGGCCGATGCTGATTCTCGAAACCGCCGAGCGCGATGCCGCTCGCGTGATGGCCGGCAAGCAGACCTTCGACGTCGTCGCCATCGACCTCGACACCATCGGCGGCCCGGCGGCTTTCCGCGCCTTCACCGAACAACTCGGCCCCACCACGCTCTACGCCCTGGGCGATCCCACCAACGTGCAGGCCGCCGTCGCCTGCGTCAGGGCCGGCGCCGCCGACTTCATCGAGAAGCCAGTGGATGGCAATGCCTTCGCCCGCCGCGTCGAGCGCCAGTTCGTCGAGAGCATCGCCGGCAGCGTCGACGAGGCCGACGGCCTGATCGGCGCCTCGGCGGCGATGCGGGCGCTCTCCGACCAGATCCTGCGCGTCGCGCCGTCGCTCGGGCCGGTGTTCATCTCCGGCGAGGCGGGCAGCGGCAAGTCGCTGGTGGCGCGCGCCGTTCACGCCCGTTCGCGCCGGCGCACCGGCCCCTTCGTCACCCTCGACTGCGCGACGACGCCGACCGAGAAACTGGTGGCCGACCTGTCCGAGCCCGATGGCGCGCTGACCGGCGCCGACGGCGGCACGCTGTTCCTCGACGAGGTCGGCCATCTCGCCGACGCCGCCCAGCTGGCGCTGATGCGCTTCCTCGACACTGGCGAGATCGCCGGCTTCGACGGCGGCCGCCGCCTGTCGGTGCGGGTGATCGCCTCGTCACGACGGCCGCTCGACGAACTGAGCGGCCCGTCCGGCCTTCGGCAGGACCTCTATTTCCGCCTCAACGTGCTGACGCTGGCCGTGCCGCCGCTCCGCGAGCGCAGCGAGGACATTCCGGCCCTCGTCGACGTCATGGTGCGGCAGATCAACCGCGACAGCGGCTCGCGCTATACCCGCTTCACCGCCGCCGCCGTGCAGTGCCTCGGCGGCCGCGGCTGGCCGGGCAACGTCGCCGAACTCCGGTCGGCGCTCGAGAAGCTGATGGCCCTCTACCCCGGCGACCTCGTCACCGCCGACATGGTGGTGCCGATCATCGCCATGCCGGCCGCTGCCGCGCCGGCGCCGCGCCGCAAGCTGCCGGCCGACGTCAAGCCGCTCTGGATGGAGGAGGCGCGGGTGATCGAGGAGGCGATCGCCGCCTTCGACGGCAACATCGCCAAGGCTGCCGCCGCCCTTGAGATCAGCCCCTCGACCATCTATCGCAAGCGCCGGGACATCGAGGAAGCGCTCGCCCTCCGCACCGCCTGACCTTTTGTTCGGCGTTGGAGCGCCCGATCTTGGAAAATGGTAGCGGATCAGTAAGATAGAAGAGAGATAGTGGACGGGTCGCGCTCACGGGGCGGCGCGGAAGCATCGACCTTCCGGCGGGATGCCGGCAGGCGGCTGAACATGCCCGGCGCGCTCAACCGGAGGGCGCCGGGGGAAGGATGAGGGGCTATGCAGGGGTTGCGTTTTCTTGCTGCTTTTTCCGCCTGCCTGATGGCGGCGTCGACGGCCATCGCCGGGCCGATTCTCGATGACGCCAAGGCCGCCGAGGCGCTGCTCGCCGAGGGCAAGGCCGTCGAGGCGCTGGCCTCGCTGGAGGCCGCCTTCAACGCCGCCTGGGACGCGGCACCGCTCGGCTTCTCCGAGGCGACCTTCGTCACCGGCAAGCCGGCCGGCTTCGGCATCTACGACACCCGCCCCAATGCGGTCTTCCAGCCCGACGAGCAGATGCTGGTCTACGCCGAGCCGTTCGGCTACGGCTTCGGCAAGGAAGGCGACCTGTTCAAGATCGACTTCTCCGCCGACTTCGAGCTTCGGACGACGCGCGGCCAGATCCTGCATGCCCAGGAGGGCTTTGCTTCCCTCGACATGGCCTCGCGCCGGCGGAACAAGGAATTCCAGGTTTACATCGTCTACAATTTCAAGGGCCTGAAGCCCGGCGACTACGTGCTGGTGACCAAGCTCAACGACCGCAACTCCGCCAAGAGGGGCGAGTTCGAGCTGCCGTTCACCATCGCCGCCACGCCGCCGGCCAACTGACCGTCTCAGATCGACCATGACCGAACAGCCCCTCATCCGGCCGGCCATCGATGCCGATGGCGCCGGCATCGCCCATCTGATCGCCGCCGTGTTCGGCGAATACGACGGCTGCCCCTTCGTCATCGCCGAGTTTCCGGAGCTGGCCGCGCCGGCCAGCCACTACGAGCGGCGCGGCGGCCGGCTGTTCGTCGCCGAGGATGGCGGCGCGATCGTCGGCTCGTTTGCCATATCCTCGCCCGACGACGACGGCGTATTCGAGATCAACAAGGTCTATCTCGACCGGCGGCGGCGCGGTTCGGGCCTGGCGTTGCGGCTCTACGAGACGGCGATCGCCGAGGCGCGGGCGCGCGGCTGCCGGACGCTGAAGCTGTGGACCGATACCCGCTTCCTGTCCGGCCACCGTTTCTACGAGAAGCTCGGCTTCGCCCGTCAGCCGGTCGTCCGCTACCTCGCCGACGCCACGGACGGCTGGGAGTTCGCCTACCGGCTGGATCTGCCGCAGCCGGCGTAGCCGCCGGCTGTTGCTGCCATTTTCGGTCGGCGGCGTTCCCTAGGCTGAGCTTGCCGCCGACCCAGCCGCGGCGTAGAAGCCGCGAGCGCACCCCGCGCCCCGGCCTTTCCGGAGTTCCCATGCAGCCGTCGATGCGCCTTCAAGCGGCCGGCGCCGCCTTCGTCGCCGTCTTCCTGTTCTCGGGCCTCGACGCACTGGTCAAGGCGACCACCTACGGCACGCCGGTGGTGATGGTGGTGTTCCTGCGCTATGCCGCCGGTTCGCTGTTCGCGGTGGCGGCCGGCGCCACGCAGGGGCAGCTCCGTCCAAGCTGGGCAACCGTCCGCCGCGCCCTTGGCCGGTCGGTGGCCGGCGTCACCTGCGCCGCCCTGTTCTTCGGCGCGCTGAAGGAGTTGCCGCTCGCCCAGACGGTGGCCCTCACCTTTACCTCGCCGTTCTTCATGGTGCTGATCTCCTCGGTGATGATCGGCGATCCGGTCACCCGCCGCTCGCTGGTCGCCACTGCCATCGGCTTTGCCGGCGTCGTGGTCATGCTGGCCGAGAAGCTGTCGTCCGGGGCCGGCAGCCCGCTCGGCTTCGCCATGGCGCTGGCCTCGGCCGTCGCCTACGCCTTGTCGATGATCATGTCGCGCCGCGACACCGCCCACGACAGCGTGTCGCAGATGATCCTGGTGCAGAACCTGATCAACACGGCAATCGCCGCGCCCTTCGCGCTGTTGTGGTTCCAGCCGGTGCCGGCCGGCACGCTCTCGATGTTCCTGGCCATCGGTGCGCTCGGCACGGCCGGCCATTACGCCATCACCTGGGCCTACAAGCACGCGCCGGCGACGCTGCTCGGCCCGTTCGAGTTCACGGCGCTGATCTGGGCCGTCACCTTCGGCATGGTCTTCTTCTCGGAGATCCCGAGCCTCTTCACCCTTCTCGGCTCGATGATCATCATCGGCGCCTGCCTCGCCGTGGTTCAGCCGGGGCGCGCACCCGAGAGGCGCACCGAGAAAGCCCATCCGTAGAACACCGGATCGGGCCTTGACAGCCGATGGGTATGCGCCTATTTCCGACCCGCTTGGCACTCACCTCTTTCGAGTGCTAACAGCATCCATTTTTCGCCGTGGCCCGCGAGGCAAGAGCGCGCGCGCCACGGGCAGCTCAGAAACGAGGAGCCGAACATGAAGTTCCGTCCCCTGCACGACCGCGTCGTCGTCCGCCGGCTTGAGTCCGAGGAGCGTACCGCCGGTGGCATCATCATCCCCGACACCGCCAAGGAAAAGCCCCAGCAGGGCGAGGTGGTGGCCGTTGGCCCCGGCGCCCGCAACGAGAAGGGTGAACTCGTCGCCCTCGACGTCAAGGCCGGCGACAAGGTGCTGTTCGGCAAGTGGTCGGGCACCGAGGTGAAGATCGACGGTCAGGACCTCCTGATCATGAAGGAATCCGACGTGATGGGCATCATCGGCTGATCCATCCGGACCAGTCCGTCCTCCGTCAACCTCTCTCATTTCAAGGAAGAATCCCATGGCTGCCAAGGAAGTCAAATTCGGTCCCGACGCTCGCGACAAGATGCTGCGCGGCGTGGACATCCTCGCCGATGCCGTCAAGGTCACGCTCGGCCCGAAGGGTCGCAACGTGGTGATCGAGAAGTCCTTCGGTGCTCCGCGCATCACCAAGGACGGCGTGTCGGTCGCCAAGGAAATCGAGCTTGCCGACAAGTTCGAGAACATGGGCGCCCAGATGGTCCGCGAAGTCGCTTCGAAGACCAACGACAAGGCGGGTGACGGCACCACCACCGCCACCGTGCTGGCCCAGGCCATCGTCCGCGAGGGCGCCAAGGCGGTTGCCGCCGGCATGAACCCGATGGATCTGAAGCGCGGCATCGACCTCGCCGTCGCCGAGGCCGTCAAGGACCTCAACGCCCGCTCCAAGAAGATCTCCACTTCGGCCGAGGTCGCCCAGGTCGGCACCATCTCCGCCAACGGCGAGACCGAGATCGGCCAGATGATCGCCGACGCCATGCAGAAGGTCGGCAACGAGGGCGTCATCACCGTCGAGGAAGCCAAGACCGCCGAGACCGAGCTCGAAGTGGTCGAGGGCATGCAGTTCGACCGCGGCTACCTCAGCCCGTATTTCGTGACCAACGCCGAGAAGATGGTCGCCGAACTCGACGATCCCTACATCCTCATCCACGAGAAGAAGCTCTCCAACCTGCAGGCCCTGCTGCCGGTGCTCGAGGCCGTCGTCCAGTCGTCGCGTCCGCTCTTGATCGTCGCCGAGGACGTCGAGGGCGAAGCCCTTGCCACGCTCGTCGTCAACAAGCTGCGTGGCGGCCTGAAGATCGCCGCCGTCAAGGCGCCGGGCTTCGGCGATCGCCGCAAGGCCATGCTTGAGGACATCGCCATCCTGACCGGCGGCCAGGTGATCTCCGAAGACCTCGGCATCAAGCTCGAGAACGTCACGCTGGCCATGCTCGGCCATGCCAAGCGCGTGTCGATCTCCAAGGAGAACACCACGATCGTCGACGGCGCCGGCGCCAAGGCCGACATCGAGGCCCGCGTTGCCCAGATCAAGGCGCAGATCGAGGAGACCACCTCGGACTACGACCGCGAGAAGCTGCAGGAGCGCCTTGCCAAGCTGGCCGGCGGCGTCGCCGTCATCCGCGTCGGCGGCTCGACCGAGGTCGAGGTCAAGGAGAAGAAGGACCGCGTCGACGACGCGCTCAACGCTACCCGCGCCGCCGTCGAGGCGGGCATCGTGCCGGGCGGCGGCGCCGCCCTGCTGCGCGCCAAGAAGGCCGTCGCCAAGCTGACGTCCGACAACCTCGACATCGAGCGCGGCATCAAGATCGTGCTCGCCGCCCTCGAGTCGCCGATCCGCCAGATCGCCGTCAACGCCGGCGTCGAGGGTTCGGTCGTGGTCAGCAAGGTGGCCGAGCTGGGCGAGACCTTCGGTTTCGACGCCCAGAACGAGAAGTACGTCGACATGATCCAGACCGGCATCATCGACCCGACCAAGGTCGTCCGCACCGCGCTGCAGGATGCCGCCTCGGTCGCCGGCCTGCTCATCACCACCGAAGCCATGGTGGCCGAGCTGCCGCGCAAGGAAGCCGCTCCCGCCATGCCGGGCGGCGGCATGGGCGGCATGGACTTCTAAGAAGTCCAGCTCGGCTGACAAAACGGGGCGTCGCGCGAGCGGCGCCCTTTTTGTTGACTTGTACCTCTCAGGAAATGGTATATTTTCTATATCAGTTCGGGATGGCATGATGTTCGAGTTCGATCCGGCGAAAAGTGCCTCCAACAAGGACAAGCACGGCATCGATTTCGAGGAAGCCCAGGCGCTCTGGCTTGATCCATTGCGCATCGAGGTGCCGGCCAAGCCAACCGACGAACCTCGGTTCATGGTCATCGGCCGGATCGGCGAGCGTCACTGGTCAGCCATATGCACCTTGCGCGGGGACCGCATTCGGATCATTTCCGTGCGCCGGTCGCGAGAACAGGAGGTCGAATTCTATGAAGGCTGCTGATCTCGACGAAAAGTTCGATGCCGGCGACGATGTTACGGAAAACTTCGACTGGCAGAAGGCCAAGCGGCCCGGCCTTGCCGCGCGCCGCGTCAACGTCGACTTCCCTTCCTGGGTGGTGGACGAACTCGACCGTCACGCCCGCCGTCTCGGAGTCACCCGGCAGGCGCTGATCAAGCTCTGGATCGCCGAACGGCTCGAATAATCCGCCTTACCAAAGCTTCATCCGCGCCGCCGCAATGTCGCCGCGATCGGGCCGTGCTGTCGCGACCTTGAAATCGGGCGACTGTCCAAGCGCGGCTGCGGTTTTCCGTTGTCTCCGCGTCGGGATTTCTGCATCAGTTCGCCGTACTGAACCGCCTCTCGGGGACATCAGATGAAAGCAATCCTTGCGACGCTCGCCTTGGCCTGGCGCCTCGCCATCCCCTATTTCAAGGAGAGGCGACAAGGCGAACTCGCCTTTCGATGGTTCACTCTCCGTTTGCAGGAGCGCTGGATCGGCCTCGGCCTGCTCGGCATCATCCTCGCTATCAACGTGGCGCAGGTCTATCTCAACGTCCAGTACAACGCCTGGAACAACCGGTTCTACACCGCCCTGCAGGACCGCAACGGCCCGACCTTCTGGGCGGAGCTGGGCTATTTCAGCCTCATAGCCTTCACGATGGTCGCCTCCGGCGTCATCGAGATCTATCTGACGAGCTGGCTGCGCATCCGCTGGCGCGCCTGGATGACCGAGCATTTCGTCAATCGCTGGATGAACAACGCCAACTACTACCGTCTCGGCGCGCACGGCATGCTCGCCGACAACCCCGACCAGCGTATCGCCGAGGACATCCGCGACTTCATCCTGACGACGCTGACCATCGTCGTCCAACTGTTCAACACGGTGCTGACGCTCTACGCCTTCACCATGGTGCTGTGGGCGATCTCGGCCGAGTTCCCCTATTCCATCGGCAGCTTCAACCTGGTGAGCATTCCCGGCTATCTCGTCTGGGCGGCGGTGCTCTACTCGGTCTTTGGAACCTATATCACCCACCTGATCGGCCGGCCGCTGATCAAGCTGAACTTCCAGCAGCAGCATTTCGAGGCCGACTTCCGCTACTCGATGATGCGGGTTCGCGAGAACGCCGAGGAAATCGCCCTGCTGAAGGGCGAGGAACCGGAAAAGCGGGTGTTCGGCGGCGCCTTCGGACGCGTGGTGACCAACTGGTACGCCCTGATGGACGCCAACCGCAACCTCAGGACCTTCACGCTGTTCTTCGGCCAGTTCTCCGAGGTTTTCCCCTTCATCATGCTGGCGCCGGCCTATTTCCTCGGCGGCTCGACCATGCAGCTCGGCGTCTTGATGCAGACCGGGCAGGCCTTCGGCCGCGTCCAGGACAATTTCTCGGTCTTCGTCTCCCTCTACACCAGCATCGCCGACTGGAAAGCGATGCTCGATCGTCTCACCACCTTCGAACGGGCGATGGACGTCGCCGAAGCCGCCGCCGCCCGGCCGGGCGTGACGCTGAAGCCGACGGCCGGCGAGACGATCGCCGCCGACGGCGCCACCATCGCCCTGCCGGACGGCCGGACGCTGGTCCGCCTCGACGACACCGCCTTCTCGCGCGGCGAGACGGTGCTGATCTCCGGCCCGTCAGGCGCCGGCAAGACCTCGCTGTTCCGGGCGATCGCCGGCATCTGGCCGTTCGGCTCGGGCGAGATCACCCTGCCGGCCGATGCCAGCGTGATGGTGCTGCCGCAAACCGCCTACCTGCCGCTCGGCACGCTCAGGGAGGCGCTCACCTATCCGCATCCGGCCGGAACCTACGACGACGCGACGGTGCGCGACGTGCTGATGGCCGTCGGCCTCGGCGCCTTCGCCGACAAGCTCGACGACCTCTCCGAAGGCCCCAACCTCGCCTCGCGGCTGTCCGGCGGCGAGCAGCAGCGCATCGCCATCGCCCGCGCCATCCTGGCCAAACCCGACTTCCTGCTGCTCGACGAGGCCACCGCCTCGCTCGACGAGGCGTCGGAAGCGACGCTCTACCGGCTGCTCCGCGAGCGGCTGCCAATGGCGGCGATCGTCTCCATCGGCCACCGCTCGTCGCTGAAGCCGCTGCACGACGGGCTGGTCGTGCTCCGGAAGGCGGACGGCGGACCCTTCGTGCTCGGCCGGGCGACGCCGCTGCCGGCCGCCTGATCGCGCATCCGGCCCTTCAAGAACAGCCTCGACGCATTGTCTCCTTGACGGGAACAATGCGTCGCTCTTTTCATGGCTATGCCGGCCGCCTCTCCGTAGCTATACGGACAGGATCGGCGTCAGGCGATGCCGCCCGCATCTCTCGTTCCTGGAGGACCTGCCATGGACAGCATCAAGGCCCCGGCTCTGCTCGCCGGACGTATTCTTCTCTCGATCATCTTCATCACCTCCGGCTGGGGCAAGATCACCGGCTATGCCGGCACCGCCGGCTACATGGAATCGATGGGCGTGCCGTCGATCCTCCTGCCGCTGGTCATCCTGACCGAGCTGGGCGGCGGCCTCGCCGTGCTGGTCGGCTGGCAGACCCGCATCGCCGCCTTCCTCCTGGCCGGCTTCGCCCTGCTCTCCGGCTACCTGTTCCACTACAAGGGCATCACCGGCCAGCCGGGCCAGGAGATGATGGACATGATGAACTGGCTGTCCTTCATGAAGAACGTCACCATCACCGGCGGCTTCCTGGCGCTGGTCGGCGCCGGCGCCGGGCCGTGGTCGGTGGATGCCAAGCTCGGCAAGAGCTGACGGGACAACACAACCGTGAGGCGGAGGGGCGGCTCTCCGCCTTGCCCTTTGCCCGCCGATCGATTACTTGGAAACCCGCGTGCACCCGCTCGCGGGTTTCGCTGTTTTGGCCGGTTACGGCCGCTATCCAGGGCTCAGAACCGATGTCGGATTATCTCAAGGCGCGCTTGCCGCGCGGTCTCGTCGATCGCACTCCCGCCGAACTCAAGGCGACGCAGAAGATGATCGAGACTATCCGGCATACCTATGAACTCTACGGCTTCGAGCCGGTGGAAACGCCGCTCTTCGAATACACCGATGCGCTCGGAAAATTCCTGCCCGATCAGGACCGGCCGAACGAGGGCGTGTTCTCCTTCCTCGACGACGACGAACAGTGGCTCAGCCTTCGCTATGACCTGACCGCGCCGCTCGCCCGCTTCTACGCCGAGAACCACGAGAAACTGCCCAAGCCCTACCGCAGCTATCGGAGCGGCTGGGTGTTCCGCAACGAGAAGCCCGGCCCCGGCCGCTTCCGCCAGTTCATGCAGTTCGACGCCGACACGGTCGGCGCGCCGTCGGTGGCCGCCGACGCGGAGATCTGCATGATGATGGCCGACACCATGGAGGCGCTCGGCCTCAAGGGCCAGTTCGTCGTCCGCGTCAACAACCGCAAGGTGCTGGACGGGGTGATGGAGGTGATCGGCCTTGCCGGCGACGACAAGGCGGCGAGTCGCCTCACCGTGCTCCGGGCCATCGACAAGCTCGACAAGATCGGACCGGACGGCGTGCGCGATCTTCTCGGCGCCGGCCGCTGGGAGAACCCGGAGGAGAAGTCCGGCGACTTCACCAAGGGCGCCGGGCTTTCGGCCGACGCCGCCGAGGTGGTGCTCTCCTTCGTGGCGAGTGGCGCCGACACGGCTGCCGCCACCGCCGGCAATCTCGGCAAGCTGGTCGCCAAGAGCGTCCGCGGCACGGAGGGCGTCGATGAGCTGAGGCTGATCGCCGACCTCGTGGCGGCCGCCGGCTATGCCGACCGGGTGAAGATCGACCCGTCGGTGGTGCGCGGGCTCGAATATTACACCGGCCCCGTCTTCGAGGTGGAGCTGACCTTCGAGGTGACCGGCGACGACGGCCGGCCGGTGCGCTTCGGCGCGGTGGGCGGCGGCGGCCGCTACGACGGGCTGGTCGGCCGCTTCCTCAAGGAGCCGGTGCCGGCCACCGGCTTCTCGATCGGCGTTTCCCGCCTGATGGCGGCGCTCAGGACACTCGGCAAGGTCGGCGCCGACAAGGTGAGCGGCCCGGTCTGCGTGCTGGTGATGGACAAGGCGCCGGAAGCGCTCTCCGGCTACCAGAAGATGGTGGCCGAGCTGCGCGCCGCCGGCATCGCCGCCGAGATGTATCTCGGCGCCTCCGGCATGAAGGCGCAGATGAAATACGCCGACCGCCGCAACGCCCCCTGCGTGGTCATCGAGGGTTCCAACGAGCGGGAGGCCGGCATCGTCCAGATCAAGGACCTCGCCCTCGGCAAGGAGCTGTCGGCCGGCATCACCGACAACGCCGAGTGGCGCGCCGCCCGGCCGGCCCAGAAGGAGGTCGCCCGCGCCGACCTCGTCGCCGAGGTCAGGGCCATCGTCGAAGCCGCCGGAGGCGCGGCATGACCGACGCCATCCAGATCGCCCTCGACAGCTTCCGGGCAGCCGGTTTCACCGCCGTCGACGTGCCGGTGCTGCTGCCGATGGAGGACTTCGTCCGCATCTCCGGCGAGGAGTTCCGACGCCGCATCTTTGTGACGTCGTCCAACAACGGCCATGACTGGTGCCTGCGCCCCGAGTTCACCATTCCCGTGGTGCGCACCATGCTGGCCGCCGAGCCAGCCGGCGGCCGCTACTGCTATTCCGGCCGCATCTTCCGGAATGGCCGGCCCGGCGAGGCCGACGAGGTGTGGCAGGTGGGCGGCGAGATTCTCGGCGACCACGAGCCCGTCGCCACCGACGCGGCGGCGCTGGCCCACGCCGTGGCGATCACCGCCGCCTGCGGCGTGACGCGCCAGCGCATCGTGGTCGGCGACGTCGCCCTGTTCTCGGCGCTGCTGTCGGCGCTCGACATTCCGCCGGCCTGGCGGGCGCGGCTGACCGACCTGTTCGGCGAGCCGGACAAGATCGCCGACACGCTGGCCCGCCTTGAGCAGCGCCGCTTCGGCTTCCCCGGCTTTGCGGCGCATGCCGAGATCATCGAGGCGCTCAGCGCCTTCCCGGCCGAGAAGGTCGGCCAGCTGTTCGCCGACATCCTCTCCATCGCCGGCGTCCGGACGGTCGGCGGCCGCACCACCGGCGAGATCGCCGAGCGGGTGCTCGAACAGGCGATGCTCGCCGCCTCCGACGGCGTGCCGGCCGACACCATCACCGCCATCTCCGACTTCATGGCCATGCAGGACGACGGCGGCGGCGACCTCGCCATCGACGAAGGCATCGCCCGCCTCGACGTGCTCTCCCAGCGCATCGGCGACCGGCCGCCGTTCCGCGCCGCCGTCGACCGCTTCAAGGCGCGCGTCGCCGCCATCGCCGCGCTCGGCGTCGACCTCGCGACGCTGCACTACGCCGCCGGCTTCGGCCGCCGCCTCGGCTATTACGACGGCTTCGTGTTCGACGTCTACGACGCCGACCGCCTCGACGTCGGTCAGGTGAGCGGCGGCGGCCGCTACGACGGTCTCGTCCGCCACTTCAAGGCCGCCGAGGCGGTCAAGGCCGTCGGCTTCGCCGTCTGGCCCGAGCGTTTCCGGAGGCCGTCATGACCGAACCGCTGATCGTCGCCGTGCCGTCCAAGGGGCGGCTTCAGGAGCAGACGCTGGCCTTCTTCGAGCGGGCCGGCCTGCCGATCCGCCAGGCGCGCGGCGCCCGCGACTATTTCGGCACCGTCGACGGCCTGAAGGGCGTCGAGGTGCAGTTCCGCTCGGCCTCGGAGATCGCCCGCGAGATCGGCGCCGGCAACGTGCATCTCGCCGTCACCGGCATCGACCTCTTGCACGAGACGCTGGGCGGCGACGACGGCGACCGCCTCGACGCCGAGGAGGCGCCGCCCCCGGCTCACATCGTGACGCGGCTCGGCTTCGGACGCGCCGACGTGGTAGTGGCCGTGCCGCAGGCCTGGCTCGACGTGCAGACCATGGCCGACCTTGCCGACGTCGCCGCCCGCTTCCGCCTGAAGCACTACCGGCCGATGCGCGTCGCCACCAAGTATGTCGCGCTGACGCGGCGCTTCCTCAACGCCCACGGCGTCCACGACTACCTGATCGTCGAGAGCCCCGGCGCCACCGAGGGCGCGCCGGCCGCCGGCACCGCCGAGCTGATCGTCGACATCACCTCCACCGGCCAGACGCTGGTCGAGAACGGTCTGAAGATCGTCGACGACGGCGTCATCATGCGTTCGGAAGCGGCGCTGACCGCCTCGCTGGCCGCCCGCTGGACGGAGGCGACCCGCGATGCCTGCCGCAGCATGCTGACCCGCATCGCCGCCGACGACCGGGCGCGCTCGGTGCGGCGGATCGACGCGGTGATCCGGCCGTCGTCGATGCTGCCCGACGAGTTGCGGTCGCGCCCCGAGCTGACGATCATGTCGCTGCACGACGAGAGCCTCAGCCTGCTGGTGCCCAGGGCCGGCGCCCAGGCCGAAGCCGAGGCGCTGATCGGCCGCGGCGCCACCACCGTCACCATCTCCTCGGTGGAATACGTCTTCGAGGCCGAGAACGCGCTCTACGAGAAGCTGGAAGCGCGACTCGGACAATAGCCGGGGGGCATTGAAAAGGACTCCCGGCTATTCCGCTTGCCGATTTCTTGCGCCACTGATGCAAACGAGAAATCGGCAATGGCCTCAATGAGCGGAGGCGTCGGCGTCTTCGCGAGTTGGTATGACGTATCGGCGCCGTCAGGCGTAGGGCGTGCCGGCCATCGCCGCCGCCACGCCGTGGCTGCCCTTGTCAACGAGGGCAAGCAAGGCGGCCTTCGCCTTCTCCCCGTCGCGCGCCTGCCGGAAGATCCGGTGCGCTTCCAGAAAGGCAACGGTCCAGGTGGCCAGCAGCAGCCCGGCGGCCAGACGGGCATCGGGGTCGTCGGCCT
The DNA here is from genome assembly GCF_000425185.1 of Pleomorphomonas koreensis DSM 23070. Lineage (GTDB taxonomy): Bacteria > Pseudomonadota > Alphaproteobacteria > Rhizobiales > Pleomorphomonadaceae > Pleomorphomonas > Pleomorphomonas koreensis. Next base: position 142,705 of record NZ_AULH01000005.1, read on the forward strand.
CCCGGCCGGCATCCTCGGCCAGCGCCGCCGTCACCACCGCCGCCAGTTCGTCGCGGATCGCCCTCGCCCGCGCCTTCAGCGTTTCACTGTCTTCCGCCGTCTGGATGAAATCCTGACTGGCATCGGTGAAGCGGAGGAAAGGCACCCGCTCGGCGACCAGCCGATGGGCGAGCCGGCGCAGCGTCTCGACCGGTGAAACGGCGGGGTCGCGCTGGCGCAAGGCGTTGCGCAGGATGTCGCGGCCCTCCTCGTCGCGATCGAAGAACATATCCTCCTTGCGGGCGAAATGATTGAACACCGTCATCCGGCCGACATCGGCGGCGGCGGCGATCTCGTCCACCGTCACGTTGTCGAAACCCCGCTCGCGGAACAGGCGATCGGCGGCAAACGAAATGGTGCGGCGCGTGGCAAGGCGCTTGCGGGTTCGGCGGTCGGTCGGCATCGGCATGGCGCCATCGATAGCACGATTTCTATACCGGGTACACATTTTGCGTTGACGTGAGACCGGCGACGGCGTAACCAAACGTATACCCGGTACATAATTAGGCTCGGTACGGCACTGGACGCCGTGGCGCAGCCGGCAGGCCGGAAGGAGATGCTCATGAAGGCGGTACGGTTCAGCGATTACGGCGGCCCCGAGGTTCTGCGGCTGGTCGAGATCGAGGCGCCGCACGCCGGCCCCGGCGAGGTGCGGATCGCCGTGCGGGCCGCCGGGGTCAATCCGTCGGACTGGAAACGCCGGGCCGGGCAGTACCGCGCCTTTGAGCGCGTCGAATTCCCGGCCAGCGTCGGCGTCGAGGCATCCGGCATCGTCGACGAGGTCGGCCCCGGCGTTGCCGGCGTGTCGATCGGCGATGCCGTGTTCGGCTTCGGCGACGGCACCATGGCCGAACAGGCGGTGCTGACGCACTGGTCGCCGAAGCCCGCCGACCTGCCGTTCGAGGTGGCCGGCGGCCTGCCGGTGATCTTCGACACGGCGACGCGCGCGCTCGACGAAGTCGGCGTTCTCACCGGCGAGACGCTGCTGGTCAGCGGCGCGGCCGGCGGCATCGGCACGGCCGTCGTCCAGTTGGCCCGCCTGCGGGGGATCACGGTGATCGGCACCGCCAGCCCGCCGAAGCAGGATTATCTCCGCAATCTCGGCGCCATTGCGACGACCTACGGGCCGGGCCTCAAGGCTCGCGTCGAGGCGCTGGCGCCGGATGGCGTCGACGCCGCGCTCGACATCGCCGGCTCCGGCATCATCCCGGAGCTGATCGACATCGTCGGCGATCCTCGCCGCGTTCTCTCGGTCGCCGATTTCTCGGCCGAGCAACATGGCGCGAAGTTCTCGCACGGGCCGCCGAAGGATCCGGCGCGGATCCTGGCTGTCGCGGCCGAGCTATGCGCCAATGGCCTGTTCCGGCTGCCGGTGGAACGAACCTTTCCGCTCGACGGCGTGGCGGAGGCGCAGGAGGCCAGCGCCGGAGGACACGTCACCGGCAAGCTCGTTGTTTGCGTTGCCCAGGGTCCGGCTTCCTCATGAACAGACCCCTCGCCGTCATCTTCGCCGCCGTCTGTCTCGATGCCGTGGGCATCGGCCTCGTCTTCCCCATCCTGCCGCGCCTTCTGGAGGAGGTGACGCAGAGCCGCAATATCGCGCCCACCATCGGCATCATGATCGCGCTCTACGCTGCCATGCAGTTCGTCTTCGCGCCGGTGCTCGGCGCCCTGAGCGACGTCCTCGGCCGGCGGCCGGTGCTGCTGCTGTCGCTGGCCGGCGCGGCGGTCAACTACGTCATCATGGCCTTCGCGCCGCAGCTATGGATGCTGCTGCTCGGCCGCGCCATCGCCGGCCTGACCAGCGCCAACGTCACCGTGGCCATGGCCTACATCACCGACATCACGCCCGAGGACCAGCGCGCCCGACGCTTCGGCCTGTTCAACGCCATGTTCGGCGCCGGCTTCATCGTCGGTCCGGTGCTCGGCGGCGTGCTCGGCGACACCTGGCTGCGGCTGCCGTTCATCGCCGCCGCGCTGCTCAACGCCGGCAATCTCCTGCTGGCCTGGTTCATCCTGCCGGAATCGCGCCCGCCCTCCGGCCGGAGAATCGACCTCGCCGCGCTCAACCCGCTCCGGCCGCTGCAATGGGTGCTGTCGATGAAGGGGCTGCTGCCGATCGTCCTGGTGGTGTTCTTCCTGAGCGGCGCCGGAGAGGCCTACGGCACCTGCTGGGCGCTGTGGGGCTTCGACACCTTCCACTGGAACGGTCTGTGGATCGGCCTGTCGCTCGGCGCGTTCGGCGTCTGCCAGACGCTGATGCAGGCCCTCCTGCCTGGCCCGGCGAGCCGGCTGCTCGGCGAGCGCTGGGCCGCCATCGCCGGCATCGCCGGCGCCAGCATCGCTCTCGTCGCCATGGCCTTCGCGAGGCAAGGCTGGATCGTGTTCGCCGTCATGCCGATCTTCACTCTCGTCGGCATCGGCATGCCGGCGCTTCAGGCGCTGGCCACCCGGCAGGTCGACGACAGCCGCCAGGGCCAGTTCCAGGGCGTGCTGACATCGACCGTCAGCCTTTCCTCGATCGTCGCCCCGCTCGGCTTCTCGACGCTCTACTTCGCGGTCCAGAAAGCATGGCCCGGCGCCATCTGGCTGTCGGTGGTGGCCATCTACGCCATCGCCGTGCCGCTGGTGCTCGTCGGCACCCGGACGGCGCGGCCGGCGGGAGCGTGAGTCATTTCGGACGGACGAAGGCGGCCCGTTCCCTCTCGACGGTGTCGCGGATGTCGCAGCCGGTGAAGTGGTCGTTGACGAGGCCCATGGCCTGCATGAAGGCGTAGACGGTGGTGGGGCCGACGAAGCTCCAGCCGCGCTTCAGGAGCGCCTTGGACAGCGCCGTCGATTCCGCCGTCTTCGGCACCACGTCGGCCCGCGTGAAAGACGCCGGCCGGCTGGCCGGATCGGGCTCGTAGCGCCAGACGAAAGCGGCCAGCGAGCCGGCTTCCTGTTGCAGGTCCAGCGCGCGGCGGGCGTTGTTGACGGTGGAGACGATCTTGCCGCGATGGCGGACGATGCCGGCGTCCTGCACCAGTCGCTCGATGTCGGCGTCGGTGAAGGCGGCGACGGTCGGAATGTCGAAGCCCTGGAAGGCGGCGCGGAAATTGTCGCGCTTCCTGAGGATGGTCAGCCAGGACAGGCCCGACTGGAAGCCTTCGAGGCAAAGCTTTTCGAACAGGCGCGTATCGTCCTTGACCGGCCGGCCCCATTCCTCGTCGTGGTAGCGGCGGTAGAGCGGATCGCCGCTTGCCCAGGCGCAGCGCCTGACCCCGTCTTCGTCCGCGACAATGCCGTCGATGATGCCGTCCATGCCCATCCCTCTCGTCCGGTGATCGTTGCGGAGCGAGGCTAGCGGCCGCCGCCGCCGCAAAATGGCAGCAGTAAGAAGGCGGCCGGGGAAACCGGCCGCCTCGGCATTGCGTCCCGGACCGGCCGGTCAGGCGAACAGGGCGTCGATGTCGTCCTGGGTGGCGCAATCGGCGGTCGGCAGCGCCGGACCGTTGAGCAGAGCGGCGTCGCCGACGCGGCGCAGCGACTCGTCGGCCTCGATGGTGTTGAAGGCCTCCATGCCGCCCCAGATCTCCATCATGCGGTTGACGCGATCCTCGATGAAGCGGAGCACGTTGACCACCTTGGTGATGCGCTGGCCGGTGAGATCCTGGAAGTTGCAGGCCTCGTAGATGGCCAGCACCCGCTCCTGGATGTCGGCGGCCATCGCCTGCTGCTCGCCCTTGAGGTGGGCGACGAGGTTGTTGGCGTCGTCGTCGATCCGTTCCACCGCCGACAGGATGCTCTCGGTGGCGTTCTCGGTACCCTGGACGACGGCGTCCAGCTCGTCGGTGACGCGGCTCATGTCCTCGCCCTTGAAGCCGGAGACATGCAGGCTGGCGATTTCCTGCTTGGTGCGGGAGATCGCTTCCTGAATGGTGTCCATCTCGGTCTTCAGCTTGTAGGCTTCGGTGAACTGCTTCTGGTAGTCGGCGATGATATCCTTGCTGATCTCCTGATGCGGCTTGACCAGCTTCTTGATCTCGCTCAGCTCCTGAAGAATCGCATCGGCGCCGAAACCGCCTGCCGGCCCGGACGCGGCACCGACGCCAAGCATAGCTTCGATACGATAAGCCTTGCGAGCCAACGCCATATTACACTCCTCGCGTCCGAAATCGGGAAGTATCGTCAAATTCCGGCGACGCTGCCGACGGAGCAAATTTAGAGCGAGGCGGTTAACAACGCGTATGCCGGAAACAGATCCGCTAAAATTTCCTGCACAGTTTCAGATAGTTGAAACGATACGCGATACGCTTCCTTAACCATGGCGAAAGATCGCTCCAATTGTAGCGAAGCCGGTCGCCTGCCGTTCACCATTCCTAGAGCGCCCCCGCCTAGCCTTTTCCGGGCGTCGACGGCCAGTCCGCGGCGCTGTTCGAAGTCTCCACCATCGAGGGTTCAACCGATGAAAGCTGCCGCCCTGTTCCTTGCGGGCATTGCCGCCGTCGTGGCCGCATCGGGTCCGGCCGCCGCCCAGGCGGGTCGCTATCTGGCGCCGCCGCCGATCGTGCTGTCGCCCAACCTCACCGATCCCTGGGTGATGCAGCTCCAGCCCGGCAACCGGCCGATCTACGCGGCGCCGGAGGCGCGGAGCCCGCGCACCTGGTCGGCGCCGCCGGCCGCCGAGGCCAAGGTGGCGCGCAAGGTCGATCCGCGCAGCCAGCCGCTGGCGCCGGAACTCTTGCCGCAGGAGGTGGCCTACGACGGTCCCGGCGTGCCCGGCTCCATCGTCATCGATACCAGGAACCGCTTCCTCTACCTCGTCGAGGCCGACGGCACGGCGCGCCGCTATGGCGTCGGCGTCGGCCGGCCGGGCTTCACCTGGGCCGGCGAGCACCGCATCACCCGCAAGGCCGAGTGGCCCTCCTGGCATCCGCCGGCCGAGATGCGGCAGCGCCAGCCCGGCTTGCCGGTGATGATGCCCGGCGGCCCCAAGAACCCGCTCGGCGCCCGCGCCATGTATCTCGGCTCGACGCTCTACCGCATCCACGGCACGGCCGAGCCGTGGACGATCGGCCACGCCGTGTCGTCGGGCTGCATCCGCATGCGCAACGAGGATGTCACCGATCTCTACGAGCGGGTGAAGGTCGGCACGCGGGTGATCGTGATATAGCCGCCTCACCCCGGCGCTTTTTCGCGTCCGGCCGGGCGGCATCTACCCCTTTGAGCGGCGGCGGTCTCGACAGGCGGGACCGCCGCCTCCTAGTTTCCCGACATCGACCATGATTCGTTTCCGCAAGTCTCCGGGTTTCTCCATGATGAAAATGTCCATTGGTCCGGCGCGTCCGCTGATGCTGGCGCTCACAGCCGGGCTTGCCCTGTCCGCCTGCGTCTCGTCGAAGCCGGTGGAGCCGCCCAAGCCGCCGCCGGCCATCGAGAAGCCCGTCAAGCCGCTGTCCTACCTGCCGGACGACACCGCCGACGACCCGCGCGACCTCAACCTCTCCGGCGACCAGCTGCCGCCCGAGCCGTTCCGGCGGGCCGAGATCGATTTCCCGACCGACGAGCCGCCGGGCACGGTGATCATCGATACCGGCGACAAGCATCTCTACCTCGTCGAGGACGACGGCAAGGCGATGCGCTACGGCGTCGGCGTCGGCCGCCAGGGCTTTTCCTGGAAGGGCACGGTGGAGATCGGCAGCCGGCAGAAGTGGCCGCGCTGGTTCCCGCCCAAGGAGATGATCGCCCGCGAGGCGGCGCGCGGCCACAACATTCCGGACATGATGGAAGGGCAGATCGGCAACCCGCTCGGCGCCCGCGCCCTCTACCTCTATGACGGCCCCAAGGACACGCTGTTCCGCATCCACGGCACCTTCGAGCCGAAGAGCATCGGCACCAACGCCTCCTCGGGCTGCATCCGCATGGCCAATGCCGACGTGATGGATCTCTACGAGCGCGTCAAGGTGGGCACGCGGGTGGTGGTGCGCTGAGGCGACCGGCGCCCCTGCCGGGACCTGCGTCGAAGCCTGCCGAAATCAGCCGGGATTGCGGCCTGACGGCCGGCCCGGCGGAATTCGGGGCGCGGGGTGCTAGAACTGGGCGATGCGCTTGGTGTAGGCGTCCAGCACGCAGCCGCGCGGATCATCGGTGCGGGCGCATTTCAGCATCTGCGCCCGCCAGGCGCGTTGCGACGTCTTGAGCGAGCCCACCTGATCGGCGCTGGCGCGGGCCAGCGCGCGGGCAAAGTCCTTGGCGAGCCTGAGGTCGAGATCGGCCAGGGCGTCGTCGCCGCAGATCAGCCGCTCGACTTCCGACTTGGCGCCATCGCAGTCGAAGCTCGGCTGGGCGGCGTTGGCAGGCAGCGCCATCATCGTCAGAAAGACGATGGCAATGATGCCCGAACCTGCCACCAATCCGCTCATCGCCTGCTCCCGTCCGCTCAAACGACCGTTCTTTCGCCGAGCTGGATAATCAAGTTTAACGTATGATCCCGGCATACGTCCATGGTCGTTCATGTACGGTCGACATCAGCCGCCATCAACACCAGGAAGATGACGTTTTTGGGAGCAAATGCCGGCTTTTGCCGGTTTGGTGAATTTCGCGCGCCGGCGTGGCGCCGAGGCCGGACCGGCGGTCTTCCCCGATTGCGAAGATCGATCATTGCGCGTATCACCTTGGCCGCGCAACAACAGGACCGGAAATCGCCATCATGACGCCGAAACCGCGGGTCGGGCTGTTCGTGACCTGCCTCGTCGACTTCTTCCGCCCGACCGTCGGTTTCGCCGCCGTCAAGCTGATCGAGGACGCCGGCTGCGAGGTGTTCGTGCCGGCCGGTCAGACCTGCTGCGGCCAGCCTGCCTACAACTCCGGCGACCGGGCCGGCGCGCGGGCGCTGGCCGAACAGGTGATCGCCCTGTTCGAGGGCTTCGACCACGTGGTGATCCCCTCCGGCTCCTGCGCCGGCATGATCAAGGTCCACTACCCCTCGCTGTTCGCCGGCGAGCCCGGCTGGACGCTCAGGGCCGAGCGGCTCGCCGCCAAGACTCACGAACTGACCGCCTTCCTGACCGACGTGCTGGGCGTCGGTCCGCTGCCGACCGCCTGGGAGGGCACGGCGACTTATCACGATTCCTGCTCCGGCCTCCGGGAACTCGGCGTCAAGGATCAGCCGCGCAAGCTGCTCGCCGCCGTCGACGGCCTCACCGTCAAGGAAATGCGCGATCCCGAAAGCTGCTGCGGCTTCGGCGGCACCTTCTGCGTCAAATACGACGAGATCTCCAATGCGATTGTCGACCGCAAGGCCGCCGACGTCAGATCGACCGGCGCCGACCTGCTGCTCGGCGGCGACCTCGGCTGCCTGCTCAACATCGCCGGCAAGCTGAAGCGCGAGGGCTCGACGGTCGAGGTGCGCCACGTTGCCGAGGTGCTGGCCGGCATGACCGCCGGCCCGGCCATCGGGGGGGCGAAACGATGAGCGGCGCGCCGGCTTCCGCCACCTTTCCGAAGAACGCCCGCGCGGCGCTCGCCAATCCGCCACTCCTCAAGGCCATCGCCCATATCGAGGAGACGCTGGTGTCCGGCCGCCGCCGCGCCATCGACGCCCTGCCCGAGTTCGAGGCGCTGCGCGACGCCGGCCGCGACCTGAAGGCGCATACGCTCGCCCACCTCGACCTCTATCTCGAAGCCTTCGAGCGGAAGGTGATGGACGCCGGCGGCCACGTGCATTGGGCGGCCGACGCGGCCGAGGCCAATTCGATCATCCTCGACATCTGCAAGGCGGCCGGCGCCCGCACGGTGACCAAGGGCAAGTCGATGATCACCGAGGAGGTCGGCCTCAACGCCTTCCTGGAGGGGAACGGCGTCAGGCCGGTGGAGACCGATCTCGGCGAGTACATCATCCAGCTGCGCGGCGAAACGCCGAGCCACATCATCGCGCCGGCCGTACACGTCAACAAGGAGCAGGTGGCGGCCGACTTCCGCCGCGCCCACACCGACCTCGATCCGCGCCGCAACCTCGACGAGCCGGTGTCGCTCCTGGCCGAGGCGCGCGGCGTGCTGCGCGAGCGCTTCCTTGCCGCCGACGTCGGCATCACCGGCGCCAACTTCCTGGTGGCCGAGACCGGATCGACGGTGATCGTCACCAACGAGGGTAACGGCGATCTTTCGCAGATCCTGCCGAAAACCCACATCGTGCTCGCCTCGATCGAGAAGGTGGTGCCGACGCTGGAGGACGTCGCCACCATCATGCGGCTGCTCGCCCGCTCGGCCACCGGCCAGGAGATGAGCGTCTACACCACCTTCTCCACCGGTCCGCGCCGGCCGGGCGATCCGGACGGCCCCGAGGCCTTCCACGTGGTGCTGCTCGACAACGGCCGCTCGGCCATGCTCGGCACGGAGTTCGAGGACATGCTGCGCTGCATCCGCTGCGGCGCCTGCATCAACCATTGCCCGGTCTACCGGTCGATCGGCGGCCATGCCTATGGCTCGGTCTATCCGGGGCCGATGGGCTCGGTGCTGACGCCGTCGCTTTACGGGTTGGAGACATCGGCACATCTCGCCAACGCCTCGACGCTGTGCGGCCGCTGCGAGAGCGTCTGCCCGATGCGCATTCCGCTGCCGAAGATGCTGCGCCACTGGCGCGAGAAGGAGTTCGAGCGGCATCTGACGCCGCGGAAGGCCCGCCTCGGCCTCGCCGCCTGGCGCCTTCTCGCGAACCGTCCGCGCCTCTACGGCCTGACGACGCGGCTCGCCGCCTGGGGCCTTGCCCGCCTCGCCGGCAAGAGCGGCGCGCTCACCTCGCTGCCGCTGGCCGGCGGCTGGACCAAGTGGCGCGACCTGCCGGCGCCGGAGGGCGGCACCTTCCGCACCGAATGGGCCAAGCGGGGGAGGCACTGATGTCGAGCCGCGAAGCCATCCTCGGCCGCATCCGCCGGTCGCTCGGCGCGTCAGGCAGCGATGCCCCCCGCCACGACGCCGTCCGCCACCATCTCCATACGACGCCGCGGAACGTCGTGCCGGCGCGCGGGCAACTGCCGCCGGCCGAACGGGTGGCGCTGTTCTGCCGCAAGGCGGAGGAGGTGTTCGCCTCGGTCGTCCGCCTCGACCGGCCCGACGGCATCCCGTCGGCCGTCGCCGACTATCTCCGCAGCCGAAACCTGCCGCAGGCGATCCGGCGCGGCGACGATCCACGCCTTGCCGCCCTGCCCTGGGAGCGGGAGGCGCAGCTCGCTGTTTCGACCGGCGCCAGCGCCGGCGCCGACCTCGTCGGCGTCAGCCACGCCGACGCCGGCGTCGCCGAGACGGGCACGCTGGTGCTGACCTCCGGCCCGGACAATCCGACCACGCTCAATTTCCTGCCCGACCACCATATCGTCGTCGTCGACGCCTCGACGGTATCAGGCGACTATGAGACGGTGTGGGCCGACCTGCGCCGGCGGTTCGGCGCCGGGGCGATGCCGCGCACCGTCAACCTCGTCACCGGCCCGTCGCGATCGGCCGACATCGAGGAGACGCTGCTGCTCGGCGCCCACGGCCCGCGCAGCCTGCACATCCTGGTGGTGGGGTAAACATGCCGATCCTGACGCTCGTCTTCTACACCGGCGCGCTGGCGCTCGCCGCCGCCTCGCCCGGTCCGGGCATGACGGCGGTGGTGGCCCGCGCCCTCGGCGGCGGCTTCAGGGCCGGCATGACCTTCATCGTCGGCATCGTGTTCGGGGATCTCTTCTACCTGACGCTGGCCATCTTCGGCCTCGCCTCGCTGGCGCAGGAGTTCAACCTCGCCTTCCTGGTGGTGCGCTACGTCGGCGCCGCCTACCTGCTCTATCTCGCGTGGAAGCTCTGGACGTCGCGCGCCGATCCGGCCGAGGTGGCGGCGAAGACGCGGGGCGAAAGCGCGCTGAGGACGGTGCTCGGCGGCTTCACGCTGACGCTCGGCAACCCCAAGACCATCGTCTTCTACATGGCGCTGCTGCCGTCGCTGATGCCGATCGAGAAGATCACGCTTCTCGGCTATGTCGAGCTGATCGGCATATCCGTGGTGACGCTCTCCGTGGTCGGCGTCGCCTATGCGGCGGCGGCGGCCGGCGCCCGCGAGTTCTTCCGCAGCCCCAGGGCGATGCGCCGCCTCAACCGCGCCGCCGGCACCATGATGGCCGGTGCCGCCGCGGCGGTGGTGGCGCGGTAGGGAGACTTCCCCAAATCACTCGGCGGCGAGACTCAGCGCCTGATCGGCGGCGAGGTTGCCGAGCGAGGTGACGATGTGCTTGGCGAGCGCCTCGTGGATCGGGCTCTTGGCGTGCTCGGCCCTGAGGAGGCCGATCTCGGCCGGCTCCAGATCCGGGAAGCCCTCGCGCAGGCCGAGGATGCGCATGTTGGCCTTGAGCGCGCTTTCCGGCAGCACCGAAACCGCCAGCCCGGCCAGCACGGCGCCCGACAGCGCCAGCGCGGCGCTGGAGATATAGGCGACGCGGAAGCGCCGGCCCTCGCGGTCGAGGGCGCGGACGACGTTGGCGCGCCAGCAGCAGTCGTCGGGACCGAGAGCCAGCGGCACCGGATCGAGTTCGTGGACGCTGTGATCGCGCGAGCCGACCCAGTACAGCGGCTCGCGGCGGATCACCTCGCCGCGCAGCGAGCCGTAATAGCCGTGGTTGATGATGCCGAGGTCGAGCCGGCCGTCGCGGATCATGTCGGAGACGGTGACCGAGCGCTGGCACTCGACGGTGATCTCGATCATCGGATTGATGCGCGAGAAGCCGGCCAGCACCGGCGGCAGCAGCCGGTCGGCGTAGTCGTCGGGGATGCCGAGCCGCACCGAGCCGGTCAGGCCGGGGTCCTCGAAGGCGGCCAGCGTCTCGTCATTGAGGCGGATGAGGCGCCGCGCGTATTCGAGCAGCCGCCGACCGTCCTCGGTGAGGCGGCTCTGGCGGCCGTCGCGCGAGAAGATCGGCTTGCCCACCCTATCCTCCAGGCGCCGCATCTGCATGGAGACGGCCGACTGCGTCTTGTGAACGACGTCGGCGGCGGCCGTGAACGACCCCACCTCGGCGATGGCGACGAAAGTCCGGAGCTGATCGAGGTCGAGTACGTTCATCTTCAACGATCCTGATGGATGGCCGGCCAACGACGCAGAAAGAGCATTGCCGCCGGTTTTCGGGTGGCGATCCATCGCCGGCCCTGATCATATGGTGTCAGGATATTGATATCAAGTTTCTTCATGGAAAGCATCAAAAACATGCGTTGGACTGATTGATAGCCCCATGAGATAAATCCACTATCGAAATGGTGCAGCACCGTTCCTATTTCAGTAACGCAAGGCTGCTATGTTCTGCCCATAGGGCATCTGGAAGTTCGCAGGAGCCAAGAGAATGACACTGATCCTCGATCATGCGTCCTCAAGCCGCGCCTCCTCCCATGGTCTCGTCCACGAGGCGCTGCGCCTCGCCGGCGCTGCTTTCAAGCGCCTTGGCGCGCTGATTGCCGCGGAAATCGACCGTCGGCAGACCATGCACCTCCTGGAGTTCGACGCGCACGCGCTGAAGGACATGGGCATTTCCCACTCCGACGTGGAAGGTGCGCTGCTGGTTCCGATCAACCGCAAGCCGAGCCATGCCCTGGCCGCCCGCCGTGCCGAAGCCCGCCGCGCCGAGCATGCCAAAGCCCTGGAGGCCGCCGCCGCCCTTCGGGACGAACACGTACGTATTTCATAAGAGACCGGCATCGGTCCGGCCGAAAGCATTCGTCGGACTTATGGACAGGTAAATGAAATACTAACGGGGCTTCCAGGCGGAGCCCCGTTGTTGCCTTCACCCCTAGCCCCTCAACCCCTGACCCAGACGCACCAAGCGCCAAACCATCCTCCAGCCCCTTCAATGGAGCCGATCATGTCCACGACCCTCGCGTCCAACACCCACGCCGCCGCCTCCGTCACGACGTCCGCCTCGCTGGTGCGCGCCGCTGCCGAGCGAATTGCGTTCGTTGCGAAGGCTCTGGTCAATCGCTGGATGGCCAGGCAACTTTGCGACTTCACCGATTACGAGCTGGCGGATATCGGCCTCAGCCGATCCGACCTCAAACAGGCTCTCGACGGCCCGGTCTATGCCGATCCGTCGCTGCGCCTGGCCGCCATCGCCCGCGGCAATTCGGTGAACATGCGCAGCGTCGTCGTGCATCGCCGCGTAGAGAGCGCGGAGTTCACGCCATTGGTCAGGGGGAGGGAAGAATGATCGCGCCAAGACTGGAAGACTGCGTCAACGATCTCTGCCCGCTCACCCGCCGCCCCGTCAGCCCCGACGCCCTGACCTTCTACAAGGGCAAGGTGGTCGGCTTTGCCGACCGGCAGGCGCGTGACACCTTCCTCGCCGCCATGCTGGCCTTCGAGACAGCCATCCAGCCGCCGCCGGAGGTGCGCTATTCCAAGCCGCTCAGGAAGCGGGAGAAGGAACTCGAAGCGGCCTGAGGCCGCCTTTCCTCCAGCGGACGCGCCGTCCTCCGGGCGCGCCGCTCCATGGGTCCGGAGCCCGTCTCCCCTGTCCGGACCCCAGCCATCCCGGCCCCCTGCCGGATCACCTGGCGGCGTCGCAAGGCGCCGCCTCTTTTTTTATCATTGAAGGCCGTGCTATCGACGTCGGCATGGCCCATTCCGATTTCCGCACGCCGCGCGTCTTCGTGGCGACGCCGCTCGACGGCGCGCCCGTCGCCTTCGATCGCGACCAGAGCAACTATCTCCTCAACGTGCTGCGCCTCCGCGACGGCGACGAGGTGCTGGTGTTCGACGGCCGCAACGGCGAATGGCGCGGCCGCCTCGCCGCCGCCGGCAAGCGGGCAGCGGGGCTCACAGACATCCGCCTCAGCCGGCCGCAGCCGCCGGCGCCCGACCTTCTCTACCTGTTCGCGCCGCTGAAGCACGCCCGGCTCGACTACATGGTGCAGAAGGCCGTCGAGATGGGCGTCGGCCGGATGCGGCCGGTGCTGACGCAACACACCCAGGCGAGCCGCGTCAACCTCGACCGGATGCGCGCCAACGTCGTCGAGGCGGCCGAGCAATGCGGCGTGCTGCACGTGCCCGCCGTCGAGGACGAGGAGAAGCTCGACCGGGCGCTCGCCCGTTTTGCGGCGGACGAGCCGGGCCGGCGGCTGATCTTCTGCGACGAGGGCGAGGACAGCACCAATCCGCTTCCCGCCCTGTCGGCGCTGCCGCGCGGACCGCTCGCCGTGCTGATCGGACCGGAAGGCGGCTTCTCCGACGACGAGCGGCGCACCCTGCGCTGCCAACCCTTCGTCACGGCGATTCCCCTGGGGCCGCGCATCCTGCGCGCCGACACGGCGGCTGTGGCGGCGCTCTCCGTCATCCAGGCGACGCTCGGCGACTGGTAGCCCTGCTGACGCGATCACGTTCCGGCGAGCAGCAAAAACGTTTCCCGCCGGCCGCCCTCCGGCGATTGATCAATCCTTGCCGGACGGCTAGTTTGCCGCCCAATCCTCGGGGAGCCCATCCATGGCGCGAGACACGTCCGACACCACGCCCGTCACTTCCGTCGCCGATCTTGCCGAGCGGATCGCCGGCGGCTGCAAACCGAAGGCGCGCTGGCGGATCGGCACCGAGCACGAGAAGGTCGGCTTCCGCAAGTTCAGCCACGCGCCCGTGCCCTATGCAGGGGCCGGCGGCATCCGCCAACTGCTCGAAGGCATGGAAGGACTGCTCGGCTGGCAGCCGATCGTCGATCAGGACCGGCCGATCGGCCTTGTCGACCCGACGCACGGCGGCGCCATCAGCCTGGAGCCCGGCGGCCAGTTCGAACTTTCCGGCGCGCCGCTCGACAACCTGCACCAGACCGCCACCGAGTTGCAGGCGCACATGATGCAAGTGCTGGAGATCGCCACGCCGCTCAGGATCGGCTTCCTCGCCCTCGGCGCCAGCCCGGTCTGGCCGCTCAGCGACACGCCGGTGATGCCGAAGTCGCGCTACGCCATCATGGCCGACTACATGCCGACGGTGGGCACGCGCGGGCTCGACATGATGTTCCGTACTGCCACGGTGCAGGTCAACCTCGACTTCGCCTCCGAAGCCGACATGATCAGGAAGATGCGGGTGTCGATCGCCCTGCAGCCGATCGCCACGGCGCTGTTCGCCAACTCGCCCTATCTCGACGGCAAGGCTACGGGCCGTCTCTCCGAGCGCTCGGAGATCTGGCGCGACACCGACAACGCCCGCGCCGGCATGATTCCCTTCGTGTTCGACGACGGCTTCGGCTTCGAGCGCTACGTCGAGTGGGCGCTCGACGTTCCCATGTATTTCGTCAAGCGCGGTGACATCTATCACCGCGCCACCGACGTCACCTTCCGGCAGTTCATGGCCGGCGCCTTGCGCGACCGTCTGCCCGGCGTCGAGCCGACCGTCGGCGACTGGGACAATCACCTCGGCACGCTGTTCCCGGAGGTGCGGCTCAAGCGCTATCTGGAAATGCGCGGCGCCGATTCCGGCTCCACCGCCCATATCCTGGCGCTGCCGGCCTTCTGGGTCGGCCTGCTCTACGACGAGGCGGCGCTCGACGCCGCCTGGGACCTGGTCAAGGACTGGACCACCGAGGAGCGGCAGCGCCTGCGCGACGACGTGCCGGCGCTGGCGCTGAAGGCGGAAATCGGCGGCCGCACGGTGCGCGACATCGGCCGCCAGGTGGTGGCGCTGTCGCGGGCCGGCCTTGCCCGCCGCGCCCGTCTCAACCGCTGCGGCCAGGACGAGACCGGCTATCTCCGTCCGCTCGACATCATCCTCGAGCGCGGCAAGACCGAGGCCGAGGTGCTGCTCGAAAAGTTCGGCGACAACCTCGACGGCATCTTCTGCGCCCTCGACATGCAGCCGATGGGCGACCTCGGCTGCCTCTGACCCTCAATCGGGATGCCAGCCGTGACCGAAGCTCGTTCCAACGCCGCCGAATACACGGTTTCGGAAATCTCCTTCGCCCTCAAGCGGACGGTCGAGGACCAGTTCGGCTTCGTGCGGGTGCGCGGCGAGATTTCCGGCTATCGCGGGCCCCATTCCTCGGGCCACGCCTATTTCGCGCTGAAGGACGAGAACGCCCGCATCGAGGCGGTCGTCTGGCGCGGCGTGTTCGGCCGGCTGCGCTTCAAGCCGGAAGAAGGCATGGAGGTGATCGCCACCGGCAAGCTCACCACCTATCCCAATTCGTCCAAGTACCAGATCGTCATCGACGCGCTGGAGCCGGCCGGCGCCGGCGCGCTGATGGCTCTCCTCGAGGAACGCAAGCGCAAGCTCGCCGCCGAGGGTCTGTTCGACGCCGGCCGCAAGCAGCTTCTCCCCTACCTGCCGCGCGTCGTCGGCGTCGTCACCTCGCCGACCGGCGCCGTCATCCGCGACATCCTGCACCGCCTCGCCGATCGCTTTCCCGTACACGTGCTGGTCTGGCCGGTTAAGGTGCAGGGCGAGGGCTGCGGCGACGAGGTGGCGGCCGGCATCGCCGGCTTCAACGCGCTTTCCGGGGACGGGCCGATTCCCCGGCCGGACGTGATCATCGTGGCACGCGGCGGCGGCAGCCTCGAGGACCTCTGGGGTTTCAACGACGAGGCGGTGGTGCGCGCCGCCGCCGCGAGCGACATTCCGCTGGTCTCGGCGGTCGGCCACGAGACCGACTGGACGCTGATCGATCTTGCCGCCGACGTCAGGGCGCCGACGCCGACCGGCGCCGCCGAGATGGTGGTGCCGGTGCGCCGCGAACTGCTCGACCGCGTCGACGACCTCGGCCGCCGGCTGACCGGCGCCGGCCTCCGGGCGATCGACCTCCGGCGGACACGGCTTGTCGCCGCCGCCCGCGCCCTGCCGCGCGCCGCCGACATCCTCGCCCTGCCGCGCCAGCGCTTCGACAGCGCTGCCAACGCCCTGCCCAAGGCGCTTTCCGCCAACACCACCCTGCACGCCCGCCGCTTCGAGCGAGTGGCGGCCCGTCTCACGCCGCAGAGCCTCCTCAGGACGCAAGGCCAGCTCGGTGAGCGCCTGTCGGTTCTCGCGGCGCGCGGCAACCGGGCGGTGGCCGAGTTGATCGCCCGCCGGCGGGCACGGCTCGATCAGGTGGCGTCGGTGTTCGACGCGGTCAACCACCGGGCGACACTGCGGCGCGGCTATGCTCTGGTGCGCGACAGCGACGGCCATCCGGTATTCCGGGCCGATGGCCTTGCGGCCGGCGCGGCGATCGACATCGAGTTCGCCGATGGCCGGATCGGCGCCCGCGTCGGCGACGGCGCGCCGCCTCCGGCCGAGCCGAAGCCGACGCCTCGCCGCGGCAGGGGCAAACCCGAACCGGACGATCAGGGCAATCTCTTCTGAAACTGTTGCCTCAGGCCGAGCGCATCCGGCCGTCGCCGTATTCCACCGGCTGACGGGCGACGACGACGCGGTTGCGGCCGGCGCGCTTGGCGGCGTAGACCGCCTTGTCGGCCTGCTGCAGCATCTGCGCGAAGGACGAGGCGGTGTCCGGATAGGCCGAGATGCCGGCCGAGAAGGTGATCTCCGCCGCCCCCTGGCCGGTTCCGACCGGATGGGCACGGATCAGCGCCCGCCAAGCCTCGGCGCGGGCGCGCGCCTCGTCGATGTCGCAGTCGGGCATCAGCACCAGGAATTCCTCGCCGCCGGTGCGCACCGCCACCTCGCCGGGACGCAGCGACCGGGCGAGGATGGCGGCCATCGCCACCAGCGCATCGTCGCCGGCCTTGTGGCCATAGGTGTCGTTGAGCCGCTTGAAATGGTCGAGATCGAGCGACACGGCGACCAGCGGCCGGCCGGTGACGTCGGCGTGCTTGACCAGCCGGCAGGCGATCTCATCGAGAATGCGCCGGTTGTTGAGGCCGGTCAGGCTGTCGCGGTGGGCCATCTCGTGCAGTTGCTCCTGCAGGCGCAGATTGGCCTCGAGGCGCTCCTCCATCAGTCGCGCCGACAGGCGCAGGCTCTCGTGGACGCAGAGATAGTCGGTGATGTCGCGCAGCACATAGGCGAAGCTCTGGGCGCGGCGGCCGGTCTCGATGACCACGGTGCGCACCTCGTAGGTGCGATTCCCCCGGCTCCAGCGCCGCACCAGTTCGCGGCCCTCGAGCAGGCTGGTCTGGTCGACGGGGCCAAAGCCGGCATCGAGGTCCGAGAGCCGCCGGCCGATCAGCGGGCCGTCGTCGAGGATCGTCTGCGTCGCGGCGTTGGCCTCGACGATCAGCCCGTTCTCCGACACCACCAGGATGCCGTCGGGATGGGCGGCGATCACCGCCCTGAGGGCGACGGGCGCCAGCGACAGGAAGCGGTTGCGGCTGATCAGCATGTTGTAGACCAGCGGCATGATGCCGAGGGCGAGCGGCGTCGGGTCGAAGCCGAAGGCATGCAGGCTGCTGAGGTTGTAGGCGGCGTTGGCCGCCCAGGGCGCCGCGGCGACGATCAGCAGGCCGGCGAACTGGCCGCGATGGCGCGGCGGCGCCTGGATGGCCGCCCACAGCGTCCGCAGCGTCGTCAGCGCCATGAAGAAGTAGATGGCGACCATCACCGCGAAGTACAGCGGCCCGCGCTCGTAGCGCAGCCGCCAGAGATCGTCGGCCGCCGGATCGGCAACCACCGTCGTGTAGATCAGGTGGTGCAGATCGTTGGTCACGGCGATCGTCAGCATGACGAGACCGGCGGCGATCGTGAGACCGGTGTACAGCGCGGCGTTCGGCAGGTCGGACCCGCGGGTGTAGGCCGTCATGAACAGCATCCACGAGATCGGCGTGGCGATGATGCCGTACCAGGCGAGTTCCGAGTAGAACACCTTGAGCGGCGCCGCCTCGGCGCTGACCTCGAGGATGGCGGCAACCGCCCACCAACCGCTCGACGCCATCAGCATCATATAGTCG
Organism: Pleomorphomonas koreensis DSM 23070; assembly: GCF_000425185.1. Classification (GTDB taxonomy): domain Bacteria; phylum Pseudomonadota; class Alphaproteobacteria; order Rhizobiales; family Pleomorphomonadaceae; genus Pleomorphomonas; species Pleomorphomonas koreensis. The sequence goes on from NZ_AULH01000005.1 coordinate 160,606, forward strand.
GTGCGCCCCGGAAAGCTGCCGATGCGCAGCGTACGCCAGGAGGTCACGGCCGTCCCGATGATCACGAGAGCCAGAATGACGGCGGCGGGCTGCACGAGAATTCGGGCTCCGGAAGAATCGGTCGTGACGGGCGATTGCGTAATGCTATCCTGCAACTTCTTTCCAGTTGGTTTCAAGTTCCTGCATGTTTTGCCGAAAAATGCCGGGAGTCGACACCCGTGGGGACTGGACAGCGGCGGCGGCAACGGCTTTCGTTGGCGCGGGCCGTCGCCGGCATTTCCCCGCCGCCGGCCCGCCGCCGCAACCGGAACGACATCAAGATGACCGCCTATCGCACGCTGAATGGCCTCAGGGTCGCCGCCAAGTTCGCCGATTTCATCGAGACGGAGGCCCTGCCCGGCACCGGGATCGACGCCAGCCGCTTCTGGACGGCGCTCGCCGACATCGTCGGCCGTTTCGGCCCGGAGAACCGCCGCCTCCTCGATAAACGCGACGACTTGCAGCGGCAGATCGACGCCTGGCACCTCGCCCGCCCCGGCGCCATCGATGCCGCCGCCTATCGGGCCTTCCTCGAGGAGATCGGCTACCTGCTGCCCGAGCCGGCGCCGTTCACCATCGAAACCGCCGGCGTCGACCCGGAGATTTCGGAGATCGCCGGGCCGCAGCTGGTGGTGCCGGTGATGAACGCCCGCTACGCGCTCAACGCCGCCAACGCCCGCTGGGGCAGCCTCTACGACGCCTTCTACGGCACCGACGCGCTCGGGACGCCGCCGCCGGCCGGCGGTTTCGACACCGAGCGGGCGAGAGCGGTGGTGGCGCGCGCCAAGGCGCTGCTCGACCAGGCGGCGCCGCTCGCCGAGGGTAGCCATGCCGACGTCGTCGCCTATTTCATCGCCGACGAGCGTCTCGGCGTGCGCTTTGCCGATGGCGCCGAGACCGGCCTCGCCAACCCCGCCGGCTTCGCCGGCTATCGCGGCGACTGGGAGGAGCCGGTCGGCATCATCCTGAAGCGCCACGGCCTGCATATCGACATTTCCATCGACCGCGAGAATCCGACCGGCGCCGCCGATCCGGCCGGCGTCGCCGACATCCTCCTCGAAAGCGCGCTGACCACCATCATGGACTGCGAGGACTCGGTGGCCGCCGTCGACGCCGGGGACAAGGTGGCCGTCTACCGCAACTGGCTGGGGCTGATGCGCGGCGATCTCGAAGCGAGCTTCGTCAAGGGCGGCGCCGAGACGAAGCGCCGGCTTGCCGCCGACCGCAGCTTCATCCGCCCCGACGGTTCGGACGGATCGCTGAAGGGCCTCAGCCTGATGCTGGTGCGCAACGTCGGCTCGCTGCTCCACACCGACGCCGTGCTCGACACGGACGGCAACGAGGTGGCGGAATGCCTTGTCGACGCGCTGGTCACCGCGGCGATCGCCCTGCACGACGTCGGGCCGGACGGCCGCCACGTCAACAGCCGCAGCGGCGCCGTCTACATCGTCAAGCCGAAGATGCACGGCCCCGAGGAGGTCGCCTTCGCCGACCGGCTGTTCGCCGCCGTGGAAGAGGTGCTCGGCCTGCCGCAGCTGACGCTGAAGATGGGCATCATGGACGAGGAGCGACGCACCTCGGTCAACCTCCGGGCGTCGATCGAGGCGGCCAAGGCCCGCGTGTTCTTCATCAACACCGGCTTCCTCGACCGCACCGGCGACGAGATCCACACCTCGATGCTGGCCGGCCCGATGGTCAGGAAGGGCGACATCAAGTCGTCGGCCTTCCTCGCCGCCTACGAGGCCGGCAACGTCGACGCCGGCCTGGCGCTCGGTTTCTCCGGCCGGGCCCAGATCGGCAAGGGCATGTGGGCGGCGCCCGACCGCATGGCGGCGATGCTGGCCGAGAAGATCGGCCATCCGCTGGCCGGCGCCTCCACCGCCTGGGTGCCGTCGCCGACGGCGGCGACGCTGCACGCTCTCCATTATCTCGACGTGGACGTCGCCGCCCGGCAGGCCGAACTCAAGTCCCGCGAACGCGCCTCGCTCGACGCGCTCTTGACCCCGCCGATCTCCCCGGACCGCCCGTGGAGCGCCGCCGAGATCGTCGAAGAGCTGGACAACAACGCCCAAGGGCTCCTCGGCTATGTCGTGCGCTGGATCGACCAGGGCGTCGGCTGCTCCAAGGTGCCGGACATCCACGACGTCGGGCTGATGGAGGACCGGGCGACGCTTCGCATCTCCAGCCAGCACATCGCCAACTGGCTGAAGCACGGCGTCGTCACGCGCGAGCAGGTGATGGAGACGCTGAAGCGCATGGCCGCCGTCGTCGACCGCCAGAACGCCGGCGATCCCGCCTACCGGCCGATCGGCAACGACTTCGACAATTCGCTGGCCTTCCAGGCCGCCGTCGAGCTGATCATGACCGGCGATCGCCAGCCGAATGGATACACCGAGCCGGTGCTCACCGCGTTTCGCCGTAGGAGAAAGGTCGAGATCGCCGAGAGGTGAATTGATCGGCGGCGACACCTATCTAAGGATCAGAGCCGGCGCCGGTTTTCCGTCCTCGGACAAGGTCTTGCCGCCGGCACCGGGTCGCATGGACCCAAGCGAAGCCGCTGAGGAGCGCCGCCATGACCGTCAGGGACATCTTCACGATCATCGATATCTACAATGAAAAGATGAACGCCTCCACGGCGGCGCTCGAACTGGCTTCGCGGCGCAAGGCGCACGTCACCGGTCTGGCGCTGGCGCTCGAACCGATCGCGCCGGGCTTCCTCGCCTCGCCGGTTCCGGCCGAATACCTGGTCGAGGCGATCGCCAATGCCGAGACCTCGGCCAAGGAGGCGGCCGCCGCCTTCGAGGCGGAGGCGAAAAGGCTCGGCGTCGACGCCGAGGCGCGCACCGCCACCGTCTATTCCGGTGGCACGCCGGCCATTGTGCGGCAGGCGCAGCTTTCCGACCTGATCGTCGTCGGCCAGGACGATCCCGAGCACGGCGAGCCGATGCGCGCCGCCATCATCGAGACGCTGCTGTTCGAATCGGGCGTACCGGTGCTGATCGTGCCGTCGGGCTGGGACAAGCCGCTGACCTCGGAAAAGGTGATGATCGCCTGGGACGGCTCGTCGACGGCGGCCCGCGCCGTGCACGCCGCCCTGCCGGCGCTGCGCGTCGCCACCACCATCGAGATCGTCATGGTGGCCGGCTCCAAGAGCTGGTCCGGCGAGCCGGGCGCCGATGTTGCCGCCTATCTCGCCCGCCACGACCACACCGTCAGCGTGACGACGCTGCCGCGCTCGGCGCCGGAGGTGTCGACGGTGCTCACCAACCATGCCGCCGAGAGCGGCGCCACCATGCTGGTGATGGGCGGCTACGGCCACAACCGCTTCCGTCAGTTCGTGCTGGGCGGCGTCACCCGCGACATGCTGGAGAAGATGACCATCCCGACGCTGATGACCCATTGATCGAAGCCGGGCGCGGCGGCGGCCGTGCCCGTCCCCTCGCGGCGGCCTTCCCGACATGAGCCTTTCCAGCCTCGACCCCTTCTTCCGGCCGAAGCGCGTCGCGTTGATCGGCGCGACGGCGCGGCCGAACTCGGTCGGGTCGGTGCTCGTCCGCAACCTCCTTGCCTTCGGCCGCGATCGGGTGGCCTTCGTCAATCCCTTCTTCACCGAGATCGACGGCGTGCCCGTCCATCCCTCGCTCGCCAGCCTGCCGGCGCCGGCCGACCTCGCGGTGGTCGCCGTGCCGCCGGAGGCGATCGCCGAGGTGATGGAGGACATCGGCAGGGCCGGCATCCGTCATGCGGTGGTGATCACCACCGGCCTCGGCCGCGGGCCGGGCAGCCGGCTCGAAGCAATGACGGCGGCAGCGCGACGCCATGGCATCCGCGTGCTCGGTCCCAACAGCGCCGGTCTGCAAATCCCGCCGATCGGCCTCAACGCCAGCTTCGCGCAACGGGCGGCGGTGCCGGGTGATCTCGCCTTCATCTCGCAGTCGGGCACCCTCACCCACGCCGCCCTCGACTGGGCGGCCCGGCACGGCGCCGGCTTCTCCGGCATCGCCGTGCTGGGCGACGCCGTCGACGTCGATTTCGACGAGATGCTGGACCATTTCGCCCTCGACCACCGCACGCGGGCGATCCTGATCTATCTCGAAAGCATCCGCGACGCCCGCGCCTTCCTGTCGGCGGCGCGCGCCGCCGCCCGTTCCAAGCCGGTGGTGGTGATCAAGGCCGGCCGCCACGCCGCCGGCGCCCGCGCCGCCCGCTCGCACACCGGGGCGCTGGCCGGCGTCGATGCCGTCTACGACTGCGCCTTCCGCCGGGCCGGCGTGCTGCGGGTGGCCGACCTCGACGAGATGTTCGCCGCCGCCGAGACGCTCAGTCTGGTGCCGCGCATCCAGGGCAAGCGCATCGCCGTCGTCACCAACGGCGGCGGTGCCGGCGTGCTGGCCGCCGACCGCGTCGTCGACCTCGGCGGCGACATCGCCACGCTCTCCGACGACACCCTCGCCACGCTCGACGCGCTGCTGCCGCCGGGCTGGTCGCGCGGCAACCCGGTGGACCTGATCGGCAATGCCGCCGCCGACCGCTACGGCGCGGCGACGCGGGCGGTGCTCTCCGACCCCGGCGTCGACGCGGTGGTGGTGATCAACTGCCCGACGCCGCTCGCCCCGTCGCGGCTCGCCGCCGAGGCGGTGGTGGAAGCCGTCGCCGGCTACCGGCGCGGCCGCTACGACGGCAAGCCGCTGATCGCCGCCTGGCTCGGCGAGGACGACGGCTGGAACGCCACCTTCGCCAAGGCGCGCATTCCGGCGCTGGAGTCGCCGCACGGCGCCGTCGAGGGGCTGATGCAGCTCGTCCGCCACGCCGAGGCGCAGGCGGCGCTGACGGCGACGCCGGCCGACGTGCTGGCCGGCTTCTCGCCCGACCGCGAGCGGGCGGCGCAGGTGATCGGCGAAGCGCTGCGCGACGGCCGGCTGTGGCTGAAGGCGAGCGAAGTGGTGGAACTGCTCTCCGCCTACGAGATTCCCATCGTGCCGGCGCTGCCCGCCCTCGACGCCGCCGAGGCGCGGCTGATCGCCGCCGGTCTCTTCGCCGAGCATCGCTCGCTGGTGGTGAAGATCGCCTCGCCCGACATCGTCCACAAGTCCGACGTCGGCGGCGTCGAGCTGGAACTGTCCAGCCCGGAAGCGGTGGGCGAGGCGGCCCTCGCCGTGATCGCCCGCGCCCGCGCCGCCCGCCCCGACGCCCGTATCGACGGCGTGACGCTGTCGCCGATGATCGTGGCGCCCAAGGCGGTGGAGCTGATCGCCGGCGTCACCGACGACGCGGTGTTCGGACCGGTGATGGTGTTCGGCCGCGGCGGCACCGCCGTCGAGGTGATCAACGACCGGGCGCTGGCGCTGCCGCCGCTCGACGCCAACCTCGCCCGCGACCTGATCGCCCGCACCCGCGTCTCCCGCCAGCTCCAGGGCTATCGCGACCGGCGGCCGGTCGACGAGGGACGCCTCGCCGTCCTGCTGCAACGGCTCGCCCAACTGGTCGCCGAGCATCCGGCGGTCAGCGACATCGACCTCAACCCGCTGATCGCCGAGGCGGATCGTCTCGTGGTGGTCGACGCGCGGGTGACACTTACCGCCGACCAGTCCGGTCCGGGCGCTGCGGCGCTCCATCCGCGCCTCGCCATCCGCCCCTACCCCACCGACTGGGAGGAGCTGATCGTGCTGCCCGGCGGCCGGCGGGTGTTCGTGCGGCCGGTGCGGCCCGAGGACGAGGGCCGCTATCTCGACTTCTTCTCGAAGATGACGGCCGAGGACATGCGCCTGCGCTTCTTCCAGCGCGTCCACGATCTCGGCCATGCCTTCGTCGCCCGACTGACGCAGATCGACTACGCCCGCGCCATGGCCTTCGTCGCCCTCGATCCCGAGACCGGCGACATGCTGGGCGGCGTGCGGCTGCACGGCGATCCCGGCGGCGGCGAGGGCGAGTATGCCGTCTCCGTGCGCTCCGACCTCAAGGGCATCGGCCTCGGCCGGGCGCTGATGATGCAGATCATCCGCTATGCCCGGCGCGAGACCTACGCGCGCATCCACGGCGAGGTGCTGGCCGAGAACCGGCAGATGCTGAGGCTCTGCGAGCGTCTCGGCTTCGTGCTGTCGCCCGATCCCGACAGCCCGGAAATCATCAAGGTCAGCCTCGACCTGACAACGGCCGCCCGCTGACCAAAGGATACACCCCACACGCTCGGCGTGCATTTGCCGCAATGCAATATCGGCGTCGATGCCGGGCGTTCCATTTTTGCGAGTCTTTTCCGCGCGAGATGGGGAAAACCACACAACTTGGCGGTTTACCCCAGACCCGCCCAATCCCGCAAACGATTGCAAAGTCGACAAATTTTGATACTTCCGATGCGTGTCATCCACTGTTTCTTTACCGGTGCATCGCAAGGTTCCCGCAAAGGTGCACGTCCAATATGCGCGTCGCCGGCCGGCGGGCGCTAAGGGGGAAAGAAGATGTCGCTCACGGGCTTCCTGTCGAACCGGTCGATTTCGGTGAAAATCGGCGGTGGTCTGATTTCCCTCGCCGTGCTGGCCGCCGTAGTCGGCGGCGCCGGCTTCCTGGGACTCAACCAGCTCGGCCTCGCCGTCGACATGACGTCGAAATCGGCCTCGGTGCTGGCCACCGTCAACGACGCCGGCAACGCCGTCACCACCTTCATCCAGGATCGCGACAACGGCGCCGCCTCGCAGGCGAGCCAGCTTCTGGACGAGGTGACGGCCCGCCTCGACGAACTCGGCGGCACCTCCGACGCCGGCCTCGCGCCGGCCTATGCGGCGGTGGGCGAGTTCCGCGCCTCGATCGGCGTCCTGTCGTCGTCGGCGGACGCGGTGAGCGCCAGCGCCGCCGCGACCATGGAGCTGCTGTCCAACATGCAGAGCCGCGCCAGCCAGATCGAGGCCGACGCCGCCACCAAAGCCAGGGATTTCCAGACCAAGGCGGCCGACGCCTCCAAGGCGGCCAACACGGCATCCGACCTCGCCGTCGTCGCCTACAAGATCGAAACCTTCGTGCTGAAAGCCAACGAGGCGCTGGCCAAGTTCGCCGCCGACAACAAGGGCGAGAACGTCGCCACGGCCTCGCAGTCGGTGACGTCGGCGCGCATGCTGGTCGACCAGATCCGGTCGCTCGGCAAGTCCGACGACATCCAGGCGCAGGCCGACGCCATCGAGTCGACCGCCCAGGGGCTCGGCGCACTGCTGCAGGGCATGAAGGACAACGCCAATCCCTTCTCGGTCGAGCAGAAGCGCATCTTCGTCCTCGACCGTCTCGCCACGCTGACCAAGGGCACCGAGGAGATCATCCGCCTCGCCGGCCTGCAGCGCGACGAAGCCGTGGAGAACATGCAGGCGGCGCTGGCCGACGCCGACAAGGCGCGGCAGCTGTCCGAATTCGCCACCGCCTTCGGCGCCGCCATCGACACCCTCGCCCTCCAGACGACCACCTACCGCTACGATCCCGATGCCGTCAGCACCAAGATGCTGCTGAAGTCCGCCGACGCCGCCAAGGAGATCGGCCAGAAGATCGTCGCCGCCGGCGGCGTCGACCCGTCCAAGGACATCGACCGCTTCAAGGACGCCTTCACCAAGCTGACCGATGCCTCCAAGGCGTTCACCGGCGCGCGGCAGGAGTCGCGTGCCCAGTCGGCCGCCGCCATCTCGGCGATCAAGACGGTGGTCGACGATCGCGCCGCCGCGGCCAGCCGCAATCGCTCGTCGAGCACCTTCACCATGACCGGCACGCTCGGCGTGGTGCTGGTGCTGGCGCTGATGATCGGCCTCCTGCTGTCGCGCCTGATCACCCGGCCGATCACCAGCCTCACCGCCGCCATGCGGCGGCTGGCCACCGGCGACACCGACATGGCGCTGGACCTCGCCGGCCGCAAGGACGAGATCGGCGGCATGTTCGGCGCCGTGCGGATTTTCCGCGACAACGCCATCGAGCGCCGCCGCCTCGCCGACCAGACCGAGGCCGAGCAGCAGGCCCGGATGCACCGGCAGGAGACCATCGAGGGGCTGATCAACGACTTCCGTCTGGAGATCGAGCAGCTGGTCGGCGTCGTCGCCGGCAATGCCGATCAGATGGAGGCGACCGCCCGGGCGCTGGCCGCCATCGCCGAGGAAGCGCGCGACCGCGCCGGCACCGCCGCCTCGGCCTCCGAGCTGGCCTCCGACGGCGTGCAGACGGTTGCCGCCGCCGCCGAGGAACTGTCGGCGTCGATCGGCGAAATCTCGCGCCAGACCGAGACGGCGACCGTCGTCGCCCAGCGCGCCACCGGCGAGGCCAAGAAGACCGATGCCACCATCTCCGGCCTTGCCGACGCGGCAACGCGAATCGGCAACGTCATCACGCTGATCAAGGCGATCGCCGAGCAGACCAACCTCCTGGCGCTCAACGCCACCATCGAGGCGGCCCGCGCCGGCGAGGCGGGCAAGGGCTTCGCGGTCGTCGCCAGCGAGGTGAAGAACCTCGCCGGCCAGACCGCCAAGGCCACCGAGGAGATCGCCTCGCAGATCGCCCAGATCCAGTCGTCGACCGGCGACGCGGTGGCGGCCATCCGCGCCATCTCCGACATCATGGGCGAGGTCGACCGCACGACCAACGTCATCGCCACCGCCGTCGGCGAGCAGGGGCACGCCACCGCCGAGATCTCGCTCAACGCCCAGAAGGCGGCCGGCGGCACCAAACAGGTGGCCGACGAGACGCAGGCGCTGACCCGCGTGGTCGGCGAAACGTCGCAGTCGGCAAGCCAGGTGCTGGCGGTCTCCAACGACATGAACGACCAGGCCAGCCGGTTGCGCGAGGTGGTCGAGCGCTTCATCAGTCAGGTGATGGCGGCCTGACCTGATATTCGGGGGAGAGGAGAAGCGGGCGGGTCCGTCAAGGGCCCGCCCGTTCCGTATGTCAGCCATAAATGCAATTAATTTCTTTTTATTGATTTCTTGCATTTTGAACCGGGACGAGCCATAGTTTCGACGGACGGAAAGCGGCCGCCGCGGCACTCAGGAACGTGCCGGCCGGACATGGAGTTGAGGACATGGCTTCCAAGCTGGACCAATTGCGCGAGATGACCGTGGTGGTCGCCGATACCGGCGACATCGACGCCATCAAGAAGTTCAAGCCGGTCGATTGCACGACCAACCCGACGCTGGTGCTGAAGGCCATCGGCCTGCCGGCCTACGAGCCGGTGCTCGCCGACGCCGTTGCCTGGGGCAAGAAGCAGGGCGGCAGCGAGGAAGCGGTGATCAAGGCGATCGGCGACCGCCTCGCCGTCGCCGTCGGCACCGAGCTGACCAAGCTGGTCGAGGGCCGCGTGTCGACCGAGGTCGACGCCGACCTCTCCTTCGACACCGCCGCCACCGTCGAGAAGGCGCGCGCCATCATCGCCGCCTACAAGGCCAACGGCGTCGAGCGCGAGCGCATCCTGATCAAGGTGGCCGGCACCTGGGAGGGCATCCGTGCCTCGGAAATCCTCCAGAAGGAAGGCATCGACACCAACATGACGCTGATCTTCGACATCGCCCAGGCCATCGCCTGCGCCGATGCGAAGGCCTTCCTGATCTCGCCCTTCGTCGGCCGCATCCTCGACTGGTACGTCAAGGCCGAGGGCCGCACCTTTACGCCGGACGAGGATCCGGGCGTCATCTCGGTGCGCGGCATCTACGACTACTACAAGGCGCACGGCATCCCGACCGTGGTGATGGGCGCCTCCTTCCGCTCGGCCGCCGAGGTCGAGGCGCTGTCCGGCTGCGACCGCCTGACCATCTCGCCCGCCCTCCTGGACGCGCTGGCCGCCGACCAGGGCACGCTGCCGCGCGCCCTCGATCCGAACAAGGGCGGCCCGAAGCCGCCGGTGGTCAAGCTCGACGAGAAGGCCTTCCGCTGGGCCATGAACCAGAACCCGATGGCCACCGAGAAGCTGGCCGAAGGTATCCGGCTGTTCGCCAAGGATCTCGGCGAGCTGCGCAAGATCGTCGCCAGGCGTTTCGCCGCCTGACGGACGACATTCGAGGGTCTTGCCTCGGCATCCACCGTTCAATCGGCGGATGCCCTGGGGCCGGAGGGCGCTTTTCAAGCCGGCGCCCGACGGCCTTCTCCCCGGACCGGCACGTCGACGACGGACGACGTGCCGGACGCCGGAGGTCTTTCTCCCTTCCCAAGGCGCGCATCATGCCCCGGCCCCGCCGCAGCGAAGACATGATCGTCGAGATCGCCCGCCTGCGCTACGAGCAGCGCCTGCCGCAGACCGAGATCGCGCGCCTTCTGGAAATCTCCGAGGCCACGGTCAGCCGGGCGCTGAAATCGGCGCTCGACCTCGGCTACATCGAATTCCAGGTGACGCCCAAGGCCTTCCGCGACGCAGCTGCCGAGCAGCGCCTCAAGGCGCATCTCGGCCTGCGCCTCGCCGTGGTGGTCGAGAACCGGGCCGGCGCCCACGCGCCGGCCGAGACGCTGGGCAAGGCGGCCGCCCGCGTCATCGAGGACATGCTGAAGAGTGGCGACGTGCTCGGCGTCTCCGACGGCGCCACCGCCGCCGCCATCGCCGCCGCCGCCCGCCGGCCGCCGGCCCGCGATCTCGACGTGGTGGCGCTGGTCGGCGGCGTCGGCGCGCCCGAGCACTATACCCATTCCTCCGAAGTCTGCCGCCGTCTCGCCGCCGGGCTCGGCGCCCAGGCCTGGCAACTGCCGGTGCCGGCCATCGTCGACGACGCCGATGCGGCGCGCCTCTTGCGCGCCACCGGCACGGTGCGCGGCGTCTTCTCGATGATGGATCGCCTGGCGATCGCCGTGGTCGGCGTCGGTGCCATCTCGGCCACCGCCATGGTGTTCCGCGAGGGCTTCATCGCCCCCGGCAAGCTTGAGGAGATCCGCGCCCACGGCGCCGTCGGCACCATCTGCGGCCGCTTCTTCGGCAAGGACGGCAAGCCGGTCGGCACCGAGTTCGACGACCGCACCATGTCGATCTCGCTCGAGCGCCTCACCCGCGTGCCGCTGTCCGTCGCCGCCGCGCTGTCGCCGCAGAAGGCCGAGGCGATCCGCGCCGCCGTGGCCGGCGGCCTCGTCAACGCCGTGGCGACCGACGTCGAGACCGCCGAGGCGCTGATGGCCCTCCCCGCCGGCTGATGCTGCTGACAGGCGCCGTCGCGGCGCCGGCCTAGCCTTCCGTCCGTATCTTGCGGGAGGCTGTCATGACCATTGCCGACGACATCATCGCCCTCGAAAAGGCGGCGCTCGACCGCTGGTGCGCCGGCGACCCCGACGCCGCACTGGCGCTGTCGGCCGAGGACGTCAGCTATTTCGATCCGTTCCGGGAAAGCCGCCTCGACGGCAAGCCGGCGCTGGCCGCGCTCTACGACGGCCTGCGCGGCCAGATCTCGGCGCCGCGCCACGAGATGATCGAGCCGAAGGTGCAGGTGGTGGGCGACGCCGCCGTGCTCAGCTTCCGCTTCGTGTCCTGGAACGGCAGCGAGGGCGCCCGCGTCGCCTGGAACGCCACCGAGGTCTACCGGCGCGATCCGGAGGGCTGGCGGGTCATCCATACCCACTGGTCGTTCACCGGCGCCGGCCTCGCCGCCGGACAGGCGGACGCCTGACGGCCTATTGGGCCTTCTGCGTAGGGCCTGCTATGCTCGGCGCGATTGCAACGGCGGACGGATGGAATCATGGCGGATGTCAGGGCTATCTGCGCGATCGGGCTGAGCGGCCAGATCGGGCTCGGCGGCGAACTGCCCTGGGAGGGCAACCCGGAGCGCGAGTTCGTCGCCGACGTCGAGCGCTTCTACGAGGTGACGCGCGGCCACGTGATGCTGGCCGGGCCGCACACCATCTCCACCCTGCCCGCCTTCATGCAGTTCGACCGCACGCTCTGCGCTGTCCGCTCCAGCGACGATCCCGCGGCGGTGCTGGCCCGCTTCCCCGACCGCGTCGTCTATGTCGCCGGCGGGCCGGCGGTGTGGGCGGCCTATGCCCGCTTCATCCGCCACTGGGACATCAACCGCCTGCCCTACGACGGCCCGGCCGACCGCTGGTTCAAGCCGGAGTGGCTGGTGGCCGGCCGCTGACGGCGGCAGCAAAAAGGCGCCGGAGAAGCCCCCGGCGCCCGTCCGATGTTTCCGGAGGCGGAAAAGCGTTTCCGAAACGCCGCCGCCGCCGACTTTTGTTTCCGTCAGAGCGACTTCAGCCACTCCATGCGCTTGCCGAGATCGGGGGCGTCGAACACCAGCTTGCCGGCGACGATCGCCTCGGCGCCGGCCTTGCGCAGCACCGGCACGGTCTCCTCGCGGATGGCGCCGTCGGCCACCATGACGATGCGATGGTCGCAGGGAATGCCGGCGATGTATTTCTGCGCCTCGGCGAGGCGCTGCGTGGCGTTGCGGGCAAGGCCGTCGCGCTCGCCGATCTCGGCGCCGAACAGCGTGACGAAGCCGACGCGCGGCAGATGGCGGATCAGCTTGGTGACGGGCGTGTCGACCTTCAGCACGACACCGGCGACCAGACCCAGCTCGTTGATGCGGGCGATGCCGCTGTCGGTCAGGAGCGTGTTCTCGGCGTGGATCGAGATGGCGTCGGCGCCGGCGGCGGCGAACTGGTTGATCTGGTTGATCAGCGCCGGCTCGCCCACCATCAGGTGGACGTGGATCGGCTTGTCGGTGATCGAGCGGATGCGGGCGACGATCTCCGGAAACATCAGGAGCGTGTCGGCGAACACGCCGTCGGAGGCGTCGATATGGATCAGATTGGCGTGAGGCTCGATGCGGGCTACCTCGTCGGCGATGCGCAGGAGATCCGACGACCACATCGAGAACTCGGTGATCAGGTGATCCTTGGGGAGGCGGTCGATCCATCCGGCGGCGGGGCGGTTCATCAGGCAATTCTCCGGGAGCAAGAACAGACGTGTCAGTGGCCGGCGGCCCTGGCCGGCTTCTGGCGCGCCATGATCAGGATTGCGCACGGCAATCTGGATAGCACTAGTGCTTTCGTAGAGAAGAGTGCTTTTTTCGCGCGTCCGTTATGCCGGTTGCCGCCGCAACGCAAAACGGCGGGGCATGGCCCCGCCGAATGCATTTCGTCGACGTGTTCCGGTCAGGCGACCATGTCGAACAGATAGCTGGTGCTCGCCGACGAGGCCGACGAGCCGCTGGCGCCGTAGGCGGTCTGGTTGCTTTCGGCGACCGCGTCCTGCAACTGCTTCAGGATGTCGGCGACCGAGCTGCCGGACGACGAGCTGTCGGCGGCATCCGTCGGATCATCGCCCTCGGGCGGCGGTCCCGGCGGCGGCCCGCCGGCGCCTCCCGGTCCGCGCGCGCCCTTCGAGAAGGTATCCTTGAAGACCTGGGAGAGTTCGTCGGCCTGATCGGACGTCAGCGTGCCGGCATCGACCTGCTGCTGGATCAGATCGCTGATCTTCTCCTTCATCTCTTCGGGCGACGGCGGCGCGCCGGCGGCGGAGGCGCCGCTCGACCGCTCGCTCGACAGCGTCTGGTCGATGCTCTTGAGCGCGGTGGTCAGCGCGGATTCGTCGGACGACTGGATGCTGCCGGCGCTGATATCCGATTGAAGCGTCGACTGCAGCCGGGCGAGCGGCGACTGGTGGGCGGTGGTGGAAGAAATCGAGGTCATTTTACCCCTCGGGCTAGAGTCTTACGCGTTTACTTCCGTGAGCCAAGCGCCCCGTTCGTTAACGAGTGGTAACCATCCGGCCGTCGCGGTAACCGGGCGTTTCGAGGCACGGAGAAGGAAACATCGGGATACAAAATAACTGTCGTGAACAGCGGCCCGAATGCTAATGCTCGGCCGTTGAATGCGAATGGCCTTTGTTCATGCAGAACCACATCCTGCTCGTCGAAGACGATAACGACATCAATACGCTGGTGTCGCGCTACCTGAAGGCCAACGACTGCCGCGTGTCGGTGGCCCGCGACGGCCGCGAGATGGATCGCATCCTGTCGACCTCGCGCGTCGACATCGTGCTGCTCGACATCATGCTGCCCGGCGAGGACGGGCTCAGCATCTGCCGGCGCCTGCGCAACACCTCCGCCATGCCGATCATCATCCTGTCGGCGCGCGGCGAGGAGATCGACCGGGTGGTCGGCCTGGAGATCGGCGCCGACGACTATGTCGCCAAGCCCTTCAGCGCCCGCGAGCTGCTCGCCCGCATCCGCGCCATTCTCCGGCGCAGCAGCCTGCCGGCCGCCAAGGCACCGCGCTCGGAGGCGCGCCGCCTCTCCTTCGCCGGCTGGATGATCGACACCCGCGAGCGCAGCCTGACGACGCCCTCCGGCGCCAGGGCGACGCTGACCGGCGCCGAGTTCGACCTCTTGGTCGCCTTCGCCGAGCGGGCCGGCATCACGCTCAGCCGCGACCAGCTCCTCGAACTGACACAGGGGCGGCTGGCCGCACCCTTCGAGCGGTCGGTGGATATCCTGGTCAGCCGCCTCCGGCGCAAGCTCTCCACCGACGACGAGAAGTCCGAGTTCATCCGCACCATCCGTTCGGAAGGCTACCTGTTCACGCCCGAGGTGACGGCCTCATGATCGGCAGGATCCTGCGCCTGGTGTTCGATTCCGTCGCCGGCCAGGTCATCGTCCTGCTGGTGCTGTCGATCGTCGCCATGCACGGCGTGCTGACGGCCTATTTCCTCCTGTCCAACCCGCGCTCCGCCTTCTCCGCCTCGCCGGCCGAGACCGTCGGCGAGATCGCCGCCGCCGCCCATCTGCTCGCCGCCGCCGACCCGACGGAGCGGCCGCGGCTCGCGGCGCTGCTGCAAGGCACGCTGCCGTCACTCGCCGCCTGCACCGGGCCGCTGCCGTCCGCCGCCGACAAGGTGCGCTACGGGCCGCTTGCCGCCCGCCTCGGCGGCGCCGCCACCGCCTACAAGGAGTTCGACAGCCCGCCGAGCCCCGGCGACGAGGTGGTCGGGCCGCTCTACCTGGTGCTCACCGACGACGCCTGCTACCGGCTCGATCTGCCGGAAGCGGGGGCGCCGCATTTCTTCGGTCCCGGCACCACCATGCTCGGCTTCCTGCTGATCACCACCGTGGTGCTGGTCAGCTGGGCGATGGTGGTGATCATCGGTCCGCTCCGCCGCTTCGAGGCGGCCGTCGAGCGCCTGCGGGACATGCGCTCGGAGGTATCGGTGCCGGAGATCGGCCCGCGCGAGCTGCGCTCGGCCATCTCCGCCTTCAATCGCATGCGCGCCCGCATCGGCAAGCTGATGGCCGAGAAGACCGCCATGCTGGCCGCTGTCAGCCACGACCTCAGGACGCCGATCACCCGGCTGCGGTTGCGTGCCGAGTTCATCGAGGACGAGACGATCCGCGAGCCGATGCTGGCCGACCTCGACCACATGGCGGCGCTGGCCCAGGTGGCGCTGGTTCATCTCTCCGGCACCGACAGCCCCGAGCCATTCGACCAGACCGACCTGCCGAGCCTCCTCCAGACCATCGCCGACCAGTTCGCCGACCTCGGCCACTCCGTGACCTACGCGGGGCCGAGCCGGCTGGCCGCCCGCGTCCGCCATCGCGACATCCTCCGGGCGGTGACCAATCTCGTCGAGAACGCCGTGCGCTACGGCGACGAGGTGGTGGTGTCGCTGACGGAGCTGCCGAACCGCAAGCTGGCGATCACCGTCTCTGACAACGGTCCCGGCATTGCGGCCGTCGAGCGCGAGCACCTCCTGGAACCGTTCGTGCGCGGCGACAGCGCCCGCGGCACGCTGCCCAACTCCGGCTTCGGGCTCGGCCTCACCATCGCCCGCGACGTCGCCGAGGCGCACGGCGGCCGCATCGCGCTCGCCGACAACGCGCCGCACGGCCTCAAGGCGACGCTGGAGATCGAGGGCTGATTTCCCTGAAACGGACACGGCCGGCGAGTTTCCCCGCCGGCCGCACATTTCGTCCGAAGCGATCTCGCTCAGCCGTCCTTGCCGAGGCTCGCCACCGTCCAGCCGAACATCTCGGTGTGGATGGTGTTGACCTTGAACTCGTAGCCGGCCGCCTTGTCGTTGATCGCCTTGGCCGCGTCGGCCGCCTTGGGGTCGGTCGCCTCGGCGACGATGCGGATCCAGCCCTTGCCGGCGTCGTCCGTCGCCGGCACCGCCGTGGCGGTCACCGTCAGGCCGTCGGTGGTCTCATAGCGCAGGCGCGTCGTGTTGCCGATCGAGGCCGGCGTCTCCTTGCGCACGTCGGTGAAGTCGAAGCCTTGCAGGAAGGCGGTGACGCGGTTGGCCTTGCCCTCGTCGGGCGCCTTGCCGTCCGGCAGCGCCGCCGGCAGCAGCTTGTCGCCGGTGCGGACGAAGTCGACCGTGGCGCCGCTGGCGTCGGTCAGCGTCACCTTGGCGAGCGTCGCCGGCTTGATGTCGGTGATGCGGGCGTCGAACCAGTCGGCGCGGACGGTCGGCAGGTCGAGCGAGCCGCGCACCAGATAGGACTGGGGGTTGCCGTCGAGGCGGACATACTGGCCGCCGCGACTGCCGCCGACCGTGTAGTCCTTGGTGCCGGCGTAGAGGGCGGCGACCACCGGCTTGCCCGCCTTGTCGACGAGCGCCACCCTGGTGGCCGCCCCCGCCGCCGCGCCGGGATCGGCGAGGCCGAGGTCGGCGTAGCGGTCGGGCTTGTTGGTCTTGTCCTCGTCGATGGTCAGGGTGGTCAGCGAGGCCACCAGCTTGCGCACGCTGTCGATGCGCGCCGGATAGCCCGAGGCGTCGACGAAGCGATCGCCGTCGCGGGTGAGCGTGGTGGTGTCCTTGCCGACGGTGACGGCGAGGCTGTCGACCGAGTCGGCCTTCTGGACCAGGTCGGGCAGCAGCACCCGGCCGCGATCGGCGACGGCGCTGTCGGCGGCGCTGCCGCCGGCGACCAGCACGGCGGCCGCCACGGCGGCGGCGGTGACGACGGCAAGGCCGATGAGCGATTTCGGCGTCATGGATTCTTCCTCCTCGCTGGACTCAGGCTTTGCGGACCGGCAGCGGCCGCTTGGGCCGGCGCAGGGCGAAGGCGAGGGCAATCAGCGCCACCGCCGCCGGCACGATGCCGATGATCAGGATCATGATGCGGTTCTTCAGCGTGGCGACGTCGGCGCGGAGGTTGTACTGCACCTCGCGCAGTTCGGCGCGGGCGGACAGAAGATCGGACTTGAAGCTCTCGATCGTCTTGGCCGCATCGGCCGACACCAGCTCGCCGTCCTTGGCCTCGCCGGTGGCGGAGGCGTCCTTCAGCTTCTTCTCGGTGTCGGCGATGCGCTGCGTCAGCTCCTGCTGCTTGGCGAGGAAACGCTCCTCGGCGGCGCGCTCCAGCGCGTCGATGCGGGTGAACGGCCGCCAGGAGACGGTGCGGCTGCGCAGATCGGCCAGCGCCACGCCGCCCGACATCTGCTCGACGGCGTTGAGCAGGAAGTCGCCGTTGTTGGCGAAGGCCTGCGCCACTTCGCGGCCAAGCACGGTCTGCTTCTGCAACCAGTTGCGGTCGGACAGCATGTCGGCGTCGCCGACCAGGATGACGTTGGGGGCGCCGGCGCTCTCCTTGAGCGGCGTGCCGTCCGCCGTCGCGCCGTCCGGCTTGCCGTTCGGGAAGGCGGTCCTGAGCTTGCCTTCGAGCCGGGCGGCCACCACCGGCCGGCCGCCGGCCTTCTCGATCTTGGCGAGCAGGGCGCGCGGATCGCCGTAGGGGTTGGCGGCCTCGCCGGCCGGCAGCAGGCCGGCGTCGGCGGAGGCGTACATCAGCGGCTTCAGCGTGGTGTCCTTGCCGGTGGCGGTGAAGGCGCCGGCGGTGGTCATCACCACGGCGTTGAGCTTGGAGGTGACGGCATCACCCCGGTCGAAGCCGTCGTCATGGATGGCGAACCAGGGATAGTTGGCCACCTCCGCCTGCCGGCCACCGATGTTGCGGACGGTGCGGATCGCCCAGTCGGGATCGCCCACCGCCTTCTTGACGTCGAAGCCGACGCCCCAGGCGTCGAACATCTTCTGGAAGTCGGTGGCGTTGTTCTCGGCCGGCACGCCGGGCTGCGGCCCGGCTTCGGTCTCGGCGAAGGGATCGGCGAACACCAGCGTGGCGCCGCCGCCCAGCACCCACTGGTCGAGCGTGTAGAGCGTGCGGTCGGACAGCTTCTGCGGCTGCACCACCACGACGACGCGGGTGCCGTCGGGCAGCTTGTCGACGTCGCCGGCGACGGTCTCGACGCTGTAGGTCTCCTTCAGCATGTTGAGGATCTGGGCCGGCGGCTGGCCGGTCATCGGGTTGCCGGCCATGCCGAGGCCGTCGAGCAGCGCCACCACCGGCTTCTTCGGCTGGCCGAGTTCGGCGACGAGGCGCGTCAGGTCGTATTCCAGGAAGGCCTCGCGGTCGGGCGTGAACACCGGAATGTTGGCCGAGCCGTTGGTCGAGTTGGTGGCGGCGAGGCCGAAGTAGATCGGGTCGGAGGTGCCGTCGAGGCTGATGCGGTTGATGCCGAGGCCGACGGCGCGGTCCTCCTCCTCCGAATAGGGCTTGGGATCGATCACTTCGAGGGTGATCTCGCCGTGTGCGAGACTCTCGTAGGTGTCGAGCATGGCGCGGACGCGGGCGGCATAGGCGGCGAGCGCCGGTGCCGCCTGATGCAGGCTGCCCGACATGAAGAGGCGCATGTGGATCGGCTCGTCGAGCTTGCCGAGCAGCGCCTCGGTGCCGCTCGACAGCGAATAGAGGCCGCCTTCGGTGAGATCGAGCCGGCTCGATCGGAACAGCGTCCCCGACAGCGAATTGACGGCAAGGTAAAGGATGACCGCCAGGACGGCGCCGACGGCGACGAGACGGGACTTCGGGATCCGGTTGAACTTCGACATCACGAAACCTCAGGCGGCTTTCTTGGCATCGACGACCTGGACGTTGATCCAGAGCGCCAGCACGATGGTCGACAGGAACAGGATGACGGCCGGCGCCTCGAGGACGCCGCGCGTCAGCCGGTCGAAGTTGGTGATGAAGGACAGCGACTGCACCAGGTCGACCACCGCCGCCGGCGCCCAGCCGCGCAAGGCCGCCAGCACCAGATCGGTGCCCGACATCACCAAGAGGAAGGAAACGATGGCCGACAGGATGAAGGCGATCACCTGGTTCTTGGTCATCGCCGAGATGCAGGCGGCAATGGCCAGGAAGGCGCCGGCCATCAGGAAGGAGCCGAGGTAGCTCGCCGCGACGATGCCGTTGTCGGGCGAGCCGAGGTAGAGCGTCACCAGCCAGAAGCCCATGGTGAGCACCAGCGCCACCGCCGTGAAGGCCCAGGCAGCCAGGAACTTGCCGATCACCACCTCGTGGACGCGCACCGGCAGCGTCATCAACAGCTCGATGACGCCGGAGCGGCGCTCCTCGGCCCAGAGGCGCATGCCGATGGCCGGCATCAGGATCAGGAACAGCCAGGGGTGCCAGGCGAAGAACGGGCCGAGGTCGGCCTGTCCGCGCTCGAAGAAGCCGCCGGCGAAGAAGGCGAGGCCGGCCGAAAGGGCGAGGAACACCAGAAGGAACACGGCGGCGAGCGGCGTCGCGAAATAGGCGCGGAACTCGCGGCCGAACACCAGAGCGATGGTGCGGAGGGAGGTTTTCATCTCGTTGTCTCCGAAGGAGGCGGCTCAGGCGGCCTTGCTGCCGGTGATGGAGCGGAAGACGGTTTCGAGGCTCGGCCGGATGCCATCGACGATGGCGGCGTCGAGCAGCGCCGCCGGCGTCGCGTCGGCCACCACCCTGCCCTCGGCGATGATGACGACGCGGCTGCAGATCGCCTCCACCTCTTCGAGGATGTGCGTCGAGATGACGATCGCCTTGCCCGGCGCGATCGAGGCGATCAATTCGCGCATGTCGTGCTTCTGGTTGGGGTCGAGGCCGTCGGTCGGCTCGTCGAGGATCAGCACCTCCGGGTCGTGGATCAGCGCCTGGGCGATGCCGACGCGGCGCTTGAAGCCCTTGGAGAGAGCGTCGATCTGCCGGTTCCAGACGCCGGTCAGGTTGACGCGCTCGACCATCTCGGCGAGGCGGTCGTTGAGCAGGGTGCCGGACAGGCCGCGCATGCGGCCGATGAAGGCGAGGAAGTCGGCCACCGTCATGTCGCCATAGGCCGGCGCGCCCTCGGGCAGGTAGCCGAGGCGGCGGCGGGCGGCGATCGGGTCGGCGAACACGTCATGGCCGGCGATCGAGGCGGTGCCGGCGTCTGGCTCCAGGAAGCCGGTCAGCATCTTCATCGTCGTCGACTTGCCGGCGCCGTTGGGCCCGAGAAAGCCCACCACCTCGCCACGGCTCACCGAGAGGCTGACGCCGTCGACGGCGCGCAGTCTCGAAAACGTCTTGACCAAACCGGTGGCCTCTACGAGTTGCATGCCTTTTCCTCCAGCGATCGGATCGTCCACCCGTGGCCTCCGGCAGCGCCGGACCAGCCGGTCGCAGCTACCACGGGCGGGCAAGCAGGGATATCGGATTCTTGGCAAAATCGTGTTCAAGAACAGACCTTACAGATTGTTCATGAATAGACGCCCGACCGATCCGCAAAGCCCCGTATATGACTGGCGGGCGGGCACCGCCTGCCCAACAAAACGCCTTGGCCATTCCCTAGGCGATGGTAGAGTGGCGGCATGTCCGTCCGGTCCATCCTGCTCGGCCGCCAGCGCCACGTTTTCGACGACCTCAAGGCCGTGATGGCCGCCGCTTCGCCGGAGAAATCCGGCGACCGGCTGGCCGGCATCGCCGCCGACACCAACGAGCGGCGCGTCGCCGCCCGCTACGTGCTGGCCGACATCCCGCTCCGCGCCTTCCTCGACGAGCCGCTGATCCCCTACGAGACAGACGAGGTCACCCGCCTGATCCTCGACGGCCACGACGCCGCCGCCTTCGCACCGGTCGCCCACATGACGGTCGGCCAGTTCCGTGACTGGCTGCTGTCCTACGACTGCACCACCGAGGCGCTTTCCGCCCTCGCCCCCGGCCTGACGCCGGAGATGGCCGCCGCCGTCTCCAAGATCATGCGCAACCACGACCTGATCGTCGCGGCGGCCAAGACGGCCGTCGTCACCGCCTTCCGGACGACCATCGGCCTGCCGGGGCGCCTGTCGAGCCGCCTCCAGCCCAACCACCCGACCGACGACCCCGAGGGCGTCGCCGGCTCGACGCTCGACGGCCTCACCTACGGCATCGGCGACGCGGTGATCGGCATCAACCCGGCCGGCGACAACCTCGACGCCTGCATGCGGCTGATGGAGCTGTTCGACCGGCTGCGGCAGCGCTTCGACATCCCCATGCAGTCCTGCGTGCTGACCCACGTCACCACCTCGATCAAGGCGGTGGAGGCCGGCGCGCCGCTCGACCTGGTGTTCCAGTCGGTGGCCGGCACGGAAGCCGCCAACCGCGGCTTCGGCGTCGACCTCGCCCTGCTGGACGAAGGCCGCGCGGCGGGACTGAGCCTCAATCGCGGCACGGTCGGCGACAACGTCATGTATCTCGAAACCGGCCAGGGCTCAGCGCTGTCGGCCGACGCCCACCACGGCGTCGACGAGCAGACCGTCGAGGCGCGCGCCTATGCCGTCGCCCGCCACCTGAAGCCGCTGATCGTCAACACCGTGGTCGGCTTCATCGGCCCGGAATATCTCTACGACGCCAAGCAGATCATCCGCGCCGGCCTCGAAGACCATTTCTGCGGCAAGCTCCTGGGCGTGCCGATGGGCGTCGACGTCTGCTACACCAACCACGCCGAGGCCGACCAGGACGACATGGACAACCTGATGTTCCTGCTCGCCTCGGCCGGCGTCAACTTCCTGATCGCCGTGCCCGGCGCCGACGACGTCATGCTGAACTACCAGTCGCTCAGCTACCACGACATCGTCAGCCTCCGGCATTCGTTCGGCCGGCCGCCGGCGCCGGAGTTCGAGGCCTGGCTGCGCCGCATGGACCTTCTCGACGGCGACGGCCGCCTCGCCCCGCAGGGCAGCTCCGTCGCCCGCCGGCTGATCGACTACCGGGCCTCGGCATGAGCACCCCCGTCGACCTCGATCCGTTCGCCCGCTTCCGCGCCGTCACCCGCGCCCGCATCGGCCTCGGGCGAACAGGCGATTCGCTGCCGATCCGCGCCGTGCTCGATTTCCAGCTGGCGCACGCCCGCGCCCGCGACGCCGTGCACGGCCATGTCGATTTCGCCGCCATGGCGGAGCGCATCGGCGCCGACCGGCCAGTGATCCGCCTGAAATCGCGCGCCGCCGACCGCCCGACCTATCTCGCCCGGCCCGACCTCGGCCGCCGCGTCGATCCCATGATGCTGGCCGACGTCTCGAAGGGCGCCTACGACGTCGCCTTCGTCGTCGCCGACGGCCTCTCGGCCGCCGCCGTCGAGGCGCATGGCGAGAGCGTGCTCGCCGCCTGCCTGCGCCGGCTCGGCGATCTCGCCGTGGCGCCCGTCGTGCTGGGCGAACAGGCGCGCGTCGCCTTTGGCGACGAAGCCGGCGAAGCGCTCGGCGCCCGCCTCGTGGTGGTGCTGATCGGCGAGCGGCCGGGTCTGTCCGTGCCCGACAGCCTCGGCGCCTACGTCACCTTCGATCCCAGCGTCGGCCGGCGCGACAGCGAGCGCAACTGCGTCTCCAACATCCACGCCGACGGCCTTCCTCACGAAGCAGCCGCCGACCGGATCGTCTGGCTGATCCGCGCGGCGCTGCGCCTCGGCCTCACCGGTGTCGATCTCAAGGAGGACGCGGGCGGGGCAACGGCACTCCCCATCGTTTGAACCGGATTTATTTGAACAATCCGCCGCCGGCACGACCCTTCGCCAATACTCTCCTAACCATCGTTGTCCTAGCATCGCCGTCTCGCGTGAGGCAGCGCAGCCGAATCGGTGGAGGTGACGAGGATGCGCCTGAGCGGAGTTCTGGTGGCGATCGGGCTATGGATCGGCGGCGCCGGCGCGGCGACGGCCGGGGAGATGCTGACCATCGCCGCCGTCGACAATGCCGACATGATCCGCATGCGCGAACTGACCGACGACTTCATGGCGGTCAATCCCGGCATTCACATCAATTGGGTGATGCTGGAGGAGAGCGTGCTGCGCCAGAAGGTGGCGACCGACATCGAGACGCGCGGCGGCCAGTTCGACATCATGACCATCGGCAATTACGAGGTGCCGATCTGGGCGAGACAGGGCTGGCTGACGCCGCTCACCGCCCTCGGCGCCAAGTATGACGTGGACGACCTGCTGCCGGCCATCCGCAAGGCGGTGTCCTACGACGGCAAGCTCTACGCCTCGCCCTTCTACGGCGAGAGTGCCATGCTGATGTACCGCACCGACCTGTTCCGCGCCGCCGGCCTCGAAATGCCGCCATCGCCGACCTGGAGCTTCGTGCGCGAGGCGGCGCTGAAGCTCACCGACAAGGCCGCCGGCCGCTACGGCATCTGCCTGCGCGGCAAGGCCGGCTGGGGCGAGAACATGGCGTTCCTCACCGCCGCCGGCAATTCCTTCGGCGCCCGCTGGTTCGACCCCGACTGGCGGCCGGAATTCCGCTCCCCCGAGTGGCGGCAGACGCTCGACTTCTACGTCGAGCTGATGCAGGAGGCCTCGCCGCCGGGCGCCGCCTTCCGCGGCTATGCCGACAATCTCGATCTGTTCCGGACGGGCGGCTGCGCCATATGGATCGATTCCACTGTCGCCGCCTCAACGCTGAACGATCCCAAGACCTCCAGCGTGGTCGGCCGTGTCGGCTACGCGCCCTTCCCCACCCACGGCGGCCTCGGCAACCACGGCAACTGGCTGTGGACCTGGAATCTGGCCATCCCCGCCGGCACCACCAAGGCCGACGCGGCGCAGCGCTTCATCGCCTGGGCGACCGACCGTGACTATGCCGAACTGGTGGCCGCCCACGAGGGCTGGGCCTATGCGCCGCCCGGCACGCGCACCTCGCTCTACAACAATCCCTCCTACCGCTCGGCGGCGCCGTTCTCCGGCTACACGCTCAACGCCATCAACACCGCCAACCCCGACCAGCCGACCGTCAAGCCGGTGCCCTACACGGGCAGCCAGTTCGTGGCGATCCCGGAGTTCCAGCGCATCGGCAATGCCGTCGGCCAGATCTTCGCCGCCGCCGTGGTCGGGCAGATGGGCACGACGGAAGCGCTGTCCGCCGCCAACGACCTGACGCTCCGGGAGATGAAGCGGGCCGGCTACATACGGTAGAGTACTGACCGGTCAGCAATTTGTCGCCGCACAACGTCCGCGACGGGGCTTTTTCCTAGTCTCCCCCCATCCCGCCGGTCACCCCGGCAAGAAGGGCTCTCAAGCCCCCGAGGATGGAGACGGACAGATGTTTTGCTACCAGTGTGAACAGACGGCCCGCGGTACCGGCTGCGTGACGCGCGGCGTCTGCGGCAAGTCGCCGGAGACCTCCGACCTGCAGGACGTGCTGCTCCATGCGGCCAAGCGCCTCGCCAGCCGCTATGCCGCCGTCCCCGCCGCCGAGCGGCCGGCCAGCCTGGCGCCCATGCTCGAAGACGCGCTGTTCGTCACGGTCACCAACGTCAACTTCGACACCGCCTCCATCCTGGAGCAGATCCGCGAAGTGGTCGCCGCGGCCGGCGCCAATGCCGCCGGCGTGGCGGTCGAGGCGCCCGAGGACACGCTGCTCGCCTGGTCGCGCTCATCGATGATTGACGCCCGCAAGGCCACCCTCGGCGACGACGTCACCGGCCTGCAGGAACTGCTGCTCTACGGCCTCAAGGGCATGGCCGCCTATGCCCACCACGCCCGCCAGATGAACCGCGCCGATCCGGTGGTCGACGCCTTCACGGTCGAGGCGCTGGCCAAGCTCGACGCCGGCGTATCGTCGGTCGACGAACTGCTCGCCCTCAACCTCAAGTGCGGCGAAGTCACCGTCAACGTGCTGGCGCTGCTCGATGCCGCCCACGGCGACACCTTCGGCAAGCCGACGCCGACGCCGGTGCTGATGGGCCACGTGCCCGGCAAGGCGATCCTCATTTCCGGCCACGACATGGTCGACCTCAAGGCGCTCTTGGAGCAGACCGAGGGCAAGGGCATCAACATCTACACCCACGGCGAGATGCTGCCGGCCCACGGCTATCCGGAACTCAAGAAGTTCAAGCACCTGGCCGGCCACTTCGGCGGCGCATGGATGCTGCAGCAGCGGGAGTTCCCGAACTTCCCCGGCGCCATCCTGATGACCACCAACTGCCTGATGCAGCCCGCCGACGACTATGAGGGCCGCCTGTTCACCCGCAATCTCGTGGCCTGGCCGGGCATCGCCCACATCGACGACCGCGACTTCACGCCGGTCATCGAGGCGGCTCTCGCCGCCCCCGGCTTCACCGACAGCGTCAAGACCGGCGAGCATCTGGTCGGCTTCGGCCACGACGCCGTCCTCGGCGCCGCCGACAAGATCGTCGGCGCGGTCAAGGCCGGCGAGATCAAGCACTTCGCCGTCATCGGCGGCTGCGACGGTTCGGAGGGCGAGCGCTCCTACTACACCGACCTCGGCACGACCATTCCGAACGACTGGGTGATCCTGACGCTCGGCTGCGGCAAGTACCGGCTGCTCGGCCACGACTACGGCACCGTCGCCGGCCTGCCGCGCCTCCTCGACATGGGCCAGTGCAACGACAGCTTCTCGGCCGTCAAGGTGGCGCTGGCGCTCGCCGACGCCTTCGGCTGCACGGTCAACGACCTGCCGCTGTCGATCGTGCTCAGCTGGTTCGAGCAGAAGGCGGTGTGCGTGCTGCTGGCGCTGCTGCACCTCAACGTCAAGAACATCCGCATCGGGCCGCGTCTGCCCGCCTTCCTGACGCCGGCCGTGCTGAAGGTGCTGGTCGACACCTTCGGCCTGAAGCCGGTGGGCGAGGTGGAAAGCGACCTCAAGGCGATGGCCAACGCCGCCTGAGCCAACGAAAAAGACCGGCCGGGCAGCGATGCCCGGCCGGCGGGTTCTCCGAAGAGCCGCTTGGCGCGTCACGCTCCGATGGCGATCCTCTGAAGACAGAACAGCACCGTCAGGAACGCCGCGGCGACGGCGATCCGCAGGCAGAATCCGGCGGATGGACCAATGCAGGCCCGCCCTACTTCCTTGACCATGGTGACAATCACGGCCGCCTCCCTGTTGCGTTCGCAGGTCACCTAGTGAACGTCGAGCCCGGCGAGTTCCTCCCCCCTCCGGGCCGCACGTCGCAGGAAGCTAGAATCGAATCCGGCGAAGGGCCATTCAAAACGTTTCGTCTACGTATTCGGCGGGATGGGCGCCGCCTGTCGCCGGGGCGCTGTTCAGGCTATATCTTTCCCAACACATATAAGTTTTTGGACAGCCCATGACGAATGCCGCCGCCCTCCTGGACACCACCCCGGCCGGAGACGTTTTCGACCATGCCGCCGTCAAGGCGCTGTTCGAACTGCCGCGCGAGGCGTTGTTCGCCCGCGCCAACGCGGTGCGCAAGGACCACATGGGCGACGAGGTGTTCCTGCGCGGCATCGTCGAGTTCTCCAACGTCTGCGCCAACGACTGCCTCTACTGCGGCATCCGCAAGTCCAACCACGGCGTGCGCCGCTACCGCATCGAGGAGGAGGAAATCCTCGAAGTGGCCCGCCGCATGGAGGGCTGGCAGCAGACCACCATCGTGCTGCAATCGGGCGAGGTGGCGGCGGAGAAGGAAGACGCGCGCATCGAGCGGATCATCCGGCGGATCAAGACCGAGACGCGGCTCGCCGTGACGATGAGCGCCGGCAACCGGCCGCACGACACCTACGCCCGCTGGCGGGCGGCCGGCATGGACCGCTATCTCCTGCGCTTCGAGACCTCCAACCCCGCCCTCTTCGCCTACCTCCATCCCGACTGCGACCTCGACGAGCGCATCCGCTGCCTGAAGGACCTGCGCAGCCTCGGCGTGCAGGTCGGTTCCGGCTTCATGATCGGCGTGCCCGGCGAGACGCTCGACATCCTCGCCGATAACATCCTGCTCTGCCGCGATCTCGACCTCGACATGATCGGCATCGGGCCGTTCATCGCCCATCCCGACACGCCGCTCGCCGGCCTTGCCAACGCCTATGCCGGCGACACCGACATGTTCTTCGCCGCCGTGGCGGCGCTCCGCATCGTCAACCCGCGCGCCCACATCCCGGCGACGACGGCCTTCGACGCCATCTTCCCGCACGCCGGCCGCGACCTGGTGCTGCAACGCGGCGCCAACGTGTTCATGCCCAACGCCACGCCCGGCCGCTTCCGCAAGAACTACATGCTCTATCCGGACAAGCCCTGCGTCGACGAAGACGACCACCAGTGCTCGGGCTGTGCCGCCGCCCGCATCTGGTCGATCGGCCGGCTGATCGGCCAGGGGCCGGGGCACTCGATCAAGGCGCGGTGATCTCCGCCAATTCTGGCATTCTCAGTTTCGACTGCTCGGCTTGAACCCGCCCCGCGGCCCGGTTGGTCGCGGGCCGTCGTCCGTTGCCCTCCTCTCCGACTTTGGAACAATCGCCGGCCGCCGGCCGTTGTCCGGGCATCAACGGAAAGGAGAGTTCGAGATGAACAGGATTCTTGCAGCCTCGATTCTGGCCGGCGCCGCCGCCTTCGCGTCCAACGCCTTCGCCCAGGAGGGCACCGTCTCCGGCGCGGTCGGCGGCGCCGCGACCGGCGCCGTCGTTGGCGGTCCGGTGGGCGCGGTGGTCGGCGGCGTCGCCGGCGCGGCCATCGGTACCATTCTCGCCCCGCCACCGCCGGAGGTCCGCACCGTGGTGGTCCAGCAGACGACGCCGTCGGTGGTCTACGACCAGCCGATCGTCGTCGGACAGCCGCTGCCGACCACCGTGGTGCTCTATCCGGTGCCCGGCTACGACAACTACTACTATACGGTCGTCAACAACGAGCGCGTCATCGTCGACCCGCAGAGCCGCACGGTGTTGCAGGTCGTCAACTAACGGCCGATCGTCGCTTGAAAAGCGGGGCTCCGGCCCCGCTTTTTCATTGGGCGTTGGCCCGCTCGAAGGCGATGCGCGCCGCCGGGAATGGCCCCAGCGAACGGTTGAGCACGCCCTGCACCCGGCTGATGGCGACGCCGTAGTTGGTGATCGGCACGCCCTGCCGCTCGGCCTGCCGAATGCGGAGCAGCGCCTGCTTGCGGTTGACGGTGCAGGCGCCGCACTGGACGACCAGCGCGTAGGGGCTGAGGTCGTCGGGGAAGGCGCGGCCGGCCATGGTCTCAAACTCGATGTCGCCGCCGGCATACTGGCGGAACCAGCGCGGGATCTTCACCCGGCCGATGTCGTCGGCCATGGAATGGTGGGTGCAGGCCTCGGCGATCAGCACCTTGTCGCCGGGCTTCAGCCGGTCGATCCGGGCGGCGCCCTCGGCGAGCCGGACGAGGTCGCCCTTGAAGCGGGCCATCAGGATCGAGAAGGTGGTCAGCGGCACGTCGTCCGGCGTATCGGCCGCCGCCTTCAGCACGATCTGGCTGTCGCAGACCACCAGATCGGGCTTCTTCGCGAAGGATTTCAGCGTCGCCGCCAGTTCGCGCTCCTTGACAACGGTGCAGCTGGCGTCGGCGTCGAGGATGTCGCGGATGGCCATCACCTGCGGCAGGATCAGCCGGCCCTTGGGGGCCGAAAGGTCGATCGGCACCACCAGCACGACGTGGCCGCCGGCCGGCACCAGGTCGGCGAGGAGATGCGGCACCTCGAACGAGCTTTCCGGCGCCGCCTCCAGGATCAGTTCGCGCACGCGGGCGGCGTCGGCTTTCGAGGCCGTGGAAATGGCGGCGAAGGGCACGTCGCGCGCCTTGACCGCCGCGAGCGCCGCCTCGGGCGGCGCGCCGAGGTCGGCCTTGGTGAAGACGACGCAATAGGGCGTCTCGCGGGTGGCGAGCGCGTCCATCAGCCTGACCTCGTCGTCGCCGATCGGGCCGTCGGTGACGATGATGCCGAGGTCGGTGTGGTCGAGCGCCTTCAGCGTCTTCTCGACGCGCATGCCGCCGAGATCGCCGACGTCGTCGATGCCGGCGGTGTCGACGAACAGCACCGGACCGATCGGCAGCAGTTCCATCGCCTTCTCGACCGGGTCGGTGGTGGTGCCGGCGACGTCGGAGACGATCGACACCTGCTGGCCGATCAGAAGGTTGACCAAGGACGACTTGCCGACGTTGCGCCGGCCGTAGACGCCGATGTGCAGGCGGAGACCCTTGGGCGTGGCGAGCATTGTCTTGGTCCTTATCTGGTGCCCAGCGCCGTCATGGCGTTGGCGGACAACAGGCGTTCGAGGTCGGCCGGCTCGATCAGCCGGCGTTCGAGGACGATCTCGATCACCGAGCGGCCACTGTCGCGGGCGGCGGTCGCCACCTCGGTGGCCGTCTCGTAGCCGAGGCGCGGCAACAGCGCCGTGACGACGGCGCGGCTTCCGGCCACAATCCGCCGGCAGGCCGCCTCGTCGACCGACAGCCCCTCGACGCAGCGGGTGCGGAAGATGGTGGCGGCGGCTTCCAGGAGGTCGAGGCTGTCGAGCAGCGCGTCGGCCAAGAGCGGCAGGAAGGCGTTGAGTTCCAACTGGCCGTTCTGGGCGGCCAGAGTCACCACCTGGTCGTTGCCCATCACCTTCATCGCCGCCTGGCCGACAGCCTCGGGGATCACCGGGTTGACCTTGCCCGGCATGATCGACGAGCCCGCCTGCACGGCCGGCAGGACGATCTCGCCCAATCCGGCCTGCGGCCCCGACGACAACAGGCGGAGGTCGGAGGAAATCTTGAAGAGGTTGACGGCATTGGCCTTCAGGATGCCGGACACCTCGACGAAGGCGTCGGCGTTCTGCGTGGCGTCGACGAGGTTTTCCGCCCTGGCGAGGCCGAGGCCGGTCACCTCGCGCAGCACCTCGGTGACCATGAACACGTAGTCGCGCGGCGCGGCGATGGCAGTGCCGATGGCGGTGCCGCCGAGGTTGACGACGCGCAGCCGCTCCTCGCACTTGAAGACGCGCCAGCGGTCGCGCGACAGCGCCTCGGCCCAGGCCGAGAACACGGCGCCGTAGGCGATCGGACAGGCGTCCTGCAACTCAGTGCGGGCGATCTTGACCACCCCCGACCACGCCCGTTCCTTGTCCTGGAAGGCGACCTGAAGGTCGGCGACGGCCTTCTCCAGCCGGTGCAGCAGGCGGATGGCGGCGATCTTCAGCGCCGTCGGGAAGGTGTCGTTGGTCGACTGGTTGAGGTTGACGTGGTCGTTGGGGTGGACGCGGGCGTGGACGCCCCGCCGGCCGCCCAAGAGTTCCTCGGCGCGGTTGGCGATCACCTCGTTGACGTTCATGTTGAGCGAGGTGCCGGCGCCGCCCTGCAGCGCGTCGACGACGATCTCGGACAACAGCGTGCCGTCCTCGATCTCGCGGGCGGCGCGGACGATCGCCTCCCCGACGTCGTCGGCGAGGAAGCCGAGGCGGTGGTTGGTCTTCGCCGCGGCGATCTTCACCGCCGCATAGGCCCTGATCAGCTCGGGATGGGCCGGCCGGCCGCTGAGCGGAAAGTTGTCGCGGGCGCGCGCCGTATGGATGCCCCAGAGGACATCCTCGGGAACCTCACGCTCGCCGATGAGATCGGCCTCGCGCCGCGCCATCGCCTGCCTCCGGACGACGCCCGCCTCAGCGGTAGACGTCGCGCTTGCCCTCGCGCACCTTGCGCATCATCGTCTCAGAATAGCGGGCGATCTTCGGCTCCATGGTGGCGACCTCGGCGGCCACCGCCTTTTCACCCGCCGCGCAGGTGTCGTCGGAACCGTAGTCGAGCATGTATTCCATGAAGGACGACAGGGCGTTCGGCCCGCACATTTCGCGGATCAGGCCGGGCTTGGCAAGGTCCATGAAATCGGCGCCGGTGCGGCCCATGCGGTAGCAGGCGGTGCAGAAGGACGGCACGCAGCCGCTGGCGGCGATGTCGCGCACCACCTCGTCGAGCGGCCGGTGGTCGCCGCGGGTGAACTGGGCGGCATGCTCCTCGACCGGCGTCGCGTAGCCGCCGGGGTTGGTGCGGCTGCCGCCGGAGATCTGCGACACGCCGAGCCGGAAGGCCTCGCGGCGCATTTCCGGGCTTTCGCGCGTCGACAGGATGATGCCGGTGTAGGGCACGGCGAGGCGCAGGATGGCGATGATCTTGCGGAAGTCGTCGTCGGAGACGGCATGCGGCGGCGCCATCGACACGTCCGAGCCGAAGGCCGGCTCCATGCGCGGCACCGAGATGGTGTGCGGGCCGACGCCGAAGGCGTCTTCCAGATGGGCGATGTGCTGCATGGTGGCCAGCACCTCGAAGCGCCAGTCGTGCAGGCCGAACAGCGGACCGATGCCGACGTCGTCGATGCCGGCCGCCATGGCGCGGTCCATCACCGACACGCGCCAGTCGAAGTCGGCCTTGGCGCCCGACGGATGCATCGCCTCGTAGACCTTGCGGTTGTAGGTCTCCTGGAACAGCTGATAGGTGCCGATGCCGGTCGCCTTCAGGCGGACGAACTCGTCGGTTTCGAGCGGCGCGACGTTGACGTTGATGCGGCGGATCTCGCCGCGGCCGCGCTTCACCGAATAGATCTTCTCGATGGCGTCGATCAGATACTGGAAGCCGGTCTTCGGAAACGCCTCGCCGCCGATCAGCAGCAGGCGCTTGTGGCCCTGGTCGATCAGGGCGGCCGTCTCCGCCTCGATCTCCTCCATGGTCAGGATCTTGCGGTCCAGTTCCTTGTTGGAGCGGCGGAAGGCGCAGTAGACGCACTCGTTGAGGCAGATGTTGGAGAAATAGAGCGGCGCGAACAGCACGATGCGTGGGCCGTAGATCTCCGTCTTCACCTTCTCGGCGGTGTGGAACAGCTCGTCCATCAGGTCGGGATCGGTGACGGCGCAGAGCACGGCGACGTCGTCCTCGGAGAGGCCGCCGAGCAGGGCCGCCTTGTCGAGGATGTCGCGCACGCGCTGCCGGTCGGCGCCGGCGGCGGTGGCGGCGATTTCCGCCTCGATACGGGATTCGTCGAGCCAGGTGATCCGTTCGGTCTTGGTCATCGTGTCAGCCTTTCACCGGCCCGTCCGCCGGAGCTTTTTCGAGGCGACACTGCCCGATCTTGCGCCAGGACGATTTGCGCAAGATCAATCCTAACTCGGTTAACTGGAACAACCCGGTAATAAAACAAGAAACGAGCCGTCGCCACAGGCGATCATCTTGCCCGGCCGGGGAGGCGCCGGTCCATCGCGGCGTTTCCTCCCGCACAAAAACCGGGTAGGTTCGAGACCTCATAACAAGGAAGGTTCGAATGAACGCCAGGAACGACGAAGCCTTGTCCGCCGCCTGCCGGGAGGCGCGCGGGCGGGTGCGCCTCAGGGGCGTCTCCCGTTCGTTGCCGGTCGCCCTTCTGAGGACGCGGGAAGCGGTGATGCGGCAGTTCCGGCCGGCGCTGAGATCGGTCGATCTCACCGAGCAGCAGTGGCGCGTGCTGCGGGCGCTCGATTCGGTGCCGGAGATCGACGCCACCGGCCTCGCCATGTCCACCTTCCTGCTGCCGCCGTCGCTGTCGCGCATCCTGCGCGACCTCGAGAAGCGCCACCTGATCGCCCGCCGCCCCGATCCGGCCGACCTCAGGGCCTGGCTGATCTCGCTGACGCCCGAGGGGCGCAAGACCATCGACGCGGCCGCCGTATGGATCGAGAACATCTATGCCGCCATGGCGACACGGATCGGCAAGGAACGCTTCGACACGCTGATGCGGCTGCTCAGGGACGTCGAGCAGGATCTGACGATGCCGCTCGCCGATACCGGCGACGCCGGCTCCGACGCCTGAGGCCGGCGAGCGGAATGATTGGCGAAACGGCGGAGGAGACATGCTGAAGACGGGATTTGACGGTGGCGCCTGGCTGAACGAGCCTTCCCACTGGGAGATCGACGGCGGCACGCTGACCGTCGCCACCGAGGCCGAGACCGATTTCTGGCGCGAGACCCATTACGGCTTCGTCCACGACAACGGCCATGCCTACCTGCTGCCGGCCGACGACGGGTTCACCGTCGAGGCGCGCATCCGCGCCGACTACGCCGCCCTCTACGATCAGGCCGGCCTGCTGTTGCGCCTCGACGAAAGGCGCTGGCTGAAGTGCGGCGTCGAGCTGACCGACGGCGCGCCGTTCCTGTCGGTGGTGGCGACCGACGGCCGGTCCGACTGGTCGATCGCCCAGCCCTTCGGGGGCCTCGACGACGTCCGGCTGCGGCTGACCGTCCAGGCCGGCGCCGCGCGCATCCAGGCGTCTAGGGACGGCGAGCGCTGGCCAATGCTCCGCCTCGCCGCCGTCCCCGAGGCGCCGCGCTATCTGGTCGGGCCGATGGCCTGCTCGCCGACCCGGGCCGGCTTCGTCGCCGTGTTCTCCGATTTTTCGATCGGGCCGGCCTCGACCGACCCCCTGCACGCCGAAGCCTGAAACGCCGGAGGTCACGCCATGCTGTCCGCTCCCGCCATCGCGCTTGCCGGCGTCGGCAAGGTGTTCGCCACCGAGGCCGGCGGCAGCGTGACGGCGCTCTCCGGCGTCGACCTCACGGTGGCCACAGGCGAATTCGTGGCGCTGATCGGCCCGTCCGGCTGCGGCAAGAGCACCATCCTCAGGCTGGTCGCCGGGCTCGACCGCCCGAGCGAAGGCACGGTCAGCGTGCACGGCGGCGATCCAGAGGCGCTCTGCCGGGCCCACAAGCTGGGCTTCGCCTTCCAGGACGCGGCGCTGCTGCCCTGGCTCGACGTCAGCGGCAACATCGCCATGTCCTTCCGCCTGGCCGGCCTTGCGACGGACGCCCAGCGCGTCGCCGCGCTGATCGACCTCGTCGGCCTTGCCGGCTTCGAGCGGGCGCGGCCGGACGAACTCTCCGGCGGCATGCGCCAGCGCGTCGCCATCGCCCGGGCGCTGGCGCTGGAGCCGGAGCTGCTGCTGCTCGACGAGCCGTTCGGAGCGCTCGACGCGGTGACGCGGCGGCAGATGAACCTCGAATTGCAGCGCATCTGGAGCGCGGCGCGGACAACGACGCTGCTCGTCACCCACGCCGTCGACGAGGCGCTGTTCCTGGCCGACCGCGTGGCGGTGATGAGCCCGCGCCCCGGCCGCATCGCCGAGGAGGTGACGGTGCCCTTCGGCCGGCCGCGCGCGCCGGCGCTGCTGCGCGAGGCCGCCTTCCACGCGCTCGAGGACCGGCTGACCGAGGCGCTGCTGCCGGAGGCCGGTTGAGCAAGCGGTGCAGCCTATTGCGCAGCCGGCCCCGAAACGCTAGGTAACCGTCAGGTTTGTCACGGGGCATAGCGCAGTCTGGTAGCGCACCTGCTTTGGGAGCAGGGGGTCGCAAGTTCAAATCTTGCTGCCCCGACCAAACCTCTGGTTTCCCACGGTCTTCGTTCGAAGATCGTTCGCGACAGAGGAGAGGACCCCGATGCCGGCGCGAATCTACAAGCCTGCCAAGACCGCCATGCAGTCCGGACAGGGCCGTACGGAGCGCTGGCTCCTGGAATTCGAGCCCGAGAAGCCCAAGAGCATCGAACCTTTGATGGGCTACACCTCGTCGGGCGACATGCGCCAGCAGGTGCGCCTTTCCTTCGACACGCGGGACGAGGCGATCGCCTACGCGGTGCGCGAGGGCCTCGCCTATCAGGTGATGGAACCCAAGGAGCGGACGCCGAAGAAGCTCTCCTACTCCGACAACTTCAAGTTTTCCAAAGCCGAGACCTGGACGCACTGAGCCGGTCTGTTTTGCGGCGGTAGTCCGCCGGCCCGACGGCTCCATAGCTCAGCTGGATAGAGCAGCCGCCTTCTAAGCGGCAGGTCGCAGGTTCGAGCCCTGCTGGAGTCGCCAACTTCAAAAATAGAAGCGCCTAATCAACGCGATACGGTGCAGAATTCGCAACCTTTGATCAGGGTTGGGAGATTTCGTCTGGGGCATGCTCTTCAAGGCGGATGATGGCCGACTTGGAAAGAACCTTTTGGCCGGTGATCGACATGATTTCATGGGCGCCGCAACCGGCTTCGGTGCGGCGCGTCTGCCGCCTTGCTGCCGCCCCTTTTTCCGGCAGGATGGAGGTCGGCGAAATCCGGGGCGAAATCCCGGCAGGAGCGGCGCGATGGACGTGGAACGCATCGGACGGCGGCTTTTCCAGGCGGCGGGCGTGGCCTGTCTCGTCGCCGTCGTGGTGCTGTCGGTCCTGCCGGGCGCCGAGCGCCCGCACATCTTCGGCTCGGGAAACGTCGAGCATTTCCTCGCCTATGCCGGCACCGCCTTCTTCGCCTCGACGCTGCCGGCGTTGCGCGGCTGGCGGATCGTCGTCCTGCTATCGGCCGCCTCGCTTCTCTTCGAGGGAATACAGATGTTTATCCCCGGTCGCGGCCCCGGCCTCGACAACTGGGCCGCCTCGACGATCGGTGCCCTCGCCGGGCTGCTTCTCGCCCGCGCCTTCGTCACCGTCGCCCGCTCGGCGCTCGCCATCGCCTCGCGCTGATCAGCTCACCGTCAGCTCGACGCCCGACTGCTTCAGTGCCGCCGCCAGCGTGTCCGGCGGCGAGGCGTCGGTGATCAGTGCGGCGATGTCGCGCCAGGAGGCGTAGCGGGAGGGAAAGACGGCGTCGAACTTGGAATGGTCGGCCACCACCACGCATTTCGCCGCCCGCGCCACCATCGCCGTGTAGACGGCGCCGCATTCCAGCAGCGCCTCCGACGGGCCGTCGACGGTGAGGCCCGAGGCGCCGGTGATGGCGCAGTCGGCGTAGAAGTTGCCGAGGAAGGACACGGCGTGCGAGCCGACGGTGGCGCCCTCGCTGGCATGATAGTCGCCGGGCAGCATCAGCACCTTGATGGTCGGATTGAAGGCCAGCACCGTTGCCACGCCGAAGGAATGGGTGATGACGGTGATATTCTTCATCTCGATGGCGATGCGGCGGGCAACGTGGACGGTGGTGGCGCCGGAACCGATCATCAGCACGCGGGCGTCGCCGATCACCTTCAGCGCGGCGCGGGCGATGCGCTGGCGCTCCTCAACGTAGAGGCGGTGGCGCTCGGTGACCGACGGCTCGGTGCTGAGCGGCCGTACGGCGCCGCCATAGGTGCGGTTGAGCAGACCCTGCGTCGTCAGCTCGTCGAGGTCGCGGCGGATGGTCTCGGTGGAGACGTCGAGCCGTCGCGCCAGTTCGGCGACGCGCAAGGACGGGCTGGAATCGAGCTCGGCGAGGATCTGCGTCTGCCGCGACGTCTTTGTCCGCTTCATGCTGCGCGTTCCGCTCCCGTTCGGGCGACTCGGCCCGTCCCTTCGTTTGACAGGTTTTCAGGTCGGGCCGACGGCGGTCAAGGCGCCTTCCGGCTTGTCCGCTACCTCATGCGCCGCCGGACCAATATCCGGATCAGCCCGCCGGCCAGGAGCAGCGCCGCGGCGGCCAGCGTGCTCATGGTGCCGAGCGCCGGCACCATCGGCGTGTAGCCGGCCACCATCTTGGAATAGAGCCATTTTGGCACCGTCGAATCGGCGCCGGCCGTATAGAGCGATAGCGGGAAATTGCCCCAGGAGAGCAGGAAGGCAAACAGCGCGCCCGACCAGATGCCCGGCCAGAGGATCGGCAGCGTCACCGTGCGCAGCGTGAAGAGGCGCGATGCGCCGAGATCGCTCGCCGCCTCCTCCAGGACGGGATCGAAGCTGAATACCTGGATGGCGATCACCAGCGTCACCACCGGCACGATCCAGACGAGATGGGCGACCACCGCCGTCTTCCAGGTGGGGCTGATGCCGAGCGCGTTGAACCACAGCAGCAGCGCCAGGCCGAGCACCGGTTGCGGAAAGAAGATCGGCAGCAGCAACAGGCGCTGGAAGGCGCGGCGGCCCTTCCAGGGATAGCGGGCGAAGGCCAGCGCGCCGAAGAAGGCGAAGAGGACACTCAGCACGGTGACGAGCAGGGCGATCAGCAGCGAGTTCTGGACGAGGACGTGGATCTCGAAGCTGTCCCAGGTCTTGCCCCACCACTCGCCGGACAGCACCCTGACCGGAAAGGCGAAGTAGCGCCCTTTCGACAGGCCGGCCAGCGCGCCGCAGGCGATCGGCAGGTAGATGGCCAGCACCACGAAGGCGGTCCAGGCGCGGATGAGGAAACGGCTGCGGGTTTCGCCGAGGGTGTGCATGGTTCAGCGCTTTCCGAGGATCTTGTCGAGGTCGAGCCGGGCCATGGCGGCGAGCGCCAGTCCGGAAACGATCAGCACGAGGATGAGGGCGAGAGCCGAGCCGAGCGGCCAGTTCTGGGCGTAGGTGAAGGCCGCCTCGATATCCTGCGTGATGGTGATCACCGACTGTCCGCCGAGGATCTTGGATTCGGCCACGGCGCCGGCCGACAGCACGAAGGTGAGCAGCGCGCCGATCAGGATGCCGGGCATGGCGAGCGGCAGCTCCACCGCCCGCCAGATCATCAGCCTGTTGGCGCCGAGGTCGCGGGCGGCGTCGACGAGGTCGCGCGGGATCATGGCGATGCCGAGCGTCATCGGGAACAGCATGAACGGCAGATAGACGTAGACCATGCCGAACAGGGTGATGCCGGGGGTGTAGAGCAGCTCCGGTCCACCGGGAAAGCCGAACCATTTCAGGGCGCCGTCGAGCACGCCGTTCTTGATGAAGAACAGCACCCAGCCGTAGAGGCGGACGTTCTCGGAGACGAACAGCGGGAAGACGAACAGCACCGACACGAGGCCCGACCAGCGGCCGAACACCCGGTTGAGGCCATAGGCGATCGGGTAGCAGACGATCAGCAGGATCACCACGCAGGCAAAGGCGAGCGCCAGCGCCCAGGCGAAGGACATCCAGACGGTGTTGTTGGTGTCGAAGATCGCCGCGAAGTTCTCCAGCGTGAAGGAGCGGAAGACGTCGAAGCTCTTGGGCGTCGCGAAGGCGTAGGCGGCGACGGTGAGAAGCGGGGCGAGGAAGCCGGCGGCGAGCAGCGCCAGCACCGGCAGGGCGGCGCGCAGGCCGGGCGTCAGCTTCGGCGCGGGAGCGGAGAGCAAGGTTTCCGCCATCTCAGCCTCCCACCACGATGGCGCTTGCGGCATCCCAGCCGATGGTCACCTCGCCGTCGCCCTTCCAGGCGGCGGCGCGCGGCACCTCGACGAGGAAGGTGCGGCCGGTGCGGCTTCTCACCTGGTATTGCAGACGCGAGCCGAGCGAATACTCGTTGAAGATGGTGCCGGAAATCGTGTTGTCGGCGCCGGCTTCCGCCGTCACGAAGCGCATGTATTCGGGGCGGACGACGACGCTGGCCTCGTCGCCGGCGATAGCGAGACCGGGCGCCACCGCCACCGGCCGGCCGTCGCGGCGCAGCCAGCCGTCGGCCGAGCGACGAACGGGGATGACGTTCACCTCGCCGAAGAACTCGGCGACGAAGCGGTCGGCCGGCGCCGTGTAGATCTGTTCGGGCGTGCCGATCTGCACCAGCTTGCCGGCGCGCATGACGCCGATGCGGTCGGACATCACCATCGCCTCTTCGAGCGAATGGGTGATGTAGACGAAGGTCTTGCCGCTCTCGCGGTGGAGGTCCTTCAGCTCCTTCTCCAGGAGCTTCTTCAGCTTGTAGTCGAGGGCGCTGAGCGGCTCGTCGAAGAACAGCACGTCGGGGTCGTAGGCGAAGGCGCGGGCCAGCGCCACGCGCTGCTTCTCGCCACCCGAGCAGAGCATGACGTTCTTGGCGTAATAGTCCTCGGGCAGGCGCACCTTGGCCATCAGTTCCAGCGCCCGCCTGCGCCGCTCGTCGGGGGCCACCTTGCGGACGCGCAGCGGGAACTCGATGTTGTCGCCCACCGTCATGTGCGGAAAGAGGGCGAGCGACTGGAAGACGAGGCAGGTCGGCCGGCGGTTGGACGGCACGTCGTTGATCAGTTCGCCGCGCAGCGTGATGTAGCCGTCGCTGGGGCTTTCGAGGCCGGCCAGCATCCTGAGCAGCGTCGTCTTGCCGGAGCCGGACGGGCCGACGATGGTGACAAACTCACCCTCATCAATGTCGAGGCTGATGCCGTCGACCGCCGCGAAGCCGTCGAACAGCTTGCAGACATCGACGAGTTGCAGCACCGGCCGCGGCGTCTTCGGGGCGGCGGGCGAGAAGGGCGTGGGAGAGGCAACAGACGACATGGGCGAGGCATCCTGAAGGCAGGGCAAGGGAGCCGCCCGCCGTGCGGCGGACGGCGATGTCCGGGCGCGGGTCAGCCGCGCTGGCGCTTGGCGGCCAGCACGATTTCCAGCGCCTTGTCGTAGTCCGGCACGATGTCGTATTCGGCCGAGCGGGCCATCTCCTCCTCGAGGCTGTCCCACTGGATGGCGTCGAGTTCCTCCTTGGTGAACAGCTTGAAGCAGTCGGGATTGCCCATCTGCGTCACTGGGTTGAAGGTGCCCTCGGCGAAGGCCACGGTATGGGCCACCTCCGGCCCCTGCACATATTCGAGGAACTCTGTGGCCAGCGGCGACAGCTCGGGGTTGTTGACCGTCGAGGTGATCTCGATCCAGGAGACGCCGCCCTTGCCGTCGATCGGCCCTTTCAGCGGCGTGATGGCGCGGAGGTTGGGGTAGCCGTCGGCGCGGGCCGGCGATACCGAATAGGTGCCGCCGGTGAAGTAGAGGTCGATCTCGCCGGAGATCAGCGCCTGATTCATGGTGGCGATGTCGCCGATCATCTTGGCGCCCTTGAAGACGCGCACCGCCGTCTCCTCGAAGGCCTTGAAGTCGGCCTCGCTGTGCTCGACGAAGGGGTTGATGCCGGCGGTGAGGAAGATGTCGAAGACATTCCAGTCGTCGGATTCGAGGATGCCGTATTTGCCGGCCAGCGCGGGATCGTTGAACAGGTTCCAGCCCTGCTCCTCGGCGGTGGCGCGGCTGATCTTGTCGGTGTTGACGACGAAGGAATAGGGCCCGAAGCGCTGGGCCATGCCGAGCAGATCCTTGCCGTCGTCGCTCATCGCCCAGCGGTAGGGCGCCTTGAAGGCCGGCAGCATCCTGTCGAAATAGGGCTCGAAGGTATCGCGCGGCAGCGGCTTGATCAGGCCGGCCGGCGCCATCACCTTGCGCGCCCAGGGATTGTTGACGTTGATCAGGTCCCAGACGGCGGTCTCGCCGGCCCGGAGGCGGTTGATCATCGTCGGGTCGTTGGTGAGGCTTTCGGCCTTCACCGTGGCGCTTTTCTCGGCCCGGAACGGGTCGAGCACCTGCGCCGAGTTGTAGCCCTCCCAGCAGAGAATGTTGAGTTCGCCCTCGCGGGCGGCGAAGGCGCGGCTGGCGCCGATGAGCGGACCGGCGAAGGCCGCCGCGCCCATCATCTGCAGCATGTTGCGTCTGGATAGCGGACCCATGGTGAAAACCCTTTCCTGCTGATGGTTGCACTGTTCCCGTTTTCTTATGTTGGAAGTCTGTCGCAAAAATGTGTTGTTTACAACATCAATTTCGTTGGGCATGCTAGCCGTCATAGAGGGGCAGATGTGCGGCAAGCGAAGGGCTCGCTCGGCATGCGACGCAGAAGGCACCGTCTGCAACGCCCGATTTTCCGCAGATTATGGCGGATTTCGGAAAAAGCCCGTTTGTTGGTCGAAGGCTGCCGCAAAGCTGGACGCCCTGCCGGAATTTTGGTCAAGCAACAAAGAGAGTGGGAACAAAATGTTGAAGTCACTACATGGAAAGACGGCAATCGTCACCGGCGGCAGCCGCGGCATCGGCAAGGGAATCGCCCTCCGCTTCGGCGAAGCCGGCCTCAACGTGCTGGTGGTGTCGCGCAGCGAGGCGGATGCGGCGGCGGTGGCCGGGGCGATCGGCCCCAACGCCAGCGGCCTTGCCGCCGACGTGTCGAC
Source organism: Pleomorphomonas koreensis DSM 23070 (assembly GCF_000425185.1). Classification (GTDB taxonomy): domain Bacteria; phylum Pseudomonadota; class Alphaproteobacteria; order Rhizobiales; family Pleomorphomonadaceae; genus Pleomorphomonas; species Pleomorphomonas koreensis. Next base: position 201,456 of record NZ_AULH01000005.1, read on the forward strand.
GCCGGAGGGTTGCGCCGCCATGGCCGCGGCGGCCGTCGAGCGCTACGGCTCGATCGACGTGCTCTGCGCCAACGCCGGCATCTTCCCGGCCGCCAGGCTGTCGGAGATGACGGCGGCCGACTTCGACCACGTGATCGCCACCAACCTCCGCTCGACCTTCCTCAGCGTATCGGCGGTGCTGCCGGCGATGACGGCGGCCGGTGGCGGCCGCATCATCCTCACCTCATCGATCACCGGCGCCATCACCGGCTATCCCGGCTGGGCGCACTACGGCGCCAGCAAGGCCGGCCAGCTCGGCTTCATGCGCACGGCGGCGATCGAGCTGGCGCCGAAGGGCATCACCGTCAACGCCGTGCTGCCGGGCAACATCCTCACCGAGGGGCTGGAAGGCGTTGGCGCGGACTATATGGCGAAGATGGAGGCGTCGATCCCGATGCGGCGGCTCGGCACGGTGGCCGACATCGCCAACGCCGCGCTGTTCCTCGCCTCCGAGGAGGCCGGCTACATCACCGGCCAGACGATCACCGTCGACGGCGGCCAGATCCTGCCGGAAAGCCTCGGCGCGCTGGAGGCGATGTGAGGGGGCGGCGCTTTCGCGCCGTCACCGCGCCGACAGGACCGCCTTCAGCGCCTCGATGAAGAAGTCGGCGTTATCCCTGGAGAAGCAGAGCGGCGGCCGGATCTTCAGCGTGCTGCCGGAGAGGCCGGCGGCACCGATCAGGATGCCGCGTTCCTTCAGGGCGTTGATGACGAAGGTGGCGAGGCCGGCGTCGGGCCGGCCGCCATCGTCGATGAAGTCGAGGCCGATGAACAGGCCGGCGCCGCGCACGGCGCCGATGTCGCGGCGGTTGCCCATCACCGTCGCGAGACCGGCCTTGAAATAGGCGCCGACCTCGCGGGCGTTGTCGATCAGCCCTTCCCGTTCGATGACGCCAAGCACCGCCAGACCGGCGCTGGCGGCCACCGGATTGCCGCCGAAGGTATTGAAATAGCCGGTCTCCTCGCAAAAGCGCGACAGCAGCTCCGGCCGGGTGACGACGCCAGCCATCGGGAAGCCGTTGCCCATCGGCTTGCCCATGGTGACGATGTCGGGGACGATTGCATGGCGCGAGAAGCCCCAGAGGCCGCCGCCGGTGCGGCCGAAACCGGGCTGCACCTCGTCGGCGATGAACAGGCCGCCGGCCTTGTGCGCCACCTCGACCGCCGCCTTCAGGAAGCCGGGCGGATCGGCGTAGATGCCGTCGGAGGAGAAGATGGTGTCGACGATCACCGCCGCGAAGCCGACGCCCGCCGCCTCGAGGTCGTCGATCGCCGCCTGGAGATTGGCGGCGAAGGCGGCGGCGACGTCGGGCGCCAGGGCCGGATCGGGCTCGGGGATGACGCGAACGAAGTCCGGCACCGGCTTGGTCCGGGACGATGACGGCGAGATGGCGGTGACGTGCCGGGTGTTGCCGTGATAGGCGGCGCGGGTGACGATGAAGCCGGCCTTGCCGGTCGCCGCTTCGGCGACACGCATCGCGAGGTCGTTGCTCTCCGAGCCGGTGCAGGTCATCACCAGATTGGAGAGCGGCGCCGGGAACTTCGACAGCAGCGCCTCGGCATAGGCCTCGACAGGCGCCGTGAGATAGCGGGTGTGGATGTTGAGGACGGCGATCTGCCGCGCCACTGCCTCGGCGACCGCCGGATGCGAATGGCCGATCGACGGCACGTTGTTGTAGACGTCGAGATAGCGCCGGCCGTGGACGTCGTAGAGGAAGACGCCCTCGCCGCGCGCCATCTCGATCGGCTCCTTGTAGAACAGCACCGAGGAGGCGCCGAAGGTGGCCTGCCGCCGGGCGACGCGCGCCGCGAGATCGGCCGGCAATGCGGCGGCGTCGGTGGCCTCGAAGCGGTTGAGGGCGAGGATCTCTTTGGTCGCGCTCATGCCACACCCTTGAGGAAGCCGGCGGAAAGATAGCGGTCGGCGAGGTCGACGGTGCCGGCGGTGTAGGCCGGGCCCATGGCGCGGGCGGTCGGAGTCTCGGCGTGCGAGGCGATCCAGGCGGTGAGTTGCAGCCGCCGCAGCATCACCAGCATGGGCAGGGCCGCCGCCTGCTCGGCATCGAGCGGCGCGACGCGGGCATGACCGTCAAGCCAGGCGGCCATCAGTCCGGGCACGAAGGGCTCGGCCTCCATGAAGGAAATGGAGGCGGCAAAATCGTAGGCGAACCAGGAGAAGCCGCAGTCGTCGAAGTCGATGACGCCGAGCCGGTCGCCGTTGACCAGGAGGTTGGCGGCGCGCATGTCGGCATGGATCAGGCCGAAGCGGTCGGGCGTCGTGCCGAAGGCCGCCGTCTCGTGGTGCAGGCGCGCCGCCAGCCGCTCGAGCAGCGTCCGGCCGGCCGCGTCGAGGCCAAGGGCGCGCCGCCAGTCGCCCCAGTAGGCGTCGGGGCCGGCAATGGTGTCGAAGGTCCAGGTCTTGCGGGCAAAGCCCGGTGGCGGCGACCAGGCGCGGCTGTGGGCGTGCAGGCGCGCCGATATCTCGCCGAGGTGGCCGTACCAGCGGGCGAGGTCGCCGGCCTCGTCGGGCGCCCTGCCGCTCATGAACTCGAAGGCGACGGCGTTGCGCCGCGTCTCGCCGTCGAAGAAGGGAACGAGCAACCGGCCGTCGCGGGCATGCACCGGCGCCGGCGTGGCGACGATGCCGGCGGCGCGCAGCGCCTCGATCCAGGTCAGTTCGGAGGTGATCTCCTCGTCGCTGTGGTAGGCCGGGCGATGGGCGCGCAGCACCAGGCGACGGCCGCCGGCCGCGTCATCGACCAGGAAGGTGGCGTTCTCGGAGATAGTCAACAGCGACAATTCCGCCGTTTCTCCGATATTCCAGGTTGGAAGCGCGGCGCGCAGGCCGGTTTCGAGGCGGGCGAGGAAGGCATCGTCATAGAGCATGCTGGCCGGATCCATCTGGGACTATGTTTGGAGATGCAACAATAATAATGTTGGAATTGCAACATCAAAAAGCGGGCAGCCCTGCCTGCGCCGCCGGCAGCGCGCCGGGCGAAGAGGCGACGGGCATGCCCGGCGAGACCAGGTTCACGGGACACGCGCCATCTCCTCGCCGAACGCAAACCCGGTTCCCGCTCTTGCCGGAACGGCTCCGGCACCTTCCTAACCCGGATGGTGCGCCGGACGCGAGGCCGGCCCGCAGCGCGACGCCCAAAAGGCGCATCCCCGGAAAGCGGCGCTCTCCGGGGATGCTGTTCAGACGACGGAATGATCAGGCGCGGATCAGCGGGCGGCCGTCCAGCCCTTGTAGTCGGCGATGTTGTCGCGCGTCACCAGCTTGGACGGCAGCAGCGTCACCTGCTGCTCGGGCTTCTTGTCGTTGATCAGGCCGATGCCGATCTCGGTGGCCAGCTGGGCCATGGCATAGGGATCCTGGCTCGACGAGGCGACCACCAGCGACGAGGTGTCCTTCAGCTCGGCCTCGATGTCCGGCGCGCCGTCGACCGAGGTGATGAACAGGTTCGTGCGGTTGGCCTGCTTGGCGGCAAGGCTGGCGCCGATCGCCGTCGGATCGTTGATGGCGAACACGGCGTCGATCTTCTCGAAGCGGGTCAGCATCGACTGCATGACGTTGAGGCCGCCGTCGCGCGAGCCCTTGGCGTCCTGGTCGTCGGAGAGGACCTTGATGTCGGCGTTGGCGGCGAACACCTTCTTGCAGCCGACGACGCGGTCGATGACCGCCGACACCTGCGGGCCGTTGACGATGACGACGTCGCCCTTGCCGCCCAGCTTGTCGACGATGTACTGGCAGGCGATCTCGCCGGCCTGCACGTTGTCGGTGGTCACGGTGGCGTCGGCGCCTTCGGCGGCGGTGTCAACGGCGACCACCGGGATGCCGGCGGCCTGGGCGCGGGCGATGGCGGGCGCTACGGCCTTCGGGTCGGCCGGATTCAGGAGGATCAGGTCGACGCCGGCGGCGATGAAGTTGTCGATCTGGGTGAACTGCTTGTTCAGATCGTAGTCGTAGCCGAGGGCGGTGACTTCGACGTTGGGATTGACTTCCTTGGCCTTGTCGGTGGCGCCGGTGGCAAGCGCCACGAAGAACGGGTTGCCCATCGAGCCGAGCGAGATGCCGATCTTGTTGAGATCCTTGGCCCCGGCGGCGCCGGTGAGAGCAACGGCGGCGGCGGCGGCGAGCAGAATGCTGCGAGACTTCATAGCGTAACTCCTCCTTGGGGGCCGGCTGAACCAACGGGTCTCCTCCCGCCCGGCGCGCCGGCTGTGTTCGGCCGGCCGCGACGCGGTCCCGCCGGTGGATTGCCGGGGTGTCGCCGCCGCCGATTGCCACCGGCGAATGCGGCACCCCAGATGCGGTGGCGGGCGCGGCCCGCCGCCGAATTGCGTAATGTCAGGTGCGGGCGCCGCCCTGCGAGCGGACGCGGTCGAGCGCCACGGCGATGATGATGACGAGGCCCTTGATAATGTACTGCCAGATGTCGCTGACGCCGACGAGCACCAGGCCGTTGGACAGGACGGCGATGATCAGTGCGCCGATCAGCGTGCCCCAGATCGAGCCGACGCCGCCGGTGAACGACGTGCCGCCCAGAATGACCGCGGCGATGGCGTCGAGTTCGTAGGACTGGCCGAGCTGGGTGCCGTTGGCGGCGAACAGGCGCGCCGCGCTCATCACGCCGCCGAGGCCGGCCATCAGCCCCGAGAAGCCGTAGACGAACAGGAATACCGCCCACACCTTGATGCCCGAGAGGCGCGCGGCGCTCTCGTTGCCGCCGGTGGCGTAGATGTGCACGCCGAGCACCGTCCGGCGCAGGATGATCCAGGTGACGATCACCGACAGGAAGGCGATCACCACCAGCCAGGGAATGCCGAAGATGTAGCCGTTGCCGATGAAGGCGAAGGGCAGGTGCGAGTTGAAGACGGTGGTGTCGCCGCCCAGGAGGCGGGCGACGCCGCGCACGGCGGTCAGCGAGCCGAGCGTCGAGATGAACGGCGGCAGGCCGATGAAGGCGACAAGCGAGCCGTTGATCAGGCCGAATACCAGACCGGCGAACAGGGCGAGCGGGATGCCGATCATGCCCATGTCGGGGATCAGCGAGCCGATCACCGCCACCATGGCCGAGGCGGCGAGAATGGAGCCGACGGAGAGGTCGATGCCGCCGGTCAGGATCACCGCCGTCATGCCGCAGGCCAGCACGGTGTTGATCGACGCCTGCTGGGTGACGATGGAGAGGTTCTGCGGTGAGAAGAAGCGGCCCGACATCAGCTGGAAGGCGATGCCGAGCAGGATCAGGATCGGCAGCATGCCGACGGTGCGGATGATCTGCTGGATGAGGATCTGGCGGTTGGCAGCGGCCTTTTCGCTGGAGAGTGCGGCGGCCGATGACGTTTCCTGGGACATGGCGGTTCCCTTGTTGTCTCAATGGTGGCGTCAGGCGGCCGGGGCGCTCGGGTGAGCGAGGCCGGCGGCCAGGGCGATGATGTTTTCCTGGGTGATGGCGATGCCGGTGGTGCCGCCGACCTCGCCGACGATGTAACCCTCGCGCATCACCAGCACGCGGTCGGCGATGCCGACCACTTCGGGCATTTCCGAGGAGATGACCAGCACGCCGACGCCGGCCTTCACCAGATCGTCGATGATGCGGTAGATCTCCGACTTGGCGCCGATGTCGACGCCGCGCGTCGGCTCGTCGAGGATGAGGACGCGCGGCCGCGTCTCCAGGAGGCGCGACAGCAGCACCTTCTGCTGGTTGCCGCCCGACAGCGAGCCCACTTCGACCACCGGCCCGGCGACGCGGATCGACAGCGCCTTGATGGCGTCGAGGGCGCGGCTCCGTGCCTTCCTGAGATCGAGGACGCCACCGCGACGCGCGTCGCGGCCGATCACCTGCAGGTTGATGTTTTCCTGCACCGTCATGTCGAGGAACAGGCCCTGCCCCTTGCGGTCCTCGGTCAGGTAGACGATGCCGGAATCCACCGCCTGGATCGGCCGGTGAACGTCGATCGGCTTGCCGTCCAGCAACACCGTGCCGCTCTTGCGGCCGTCGGCGCCATAGATCAGGCGGGCGAGTTCGGTGCGGCCGGAGCCGACCAGGCCGGCAAGGCAGAGCACCTCGCCGCGGTGCAGGTCGAAGGAGCAGCCGCGCACGCGATGACCGTCGCTCATGTCGCGGACGGAGAGGATCACCTCGCCGCGGCTGCCCTGGGCGTCGTGATCCTTCTTGTAGAACTTGGAGAGGTCGCGGCCGACCATCATCTTGACCAGCGTCTCGGCCTTCAACTCGTCGCGCAGAAGCGTGCCCACGTAGGCGCCGTCGCGCAGCACCGAGCAGCGGTCGGCCAGCTCGTAGACCTCGGCCATGCGGTGAGAGATGTAGATGATGGCCAGGCCGTCGGCGCGCAGGGTGCGGATCAGGTCGAACAGCTTGTCGGTCTCGCGCGACGACAGCGCCGTGGTCGGCTCGTCCATGACCAGGATGCGGGCGTTGGCGTGGATGGCGCGGGCGATCTCCACCATCTGCCGCTCGGCGATCGACAGCGTCGACACGATGGTTGCCGGTCCGAAGCTGGCGCCGAGCCGGTCGAGCACACCCTTGCACTCGGCGCGCATGCGGACCCGGTCGACCTGGCCGCCGACCGACAGCTCGCGGCCGAGATAGATGTTCTCGGCCACCGTCAGGTTGGGCGACAGGCTGAGTTCCTGGTAGATGACGGCGATGCCCTTGGTCTTGGCGCTGAGCGGGCCATCGATGTGGATGACTTCGCCGTTGATGCGGATCTCGCCGCCGGGGTCGGCGCGGTAGGCGCCGGACAGGATCTTCATCAGCGTCGACTTGCCGGCGCCGTTCTCTCCCATCAGGGCGTGGACCTCGCCGGGATAGACGGTCAGCTCGACCCCGGCCAGCGCCTTCACGCCGGGAAAGGTCTTGGTGATGCCCCGCATTTCGAGGATGGGTGTCTGCTCAGGCGCGGACGGCATAATCTCGGAACTCCCTGAACATGGTCGCCGTGCCGGTCAGGATCGACGACCGCGGCGAGAAGTTGAAGAACAGCGGCAGCGTGGCGGCGCCGAGCGCGCCGGCGCGCGCCCGGAAGGAACCGTCGAGGACGTTCGGAACGGGCACGCTTTCGGGCGTGGCGGCGGCGAGCGCCGCGGCGAGACGCTCGACGATGGTTTCGATGAGGCCGCAGTCGAGGTCGCCTTCGAGCACGACGTGGTCGACGTCGAGCGTCGCGGTGGTGGCGAGGATGGCCGGCACGAAGGCGGCGACGGCGTCGTCGATCCACTCGTCGAAGGCGGCCGGACGCGGCGCGCGGCGGAACAGGTCGCCGATGTCGGCCAGCGTATTGGCGGCAAGGCCGTGCCAGCGCAGATGCCGGCGGAGGCCGGCCAGCGAGGTGCGGGTGAGCAGCACGTCGAAGGAGCGTTCCGGCCGGGGCGCCGACGGCAGGCTGGAGGCCGGCACCGGCATCATGGCGAAGTCGCCGGCGTTGCCGCGGCTGCCGCGCAGACAGTCGCCGTCGAGCACGACGCCGCCGCCGACGGCGCCGCCGATGAACAGGTAGACGAAATCGGACAGCGCCCGGCCGTGGCCGTAGAACAGCTCGGCGATGGCGGCGGCGTTGCCGTCGTTCTCCACGAACACCGGGATGCCGGTTTTCGCTTCGAGGGCGCCGCCGAAGTTGAAGTCGTCCCAGAGGCGGAAGGAACTGGCCGGCAGCTCCAGTTCCCTGAGCCAGCTTCCGAGGTGGTAGGGCTGGGCGAGGCCAATGCCGGCGAGCCGCTCCCAGCGCTCCGGCCCGATCTCCGCCTCGATCGACCCGATGTCGCGGGCGACGGCGGCCAGCATGTCGCCGGGCGGCGGCAGCAGCGTGTCGTGCGAGCGGCTGGCCAGGATGCGGCCGCCGAAGTCGACGCAGACCGTCTCGCAGCCGACGCGGTCGATGCGGACGCCGATCGAGTAGGCGCCGTCGGGCGCCAGCGACAGCATGGTGGCCGGCTGGCCGCGCTGGCCCTCGCGCTTCTTGCCGCGTTCGACCACCAGGCCGGCGGCCTCGAGATAGGCGGTGATGACGCCGACGGCATTGTTGGTGAGGCCGGCAGCGCGGGCAAGGTCGGTCTTGGACGCCTCGCCGAAACGGCGCAGCGCCTGCAACACGATCCGCTCGTTGTAGAGACGGACCTGGGCGGAGTTGGACCCCTGCCCGGTCCGCGACTTGCGGGCCGACATGCTCTCTCCCCCCGGATCGAGACAATACTGATTGGCTGACTGGCTGACTGGTGGACGGCTGACAAAGGGGACGACGACGGCCTCCCAACCGCGTCGTCCCGCCGAGGCAAGATCTCCCGTGCTTCCCTCGATTAATTAATTCACGATGAAGAACCTAGGTCCGACGTTTCTCACCGTCAATCGAGCCAAAAGAATGAACGGGGAGCCGTTGACTTTTGCTCGGGCAGGACGCAACGCGCACAAAGCGGGCGCGAGGCAATCCTTGAATTGTTTCAATAGGTAAGCCGGTCAGCCGACGCGGCGAAAGACAACGTTTCGGGCCAGCCAGCAGCCGATGGTCAGGCCACTGGCGGCGCCGGCCGCATCGCGGCTGATGCGGACGGTCCAGTCGCCGGGCGGCGGCGCGTCCAGGCCGCGCGGCGTGGCGAGCTTCCAGACGTCGGCGGCCACCGGGCTCATGGCGTGCATAGGTCCGAGGCCGAGAAAACCGTCGAAGCGACCGGCCAAGGCGCGGCCGGACGCCTCGATTTCCAGCATCGACCCGGTCTCCTCCGACCAGTAGCGGCCGGCGATGTCCGGACGCGCGGTGCCGGCAAGACGCGATGCCATCCCCCGCAGGTTGTCGCCCGGCCGGTCGATCGCCAGGTCCTGTCCGTCGCGGACCAGCGTCATGCCGCGCGAGCGGGCGACGCCATCCTCGCCGACCGACAGCACTTCCGTGCCGCCGGCGAAGCGGGCGAGGACGGCATTGCCGTGGGTGGAGACGTCGAGCAACAGGCCGGACGACGGCTCGAGATAGGCGCCGTTCCACGCCGGATCGGCGGGCATGCCCCTGGCCGGCGCCGCCGGCCGGCCGAGGGCGGCGCGCATCAGGAACAGGGCGGCGGCGTGGGCGTCGGCCTCGTGATTGAACATCACCACCACTGACAACCGCTCGCGCGCCGCGTGCAGGCGGCGGAGGCGGAAGCCGCGCAATGCGCCGCCGTGACCGGTGACCGCGAGGTCGTCGATTCGGTCGTGCGCGAGGCCCATGCCGTAGCTGGACGGCCGGCCATCGGAGAAGGTCGCCGACGCCGACAGGCGATTGTAGATGCCGCCGGCATCGTTTCGAGTGCGGTCGATGAACCGCTCCCAGGCCAGCATGTCGTCGAGCGTCGCGGCGATGCCGGCGTCGCCCTGCCAGACGATGCGGTTTGTCGCCGGAAACCAGCCGACCGCGGAATTTCCCTCATGGCCGACGGTGCCGTTGAGCGGCGTCGAGGTATCGGCGGCGAGGCGGGCGTCGGTCATGCCGGCCGGGCCGAAGACGTGGGCCGCGTAGAGATCGGCGAGCGGACGGCCGGTCCGCTCCTCGATGAGTTCGGCGAGAATGCGGAAATTGCCGTTGGAGTAGGAATACTGGCTGCCCGGCTCGAAATGAGTGGATCTCATGCGCGACAGCAGCGGCCGCGCATCCTCACGGCGGAAGACGCCCTGGTGATGGGCGCCGTGGAGCACGGTGAGCGCCCATGAGTCGCGCAGGCCCGAGCGGTTGTCGCACAGCTCGCGGACGGTCGGCCGCCGCCCTTCGAGATTCGGCAGGATATCGGCGAGGCGGTCGTCGAGCGCCGAGGGATCGCCGACGGCCGCCAGCAAGACGGCGCAGGTCATCTGCTTGGAGACCGAGCAGATCGGCAGCAGGCGCGAGGGGGTCATCGGCAGGCCGGTGTCGAGGTCGGCATAGCCCCAGGCCTCGCGCACCACCACCTCGCCGTCCCTGACGACGCCGACGGCGCCGCCCGGCCCTCTGAAGCGCTCCGGCAGCGACTCGATGGCGGCGGCGAGGGCGATGGGGTCAAACGACATATTGAGGTTTCCTTCGGATGGGCCGCGCGCAGCTAAAGCGCCAAGCCCTCGCCGCGCAAGGTCTTTTCCAGCAGGGTTCGTTCGCTCAGTGCGACATGGTGGAGCGGTGCGCCCAGCCGGTCATCCGCCGTTCGACCCAGGCCATGATCGAGTACATGACGATCCCCTCGACGGCCAGCGCCAGGAGGCCGGCGAACACCAGCGGCACGTTGAACTGGCTCTGGGCCGAACTCATCAGGTTGCCGAGGCCGTAGTTGGAGGCGACCGTTTCCGACACCACCGAGCCGACGAAGGCCAGGGTGATCGCCACCTTCAGCGAGCCGAAGAAATAGGGCATCGAGCGGGGGATGCCGACCTTCAGCATGATGTCCAGCTTTCTGGCGCCGAGCGCCCGCAGCACGTCCTCAGTCTCCGGCTCGATGGTGGCGAGGCCGGTGGCGACGTTGACGACGATCGGGAAGAACGAGATCAGGAAGGCGGTCAGCATGGCCGGTATCGCGCCGATGCCGAACCAGATCACCAGGATCGGCACCACCGCCACCTTGGGAACGGCGTTGAAGCCGATCATCAGCGGGTAGAGGCCGGCATAGATCACCTTCGACCAGCCGATGAACAGGCCGAGGGCGAGGCCGCCGACCACCGCCATCAGAAAGCCGAGCGTCGTCGTGTAGAGCGTCTGCAGCGAGTTCTTCCAGATCGGCGACCAATACTGGTAGAACGCCGCGAAGATGCGCGAGGGCGCCGGCAGCACGGTGTAGGGTAGATCGAAGAAGCGGACCGACGCCTCCCAGATCGCGAACAGGGCGATGGTATAGAGCCAGGGCGACGCCCTCACCCAGTCGATACGGGCGATCAGCGGCCGTGCCGGCTCGGACTTCTGGATATCCTCGATGACCGCGCTCATGCCGCCCTCCTGGCGCTGGCGATCTCGCCGTGCAGTTGGTGGACCACGTCGTTGAAGGCCTTGTCATAGGTGATCTCGAGGTCGCGCGGCCGGGCGAACGGCACGCGATGCTCGCGCAGCACCCGGCCGGGCCGGGCGCTCATCACCAGGACCTTGTCGGCGAGGAACACCGCCTCGCGCAAATCATGGGTGACCAGGACGATGGTGACGTCTTGCGCCGCGTGCAGGTCGCGGATGACGCACCACAGCTCCTCGCGGGTGAAGGCGTCGAGGGCGCCGAACGGTTCATCCAGCATCAGCAGCTGCGGCTCGTGGATCAGCGCCCGGCAGAGGTTGGCGCGCTGCTGCATGCCGCCGGACAGCTGCCAGGGGTATTTCGAGCCGAAGCCCTTGAGGCCGACCACATCGAGCAGATGCTCGGCCTTCTCCACGTATTCGGCCTTGTGGGCGCGCAGGCGCTTCCTGTGCCGCTCGACGATCTCCAGCGGCAGCAGGATGTTGTCGAGCGTGGTGCGCCAGGGCAGCATGCTGGGGTTCTGGAAGGCCATGCCGACGATGCTCACCGGCTCGGTGACGTGCTGGCCGGCGACGATGACGTGACCGGCCTGCGGAATATGCAAGCCGGTGACGAGGCGCATCAGCGTCGACTTGCCGCAGCCCGACGGGCCGACCACGGCGGCGAACTCGCCCTTGTCGACCTTGAAGGTGAGGCCGGCGACGGCCAGCGTGCCGCTCGCCCCGCCATAGCGCATGTCAACGTTCTCGATGGAGACGAGGTGGGTCATGTGTGGCGCGTTTCCGGGAAATGGCGGGACCGGCCGGCCGGATCGACCGTACCGACCGGTCCGAGGCTCGATCAGGGCAGCTGGCGTTCGGCTTGCGGCGGCAGGAAGCCCGGGTCGAACACCTTGTCGGCGGTCACCTGGCCCTTGAGGCCCATCGAGGTCTTCAGCGTCTCGATGGAGGCGGCGAGCCGCGCCGGATCGACGCCGCCCATGCCGTGCTCGGCGACATAGGGCGTCTTGATGTTCTGGGCGTTGGCCATGGTGAGGCGCTCAAGCTCGATGTCGGCATTCAGCGTCTCGTTGCGTTTCAGCACCGCCTCGACGCCCTCCCCCGGATTGGCGACGGCATCGGCGAAGCCCTTGGCCAGCGCCTTGAGCACGCCCTTCACGGCATCGGGGTTCCTGGCGGCGAAGTCGGTGTTGACGGTGACGGTGTTGCCGTAGAGGTTGAGGCCGTGCTCGGCCATCAGGATCGGCGCGATGTCGTCGGCCGGCACGCCCTGCGCCTTGAGGTTCAGGATCACCGAGAAGGAAAAGCCGAAGACGGCATCGACGTCGCCCTTGGCCAGCATCGGCTCGCGCACCGGGAAGCCAACCGATTCGAGCGTGATCTTGCTGTCGTCGATGCCGGCCACCGCCTTGAAGGCCTTCCACTGGGCGAAAGCGCCGTCCGGCGGCGGCGCGCCGAGCTTCTTGCCTTCCAGCGACTTGGGATCGTCGGTGATGCCGAGCGACTTGCGGCCGACCACGGCGAAGGTCGGACGGTCGTAGACCATGAAGACGCCGGTGATCTTCTGCGACGGGTCTTCGTCGAGGAGCTTGATTAGCGAGTTGATGTCGCCGAAGCCCATGTCGTAGGTGCCGGTGGCGACGCGGGAGATGGCTTCCACCGAGCCGTTGCCGCTGTCGATGGTGACGTCGAGCCCTTCCGCCTTGAAGTAGCCCTTGTCGAGCGCCAGCAGGAAGCCGGCGGCCGGCCCCTCGAACTTCCAGTCGAGGGTGAATTTGACCGGCGTGTCGGCCAAGGCGGCGGTGGCGCCGCCGGCGAGCGAGGCGATTCCGGCAAGACCGGCGAAAGCGACCCTCGCGGCGAGGCGGCGGGCGGATTTCAGCATGACGTTCCCCTTATTGGCTTGGAATGGCTCCATCTTGCCGGGGAAGCGGCGGCGATTGCAAGTCAAAATGCCTAATGTCTAAGCAATTTTCATTCTGCCTAATTTTTAGACTGTGACGTTGGGATATCTGCTTTCCGGGGCGGCAGCCGGTTGTGGATGGTCGCGGTTGCCGCCCATCAGACGATCACTCCTTCCGGCCGAAGGTGGCAGCCAGCCAGTCGTGCGGCAGCGCCGGCACGAAGTTGCCGTCGCGGCCGGTCATGTCGGCATTGGCGACGAGGGCGTTGAGGATGGCCTCCTCCACCGCCTGCACGGTGGCGTCGAAGAAGGGATCGATGTCGACGTCGGGGATGGCGGCCAGCGTGGCGAGTCGCCCTGAGGGACCGGCCGCCGCCGTGGCGTTGGCGGTCGAGAAGGCGAGGAAGATGTCGCCGGACGAGTTGTAGCCGAGGCCGCCGGTCCAGGCGATGCCGAGCGGCACGCGCCGGGCGAGGCGCTTCAACTGGTGCGGCATGAGCGGCGCGTCGGTGGCGACGATGGCGATGATCGAGCTTTTCTCGGCCCGCGGCGTCCTGTCGACAAGGCGCGGCTCGATAAGCTCGTCGCCGGCGCGGCGGCCGCGGATCATCAGGTTGCGCCGATCGCCGAAGTTGGCCTGCACGAAGACGCCGAGCGTGAAGGTGTCGCCGGCCCAGCCGACGCGGCGCGAGGCGGTGCCGGAGCCGGCCTTGAAGTCGAAGGTGCTCATGCCGGTGCCGCCGCCCACCGAACCCTCGTCGATCGGCCCGGCCACGGCGCCGTCCAGTGCGGCGAACACGTGGGCGTCGGCGAGGTGATGGCCGTTGATGTCGTTCAGGAAGCCGTCGTAGGTCTCGCCGACCACCGGCAGGCCCCAGGCGGAAGCAAGCGCCTCCGGCTTTCTTGCCGCCACCCATTTCAGCGTCGCGTCGCGGGCGACGCCCAGCGAATGGGTATTGGTGATGGTGATCGGCAGGCTGAAGGCGCCAACCTCCTCGATGAGGTGGATGCCGGTCAGCTCGCCGTTGCCGTTGCCGGAGAAGAAGCCGGCGTAGCAGGGGCCGTCGATTTCGGCGAGCGGTCGCGGCAGGATGGCGGTGACGCCCGTCCGCACCGGGCCTCGGCCGACCTTGAGCGGGCCATCGCCGGAGATCAGCGTCGTGTAGCCGACGCTGACGCCGGCAACGTCGGTGATGGCGTTAGAGGGGCCCGGCTCGCCGTCGAAGGGAATGGCGAAGGCACGGGCGCGCGGACGGCCCGACGGCGTCGCGTGATGGGGATCGGTCATGATTGGCGTCTCCGGGACGGGCGCCGGTCGGGCGACAGGCGGCGGAGACCAAGGATAGGCGCCGGCGGCACCGGAAACGCAAGAGTGGTCGATCGATGCCGGGTCAACGAGGAGGCCACTCTCGCCGGCATCGATCGACCGACCCGACAAGACCAGGAGATGCGGCGGACCTGGTTTCACCGGGTTGTAGTTTGGAAAGCAAGCGTCGTTGTTTCCAAAATCTCTAGACTATCAATATGGTTGTTTTACCGTTTTAACGAAGTGTTTACAACGTCAACCACACGAAAGCCGATGCCTCCGTGAGTTCATCATAAAAATTTAACCTTAACTTATAACTGGACAATCCGGCGAGACTGCCGGGCTGGACATGCGCAAGGGCTTGAATCGGGAGCCGTTCCGGCCGGAATGCGCTCAGGCGGCGGCGAGCACGACGCGGTTCCGGCCTTCCGCCTTGGCGCGGTAGAGGGCGTTGTCGGCGCGCTTCAGCAGCGCTTCCGGCGTGTCGCCGTCATGCAGGATATAGGCAGCGCCGACCGAGATGGTCACGTCGACGAACTCGGCGCCGCCGTGAATGGCGAAGGGATCGCGGGCGATCTTGGTGCGCAGCCGCTCGGCGACGATCGAGGCGATGCCGTAGTCGGTTTCCGGCATGACGATGACGAATTCCTCGCCGCCAAAGCGGCAAGGCAGATCGAGGGCACGCAGGTTGCGGCGGATGCGGATGGCGAATTCCCTCAGGATCTCGTCGCCGGCGTCGTGGCCGTGGGTGTCGTTGACGCGCTTGAAATAGTCGATGTCGACGATCAACAGCGACAGGTCGCCCTTCTTCTCGTTGGCCCGCTCGACGAGGGCGGCGAGATGGGAATCGAGATAGCGGCGATTGTAGAGGCCGGTCAGCGCGTCGGTGATGGCCAGCTCCATGGTCTGGAGCACGCTGGCGCGCAGGCGGTCGGTATAGCGCTTGCGGCGGATCTGGGTGCGGCAGCGGGCCATCAGTTCCTGGGCGTCGATGGGCCGGAGCAGATAGTCGTTGATGCCCAGCTCCAGGCCGCGGTCGAGGCGGCCGCCCTCTTCGGGCTCGGCGATCAGCAGGATCGGCAACAGGCGGGTGCGCTCCAGCGAACGGAGCTGCGAGCAGAGGCGCAGCGCGTCGTAGCCGTCGATGCCGAGGGAAACAAGCGCCAGGTCGTAGTCGCCCTCGGCGGCGCGGAACAGCGCTTCCTGCGGGTTGGTCTCGATGTCGACGACCATCTCGCCGGACAGCGCCTGGGCGACCCGCACATAGGAGGAGCGGCGGTCCTCGACCAGCAGCACGCGGCCGGGGGCGCGGGCGGTGAGGTCGGCATAGGTCATCGCCCGGTCGAAGGCGACCGAGCCCTGGTTGGCGCGCAGGTCCAGCTCGTCGGTGAGCTGCTTCAGGCGAACGAGGC
Organism: Pleomorphomonas koreensis DSM 23070; assembly: GCF_000425185.1. GTDB lineage: Bacteria > Pseudomonadota > Alphaproteobacteria > Rhizobiales > Pleomorphomonadaceae > Pleomorphomonas > Pleomorphomonas koreensis. Next base: position 217,069 of record NZ_AULH01000005.1, read on the forward strand.
TCTTGACGCGGGTGATCAGCTGGGTGTCGGACACCGGCTTGGTCAGGAAGTCGTCGGCGCCGGCCTCAAGCCCGTGGACGCGATCGGCCGGCTGGTCGAGCGCGGTGACCATGATCACCGGCAGCTGCGTCGTCTTGGGATTGGCGCGAATGCGGCGACAGACCTCGAAGCCGTCCATGCCGGGCATCATCACGTCGAGCAGCACGATGTCGTAGGTGGCATTGCCGAGCATGGCCAGCGCTTCGGCGCCGGAGGTGGCGGTGTGGACGTCGAAATACTCGGCAGTGAGGCGGGCCTCCATGAGGCGCACGTTGACCAGGATGTCGTCGACAACAAGAATACGCGCTGTCATCACACTCTTCCGTTCAGGACGACGCTCACTGGTCGCCGATATAGGTCCGCACCGTCTCGATGAACTTGGAAACCGAGATCGGCTTGGAGATATAGGCCTCGCAGCCGCCCTGACGGATCCGCTCCTCATCGCCCTTCATGGCAAAGGCGGTGACGGCCACCACCGGGATCGACCGGAGATCGTCGTCCTCCTTCAGCCACTTGGTGACCTCGAGCCCAGACACTTCCGGCAACTGGATGTCCATCAGGATCAGGTCCGGCCGGTGAGCGCGCACCAGTTCCAGGGCCTCGATGCCGTTGCGTGTCTGAATCGTGCGGTAACCATGCGCTTCCAGGAGATCGTGGAAGAGCTTCATGTTAAGCTCGTTGTCCTCGACGATGAGAACTGTCTTGGCCATTCGACTCTCTTTCCGCCTCGCGCGCCGGCGGCTTTCCGGGTGCTCGGCGGGTCTCGGTTGCCGCGCATTGGGTATATACGCAGAAACGCGTTCCGGTAGGGATCGGTTGCCGCACTGATTCCAGTATAACAAATATAGTACGGATTCCTTTAGCAATCCCAAACGGTGGTCCGATCATGGCAGTTGCAAAACGGCTCAGCGTCGAGGCGGCGGAACAGCTCGCCATCTCCGCCCTCTCCCACCTCGCCGGCAACCCGGACGCGCTCGGGCGCTTCCTGTCGCTCTCCGGCATCGGCCCGGCCGATCTCCGGGCGGCGGCGCGCGAGCCCGGCTTCCTCGCCGGCGTGCTGGAGTTCTTCCTCGCCGACGAATCGCTGCTGCTCGCCTTCGTCGAGGAGGCGCAATTCCGGCCGACCATGGTGGCGGCGGCCCATCACCTGCTGTCGGGCGGCGGCGAAGCATAGGCGGACGGAGGGCGGGGAAGCCATGTCCGACGACGCGGGAAGCGGCTTCTGCCGCGACTGCCTCTCCCCGGCGCCGCCGGCCGGCCGCCGCTGCCCGGCCTGCGGCGGCCCGCGCCTTGTCCGTCACCCGGACCTCCATGCCCTCGTCATCGCCCATGTCGACTGCGACGCCTTCTACGCCTCGATCGAGAAGCGCGACGACCCCTCGCTCGCCACGCGGCCGGTGATCGTCGGCGGCGGCAAGCGCGGCGTGGTGTCGACGGCCTGCTACATCGCCCGCATCAGCGGCGTGCGCTCGGCCATGCCGATGTTCAAGGCGCTGGAACTCTGTCCGGACGCGGTGGTGATCAAGCCGAACATGGAGAAATACGCCGCCGTCGGCCGCGAGATCCGCCGGAGGATGCTGGAGCTGACGCCGCTGGTCGAGCCTCTCTCCATCGACGAGGCGTTCCTCGACCTCTCCGGCACCGAGAAGCTCCACCGCGCCAGCCCGGCGCTGACGCTCGCCCGCTTCGCGCGGGCGGTGGAGCGCGAGGTGGGCATCACCGTCTCCGTCGGGCTTGCCGCCAACAAGTTCCTCGCCAAGATCGCCTCCGACCTCGACAAGCCCAGGGGCTTCTCGGTGATCGGCCGGTCGGAGGCGGCGGCCTTCCTGGCGCCGCGGCCGGTGACAACCATCTGGGGCGTCGGCCGCGCCTTTTCCGAACGCCTCGCCGCCGACGGCTACCGCACGGTCGGCGACCTGCAACAGGCCGACCCGGCCCGGCTGGCCGGCCGCTACGGGGCGCTCGGCTTCAGGATCGCCCGCCTCGCGCACGGCGAGGACGGCCGGTCGGTGGTGCCCAACTCCCGGCGCAAGAGCGTCGGCTCGGAGGTGACCTTCTTCACCGACCTCGCCGACCTCAAGGACCTCCGGCCGATCCTGCGCGAGCAGGCCGAGCGCGTCTCCTTCGGCCTCAAGCACGAGGACATCGCCGGCTCGACGGTGACGCTGAAGCTGAAGACCGCCGACTTCAAGCTCCGGACGCGGGCGCGGCGGCTCAATGACCCCACCCAGCTCGCCGACCGCATCTTCGCCGCCGCCGACGCCCTGCTGGCCGAGGAGGCGCACGGCCAGACATACCGGCTGATCGGCGTGTCCGTCGCCGATCTCTGCGACAGCCGCCTCGCCGATCCGGCCGACCTCGTCGACCCGCAGGCCACCCGCAAGGCGGCCGCCGAGCGGGCCATGGACAAGGTGCGCGAGAAGTTCGGCCGCCGCGCGCTGGAGACCGGCCTGGTGTTCGACGATCATCGCCGCCGCGGAAAATGAACGACCGACCCTGCCGGAAGCCCAGCGTTCACCAACGGTCATCTATCGCTTACCACCCCTTAAGGCCAATTTGAATCGACTTGTCATGACGGTTGAACACAACCGGAAAAGGTGAGACTGGTTGTCAAAAGCATCGAGAAGTCCTGCCGCCATGTTCAGGTTACCGCCTGTCGATCCGGTCTTCTACGAGTTCCTGCGCCGGATGCGCCAACCGAGAGTGCGTGCCTTGGAAGGCCGCCGCGAACCGCGCCACGCCTGCCATCATGTCGCCTCGCTGTCCGGCGCCACCCTGCCGACGCCGATCGGCTGCGTCATCGAGGACGTCAGCCGCACCGGTTGCCGGCTGCGCCTGACGGCGCGCACCGCTCTCGCGCCGGATGATGAGACCAGCCTGTTCGTCCCCTGCTGCCGGATGAAGCTGGCCGCCCGCGTCGTCTGGAGGAAAGGCGACGAAATGGGCGTCGCCGTCGCGGCGGTCCAGCCGTCCGGCGCCCGTCACGCCGATTGGATGCTGGACGACCTCGACGCCGCCGCGCCGGCCGGCCGGGCGGCCTGCCGCGGCGTCAGTCCGGGCTCAGGCGGGCGCGCGTCGTGCGCGGCGTCGTCAAGAGCAGGCTGGTATCGGAACCGGTGATGCCGGGCAGCAGGCGGATGCGGCGCAGCACCGTGTCGAAGTCGGTCAGCGTCGCCGCGCCCAGTTCGACGACGAGATCCCAGCGGCCGTTGGTGGTGTGGATGGCCGCCACCTCGGGAAAGCCGCCGAGCTGCCGGATCACCTTGTCGAGCACGTGCCCCTCGATCTCGATCATCATCACCGCCCGGACCGGCACCTCGATGGCGTCGTTGCGCAGGATCACCGTGTAGCCGAGGATGTCGCCGGAGCGCTCCAGCCGCTCCATGCGGGCGCGCACGGTGGCGCGCGACACGCCGAGTTCAACCGCGAGATCGGACACCGAGCGGCGGCCGTCGTGGCGGAGCAGCGTCACCAGCCGCTGGTCGAGGTGATCCATGATGCCACCGTTCTGGACAATGAAACCGCCATTTTGATAAGCCGATCCGCTTCAATTGCCAATCCCGCCTGTTCACTTCGCCGGCCGGCGATGGCTTGATGCCGAGCGTGGACGATAAACTTGAGCGGCAGGGGACGGATAGGCATGAAGGTGAGGCTTCTCGGAATTCCGGTCGAGGACGGTGCCGGCCGCATGGGCTGCGAGATGGGACCGAGCGCCTATCGCACGGCCGGCATCATCGAGGCGATCGCCGAACTCGACCACCAGGTGGAAGACCTCGGCAACGTCGCCCGCGGCCCGCTGCCGGCGGTGACGCCGCCCTTCCCCCACCTCCGGCGCCTGCCGGAGATCGCCGCCTGGATCGCCACGGTGACCGAGGCCGCCTACCGGGCCGGCGACGGCGCCCTGCCGGTGTTCCTCGGCGGCGACCATTCGCTGTCGGCCGGCACGGTGCCGGGCATCGCCCGCCGCGCCGCCGAGGAGGGCCGCCCGCTGTTCGTGCTGTGGCTGGACGCCCACACCGACTTCCACACGCTCGACAGCACGAGAAGCGGCAATCTCCACGGCACGCCGGTCGCCTATTTCACCGGCCGGACCGGTTTCCACGGCTGCTATCCGCCGCTCGCCCATCCGGTGCCGCCGGGCAACGTCGCCATGGTCGGCATCCGCTCGGTCGATCCCGACGAGCGGCGGGCGCTTTCCGGCTCCGGCGTCACCGTTCACGACATGCGCGCCCTCGACGAGTACGGCGTCGGCACGCTGGTCGGCCGCTTCGTCGAGCGTGTGGCCTCAGTGAACGGCCTCTTGCACGTCAGTCTCGATGTCGATTTCCTCGAACCGGCGATCGCCCCCGGCGTCGGCACCACGGTGCCGGGCGGCGCCACCTTCCGCGAGGCGCACCTGATCATGGAGATGCTGCACGACAGCGGCCTCGTCTCGTCGATCGACCTCGTGGAGCTGAACCCCTTCCTCGACGAGCGCGGCCGCACCGCCACGCTGATGGTCGACCTTCTCGCCAGCCTGATGGGCCGCACCGTCATGGACCGGCCGACCCGGAGCTTTGCAGCATGACCACCCTTTCCCCGCTCGCCATCGTCCCCTTCGTCTCGGTCGACAACATGATGCGGCTGGTGCTGTCGATCGGCGTCGAAACCTTCCTCACCGAGCTTGCCGGCTACATCGAGGAGGATTTCCGCCGCTGGCCGGACTTCGACAAGACGCCGCGCGTCGCGTCGCATTCGGTGGACGGCGTCATCGAGCTGATGCCGACCTCCGACGGCACGCTCTACGGCTTCAAGTATGTCAACGGCCACCCCAAGAACATGCGCGAGGGCAAGCAGACGGTGACCGCCTTCGGCGTGCTGGCCGACGTCGGCTCCGGCTATCCGATGCTGCTTTCCGAGATGACGCTGCTCACCGCGCTCCGCACCGGCGCCACCTCGGCCATGGCGGCGCGGCGCCTGGCGCCGAAGGGCGCCTCGACCATGGCGATCATCGGCAACGGCGCCCAGTCGGAGTTTCAGGCGCTGGCCTTCCGGGCGCTTCTCGGCATCCGCCACCTCCGCCTCTACGACATCGACCCGGCGGCGACCGAGAAGTGCCGCCGCAACCTCTCCGGCCTCGGCTTCTCGATCACCGCCTGCCGATCCGGTCAGGAAGCGGTCGAGGGCGCCGACGTCATCACCACGGTGACCGCCGACAAGCAGTATGCCACCATCCTCAGCGACAACATGGTCGGCGCCGGCGTGCACATCAACGCCGTCGGCGGCGACTGCCCCGGCAAGACCGAGCTGCACCGCGACATCCTGAAACGCTCGTCGATCTTCGTGGAATATGCGCCGCAGACGCGCATCGAGGGCGAGATCCAGCAACTGGCGGCCGATTATCCGGTCACCGAATTCTGGCAAGTACTGTCGGGTGAGGCACCGGGCCGCCGATCGGCGTCGGAGGTGACGCTGTTCGATTCGGTCGGCTTCGCCATCGAGGACTTTTCCGCCCTGCGCTACGTCCGCGACCGGCTCGCCGGCACGTCCTTCTACGAGGAACTTGATCTCCTGGCCGATCCGGACGAGCCGCGCGACCTCTACGGCATGCTGCTGCGGGCCGGGGCGGCCGTCATTTGAGGTGATCCTGGAGCGCCCGGAAGCGGATGGCCAGCTCGTCGCTGCCGGTCACGCCGCCCTTGGCGGGCAGCGAATAGCCCGGCACCTCGATGCCCTGGTCGAGCATCTCCCTCACCGTCATGGTGCCGGCATCGACGATCTCGCCGGTGCTGGCGTTGGTGATGTAGTGCCGATAGGTGTTGCTGCCGACCTTCCAGTAGGAATGGGTCTTCTTGGCTTCGAGGTCGGCGGCACTCGGCGGCGGCCGCGGGCCGGTCGCCGCGGCGATCGGGAACGGCCGGGTGTTGAACCAGATCGCCGCCACCACGACGGCGACCACCAGCACCAGGAAGCCGGCAATCAGGAAGGAGCGGGCGTCCTGATGGCCGCCGCCACGACGCCGACGTCGCGCCGCCGAAGCGGCCCCCTTCTTCCGGGTGACGCTGCCGATCGACGTCTGATGCGAGGCGACTCCGCGTGACTGCATGACCCGTCCTCCGAAATGCGCGGCGCTCCCTTTCTCCGCCAGGCCACCCGACGCAACGGGTGGAAATCCGGCCTCTTTCCGGCACTCCTTTCAAATATGCGCTCACAAGTGTGCATTTCCCTTGCCTGACTGATTTTTCCGGCCGGAAAACGATTCCATCCTGAACGTCCGGTTAACTTTATCGCTCGATGTGTCGCCATGCCCGACGGCAATCCATGGGCGAGAGCTTCCGGGAGACACTCGCCTCAGGAGTATATTCCTGCAAGATCTTCATTTTTCGGGACAATAGTCATCCATGAAAGGTAGCGATGGCCATCGCCTTAAGATCGCGTTCACCACTTCCCCGTATTTCTGGAAACAAGTTTGGCCTCTACCGCAAGAAGAAGCGAAATGCTCCTTAACAGAATTAAGTTGTGGAAAGTGATCGGCGCAGCCGTTGCGATATTCATCACGCTGACCGTGACGCTTCTGCTTTTCGTCGTCTACACGACGCTGTCGACCGACGCGGCACGCCAGGCGCTGGAAAAGCAGATGACCGCCGTCCGGACCGGCGCCCTTCTCATGGAGAAGGAGATTCCCGGCACCTCGGTTGCCTGGTCGGGCGACGTCGTCGACCACATCGAGCTTGCCGCCCTGCCGCCGTTCGAGAGCCACGACCTGATCGACAGCCTGACGCGCACCACCGGCGCCGCCGCCACCATCTTCGCCTATGACGCGGCCAAGGACGATTTCACGCGCGTCACCACGTCGATCCGCAAGGCGGACGGCAGCCGCGCCGTCGGCACCGACCTCGGCAAGGCGTCGCCGGCCTATGCGGCGATCAAGGCCGGCCGTACCTTCACCGGCGAGGCGGTCATCCTCGGCGCGCCCTATCTCACCGTCTACGCGCCGATCAAGGCGGCCGACGGCAAGGTGATCGGCATCCTGTTCGCCGGCATTCCCGAGGCGGCCGTCCATGCCACCAAGAACGGGCTGGTGCTGAAGATTTCCCTGCTCGGCCTGCTGCTCGCCGTCGCCGCCTCGGCCGCCGCCTCGGGGCTGGTGGCGAGGCTGATCCGGCCGGTGGCGCGGCTGTCCGGCCTGATGGAGCGCATCTCGCGCGACGAACTCTCCGAAGATGTGCCCTACGCCGCCTATGGCAACGAGATCGGCACCATCGCCCGCGCCGTCGTCGTGCTCAAGGAGAGCGCCGTCACCCGCCTGACGCTCGAGCGGGACAAGAACGAGGAAACCACCAGGCGCGCGGCGCGGCAGGCGCGCGTCGAGACGCTGATCGACGACTTCCGCGCCACCACGCTGACGGCGCTCGGCGCGGTAAACCGCACCGTCGAGGATCTGCTGGCCACCGCCGGTTCGCTGGGCGTCGGCGCCGTGCGTACCGTTCAGGATGCCAGCGCCGCTTCGGTCGCCTCGGGCGAGGCCACCACCAACGCGCAGGCCGTCGCCTCGGCCGCCGAGGAACTTGCCGCCTCGATCGGCGAGATTTCCGCCCAGATCCAACGTACCGGCGCCATCGTCGCCGATGCGGCGCGCGGCACGCGCGACGCCGATGCCAAGATCAACCGTCTCGCCGCCGGTGCCGCCAAGATCGGCGAGGTGGTGACCCTGATCAAGGCGATCGCCGAGCAGACCAATCTCCTCGCCCTCAACGCCACCATCGAGGCCGCCCGCGCCGGTGAGGCGGGACGCGGCTTCGCCGTGGTGGCGAGCGAGGTGAAAAACCTGGCCGGCCAGACCGCCAAGGCCACCGAGGAGATCGCCACCCAGGTGGACGGCATCCAGAACGCCACCGCCGACGCCGTTGAGGCGATCCAGGCGATCAGCGCCATCATGCAGGAGGTCGACCGCTACACCGCCGCCATCGCCGCCGCCGTCGAGGAACAGGGCGCTGCGACCGGCGACATCAGCCGCTCGGTCAACGCCGCCTCGGCTGGTTCGCAGCAGGTGGCGACCAGCGTCGGCGCCGTGCTGGCGACGGCCCGCGATACCGAGACGGCGGCGCAGAAGCTCGACCGCGACTCGCGCGAGGTGGCCGAGGAGGCGTCCGGGCTTGGCGCGACGATCGACGATTTCCTGACGGCGGTGGTCGCCGCCTGAGGCCGGCGGCGCAAAAAAGTGGCCGCCGGGGGCTTGCATTGCCCCGGCGATCCCACTAGGTTCCGCGCCGTCATGTGCAGCTGTAGCTCAGTTGGCTAGAGCGTCGGATTGTGGCTCCGAAGGTCGCTGGTTCAAGCCCAGCCAGCTGTACCATTTCACCCCTAAAAATCGCCGGTTTCCGCGACCCTGGGTCAGCCAACCCGTCCGCGTGCCGCCACCCGCCGCTCCTCGATCGAGCCGCCGGCGTGGAGGAAGTGTACGGTGTCGAACAGGTTGACCACCGGGCAGACGTGGTTCGGGATGACGAAGAGACGTTCGCCGATCGCCGGCCGGCGCGGCGAGGCGGAGAAATCGATCACCCCGTGCTCCTCGGACAGCGAAGCGATTCGCGCCTCGGGATAGGCTGGCAGGTAGCCGTAGCCGTCGAGACCCAGGAGATCGGAGGTGAGCGCCTTGGAGCCGGCATCGATCACCGCGCGGCTGTCGGTCGGCCGGCTGACCACGGTGGCGAGCACGCCGAGCGCGCAGTCGTCATAGCCGCCGACGCCCTTGGCTACCTGGAATCTGTCGGAGAAGACATAGGTGCCGGGCCGGTACTCGGTGACGAGGCCGGCGTCGTCGCCGGCGGCATAGAGGTCCGGCGTGCCGCCCGACGAGACGACGGCCGGCGGCAGGCCGGCGGCGGCGAGCCGCGCAATCGACCGTTCCAGAAAGTCGCGCGCCTCGACCGCCCGGTGCGTCGCCGGGAAGGTCATCAGGCCGCCGAAGCGGAGGCCGGGCGCGGCGGCGATCGTCCGAGCCAGCGCCAGCGCCGCCTCGGGCGTCGTCACGCCGCAGCGGCCCATGCCGGTGTCGCATTCGACGAGAACGGTGAGCGGCGCGTCGGCGTCGGCAAAGGCGGCGGCGTAGCCTTCGACCACCACGGCATTGTCGGCGGTGACGGAGATGGCGATCCGGCGCTTGAGGGCCGCGAGGCGGGCCAGCTTGGCGGCGCCGACGATGTTGTAGGGCAGGAAGATGTCGGCAAGGCCGGCATCGGCCATCACCTCGGCCTCGCCGAGCTTCTGGCAGGTGATGCCGGCGGCGCCCAGCTCGACCTGTCGCAAGGCGAGATGCGGCATCTTGTGCGTCTTGATGTGCGGCCTGAGCCGCAGCCCATGCCGGTCGGCATAGGCCTGCGCCCGCCGGAGATTGGCCTCCACCTTGGCCGCGTCGATCACCACCGCCGGCGTGTCGAGCCCGGCGAGAGCATCAGCATGGGTGGTCGCGGACAGATCGGTCATGGCGGCAGTCCTCCGGAAAATGGCTCCCTCGGGCATAGCATAAAGCGACGACCGCCGCCCTCCCCGCGCCCAAGCCGGCACCGGCCGGAAAAAATGTAACGAATCATGACGGCCGATGGCCGACGGTGCCATCGGCCCGGCCCACGGCGGAGCGCAGCCGGCAAGCCCCGGTTGTTGCTTTCGCTGTTTTCGAAAGGTCTTCAGCCAGAAGTATTCCATCAGTCGCGTGATTTTGCGCTCCCGATCACGCAATCACACGAAATCGTGAAAACACATCACGGAACCTGTCGCGCCGTGTTGAGTTCCGGCCCACTTTCTAATTCCCATAGCGAGGTCTATACCATGATTCATCGAAGCGAGACGAATATTGGGGCTGGACAAGACCTTCTTTCGGGCCCGACTTCGCCACTTCAATACACGGAGTATGGAAATGAAAACCTTGGCTCTTGTCGCCTTTACTGCCGCCGCTCTCGCTGTCCCGACGCTGGCCTCAGCCGCCGAGCAGAGCTACTACAATCCTCCCGATAATACTTTCATCTCCGGCAACCTGAACGTGGCCCCGGCCGCCAATAGCGATGCGGCGCGCTACACGCAGACCGTCACCTACTTCGAGCCGTCCGATGGCACGTTCGTGACCACCAAGGTCGGCGCCGCGCCGACCATCGCCACTCATGACGCCGTCAAGACCAGCGGCGCGGTGTTGCATCTCTACCAGCCCAATGACGGCACGTTCGTCGACGTGCCGGTCGGCAACTGATCCCGCCTGCCGCGAACAACGGGAACGGCGCCGGTCTCCACCGGCGCCGTTCTCATGTTCGGCAGCTATCGGACAAAGCCCCGCGACGGCCCTTCGGGGCGCGCGCTTTTTCCTTTGCCTTGCCCGCGAACTCGGTTATACGAACCCTTGCTTTGCGCCCTCGGCGCGCGAGCACCCGTAGCTCAGCTGGATAGAGTGCTGCCCTCCGAAGGCAAGGCTAAGTCAAGCGTGTTGTGGGCGAGGGTCAAAAAAGACGAGGGAAACCAAGCGATTGGCGAAACTCGAAGGAAGCAGAGAAACTGCTTCCGTGGTCACGGAAGCGCCGCGGAAGCAAACTGAAGGAAGCTGTAGAGTACGAACGACCACAATCGGCAGTGCCTCGGGCTCGCACCGTTTGCGATCGTTTGAAAGTTGAAATCGAGATTGACCCTGGTCGACCTCGGACACTATTTGAAGATAGATGCACCCATAGCTCAGCTGGATAGAGCGCTACCCTCCGAAGGTAGAGGCCTCAGGTTCGAATCCTGATGGGTGCGCCATCTCCCCGTGAACGATTCCAAATGTGCTGGTCTGTGCAGACAGCACTCCCGCGACGGGGCGCTGCAAACTAGGGTGCCTGGCGCTCGCGTCGGTGATGCGCCCTTCGCTCATGACCATTGCGAAACCTTCGAAATCGTATCGAACATTCCCGCCGCGCCCTGACGAAGAGGATCGAGCGCCTCGACACGTTCTTTTGCCCATGCGATCCAAGCGCTCAAGGCGCTGTCGCCGACGATGATATCGCCTTCGTCGAAGGCACGCTTTTCCACTTCGGCTAGAAGCACAAGAAGCCTGTCGCGCTGTTCCCAATTCGCCGCAAATTCGCAGAGCTTATTCCAGCGTTTGTCGTCGATTTCCTTGAGACGCCTTGCCTCGTACCGCCGCGCCTCTTCCTTGCGATACTGTTTCTGCCATTCCTCTTGCTCGCGCTTCTTCTGTTCTAAGATCGGCCCCGCCGCCATGATGGTGCCGACGATCTCAGGCAGCATGTCGCCAATCTTTGTCTTCTGGCTTTCGATCCATTGAGGCTGCCGGCCATCCAGGTACGTAGTGATCGACACGCGCAGGAAGCCTGACGAGTCGAGGCCGGATTGATGGTGGTCGGGATAGGCTGTCCACTTCCGTGTTTCGTCGCGCTGCTTAAGCGACTTCACCAACTTCTCCACGATCGAGCATTCAACGGCGTGGTTCGCAATCTCGAAGGTCACTCTTCCTGTCATCGGTGACTTCTCAATTTTGCCGCCCGCTTTCTCGACGCCCGTAAAAATCGCACTCGTGACCCGGAAACGATATAGGTCGCGTTCGGTCAGATCGGGGAGCACTCGGGGTGTCCACCAGGTTTCGTATCTTCGCCGTTTGCTCTCTTGTTCGCGTTCTCTCTGCTGCTTCTTGTGCTCCACAATCCACGCTTTCACGCGCGGATGAAGATTATCCAGGCCATCCGGCACGGCAATGGCTTCTACCTTGGCGGCGGCGACCGTCGCGGACCTCTCGGCTTCCGGCAACGGCGCTGGCTTGGGGAGCGTGGGATGGATATCAGTTACCTGCGGAATGCCGTCCCTGCGAGGTGGTAGCTTGAATACAACTACCGGCTTGCCCGCCTCCTTTTTGGCCCAATAGCCGCGTGGTGGATATGGCACGTCCATCCTGTCGCATATCTTGGCAAGTCCATTGCCGCTAATCCCGAACTCTTCCGCGAGACGGGTCATCGGCTTTTGCCAGACCAGCGTGTACAGTTCCTCTCGGCTCACATGCCGCGCTTTTTGATGCACTGGTAAGTCCGCCATAGCTATCCCCCGCTTCAGTAATCGGTTGATGGAAGGATACGACGGAAGGTGTGAAGGACGATAACTCCCGCGCGCCATCACTTGAGCTCAGCGAGTCTGATCGCTGCTCCGTCCACGGATGCTCTCTCTTATAAGCCGGGATTTCTGATCGTGGCGCGAATCCGGCCGATCAAACTTCCATTCGCCCATGAAGTGCTACGTGGACTGCTGGTCCTCGCCGCCCCCCCATAAGTACACGACGGCCTCTGTCCAGTCATTCGTCCGAAATATACATAAAAACTTCGGACAGACTCTGGAGTCCTACTCTCGCCGCGAATACGAGCAATATCTATATGAGTAGAATGACGGATGGCCTAAATTCCGAACGCTATTCGTCGCCGCGAGCTGGCCAATTGAGCGGAATAAGGGCCTGTCCCGAGGCCCGTGTCCACCGCTCCCGTGTGGCGTTCACATAGCGGGGGTCGTCCGCGAAATAGGCGTGCTCGATGAGCAAGACCTGTAGCCCCTTCCGCCGAGCCGTCTCGGAAAATAGGAAGTCGATGTGTTTGCGCATCGCTTGCACGTCCTCGTCTTCCTCATCGCCGGAAATTTCTGCCTCGTCCTCGTCCTCGCCGCTTGTCGGGAAATAGGGTCGACTGATCTGGTCGAGCACGAGCAGACCTGGCACCGGCGCATTCACGGTCTGGAAGTAGCGCTGTAACGCAAAGGAGAGCGCGATGTGGATCGCTAGGTAGTTTTGATCAGATCCAACGTCAGGAAGCCGCAGAACAGCACCGCTCTCCTCCTCAATGACCGTAACTTCCGGCTGCCGCGACGAGAAGTCGAGCTCTGACCCGATGCAGGGCGCCACAGTCGGCAGCGCGACAAATGCCTCAGACGCAAACTGCGAGATTCTCGCCTCCGCCCGCCGCAGCTTGATCTCCTTCGCCTCCTTATCGACTCGGGCCTCCAACTCGGCGATCTCAGCTCGCAATACGCTAAGATCGCGCGTGGCCTGACGTGGTTCGTCGACACTCGCTTCAAGAAAGAAAGAGATCCGGCCAAGCAGATGTGCTCGGAGTTGGCCAAGATCGGCCAACCGGCGGGTCTCCTCGCTTTGGCGCAGCCAAGTTTGAATCTGATCGTCGATGCGGCGCAGCTCGATATTGAGCTGGCCTATCTCCTCCTCAAGTGCACGATCATGCTCGACAAGCCGGGGCCTCACGCGCTCCACCGCTACGCTCTCCGCACGCACTTTCGTCAGAGTGGTCCGCAGGGCCCGGGCTGCCTCGCGTCCGCGCTCGGACGGTGCCTCGCAAACCGGACAAACTTCGGCGATACCGTCGAGATGCAGATGCTCGGCTAGCATGAGCTTGTCACGCTGACGCAAAACAGCGCCTTGGAAGCCCGTCGCCTCACGCAGCGCCGTCCGGGTCGCCTGCAAGTGCCGACGTAGCGCACTGACTTCGGCCAGGATCTCTCGACGTCGCCGATTGAGGGCTCCTAGTTCACCCTCGTCCGGGTAGGTATTCGCCTGAAGCGGCGTCTCACCTATCGTCTTCAATTCGGCGAGAAGCGTGGCTTCCGGCGCGTCCAGCGAGGGCGACTTGGCCAGCCCTATTCGGTGAGCTTCGGTAAGAAGATTGGTTGCGCGCTGCTTGAGCGCTGTCTCGGCAGCCGCGCGCGAGCGCGCTTTCGCCTCCTCTTTTTCGAGCGCCCGCTGCAGCTGCCGCAGCCGCCGCTCGTCAATCGCGCTCGCCTCGTCGGTTGCGCGAAGGAAGTATGGCATGGCCGCGATGATGTCGCGCGCTTTGTCCGCTTTCTCCAAGCCGTGGAGCAGGGTTGACTCGCTATAGATGACCTCCTTGGTCACAAACAGATAGGGTGTGACGTGGCGCACGGTGGCGCGCCCACGCGCGGCAGCGGCATCTGGCTCCGAAATAACATCGCCAATCCCGAACGCCCGCTCGATGAAGGCCTTCGCGGCCTCAACTGTCGTCGTACCCTCGAACTCGTCTACCGTCTCAGGTAGCGGCAAATTTCGACCGGTGGAGGTGAACATACGCGTGCTGGTTGCCTGACCTACCGGCGGGATCACGCGCCCGATGATCATCTCCGCATCGCCTGCGACCCATTTTACGCCAACCGCGATGCTGCGCCGACGAACATGGGCGGGCAACTCGCACTTGCTCGAGCCGAGGCAGTAGTCGATCGCCTTGATAAGGGTCGATTTGCCGGTACCGGAAGCGCCTGTAATGATATTCAGTTCGTCAGCCGCGAAAGTCACCTCTCGGCGCTGCCCAGACACGCCCAGGAAGAAAATCGTAGCGATGTTCCAGCGTGTCATGCCGTTATCCCCATCATGTCGAAAACCGTCCGGGTCGAGCCGGCAGTTGCAAACCAATGCCCGAGCCGCCCGGCACGCTTAATCGTCTGCGCCGGCTCATCGCCGAGAGCGCTGATCGCGCTCGGCTTCAACTTCTTGTCTCCAAGTCTAAGGAAGGCCCCTTCGCCAAAAATCAGCAACTGCGTGAAGCACCCAAATCGAATCGCCTCAGTAACGATGTCCAGTGAAGCGTTCACCCGCTTGGCGAGTCCGACCTGGACCTGTGGACTGCGCTCCAACCATTCGAGCAAGCCGGTATTCTTATTGGTTCCGGTGAAAGTACTGGCGAGCTCGCCCGAAAGCGCGATAGGCAGCGCCAGATACGCGGCTGGCGTCTCCGGCCCGTCGGGCCGGACCGACGCATACGTTTTGGTGAACTCGACGAGGGCGGAAGCGCAGAACGCGGGATTTGTCTCGGCATAGACGTCGTGGGCGATCCTCATTTCTCACCACCGAGCACGTTTTCATATTCAGGATGCCACCCTACCTTCAGGTTGATCGCGAGCACCTGATAGCTCCCGCGCACATAGTAGGCCGCGCCCCAGCCTTCGGCGATAGGGCGAACGGTCGTCGGCGCGTCGTTGTGAGTCCAGCGCAGAAGATTCAGCCCCGACGCGCATTTCTCGTCATCTTGTAACGCAGCGCAGCTGTCTACCATTTCAGCGTGCCTATCGGCCCAGTGCTCTCGCAGAATATGGTCGTATTCGGTGATCCTCGTCGCCATGGCAGGGTTGCTAGCGAGCCACCGAGCCCGTTGTTCGCGTGCCTTCCACTCCTCCCGAATGGCGCGCTCGAGATCAAAGGACTTGCCCTTCACCAGCTCGATTTGCCGCGCCAGCATACTATCCGGTTGGTAGTCCTCGGGTTGGCTGACCGTCTCGAATTCGGGAACGAGCTTGCCCTGCTCAAGGTCGGCAACAATCGCCATGATCTGTGCCTGCAGCTCAGCCCGTGTGATGACGCGCTCGCGTTCGCCGCACAGAGCATAAACGATCTGCCGGTCCCACCACTCGATGAGACGCGTCGCCACGGCCGGGCGATGCGCGGGGAGTACGATGTGAAAGTGGCCTGCGATCTCCTGCTCGACTTCCGCGACCGTCGGACTGTCGGGCCGTATCTGGACACGACGAAGCAGGTTCAGCCGTTCGGGCTCTGAGAGACCGAGAAAGGCGGCACAACCGTGAACGCGGTCGGCGTAGGGCAGTGCCTTGTTAGCCTTCGCGGCGGCTTGACGCGCTTCTATGACGCGATTGGCCTCCGCCGTCATCGCTGCGACTAAATCGGAGCGATCGGCCTCAAGATCTGTCAACGCACTAAGGGAGCTCTCTGCGGAAATCCCTCCAACGGTAACGAGGTGCAGCGTAGTCTCGGCCAAGTTCAGAGACGGTAGCGCATCGATCCAGACCTTCATTGTTCGCCAGAGGGACGTCGACTTGATGGTGATGGATACTGGCACAGCGCTGATCGAGTGCTTGAGCTGATAGAGCAGCGTCTGCCCGTCAGCCTTGAGCTCCACGTCATCGAGCTGCTCGACGCCGATCGCCGCGTCGTCAGTGGTCAGCATCACCAGAGTGCGGAGCGCGTAGAAGGACTGATACCAAAAGCCGAGCGCCGCACCCTCGGCCGAGTGCTCTTTGCTTGTGTGATCTTTGCCCATACCGTCGACCTCATCGATTTATCCAAGGAGCGCTGTGCTTCATCCCGATCATCGCGTCGAAGGCAGCAAGCTTCGCCTGATCTTGCGTTTGGTAGGGAAGCTTAGACGTTCTCTGGTAGCCGCTCCCACGGTGCTGAACTCGCGCTCCCCAAATTGCGCCTTTGGGATAGACCACGACGTTGAAGCCATCGTTGGTGTTCAGGAACTCGTTGCCAACCGATGAGACGAGCCACTCACGCGACAGCCAGCGTTTACGCCGGTTCCGCTCGCCCTTAAATCCAGCTTCGCGCTTACGCGCTCCGACAAGATCCTCTTCCATATGGCCCGCGCAGACGCATCCGACCCTGAGCGTCTCGCCATGGTCGGAATGCTCCATCACATGGACGAAGCGGATGTGTCGGGCCTCGCACATCTCGCAGAGATGATCCTGTTCTTCCAATTCCTCGATATCGATGCAGGTCCAGCCCTTGTGGGGGACGCCCGCTTGCGTCCATTTCCCAGTGCCTGTCGTCTCGGTCACTATAGGTCCTCCTAGTCGACCAGTGGCCGCGCGTTTTGTGGCCGTACGATCGTCACTAGGGCCCTGGCGCGCGTCAGACCAACACGCAGCAGCCGCCGGCTCGGCTCGAAAGGCGGCTTCTCACGTTCGTTGAAGAAGCCGGACTTGAACGCGCCTTCGACGAGAACGACGCCGTCAAATTCTTTGCCCTTGGATTTGTGCATATTCATCAGCACGCACCCTTGGGGGTCGCGCTCCACAGCGATGAGCCGCTCTTGCTCGAGAATGCGCTTCACGAGATCGCTCACACCGGCGTAGCTGCCCAAAGCCAACCATTGCTCGCCCAAGCCAGAGGCAAGCGCGTCGGTCGCCCTGAAGAGGCGAACCAACCGCACCTCGCGGAACAGTTCGGCCAGCGCGGGAACATCCTGCAGAACGGTACGAGCGGCCTTCCAGTCGGCTACGGGTTCGCCGATCAGATCGATGCCGTTGGCATGGGCTGTTACCAGCGCTTTGGCTGCATTGATCCTCGGCGCTTCCCCCTTCTCCACCTTTCCTGCGGCCTCGTCGTACTTGCGCGCGTGATCGGCCGCTGCCTTTGTTGGGTCCTCAGCGTTCTTCAGCTTGTAGTAGGCGCAGATGAGCCGGAGGGTCCGGACTAGGCTCTCATTGGCCGGGCTTGTCGGCCATTCGAGTATCGATGCAACGACAAGCGCGGCGGCGGCGGAGAGCTCTGCATCCCACACGACGTCGTGCTCTATGACCGGGAGCGGCTGATTGTTGTAGGTATGCGGCTCGGACAGGATCGTCGACAGGTCGGAAATCAGCGCGTTACTACGCGACAGCACCGCTACGCTCGGATTCGTCACGCCCTTCTTGCGGAGCACAGAGAACGTCCAGATCACAGCAGCATGCGCTGTGGCGGCGAACGCGTTTGGCCAGTAGGCCACCTGTTTGACGTCGGGTGTTGCCGGCAACGGGGCTTGATTACGTAGCACCGCATCCGCGAACTTCAGGATGCCGGCGTTCGGACTGCGATGGTTTTCTCCCCCAAGGTCGAATTCCGAGACCTTGGTCGTCTCGCGCAGAATCTCGAGCCTTCGCGGGTCGATATCGTCGCGATAGTCAAAGATGCGCTGCTCGGGATCGGCAAGGCAGAAAACGTCGGTTACGCCGGAAAGCGCCTGCACTATCCGCCACTGATTGTCGTCCGTGTCCTGGAACTCATCCACGATGATCATCGGAAAGCGATCGGCGATGAGGTCGCGCAACGCCCCGCACCGCTCGAACAACTCGGCCGTTCCAGCCGCGAAGAGATCGAAGCTGTAGAGGCCCATCTCAGCCGCCTGCCGCCGACGCTCTACACTCCAGTCGCCTTCAAACGCCGACTTCTGCAGCCGCTCATCTCCTGGGTAGAGGAAGCGGATAGGCTTCCCGCCGAGTAACCGCCCGTGAGCCTCAAGCATTTCCATACAGAAGGCGTGATAGGTCTGTACGGTCACCGTGCGCCGTTCAGCTGGGGTCAGGATTTCCTTGCAACGGAGGAGAACTTGGCGGATCGCCGCGCGCGAGAAACTCAGGAACAAGATCTCTTGGCCTGGCTTCAGATCAGCGAACCGCTTCTGCGCCTTGAACAACGCGATCGTCGTCTTGCCGGAACCCGGGCCGCCCAAAACCAGCAGGTGGCCCTGCTGTGCGATGATCGCCTTGCGCTTCTCGCACAGTTCGATCTTCATCCAAGAAGACCCTCAAGTTCGTCCATCGGAGGTGCTGCGATGTCTTCAGGCACAGCACTCAGCGCTTTGTGGATCGTTTCCAGAATTTCGCGGATTGTCGCGGGCAGTTCGTCAGCGTTCTGACATTGGGCCACGAGCATGGCGGCATAGCCATGGGCGTCACCCTTGCGCGCCTTCAGTACTTTGCTCGCTAGCGCGACGACGTCTGCATCCACGGCCGCTGGGTCATAGGTGCCCACAGCCGGATAGTCCGATCGATCCTTCACCTCGTCGAGGAACCGACGCACCACAGCGACGGGCATCTGCTTCACTAGGACGGTCTCGATGCCCTTCTCCGGCGACTCCCAGAATTGGGTGTACTCTTTCAGCTTTTCGGTGGCCGCCGGTGTCAGTGCCGCATTCGGTTTGTCGTAGAAGCCGAAGGAGAGCTTGCCGAGCGCCGAAAAGACCGACCCGTGGCGCGGCACCGATCCATCTCCACCGGCGTTAAAGATGCTGACGCCGGCGAGGTCGAGGTGGGTATAAGCGTCGGCGCCGAGACTCGCCTCCATGATCGATGATGCAACGGGGAACAGCGATGCTTCGGTCGATCCCTCTACGACCAGCACCGCGCGGCTGAGGATCGCCTCAGCGAACTGCCGCCGCTCAGTCCTGAAGGTCTTTGGCTTCACTGCATCGACATTGATCGGCTGTCCGGTGAGCGCGCCGGTTTCATTCCGATTGAGAATGACAATCTGCTCCGGGTCGAACTGTTCGATCACATAGGGCGAGTGCGAGGTGACGATCGACTGTCCCATCTCCGCCAGAATGAAGCGGGTGACGCGGCGCTGAGTGTGCGGCGGCAGTGCGATTTCCGGCTCCTCCATCGCGAAGATCACCGACTGCTTGTCCTTCAACTCCGCTATGAACGTCAGCAGCGCGAAGACCAGTAGATTGATCGACCCAGTGCCAAGCCGGCCGAATGGCACGAGATGCTGACCAGGCTGCGCGGCAACGAACAACCGCACGACCTCGCGCAAATGCTCCCGTGTTAAGTCGGAGGCAAAGAACCCGGTCGACTCGTCGCCCGGCGCCAGATTGATGAAACGTCCCATCCGCGCGCGAATTTCGTCGCGTATGTGCTTCAGCTGCGTGATCTCACCAATGGCGGGATCAAGGCTCTGAAGCCTGGCAAGAGTGTCCTGCCACATCTCGACAGCGCCTGTGCCGCCAAGCTTCAGCACCGAGTCGAGCAGCGACCCTCGCTGGAGACTCAGTGCCCGTGATCCGGTTCGTAGCGTTCTGAGGAAGACAAAGCCGCACAGCCGCTTGTGCATTCGCGTGAACGGCACACGTCCCTGCCCAAGCCTAATTTCGGTTTCCTCGTCGAGGGGGTCGACGTCCTTCGAGGGATGATCGAAGAACGTGTTGCCGATGAAGTCGTCCTCATCACGGTCATAACGTCCCACGAACAGCAGCGGCAGCGCCCACATCGCATCTGCTGCATCAGCGTGGTCAAGCGCGTCGTCGGCGTCGTCGATAAATACGCAGGCCGTGTCGTTCCAACGCCTGAGATGGCCGCAGAATCGGCGCTTGGCCTCGTCCGATAGATCGACCAGAATGGCTTCGATCCGAACCTCGATCGGCGCACCGTCGTCGTCGAGATACTTGCCACAGTGAAAGTCGTGTTCGTCGATAACGGGGCGGCGAAACAATCTCTCAGGCCCGAGAACGAGATCGAGCGCCTCACAGATCGTTGATTTTCCGATGTTATTTCCCCCAACGAGCAATGTATGCCCGTCGAAATCGACGCTGCCTTGAGAGATCCCGCGAAAATTGGTGATCTTAAGTCGACGAACACGCACCCCGAACCGCCCCCCCCAGCGATTATTGGTTTTGCACAATCATAGCCTAACGTTCCACCGAATCTACCGAGGATTCGTCCTAGTCGAGAGGCAGGCGTTGCTGTGAGCAGACCCGAAGTCTCCGCGGACTTCTATAACCGTCCACAGATCACAAGTTTTGACGTCCTTAACTCGCGACATCGACCGCCACGAAATACGAAATTATGATTCGACCTACCGTCCGGATGGAGTGCTTCGGCCCCTCCAACTTCTCCTTGGAGTCAGAAAGGGCGCATACCCACTATAAAGCTCACACGAACCCACTGTCAGCCTCCCTCGATCTGCATGGGCCTGCCGCTGAACACCATGAGACTGTCTGGCTCCGATGCGAACCAGGCATAACTACCCCAGGCTAGGCTGCTGACAGTTTTACGGAATGTCGGTGAGGCTCGATCGAGATAAGCGGTCACGAACGCAACGTGCTGTGGCGCAAAACCAGCCCCTTCTGCAATTTGTAAAAGGCTCGTCTTGCGCGCATCGTTGACCGGGCCATCCGTGTGCACAACTTCGACAAAGATCAGCAATGGATGCGCCGGGCCGAGATCGACCAGCACAATGTCAGGTAGACTCTTGTCCGCCGGGATTGTCAGACTGATCGCCTTGGCCAGCTCATCATCGCGGGCCACTACCTTATTGCCGCTCTCGCTCAGGGTGATGACTCCCGGCTTCTGCAGGAATTTCGGCGCAAAGACTTCAATCACCGCCTTTGAAATATCGGCGCTCGGCCCCGTCGACATGCGGCGGGTTTCGCCGTTAGGAAACGTCACGAGCTCATAAGCGCCGCCACCGGCCGCGCCCCTGCGAACGATCGCAATTCGGGCGAGCGCGCCCGCATTGAGATGCTTGTCCCGCCAAGCGGCCGCTTTCGCAATGAACGTTGCTTCATCAAGCCCGGGCGCCAGCAGATCCGCGAAGTCAGTCTGCAGAGCATAGCGTCCGGCCGGCGACGTAGTGGAAAGGCCGGGACGCTCGATCACAGCGCCATTTTGGATCAGAGCATATCGGATCGTGTCATCGCGGATAGATTCTCGTGTATTAACCGCGTACCAGCGACCGGGGACGTCCGCCTTGCTTGGCTTGATGGAAGCCTTTGCCCATGCGTGGCGTGCATCGTCATCCGACAGCGCCGCTTGCTCGTCAGTCATGCGCGTGACCTGATCAGGGCGAATCCATCGGTCTGCGCCTTCGACTGCGCCCGCGTAGAGCATGACAAAAATGGTCTTGGCCGCGATTTCCCAGATTGAATGCTCGCGGTTCTGTAAGCCTTCCGGGAATATTTCCGGCAAGCGTGCGTGGATGGCCTTCCACGATAGGACCTGGGGGAGCGTCATGCTTTGAGGCCATAGAGGCTGCGTAGGGCCTTTTCGATGACCGCACGCGGAGAGTCCTTCGCGACAAGTCGCTCGATTTGCGTCATGGCCGAGGCAGGCGGCAGCGGAATGGCCTCCAATTCAAACGCCGACACGGCGACGCTCCCGCTGATGCAACGGAACATCTGATCGACCACGTCGCTGTTGAGCACGGCGGCAACGGTCGCGGGGGAGACTTTCGGCTTTCCGATCGCGCGCACCATGTTCAGGTGGTTTTCGACGATGACGCCACCATGCGTGTCGATGAAGGTCTGCGGCAATTCGGCAGCTATCAGGCGGCGCAATTGCTCCTTGGCAGTCGTGCGCTGCACCAGGACGCACCCTTTCTCTACCACAAGCCATTCGTCGCCGGCTTCCGTCTTGAAGTAGGGTGCGTGGTTCTTCTTCTGTGCTCGGAATTCAAAGCGCCCATCAGCCGTTACCGCCTCCGCCCAAATCAGTGGGTGCAGTCCGTGCGCCGCGCGGGTGCGCATCCGAGGCTTGAACCTGTTCCACACAAGCGGCCCAGTCGAAACGCCATATCCCCAATCCGACAAGCGGGCGGCCATGCCTTCGGCCGACTTGATCAACCCGACATGGCCCGGCTCGCGGGGCGCGAGCCACGGTGCGCTGGCGTCGAGCGGCAGGCCAACTTTGCCGTTCTTAGTTAGACGCGCCTCGCGCTCGTTATCGACATTGAGATAATGCACTTGGAAACGATCCCGCTTTCCGCCCTTGCGATAGAGCGCAAGTAGGGTTTCCTGCAGGACATCCTCGAAGACGCCACGGCGGGCATGGACAAAATCAATCGCGATGGGTGGAGCCTGGTCCGCGAGAAGCTGGCGCAAAGCAGTGTAATACTGCCCACCTAGAACGCTCGTGGGCGTGAGGTAGGCAATGACGCCGCCCGGTCGTGTCCATCTCAGCGCAACGTCAGTGAACACGCCATAGAGGTTGGCATGGCCGTACAGACTGCGTGCATAGCGGGCGCGTTGTGCAGCCGAGAGGGTCACGCGCCCGTAAGGTGGATTGCCGATCACCAGGTCATATTGCGCCACGGGCGTCTCTTCGAGCGTGTCACAGACTTTCACGAAGACTGGTGTAGTGCGGCCGCTCGCCATACTGAGATCGGATAGGAAGATTTCGAGCGCGGCCTGTGAGAGGGACGCCGCATGCGGATCAAGCTCGAGGCCCGAAAGACGGGTGCCTAGCTGGGCAAGGACAAAAGCCGGCTCGCTGCCTTCAAGTGCTAGGCGCATGCGCGCGGCGACTTCCAAAAGGAAGGCGCCACCGCCGCTCGCCGGGTCGAGCACTCGCGCAGTTGACCAGTCAACGCCCCCTTCATCGGCGAGATCGAGCAGGCGTTGGGTTAACGCCGGAGGCGTGTAAAATGCGCCGAGGGCGCTGCGCTCCCTCCCTGGCAATAAGGTCGTGTAGAGGCTGGTCAAGAAGTGGCCGCCTTCCAAGATGGGCAGTATCGACGCCTCACGCCCAATAGATGTGGCGAGCTGGCGCGCGGTCGCATCGAGCTTTCCGCGGACAGTCACAAAGGGTGAGCTGAGGGTCAGCCGAGGAGCCACACACGCGGCAAATGCCTCTATTGCCGCCCTTGCGAAAAGGGCGGCTTGGCTGGTGCGGCGTGTCTCCGGAATCGTTTCTGCCCAAGCCCTTGCCATGACGCGGGCGCGCGCCAATTCGACGCGCTTGAAGTCTATGGCAACGGCCGCGTCGGCTGTCGCTGGGCTTTCCAAGCGTGCGGTCGATCTAGAACTTGTCATCTCTTACCCCATCCCGCGCCTTAGCCGCCTTCGGCTTGTAAGGCGCTACCTTGATTTCGCCCGCCCGCTTACGGACTTCCGCGATGTCAAAGCTGGTCTGCATCTCCATCAACTGTTCGATAGACACGCCAAAGGCTTTCTCTATGCGAACCGCCATTTGGGGCGTCAAATCCGAACGGCCGTTAAGCAGGGCCGAGAGCGCCGGCCGGGTCACGCCTAGTACCTGTGCGGCATCCGTCACCGATAGACCGTTGGCCTCGACAATTTCGCTTTTGACGAACTCGCCAGGATGGCCAGGCTCTGTTGTCCGGACTGCAGCTCGCATGTGGCCGCCTCCCTACCTTTGCGACTTTATGGACTGTGCCCTGTAAAGAGTCGCTTTACAAGTCCTTTGTTCCATTTTTGTTCGCAAGAGGAATGCAGCCGAAATTGCGCTATCAGAAGGTACGCGGCCTAGCCCGCGGTTGATATTGCCCACGACGCTGGCGTTCCCAAGACCCTGATCAGTCCGCCCTCGTTCACCAACGGGCATATATCGCGGATCTAGAACAGGTGCATGAAGTGATGGCGCAAGCTAGACGCCCCGGGAGCTGGATGGTGAACGCTACGCAGGACACATTCTATGGTGGACATACCGGATTCCGGTCGGCATCTCGGACCTGTTGAGGTCTGTCACATGGGTATGCCGACGGCTCTTGAACAGCCAATCCACTGAACTAAATCTTAAATCGCCGGCCGCTCATTTCGGGGTCGGAAAGCCGAGCCGATGCAACAGCGTCCAACGGCAGAACAACTTGTATCCATGTTGCTTCACAAGGAGGATGTGGCTATGAGAACCACTTTCGACTTTACTCCCCTGTTCCGGTCGAGCATCGGCTTCGACCGAATATTGAGCGCGCTCGAAGCTGCGAGCCGCGTCGAGACCATCGACAACTGGCCTCCTTATGACATAGCCAAGACCGGCGAGGACGACTACCGCATCACCATGGCGGTGGCCGGTTTCGCGCAGGACGAACTGACCATCACCCAGGAGCAGAACATGCTCGTGGTGTCCGGTCAGAAGGCTGGCGAGGATAACAGCCAGTATCTGCATCGCGGAATTGCCGCCCGCACATTCCAGCGCCGCTTTGAACTGGCCGACCACGTGAAGGTCGTGGGCGCCAGCCTGGTCAATGGTCTGCTGACGATTGATCTCAAGCGCGAGGTTCCCGAAGAGATGAAGCCGCGCAAGATCCAGATTGCGGCCGGCGAGGCGCTGCCCAAGGTTGGGACCAGGCAGATCGAGGCCGACAAGCAGGCCGCCTGAGGTAGCTCTCCCAGCGTAATTTGCGCAAGGCGCCGGGCACTTCCCGGCGCCGACGGGAAAGCATTGTCAGTCGAACGAACAGAAAGGAGAAGAATAATGAGTGTCCGTGATCTGATCCCCTGGGGCCGCAGCAACGGCAATCAGGTTCCCAGTATCTTGCGCGAGGGCGAACGTGATCCGTTTCTCTCGTTGCATCGCGAGGTGAACAGGCTGTTCGACGACGTCTTCCGCGGCTTCGGGCCGAACCTACCCTCTCTCGTTAGCGCGTCCGCCTTCAGCGGCGGTTGGCCGAGCGTGGAGATCTCCGACGGCGAGAAGGAGATCAAAGTGACCGCCGAAGTGCCCGGCTTGGAAGAGAAGGACATCGAAGTCCTGCTCCACGATGGCGTGCTGACGTTGAAGGGCGAGAAGCGCTCCGAAACGGAGGACAAAGACAGGCATTTCACCGAGCGTTTCTATGGCCGCTTCGAGCGTCGTATCCCGCTCGGCTACGAGGTCAAGGACGACCAAGTCGACGCGCGGTTCAAAAACGGCGTGCTGACCGTGACCTTGCCCAAGAGCGAAGAGGCGCAGTCGCAGGTCAAGCGCATCGCCATCAAGAGTTGACGCATGGCAGGCGCCGGCGGCGGGCCATCTGGCCGCCGTCGGCTGCATCGCCAGAGAGGGAGGGATGAACAATGGAGATGACGAGACAGATCAGCAGATCAACTGGAAATTCAATTTCGCAAGCGTGGCCGTCGAACGACAACCGGCACAAGCCCCTTTCGATGGGGCGCTCAGTATTCCCGGATGACGCGGTTGCGCGCATCTACAAGCCGTCCCGCGCGGTGACGACCTCCGGCAAGGCCCGCACGAAGGGCTGGCGGCTGATCTTCGAGCGGCGCACAGCGCCCTTCATTGAACCGCTGATGGGCTATACCGGCGGCGACGATACGCTGACCCAGGTCGAGCTAGCCTTCCCGACACCGGAATCGGCCATCCGCTACGCCGAGCGGCAGGGGCTTACTTATATTGTCCAAAGGCCGACCGGGCAAATCGGCAACGCCAGCAGTCGCCGCGTCAATGAAAAGCCTCCGCGAGTGGAGAGGTCGAAGCACTCGTTCTCAGACGCGACGCTGGATCGACTAGGGCTGGCTGCCCTTCAGGAAAGATACGGGCACGTCCTCGACGACGCAGCGAATCGAAACGACCGGTCCGGTCCGGAGAGTTGGCCATCGCCATGGGCGTGGTCGGCGATCCTACGCTAACGGTGGAAGCCAAACGGTCGATCCTGATGAACTGGGCTTGGACCGAATACCTGATCGACCAGGCAACCAATGAAGGGATGCCTGAGAACAACCGGCCGTCGCGCCTCGACGAGGTCGAGCAGGCGCTGCTGGCGCTCGAACGCGAGCTTGCGGCCGACCGGGGTAATTCAGGCACGCGAAAGGCGGCATGAGGTGCAGCGATTGACCCACGTGTCGTTTTCGATTGCCAGAAGGTTCTGCCGGGCCGGTTCGCGCTGACGCTTGCCGTCCCCGCAGAAATGGCACCATCTGGCCACTCTCTTGATTTGTCCAACGACGCGAGAGCCGTTCCGCTCTCGGCCAGCCAATCACGGCGTCCGCCGCGTCCTGGCCATCAAAGGAGCGGCGAGCCCAACGTACACTCTCCTCCCAAGCCATATCGCCGGAGACGGGACAGAAAGACGGATATGAATCGGGGCATCCAACGCTCAACAGGTTATCGTCTCTTACATGCAAGTCTTTAGGTCGCAGCTTGTGGGCCAATGGCAGCTAAAGCGGTTGCTGCCCGTCATCGGCGCCGGCCTGGGTTTATCGTTGAGAGCGTCCGCGTATAAAATTTGACTATATAGCCTGAAGGTTATCCCTCTCGAATTCCTATGCAGTGACACCCTAGAAATGGCTGCGCACTGGAGCGCCGAGAGAGCGCTCATCGGAAATGGCTGGGAATGATTGGGGCAGGAAGAATCAGAACGAGGCGCCGCGCCCTCAGAACGAGCCAGGTGGGGGTGGGCTTGGCTTGTTGCTTGTCCTTGCAATTACGGCGATCGGCGTCGGGTATGTTGGCTACCGGCTGACTCTCGTCTTCGGCCTGATCTAAATAACGATCCTAGCGTGTTATGCGGTTAGACGAGCAGTCGCGAGAGCACGTTGGACGCTATTGCATCAAGCTGGTCGTCGCTGCGGCAATCGCTTACATTCTGAAGAGCGAAAATTTCCTTGCAACCTTTGCGTTGTGGACCGGCATATACGGCGTAATGGCCGTCGCTTACGCAGTTCATCGCGGCGAACGACTCGGCAAGACCAGCTTCACCTATTGGGATGAAGCTCTATGGTTGGCGGCGACGGCGTTAGGTCTCTACATTTTCAGTGGTCATCAACTGGCCGTTTGATCGGCTAAATCTGTTGGCTCAAAGAAAGCTTGCGGCTGCGTCGCCTACGCCTGACAACTCAACCTTCAGTTCCTGACCAGGAAGGATTTGCAGCAGCATCGGGATGATCGATCCGGTTGCTACGATATCGCCGGCACTGAGATAATTGCTTCTAGCGATCAGGTCATTCACGAGCCAGAGCGCAGAGTTGATCGGATCAACCAGCCCCTCTCCCGATGCCGACTGAAACACCGGAACGTTGTTGATCGACGCTCGCATGTCGATCCTGTCCATGGCGTCCAGGCCTGTTGGCTCATGATATCTGTCGACGATCGTCGAAACATGGAACGCATAGTCCGCGATGGCGGCCAGGTGTGGTTGCCCAGTCAGGTGACCACGTCGCCCGACAAGACCGATAGCCGGTTGGTAGCTCAGGATCGCCTTGCAAAATTGATCGCGAGTGATGGGCCAATGGTCCGCCCCCAAGGGACCTCCTATCGTAAAGACGATTTCGCATTGTGCCCCGATGAAACCTTGGGGAAGCCGGAACGGCCCGTGGGAGTCTTGAAGCACTGTTCCCACAGGAATCGGGCAGTAGATCGGACTAGCAAGGCCAAGCGAGCCGCGAATGGCCGGGCAAGTCCCTATGAGGGCGTAGCCTACCGCGTCATTGGCGAAGGCTGAGATTGCTGCTGACTGCACCGCCCAAGCATCGTCTTCGCTTCGAAGCAGATCGAAAGGGATGTCTGAGGTTAGTCCCTGCCGACGGTTTCGGCAAAGCAAGTTAGCGAGATAATCGAGATTCTGGTCAATCATAGAAGCACACTCCCGCGCGAGAGAGGGCGCAAAGTCGTGCTCAGTCAAATAAAAATCCGGCTATATGAGTGCGTATATTTTTGTCGGAGCTTTTCTTATGAAAATACTATCGCAGCGCGGCTGAGCTCCCGTCGAAATAATATGCGGCTCTATCTAGCTTGATGATCCCGCCAAACCGGAAGGATCTGAAGGCATGAAGCCGCTTAAACCGTCCCTCCCGCCCGCCTTCCCAGGAGCCTGGGAGGGCGCTCGTTCACCGAGATCGGGTTCAGGACACCGGCGGGTGCTTTCCCGGAGCGCGGTCGGCGCGGTCGCGATCATGGCCGGTTCGATGATGGGTCTTGGCCAAGCAGCGGCGGAACCCCTGAGCGCGCCGAGTTTTGGTGGTCCTCTGCGCCCTAACCCCCATCCGATGAGTACGGATGCAGGCATGTTTGGTCGTCTTCATATCACCGGCCAGCTCACAGGCATCGGCAATGCGCAGACGAACGGCATTCCGGGCGTCGATCCCCAGACGAGGGATCCCCTCGTCGATGTCGGCAATGCCCAAATACAGGTGCAGACGACCGGGGCGCCTTTGACGTTCTTCGTCCAGGGCGGCGTCTACTCACTGCCCGCGTTGGGCTCGGCCTACACCCGCGCAACCGACGTGACCGACCAGTTATACGGGCCCGTGCCGGTTGCTTATGGCAAGCTCGAGCTGTCGCCGAACTTCTCGATTCAGGCCGGTTTGCTGCCGACGTTGATCGGTGCGGAATCGACCTTCACGTTCCAGAATATGAATATCGCGCGCGGACTGCTCTGGAACCAGGAGCCGGCCATTAGCCGCGGTGTTCAGGTGAACTATAGCAATGGACCGCTGAACGCCTCCGTGTCGGTCAACGATGGTTTCTACTCAGGGAATTACAACTGGGTATCCGGTCTGTTGTCTTATGCGGCGACGCCGTCGAGCACGATCACGCTGGTCGCCGCAGGCAGTTTTGCAGAGTCCGGCAAGACCGGCGCGGCGACGCCTTTGGCGCAGAACAACAGCAGCATCTTCAATGTGATCTACACCTATGTCAACGGCCCGCTGACGCTCCAGCCCTACCTGCAATACACAACGGTCCGCTCGAACAGGGACATCGGGATTGATCGCTCGGCCGAAACATTCGGCGGCGCGCTGTTGGCTCGATATGCCATCGATGAGAATTTCTCGATCGCTGGACGCGCCGAGTACATCGCTTCAAGCGGAGGAGATTGCGGCGTCGCCGCAGACTGCGCCCCCACTAATCTGTTCTACGGGCCGAAAAGCAGGGCGTGGTCGCTGACGGTGACGCCGACCTACCAGCGCGGGATCTTCTTCGCGCGCACCGAGCTCTCGTACACCCGCATTGACCGGGTCACCGAAGGCTACGGCTTTGGGTCCAATTTCGACAAGCGCGACCAGGTTCGCGGGATGTTTGAAGCTGGGGTGCTTTTCTAGGACGGGCGCGGGCGGAAATGCGGAGCCGCCGGCTCCGCAGATGCTCTGCGGACTTAGGTGAAACATGGGTTTAGAACGGATCATATCGAAATTGGAGGCTCCTCAGGCCACAGCGACTGTGTATCCGGTCCTGCCCGTTCTCTGGGTCTATCGGAACTATGATGATCACTGGACTGTGCATCTTGAAGGTGAAGACTCCGAGTGGTGCCACCCCACGCGCAATGATGCGGTCGGTGCCGCGAGGCTGATAGGCGAGAGTTACGGCTGCTATCGTCTCTTTCTGCAACTGTCAGACGGCCGCTTCTGCCTGGAGATGATGAACCTTAGTCGACGGCGCGAACCGCGCCAGGTTGACCCAAGTGAGGGCGAAAATTGAGCCAGGCTGTACCAAGCAAGCGCCAAGTCTCCCGACACCTCATCCGCTGCGGCGTGGAGATCATCGTTCTGGTGGTGATCGCCGGTTGCGCTGTTCTTGCTGCCGCAGGCCCCAGCATCTATCTGGTGCTCAGCAATGGCGGTTGAATGCAGAGTTGCAGGCCGTCCTGCTCACCCCCGGTTGCCGCGGTCGAAACCGAAGTTCACTAAACGCGAGCGACGCCGTAGATCGGAATACCTGCTCCTGATGTTTGCGGCGAGCTGTGCCGCTGTGCAAGTCGTCGCCATAGTTTTTCTGAGAGCGGTATGACAAGCCCTGCTGCTCCCGCCCTCCAACTCGACGACCGAAGGCGCGCTATCGGTGAAAGCCGTCTGGCTGAGTTGCCAAGCCTGAGGACGCAGTTGGAAATGGCCAGGGTCATCAAGGAGTACCACATCTGGCTGGCGGTGAGGATTATCGAGGAGCGCGAAGACCAGCCGCAGTTTCGACGGCACCGCCGGCTCCGGGATCTGCTCGAAGCGAATGCCTTGCTTGAAGCGGTGATCGAACTCGGAGCTCATCTGCAGCCAACACGGCAGCCTTGGTCGATGGAGCGGTCAGGAGATCGTTGGCGTTGTCGCGTGGCGTGGAACGATCGCGGTAATTTGCGCAGGTGCGCAGGCCGACACGATGACTTGGCGGCTGCCCTGATGATCGCGTTGCTAAGCTCCCTCGGTCGTCGCCGAGAGCGGCCAAAAGAACTCTCGAAAGATGGAGAACAGGCAGCATGACGCCCAGAGGCGACTCTCCGTTATTCGGCGGTCTGATGACCGCACTTGTCACTCCGTTTAGGGGTGAGGCTATCGATTTCGACGCCTTGGCGGAGCTCGCCAACTGGCAGATCGACCAGGGCGTACGGGGGCTTGTCGCCTGCGGCACCACGGGCGAGGCGCCGACCCTGTCTCATCCGGAATGGGCGGCGGTGGTCCGGTTGTGCGTCGAGGTTTCCAATGGCCGTGTGCCGGTGATCGCCGGCTCGGGGACAAACGACACCCAGCGCACCGTTGAACTAACCTGCGAGGCGGCTCGGCTTGGCGCGGATGGAGCTCTGGTCGTCACGCCTTATTATAGTCGGCCGAGCCAGTAGGGCCTGTTCCGGCATTTCGAGAGTGTCGCGCAAGCTGCGGAGCTGCCGATCATCATCTACAATGTGCCTTCGCGGACGGCCGTCGATATCAGAGTCGAAACGCTGGACCGCCTTGCGCGCCTGCCCGGCCTTGTCGGCATCAAGGACGCAAGCGGAGATCCGACGCGGGTAAGCGCGATGGCTTTCCGCTTTGGCGATCGCTTCACCCAGCTTTCCGGACAAGACCGTTCGATGCTCGCCTTCATGACGACAGGAGGAGATGGTGCGATCTCGGTCGTCTCCAACGTCGCCCCGATGTTGACCGCGGCGATGGTCGGCGCAGTACGCAAAAGCGCCTATCTGGAAGCACGGCGCATCAACGCCCATCTTTTCCCCCTGATCGAAGCGCTGGAGCTTGAAAGCAATCCATGCCCGATCAAGTGCGCGTTGCATTGCGCGCGCGGATACTCGCCCGCCGTCCGCCTCCCGCTGGTCGAGGTCACTGAAGCCACCCTGGCAAGAGTTCGCGCGGCCGTTGCGGAGATCGACACTTTGGCGATCGACACGTGCCTGCTCGCCGAGCGGTCTCTCGTCCCCCTCTCGGTCTGATCGGGCCGCCTTTATAACAGCAGCATCGTGCTGCTGTGTTCTCTAATGAAAATACTATGAAATGCGTTCTTCCGAGAAATGGAGAACAAATCCCGAAATCCTTAGATTCAAGGTATCGGCAAAAAGCATCATCTTACTCGACGAGTAGAAGCTCCTGCCGATATCGAGAAAGGATGTCGACGATGTACCCTCGTGGTTACTATTTCTATGCGATGCATCAGCAGAACAAAGCCAATGTCGGGCGCACGGATGGCGAGGTCAAGGTTGCCGTGGGCTCGGATGAGCCGATGGCCGACGTTGGAATGTTCCTGCGGCTCGGAGTCGTGATAGCCCTCGTAATCGCGGCTGTCGCCATGGTGACGTCGCTGGCCGGCTAGCGCCCATCGACGTCCACAGCTCAGTCTTCAACGAACAATCAGGATTATCCACCATGGCAAGCGCCATTCCGCCGAAAGAGCCTCCTCAACCTCTGAACCATTTCTTTGTCGGCCAGGACAACCGAGGATGCTGGACCGTCCGCGATGAGCGTAACCTCGTCGGCGGCTGCTTCGTGAGCAAGGATGCGGCGATTCACTTCGCCCGTCAGGAAACCAACAATGCGCCGGGCGCCGTGATCTGTATGGGCGAAAACCAGCGTCTGACCCTGGACCCGCTGTTTGGACATTGGGAAGCCGCGTAGCCGGTCGCCGTCGATCCGGAAGCCCCGCCTTTGCACTCGCTGCCCTTCTCGCGACGTTGGAAATGGGGAAGAAAATCTTCGGCTTGAGATAAGCAAAGCCCGCCGACTCTACCGAGTCGGCGGGCTTTTTAGTTACCACCGCGCTTCCAGCGAGAGATTCCTATGAAATTTTTATGAGTGAGGCCAAAAAAACTATTAGATTCCTATTTTTTGAGGCCTCGTCCTCTCTCGAACCTATATGCGGTTCGCGTCCATATTTCCGCCAAATTCCTCCTCCGGCACCCGTGTGTACGCAAGGGCGCGCTGGAAGAGTTCAAACTGTGGCTGGTCAGGACAATCCATCTTTGGCGGGCCATTTGTACCAACAGCGGTGCCGGAGGCGAAAGCAATGGATGTTCTTGTACTAGCGATAGGGTTCGGATTTTTCGCTTTGATGTTTGGCTACATCAAGCTTTGCGAAAACCTCTGACCCAGGAGGCGGCAACATGACCTTAGAATATTTCCTTGGGGCGGCAATCGCGGTGTTTATCACCGCCTACCTGCTTTACGCCCTCGCTCGTCCCGAGCGGTTCTGATCAAGGCAACAGCTCGGAAAGAAACGACCAATGACAATAAACGGATGGATACAGATCCTGGTCTTTCTCGGGATCGTTATCGCGCTGGTGAAGCCGCTCGGCGGCTATATCACGCGTGTCATGAACGGCGAGAGAACCTTCCTTTCGCCGGTTCTCGGGCCGGTGGAACGTGGCCTCTATGGCATGGCCGGAACCAGTGAAAAGGAAGAGCAGCACTGGACGACCTATCTGGGCGCCATGCTGCTGTTCAACCTGGCCGGTTTTGCGTTGCTCTATTTGCTGCAGCGCGTTCAGGGCGGATTGCCCTTCAACCCGGCCGGGATGGGAGCGGTGAGCGCGGACTCTTCGTTCAACACGGCGGTCAGCTTCATGACCAACACCAACTGGCAGGGCTACGGTGGCGAAACCACCATGAGCTACCTGACACAGATGGCCGGCATCACGGTGCAGAACTTTGTGTCGGCGGCTGTGGGCGTGGCCGGCGCGATGGCGATCATCCGCGGCTTCTCGCGCGCTTCCGCCAAGACCGTCGGCAATTTCTGGGTCGATCTGACGCGGGCCACGCTCTATATTCTGATGCCTATCTGCATCGTCGGCAGCCTCGTCCTGGTGTGGCAAGGCGTCCCCCAGAACCTGAACCCCTACACAGTCGCCACGACGGTTGAAGGCGCGCAGCAGACGATCGCGCAAGGCCCTGTCGCTTCGCAGATGATCATCAAGCATCTGGGAACGAATGGCGGCGGCTTCTTCAATGCCAACTCCTCTCATCCGTTCGAGAACCCGACGGCGCTGACGAATCTCATTCACATCCTGGCGATCTACTCGATCTCCTTTGCGATGCTTAATGTGTTCGGCCGCATGACAGGCAACCAGAAGCAGGGTTGGGCGCTGCTTGCCGCCGTCCTCACCATCGTCATCGCCGGCATCGGCGTCATCTACTGGGCGGAATCGGCAGGCAACCCGCTGCTCCATGCGCTCGGCCTCGAGGGCGGCAACATGGAAGGCAAGGAGACGCGGTTCGGTATCGCGCTGTCTTCGCTCTTCGCTGTGGTGACGACGTCGGCTTCGACGGGCGCCGTCAACACTATGCATGACAGCCTGATGCCGCTGGGCGGCCTTGTGCCCTTGTTCAACATGCAGATCCCGCCGCTCGGCGGCATCGGCGCCGGTGTCTACGGCACCTTGATCTTCGCGATCCTGGCCGTCTTCATCGCCGGTCTGATGGTCGGTCGCACGCCGGAATATATCGGCAAGAAGATCGAGGCGAAGGAAGTGAAGATGAGCATCCTTGCGATGCTTGGACCGTCGCTCGCCATTCTGGCTCTGACCGCGATCGCCGTCGTTCTTCCTGTCGGCTTGTCTAGCATCCAGGACGCTGGGCCGCATGGACTGAGCGAGGTGCTGTACGCCTATACCTCCGGCGCCAACAACAACGGCAGCGCGTTTGCCGGTCTCAACGCGAACACGCCCTTCTTTAATATCACCGTCGGACTCGCGATGTTGATGGGGCGCTTCCTGCTCATCGTGCCGGTCCTGGCGATCGCGGGGTCGCTTGCAGCCAAGAAGAGCGTGCCGGCATCGACGGGAACGCTGCCGACCACGGGCCCACTGTTCATCGGCCTTGTCGTTGGAGTGACGCTCATCGTCGGCGGGTTGACGTTCTTCCCGGTCCTAGCGCTGGGTCCGATCGTCGAACACTTCGCCATGTTGGCGGGTCAGGTGTTCTGAGGAGCGCGATGACAGCCAAATGGCTGAGATCGATCCGATTTGTCGTGAACCCTCGCTCCTGGTTTCAGGAGCGAGGGGCGGCCAGACCGCCCAGGGCATCGACGATCATTCTCGGCATGACACTGGCTTTGGGGGGCGTAGTGCTCCTCGCCAAACTTATCGCTGAATTGCTCGCGGCGGCGTGACCGAGTGGTTGGCCCCCAAGAACAAACTCGCTGGAGTTTCTTATGAACCAGTCCAAATCCGCGAGCATGCTGGACGCTCGCATACTCGTACCGGCCATTGGCGATGCTTTCAGGAAACTGAATCCGAAGAGCCTCGCCAAGAACCCCGTTATGTTCGTAGTCGCCGTGGTGTCAGTCCTCACGACGGCGCTGCTCTTGAAAGACATCATGACCGGGGCCGAAAATGTCGGCTTCTCGCTGCAGATCGTGTTGTGGCTGTGGTTCACGGTTCTCTTCGCCAACTTTGCCGAAGCCGTCGCCGAAGGGCGCGGCAAGGCGCAGGCGGAATCGCTTCGGCGCACCCGCAGCGAGACCCAGGCCAAGCTGCTCTCGAACGGCGGTTCCGACTACAAAATGGTGCCTGGCGCAACGCTGAAGGTCGGTGACGTTGTTCTGGTGGAACCCGGCGACATCATCCCCTCTGATGGCGAAGTCATCGAGGGTGTCTCCTCGGTGAACGAAGCCGCGATCACCGGCGAATCGGCCCCGGTGATCCGCGAATCTGGCGGCGACCGCTCTGCTGTCACGGGCGGCACGCAGGTGCTTTCCGACTGGATCAAGGTCCGGATCACGGCCGCGGCGGGTTCGACCTTCATCGACAAGATGATCGCTCTCGTCGAAGGCGCCGAGCGCCAGAAGACGCCGAACGAAATCGCGCTCAATATCCTGCTCGCGGGCATGACGTTGATCTTCGTGCTGGCGGTCGTGACCATTCCGAGCTTTGCTGCCTATTCCGGCGGCGTGGTTCCGGTGATCGTGCTCGTTGCCCTGTTCGTCACCCTCATCCCCACGACCATCGGCGCGCTGCTGTCTGCTATCGGCATCGCGGGTATGGACCGGCTGGTGCGCTTCAATGTCCTGGCCATGTCCGGCCGTGCTGTGGAAGCCGCCGGCGACGTCGACACGTTGCTGCTCGATAAGACCGGCACCATCACGCTCGGCAACCGCCAGGCAAGCGAGTTCCGGCCGGTCCGCGGCGTCACCGAGAAGGAGCTGGCCGACGCGGCGCAGCTAGCCTCGCTGGCTGACGAGACGCCGGAAGGCCGATCGATCGTCGTGCTCGCCAAGGAAAAATACGGCATCCGCGCACGCGACATGGCGAGCCTCAAAGCGACTTTCGTTCCGTTCACGGCGCAGACCCGTATGAGCGGCGTCGACCTGGACGGTTCGACCATCCGCAAGGGCGCGGTCGATGCGGTTCTGAAGCACGTGGAACTCGCCACGGTCGCAACCGGCACCCCGCGTGCGTCCACTGAAAGCGTTCGTGAGCTTCAGGGCATCGCCGACCAGATCGCCAAGGCAGGCGGCACGCCGCTCGCTGTGGTGAAGGATGGCCGCCTGCTCGGGGTCATCTATCTCAAGGACATCGTCAAGGGCGGCATCAAGGAGCGGTTCGCCGAGCTGCGCCGCATGGGCATTCGCACGGTGATGATCACCGGCGACAACCCGATGACCGCGGCGGCTATCGCTGCCGAAGCCGGTGTCGACGACTTCCTGGCGCAAGCGACGCCCGAGAACAAGCTGGCGCTAATCCGCGAGGAACAGGCCAAGGGCAAGCTGGTCGCCATGTGCGGCGACGGCACCAATGACGCCCCGGCGCTCGCCCAGGCGGATGTCGGCGTCGCCATGAACACCGGCACGGTCGCCGCCCGCGAGGCTGGCAACATGGTGGATCTCGACAGCGATCCGACCAAGCTGATCGAAATCGTGGAAATCGGTAAGCAGTTGCTGATGACGCGCGGCGCGCTGACGACGTTCTCGATCGCCAACGATATTGCGAAGTATTTCGCGATCATCCCGGCGATGTTCCTCGTCTTCTATCCGCAGCTCGGTGCGCTTAACATCATGGGCCTCGCTTCGCCCCAGAGCGCGATCCTGTCGGCGATCATTTTCAACGCTCTCATCATCGTGGCGCTGATCCCGCTGTCGTTGAAAGGCGTCAAGTATCGCGCCATCGGAGCGGGTTCGCTGTTGTCCCGAAACCTCCTGATTTACGGCCTGGGCGGCATCCTTGTCCCCTTCGCCGGCATCAAACTCATCGACATGGCGATCACCGCCGTCGGTCTCGCCTAAGGCGAGACCGACGACCACGAAATCATTCCGCGTTCTTGCTGGTGTCCAGCGGCGGATCATTCGGGACAAACAAAGATGCTCAAGCAAATCCGACCTGCGATTTTCATGATCGTAGCCTTCACCATCATCACCGGGCTTCTCTATCCGCTCGGCATCACCGGGATCGCGCAAGCGATCCTGCCCTTCCAGGCCAACGGCAGCCTGATCGAGCGCAACGGCACGCTCGTCGGCTCCGAGCTCATCGGCCAGCGGTTCACCGGCGAGCGCTACTTCCATCCGCGCCCGTCGGCGGCCGGCTCGGACGGCTATGACGCGGGCGCTTCGAGTGGCTCCAACCTTGGCCCCACCAGCCAGGAGCTTCGCGATCGCGTCGCCGCCGATACAGAAGCTCTGCGCGCGGCGAACGGTGGTGATGCGACCGTTCCGATGAACCTCGTGACCGCCTCGGGCAGCGGACTTGACCCGCACATCACGCCCGAAGCCGCCTACTTCCAAGTAGGTCGCGTCGCTAAAGCGCGCGGTATCGACGAGGCCGTCGTGCGCGCATTGGTCGATCAGCATGTCGAGCCGCGCATGCTCGGCTTCATGGGCGAGCCCGTGGTCAACGTTCTCAAGCTGAACTTGGCGCTCGACGACGCTAATCGAGGCTGAATGAAGGTGCCAGACGGCTATAATAGCCGTCCTGACCGTTGATCCGGAGCGATTAAGTGTCTGACGATCCGATAAGAGAGCACAGCCGGCCATCGCCCGACGCGTTACTGGAAAGCGCGCAGCGGGAGACGCGGGGCCACCTCAAGATCTTTCTTGGGGCGGCTCCGGGTGTAGGCAAGACGTATGAGATGCTCATGTCGGGCCGGGCTCAGCGGGCGGATGGCGTCGACGTGGTCATCGGGGTGGTCGAGACCCACGGGCGGGCCGAGACCGAGGCTCTGGTCGACGGGTTCGAGATCGTTCCGCGTCGCACAGTGCCCTATCGAGGGCATGTGCTCGATGAAATGGACATCGACGCGATTCTGGCGCGCAAGCCGGCGCTCGTTCTGGTGGATGAACTCGCCCATACCAACGCCCCTGGCAGTCGCCACCCCAAGCGCTATCTCGATGTCGAGGAACTGCTCGCCAACGGCATAGACGTCTACAGCACGCTCAACATCCAGCACGTCGAGAGCCTCAACGACGTCGTGGCCCAAATCACGCGCATCCGGGTGCGAGAAACCGTTCCGGATTCGATCATCGATCGTGCCGACGACATCGAGATCATCGACATCACGCCGGGCGACCTGATCAAGCGCTTGAACGAGGGCAAGGTTTACCTGCCCAAGACCGCAAAGCGCGCAACGCAGAACTATTTCTCGCCAAGCAATCTGACGGCCCTTCGTGAGTTGGCTCTGCGGCGCACGGCGCAGCGGGTCGATGACCAGTTAGTCACCCATATGCAGGCGCACGCCATCACCGGCCCGTGGTCGGCCGGCGAGCGTGTCCTGGTATGTATCAACGAACGGCCCGGGGCGACGGCGCTCGTGCGCTATGGCCGCCGTCAGGCCGACCGGCTTCGTGCGCCTTGGGCTGCGGTTCATGTCGAAACGAGCAAGGATGCCCGGCTTTCCGAGCACCAAAAGGACAAGATCGCCAGTGCATTGCGACTTGCCGAGCAACTCGGCGCTGAGGCCGTTACCCTGCCCGGCGAGAACGTTGCGCAAGAAATTCTGACCTACGCATCGACCAACAACTATACGCATGTCATCGTCGGCATGCCGACCTCGCCCAGGTGGCGGGAGCTTTTCGCGGGCTCCGTTTCGCATGATCTGATCCGCGCCAAGACGGATGTGAGCGTGCACGTCATCTCGCCGGGCAATGGCGAGGATACGCGACGTCCGGCGACCGTGAGCGCACGATCTAAGAAGCGCCCAGACGTCGGTCACTATCTGTGGAGCACGCTTTACGTTGCCGTGGCATTGGGCCTCGGGACGGCGCTCTCCCGCTTTCTGGATGTGCGCAATATCGCGCTTGTCTTCCTGATGGCGGTTCTCGCCTCGGCGATGGGCGGCGGTTTGTGGCCGGCATTGTTTGCGTCTGTGCTAAGCGCGCTTGCCTTCAATTTTTTCTTTCTCGACCCTCTTTACACTCTTGTCATCGGCGATCCTGAAAGCGTGGTGGCCTTTGCCTTTTTCTTGGTGGTTGCGGTTATCGCAAGCAACCTTGCCAGCCGCGTTCAGCGGCAGGCCGTGACTGCGCGTGAGCGCGCGAAGACAACTGAAGGTCTCTATCAGTTCAGCAAGAAGCTCGCCGGCGCTGGGACGTTGGGAGACGTTCTGTGGGCGACGGTCTATCAGATCGCTTCCATGCTGCACGTTAGGGTGGTTGCGCTTCTGCCAGAGAATGGCCGCATCGCGGTCCAAGCAGGATATCCGCCGGACGATACGCTTGACGATGCGGATATCGCCGCTGCGCATTGGGCCTGGGAGCATGACAAGCCCGCGGGCCGTGGGGCGGATACACTACCGGGAGCGAAGCGCCTCTACTTGCCTTTGAAGACGGGGCGAACACAGGTCGGTGTGATCGGGCTGGACAATGACAAGCAGGGGCCAGTCCTGACACCTGCCGAGCAACGGCTTTTCGACTCCCTGGCGGATCAGGCCGCTCTGGCGATCGAGCGCATCCAACTGGTCGCCGATGTCGACAATGCGCGCCTCGCGGCCGAGGCGGACAAGCTGCGCTCCGCGCTTCTCACATCGCTCTCGCATGATCTCAAGACGCCTTTGGCGTCGATCCTCGGGTCTGCAGGAGCGTTGAGAGACTATTCGACCTCTCTGACGGACTCCGGCCGGGTCGAACTGCTGACGACAATTGTCGAAGAGGCCGAGAGGCTGAACCGGTTCATCGCGAACCTTCTCGACATGACCCGATTGGAATCGGGCGCGGCGGCGGTATCGCTGACGCCGCTGTTCATCGGCGACAGCGTCGGCAGCGCCCTGCGTCGCGCTGAGAAGATACTGGCTTGCCATAGGGTCGATCTCGCGGTGCCGCCCGATCTGCCGATGGTCCGCCTCGATCCGGTCCTGTTCGAGCAGGTGCTGTTCAATCTCCTCGACAACGCGCGCAAATATGCGCCTGCGGGCTCGCTGATCTTGATCAGGGCCTGGGCGGAAGAGGACCATGTTGTTTTGCAGATCGTCGATGAAGGGCCCGGCATTCCCTCTGACGACCTGACGAGAATTTTCGACAGTTTCCACCGCGTCCGGAAGAAGGACCACGTCCAGGCTGGGACGGGGCTTGGTCTGTCTATCTGCAAGGGATTTGTCGAGGCGATGGGCGGGACGATTTTCGCAACTAATCGGGCTGACAGACCCGGCGCCATTTTCACGCTGCGGTTTTCGATCGGACCGGAGCCATCGCCTATGGAAGGAAGGATATGAATACGTCAGTAGTCAAGATTCTCGTCGTAGATGACGAGCCGCCGATCAGGAAACTCCTGCGCGTTGGGCTGACGGCCGAGGGCTACGCTATGGTCGAGGCTGTAAACGGCGAGGAAGCCGCCGCGCTCATCACAGAGGAGAAGCCCGATCTGATCCTGCTCGATCTTGGGCTGCCAGATATCTCAGGACATGACCTTCTTGAGAGGTGGCGTGCCGAACTTGTCGAGCTGCCGATAGTCGTCCTCTCCAGCCGGACCGATGAAACGGGCATCGTAAAGGCGCTGGAACTGGGCGCCGACGATTATCTCACCAAACCATTCGGGATGCGCGAGCTGGCGGCGCGCATTCGGGTGGCGCTGAGGCACAAGCTTCAGCAACAGGGCGAACGCCCGATATTCCAGGTCGGCGACCTCTCGGTCGACCTGGTGAAGCGGATTGTCAAGGTCGCAGACAAGGAGGTGAAGCTCTCACCCAAGGAATACGAAATCTTGCGCGTCCTCGTGCAGCACGCGGGCAAGGTCATCACGCACCAGCATATCCTCAAGCATGTGTGGGGCGGCTCGACCGATGTCCAATATCTGCGGGTCTATGTCCGCCAGTTGCGGCAGAAGATAGAGGCCACGCCCGATCAGCCGCAATACATCCTGACTGAAACAGGTGTCGGTTACCGCCTCCGTGAACCGGAGCAGTGACCGCGCACGCTCGCCTGGAAGCGGGCGACTTTAACGCGAGTACTCTTATGAACCTGTCATCTGCCATCGCACCAGAGGACGTGATCCTTGATCTATCCATCTCCACGAAAGCCGTCCTGATCAAAAAGCTGGCGGCGCATGCCGCCGCTCGCACAGGGTTGACCGAGGAAGCGATCCATACAGCCTTGCTGGGACGCGAGCGTCTGGGCTCAACCGGCATCGGCCATGGCGTCGCCATGCCTCATGCGCCTGTACCCGGACTCCGAACATCATTCGCCGCGCTGATGGTGTTGAAGAAACCGATCGATTTCGAGGCGGTGGACGACCTTCCGGTCGACGTTGTCTTTCTGCTTCTGTCGGCCCCCGAAGGCAGCAACGAGTATCTGAAGATTCTCGCGGCAGTCGCCCGTAAGATGCGCGATGAGCGGGTCATGAAAGTGCTGCGCGGCGCCAAGTCGGAGCATGCCGCTTATTCTATTCTAGTTGAGCAGCCAGTATGAGGGCCTCCTATGAGAACTATTTTTGGCTTTTCGCCCCTGTTCCGGTCGAGCATCGGCTACGACCGAATGTTGAATGCGCTCAAAGCTGCGAGCGCGCCGGGAGTATCGACAACTGGCCTCCTTATGTTATCGCCGGGCTTGGCGAGGACGACTACCGCATCACCATCGCGGTGGCCGGCGTCTCACAGGACAAGCTGACGATCCCGCAGGAGCAGAACATGCTCATGGTGTCGGGTCAGAAGCCGGGCGAGGACAACAGCCTATATTTGCATCTCGGCGTTGCCGGGCGTCGCTTTGAGTTGGCCGCCCAAGTCAAGGTCGCACGCGCCCGCCTCGTCGGTGAAAAACATCCGCGAGCGGAAAGGTCGGGCTCCCATCAAGCGGAAACGGCGGCACCTCAAATGCAGCGCAATCAACCAGCGAATGATCTTATGCCGAATTAGGAACTTGCTTAGGCGCTGAGACGCAAAAGAGCAGTCACCGGGGGTAAGTAGATATGCAGCGGCGCTCCCAATTAGGCCTTTGGCAATCGCTGTCGAGCCGAGTCGTGCGAGTTTGCTTGGTAACTCACTGTATTGGGCAGCAGGTGCCAACGGCCCAAAACAGGGAACGGGCGGGTGTGTAACGATGGCTGCGGAAAGAACGCGTACCATAGAGCTTCGGCATCTTCGTTATTTCGTGTCGGCCGCGGAGCATGGCAGCTTCCGCAAAGCCAGCGCCGATACTAGGATTCAACACTCCGCGATTAGTCGCCGCATCCGTGATCTCGAACATCGGCTGGGTACGACATTGTTTCTTCGCCATAGCGGAGGCGTGTGTTTGACCTTCGCGGGGCAGCGTTTTCTTCGCCGTGCACGTCAGATTTTGCGGAACTTTGAAGATGGCGCCGAGGAAATCGCCTCGATCAAGCGCTCGGACTTTGGTCGGATCAAAATCGGCATCTACTCGTCAATCGCGTCGGGTTTCCTCGCGGAGCTGCTCGGTCTCTATGCCGATTGCCATCCGAAGGTTCAGATCGACCTGATTGAAGACAACCCTGCGGATCAAGCCTCAGCAATTCGTCGAATGCAGCTGGACGCCGCGTTCCTGACAGGAGAGCGGAATTGGCGCGACTGCGAAACACTTCCGCTATGGTCGGAGCGCGTATTCGCTGTGCTT
The DNA here is from genome assembly GCF_000425185.1 of Pleomorphomonas koreensis DSM 23070. Taxonomy (GTDB): domain Bacteria; phylum Pseudomonadota; class Alphaproteobacteria; order Rhizobiales; family Pleomorphomonadaceae; genus Pleomorphomonas; species Pleomorphomonas koreensis. The sequence goes on from NZ_AULH01000005.1 coordinate 259,516, forward strand.
CCTGTCGATCACCTCTTGGCGGGTCGCGACGAGTTGGAGTGGCAGCACCTGGCAGATGAGAACTTCATCATCAATGAGGCAGGTCCGGGCCAGGAGATCCATGACTATCTGGTACAGCGCCTCGCCGCGTTCGGCTATCATCCTCAGATTAGCGTGCACCAGATCGGCAGGGAAAACCTTCTGCCGCTCGTGGCCTTGAAGCGTGGTTTGACGGTCGTCAGTGAGGCAATGACGGCCGCACACTTTCCGGGTCTCGCCTATCGGCCGATTGTCGGCGAGGTTCTACCCTTTAGTGCCGTTTGGTCTCCGAAGAACGACAATCCGGCCCTAGGACAGCTTCTTGATCTCGCCCGCTCAATGTCCGGCCTGCGTGAAGCAGACGCTGTCACGCCTCCGGCGATGCCGATTGATGTGAACGCCGTGCCTTCGCAAAGCCCCGATCGGTTGCAATGAAGCGTTCGAGCATCGGTACAATCAGCTTCGTCGGTTCGGTGATTGGCTGGCCCGTTTCACGGGCCAGAGCATCGGCATAGGCGACCAGATCGCGGTGCAGCGTCGCCGGCAGCTCCACAGTTGTCTTTACCGGCTTCTCGTCGACGATCGGACCTAGCTTCAACTTACTCACATCAGCCTCCATAAGGTTCGAGAACGAGATCGCGGGTGACGATGACACGCACCGGGAATCCCGGCCTGATCGTCAAAGTCGGCGTCACTTGGAGTTGTCGACGGACGATCTGCTGGCCGGCTTCGTGGATGGTGTCTTGGCCGCCATCGCGAATTGCGCGCATGAGGCGGTTTTCGTCGCTGACCGCAAGTTCCGCGCCAACGGCCAGCAAGGTCGAGAGGCCGGCGGCCTTGGCGAGATCCCACCAGTGATAGTCCACGCCGTCCTGCAGGCCGGCATGGCCCTGCGGATCAGCTCCGGGCTGGCGTTCGAGCACGATGGATCGTCCATTGGGGAAGATCAGGCGGCTCCAGACGAGCAGGACGCGCTTCTGGCCGAATTGAACACTGTTGTCATACTGGCCGACGAGTCGTGTGCCTTGCGGCACGATAAGGATGCGACCCGTCGGGCTATCGTAGATATTCTCGGTCACTTGGGCCGTGATCTGCCCAGGGAGGTCGGACCGGATGCCTGTAATGAGCGCGGCCGAGATAACCGAGCCAGCTTGAAGGACATAGGGTGATGCCGGCGCCATGACCCGGTCGCCTGCCACCGTGCGCCGGTCAACGGGCGCGTTGAGGAAGGCCAGTTGACGATCCTGGGCCGTGGCGACGCCCGGCTGCACTCCGGCGCCGAGGCCCGGCAGACCCGGTGTGCCGAGGCCTGCGGGGGCGGTAGCCGCGGTAGGACCATTCTGGAAGAAGACACGGCTGGTGCGAGCCGCCTCGATCTCCGCGAGACGACGCTGCTCTTCCGGATCGACCTGCGGCGCGGACATCGTGGGAGGAACGACCGGCTGGCCGCGATTCTGCGCGTCGAGGATTGAGCGTCCGAGGTCGCCAGGCAGCGCCGGCCCGAGAACAGGGCCGGTATAGTCGCGGGGCAGCCCGGCCAGACCATCGGCCGTCGAACGGTTCTCAGTCGAATAGAGTTCCTCGTTGTTGCCGCCGCCATCCCTGGTTTGAAGGGCGTAGATGAGCGCGCCGCCAATGCCGATGCTGACGACGACGCTCGCGGTCGCCAGGACCTTGCGGGACAGGCGTGTGACGCGGGGCGGCTCGGCACGCAAGCGCATAGGCGCGACGGACTCGGCCGGCGTCGCCGAGAGATTCTCCGGCTGTTGGTTGTTGGTGTCGTTGTCGATCATGATGCGGGCCTCCCGTCAGTACGGACGATCCTGACGGTCTGCTGACGATCGCCGCCTCCGAGACGCAGTTCGGCTGCACCAAAGATGCGATCGACGATCAGGATGTTCTGGTAGATGCGGCTGTTGACGATTTGCGGCTCGCCGTCGGAGCCGATGACGAAGATCGGCGGCATCTCGCCCTGGACGATGCCGCGCGGGAATTCGACGTAGACGCGCCGCCCATCGTCATAGACCGAGACCGGACGCCATGGGGGCGTATCGCCCATCAGGCCATAGCGATAGTTGCGCGCAGTCGCGGCAGGAACGACGGGCCTCGCCGGGACGTTGGCGCGTTGGCTGGCTGGGGGCTCGGGATAGGCCCATGCCACGGCGGGCATATAGGGGTTCGTGCCCGCGCGCAGTTCGATCATGTAGACGCGCCGATCGGTCGTGATGACGAGATTGGTCGTGATGTCGGTCCTGGTCGGCTTCACGAGCACATGGACGCGGCGGGTCACGCCCGAGCCGCTTTCGGTGTCGCCGATAATCCACCTGGCCGTGTCACCGGCGGCGATCGGACCTGCTCCGGTCAGGTTTTCGCCCGGCTCAAGCGCGATATTCGTGATCTGCCCGGGCGCGGCATAGACCTGATAGAGGGCCCCTTCACTCCAGGGATAGATCTGGATGGAGTTGTAATAGCCGTCTCGCCGCGGCTCGACACGCGCGGCGGCGTTGGCGTTCTCGACGCGCGCGGTCGGCGTGCTCGCGGAATTGCCGCCCCGGGCCGGGATCCAGGCCGGAGGCGTATGCAGCGGACGTGGCCGCTGATCCGTGATGACTGCCGGGACCGACGGAAGTGGTGGAACAGTGCTATCGTAGCTGATCTGCGGCGGTTTCGGCGCGGTGGCGCAACCGGCGAGGACGGTTGCGGACAGCAGGGCAGCCGCAAAGGCGGATTTACGGAAAACAGGAAACGCGGACCTGCGGAAAGACGGGTTCATGGCGTCATCTCCCGCGACCAGGAAATTGCATTGACGTAAATCCCCAGCGGATTGGCGCGCAGACGGTCCGCGTCGCGCGGCGTCTGGATCACAATGGTCAGGATCGCGGTCCAGCGTTCGGTCACGGCAAGCTGGCCATTCTCGTAGTGTCTTTCCGTCCAAGCGACGCGGAACGAGTCCGGAGAGGCGCGGATGACGCTGGAGACCTCGACGGCGACCTGGCGGCGGCCGACTTTGGTGAAGGGGTCGTTGGCGCGAGCGTAGTCGTTGAGAGCCGCCGCGCCGCGATCGGTCGTCCATTCATAGGCTCGCAGCCAATTCTGCCGGACGATGATCGCGTCGGCCGGAATGGAGCGGACCTGTTCGATGAAGCGACCAAGATGCCAGGCGATCTGGGGATCGGAAGGGCGATAGTCGGCAGTCGCGGGAGCGACGGATTGGGCCTGGCCCAGGCGGTCGACCTGAACAACCCAAGGCACGACCGTTCCGCGTGCGGACTGCCAAACCAATGCGGCGGCAAAGCCGGCCGAGAGGATCAATGACCCGAAGGCCATATAGCGCCAGTTCTTGGCCTGGACACGGGCCGAGCCGATGCGCTCGTCCCAGACTTGCGCGGCCTTCTGATAGGGCGTGACGGGTTCGGGTGTCTTGCCATAGTGGGCGGCGGGTCGCTTGAAAACGCTCATGAGCGGTCACTTTCAGAAAGATTGATGGAGGAGCCCCCGCCGTGGCTGTCGCCTGAGCGAACGGCATGTGCTGCGAGGGTGGCGCCGTGTCCGAGAGAACGATGGCGCTGCATGCGCTTGGCCCAATCAGGCGGGCCGTCTCGAGACGCCGAGGCGGGAGAGGAACCGGACGCATCGGCGGAGCCGCCGATGGTGCCCATCGTCGATGTGCCGCCGGTGGCGCCGAAGCCTGCCTTCGCGCCGTCCGAGAAGCTGGACTTCATGCTTTCGGCCGCACGCAAGGTCGCACGCTTCAACGGCGAGACCGTTGCAGCGCCAGCGGCGCGGGCGACACCGCCGAGGCCCGAGGCGACTCCTGCGGCGCCAGACTGACCGAGCGAGCCGAGGCTGTAGGCGGCGGCGGCGCCACCGGCGGCCGATGCGCCGCCACGCATCGCGGCGGCCCCGCCCGACATGGCGGCTGCGCCTCCCTTCACGGCAAGACCAGCGGCGCCTCCGGCGGCGAGCGCCGCGCCGCCGACGGCAAGGCCTGTTCCAACGGCAGCGCCGGCGCCGAGCTGAGGTCCTCCGCTGACGAGGCCAGCCGCGATCCCTGGGCCGAAGATGCCAAGGCCGAGAAGGGACAGGGCCGCGAGGACGACGGCCATGGCGTCATCGATGGTCGGCGTCGCGCCGCCGAAACCTGCGGTAAAGCGGCTGAACAGAGTCGATCCAATGCCGACGATGACGGCCAGAACGAGAACCTTGATGCCGCTCGATACGACGTTGCCGAGAACGCGTTCAGCCATGAATGCGGTCTTGCCAAAGAGACCAAAGGGAATGAGGACGAAACCAGCGAGCGTCGTCAGCTTGAATTCGATCAGGGTGACGAAGAGCTGGATGGCGAGGATGAAGAAGGCGAGAATGACCAGCGCCCAGGCGAAGAGCAGGCAAGCGATCTGGATGAAGTTCTCGAAGAAGCTGATCCAACCCATCAGGTCGGAGATGGATTCCAGGAGCGGCCGCGCCGCATCGAGACCAGTCTGCGCGACCTTGCCGGGCCGCATGAGATCCTGCGCGGTGAAGCCGGTGCCGGAGGCTTTGAGGCCGAGCCCGGCGAAGGAGTCGAAGATGATCTTGGCGAGATTGTTCCAGTTGCCGATGAGGTAAGCGAAGATCCCGACGAACAGCGTCTTCTTGACCAGTCGCGCGATGATGTCGTCGTCGGCGCTCCAGCTCCAGAACAGCGCCGCGAGCGTGACATCAATGACGATCAGGGTGGTGGCGATAAACGCCACTTCGCCGCCGAGCAGTCCGAAGCCGCTGTTGATGTAGGAGGTGAAGACCTCGAGGAAATTGTCGATGACGCCTGCGCCGCCCATGGTTCAGCGTCCTTCTGCTGGCGGAGAGGCAGGAGTTGCCGGTCGGCCGAGGAAACGATCGCGGGTTTCGGCCCAGACGCGCATGCAGTCGGGATCGCTGGCCGCGGCCTGACCGAGCTGCTGGCATCGACGTTGGCCGTCGCGAAGGGGATCACGCACAGGTTCGAGGAGGCGCACCGGAACGGGCTCCGGCGCGCGCTCCTTCCTGGTCATCTCGATCGCCATCGCCGTGATGGCGACGGCGATGAAGACGACGGCGCCCAACCGGGCCAGCATCTTGCCGTCCATCGGGGAGTCCTCAGTTGCGGTTGCCGAACATCTGGGCGTTGCCCGGCTGGTAGCCGGAGCCAGGCGTCAGGAATCGCCGACGCTGCTCGCGGCCCTGCTCTGCCGCTGCGGCGCGTTCGGCCTCGGTGAGCGCCTGGGCGCGGCCGTTGGCGGCGCCGACCGCGGTGAGATCGGCGAGCTGCTGGGCGAGGAGCGCGAGAAGCTGGTTGCCTGCTTGCGTCGCCTGCAGCGCGCCGGTCGCGCCTTGGCTCTGATCGACCAACGCCGACATCTGCGCGCGGTTGGTGTCGATATTGGCAACCACGCCTGCCTGCACGCGCATGGCGTCCTGAAGTCCACCCACCGTATTCTGCCAACGTGAGCGCGCGCCATTGACGAGTTCGGTGTCGGACGCGGTGAGCGAGGCCTTCCCGTATTGCTGCTGAAACATCTGGTCGATGTTCTGGACGTCGTAGGCGATGTTCTGTGCCTGCCGCAGGAGCTGCTGCGTGCGCTGGACGTTTTGCTGGAGTTGCTGGAGCGACGAATACGGCAGGCTGGTGAGATTGCGCGCCTGGTTGATGAGGCCCTGCGCTTCGTTCTGGAGCGAACGAATCTGATTGTTGATCTGCTCGAGCGAACGCGCTGCCGTCAGGACATTTTGGGCGTAGTTGGTGGGGTCATAGACCACCCACTGCGCGGCAGCCGGAGTCGAGAGTATTGGCGAGACCGCGAGCGGCGTCGCCAGCATGGTCGCCGCGAGCATGAGCGCGCGCCGGGGGGAACGATAGGTCTTCATAGTCAAGCCTCCTTCTCGGGCTGCTGGGGGATGAGGTTGGTGAGATCGGGGATGAGGTCTGCAGCCCATTCGGCGCCGCGCAGGCGCAGCCAGGCGGCAAGGAAGCCGTCGTGGCCGTGCTCGGCGACGGTGCGGGCGATCAGCGCCTGATCGGTCTTGGAAGAAGCGGCCGCGAGCGCGAGGCCGACTTCGGAAAGGCCCAGCTCGAAGAGGCGGTTTCCCCTGCGGCTCTGGCAGTAGTAGTCGCGTTTGGGCGTCGCCCTGGCCAAGATCTCAATCTGTCTGTCATTCAAGCCAAAGCGGCGGTAGATCGCCGTGATCTGCGGTTCGATCGCGCGCTCGTTCGGTAACAGCAGCCGTGTCGGACAGCTCTCGATGATCGCTGGCGCGATACCGCTGTTGTCGATGTCCGACAGCGACTGCGTGGCGAAGATGACGCTGGCGTTCTTCTTGCGCAGCGTCTTCAGCCATTCGCGGAGCTGGCCAGCGAAGGCGTCGTCATCAAGCGCCAGCCAGCCCTCGTCGATGATGAGCATGGTCGGCGAGCCGTCGAGGCGGTCTCCGATACGATGGAAGAGATAGGACAGGACGGCCGGTGCCGCCCCAGTCCCGACCAAGCCCTCGATCTCGAAGGCCTGCACCGAGGCCGAGCCGAGCTGCTCGAATTCGGCGTCCAGCAATCGGCCGTAGGGACCGCCGACGCAGTAAGGTCGCAGCGCCTGCTTCAGGTCGTTGGACTGCAACAGGACCGTGAGGCCGGTGATCGTCCGTTCCTCAACAGGAGCCGACGCGAGCGAGGTCAGCGCCGACCAGATGTGCTCCTTGACGTCGGGTGTGATCGGCACACCCTCGCGGGTCAGGATGGAGACAAGCCAGTCGGCAGCCCAGGCGCGTTCGGGAGTGTCGTGAACGCGGGAAAGCGGCTGCAGCGAGACCGAGGAGTCGAGGCCTTCGGACAGGTTGCCGCCCAGATCGTGCCAGTCACCGCCCATCGCGAGGGCGGCGCTCCGGATGGAGCCGCCGAAGTCGAAGGCGAAGACCTGGGAGCCGGCGTAGCGGCGGAACTGCAAGGCCATGATGGCCAGCAGGACGGACTTGCCGGCGCCGGTGGGGCCGACGACAAGGGTGTGGCCGACATCGCCGACATGAAGGGCAAGCCGGAACGGGGTCGAGCCTTCGGTCTTGCCGAAGAGCAGTGGGGGCCCTGCAAAATGCTCGTCCCGTTCCGGTCCCGCCCACACCGCCGAGAGCGGAATGATGTGAGCGAGATTGAGCGTCGATATCGGAGGCTGACGCACATTGGCGTAGACATGGCCTGGCAGTGTACCGAGCCAGGCATCGACGGCGTTGATGGTTTCGGTCATGCAGGTGAAGTCGCGGCCCTGGATGACCTTCTCCACGAGCCGCAGCTTTTCGCTGGCGAGGCGCGGATCGTCGTCCCAGACGGTGATGGTCGCGGTCACATAGGTCTGACCGGCGAAGTCGGCGCCCAGCTCCTGCAGGGCCAGATCGGCGTCCGCCGCCTTGTTGGCGGCATCGGTATCAACGAGCGCGGAGGCTTCGTTGGTCATGACCTCCTTGAGGATCGCCGCGATCGACTTGCGCTTGGCGAACCATTGGCGGCGGATCTTCGTCAGCAGCTTGGTGGCGTCGGTCTTGTCGAGCAGGATCGCGCGGGTCGACCAGCGATAAGGAAAGGCGAGACGATTGAGATCATCGAGAATGCCGGGTGTGGTCGCGGTCGGAAATCCGACAATGGTCAGGACGCGCAGGTGAGACGCCCCGAGGCGTGGTTCGAGCCCACCGGTCAGTGGCTGATCGGCGAGCAGCGCGTCGAGATAGATTGGCGTTTCAGGGACGCGGACGCGGTGGCGTTTCGTCGACACCGTTGAATGCAGATAGGTCAGCGTCTCGAAGCTATCGAGCCATGCGCATTCGGGCATGAAGCCGTCAAGCAGCCCCACGACGCGATCGGTGCGGTCCATGAACGTCTTGAGGACCTCATGCGGATCAACGCCGCTATGCTCGCGCCCTTCGTAGAGCCAAGCTTCAGTGCGTGCTGCGTCCTCGGCCGGTGGCAGGTAGGTGATGGTGAGGAAATAGCTCGATACGAAATGGCTGCCCGCTTCTTCGAAATCAGCCTTGCGTTCGGCGTCGAGGAGCGCGGACGCGGCATCAGGAAAGAGATCGGACGGATAGTGCGAAGCCTCGTAGCGTTGCGCTTCCACAAAGATCGCCCAGCCAGAACCAAGGCGACGAAAGGCGTTGTTGAGGCGGCCGGCGACGGCCACCAGCTCGGCGGCGACAGCAGAATCGAGGTCCGGTCCGCGGAATCGTGCGGTGCGTTGGAACGAACCGTCCTTGTTGAGGACGATGCCCTCTTCGACGAGCGCCACCCAGGGCAGATAGTCGGCAAGGCATGTGCCGGTGCGGCGGTATTCGGCGAGGTTCATCATGGCGATGACTCCGTCAGACGGACAGATGACCGGGGATGCGCAGGTGCCTGCGTCCCACCTCGACGAAGAGCGGGTCGCGCTTGGCCGCCCAGACCGCCGCGAAGTGGCCGATCGCCCAGATAGCGAGGCCGACGAGCCAGAGGCGCAAGCCGAGGCCGACCGCGCCGGCCAGCGTGCCATTCATGATCGCGATCGAACGCGGAGCGCCGCCGAGCATGATGTGCTCAGTCAGCGCCCTGTGGACCGGAACCGTGAAGCCCGGCACCTCAGCGAGCTGTTCGAGGCCAGCGGTCATCAGATCACCGCCCCGCCGCCGAACGAGAAGAAGGACAGGAAGAAGCTCGACGCCGCGAACGCGATCGACAGGCCGAAGACGATCTGGATCAGGCGGCGGAATCCGCCTGAGGTGTCGCCGAATGCCAGCGTCAGACCGGTGACGATGATGATGATCACGGCGATGATCTTCGCCACCGGCCCCTCGATCGATTGGAGGATGGATTGCAGCGGCGCTTCCCACGGCATCGAGGAGCCGGAGGCGTGAGCGGCCTGGGTGAAAAGCACGCTGATGGAAACAGCGGCAGCGGCGGTCGCCATGGTGTGGCAGCCGCGCGCGAAGGTGCGGATCATGTGTTGTCTCCTGTGGTTGAGGTGGCAGGGGTGATGCGGTAGTCGCCGTCGGGGCCGAGGCCTTCGACGCGGGCGAGTTCTGCGAGCCGGCGCGCGGAACCGCGGCCGGAGAGGACGGCGACAAGGTCGATCGTCTCGGCGATCAGGGCGCGTGGGACGGTGACGACGGCTTCCTGGATGAGCTGCTCGAGGCGGCGCAGCGCGCCGATGCCCGTGCCGGCATGGATGGTGCCGATGCCCCCGGGGTGGCCGGTGCCCCAGGCCTTGAGGAGATCGAGGGCTTCGGACCCGCGCACCTCGCCGATCGGGATGCGGTCGGGGCGCAGGCGCAGGCTGGATCGGACCAGATCGGAAAGCGTGGCGACGCCATCCTTCGTCCGCATCGCGACAAGGTTGGGCGCGGCGCATTGCAGCTCGCGCGTGTCCTCGATGATGACGACGCGATCCGCGCCCTTGGCCACCTCGGCGAGCAGCGCGTTGGTCAGCGTGGTCTTGCCAGTGCTGGTGCCGCCCGCGACGAGGATGTTGGCGCGGGATATGACGGCCTCGCGCAGCGTCACAGCCTGGGTGGCGGTCATGATGCCGGCGGCCACGTAGTCTTCGAGGGCGAACACCGCGACGGCCGGCTTGCGGATGGCGAAGGCCGGCGCAGCCACGACGGGGGGCAACAGGCCCTCGAACCGCTCACCTGTTTCCGGCAGCTCGGCCGAGACGCGCGGAGCGCGGGGATGGACTTCGACGCCGACATGGTGCGCGACGAGGCGGACGATACGTTCGCCATCGGCTGGAGAGAGCGTTTCGCCGGTGTCGGCAAGACCTTCGGAGAGGCGATCAACCCAGACGCGGCCGTCCGGATTTAGCATCACTTCGATGATGGATGGGTCATCCAGGAACCGCGTGATGGCGGCGCCGAGGGCTGTACGCAGCATGCGCGAACTGCGTGTGCGCCCTTCTGTATTGTCATGTATCGCCGCCATCTTGTCCCCGCTCTGGCTGGGAACAATTCAGACGGTCCCCGGACGGGGATGATTAAAAGGGCCCGAAATCGGGCTCCTTCAACAATATTCGGGCGTAGTAGTAGCGCAGCGTGCAAATACAGGAGAACGGCGGTGCGCCTGCAAGAATGCTCGCTAGAATGCTTGCGACGAAAGCGGAGACTACGAAGAACGACTCGGCCGAATTCGCGTCGACGGTCTCCTTGCGCCTTGCGCCGCTCGATGATGGTAACGCGTCGCGCCGATGATATCGGATATGAGGCGCTTCCAACATTACTTACTCAGACGCTGGTACGTCGTCCGAGACTTCCTGCCTGAGCTTTGGTCCGCTCGCCAGCCGTCGACCCAGTGCGATGATGAACGCCTCGTAGCGCTCTCCAGCCTTGGCGCGCGCCGCTTGGGCGGCGGGCTCGGGAAGCGCCGGTGTTGTCGCCAACCAGAACTTGATGAACACAGCCAAAGTTTCCATCGAGATTCCGACGTCGCGCTCCATGCGCGTCAGTCGGCGGTCGAGCTGATCGAGGCGCTTCGCAACGACGGCCTCACGCCGCTCGGCATCATCCGGTGACAGAAAGGACGCGATCGCGGCCTCGGCGATCATCGACTGCGACTGGTCCCGGCGCGCGGCATAATCGCCGAGCATCGTCATGACATCGGGGTCGAGGTAGACCGAGATCTTCACCTTCTTCGTTCGTCCGGCCATGGGCCTACAGCTCCATGCCGTCATTGGGGTCGAGGGAGACCTGACGGGCGACACCTTGCATCAGGCGGGTCATGCGGCGGTTCTGCATCGCTTCTTCATCAGGCTCCTCCGGAAGATCGAACTCGAATTCGTTCTCGATCGGAGCCTTCTTCTCCTGGGGAGCCGTGCGATTGAGCTCGGGCTGATGGCGGCGCTCGGATTCGGTCGGGTCTTCATCGGACGATGTGGAAGCCGCCGTCGCGTCGATCCCCTCGGGGCGCGTCGGAACCGGCAGGCTGCTCCAGTCGTCCGCGCGCCCCTGTGCCGGTTTGGCCAGCACCGGCGGCGCAAGAATGCGCTCCTTGAAGCGGCTGTCCTCATAGTAACGGGCCTTCTTCGCGCGGATCGGCGGCGTCCCTGCGACCATGACGATTTCGTCGGTGGGCGGGAGTTGCATGATTTCTCCAGGGGTCATCAACTGGCGGGCGGTTTCCGAACGCGACACCATCAGATGGCCAAGCCATGGCGAGAGCCGGTGCCCTGCATAGTTCTTCATGGCCTTCATTTCGGTGGCGGTCCCCAGAGCGTCGGAGACGCGCTTGGCGGTGCGCTCGTCGTTCGTGGCGAAGCTGACGCGCACATGGCAGTTATCGAGGATTGAATTGTTCGGGCCGTAGGCCTTCTCGATCTGGTTGAGCGATTGGGCGATGAGGAAGCTTTTGAGACCGTACCCCGCCATGAAGGCCAGCGCCGACTCGAAGAAGTCGAGGCGGCCCAGAGCCGGAAACTCATCGAGCATCAGCAACAGCCGGTGCCGCCCGGCCTTGGCCTGCAGATCCTCGGTCAGGCGCCGGCCGACCTGATTGAGGATCAGCCGGATCAGGGGCTTGGTCCGGTTTATGTCGGAGGGCGGCACGACGAGGTAAAGGGTGGTCGGCCGCTTGCCCTCCACCATGTCGGTGATGCGCCAGTCACAGCGCCGCGTCACCTCGGCCACGACCGGATCACGATAGAGGCCGAGAAAGGACATGGCGGTGGACAGCACGCCGGAGCGCTCGTTGTCCGACTTGTTCAGCAGCTCGCGCGCCGCGCTGGCGATCACGGGATGGGGTCCCGCCTCGCCGAGATGAGCGGTCTTCATCATGGCGGCGAGAGTCGATTCGATCGGCCGACGCGGATCGGAGAGGAAGGCGGCGACGCCGGCGAGCGTTTTGTCATCCTCGGCGTAGAGGACATGCAGGATGGCGCCGACCAGCAGCGCGTGGCTGGTCTTCTCCCAGTGGTTCCGCTTCTCCAGCGAGCCTTCCGGATCGACCAGGATGTCGGCGATATTTTGCACGTCGCGGACCTCCCACTCGCCGCGGCGCACCTCGAGCAAGGGATTGTAGGCCGACGACTTCGGATTGGTCGGATCGAACAGCAATACGCGGCCGTGCCTAGCACGGAAGCCACCGGTGAGCTGCCAATTTTCTCCCTTGATGTCATGGACGATCGCTGATCCCGGCCAGGTCAGAAGCGAGGGCACGACAAGGCCGACGCCCTTGCCGGATCGCGTCGGCGCAAAGCACAGCACATGCTCGGGTCCATCGTGCCGCAGATACTCGTGATCGTAGCGGCCGAGCACGACGCCGTCCGGTGCAAGCAATCCGGCGGCCTTTACCTCGGCTTTCTCGGCCCAACGGGCGGAACCGTAGGTCGCGACATTCTTCGCCTCGCGGGCCCGGCGGACGGACATGGCGATGGCGACAGCGATGGCGATGAAACCGCCCGATGCGGCGATGATCCCGCCTGTGGCGAACACCTCCGGCGCATAGGCGTCGTAGAAGTACCACCACCAAAAGAGCGAGGGCGGGTAGTAGATCGGCCAGCCCGCCAGCTCGAACCAGGGTTCGCCGAGTTGCCCCTGAAAGCCGAGGCGCCAGGCCGTCCATTGCGTCGCCGTCCAGGTCGTCACCACGATGATGGTGAAGACGACAGCAATCTGACCCCAAAGGACCTGGCCTCCACGCACGCTGGCTCCAATCGACGAATGAGATGGAGCCATTCAGAGAGTAGCCGGACGCGGGACAAGCAACAGGAAAGATGTAGGCGAAGTACAGCCGAAAACTGTGGCGCGCACATAGGACGGTTTCGCCCGACGGTCTTTCTCCTCGATCCGGCTAGAGGCCGAGCCCCCGCTTGCGGCCGAAGCTCCAATCGACGCCGCCATCATTGCGGGCGACCCCCGAGACATGACGGCCAAGCTGCTTCTCGAGCGAAGGGCTCCAGGGCACGAGGTGGAAGCCGAGGCCGTCGTCGATCATGGCGAAGCGGCCGGAGGCGAGCGTGAGGCGCTGGCGATAAGCGCCGGCGATGAACTCGCCATTCGAGGCCGGCTTGTGCGGCAATCCCGTCTCGGCCGCGAGCTTGGTAGCGACCGTGTCGAGTTCGCGGCGGCGCAGGGTTTCGATCAGGTTCCGGGCGAAGACGATCCGCCTGCCCTGGCGTTCAGCCAGCCCTTGCCCGACCAGATGATCGGCGCGCCGGTCGAGCGCGTCGCGGACCTCAGCGCCGAAGCCGCCATCGGAAAGCGAGGCCGGCTCGCGAGCGATGGCCTGCCGGTCCAGCCAGGTGCTGCCGGACGCCGTGACCTGGGAGGTGAGGTCGAGATCGGAACGCACGGCGATCGCGACGCGGCGTTCGCCCTGCGCGTCCTCGAATTTGCGCAACTCGACGATCGAACCCGGAGCGCTGTCGCCGGCGGCGTCGAGATGGGGCAGCTTGATGTGGTGAGTTCGCCCGTCGACCCCGTCGACCACGGCATAGGCCGTACCCTTCAGCTCATCATCCAGCCCGCGCTCAACCAGGCGACCGATGATAGGCACGTCGAGGCTTTCAGCGGCGATGATATAGTCGGCCGAGCCGCGCTCGATGCCGCGCTCGGTCAGGGCGCGGTGCATGCGCTTGATGATGTCGCCACGCTCGCCGAGTTCGCGCAGGACCGACTCGGCCTCGGGCTTGATGAACCATTGCGAATGGCCGACCTGTCCCGCGACGCCGAGGACTTCGAGAGTGCGCAGCCGACCGACCTTCAGCGCGTGGAATTCGTCTGGCGTCTGATCAGCACGTGGCGCGAGATCGGTGATGCCGGTCTTGCCCGCGTCGCGGACAAGCTGCCGGTCGAGCTGCGTCCAGCGCTCGGTCTCGATCTGCCGTTCGAGCGTGCGGCGGATATCCAGATCGGTGCGCGGCCCCAGCTCCTGGGTGATGAGTTCGCGCGCCCGGTCGCGCATGCCCTCCTTGATGTAGTCGCGGGAGATGACGAGGTCCTGGCCGTCGTCACGGACGCCGCGCACGATCAGGTGGACGTGAGGATGCTCGGTATTCCAGTGGTCGACGGCGACCCAGTCGAGCCGCGTGCCGAGATCCTTTTCCATCTGGCCGACTAGGTCGCTGGTGAAGGATCGAAGATCCGACATCTCCAGCGCGTCGTCCGGCGAGACGATGAAACGGAAATGATGCCGGTCGTCCTCGCAACGCTCGGCGAAGGCGCGGCCGTCCGCCTCGCCATCACCCGGCCCGAAAAGCCGCGCCTTCTCTCCGTCACGGGTCACGCCGTCGCGGCGCAGATAGTCGAGGTGGGTGCCAAGCGGCGCCGATCGCGCTGAGTGCCGCACGACGCGGGCCTTGATGACGGCGCCGCGCGTGCGGGCGGTGATGAGCCTGTTGGCCTGGATAGAGGCGCGCTGGCCGCGTCCGAACCGCGAGCGGTTGCCGGAGACGACGCGGCCTGAACGCGACACGCCGCCGCCGGCCTTCTTCGCGGCCGCGAGCGCCTGGGCGATGAAGGGGCGAACCGACTGCGCGCGGGTCGAGCGAATGCGGCCAGGCCGGACACGGAATTCGTTTTCATCGGCCATGGCGCAGCCCCGCACGGTGCGAAAATTCGCGCAAGCCCAATGGATTGCGGGTTCGGCGCACGGTGCGCGTAACCCCGGCACGGCGCGCAACGCGTCTAAAAATGCAGCAAAAACAACCAACCGACCGAAGCGCACGGTGCGCCGTTTTATCCTGCCATCGTGCGGTTGTTGTGCCTGTCTCCCTCCTTCGCGCCCTCCATGACACGCTGGAGCCCGATCCGGTGCGAATGCGAAGCCGCGCCATCATTGCGGGTCTCCGGTATCATCGCGGGCAAGAACGATGGGCGTTGCCTGCGGTCCTCCGTCGCCATCCGGTGCAGCCGGAAGGGACGAGCGGCTGTCGAGTGAGCGGCCGCCGAATGGTGTCCCGACGGCAGAACGAGCGTCGGCGGATCGCGTGACGAACAGTGGGGCCTCGCGCCAATCGGGCGGCGGAGGTGCGGCAGCGGGCGCGCCTCTCGACAGCGCTGCGGAGCCGAGCTGAGGGGCGAGAAGAGCGACATAGGCGCGGGTTTCGGCGGGTAGCGCACGCCCTGTCGCGAGGTGCTCGTCGTAGCGGCCGGGTCCTGCATTGTAGGCCGCGAGCATGGCGGGGATCGTGCCATAGCGATCGTACATCTCGCGCAGATAGGCCGTCCCCGCGAGGATGTTGTCGCGTGGGTCGTAAGGATTGCGACCGAGCCGATAGCGCACGCGAAGCCCTGCCCATGTGTCGGGCATCACCTGCATCAGGCCCATGGCACCGGCCGAAGAGATCGCGCGCACGTCGCCGGCGCTTTCGGCGCGCTTGACGGCGATGATCCACGCTTCGGGAATGCCGAAGCGCTGCGAGGCTTCGGCGACGTAACCGGCGTGCGGATCGACGGATGCCGTGCGCGCCGGTGTCGAGGTCTGCGCGCGAACGGGCAACGCCGCGTTCGCTGTCAGGACCAGGCCGGAAAGGAGAAGAAGGACGGCGCGCTGCATGGCGTCAGTCCTTTGCGTCGCGCTTGGACGGACGGCTCCAATGCAGGGACCAAGCCGAACCGGCGTCGTCGTCACGGAAGAGATTGGCGCGGATCGGATGCGGAAAAGCGGGATCGTCTATGACTAGCGCGACGTACTCGCCGGCGCGTTCGCCGGCGCGCATCCAGCCCGCGCCGACTTCTGGACCTTCGTCACTGCCCTGGTGAACGCGGTAGTCCGGCGCGTTCTCCGTCTCGGAGGGTTCGGCCGGGATGATGGCGAGATCGCAGGCGAGCGTCAGCGTGTGAATCTGCCCGGTGAAGCCGTTTGCTTCGCGAGTGAACATACCGATTTGCATGGGAAGTCTCCTTGGTTGCGGGTGGAAAAATGGAAGCAATCAGCGCGTCGGTGCGCGCCAGACGAAGCGGCCGTCGCCGTCTTCGTCGGTCCAGACGGGCGTCGCGCGGCCGATCACAGCGGTGTCGGCAAGCGGACCGAAGTAGCGCCCGTCGAGGCTGTCAGCCGCGTCCGGATTCATGAGGAAGACTTCACCGGCGACGAGCCGTCGGCAGCCTTGCCAGATCGGCAGTTCGCGACCGATGCGGTCGCGATCGCGGGCATCGCCGAGCGGCACGTTATCGACGGTGATCGCCATGCCGGTGCGACAGACGCGCTGTCCCGGCAGCGCCATCACGCGCTTCAGCAGCGGCACATCGGGACCGATATAGCCGCGCCGGACCATGAAACCGGCCAGCGGTTCGGGTGGCAGGACGGCGACCAGATCGGTGACTTCGAGCCGATGGGAAGGCGCGATGCTGTAGAGTCCGATCGGGACGCTGGGCGTGACGTTCCAGACCAGCTTGGTGGATGTCGGCACGGCGATGGCGAGCGCCACGCCGAGCGTGGCGATAGCCGTGGCTTTGACATAGCCGGAACGGGTCATCCTTGGATTTCCCGCCGCTTGAGCCACGCCAGATGGCGCTCGGCCGTGTATGGACGCGGTGCGTGACCGGCCTGTGCCCGATGAGCGACGTGACGCCAATGGTCCGGCGCGACGTCGCAGGCATCGACGCCGAGCGCTTCGATGGCGTCGATGTGCCGAAGCACGTCCTCGACTTTCGGCCAGCCCTCAACCTTCAGCAGGATTTCGCCGCCGGGGCGCACGAAGGGAACCGTCTGATAGGACTGACCCGGCACGATCGCGCGCAGAATGTCGATGCGCGAAATGATGGTGCCGTAGTCGTTGGCGGCCCAGCGGACGAAGGCGAAGACGGCGTTCGGCTGGAAGCCGACGACACGCCGACGGCGGTCGAGAATCTGTTCGTGGGCTTGGCGACCGAACCTGATCCAGTATTCGATCTTCTTCTCCACCCACGTCAGTTCGACATGGGTCATGTCTTCGTGGGGCTGTGCAGGCGGCATCGGACCGCCGCGCACGCGGGGGGCCGCAGTGCCGGTCATGAGGGGGCTCCATCGGTTGGAGGAAATTCGCGCTCGAGCAGCGCGCGCAGCATGTCGGCGACGGTGACACCGCGCTGGAAGGCGATGATCTTGATGCGGCCGCGCAGATCCGGCGTGATGTCGATGGTCAGCCGCGCGGTGAAGCTGGAAGCGGCGGCATCGCGTGGCGGCGTGTCAGCCGCCTTGATCCATTGCTCAGCGTCGGCGGGGCGCTTGGCGAAGCCGCGTCGCGATGGGCGCTCGCTCATGTGCCCGCCCTCCCTGCGCGAAGGCGGCTGATTTCGTTCACGAGCGCCGCGACCTCGCGGGCCGCCGTCGCCGCCTCGTCCAGCTCGCAGACGAGGCGGCCGGTCTGCGCGGCCGAAGCGAAGGCGATGCGCTGTCCGATGGTTGTGGCGAGCACGGGCGGGTCGTGATCGGCCAGCATCTCGGCGGTCTCACGCGCCAGGACTGTGCGGGCGCCGCAGCGGTTGAGAACGAAGCGCGCCAGAAGATCAGGCCGGTAGATGCGAGCTTCCGCGAGGAGCGCGAGCATTTCGGCCGACGCCCATCCGTCGAGCGGCGACGGCTGCACCGGGATCAGGACGAGATCGGCGGCGAGCAAAGCCGAGCGCATCAGCGCGGCGACGCGGGGCGGACCGTCGATCACCACATGATCGACATCGCGCGCCAGCTCGGGCGCCTCCCGGTGCAGCGTGTCGCGCGCCAGGCCGACGACGCCGAAGAGGCGCGGAAGGCCTTCGCGACTACGTTGCTGCGACCAGTCGAGCGCTGACCCCTGCGGGTCAGCGTCGATAACCGTGACGCGCTTTCCGCGGCTGGCCAGTTCACCAGCGAGGTTGAGGGCGAGCGTCGTCTTCCCGACGCCGCCCTTCTGATTGAGGAACGCGACGATCATCGCACCCCTCCCGAGCGGTCTCGGAAAGGACGCTGACCGGCTTGGGATCGATCGTCGAACAGCTTCGTCTGCGCGCTTTTCGGGTCAGCGGCTCTGCGACCGGAAGAAGCCGCGCTGAGGTTGCGCGCCGTCGCACGGATGAGGTTTTCCACATCGCACGTGCGCTCTTCAGAGTTAGATTCTTGGTTAGACTCTAAGTTAAGGGGCCGCTTTCGGCTTTGCTTTCTGTGCGTTAGACCCTGTTTGGGTTCCTGATAGCACGAGCCAAGGGTTCCCGATGGCACGATAGTGCGGGTTCCCGATAGCACGAGCCCGTCCACAGGTTTTCCACAAGGTGGGTGCGGCTCGAAGGCGAGCAGAACGCGGCCGCCAATCTCCACCTCCAGAAAGAGGGCGTAGCCGGGGAGCGGCTGGCGGCGGACGATATCGCGCAGTTCGAAGGCGAAGCGCTTGAACGGCGAGAGGCTGCCCGACTTCTGGTGAAGATGACGCAGATCGAAACGCCACCCCGCCCGCTGGCGGCCGCCGTGCTTGCGCACCAGGCGATAGAGCCAACGGTCGAGGCCGCCGGTCAGATCGAAATAGGTGCGGTCGATGGTCAGGACGAGCGCGTCATCGAGCACGGCCTTGTAGAACCAGTCGGGGACGATCAGTTCGATCCCGTCGGGGCGGCCGTTACCGTCGGTGCGCTCCTGCCACTCATTGATCCATGAGAAGCGATGGCGGCGTCCTTCGGCCGGTTGTCGGATCGAGGTGGAAACGGTGGTCGACTGCAGGCGGTCGAGCGCGGCCTTGAGCCGTTGGTAGTCGCGCAAGCTGGTGCCGCGACCGACATAGGTGAGAATCTCGTAGGGAGTGGCGGCCATCAGGCGCGATGTGCGCAGCCCGGCGTCACGCGCCTCGACGATCTGGCTCGCCGCCCAGATCAGGATGTCGGCGTCCCAAATGGTCGCCATGCCATGATCGGGCACCGCTTCCACGCGGATCGCGACGTCGCCGGCGGCGAAGTCGATCGGCGCGGTGCGATGGGATTTGGAAAGAGAGAAGAAGGGATAGGTCATGAGATCCTGCGCGTCTCTTGGCGCGAAGTCGCCAGGGAGCGCCCGAAACAGGTCGAGCTGTCCGCGCTCCGATGGGTGACGACGCCGCACCGCCATGAACGGACCGGGCGCGATCAGCGTGCGAAGCGACCGACGGGCTGGCCCGTCGATGGCGTCTGGCGTTTGGCAGGAAGGACCGAACCGCGCGGGTCGGAGGTCGAGGTGACGGCGCCACGGTCGGCCCAGGTTTCAAGGTCGTCGACGGAATAGACGACGCGGCCGCCGAGCTTTCGATAGGCCGGGCCCGTCCCGTAGGTGCGGTGCTTCTCCAGCGTGCGGGCTGAAAGGCTGAGGAATTCTGCGGCTTCCTTGGTCCGCAGGAAGCGTGGCGGTAGAACGGCGGTATCGGGTCGCATGGATCGGGCCTCCGTGGTGTTGCGGGAAGCCGCTGCGGTTCAGCGGCGAACAACGACCACGGTGGCGAAGGAAGGGCGACGGGAGGGATGAGGAACTTGCGGAGCTAAATTCCTCACCCCTCAGGGCGATCACGAGCGACGGCGGTGACGAAGCATATTGAGATACCCGCCGTTGATGGCGTCGAGGCCGCCTTTGACCAGGCCGATCACCGAGGCGCGTAGAGGCGAGGTCTTCCACGACTCGGCCGAAATGCGCGGCTCGCCGTAAATCGCTATGGCGATTTCGCGATAGCTCGCGCCGTTCATGTGACCGTCGGCCGCCTGAATCATTCGGCGAAGACGACGGCGCTGCTGCTGGGTCATCCGCGTATCGGGCGGCGGTCTTTGGCCGCGAAGGCTGCGCCAGAGTCGCGTTAGCGTCTCGATCCGGCCGAGCATATCGGCATCGAACGGGATCATTGCGACGACGGGTTTTGTCGGGTCGCTGCCGGGCATCATGAGAGTCTGAAGGGGAGAATCGCCGCCATAGAAAGCGAGTTCTCCTTCAGGGCTGTCGCGGGTGATATCGAGCGGGCTAAGCGGAGGCGCTTCACCGAGCGACAGATGTTCTGGAGCCGGCGCCAGCGTGAGAACGGAGGGGACGACGGCAGGCGACCAGAGGACGGATTGTGTCAGAGCGGACAAACCCGGCCGTGCGGGGAAATCGCAAACCCCACTGTTGCTGTGCTTCCAATGGCAGCGGCTCGGCCACGTCCGTCTCTTCCAGGATCTGGCGATAGGTTCGTTGGTAGGGTTCGTGTCGCCGCAGGCACTCCCACGCCAGCCCCTCGATCGCAAGCTGATCGAAGTAGTCGTAAGTGGGTGTCTCTCTCCAACGAGAAGTATCGGGCCTCATATTCAACCCCGCCTTGGATTGCGCAAGTCGAGCGAGAATTGATTCCCTCGCATGGAGGTTGTGGGAAGCCAGAGAGCCGGCACCGCGCGGTGCCGCGGCGGCACCGCGATGACGAAGCGCCCGTTTATGCCAGTCAGTTGCAGCCTTCGCGCAGAAGCAGCCGATATCCGATCTGCGTCATCCAGCGTGCGCGCTCCAGATGGCCGTCGTGGACGCGACGCGCGCGCTCGGGGTCGCGGTGCGGGTCGATGCCGAACAAGATTTCGACGGCTTCCCGCCAATCCGCGCCGTCGGCAGTGGCATCAAGCAGGCGCATATAGAGCTTGATGTGCGACCTGTCGTAGTCGGTCAGCTCCTGGCCGGAGGGCGGATCATCGTCAAAGGGAACAACCATGGCGTAGCTCGCTCAACTTGAGCCCATTTTCTCGCTGGATTTCATGCGGGATGGAGGTCTCTCGAGAAACGACGGATACTGACTCGGCGAAAGCTCTTTGCTGCAACCAGTCACGTCTTTCGATTTCCGCGATCGTCAACGAGCAGCACTCCATGTCCTCGGTCAGTTGACAGGAGAACGATGCCTGCTGCTTCAAGCGCCCTGCGAACTTGATCGCGCGTGGTCTCGTACACCTCGAGTCCGCTTTCGGATTCGAGGCGCTTGAGCGCGGTCAGCGATACCTGGGCCTTGTCAGCGAGCGTCTCCTGTGTCCAACCCAGCAACGCGCGCGCGGCCCGTGATTGTCGGGCGGTGATCATGCATGATCACCTCCCATCAGGGCCAATACGCACTCCAGAACTACGACTAAAATAGTCGCTCTTGATCGCGACGTCACCAGAAATGAGCATCGGCGACGCCGGTGCGCGACTCGGACTATCGTTTGATGACGCGGGTGATTCGGTCGAGATGCGGTGGCGGCCCCGGCCTTTCGGCCGGGGCCTTGTCCGCCTCAGTCGGTGCGGCGGCCGTTGGGCCGGGACCAGATGAGGGAGAAGGTGTCGCCGTCCTCGTCGTCGAAGAGGTTGGCGTAGATCGGGGCGTTGAAGCTCGGATCGTCAAGCTTGAGGCCCAGATACTCGCGGCCCTCGTTGGAGCGCTTGGACCAGGCGGCGCCGATTTCGGCGCGGCCGACCAGGACCCGGTGGCTGGGGGCGTTCTCGCCGCTGGCGCGCAGGTCGGGGACGATGCGGACGTTCTTGGCCTGGACGCTGAGGGTGACGATGTCGCCGGTGTATTCGTTCGAGGCGGTCTTCTTGAAGGTGCCGATGGTGGCCATTGTAGGTCTCCGTATCCATTTTCGAGCCCGCACCATTGCGGCCTCGATGGCGATCGGCAGGCCGGAGGCGGGCGACGACACATCGCTTGCGACCGGAGCACCGCGGAGGATGGCGCAGGCGCGACTTTGTTGTTTCGCGAGGAATGACGGCGCAGCCGGCAGGGGAAGAAAGTCGCGACGCGCCATTGTGGCATAGGCGCTCGAGGCGCAGCCGTCCTTCGGCCAGATCAGGCCATTGAAGAGGCCGTATGGAGCGGTCGCTGAATGGACAGAACGCGGAGACCCAGGCCACACGCTGCCGCCAAAGACTCGCCGGACGTCACCGACTCCATCGCCTCATTCCGGGCCATCGCACGCAACCTCTGTCCCAGACGCCAACAGCAAGATCGCACCGCTCGCCGGAGATGGTCGGCTTGCCGTTACAAACGCTGCTCCCCCATCCGCTCAATACGCGGCCGCCTGCCCGGGACTCGCCTTGGCATTCCGTGCGCTCGCCTGCTCTGTGCCATCCGAAAGGACACGAACGTGATATCTCTCTTAGCCGGGGCCGTTCACGGCTTTCCGCATCAGACGCGAGACAGTTGGCCCGCCGAAGGGTCGGAGGCCGCCATGCCGATGATCCGCGCGAAGGCGGTCACGCCGACAGCGACAGCTCCGATGATCGAGAACACGATCTGCCAGGTCTCGGACGGCATGGTGTGTTTCACGACGCCATGGGTGGCGTGGAAACCCGCGATCACCGCAGGCGCGACAAAGGCGATGGCGATCAGGAGGCGCGCCCAGATCGGGCGGACGGTGGCGAGCAGGAACTGGCCGACGCCGAAGGTGAGACCAGCCCCGACGAAGCCGACGATGATCGCGCCGAGCCATCCGGCGCCCGTGCCATACGCCCACATGCCGAGGCTCACGCCTACGAAGAACGGGAGCGCATAGACGGCAAGCGTTAAGAGCAGCCAGCAGAGGAAGCCAATGGCGGCGAAACTGAGAAGAATGCCAAGGAAGATCATGGTGGTTTCTCCGTGAGAATGGTCTGACGGTCGCGCCTCCACCACCACCACGGCGCTGCTCTATTCTAGCAGGGAATAGCGCCGTCGGGAACGGAAACCTATCGGTATCCGCTTTGGCCGGACGGCCGTCGCCCCGTCATGGGGCGAACGGATCGATCTCACTGACGATCTCGGTTTCATCGCCGTCGAACTCGTTGGCGGTTGTGACCGAGAGAGTGCCGTCGCCGGCTCGGAAGATGACGATGACGGCCATCAAGGTGGTGGCGAGGCTGAAGGCGTAGGCGTGGGCGTCGGGGAAGGACATTGCTCCGGCTTTGAGCGGAGGACCATCCCCCGCTGACAGGCGCCCGAAGTGTCCGGCCGTGGGCCGCAATCACCGCGCAGGCGCAGCCGGAGCGGCGGCACGCGTCTCGCGTAGTCCGACCCTTTACGGGTTGATGGCGTCAGGCCCGCGGCCGGACCAAGGATCAGCGCAATGGGGTGTGGTCGTTTTCGCTTCAGGAGCCGTGGGCGTCCTGACGTGCATGATCAAAGACCGTTTGAGCGAGTTCACGCACAATGTCGCAGGCATCATCCGCAAATCCCGCCGGCCAGGCTCGCGGACCGCCGCGCTGAAATCCGCCGCGCTGAAAATACGGATGAAGCTGATCGACAACGAGCGCGAGTCGGGATGGCAGGTTCAGACCGGCGCGTTCGGCGTATCGGGCTGCCCGATCGAGATTGTGACCGATCTGCGCACGGTTCCAGGCGTCGGTGCTTGCGGTGCGGAGCAGATGAGATTTGAGCAACAACTCGGTGGCGATGGCGATCGAGTGAAGGGCTAGGCTATCGATGGATTTCTTGGCCGCCCAGACGGCGCAGTCGAGTTGAGACATGGCGTTTCGCCGGAACGTCTCGGAGAGATGAAGGTCCGGCGCGAAGTCATCTGGGAATGGTAGAAGGTCCGGCATCGCGCCAAGATGCCAAGATATCAGAAATATCCAACCCGGTTGCTGCGCCTGATTTGCATTGATTTACACGAGGCATGGCGGAGTTCCGACCTTCGGGCACGTCGACGTCGGTTGGAGGCAACAGCCGAGGGCGGCGCTTACGCGCCGCCCGATCCGAACCGATAGACCGGAATACCCAGCTTGCGGGCCTTGTCGGCGAGATTGTCCTGAATGCCCGTTCCGGGGAAGATCACGACGCCGATCGGCATGACGGTCAGCATCTGATCGTTGCGCTTGAAGGGCGCGGCCTTGCCGTGCTTCGTCCAGTCGGGCTTGAAGGCGATCTGCGGCACTTTGCGGCTGTCGGCCCAGCGGGCGGCGATCTTCTCGGCGCCTTTGGGCGTACCGCCGTGCATCAGCACCATGTCGGGGTGCTTGGCGTGGATCTGGTCGAGCTTGGTCCAGATGGCCTGGTGGTCGGTGGTGTCGCCGCCGGAGAAGGCGATCTTCGGCCCGGCCGGAACCAGCAGCTCGGTTTCCGCGCGTCGCTTGGCGGCGAGGAAGTCGCGGCTGTCGATCATCGCGGCGGTGAGATGGCGATGGTTGACCCGTGATCCGGTCCGGGGCGACCACGGCGAGCCGGTGACGCGAAGGTAATGCTCGGCGGCGCTTTCGCGGAAGACTTCCAGGCTGTCGCGGCGTTCGATCAGGCTCTTGCCCATGTCGATCAGGTTCTCGAGCTGCAGCGACTTGACCTCGGATCCGTCCTGTTCGCGCTGGAGGCGCTTCTGGCCCTGTTCGTTGTCGTCGAGCGTATCTTCGACGCGGCTGACGGCGCGGTGGAACATATTGACGGTCGACCAGAGCAGTTCGTTGAGGTCGTGATCGAGGCTGGTGTCGGCCAGGGTGGCGATGAGGGCGTCGAAGATGTCTGCGACGGCTCCTTCGATGACGCGGTCTTCCGGAACCGGGCGGGGATCGGGTTCGTCCTCGGAGGGGCGGTAGCCGTAGAGCTGGAGTTCCTGCAGCATGTCGTTGGTGGGAGACGAGTCGTGGTGCGGTTCGAAGTCGTCGTGCTCGTTCATGGGATGCTCCGTCGGTTGGACCGCGACCGTCGCGGCCTTCATGGCGACGAAGCCGTCGGGCGGGTCGGACCTGCACCCGGAGCAAGGCGCAGGGCCGAAGCGTCAGCGGAGGATCGCGTAGGCCGCCGATTTTGTTTCGCGATGGAAAGGCGCGGGTTCGGGGTCCCCGCGCGGCCTGCCGCGTGGGGTGGACATGCGCCGCCGGAAAATCGTCGGCCGCAGCCATTGCCGATCCGGCCCGGCTGACGGCCGATCGCCCTCTCGAAGGCCGAGGCGTGATCCCTCTGACGGGTCCAGCAGCCAGGGAGCAAGGCGGCGCCGGGCCGCCTCGCTTTCAGATACCGGCTATGCTGCGATCGCCATGAAGCGAGCGACGTCCTGGGGGGCGAGCTGCACGCGGATTCCCGACCGGAGCGCATCGAGTCCAAGCAGGCGCAGATCTTCGTTGCAGTCCCCGAGCACCGGCGAAAGCACGATCGCTTCGATCCCCGCCGCATTGGCGCGTTCGATCAGATTGTCCCGCGCGCCGTCTCCTGCCGGATCGTTGTCGCGGACGATGTAGAGCCTGCGAAGCGTCAACGGGAACAGGATGGCGGCAAGGTGCGCCGCCGAGAGCGCGGGCGCGATCGCCATGTCGGGCATGACCTGACGCAACGACAGCATGGTTTCGATGCCTTCGCCGGCCGCCATCACATCGCCGGGCACGCCGATGCGGACGGCATGACCGAGCAGATCGCCCATTGCCTTGCGCTGCGTGTCGATCGGCGCCTTGTCGGAGCCGTCGGGCGAGAGCCAGGTACGATGGGCTCCGGTGATCGTGCCGCCCAGATCGGTGACCGCGGCGATCATCGCCGGCCAGGTTTCGGTCGGGCCGTCATCCTCGGGCCGGTAATAGCATCTCGGATGAAAGCGCAGGCTGCCGGTTCCGTGCAAAGCCGTAATCCCGCGTTTACGGAGATACGTTTCCACGATGGTGCCCGCGATCGGCTGCGACATGGCGAAGAGGCGGCGCGCCGCCTCAGACGATCCCGATGGGGCTGGCGCTCTGCCCTGTCGTGATGGCGCCGGTCGTGGTTCGGGTTGCGGCATGCTGAGGAAGCTGCGCGCTTCTTCGACGACATCGGTGAAGTCGATGAGGCCGAGCGATTCCCGGATCACGTCGAGCAGGTCGCCATGCTCGTCCGTGGCCGCATCGTTCCATTTGCCCGCTGGGCCCTTCGGCGTATCGCGGAGCCGCACGAACATCGAGCGGCCCTTGGCGTTGCGAACGTCGCCAACCTGCCAATAGCCGCCCTGACGGCGACCGTTGGAAAGGTAGTGGCGGCAGACCGCCTCGGCCTGCCGGCCGAGACGGTGCGCCAGATCGGAGGCGTCGATCCGTGCCATCATGCCGCCTCCCGCTCGGAGATGCGCGACAGCGGATAGGTGTCGAGCAGCTTTCCGAGGATGGTCGGGCCGGTAGCGTCGACGGGCACGAAGAAGCGCAGCTTCCACGAGATGATCTCGCTATACAGCCCGTAGCTCCGCAGCCGGTCGCGCATCGCGTCCGTGAATCCGGAGAGTTCGATGCGGTTCGCGCCCATGACACGGGCACGGCGAAGCTGAAGGCCTTCGGCAAGGTCGAGAATGGTGCGGCCGTCGATCAGGGCCGCATAGGCGTCCTCCACGCCGAGGTTGGTCGCGCCGGTCGAGGCAGCGTTGGCGGCCCAGGCCGGTGAGACGCGTCGGCCGATGATGCGCTCGCCGTCATCGGTCTGAAGGCGATAGACGCGCGTCGACTCGTTGGGCAGGCGCTTCCAGACGGGCAGCAACAGGCCGCTGACCATATGGATCGTGCTCTCGGCGAAAGTCGGGACCTCCGACACCTCGCGCTGCCAGATGGCGGCGAAGGCCTCGCGATCGACCTCCCGCCAGTGGCTGTCGGCCATCATTTTCAGCGAGGCGTGATGCTGCTCCATCGGCCGGATCAGCCGCACGCGGCTTTCAATCTCGCCATCATCGAGCATGAGCGACGGCGCCGGAATCTGTACGGCGGCTCGGCCAGAGCGCTCATTCACGAGCAGCCGGGCATGCGGATCGTCCAGCCAAGCCAGCGCGCTCTCCGTCGACGTCGGCCGATTGCGGCGGCGCTCGACAAGGCTGAGAAGACGCGCTTCCGCCCCCGTCGCGGGATGGGTGTAGATGGTGGTCCGCTTGGTGACGACGAAGCTCTCCGCCGTCAGCGTCTCCAGTCCGATGTCATAGACACCACTGGCGATCGCGCCCGCCACCTTCGCCTCGAGCAGAAGTTCGAAGGCGGTGAACAGGATGCCTTGCAGCTCGATGGTGAGGGCGAGCAGCCGGTTGAGGAAGGTCGTAATCGGCGGCAACTCATCCTTGATGCCGTTGGCATCCATCAGTTTCAGGCCGGTGGCGTCCTCGAAACGCTGGAGCGAGCAGCCCTCGACCTTGCCCCGCACGATCTGGAGATAGAGCTGGCGAAGGGCATCGCGCGCGTAGGTCGATTCCAGATTGTCCTCGGGCCGGAACAGGCCCTGTCCGCCGGTCTGGCGCTGGCCGCGCGTGATCGCGCCCAGCGTGTCGAGGCGGCGGGCGATAGTGGAGAGGAAGCGCTTCTCCGCTTGCACATCCGTGGCGATCGGTCGGAACAGCGGTGGCTGCGCCTGGTTGGTGCGGTTGGTGCGACCGAGGCCCTGAATGGCGGCGTCCGCCTTCCAGCCCGGTTCCAATAGATAGTGAACGCGCAGGCGCTGATTCCGCGCGGAGAGTGCGGCGTGATAGCTACGCCCGGTGCCGCCCGCGTCCGAGAAGACGAGGATGCGCTTCTGATCGTCCATGAAGGCGCTGGTCTCGGCGAGGTTCGCCGATGGCGCGCGGTTCTCGACGACGAGGCGATGGCCCTTGCGCACGATGCGCCGCGATCGGCCCGTCACCTCCGCGACCGTCTCCGTTCCGAAACGCTGCACGATCTGGTCGAGCGCGCCAGGGACTGGCGGGAGCGATGCGAGCCGTTCGATCAGATCGTTGCGACGGGCGACGGCTTCCCTGCTCTCGACAGGCTGGCCATCCCGATAGACGGGACGCGACGACAGATTGCCCTCCGAGTCGGTGAAGGGCTCGTAGAGCTGCACCGGGAAGGAATGGGCGAGATAGTCCAGGACGTATTCCCGCGGCGTGATGTCCACGCGCACGTCGTTCCATTCATCGGTCGGAATCTCCGCCAGCCGACGTTCCATCAAGGCTTCGCCGGTCGAGACGATCTGAATCACGGCAGCATGGCCCGCATCGAGATCGCCTTCGATCGAACGGATCAGCGTCGGCGTCTTCATCGACGTGAGCAGATGGCCGAAGAAGCGCTGCTTGGCGGACTCGAATGCCGAGCGAGCGGCGGACTTGGCCTGCTTGTTCAGCGTGCCGTCGCTGCCGGTGATGTTGGCGGCCTGCATCGCCGCATCGAGATTGTTATGGATGACCGCGAAGGCTCCGGCGTAGGCGTCGTAGATGCCGCGCTGTTCGCCGGTGAGCTGGTGTTCGATCAGCTCGTATTCGACGCCGTCATAGGAGAGCGACCGGGCGGTGTAGAGCCCGAGCGAACGCAGATCGCGCGCGAGCACCTCCATGGCCGCCACGCCGCCGTCCTCGATGGCTTCGACGAATTCGGCGCGGGTGGCGAAGGGGAAGTCCTCGCCGCCCCAGAGGCCGAGGCGCTGCGCATAGGCGAGGTTGTGGACCGTGGTGGCGCCGGTGGCGGAGACATAGGTCACGCGCGCGTTCGGCAAGGCGTGCTGGAGGCGCAAGCCTGCGCGGCCCTGCTGCGAGGCGGCGACATCGCCGCGTTCTCCCTTGCCGCCAGCGGCGTTCTGCATGGCGTGCGCCTCGTCGAAGATGATGGCTCCATCGAAATCGGAGCCCAACCAATCGACGATCTGCCGGACGCGCGAAACCTTCTCGCCGCGGTCGTCGGAGCGTAGCGTGGCGTAGGTCGTAAATAGGATGCCTTCCGACAGGGTGATGGGCTTGCCCTGCGGGAAGCGCGAGAGGGGCGTGACCAGCAGCCGTTCCATGCCGAGCGCTGACCAGTCGCGCTGCGCGTCCTCGATCAGCTTGTCGGATTTCGAGACCCAGACCGCCTTGCGGCGGCCGCGCAGCCAGTTGTCGAGGATGATGCCCGCTGATTGGCGGCCCTTACCGGCGCCGGTCCCGTCGCCGAGCATGTAGCCGCGCCGGAAGCGCAAGGCGTTTTCGGCGTCGGGGGGAGCAGCCTTCACCAGATCGAAGGTCTCATCGACCGTCCATGATCCGGCGAGGAAGTCGGAATGGGCTTCGCCGGCGAAGATGACGGTTTCGAGCTGGGCGTCGGACAGGAGATCGCAGATGTTCGCCGGCAGCATCGGCCGGTAGCTCGGCTTGGGCGGCGCGATGCTGGCCATGGCCGCCGACTGCACGAGCTTGGTCGGATGCGCCTGTGCGCCGGGGATGCGGATCGACTGCAACCCGTATTCTTCGTAGATCGCCTCGGTGAGACGCGCGCCCTCGGGCGGCGTCCAGTCGACGGTCTCATAGGCGAGTTCGGCCCCCTCCGGCTCAATGGCGAGCGACGCGGCTGGGCGAGCCGCCGAGGCGCGCGCGAGATAGCCGCGCACAATGCGCGGTGGAGCGGCCGGACCGGCAGGCGGGGCTGACGGCGTAGCGGCAGCGAGGCGTGAGGGGACCTGAGCCTCGACCCAGCCGAGCAGAGTCGCGACATCGGGCGCAACGCCCGCAGAGGCCGGGAAGACGGCCGGATCGTCAGCCGGGAGCTTGTCGATGACGGTCAGCCGGGTCTCGATCGTCGTGCCGTGCCGAGCGTAGACCGAGCCGTCGATCGCTGCGGTGAAGACGACGCGGCCACACTTCTGGAGCCGCCTGAAAGCGTCGGTCCAGGCCGGGATTTCGGGCCCGAAGTTCGCGCCGGTGATGGCGACCAGCCGGCCGCCGTCGGCGAGACGCGCCAGGGCCGAGGCGACATGCCGATAGGCGGCATCACTCATGCGGCCGGAGACATGGGCCATGGCCGAGAACGGCGGGTTCATGATGACGACGGCGGGCGCGTGGGTCGGCGGGAGATGATCGTCGATCTGGGCCGCGTCGAAACGCGAGACGGCGATGGCTGGGAAGAGAGCGGCGAGCAGATTGGCGCGGGCGTCGGACAGCTCGTTGAGGAGAAGTTCGCCGCCGCTGATCTGGGCGAGGATTGCGAGCAGCCCGGTGCCGGCCGACGGCTCAAGCACGAGGTCGCCCGGCGCAATGGCGGCCGCGGTCACGGCGGCGAGCCCAAGCGGCGTCGGCGTCGAAAATTGCTGCAATGCCTGACTTTCCTCGGAGCGGCGCGTGTGCGTCGGCAGGAGGCCGGTGATTTTCGTGATGGCGGAAAGCCGTGCAGCCGGAGAAGCGGCTTTGCGGAAAAGCGCCTTGCCGTATTTCTGAAGGAAGAGGACGGTCGCAGCCTCGCAGGCGTCATAGGCCGTCTTCCAGATCCAGGCGCCGGTCGTGTCCGACGCGCCGAACGCTGCTTCCATCGCGCTGCGTAGCGCAGCGGCGTCGATGCGCTCGCCTCGCTCGAGGTGGGTCAGAAGACGCAGGGCCGCGCCGAACGCGGCGACCTCTGCTGCAGGAACGGGAACGACAGGAGGGGATGCGGCGGCGTCGGCCGCCGCTGATGTCAAAGCCAGGGTCATGGGAAATGCCTCGGGAGAGCGGATACGGGAAGCCCGCGCGGCGCTCTCTCTCAACCGCCCGGACTCGCCCCGTTCCGGCCGCCCTCTTCCTCTCAAGGGACTCGCAATGGCTGACATGAAAAAAGCGCCCAACCGCGAAGGCTGGGCGCTTTGGGTATCAACCGAACCGGCGACCGGCCTCGGTGAAGGTGTAGTCGTTGGCGGCGATGGATTCGTCGATCGCCTCGTCGGAGGTCAGATGCTCATACTCGCGTTCGAGCTGGCGATAGAGCCACCGGGCGAGATCGCGCAGCGCCTCGGTGACGGCGTCTTCCGCGCCGTCGGTCAGGGGCTGCCAGGTCGGACTGTCGCGCTCCACGGAAACCGACATGCAGTATTCATGGTAGTAGCGCCCGTGATGCGTGGTTTCGGCGCGGAGCTGGAAGAAATTGCGCTGTTGCACGGCTTGCAGCGCGTCGGCGATGCGATGCAGGGTCTCGTCCTGAGGGGCGTAATCGCACAGCGCCTTCGGCGCGCCCTTGCGATAGCGATAATAGGCCTCGAAACAGGCGCCGTCGCCCTGGCTCCAGAAACCGGAAAACCAGATGCGAGGCTCCTGACGGTTGCCGCCACCATAGAGCCGGACCGGCCGGGTCTTGAAGGACAGGCCGAGCAGCTCCCCGATGCGGACGAAATCGTCATAGACGCACTCGAACCAATCGTGCTCGACGCCGTTCTCGCGATACCATGATCGCGCTGTCTCCTTGGCCGGTTCGGAGAGTTCGCCGAGCCGATAGACGGTGGTTTCGATGACCTCAGGCATCGGGATCGCCTCCGTCGAGCACGTCGGCGAGCCAGCCGCTGGTGTAGGTCCAGGCCACCGTCTCGCCGGTGGCGAGGTCGAGCACATGCGCGCCACCGCCGAAGGCGTCGACGCGCGGTCTTGAGCAGGTGTTGGCGTATTGGAAGCCCCAGCGCCCGGTCAGTGTGAACTCGGCGGCGCAGCGCTTCACGAACTGGATCAGGCGTTCGGGATCGCCGGTGACGTCGTCGCGCATCCAGAGCTTGCTCCCGCCATGCTCGGGCTGGATCGAGAGCAGGAAGCCATCGGACGGGGGCTCCTCCGACGCGCCCTCTTCGGAGAGCGTGTTGTAGAGGTCGAGTGCCCGCGCGGCATTGTCGGGGGTGCCGACGTCGAGCATGCAGGAAAAATGTGTGAAAAAGTCGGCCATGGCAGGCTCCTGAAACGACAAAGCCCGGCGCGAGGCCGGGCTGATTGAAGGAATGGGGCGGGGTCAGGCCGCCTGCGGCAGCCGGAGAAGATCGGTGGCGATTTCGCGCCACAGCGGATCGACCAGACGCGCTTCAAGGCGGGAGGCTTGGTAGCGAAGGTCGCGCGCCGATCCGTGATCGCCGCGTCCGGAGGCGGCGAAGGCCAGGCCCCGAATCCGGCTCGCTTCGGCGACGATGCGGCAGGCTTCGCGGTCGCTGGCGACGGGGTGCTGCCAGAGGATGACGCCGGCGCGGATGTCACCGGCGAGGACCAGGCCCAGCGCGTTATCCTGCACGACGATCAACCGTGGCCGGAAATGAAGCGTGTCATCCGGGCCGATAAGGATGTCGTTGCGCGCGACGCGCATGGCGGCAAAGGTCATGGCGTCTTCAGGGGACGCCGCGTCGCCGAGCGGAATGGTCCGGTCACGGCAGTCGGCGTCGGTGGCCCCGGCATAGCTGATCGTGCCGAGGCAGGAGACGCGTAGCGGGAGTTTCTGCGCGCGGTGAAGTGGCGGCAGCACCTTCTCCGCGAGGATCTGACCGATCGAGACAAAGGGGGCAGTACTGGCATGGGTCATCGGGAATACTCCGCGACGGGCGACGGAGGCCTCTCCTCCACCTGCTATCCCGTCACGGCAGACCGGCCCAAACTCTCCCTCTCATCGCCGGTGCTGAAGCCGATCCCGTCAGTAGCCGAAGGACCAGGAGGGCCACGCCTGACCGTCGTCGGAGGCAATGACCGCCGCGGCCAGATAGGTCGCGTCCCCTTCGACGACGGCGGGATCGCGCACCGGGGTTTCGTCGATCACGGTGACGCGGGTGACAAGGCCGTCCTCCACCTCGACATGGACGGGGACGAGATACTGGAACACGACGCGGCGCGTCGTCAGCGCGTTGATAACGGGCATGATGATCTCCTTGAAGAAATACGGGGAGCGGCCGAGACCGCTCCCCGTTGTCGTGTTCACTCGGCTGCGACCAGGCCGGCTTCCTCGTCCTCGGCATCGGCGCCATCGTCCTCCTCGCCATCCTCGGCGAGGAAGTCCGGCAGCGCCGTGTCATCGCCGCCGTCCGTCTGCTCCCCGGCATCGTTGGCCTGTTCGCCGTCGAGCGAGGCGAGCCGCAACGGCTCGGGCAACCAGCCGGTGTCGGCCAGCAGGCGCTCGGCTTCCTTGGCCATGTCGCCCTTCTTCAGGTGGTCGATGAGCTGCGCGGCCCTCTCGCCGGCGCCTTCGCGAACGGCTTCGAGGATACGCGGCTTGGTGACACGGCCGAGATAGTTGCCCACGGTCGGCCGCCAGCCCGCCGCGACCATGTCGAGGCCGGTTTCGCGAGCGAGCCGGTCCGCCTGCGCCATTCGCACGTCGAGGCCATGGCGGCTCACGCCCGAACCTGAATGCGGATTCGGCCGCTCGAAGAGCGCGTTGACGCCGTAGCTGACACACAGGGCCAGCAGGTCCATACGTGATCCATCGTCGAGATGGGTCAGCCAGGCCCACAGCGCCTCGTCGTCGGCCGGGACGTGATCGCCCCAGCGTTCATGCCGCTCGTTGACCGCGCGGGCGGAGTCGCTCTCCTTCAACTCGTCGGATTGAGCCGGAAAGAAGATGTGCCGGACACTGGCCTCGAGGCAGCCCGTTGGCGCGGTGTGGCGGAAGGTGTCGCTGACCAGCTTGTGCAGCAACATGGTCATGGCGACCTGCGGATTTTCCGCCACCGCATTGCGCAGCGCCACCGTGCGATGGGCCGTCAGCTCGATCACGAGGCGTTCGGGCAAGGGTTTGAGGCTGTCGTCGTCGTCCTCCTCGGGCTCGGCGGGCTGGCCTCCGATGGTGATGACCGCGCGCTGGACAGCGGGCGCATTGCTGCCATCGGCGTCGGTCTGATCGTCATCGCCGTCGGACTCGACCGGCGCCTCGTCCTCAGGCCGCACATAGCCGCGCTCGACCAGCAGCGAGCCGTCGCTGTCGAGACTGACGAAAACGCCGGCGATGCGGATATCGGCCGGATCGTAGGTGACGGGCCGCCGTTCGAAGGCTTCCAGTGCCTGCTCGATCTCGCCAAGGCGCTGATCGATGTCGTCGGGCAGCTCGTCGGCCTCGGAATATTCCTCCTCGATCCGATCATACTCGGCTCGCAAGGCTTCGCGGGTTGCGCGCTCCTCTTCGGTCAGATCGACGATCGTGCCAGAAAGTTCGCGAAGGCCATGATCGTGGCCGTAGGGAAAGCTCATGGCCACATCGACCCATTTCCAGCCCTCAGCGGCGATCTCGTCGGCGCAGGTCTTGAGCTTCTCGGCGACGAGTCGATCGAGCAGAACGGGGTCCTGCAGCCAGCCGCCGTCGTCGTCCTGGAACAGGTCGCGCAGGATGCAGCCGCCTGCGGCCTGGTAGGCGTCGATACTGACGAAGACCGCGCGCTTGTCGGAGGCGCGGACCGTGGTCTCGGTCAGCATGCGGCGGATCTGATAGGGTTCCTTCGACCAGCTATGGCTGATCGCTTCCCACACCTGCTCCTGACGCGCGTGGTCTTCCGAGATCGAGAAGGCCATGAGCTGTTCGAGGGTCATGCCGTCTTCGGCATAGACGTCGAGGAGCGCGGGCGAGACGGTGACGAGCCGCAGGCGCTGCTTCACCACCTGGAGCGGGACGAAGAAGGCGGCCGCGATGGCCTCGTCGGTCATGCCCTTGTCGCGCATGGCTTGGAAGGCGCGGAACTGATCGAGCGGATGCAACGGCGCACGCTCGATATTCTCGGCCAACGACACCTCGTCGATCAACACATCGGCCTTGGAGTCAGAGACGACGCAGGGGACCGGTGCGGTTTTGGCGAGGCGCTTCTGCTTCACGAGCAATTCGAGGGCGCGGTAGCGGCGGCCGCCGGCGGGGACTTCGAACATGCCGGTCTCCGCACCTTCGGCGTTCACCACGGGACGGACATGGATGCTCTGGATGAGGCCGCGGCGGACGATGGACTCCGCCAGTTCGTCGATGGAGACGCCGGCTTTCACGCGCCGGACGTTGGACTGACTCAGCACCAGCTTGTTGAAGGGGATGTCGCGTGAGGACGACAAGGTGATCTTCTGAACGGCAGTAGCCATCGGGATGTACTCCGCGACGGGCGGCCGAAAGCCTCTCTCTCGGCCTCCAACCCGTCACGAAAATCCCCTTCCCCCTCTTACTCTCTCACCCCGAACCGCGAACGCTTCAGGAAAGCCTATCGCCGCGTGGAAGCGCAAAGCCTCAAAGCCGACTTCACGCCTTCACGTATTTGCGCGTCAATGGCCGCCGTGCCGTGACCGAGCGGCCTGATAGAGAATGCGCTCTGCCGCCCGGATGCTGCCGGCCTGCCGCGCGGCTTCCACCCAAACGGAGAGCGGGAAATCCCCCGTGAAGAGGATGTCCCGTTCGATCCCCATGCCGAACGGCAGGCGGAGCGACGACATCTCCTGCAGCGAGAAGGAGCCAAGCTCAGGGTTACCGAGATCGGCCAGCCCGAAGAACGTGTCGCCATCCTCGTCCAGTTCGGTGGCGAGCCAGACGCCTTCACCCAGCGGGTTGAAGAATTTTACGAGCGGCACATGGTCGGTATCGCGCCGGCGGCCATTGGCGAGTAGCGGCTTACGCAGTTCGTCGGTCAGGAGGATCATGCCGCCCTCCTGTCGCAATCGGGAATGCTCGCCTCGAGGCGATCTCCGGCGTCCGCTTCGGGAAGGTGTGCGAGCAGCCAGTCGGCGGCCTTGCTCGCCTGACTTGCGGCGCGCACGATGGCGCGATTGTCCTCGCGCAGAACCTCGAGCCAGGAGCCTATATAATCGGCGTGGCGGACGGTCGGGACGATGCCGAGTGAGGCGCAGCAAAAGGCGGCGTTCATCTCGGCCACCAATTCCTCGAACGCGTACTTTTTCGTTCCGAACGCGCCGGAGAAATCACGTCCGAGGCGGGAAGCATGGCCTGTGGCGTGGCCGAGTTCATGCAGCGCGGTCCGGTGCCAATTGATCGGCTCGAAATAGGCCTGGGGCGGCGGCACCTGCACATAGTTGTGGGCGGGAACGTAGAAGGCACGGCTCCCGCCGATGCGGAAGTCGATTCCCGTTGCCCGGATCAGCGCCTCGACCCTTGGCTCGATCATGCCCGACGCCGGGGGCGGCGCTTCGACGGCAAGATTCTCGGGCAGCCCCTCGCACTGCGCCGCATTGAAGACCGTGAACCGCTTCAGAAATGGAATGGCGGTCGCCTCTTCGCCGGCCTCGCGCGCGCGGCGCTTTTCATCGTCAGGCACAAAGCGGTCGGCGTAGACGACGGTCGTGCCATGCTCGCCCTTCCGGACGTTCCCGCCGAGCGAGAGCGCCTGGCGAAAGGTGAGCCACTGCTGGGAAGGAAAACCGTGCTGGATGACGGCGCCCCAGAGGATCAGGACGTTGATGCCGGAATACTGGCGCGAGGTCGCCGCGTTCCTCGGCATGGCGAGCGGCGCCTTGGCCGCGGCCGTGCCCCAAGGCTGGACCCAGGGAAGCCGACCATCCTCCAGCTCGGCGATGATCTTGTTGGTGATGTCGTCATAGAAATTGGTGCGGTCGCCGGTACGACGCGCGGCGCGATCCATTCTGGCCATCGGGATAAACTCCACGACGGGCGCCGGGAGCCTCTCTCCCAGCCCTCAACCCGTCACGGAAGATCCGTCCGCACTCTCACTCTCGGGGCGTTGCGGGGTGTCCCCGCAGAAGGGGTCGGCCGAGACCGTGGCTCGGCCGCAGGGGAAGGCTTTCCCCCTTCAATCGATCCCTCGTGGCGACCGGAGCTACGAAGGACGGTTGGGTTGAGTTTGAAAGCTTTGTGGCCGTTGAAAAATGTCAGAAACTCGCATATATTTCTGACAGGAGAATGATGGTGCAACGTCTGACCGAACAGATCCTGGCGCTCGCCGAGACGCTGCCGGAAGGAACGCCGCTGGCGGCAAAGAGCCTTCTCCACCTCGGCAGCCGCGCTGGGGTGGACCAGGCTTTGTCGCGTCTTGCAGAACGAGGGCATCTGATCCGTGCCGGGCGCGGCGTGTATCTGCGTCCGATCAAGAGCCGGTTTGGAGCACGCGCGCCTTCGGTGGAACAGGCCATCGAGGCGCTGGCGGTGCAGCGCGGGGAAGTCATCGTGCCGAACGGCGCGGCTGCCGCAAATGCGCTGGGGCTGACGACGCAGGTGCCGGTTCGCTCTGTTTATCTGACGTCGGGCCGGAGCCGCACTATGACCTTGGGCAAGCAGCTCGTGGAATTGCGCCATGCGCCACGCTGGCAGCTTGCGCTCGCCGATCGCCCCTCAGGCCAAGCGGTTCGCGCTCTAGCCTGGCTTGGGCCGGAGAAAGCGGAATCGGCGCTGAAGGCTCTGAAACGAAAGCTCCCACCGTCGGCGTTCGGCGAACTGGTGGCCGCCGCGCCGCAGTTTCCGACCTGGCTTGCCCGAAGCGTCGGCAAGGCGGCCCATGGCTGATCCCTTTCTGTCCCTGTCGGCGGCGGACCGTCGTGACGCGCTGGGCGTGGCCGCCGATCGTTCAGGGCGGCCCGCCCATCTGCTCGAGAAGGACGTTTGGGTCGTCTGGGCCCTTCAAACCGTTTTCGGCTCCGCGCTCGGCGACCATCTCGTTTTCAAGGGCGGGACATCGCTTTCAAAAGCCTACGGCGTCATTCAGCGCTTCTCGGAAGATGTCGATCTGACCTACGACATCCGAGCGATCGCGCCCGATCTGGTGGGCGACAATGGCGAGGCCCTGCCGGCAACGCGCAGCGAAGAGAAGCGCTGGTCGAAAGCGGTGCGCCACCGCCTGCCGGAGTGGATTTCGGGCACGGTGCAGCCCCTGCTCATCGACGCCATTGGAGCGCAGGGCGTGTCGGCCGCGACCCGGGTCGACGGCGAGAAACTCTTCATCGACTATGAAGCGACCTCTACCGGCTCCGGTTATGTCGCGCCAAGCGTCATGCTGGAATTCGGCGCCCGCTCGACCGGCGAACCGGCCAGCGTGCGTGATGTGGTCTGCGATGCGACGGGCCTGGTCGAGGGCGTGACGTTCCCCGCGGCGTCGCCGCGCGTGATGCACGCCGAGCGGACCTTTTGGGAAAAGGCAACCGCGATCCACGTCTTCTGCTTGCAGGAACGGCTTCGCGGGGAGCGGTTCGCTCGCCATTGGCATGACGTGGTCCGCCTGGATGACGCCGGGATTGCCGACGCGGCCGCGGCTGATCGAGATCTCGCCCTGGCGGTAGCACGGCACAAAAGCATGTTCTTCGCGGAGAAGGCGGCGGACGGCGCGCCCGTCGACTATGAGGCCGCCGTCAACGGATTGTTGCGGCTCGTGCCGAGCGGCGAGGCGCGCACGGCGCTGGCCTCGGATTACGAACATATGGTGGAAGACGGGCTGCTACTTAAGGACGCCGAGCCCTTTGAGAGGCTGATCGAGCGATGCGCAGACATCGCCGACCGGGTAAATCGCGCAGCAAAATAAAGAAGTGGGGGGAAGCATGGGGCTGTATGAGCGGTGGTGCGAATCCACCAAGGAAAAAGACAAGCGCAAACACTACTGGACCTATGTCGAGAAGGATGGCGGCCGCGACGAGATCAGCGGCGACCTCGCCGAGACCATTCGTTCCCACTATGATCGTCTCGAGCGTATCGCCGAGGATGTCGAGCGCCTCGGCTACACGGTTGCCGCCAAGATTCTGAGCGAGGCGATGCCTCAGACGGCCAAGGGCCGCTCCGGAGACCTGGGGGAGATTCTCGCGACCGAGCTGGTGGAGGAAGATATCGGCCTGCGCGTCCCCGTGCGCCGGCTTCGCTACAAGGACGGCCGCAACATGGCCATGCGCGGCGATGATTTCATCGGCGCCGGCTATGGCGGCAAGGACGAGAAATTGTGGCTTCTGAAGGGGGAAGCCAAGAGCAACAAGAAGCTCGGGAAATCCACGGTGAACAGCGCCCGCAAGGTGCTCGACCGCGACAGTGGCCGCTGCACGCCGGACTCGCTGCTGTTCGTCGCCAACCGCCTGCTCGAGAGCAATGATCCCGCCGAAAACGCGTTGGGCCGTGATCTTCGCGACGAGGTGGGCGTGAAGTCGCTGCGCGCCGATCGCATCGACCACATGCTTTTCACCGTGTCGGGCAACGGCCCCCATGCCTCGCTGAGGGAAGACCTCGACGCTGCCGGGACCAATCGGGACCACTACGTCGTGAACATCCACGTCGAAGACCACCAGGACTTCATCGCGGCCATGTACCAGGGGGCGGAAGACCTTGGAGACGCCTGACGAGCTAACGGCTTTTCTCGCAACCGCGACCGTCGACGGCATTCTCGGCCGGCTGCTCTATCGTGGCGCGGCCTGGTCGCTGATGCGGGAAGCCGGCGTGTTGCCGCAGAACGCGCCGCCGTTGGGCGCGACTATTGAAACCGACCTTGCCGAACATGGTTTCGCGCTGCTTCGGGGCGCCATGGCGCTGCGCGCCCAGACCGGTGCATCGGACCTGACGGACAAGGCGTTCGAGCGGGCCGCCAACGCCTTTGAAGCCTTGGTGCGCAACGGCGATCCCGAGGCGCCGGAGCGCGGCTTTCGCCGCACCATAGCTGCCGCAGCCTATCACCTCGCGGGTTATTCGGCTGTCGCCTATTCGCTGTTCAACGAGCTGGCCGAAGATCTCAACGCCGCGCCTGGCGAAACGGCGATCCGTCACCTCATCCTGCGCGATCTCGATCAGTTGCGCGGCTTTGTTCGCGACTGGCTTGGCAATGAGGCCCACAGCGATGAGCAGATGGCCGAAACGCTGGGCGGCGACGAGCCCGATATCGACGATGTGCTGTCGACCATCCTGAATACGACGATCTGCCGAGCCTTGGCCTTTTTCGATTTCGCCCTGGAGACGGGCGAGGATGAGCCGATTGACACTGCGCGGGATCTGCTTGCCACCGCCGTCAGCCTGGCCGACAATGCCGAGAACGTCCCGCTGTGGTGGATCTCGAATCTCTGCCGCCACCTGATCGACGATCTCTGGCAGCACGCGCTGCACCAGAACCTACCGACCGAGCCGCCTGCGGGAACGGAGGAGCGATACCCCGACCTCCGGCGGCTGTTCATCGGTTCGCTGTACGCGCGCAAAACCTCCGAAGTGGAGCTATGGCCTTCTCAGCGCGAGGCCGCGCAGCGGTCGACCGATGTCACCGACGACCTGGTCGTGGCGCTCCCCACGAGCGCAGGGAAGACGCGCGTTGCGGAAATCGCCGCATTGATGACCCTGTCTTCGGCTCGCCGGGTGCTGATCGTCACCCCGCTTCGCGCCTTGTCGGCTCAGACCGAACGGTCCTTCCGCAAGACCTTCGCCCCGCTCGGATTCAGCGTTTCCTCGCTGTATGGCGCCAGCGGGCTATCGGTGGGCGACGAGGACGCGCTGCGCACCCGCGAGATCATTATTGCCACGCCGGAAAAGCTCGACTTCGCGCTGCGAAGTGATCCGTCGCTGATCGATGACGTCGGCCTGATCGTTCTCGATGAAGGTCACATGATCGGGCCAAGCGAGCGCGAGATTCGTTACGAGACACTCGTGCAACGCCTGCTGCGACGCGCGGACGCGGCCGAACGCCGGATCGTCTGTCTTTCGGCTATCCTGCCGAGCGGCGACGAACTCAACGATCTTA
The DNA here is from genome assembly GCF_000425185.1 of Pleomorphomonas koreensis DSM 23070. GTDB lineage: Bacteria > Pseudomonadota > Alphaproteobacteria > Rhizobiales > Pleomorphomonadaceae > Pleomorphomonas > Pleomorphomonas koreensis. The sequence goes on from NZ_AULH01000005.1 coordinate 299,667, forward strand.
CCGCGTGGATTCGCTCTGATGAACCCGGCGAGCCCGTGCGCTCCGACTGGCGCCCCACGCGCCAGCGTTTCGGCGCACTGACCTGGCGCGGCAAGGATGCGCTGCTTCGGCTCGACCTCGATGACGACGGTCCATTCCTCGACAAGTTTGTCGAGGAGAAGCCCGCGCGCGGCCGGGAGAAGAACCCCTATCCGCGCAAGAATTCGCATCTCGCCCTCTTCGCGGCCTGGGAATTCGCCGGCCAGGGCAAGCGCACCCTGATCTTCTCGACCCAGGCCAACTGGGTCGAAAGCTACGGCAAGCAGGTCGTTGACCTCTGCAGGCGCGGCTATCTCGATTCTTTGCTGGAGGATGAGGCGCCGATCGCGCGCGCGTTGGAGGTCGGCAAGGAATGGCTGGGTGAAGACCATCCGGCCGTCGCCAGCCTGAAGGCCGGCGTCGCCATCCATCATGGCCGCCTGCCGAGTCCGTTCCTGCGCGAGCTGGAAGTCCTTCTGTCCGAGGGCGTGCTGAAAGTCATCGTCGCTTCGCCGACGCTTTCCCAAGGGCTTAATCTCAACGCTGCGGTCCTGCTCGTACCCGCGCTCTACCGCGCTGGTGAGAAGATCAAGGGTGAGGAATTCGCCAATGTCGCGGGGCGCGCCGGGCGCGCTTTCGTCGACGTCGAAGGCCTGATCGTCCATGTCATGTTCGACAAGACCGACTGGCGAAAGAAGGAATGGAGGAAGCTGGTCGCCTCCGCCAAGGCCCGAACCCTAAAGAGCGGCCTTATCCAGATCGTCGCCGAGATCCTTGAGCGCCTGTCGCGCGAGGGCGTGCTCGACCGTGACGATGCGTGGGAATATCTAGCAAATGCCCGGGAGGCCTGGAGATCGCCGACCGAAGAGGCCGAGGTAGCCGAACGTCTGGCCGCCGCTGGCGAGTACGACTCCGTTCCCGACGCGGATGAGGATGACGAAACCGACGAGGGCGACGAAGAGGAGACCATCGACGAAGAGCCGTTGTCGCAGCTCGTCGAGCGCCTCGATGCGACCGTGTTCGGCCTGATCGAAGCGCTGGACGCCGATCGTGCCGACCTTCCAAAGTTGCTGGACGAAGCTCTCAAGGGGTCGCTCTGGGCCCGGCAAATCGCCCACGAAGAAGAGGAGGTCGCGCCCCTGCACAAGAAGGTGTTCGAGGCCCGCGCCGCGCTGATCTGGAAGTCGACCACGCCGCAGGCGCGGCGCGGACATTTCGCAATGGGGGTTGGACTTGAAGCCGGCCTTTCTATCGACACCATGGCTGATGAACTGGCCCAGCTGCTCGATCGCGCCGACGATGCGGCGCTGAGCGGCGACGTCGACGAGCTCGCCGACGCCCTTGGTGGCCTGGGAGAACGGTTGCTGTTCATGCGGCCCTTCATCCCCGACAAGAAGAACGCGCTGCCGGCCAATTGGAAAGTCATCCTGCGCGCCTGGATCTCAGGCGACGCGGTCGAGAAGATCGGACCGCAGAACATGCGGGCGGTCGAAGAGGCTTTCACCTATCGCTTGGTCTGGGCGCTGGAAGCCGTCCGCACCCGCCGCATGTCGCTCGGCTGGTCACCGGAGACGGTGGCGGGCGGCGCAGCGGCGGCGGTCGAAACCGGCGTCCCGCAGTTCATGATGGCGATGTTGATCCGGGCGGGGCTTCCGTCCCGGCGCGCGGCCATCGCGGCCATTCAGGACGCCGAGCCGATCTTCGTGACGCCCGCGGAGATGCGGGCCTGGCTCGAATCCGACGAGATTACGGCCTACACTGATGCCGGCGACTGGCCCACGCCCGACACTGCAGCGCTTTGGGCGCGCTTTCGCACCGAAGCTCTCAGCGGCGGAATCCAGAAATGGTCGGTCGAACGCTATAAGCGTCTGCTCGACATCGCGGCGGCCCCGCCCGCGGGCCTTTATCGAATCGTCACGGACGAGGGGGACGGACGAACTTGGCTCGAAACGCCTGACTACCGGCGGGTCGCGCCCTTCAAGAAGCCGGCGGTGGACCCAAAGCCCAGCCTCTTCTCAGGAAGGCTGCCGGGCAACACCAGGCTGGTCGAAGCCTTGCGCGTTGGTCGCGGAAAACTGCGGTGGCCGCCCGCTGACGCTAGAGGGGAAAATTAGACATGCTCTATGCTTGCGTCGGTGATCAGAAGCGTGCGCCGCTCGCCAAGGGCGAGCGCACCACCTGCCGTGACTGCGGCGGTCTGCTGACCGCGGTGATGCCCGTCGAAAACACGCCCCACTGGCGGCACAAGGCCGGAGACTGCGATCCGTGGAGCGAGCCTGAAGGGCCTTGGCACCTCGGCTGGAAAGAACTTTTCGATATGTCGTGCCGCGAGATCGCCCTGCGCGATCCGATGACCGGCGAACTGCATCGCGCCGATGTGCTGGTCGGCAGCGGCACCTCTCGCGCGACCGTGCTCGAGTTGCAGCATTCCTCGATCAGTGAGGACGAACGCAACGCGCGCGAGGCCTTCTATCGGCAAGGGCATCGGATGTTTTGGCTGGTCCACATCCACAGCGAAAGCTCCTTTCTCGGAACCTACTTCAGCATGTCGCTCGATTTCGGCTCGCGCGTCGTAAACCTCGACGGCAAGGAATTCGCGGTCATGCGCTGGATGGGACCGAGCAAACAGTTCATCGAGAAGTGGAAGCGCGCAAGCGCCCACGTCTTCTTCAATGCAGGTCCCTACATCTTTTACCTCGCCGGTCAGGGCGTCGCCTCTCGGTTGGGCGGCCCTTTCCGGCGTGGTGAGTTTGCTCTCTGTGCATTGTCGCGTGACGAGTTTCTGCGGGCCGTTCGGTGGGAGGACAGCGCGACGCCTCAGTGAAGGTCACGCGACTTGACCCCGAGATCATCGATGTGACCGTAGGGATAAAAGAAGTCTCGCGCGCGTAACCCCTTGGGCGCCAGCTCGCGCGCATCGGAGCCCGAACATGGCGCGCGTGACCGAAACCCCCTCACATCACGGAGTCAAGCGCAGCTCCGCCCCCTGCTGCGAGCAATACGACAACCCATGGTGGGGCTTTCCAGGCCATCAGTGCCACAAAGCAAACCAGAGCCAGCGCGAAGTCCGGCATGCCGCCGATCGCGCTGGTGAAGACAGGCGAATACAACGCCGCGCCGAGGATGCCGACGACAGCGGCATTGGCGCCTTGCATGGCCGACTGCGCCCATGTCGTGCGGCGCAACCGATCCCAGAAGGGGAGCGCCCCGATCAGGATGAGGAAGCCCGGCAGGAAGAGTGAGACAAGAGCGATCGCCGCACCGGCAACGCCGTTCGGCGCCGGTCCCATGACCGCCCCGAGCCAGGCGGCGAAGGTGAAGAGCGGTCCCGGCACGGCCTGCGCCGCGCCATAGCCCGCAAGGAAGGCGTCGTCGGACACCCATCCCGGCGTGACGGTTTCGGCCTGCAAGAGCGGCAGCACGACATGCCCACCACCGAAGACCAGAGAGCCAGCACGATAGAAGCTGTCGGCCAGCGCCCATCCTTGCGCCTGTGCGGCCAAGAGCGGCAGGCCAATCAGTAAGACGGCAAACAGCGCAAAGGCCGTCAGTCCGGCTTTCCGCGAAACCGGGACCGGCAGATGCGCGCCGGTCGTGACCTGTCCCTTGCTGAGGACCAACCCGGCGATTGCGCCGAGGAGAATGGCGCCCATCATTCCGATGGCACCCGGTGCCCACGCGAGCAGAAGCACAGCCGCGACCGCGATCGTGGCGCGCTCCTTGTCGGGGCAGAGATTTCTTGCCATGCCCCACACCGCCTGCGCCACGATGGCGACGGCGACGATCTTGAGACCATGCAGGACGCCAAGGGCAAGCGGGCTTTCCAGCCGCGTTGCCGTCATGGCGAGCGCGAGAAGGATCAGAGCCGATGGTAAGGTGAAGGCGAGGAAGGCCGCAAATGCCCCGAGCCATCCCGCGCGCGTCAAACCAAGCGCAAAGCCGACCTGGCTGGAGGCCGGGCCGGGCAGGAACTGACATAGCGCGACCAGATCGGCATAAGCGCTTTCGCTCAGCCATTTTCGACGCGTCACCAGCTCGTCCCGGAAATAACCCAGATGCGCGATCGGACCGCCGAAGGAGGTGAGCCCCAGCTTCAGGAAGACGCGGAAAACTTCGGCGGCGCTGGCCTTTGGCTGCTGGGGGCTTTGATCCATTCAGGCGGTCTCGTTGATTGGTCACTCTCGCCAACGATGAGATACGATTGGCGTTGTTCCGAATACTCAGGTCGCTGCCGTCAGATTGACCCGCCGCATCAGAGCCTCACCGCTCTCCTTGCGCTCGGAATAGCGGTCGGTCAGGTAGGAAGAGACATCGCGTGTCAGCAGCGTGAACTTCACCAGTTCCTCCATCACGTCGACCACCCGATCATAATAGGATGACGGTTTCATCCGACCTGCTTCGTCGAACTCCTGAAAGGCTTTGGCGACGGAGGACTGGTTGGGGATCGTCACCATGCGCATCCAGCGGCCCAGCACCCGCATCTGATTGACGGCATTAAAGCTTTGCGAGCCTCCGGACACCTGCATGACGGCGAGCGTGCGCCCTTGGGTCGGCCGCACTGCACCGACCGAGAGCGGAATCCAATCGATCTGCGCCTTCATCACCCCGCTCATCGCGCCGTGCCGTTCCGGACTCGTCCAGACCTGACCTTCTGACCAGAGCGAGAGTTCCCGCAATTCCTTGACCTTCGGATGGTTGACGTCGGCGCCGTCCGGCAACGGCAGGCCATGCGGGTCGAAGATGCGCGTTTCCGCGCCGAAGTGTTTCAGCAGGCGCTCTGCCTCCAGGGTGAGAAACCGGCTGTAGGAGCGCTCGCGCAGCGAGCCGTAGAGCAGGAGGATGCGCGGCGGATGGGTCGAGGGCGCTGCCCGAAGACGGTCGATTGTCGGCACGTCCAGGCATGCACCATCGACGTTGGAAAGATCGCGCAGCATCAGCGCTTCGCCTCAGCCACGCCCCGGGGCTTTTCGCCGCGCTCGTACCAGCCTTTCGAGCGGTTCACGATCCAGACGACGGAGAGCATCACGGGCACCTCGATCAGCACGCCGACCACGGTGGCGAGCGCCGCACCGGACTGAAAGCCGAATAGACTGATGGCGGCGGCGACGGCGAGCTCGAAGAAGTTAGATGCCCCGATCAGCGCCGACGGCCCGGCGACGCAATGCTGCTCGCCAGTCAGCCGGTTGAGGAGATAGGCAAGGCCGGAGTTGAAATAGACCTGGATCAGGATCGGCACGGCGAGCAGCGCGATCACCAGCGGCTGGGCGAGGATCTGTTCGCCCTGGAAGCCGAAGAGCAGGACGAGCGTGGCGAGCAGCGCCACCAGCGACAGTGGCTGAAGGCGGTCAAGAAAGCGCTTCAGCGCCGGCTCGCCGCCAGTGGCGAGTAGCCGGCGTCGCAGTATCTGCGCGGCGATCACCGGCACGACGATATACAGCGCGACGGACAGGACCAGCGTGTCCCATGGCACGGTGATGGCCGACAGGCCGAGCAGCAAGCCGACGACGGGCGCGAAGGCGAACACCATGATGGTGTCGTTGAGCGCGACTTGCGACAGCGTGAAATGCGGCTCGCCTTTGGTGAGGTTCGACCAGACGAAGACCATGGCCGTGCAAGGCGCGGCGGCGAGGATGATGAGGCCGGCGATATAGGAGTCGATCTGGTCCGCCGGCAGGTAGGGCCGGAACAGATAGCCGATGAATAGCCACCCGAGCGCCGCCATCGAGAAGGGCTTGACCGCCCAGTTGACGAACAGCGTGACGCCAATGCCGCGCCAGTGTTCCTTGACCTGGCCGAGAGCGGCGAAGTCGATCTTGACCAGCATCGGCACGATCATAAGCCAGATCAGCGCCGCGACCGGCAGATTGACCTTGGCGATCTCGGCCGCGCCGATGGCATGGAAGACGCTCGGCATCAGATGGCCGAGGCCAATGCCCACGACGATGCACAGGGCGACCCAGAGGGTGAGATAGCGTTCAAAGGTGGACATGGACTTTCCTCAGGCCGTCGCGACGCGGCGGCCGTGTTCGTCGATCACCCGCTCGCCGTCTTCCTTGACGAATGCCCCGCGCTGCGGCGGCAGCAGGTCCAGCACGTCCTCGGACGGCCGGCACAGCCTCACCCCTTCCGGCGTGACTACGATCGGACGATTGATGAGAATGGGATGCGCCATCATGGCGTCGAGAACTTGCGCGTCGCTCAGCGCCGGGTCGTCCAGGCCAAGCTCGGCATAAGGCGTGCCCTTCTCGCGCAGCAGCGCGCGAACGGAGATTTCCATGCGCGCGATGAGCTGCTCAAGCATCGTGCGGCTCGGCGGCGTCTTGAGATATTCGATGACATGCGGCTCGACGCCGGAATTGCGGATCAGACCCAGCGTATTGCGCGACGTGCCGCACTCGGGGTTGTGGTAGATGATGACGTCCATGATCGGCCTCACGCAACGTCAGGGCGCGGCGAGGTTGCGCCTTCGCTGCGGCCGATCTCGCGCAGCTTGGTGCCAAGCGCAGCCTTGTCGAGGCTGGCCACCGGCAGAGCCGTCAAGACGGAAATCCGGTTTCGCATGTAGCGGAAGGCGGCGACGAACGCCTTTTCCTTTTCGATGTCCCGTCCGACGACGGCAGCGGGATCTTCGATGCCCCAATGCGCGGTCATCGGCTGGCCGGGCCAGACCGGGCAGGCTTCGCCGGCGGCGTTGTCGCAGACGGTGAAGACGAAATCCATGACAGGTGCGCCGGGTTGGGCGAACTCCTCCCAGCTCTTCGAGCGGAAGCCTTCGGTCGGATAGTCGAAGCTTCCGAGCACCTTCAGGGCGAACGGGTTGACCGCGCCCTTGGGCATGCTCCCGGCCGAGAAGGCATGGAAGCGACCAGCGCCGTCCTTGGCCAGAATGCTCTCGGCCAGGATCGAGCGGGCCGAATTCCCCGTGCAGAGGAACAGGACATTGTAGATGCGGTCAGTCATGGGCGGCCTCCTTGTCGGCGAGGATTTGCGGTGGGCAGCAGGGGGACAGATCGGCGATCAGCGGCGCGCAGATCTGGGGGCGGCCGCCGCAGCAGTCCTTGACGAGGAAGCTGGTGAGCGCATGCACAGCCTCGAGCCTTGCCCGATAGATGATCGAGCGGCTGTGCCGCTCGGCCTCGATCAGGCCGGCGCGCGTCAGCGTCGCAAGATGCGTCGACATGGTGTTGTGCGGGACGTCCAACCGGCGGGCGATGTCGCCTGCAGCTAATCCGTCCGGTTCGTGCTCCGCCAGCAGGCGGAACACGTCGAGGCGGGTCGGTTGCGCGAGCGCGGCGAACGCAAGGATGGCGGCATCTGATTCCATATGTCGAGACTAATCGACATATGGTGGTGAGTCCAGAGGCACGAGTTGTCCTTATGGAGAATGGCAGGTTATGCCGGGCCTATGCCTAGCCGCGACAGAAAGCGGGAAGCGAGCCCGACGGAGAGTCCAGCTCGCTATCCCATCAACTCGTCAAATCGCCTAAGCGGCCAAGGGCAAATCTTGTCTGTCCCCGCTGGGGTCTTCCACCGCCTTCTTGAGGAAGTGAGAAAGTGCGGCCTTTCGGGAATTCCGATCTAGAGCGTAGGCGGTCTGCTTGAACTTGACCCCATCGAGCAGCCCCTGAACGTAGCCGGAGATAGTGTCGGCGGCCATGATGAGGGCGGTGTCGAGCGAATGGATGTATTTGCTCGTGACGGTCCCCTTTGAGTGACCGACCAGCGCGGCGATGGTGACCTCGGTGAAGCCGAGATCGTTTGCGATGCTGGCGAAGCTGTGACGCAGGACGTGCGGCGTTACATCTGCCAGCGGCGAGTCCCGGAAAATCTGCCGCCAGTGATTGGGGAATCCGCCAAAGGCGTTGTCCTCGCCCTGGCCGGGGAAGACATAGCTGCCCGTCGCGGTCTTGCGGCGTTCCTCTAGATACTCGACCACGGCGAGGCCGATAGGACGGATGGAGGCGCCTTCCTTACTATCCTCCAGACGCATGCAGCTCGCGTCAGTGTCCGCCTCGGTCCACTTGAGACCGATCATCTCGCTTCGGCGGCAGCCGGTGAGCGCGATCTGTCGGATGATCTCGACCGTTATCCCATATTTCGGGGTTTCGGCCGCTTCGCGCAGAATCTCGCCGAGCGTGCGGTACTCCGCCTCGGTGAGACGACGGTCGCGGACATTGTCCTTGGGCTTGCGGATGCCGTGCACGGGATTGGCCGTGATGATCCCTGCCTCCATGGCGTAGGTGAAAATGCCGCCGACGAGTCCGAGCGTCCGCGTGGCCGTACCGGCGCCGCCTGTCACGACGGACTTGCCGCGCAGCTTCTTGGTCTTCACCGACACTGCCGTCTTGCCCGCCATGATGTCCTTCAACACCTTGGTCATGTCGGCTTTGACGAGATCCTTTACCCGGCGCGTGCCGATCAGCGGAATGATGTGTCGATGAATGCGACCGGTATCGCTGACGATGGTCGTTGCCTTTTTCGGTCGGCCTCCCTTTCCGAGAATGAGACCGGCTTCGAGGTCCTTGAGATACATCGCGCACAGTTCTTTGACGGTGATCGCCTGATGATCCAGCAGGCGTTCCTCGGAGGGGTTATCACCCTGTGCGACGCGACCGAGTTGCACCTTAGCTTCCTGCCGGGCTGTCTCCGCCGTCCACACGCCATGAAGGCCGATTGTGAAGCGGCGGGTTCGACCTGCGGCGCGGTATTGGATAAGGTAGCTGCGTTTACCGGACGCGAAGATGCGAAGGCCGAAGCCGGGAAGTTCGTCGTCCCAGATGAAGTAGTCCTTCTCGCGGGCTACGGCAGCATCCACGACTCGTTTCGTGAGCTTGGCCATTACGCGATTTCCCCCTGGAGAGCGGGCTGTTTCCGCGGAAGCACCACGGAAGCAGCCGGATGAAAGTCGGAGCGAAGTGTCGGATATGGATTTCGGCGGGAAAAACCGGATTGTCCATACGTTTCAAAGCGTTGTAGTATCATGGCGTGTCCTAGCGTGCATTTCGGATAGCCAGGACAAATTGCTCCGAAGGCAGAGGTCACAGGTTCGAATCCTGTCGGGTGCGCCATTTCAGAACAGAACTATGAACGCCGAACGCCGCCGGTTCTACGCTGGAAGCGGCGACCAGCGTTCGCAGCAATTCCGACTTCGATCCCATGATGCGAACCTCGTCGTCGGCGACCTCGACGCGCTGCGCCAGAGCGCGCAGATGGTCGCGTCGGTAGCCGCCATCATCGAGTCGTATCCGTTCGCGGGCTTTGCGGGCGAAGCCCTTGAGCATATCGGGGCTGACGCCCTGATTGCCTGAACTGTCGAGCGCGAGCTGGGTGCGCTCGGCGTCGGCGGCGGCCTGATCCCGCAATGCCTTTAGGCTCACCATGCGCTCTTTCGCCATGGCGTCGTCCTTGTCCACCATGCCCGCTTCGATGGCGTCAAAGAGACGGCCGAGCCGCTGGTCGGCCTCCGTGATTCGCCGATGCAGTTCGGCAAGATGTTCGCGGCGGCGCTCGGCGCGCTCCTGCCGCCGGTCAATGACGCTGGCGAGGACAGTTTCCAGTCGCTTGGGCTGGAGCAGCCGATCCCCGATATGATCGGCGACAAGATGGTCCAGCTTGTCCATCGGGATCGTGCGGCCCTTGCAGCCAGTCTTGCCCTGCCGCGCCTTGGTCGAGCAGGTGTAATAGCGGTATGTCGCGCCCGTGCTGCCTTGGCCGGTGCGCAACGTCATCGCACCTCCGCACTTGGCGCAGAAGCAAATGCCGGTCAGCAGTGTGGGGCCGCTGGAGATGCGCGCAGGCGTCACCATGGGATTGCGGGATTTGAGGCGGGCTTGCACCGCATCGTAAATCTCGCGCTCGATCAGGGGCGGCACCGCCATGATGGCGACCTCGCTTTCCGGCTTCTTCTCCCGGTCCTTGTGCGAGCGCGTGTTGAACCTGTGCTCGCCGATATAGGTGGTGCGGGTCAGGATGGCGTGGATTTGCGCCAGCCCCCAGCGCCCGCCGTCGCGGGTGAAGAAACGGCGCTCGTTGAGATAGGTGGCGATGGCTTTGACGCCCATCGCGCCGGACGTGCCGTCGCCTTCAAGAAACAGGCGATAGATCAGCCGCACGGTATCGGCGTGCAACGGATCGATCTCCAGCTTCTTCTTGATCTTCGATCCCCGCTGTTCGGCCGCAACGATGCGATAGCCGATAGGCGGCCGTGCGCCATTCCAGAAGCCTTGCCGGGCGTTCTCGTTCATGGCGCGCAGGACGTGCTTGGCGTTCTCCTTCGACTGGTATTCGTCGAACAGCGCCATGATCTGCCGCATCATCTGGTGCATGGGATCGTCGCCCATCTCCTGCGTGATGGACACCAGCTTGACGCCGTTCTTCGCCAGTTTCCTGACGTAGAACTCCATCTCGAAGTGATCGCGGAAGAAGCGCGAGAAGCTGTGCACCACGACAATATCGAAAGGCGCGGGCTTCGAAGTGCCGGCCTCGATCATGCGCTGGAACTCGGGGCGCTTGTCGTTGGTGGCGGTTGCACCCGGCTCGACATAAGTCTCAACGAGCTGGTAGCCGCGTTGCTCGCAATAAGCTTCGCCCTGCCGCTTCTGGTCAGGGATGGAAATGTCATGCTCGGCCTGCCGGGCGGTCGAAACGCGCAGATAGAGGGCGGCGCGGGCGGTTATGGTTGGGCTGTGCATGTTCATGGCCGATCTCCTATGGCCTTCCTCGGCTTCGGACGGTCGATCAGGGGCAACGCCAGTTCCACGCGGTCATGCACCACCTTGGGCGCGAGCTTGCGACCGTGGCCCGGCTCAAACCGCACAAGGCCGTAGCTCTCCATCGTTTTGAGGGTGCGTGAGAGATTGGAGCCGGCCCGGCCGGTGATTTCCGCCAGTTCCTCCAGCGACGCCGGGGCTTTCTCGGCGATGATGCGCAGCAGCTTACGGTTCCCGGCCGACAGCACCTTTGCGAAGGATTCAGTCGAAGTGAACCACACCTTCGGATCGTCGGGTGCGGGTTTTTCCTCGCCCTTGGCGATCCGCATAGTGCGGGCCTTCATCTCTTCATAGTCGGCAATCCCGACTTTCAATGTGGTCATAGGGCACCTCGCTCCTTCAACACCGCGTCCACCGCCTGCCAAAAGTCGGCCAGCAACGTGGCCGCATCCTCGTAGGCGTAGGGCTTCACGGTCTGGAGGCGATGCCGATGGTCCATCGGCTCGCCGCGTCTGCCCCGGCCGACCGGATGGGCGTTGTCGAAGCCGATCAGCCGTTCGCCCGAAGGCCCGTGAAGCGTTAGCGAGTAATCGAGACCGTGCGGCTTTTCCGGCGAGACCGGAACGCGGGTGGCGACGAACTTCACCCAATAGCCGCCCTCGGGATCGACAAAGAGCATCTGTCCGTCGAGGTCCAGAAGCGTGTCGAGGCCCGGATCACGATGCCCACTCAAGTCTTTTTCCTATCAGTTTGTGATAGGAATTGCAAGCCATCATCCGGCTTTCTCGGGTTCAGAAGGTCATCGAACACATCGCCAAACCAACGCTCGAACACGTCGATCTCGGCCTCGGTGACGGGAATATCCTCTAGCCAGTCGTCGGTGACGCGCATGATCTGCCCATCCGGACCGAGAAGCGGCGCGTCGCCGGCTCGCGCCCGGTCGTCCGGCGCTGGACCGTCCGCATAGTCGAACAGATCGTCGGGAAGTGGCTCGGGGATCGACTGTCGCGGTCGCCCTTTGCGGGCGCGACGGCGCTCTGGGCACATGGAGTCCTCCTTGGTTCCGGTGGATTCCGGGGCGCTCAAGGCCCCGGAATTAAGCGAACCATGGAGGGCAGTCGGCGGCCTGTAGCGTGCCGCATTTGCGGTGATGCGCTGGCGGCACCCCTGCCGCCAAGCGATCCTAGCGTGCGGCTCGCCGTGCCTTGGCGAAACCGCGATCCGTGGCGATGAAGCGTTGAACCATCGGCACGATGAGCTTGACGGGATCGGCGGCGGGCTGGCCGCTCTCGCGGGCCAGCACTTCGGCATAGGCGGCCAGATCGCGGTGAAGCGGCGCGGGCAACTCCACCGTGACTTTCACGGGCTTGTCGTCGGGGAGCGGGCCGAGTTTCAACTTTGCCATGGTCAACCTCCTGCCAGCTCGAACACAAGGTCGCGGGTGACGATGATCCTGACCGGGAAGCCGGGCCGAATGGTGAGCGTGGGTGCTACCTGCAACTGGCGCTGGACGATCTGCTGGCCTGCCTGATTGACGGTATCCTGCGCCCCGTCGCGGATGGCGCGGATCAAGCGGTCTTCGTCATCGGTCGCCAGTTCCGCGCCAATGCCGAGCAGCGTGGACAGGCCTGCGGCCTTCATCAGATCCCACCAATGATAATCAACGCCATCCTCAAGCCCGCCATAGCCGCTGGCATCCGCGCCCGGCAGGCGTTCAAGGACAATGGATCGGCCGCCCGGCAGGATCAGTCGGTTCCACACCAACAACACGCGGCGCTGGCCGAAGGTCACGCCGTCATCATATTGGCCGATGATGCGCGTTCCCTGCGGGATCAGGAGCAGCGAGCCGGTCGGGCTGTCATAGACGTTCTCGGTCACTTGGGCTGTGATCTGGCCCGGAAGGTCGGAACGGATGCCGGTGATGAGCGCGGCCGGGATCACGGCCCCGGCTTGAAGGATATAGGGCGATGCCGGCGGCGCGACACGATCCGGCGAAACCGTCTGCCGGTCCACGGGTCCATTGAGGAACGCCGCGTGCCGATCCTGCGTCGCGGGCTGTCCGCCGAGGCCAAGACCGGCAAGGCCGGGCATGGCCGTCCCTGCCGGCGCTCCCGTGCGCGGGCCGGACTGGAAGAACACGTTGCTCAAGCGCGCGGCTTCTTCCTCGGCCCTACGGCGTTCCTCGGCAGGATCGACGGCAGGCGTCGCCATGGCCGGCGTGGCGACGGGCTGGCCCCGGTTCTGCGCATCAAGGATGGGGCGGCCGAGGTCGCCCGGCAGCGCGGGGCCGAGCACTGGCCCGGTATAGTCGCGCGGCAAACTGGCAAGGCCGTCCGCCGTGGGCCGGTTCTCGGTCGAATAGAGTTCTTCGCCTCCCGGCCCTGCATCGCGGGTCTGGAGCGCGTAGATCAGTGCGCCGCATATGCCGAGAAGCGCGACCGCGCCGACGCCTGCCAGCATCTTGCGCGACAGGCGGGTGACGCGCGGCGGTTCGGCACGCAGCCGCGTGGGCGCGGCGGTGTCGGTGATGGTGTTGTCTGTCATGACGGGGAATCTCCGGTCGCGCTGGCGGGCTGTGCGGCGGCGGCCTGCGTCGGGTTGATGCGAACGATCCTGACGACCTGCTGGCGGTTGCCGCTGCCAAGGCGCAGCTCGGCCGCGCCGAACAGGCGGTCCACGATCAGGACGTTCTGGTGGACCCGGCTGTTGACGATCTGCGGTTCGCCATTCGTGCCGAGCACGAAAATCGGCGGCATTTCGCCCTGCACGATCCCGGCCGGGAAGACGACATAGACGCGCCGGCCGTCATCGAAGACGGAAACCGGCCGCCATGGCGGGCTATCGCCCTGCACCTGCAATGCGTAGCGGTAGTTCCTCGCGGCTTCGGCCGGAATGATCGGTGCTGTCGGAACGGTCTGGCGCTGGCCTGCCGGCGGGGCGGGATAAGCCCATGCCACGGCCGGCATGTAGAGCGATTCCCGCGCGCGCAGCTCGATCATGTAGGTGCGCCGGTCGGTGGTGACGACAAGGTTGGTGGAAATGTCCGGTCGTGTCGGCTTCACAAGGATATGGACACGGCGATTTGCACCGCTACCGCTCTCGGTGTCGCCGATGATCCAGCGGGCGGTGTCGCCCGCCGCAATCGGCCCCGCGCCTGTCAGGCTTTCGCCCGGCTCCAGCGCGATCGTCGTGATCTGCCCAACTGCGGCATAGACCTGATAGAGCGCACCTTCCGACCATGGATATATCTGGATGGCGTTGTAGTAACCTTCGCGGCGCGGTTCGACGCGAGCGGCTGCATTGGCGTTCTCGACGCGGCCGGTCGGCGTGCCGGCAGCCGTGCCGCCGCGTGCGACGGTCCATGCCGGGGGCACATGCAACTGCCGGGGAGTGTTGTCGGCTGCTGCCGCCTGCAAGGTCGGCAGCGGCGGCACGCTATCGTCATAGCTGAATTGCGGCGTCCGGTTGGTGGCGCAGCCTGCGAGCATGGTGGCCGAAAGCAGCACGGCCGCGATTGTCGGAGTGCGGGTGATCGTCCTCATTGGCTCATCTCCCGCGACCACGAAATTGCATTGACGTAGATTCCTAACGGGTTGGCGCGCAGACGCTCGGCGTCGCGCGGCGGCTGGATGACGATGGTGAGGATGGCCGTCCATCGCTCCGTGCTGGAAAGCTGGCCGTTCTCGAAATGGCGTTCGGTCCACGCGACGCGGAAGCTGTTGGGGGACGCCCGGATGACGCTAGACACCTCGACGGCGACTTGCTGGCGGCCGACCTTGGCAAAAGGATCATTGGCGCGGGCGTAGTCGTTGAGCGCCGCCGCGCCGCGATCCGTGGTCCATTCATAGGCGCGAAGCCAGTTCTGGCGGACAATGATCGCGTCGGCCGGGATCGCGCGCACCTGCTCGATGAACCGGCCGAGATGGAAAGCAATCTGCGGGTCGGTCGGGCGATAATCGGCGTTGGCAGGCGCGACGGTCTGCGCCTGCCCGAGATTATCGACCTGCACCACCCACGGCACCACGGTCCCGCGTGCGGACTGCCACACCAGCGCCGAGGCGAAGCCCGCCGAAAGGATCAGGGAGCCGAAGGCCATGAGCCTCCAGTTCATCGCCTGCACGCGGGCCGAGCCGATGCGCTCGTCCCAAGCCTGCGCGGCCTTCTGATAAGGCGTCTCGGGTTCGGGTGATTTGCCGTAGTGGGTGGCTGGTCGTTTGAAGATGCTCATGAGCGGTCACTTTCGGAAAGGTTGATGGAGGAACCGGAGCCGTGGCTGTCGCCGGAGCGGACGGCATGGGCTGTCATGGTGGTGCCGTGGTTCATGGCTTGCCGGCGCTGCATCCGCTGCGCCCACGCGGGAGGGTTCCCGGCCGCGCCGGATGGCGCGGCTACGGGATCGGCGCTTGCGCCGCCGACCGTGCCCATAGTGGAGCTGCCGCCCGTCACGCCGAAGCCGGCCTTTGCGCCAGCGGAGAAGCTGGACTTGACGCTTTCGCTCGCTTGGGATGTTGCGCTGGTGGCTGCACGTTTGAGCGGCGAGATAGCGGCCGAGCCTGCGGCGCGTGCAACACCGCCAAGGCCGGAAGCAACGCCTGCCGCCACGGTCTGGCCGAGCGAGCCAAGGCTATAGGCAGCGGTCGCCGCGCCCGCGGCGGTCGCGCCACCGCGAACGGCCGCGGCTCCACCGGACAGGGCAGCAGCGCCGCCCTTCGCAGCAAGCATGGCCCCGCCACCGGCCGCCGCGCCGCCGGCAAGCACCATGCCGCCGGCAGCGAGGCCGGTTCCCACGGCTGCGCCCGCGCCGAGCTGCGGGCCGCCCGAGACGATGCCGTTGGCGATGCCGGGACCGAATATCCCGAGGCCGAGCAGCGACAGGGCTGCCAGCACAATCGCCATGGCGTCGTCGATGGTCGGGGTTGCCCCGCCGAAACCGGCCGTGAATTGCGAAAACAAGGTGCTGCCGATGCCGATGATGACGGCGAGCACCAGAACCTTGATGCCGGACGACACCACGTTGCCGAGCACCTTCTCGGCCATGAAGGCGGTCTTGCCGAACAGGCCGAAGGGGATCAGCACGAAGCCGGCAAGCGTGGTTAGCTTGAACTCGATAAGGGTCACGAAAAGCTGGATGGCGAGGATGAAGAAGGCCAGCACCACCAGCGCCCATGCGAACAGCAGGCACGCGATCTGGATGAAGTTCTCGAAGAAGGCGATCCAGCCCATCAGGTCGGAAATGGAATCGAGCAGCGGGCGGCCGGCGTCGAGGCCGGTCTGCGCCACGCGGCCGGGCCGCATCAGATTGGTGACGGAAAAGCCGGTGCCCGACGCCATGAGGCCGAGGCCGGCGAAGCTCTCGAAGACGATCCGTGCGAGGTTGTTCCAGTTGGAAATGATGTAGGCGAAGACGCCGATGAACAGCGTCTTTTTGACCAGCCGCGCGATAATGTCGTCATCCGCGCCCCATGCCCAAAAGAGCGCGGCGAGCGTCACGTCTATGACGATCAGGGTGGTGGCGATGAAGGCGACCTCGCCGCCGAGCAGACCAAAACCGCTGTCGATGTAGGAGGTGAAGACTCCAAGGAAATTGTCGATGACGCCCGTGTTGCCCATGGTCAGCGCGCCTCGCTGCGGTCACGGCCGAGGAAGCGGTCGCGGGATTGCGCCCATGCGGCGAGGCAGCCGGCGTCACTTGCCGCTGCCTCGCCGAGCTGCTGGCAACGGCGCAGGCTGTCGCGCAGGGGATCGGGCGGCGGCTGGAGGGCCGAGGCCGGGAGCGGCGCGGAAGGTTCATCCTTCCGCGCCATGTCGATTGCTGTCGCCGTGACGGCGATAGCGATGAACACAACGGCCGCAAGCCGCGCCAGCATCTTGCCGTCCATGGCGAGCCTCCCGGTCAGTTGTTGCCGTTGTTGAACATCTGCGCGTTGCCCGGCTGGTAGCCGGTGCCGGGTGTCAGGAACCGCTCACGCTGGATGCGGCCCTGTTCGGCGGCAGTCGCGCGCTCGGCCTCGGTCAGCGCGTCGGCGCGGCCGTTCGCCGAGATGACCGCGATCAGGTCGGAAAGCTGTTGCGACTGGAGGGCGAGAAGCTGGTTGCCGGCCTGCGTCGCCTGCAATGCCCCGGTCGCGCCCTGACTCTGGCCGACAAGCGCGGCCATCTCGGCGCGGTTGGTGTCGATATTGCCGACCGCTCCCGCCTGCACGCGCATCGCGTCCTGCAACCCGCCGACCGTTTTTTCCCACCGGCTGCGCGCATCGGCGACCAGTTGGGCGTCAGTCGCCGAAAGCGAAACATTGCCATATTGCTTCTGGAACGCTTGGTCGATCTGGCCGACCTCGAAGGCGATGTTCTGTGCCTGCCCGAGAAGCTGCTGCGTGCGCTGGACGCTCTGCTGGAGCTGCTGGAGCGACGAATACGGCAGGCTCGCAAGGTTGCGGGCCTGATTGATGAGCATCTGCGCCTCGTTCTGGAGGCTCTGAATCTGGTTGTTGATCTGCTCCAGCGTGCGCGCAGCGGTAAGCAGGTTTTGCGCATAGTTGGTCGGGTCATAGACGATCCGGCCGAAACCGAATTGCGCATGGGCCGGGCTTGCCAGCATGGGCGAAAGCGCGACAGGCACGGCGAGCGCCAGCGCGAGGGCCGAGGCCCCGACGATCTTGGGATAGGTCATGGAAGAATCTCCTGTGTAGGGTGGGTATCGAGCCGGGCCGACGCGGCGGATTCCGGCCGGTCGGCAAGATTGGTGAGGTTCGGGATCAGGTCGGCCGCCCAATCGACGCCGCGATGGCGCAGCCAGCCGGCGAGGAAACCGTCGCGGCCGTGCTCGGCATGGATGCGCGCGATTTCGGTCTGGTCGGATTTGGAGGATGCGGCGCAGAGCGCGAGGCCGACTTCGGACAGGCCAAGCTCGAACAGGCGATTGCCCCTGCGTCTTTGGCAGTAATAATCCCGCTTGGGCGTGGCCCGTGCGAGGATTTCGATCTGCCTGTCATTGAGGCCGAAGCGGCGATAGATGGCCGTGATCTGCGGCTCGATGGCCCGCTCGTTCGGCAGCAGGAGCCGCGTCGGGCAGCTCTCGATAATCGCGGGCGCGATGTTGCTGCCGTCGATGTCGGACAGGCTTTGCGTGGCGAAGATGACCGATGCGTTTTTCTTGCGCAGCGTTTTCAGCCATTCGCGGAGCTGGCCGGCGAATCCCTCGTCGTCCAGCGCAAGCCAGCCTTCATCTATGATGAGCAGCGTCGGTCGCCCGTCGAGCCGGTCGCCGATACGATGGAACAGGTAGGCGAGCACGGCCGGGGCCGCGCCGGTCCCGACAAGGCCCTCGATCTCGAACGCCTGCACATCGGCCGATCCGAGATGTTCGGCTTCGGCGTCGAGCAGCCGTCCATAGGCCCCGCCGACGCAGAACGGCCGGAGCGCCTGTTTCAGATCGTTGGATTGCAGCAGGACCGCAAGGCCGGTGATGGTGCGTTCCTCGACCGGCGCGGAGGCGAGCGAAGTCAGCGCCGTCCAAAGGTGTTCCTTCACCTCGGGAGTGATCGCCAGCCCCTCGCGCATGAGGATGGCGGCGATCCAGTCCGCTGCCCATGCGCGTTCATAGGTGTCGTGGATGCGGGCAAGCGGCTGGAGCGAGACGGACGCCTCGTCCCCTTCCGTCAGGCCACCGCCCAAATCGTGCCAATCCCCGCCCATGGCGAGCGCGGCGGCGCGGATGCTGCCGCCGAAGTCGAAGGCGAAGACTTGGCTGCCCGCATAGCGCCGGAACTGGAGCGCCATGAGGGCGAGCAACACGCTCTTGCCCGCGCCCGTGGGTCCGACGACAAGGGTGTGGCCTACGTCGCCGACATGGAGGCTTAGCCGGAACGGGGTTGAGCCTTCGGTCTTTCCAAAGAGCAAAGGGGGTGCACCGAAATGCTCGTCCCGTTCTGGCCCCGCCCACACCGCCGAAAGCGGGATCATGTGGGCGAGATTCAAAGTGCTGATGGGCGGCTGGCGGACATTCGCGTAGGCGTGTCCGGGCAGGCTGCCGAGCCATGCGTCAACCGCGTTGACGCTCTCGGCCATGGCGGTGAAGTCGCGGCCCTGAACGATCTTCTCGACCAGGCGCAGCTTCTCGTCGGCAATGCGCGGGTCGGCATCCCAAACGGTGACGGTGGCCGTCACGTAAGCCATGCCCGCCACGTCCGCCCCAAGCTCCTGCAAGGCCATGTCGGCGTCCAGCGCCTTGTTGGCGGCGTCGGTGTCCACAAGCGCGGACGCCTCGTTGGTCATCACCTCTTTGAGAATCGCAGCGACGCTCTTGCGCTTGGCGAACCATTGGCGACGGATGCGGGTCAGCAGCCGGGTCGCATCGGTCTTGTCGAGCAGGATCGCGCGCGTGCTCCACCTGTAGGGGAACGGCAGCCGGTTCATTTCGTCGAGCAGGCCCGGTGTCGTCGCGGTGGGGAATCCCACGATGGTCAGGACGCGCAGATGCGCGTCGCCTAGGCGCGGCTCCAGCCCGCCAGTCAGCGGCTGGTCGGCGAGCAGCGTGTCGAGGTGCATGGGCACTTCGGGCACGCGCACGCGATGCCGGTTGGTCGAGATGGTGGAATGGAGATAGGTGAGCGTCGCGCCGTCATCCAACCAACGGCACTCCGGCATGAAGCCATCGAGCAAGGCCAGCACGCGGTCTGTGCGGTCGATAAAGCCGCGCAGCAGCTCCCACGGGTTTACCCCGGATTGCTCGCGGCCCTCATAGAGCCAGCTTTCCGCCCGCGCCGCTTCCTCGGCAGGTGGCAACCAGAAGAAGGTCAGGAAATAGCCGGATGCAAAATGCGTGCCCGCTTCCTCGAAACCGGCTTTGCGCTCCGCATCGACCAGCGCCGATGCGGGATCGGGAAAGGTGCTGTCGGGATAGGTCGCGGCTTCGCTGCGCTGCGCCTCGACGAAGATGCTCCAGCCGGAGCCGAGACGGCGCACGGCGTTGTTGATGCGGCCGGCGACAGCGACCAGCTCGGCGGCGACGGCGGAATCCAGATCGGGACCGCGAAACTTCGCCGTCCTCTGAAAACTCCCGTCCTTGTTCAACACGACGCCGGAGCTGACCAGTGCCGCCCATGGCAGATAGTCGGCGAGCCGGGTGGCGGTGCGGCGGTATTCGGCAAGGTTCATCATGGCCGCACCCTCACACCGCCAGGAAAGCCGGGATGCGCAGATGCCTCCGCCCGACCTCGACGAACTGGGGATCGCGTTTCGCCGCCCATACGGCCGCGAAATGGCCGATGGCCCATATGGCGATGCCGACCAGCCAGAGGCGCAGGCCGAGGCCCACAGCACCGGCAAGCGTTCCGTTCATGATGGCGATGGAGCGCGGTGCGCCGCCGAGCAGGATATGTTCGGTCAGCGCCCGGTGGACCGGGATTGAAAATCCCGGCACCGCGTCGAGTTGTTCAAGGCCGCCTGCCATCAGATGAGCGCCCCACCGCCGAACGAGAAGAACGACAGGAAGAAGCTCGACGCCGCGAAGGCGATGGACAGGCCGAACACGATCTGGATCAGCTTGCGAAAACCGCCGCCTGTATCGCCGAAGGCCAAAGTCAGGCCGGTCACGATGATGATGATGACGGCGATGATCTTGGCGACCGGCCCCTCGATGGACTGGAGGATGCTTTGGAGCGGTGCTTCCCACGGCATCGACGAACCGGATGCATGGGCGGCCGGGGCGAGCATGAAGCTGATGGCAAGGGTGGATGCGGCGGTCGCGGCGACGCGATAGCCGCGCGAAATCATGCGGATCATGAAGATTCTCCTGTGCTGGTTTGGATTGCGGTGGTGATGCGGTAGTCGCCGTCCGGGCCGAGACCTTCGACGCGGGCGAGTTCGGCCAGCCGGCGCGCGGAACCGCGCCCGGAAAGGACGGCAACAAGGTCGATAGTCTCCGCGATCAGGG
Organism: Pleomorphomonas koreensis DSM 23070; assembly: GCF_000425185.1. Classification (GTDB taxonomy): domain Bacteria; phylum Pseudomonadota; class Alphaproteobacteria; order Rhizobiales; family Pleomorphomonadaceae; genus Pleomorphomonas; species Pleomorphomonas koreensis. Next base: position 320,328 of record NZ_AULH01000005.1, read on the forward strand.
CGCGCGGAACCGTGACGACAGCCTCCTGGATGAGCTGTTCAAGACGACGAAGCGCGCCGATGCCGGTGCCTGCATGGATGGTTCCGATCCCGCCGGGATGGCCGGTGCCCCACGCTTTGAGAAGGTCGAGGGCTTCGGAACCGCGCACCTCGCCGATGGGGATTCGGTCGGGGCGCAGGCGCAGCGAGGAACGGACCAGATCGGAAAGCGTCGCCACGCCGTCTTTCGTCCGCAAAGCGACAAGGTTGGGCGCGGCGCATTGCGGCTCGCGCGTATCCTCGATGATGACGACGCGATCCGCCGTCTTCGCCACCTCGGCGAGCAGCGCATTGGTCAGCGTGGTCTTGCCGGTCGAGGTGCCGCCTGCCACCAAGATATTGGCGCGGGACTGGACAGCGGCGCGCAGCGTATCTGCCTGATCGGCAGACATGGTGCCCGCCGCCACGTAGTCGTCGAGCGTGAACACCGCGACGGCGGGCTTGCGGATGGCGAAGGCCGGCGCGGCGACCACGGGCGGCAACAGGCCCTCGAACCGCTCCCCGCTCTCGGGCAGCTCGGCCGAGACGCGGGGGCTGCGGGCATGAACCTCTGCGCCGACATGATGCGCGACTAGCCGAACGATGCGTTCGCCATCGGCGGCGGACAGCCGCTCGCCCGTGTCGGACAGTCCTTCGGATAGCCGGTCCACCCAAAGGCGGCCGTCCGGGTTTAGCATCACCTCGACCACGGCCGGGTCTTCGAGCAACCGGGCGATTGCGGGGCCGAGCGCGGTGCGCAACATGCGCGCGCCGCGCGCAATCGCTTCCGGTTTTTGGTGGTTGGTGATCATGTCGGCCCCGTTTCTTCATGGGGCGCGACAGGCGATCCCCGGATCGGGGTCGATTAAGAGAAGCCGAAATGCGGCCGGTTCAACAAGTATCTAGCTCTGTGCGGGGATCGGCTGCGAACGGCGGTAAATAGGATGGGTCGAAAACCGACACTCTCGGATGACTCGCTGTTGACGAAGCTCCAGCCAACACGTTACATCGCACCTGCCCAATCCATACAGACAAGGGATTGTAGATGTTGGAGCTTGTGACCACCCGCTGATCGTCTCGATTGATCGAGACATCTAGCCGCATCGTTCGCAACGGCAAGTTTTGCCGGTGTTGAATGTTGCGCGGGTGATTTCTCTACACAGGCTTATCCATGAACATCTCACGCAGCGAGCAGCGCGTCTTACACGTGCTGGCGCAAGGCGGTTATATCCGCCATCAACGGGCCGACAACGGCCGCATCATCGACGTGCTCTGCTTCACGCGCGACGGTCACGTCTTGGCCGATTGCACGCCAGAGGTCTTTGCCAAACTCCGACGCAAGCGCCTGATCGAATCCAGAGCGTCCAGCCCCTACCGGATTTCCGATAGGGGCCGCCGCTCCGTTCGCGCTCAACTCGACAATCGCTAAGGAAATAACGACATGCTGATCCGCAACGAAACGGTCGGTGACATTCCGGCTATTCGCCGCGTCGTCACCGACGCTCTCAAGATGCTTGCTCAATCCACAGGAACTGAAGCCAAGATCGTCGACAAGCTGAGGGACGATGACGCGCTCATCCTCTCGCTGGTCGCTGAGGATGAAGGCGAGGTCATCGGCTATCTGGCCGCTTCAGCGGCACGGGTCGGGACGCAAGACGGATGGGGTCTGATCGGTCCGCTCGCCGTTCTGCCTTCAAGGCATCGTCAAGGTATCGGGTCGGCCCTGATGGGAGAAGCCGTTCGCCGACTGCGGGCGTCAAGCAGGGGCACGGCGCTGGTAGGCGACCCCGCCTATTACAGCCGGTTCGGCTTCCGGGCTTTCCCCGGTCTGGGTGTAGCTGGCTGCCCTCCCGAAGTAGTCCAAGCTTTGCCGTTCGATGGCATTGAGCCTCAAGGAGAACTGATCCATCATCCCGCATTCGGTCTGGATCAGCAGTAATGAAAGAAGGCCGGGCTGCCTCCAAAGAAGTGCGGCCCGGCCGAATTGTCATGGTCGCGGACTAAAGCTGATTTTTGCTAGCATCGGCAATTTCAGGTTGTGGTTGGTCACTGCGAAACAACTCTGCGTCGCGTGATAGTTCTTTGAGGAACCTGTCACCGGTCGCCAACCGCCGGCCGAGGGTCTGCATAAATCCCTCGAAGCGCTCCGCCCCTTTCGCACGGGCGGCGGATTGTGCGGCTCCCGTAAGCGGCGGCGTGAGGGTCATCCAGAAATGGATGAACTGCGCGACCGTCTCGCCGAGGACGGCGAGATCTAGGTCGAGCGTGTCGATCTGGCGGCCGAGTTTATCCAAGCGGCGCGACATGGCAGCTTCAAGCTGGTCGTCGGTATCGCCGGACAGGTAGGACATGACCGCCGCCTCCACGATGGCGGATTTCGAGACATTGCGGCGCAGCGCCATCGCCTCGATCTGCGGAATGAGCGCGGGGTCGAAATAGAGATTCAGGCGGGTTCTGGTTGCCATGAGCGTATCCTCAAAGTTCGATTCCGTCATCGGGGTTCAATGCCACCTGCCGCGCGACCATCCTCATGCGCTGGCGCATGGCGCGGGCTTTGGCCGCGTCAACGTCCGGCTCGTCGTCCAGAAACTCGAACTCCTGTTCGGGCGATGGCGGCGGGGCGACGATTTCCTCTTGGCTTGGCAATTCCGGCTCGCGGCGGATGCCGGCATTGGCCGGATCGCCCTCGGCCCCGTCTGCGGCGGCCGGCGCGGAACGGCTTTCCGCCGCGACCACGCGGCCGGACCAGTCATCGGCGGATGGGCTGGGCGCCAGCGGAGCGGCGACCAGATCGGGCGGAGTCAGGATGCGTTCCTGAAACCGCGCATCCTCGAAATAGCGGGCCTTGGTGGCGCGGATCGGCGGCGTGCCGGCGACCATGACGATTTCATCGGTGGGCGGAAGCTGCATGATTTCGCCCGGCGTGAGTAGCGGCCGGGCCGTCTCCTGCCGCGACACCATCAAATGCCCTAGCCATGGCGCAAGGCGATGGCCGGCGTAGTTTGTGGAATCGCGCAGCTCGGTCGCGGTGCCGAGCGCGTCGCTCACCCGCTTGGCCGTCCGCTCGTCATTCGTGGCGAAGCTGACGCGGACGTGGCAGTTGTCGAGGATAGCGTTGTTCGGCCCATAGGCGCGCTCGATCTGATTGAGGCTCTGCGCGATCAGGAAGCCCTTGAGGCCGTAGCCCGCCATGAACGCCAGGGCGCTCTCGAAGAAGTCGAGCCGGCCGAGGGCGGGAAACTCGTCCAACATGAGTAGGAGGCGATGGCGCTTGCCGGAGGTGTGCAATTCCTCGGTCAACCGCCTCCCGATCTGGTTGAGGATCAGGCGGATAAGCGGCTTGGTGCGGTTTATGTCGGATGGCGGCACGACAAGGTAGAGCGTGACGGGCTGGCGGCTGTCGACCAGATCGGCAATGCGCCAGTCGCAACGTGCGGTGACGCGCGCCACCACGGGATCGCGGTAAAGGCCGAGAAACGACATGGCGGTGCTCAATACGCCCGACCGTTCATTCTCGGATTTGTTCAACAGCTCGCGGGCCGACGATGCGATGACGGGATGAACACCGGCCTCGCCGAGATGCGGCGTATCCATCATGGCGCGCAAGGTCGCCTCGACCGGGCGGCGCGGATCGGACAGGAAGTTGGCGACGCCCGCCAGCGTCTTGTCCTTCTCCGCATAGAGAACATGCAGGATCGCGCCGACCAGAAGCGAATGAGAGGTCTTTTCCCAATGGTTGCGCTTGTCGAGACTGCCTTCGGGATCGACCAGAATATCCGCGATATTCTGCACATCCCTGACCTCCCATTCCCCTTGCCGGACCTCCAGCAGCGGGTTGTAGGCGGACGATCTGGCATTGGTCGGATCGAACAGCAAGACCCGGCCATGCCTCGCGCGAAAGCCCGCTGTCAGCGTCCAGTTTTCCCCTTTTATGTCGTGGACGATAGCGGATGCCGGCCATGTCAGCAGCGTCGGCACCACCAGCCCGACGCCTTTGCCGCTGCGCGTCGGGGCGAAGCATAGGACATGCTCGGGACCGTCATGGCGCAGATAGTCCCGGCCGTATCGGCCGAGCAGGACGCCATCGGGGCCGAGCAATCCGGCCGCGCGGATTTCTCGGTCCTCTGCCCATCGCGCTGAACCGTAGGTGGCGACGTTGCGCGCCTCCCGTGCCCGGATGATCGACATGAGGATGGCGGCGGCGATGGCAAGAAAGCCGCCCGATACGGCGATGATGCCGCCCTCGACGAAGATCGCGGGCGCATAGGCGTCGAATGAAAACCACCACCAGAAGAAGGCCGGCGGGTAGTAGATCGGCAGGCTCGCCAGCTCGAACCATGGATTGCCAAGCTGGGGCTGGAAGCCGAGGCGGAACGCTACCCATTGCGTCGCCGCCCACGTCATCACCAGAACGATGGTGAAGACTACGGCGATTTGACCCCAAAGGATTCGGCCTCCGCGCAATGCAGGCTCCAGTCGGCAAAAGAGATGGAGCCGATCAAGAGAGTAGGCAAAATCGGGGCGGGCAACCGGAAAGAGGCTGCCGGAGGGCTGCCGGATACTATCGGCAGCAAATAGGACGGTTGCGGCATCTTCATCGCCTGCACCAACGGCTATTCTGGCGGATCAAGTCGAATCGCGGGGAAGTCAATTCGCTCGGACCAGCCGCCCCATGTCATTTGCAAGCGTCAGCAGATTGCGCAACGTCGCGCTGCGATTGAACGGCGACCAGACAGCCGAGAAGGCAACAGGCTCCGGCTCATCGGCGAAGGGCAAGAAAACGATGCCGGTCGTCGGCAGACGTGCCGTAGCCTCGCCGACGATGGTGATGCCAAACCCCTGTCCGACCATGGACAGCAGAGTGCCACGCTCGACGTCGAAGCGCAGGATCGACGGCGTAGGCCAGCGCCCGGCATGACGTAGCACGATATGATTATGAACCTGCGGGCCAGTGCCACCATGTCGAACAAGAAACGTCTCGCCCGCAAGTTCGGCCCATGTGACGACCGATTGCCCGGCGAGCGGATGCCGCTCCGGTAGCACCACCACAAGCGGTTCGGTCCATATGCAACGGGAATGGCAGTCGGGGAGTTCGGGCGTGCCCGCGACGAACGCCACGTCCAGCCGGTCGGCGCGAAGCTGCATGACCGCTTCGCGAGCCGTGCTCTCCGTGATTTCCACTTCGATGCCGGGATGAGCCTCCCGATACTGCGCGATCAGATCGGCAAGGAAGCTGCCGTAGATCAGGGCATGGATACCGATGCGAATCCGGCCGCTTTCTCCGGCTGCCGCCATGCCAGCCGTCTTCACCGCATGGTCGAGTTGATCGACTCCCGCCGCTATCCGCTCTACGAAGTGACGTCCGGCCTCCGTTAGTCGGACGCCCCGAGCATGGCGCTCGAAAAGAAGGATGCCAAGGTCTTCCTCTAGCGCTTTCACTCGTGCGCTGACACTGGATTGTGCGACGCCTAGCACTTTAGCCGCGTGACGGAAGTTCAAGAATTCAGCAACAGCTAAAGTCTGAATCAATGACACCATTGGGATTCGCAACCCGAGGGGAGTTTTCCACTCTTGGCGGGCATCTGTCCTAGAGCGCCGCATGATGGTGCTCCGACAGATAAGAAAAAGTCGAACTGGCTGAAATGACGTTGGCGACTAGCGCCCAAGCCAATCGCGCGGATCGAATGGCAAAATGGCGGTTTAGGTAGGCGGTGAACTGGCCTGAATAGATGCGTCCGCCCCGCAACGAGGCGTGCAGCATACGCTGCGTATTTTCTGGATTTTGCATTGGAGAAGCCTTGCAAGCGTCGCAATAACTTGCCGCATCCGCAATCGCTTATCCGATCACGGACTCAAACCGACAAGCACGAAGCCGCTCACTGTCAGCGCGAACGGCTAGCGACGTGCCACAATCTCCAACACAAGCCTCTCCATCGTAGGTGGAGAAAGGATAGACATCGGCGTGCCTCGTCGTCAACGCTGGAGAATTTGATTGCGATACAACCGAGGCGGGTTTGATTCACAAACCAAGACCTCTGGTTTTGCCGATCTGCCATGACACCGATCCGCCCTGCACGACGCCCATGACCTCGCGGCCGAGCTGGCGGTCGATAACCGGCCGCCACGGGACAAGCGTAAACTCGTGGGATTTCTCAACAACGGCGAACTTGCCACTGGATAGCTGCACGGTGCCGGTGAACTTGCCGCTGACGTTCTCGCTATCCGTAGCGGCACGGAACGGCAGCCCTTTGCCCTCGGCCATCTCCCGGCCGACGCGGGCAACCTCCCGCTCGCGCAGCGTGGCGAGAAGGCTGCGCCGGTAGAAGATGCGGCCGTCCCGCGCTCGGCTGGCATCGCCCTGTTCGATATGATGCTCGCGGCGCTGCTCCATCGCCTCGCGCACCTGCTGGCCGAAGCCGGCCGGGACAAGATCGGCGGTCTCGCCATGGATCAGCCGCCGGTCGAGCCAGGTCGCGCCGTCCGATCCGATCTGCTTGTTCAGATCGACCGGGGAAAGAACGCGCACGCTGGCCTGCCGGTCGCGGCCGGCGTCATAGGCGGCAGCCCGGCTCTCGAAATCGTCGGGGATGCGCCATTGGTCGGCGTCGATCCGCTCGACGATCCCGGCGCGGCGCAATGCCTCCAGCCGGCGGACATGAGCATCGACATAACCCTCATAGTCGCCGCCGGGAACGCGCCCCTCAAACTTGGCCTGCTCCAGATGACGACTCGGCCGATAGATGCCGTCCTCCGCGATGGCCGTGATGGTGCGGTCGGACGGCCGGGCCGTCACCTCGGCCGGGCCGATCTGGACGACGCTACCGATGCGGGCGTCCTCCAGCCGCTCGGGCGCGATGCCGGCGAGGTGGTGCGTCCGCCCGTCGATCCCGTCCACCACGATTGTCAGGTTCTCCCCTAGCTCGTCGGACAGGTGCTTGTCCACGACGCGGCCGACGATGGGCGTCTCGGGCGCTCCGTCATGGATTTGAAAGCTCATGAGATCGCGTTCGCCACCGTGCGCGCCGAGCGCCTTCTGCATGATGCGGATAATGTCGCCACGCTCGCCCAACTCGCGCAGGGCCGGCTCCATGTCCTTGCTCAATTCCCAAACGCCGGGCGCGTGCGCGGTCGCCAGCCCCATCTTCTCCAGCTTGGCGAGACGGCGAAGGCGCAGGGTCCGCTCGAACTGCCGCCTCGGCGCTGCCGGTTCATGGCGAAGGTCGAGGAAACGGGCATCGGCTTCGTCGGCCATGGCGCGGTCGATCCGGGTGAAACGGTCTTGGTCGATCTCGGCCGACAGCTTGCGGGTCTGCTCGATCTCGGTCACGGGGCCGAGTTCGAGACTGGCAAGCTCGCTGGCCCGCTCGCGCAGGCCAGCGGAAAGATAGTCGCCGTTGATGACTAGATCCCCGCCCGTGTCGTCGCGGCCGTTGACGATGATATGCACATGGGGATGGCCGGTGTTGTAGTGATTGACGGCGACCCAATCGAGTTTGGTGCCGAGGTCGGCTTCCACCTGCTTCATGAAATCGCGGGTGTAGGCCGTGAGGTCCGACAGCTCCACGCCGTCCTCGGGCGAGACGATGAATCTGAATTGGTGGCGGTCGTCCTTGCCGCGATCAAGGAAGGCGTCGCCATCGGCGCGGTCCTCGGTCGCCGAATAGAGCCGGCCGCGCTCGCCGTCGCGTGACGTGCCGTCGCGTTGGACATAGCGTAGATGCGCGCGGGCGCGACCGCCCTTCCACGCGGCCCGGACGCTGCGCTGCTTGACGATGACGCGGCGACTGCCCGGCTGGCGATGATGCCAGTTGCCCGAGATATTGCGGGCACGCACGAAGCTCGCGCCCCGGCCGCGCTTCACGCCCTTGCCGCTGGCGACCACGGCACGGGACCGGCCCGGCGATGACGGGCGGGCGGATGATGGCATGGAAGGATCGCGTGAGGCTGCCGCCTGATGCTGCCGGGTGATCTTTCTGACCTGCGTGAAAAAGCTCTTGGTCTTGCCAGCCTTCGGCGTGTCGGATCGGATGCGGCCGGGCTTCGGACGGAAGCGGTTTTCGTCGTCGGCGCTCAAGGGCGCGGCTCCGGCCCAAATCGCCGGAAAACGGCCGATCTGCGCCTATGGTGCCGCTCGAAACCCAGCAAAGCCAAGGCTTTGCGCAAAATCGCGGCACGCGGCCCCTCAAAACCATGGTGCCGGAACCGGCGACCTAACCAGTGTGCAGACAACAACAATTTCCAGAAGCGGCCCGATATGGTGCCGTCTTCTTTAATCTTGCCCTCCGCCCTTTCTGTCTTTTCTGCCCCTCCTGCCGGGAATCCAGCCGGGCGCAAACCTGCCCGACCGGATGTCGAAACCAGCGCCGCCGAGCCCGGGAACGCCGCCCTCATGGCGTTCCCCCGTCGCTGGCGCTCGCCACGAAAATAATGCTGCCGTCCTGCGGCTCCGCACGGGCTGGGTCGCGCGCTGGAACGGCAGCGCGCCCGTCGCCGGATTGCACCTCGGACGGCGGCGCGGCGGCAGCTTGCGTGTCGGCCAGGCGCATGACGAATAGTGGTGCCTCGCGCCAGTCGGGCGGCGGTGCCGGTGGTTGCAACGGCGCATCCGATGGAGCCGCGCCGCCAAGGATTGGGGCGAGCGCGGCGACATAGGCGCGTGTCTCGGCGGGAAGGGGGCGGCCCGTCGCGCGGTGCTCGTCGTAGCGGCCGGGGCCGGCGTTATAGGCCGCAAGCATCGCGCCGACATTGCCGTAGCGGTCGAACATCTCGCGCAGATAGGCCGTGCCTGCGAGGATGTTGTCGCGCGGGTCGTAGGGATCGCGGCCGAGGCCATGGCGGACGCGCAGGCCCGCCCATGTGTCGGGCATTACCTGCATCAATCCCATCGCTCCGGCCGACGAAACCGCCCGCACGTCGCCCGCGCTTTCGGCGCGCAGCACGGCGCGAATCCAGTGCTCGGGGATGCCGAAACGCTGCGACGCCTCGGCGATGTGCGCCGCATAGGGATGGGCGGCGGCCGGGCGCTCGACCGGGACGGATTGCGCGACAGCGACGCCCGATCCGATACAGACGGAAAGCGCCCCGGCCAGCAGCAGGACGGCGTAATGCCATGCCGGCCTGTCTCCGCTTCGCCGCCAGCCTGCCAGCGTGCTCGCTGCGGTCAAGGGCAAGGCGCAAGCGCCGGCCGATGGCCGCCCCTGACCTTCGCTGCGCGCGCCGGTCGTCTGGTCGCCGAGCGGGACGAAGGGATGAGACGGCTTTTCCGCGAACAAAGGGATGCCGATCTTTGACCGGATGGCGGGCCGGACGCGTGCGGCCTTCATTCCTCATCCTCGATCTTCCGGGCGTGCTTCCAACGCAGGGTCCAGACCGAAGGATCGTCGTTGGACTGGAACAGTTTGGCGCGGATCGGGAACGGGAAGATTGGCCCCTCCAAGCGCATCGACACGAACTCGCCAGCGTTCTCGCTGGAGTCTTTCCATGCCGGGCCGGCGTCCGGGCCGTCCTCGCTATCGAGGCGCACGCAATAATCGGGCGCGTTTTTCGCGTGGCTCGGCTTGGCCGGGACGATGAACAGCTTTTCGTGGAGGCCGAACGAATGAAGCTCTCCCGCATAGCCGGTTTCGGTGCGGGTGAAGGTGCCTATCTCTGCCATGGGAAATCTCCTGCGGTTGGTTTTCGGGGGTGATTTCAGTGCGTCGGCGCGCGCCACTCGTAGCGGCCGACGCCTTCCTCATCGGTCCAGAGCGGGACCGCCCGGCCGATGACGGAAGCTGCGGGGATGGGTCCGAAATACCGGCCGTCGAGGCTGTCGCGGACTTCCCAATTCATGAGGAAAAGCTGGCCGTCGTCGATGACGCGGCAGCCCTGCCAGACGGGCAGATCGCGGCCGAGGCTGTCGCGCTCCAGCGCCTCGCCCATCTCGATCCCGTCAACCGTGATCGTGCGGCCGGCGCGGCAAACCCGCTGTCGGGGCAGGCCCAAGACGCGCTTCAAGAGCGGGACGCCGCGCGCTATATAGCCGCGCTCGACCATGAAGGCGGCGAGCGGTTCGGGCGGCATCACGGCGACCAGTTCGGGCACGTCGATCCGGTCTGCCGGCTCGACGGTGTAGAAGCCGACTGGCGCGCTGGCGGTGGCGTTCCATATGAGTTTCGTCGGCGTCTCGACCGCGCTTGCGGCGGCGATGCCGAGCACCACCAGCGCCGTGATCGTAAGGGTGCGGCGGCGCGTCATGGGTCGATCCTTCGGCGATGAAGCCACACGGCATGTCGCTCGGGCGTGTAGGCGTGCGCCTCCAGATTGGCGGTCAAACGGTTGTGGACGTGTCGCCAATGCTCCGGTGAGGCATCGGCCGGATCGAGGCCGAGCGATTCCACGGCGTCGATGGCGGCAAGCGCGCGCTGCACCTTGGGCCAGCTATCGAGGCGCAACAGGATTTCGCCGCCGGGGCGCACGAAGGGCAATGTCTGGAACGGCTCGCCCCGGCCGATGGCGCGCACAATGTCGATGCGCGAAACGACAGTGCCGTGCTCGCCCTTCGCCCATCGCACGAAGGCAAAGACGCTGCCCGGCGCGAAGCCGACGACACTCCGGCGACGATCGATGATCTGCTCGTAGCTCTTGCGGCCGAAGCGTATCCAGTGCTCGACCTTGCGTTTCTCGAAGGTCAGCTCAACCAATGTGGTGAAGGGCGCAGGCCCGTCCGGCAGCGGACGGCCGTGCGCGCTGCGGTGAGCGCGACGGGTCATTGTTCGTCTCCGGTGATGTGCTGGGGGCTGCGCGGACGCAGCGCGTTGGGCGCGGCCGTCATGGCTCGCCCCTTCGGGCTGAACCGGCACCACGCTTCGCCCGCGCGCGCGTCAAAGAAAAAGAGTTAGATTCTCTGTTAGATAAGTTAACGGTCGGATTCCGCTTTTTAGGCCAAAGCGTTAGCTGCGGTTCATGCGCCTGATCTGCCGATAGTGGTGCGCCTGATGTGCCGATACCCCGTGCGCCTGATCTGCCGATGGCATTAACAGGGTTATCAACAGTGCCTGTTGACAGGTTTTCGGGGCGGATGCGCAGCAGCTCGCGGCCGTCTTCCCGCTCGGTCTGGAGCAGGTAGCCGGGGAGCTGCTGGCGGGCTGCGATCCGGCGCAGGTCGAGCGCGAAGTCGGACGGCCGCGCGAGGCTGCCGGATTTCTGGTGAAGATGCGCGACCTCGAAAATCCAGCCGTGGCGCTGGTGCCCGGCGTGCTTTCTGGCGACGCGGTAAAGCCATCGCTCGATGCCGTCAGTCAGCCGGAAATAGGCCGGGTCGATGGTCAGGACCAGCGAACGGTCGATGACGCTGTTGTAGAACCATTCGGGCAGGACGAACTCCATGCCCTCGACGCGGCCGGCGCGCGTCGTCATTTCCTCCCACTCGTTGATCCATGAGAATTGCCGGCGACGCCAATGCGGGCCGTTGCGGATGGTGGTGGCGATGACGGTCGATTGCAGCCGCGCCAGCGCGGCTTTCAGAAGCCGGTATTGATGATTGCCGGTCGGCCGCCCGATGGCGCGCAACAGATGGTAAGGCGTAAACCGGACAAAGCGCGACGTGGTGAGGCCGTTGTTCTCGGCCGCGACGATCTGCGAGGCCGCCCATATCAGCACATCGGCATCCCAAATGGTCGCCATGCCGTGTTCGGGCATCCCGAACACCTGCACCTCTATGTCGGCGGCCTTGTAGAGAATCGGCTTGGTGCGCGGGGTCTTCGCCAGCGAGAAAAACGGCCGTTCCATCAAATCGCGCTGGTCGCGCGGCGGCGCGTCGCCCGTTGCGACCACGAAGGGGTCTAGGCGGCTGCGCTCGCTGTCCTCGGCCGGCTGCTCGGGGTCGTGATCGTCCTCGCGCAGCATCTAGCAGTCGCCTCGTTCTTTGGGCGTGAGCGGACGCGCGGGAAAGACGGTGCCGGCGGTTTTATCGCGGGTGGATTTGCGCTCGCCCGCCGCGCTCCAGTCTTCCAGATCGCGGACGGTGTAGAGGACGCGACCGCCGACTTTGCGATAGGTCGGCCCGGTGCCATAGGTGCGATGCTTCTCAAGGGTGCGGATGGATATGCCGAGGAAGCGCGCGGCTTCCTTGGTGCGCAACAGGCGCGGCGGCAGGCCCGCAAGTGGGTTGGGCATGGATCACCTCCAGTCTGGATTGGGCTGCCGGGGGCGGCAGCGGACTGTGGCGAACCATGGCGAGGGATCGGCGGCGCGTAGCGTGCCGCATTTGCGCCTATGCGCTGGCGGCACCCCCTTCGGGGGCGGTGCGCGGCCAATAGATGAGGGATTTCAGCGGCTCATTGCCTGCTGCGCCGAAAAGCCAGAGACATTCCCACGCGGTTCAGTTAAGAATCGCAGTGGAGCAGACGCGCTGCTCTGGGGCGTAGTAACCCCTCACGAATGGCCGGTGCCAGCCAGAACGGCACCAACTCCTTGACCTATGGTCGGGGAGCCTGTGGCGTATACAACAGGCTTTCCGAGCTAAAGGCCATGGGGCCGTTTCGTGACGGTTACTAACTCCCCGATCACCAAGAGTCAGAGAGAATCGTTTGCGGGGGCGCACCGCAGACAAAGCTCTCTCGGATACGGGGAATGACTATGCGGGTTCCCGTCCAACTCGATCCAGATGTGGACGATGAAGCGCCGACCGGCGACACCATAACCGTCTATGACGAACGGCATTACGTCACCTATCTGCGTTTGCTGGATGCGAAGGCCGAGGGCGCGGACTGGAAGGAAGTCGCGCGGATCGTGCTGCACCGTGATCCGGTCGCTGAGGAACTGCTGACCCGCCGTTGCTGGCAAAGCCATCTCGAACGCGCGCAATGGCTATCGCGTGAAGGCTATCGGAAGATTCTGGAGCAGGCGGCAGCCAATAGGGCGTGAGGTCAATGGCCGTGCCCATCAACGCTTGTCGGGCTTGATCGGATAGTGGAGCAGAAGGCGATAGCCCCCGCGCATCATCTTGATGCCGTGCGCGACCAGGCGGCGGGCTTTGTTCTTGCGCGGATCGCTCTCGAAATCCTCCTTCGTGCCGCGAAAGCCGAGCAGGACTTCCGCGATGGTGCGATAGCTCTCGGCGCGCAGCCGGGCGTCGAGCGCGCGCAGCGACAGGATATGCCATTGCCGGAGTTGGGCGGGAACGGCCCGGAAATCGGGACCGGGCGCGCGACCATTGAGGGATCGCCAGAAACGGCGGACAGCGTGAGCGCGTAGCTCCAGAAAAGCATCCATCGGCAGCGTGACGGCGTAAAACGCGGCGGCGTCCGGCACCGCCTCGGGCAGCCAGAATTGATGTTTGACGCCATCCACCTGCCAGATACCGTGCCAGCCATCGGCAGCGCGGTGCAGGTCGAGGCCGTCGAGGTGCGCCAACGTCAATATCGGTTCGGTGTCGTCGTCCTTGTGATCGACCGGAGACAACATCACGGCTTGCGGTTGAAGGCGCGGACTCCAGATCGGCGATTGCCGATCATGCGGCGCGTCGGGATCGCACGGGAAATCGCAAACCCCAGCGAGCCGCGAACGTTTCCAGGTCGCGGCCGTTCGGTCCTTCAGCCAACGCCATGGTACGAAACTCCCGGCGATATTCGTCGTTGCGGCGCAGGTATTCCCAAGCGAAACCAGCGGCAGGGATGTGCTTTGTGTGCCCGTATGCCGCCGGAGATCGCCAATCGATGCTGAGCATGGCGTCACCTCCCCAAGCCGGGACGCTGGGCAGCGCCCGGCAAAGAGAGGTTCAAGGATCACAGGAAATATAGAAGCCGCTCAAAGCAGATACCTTGAGCGGCTAACCCGATCATTTTTGGTGTTCTCTGCTTGGCGATGGCCTGTGATTTCGCGATGCCTGCCCGTATGAGCACGGACTGGCCAGTCATGTTCTCATCTGCTGGAAAATACATGCACCTCGCCGTGTGCCGTCTCTATGGTGAACAAGTCACCGCTCATAGCTGCGTCGCGAGCCATCGCCTGCCAATCGACATAGTAGCGCAGCGCCTCGGGAATCGTGACGCTCTCGGTGGTCAATTCCTCCAAGTAGTCGGCGAGGCTCTCGAACTGACCATGATAACAGTCCTGCAAGGCGGTTTCGGCTTGGTCCATGCCGCCGACGAACTGCTCCAGCAAGCCCGCACCAAGTGTGCCATGCTCTGCGATGAAAGCGCCCATACGTGCCACACTGTCGATGCCGGCATATTCGGAGACGCTAACGCCCTCGAAACCTTCATAGTCGTGGATGGCGTATTCCTCTGCGTGCTCGATGGGAGACCGTGCGAGCATAGCCGCAATCTCGTCCCTGATCTCGTCGGCATCCTGATCCGCGTCGATCCAAGCCCCATGCAAATAGCCATTATTGTAGGCGGCAAGGCAGGCGACATAGATGCGGGGATTGCTGTCGGATATGTTTGTCATGTCTCTGATTCTCGCGTCTGAAGGTCAGCGAAGCGGAACGCCGCGCCTGACCTTCTGGCCGTCGCCGAGACTGGGTGTGCAAACGGAGAGAGGCTTCGCGGGGAACCGGCTGCACGGAGCGCGCCACGCGCGGAGGAAGCTGGGCGGAAGCCTTTCGAATTGCGCCGAGGGCGGAGCCCTAAGTTCTAAGAATGGGCGTTATCATAGTTCAGTATTACGCCCGCACGCTCATGCGAGGCGAATTCAACGAGGCATCACGGCGCGCAGCCGTGGGGGGCGGTGAAGGCGATGACGACAGAACGGAGCGGGTGAAGCCCCGATCCGATGACGATAATTCCCTCGCCACCAAGCAAGGCCGCCGACGCCGTACCGGCAAGGGCTTTGGCCGCGGCCGCGATTAGGCGCTTGACATCCGAACTATGTGTATATAAACTATACCCATAAGGTTTATATATGGAAATCGGAGACAGTCGTGCGTTGGGGTGTGGAAAAGCGCTTAGAGTTCATCGAGTTCCGCCTTTTCTGGGAAGGCGGGATTAATCGCGCTGATATTATCGACCACTTCGGCGTGTCCGTTCCCCAAGCCTCAAAGGATCTCACGCTTTACGAAGAAAAGGCACCCGGAAACCTGCTCTATGACAAGAGCGCAAAGAGGTACATGGCGTCGCCGCATTTCAAGCCGGTTTTTCTCGAACCGCACGCCGATATGTATCTCGCGCAGCTGCAAACAGAGCCGTTAACCGGAATTATTGAAGACAGCTGGCTTGCTGCCGTTCCGGCGTTTGACATGATGCCGGTGCCCCACCGAAGCGTGCGTGTCGATGTCCTTCGCAAGCTTGTGGGCGCGATCCGTAGCCGCCGGGCTCTCAAGATCAAATACCAGTCGATGAACACAAGGCGCCCTGACCCCGAGTGGAGGTCGATTTCTCCGCATGCCTTTGGGCATGACGGACTGCGGTGGCATGTCCGTGCGTTCTGCCATATCGACCGGAAGTTCAAGGACTTCATTCTTTCCCGCTGCCTTGATTCAGGCGACGTCGAAGAAGCCCTCGCGACAGCTAGTTCCGACCGCTTGTGGCACGAGTTTTTCGATGTCGTACTGACTGCAAATCCTGCCCTTAGTGATAGCCAGCGTGCGGTTATTGAGCAGGACTACGAAATGGTGGGGGGCACCGTGACCGTCCCCGTTCGGAAGGCATTGCTCTACTATTTTCAGAAGCGGTTGCGATTGGATATTGCCGACAAGGTAGATCGGCCACAGGAAATCCCCGTGGTGGTCAGCAATGCGTCCGAATTCGCCTCGGCATTAGCGGAGGCGACTGCATGAAGTCGCTCAACTTTGAGATTCTCCGCCCTAACTGGCCTGAGCTTGCTGGGCTCGGCGGATTTGCTGAATCCTACGCTCACGCTGACCCTGCTAGCGCGCTTGTGAAGCTGCGTCTATTCGCAGAGAATCTGACCAAGGACATTTATCGGGATTTGCGTCTGCCGAAACCCGAACAGCCGACTTTCGTCGATCTGCTCAAGAACGATGCATTCATCGCGATTACGCCGAAGGTCGTTCT
Source organism: Pleomorphomonas koreensis DSM 23070 (assembly GCF_000425185.1). Taxonomy (GTDB): domain Bacteria; phylum Pseudomonadota; class Alphaproteobacteria; order Rhizobiales; family Pleomorphomonadaceae; genus Pleomorphomonas; species Pleomorphomonas koreensis. Next base: position 336,340 of record NZ_AULH01000005.1, read on the forward strand.
CGACAAACTTCATGCTTTGCGAATCCACGGGAACAAGGCTGCTCATGGGGAACCTGTTCATTCTCAAGGCGCTCTCTGGCTCCTGAGGGAAGCCCACGACCTCGCACGCTGGCTCTGCGTGCAATACGGGCGAGCGAGTGCGGAAGAGCTAGGTACCTTTTCCCAGCCCCAGACGCCCGATCAAACCGACGAGAGGGACCGTCGGAGGATTCTTGAGAAGCTCGCTGCCCAGGAAGCGCAGATGGATGCGCTACTTTCGGAGCTTGAGGAGACACGTTCAAAGGCAATCGCGGCGGAGAAGGAGGCTGCTGACCTCAAAGCTATTGCGCAGTCCGGACAGAAATCTGCTGATGAGCTGAATTTCAGTGAATCGGAGACGCGAACCCGTCTTATTGATAGCCTGTTGGCGAGCGCTGGTTGGGATGTCAGCGCAGGATTGAAAAGCTCTGCCCAGGTCGGAAAAGAGATTGAGCTCGACAATCAACCGACAACGAGCGGTATCGGGTACGCGGACTACGTCCTCTGGGATGAGAATGGTAATCCGTTGGCCGTGATTGAGGCCAAAAAGACAGCCGTGGATGCCGATCGCGGCCGTCATCAAGCCAAGCTCTATGCAGACAGTCTGGAAAAGAAATTTGGTCACCGTCCGGTGATCTTTTACACGAATGGATTTGATATCTGGATCTGGGATGATGCGCAGGGTTACCCGCCACGCCGGTTATTCGGCTTCTATTCCAGAGACAGCCTGCAGCATCTCGCAAATTTTCAACGCCTGCAGAAGAAGCCGCTAGACAGCATCCAGGTCAACGAGGACATCGTAAACCGGCTTTATCAGCTTGAGGCCATAAAGCGCGTCGCCGAACGTTTCTCGCAAAAGCATCGAAGAGCGCTGATTGTTCAGGCTACAGGCACAGGTAAGACGCGCGTCGCAATAGCTCTCACGGATCTGCTTATTCGGGCTGGGTGGGTAAAGCGCGTTCTCTTTCTGTGTGACAGAAAAGAGCTGAGAAAGCAGGCAAAGAACGCTTTCAACGACTTCCTCTCTGAACCAACGCGTATTCTCACCTCAAGCGTCCGGTCAAACGCCAGCGAGCGTGTGTTTCTGGCGACCTATCCGGCCGTTCAGAAGGTATTTCAGTCGTTTGATCCCGGCTTTTTTGACCTCATCATCGCGGATGAATCCCACCGAAGCATCTATAACATCTACGGTGACATCTTTCATTATTTCGACTGCCATCAGATAGGGCTGACCGCGACACCGGTTGATTTCGTTACGCGCAGCACCTTCAAGCTCTTTGGTTGCGAAGGACAGCTGCCGACGTCGAACTACGATTTAGAGCAGGCTGTCGAAGAACGTTACCTAACGCCATTCGAGGTATACGAGCACACAACGCAATTTCTGCGTGAAGGCATCACTCTCGATGGACTCTCGTCCGCTCAGATTGAGGAACTAGAGGCGCAGGGGGAAGACCCTGCGCAATACGACTTTTCATCCGAACAAATCGATAAGGTGATCTACAACATGGACACCAACAGGGCGATCCTTCGCAACCTGATGGAAAACGGCATTACCGATACGACCGGTCAAGTTCTCGGCAAGAGCATCATCTTTGCCCGCAACCATGAACACGCAATGCTGCTTCGTCAGCTCTTCGACGAAATGTACCCGCAGTACGCCGGGAAATTTTGTCAGGTTATCGACAACTACGATCCCAGAGCTGAGCAGCTCATCGACGATTTCAAAGGCGAGGGAACGAACAACGATCTGACGATTGCTATTTCAGTCGATATGCTCGATACGGGCATCGATATACCGGCAATCGTCAATCTCGTATTCGCTAGGCCGATCAAATCGCCGGTGAAGTTCTGGCAGATGATTGGACGTGGAACGCGTCTTTGCCCTGACTTATTCGGGCCGGGCAAGGATAAACGCGTTTTCCGCATATTCGATCATTGGGGCAACTTCGCTCGTTTCGAGATGGGTTACAAACCAGCGGAACCGGCGCAGGGCAAGCCGCTCGCGCAGCTTCTATTCGAGGAGCGGCTGACGCTGGCTGAAACAGCGCTCCAAAAAAGCGAACCCGCAGTCTTCGACACGATCATCGCTTTGGTTTCTCAGGACATCAACGCACTCCCGGAAGAGTCGATCTCTGTGCGGGAAAAGTGGAAAGAAAAGCGCGCGCTTTCCAAACCTGACGTGCTCAAGGCCTTCGCTCCTGCGACCGTCGCCCGTCTCAGGCAGGAGATCGCCCCGCTGATGCAGTGGCGAAACATTCGTGGTTTGGGTGACGCTCTTGCGCTCGACCTTCTGATCGCACGTATGCAGCTCGCGGTTTTACGGGGCTCGGGAGCTCTGGCTGATTTGAAAATCGATTTGATGGACCGCCTCGCCGCGCTTCAGATGCATCTCAATCCCGTGCGTGAAAAGGCTGAGGCTATCAAGCGTGTGAAAGCGAACACGTTCTGGTCCGGCGTTAGTGTTGCGGACCTTGAACTGGCCCGGCTGGAACTCCGGGAGATCATGCATCACCGCGCAAAGGGCGGCTCCCAGGGTGTTCCGCCAAAGATTATCGACGTCACCGAAGATGCCGGTCAGGTGCAATACGCGCGCCGATCAGCCAGTCTGAAATCGGTAGACATGAGGGCCTATCATCAGATCGTGGAATCTGAGCTCAAGAAGCATTTCGATAGCAATCCGGTGCTCAGAAAGATCCGGGCAGGGCATACGGTATCGGACAAGGAGATCGATGCTCTTGTATCGCTGATCCTTACCCAAAACCCGGATGTCCGGCGCGAGCATCTTGAGGAGTTTTTCAGCGAACTGGCAGGCCCGCTTTATCTCGCCATCCGCATGATCGTGGGGATGGACCCCGAAGCGGTCCGCGAAAAGTTCACCGCCTTTGTGCAGTCGCATCCAAAGCTGAGCGCAAAGCAGACCCGCTTCCTGTCTCTTCTGCAGAATCACATCGCCCGGTACGGCACGATCGAGGTTGAACGTCTCTACGATGATCCATTCACCGTGATTGACGCGGATGGTCCGGACGGCGTTTTCGAACAGGAAAGCGATCTAATCGATCTAATTGAAATTGTGCGTTCTTTTGGCCCGAAAGCGGAAAAGCGCGTTGAAGAAAACCCGAACGAGAGGAATTAATGCAGTGGTCACGGGCGATCTAAAGCGGCGCGTCGATGCGCTTTGGACGGAGTTTTGGCAAGGCGGCATTACGAACCCGCTGACCGTGATCGAGCAGATCACGTTCTTAATGTATGCGCGTCTGCTCGATATTAACGAAGCGCGAGATGAGAACCGCCAGAAGCGCACGGGCAAGCCCTTCACTCACCGCTTCAAAGAGGATGAACAGGAGCTACGCTGGTCGCAGTTCCGCCATCTGGGTTCGGACCAGATGCTGCCTTTGGTGCGAGACAAGGTCTTCCCGCATTTCCGCTCGACCGTTGCCAGCGGATCAGCCTTCGCCGAGTTCATGAAAGACGCACAGTTAATGATCCAGAAGCCCGGGCTCCTGGTAAAGGCCGTCAGCATGATTCATGAGCTACCTCTGACCGAAGGCGACACGAAGGGTGATGTTTACGAGTATCTACTGAGCAAACTGACCACGGCGGGTATCAACGGGCAATTCCGCACCCCGCGCCACATCATTCGACTGATGGTCGAAATGCTCGAACCGAAACCGACAGATACGATCGGCGATCCGGCATGCGGCACTGGTGGCTTTCTAGTCGGCGTTATGGAATATCTGCTGGAGACATATACATCACCCGAAGCGGTCATTGAGGATATCGACCCCGAGACCGGTGCGGTCGCAAAGATCTTCCCTGGCGACCTACTTGAAGAGCATCGCGAGCATATCCGTCGCGGCATGTTCCACGGCTTCGACTTCGACGCCACCATGCTGCGTATCTCAGCGATGAATCTCATGCTGCATGGTGTGGACGATCCCGATATTCACTATCAAGATACCCTCAGCACCGGCTTCACCGAGAAGTTTCCTAAACAAGCGAGCGAGGGCTTCAACGTCGTCCTCGCCAATCCGCCCTTCAAGGGGCAGCTTGACTTCGAAGACGTCCACTCCGGACTACTGCGGCAGGTTAAGACCAAGAAAACCGAGCTCCTCTTCCTCGCGCTGATCCTGCGCATGCTCAATACCGGCGGCCGGTCGGCGACCATCGTTCCCGATGGTGTGCTGTTCGGCTCCTCCGGTGCGCACCTCCAGCTGCGTCAGCTCCTGGTCGATCAGAACCAGTTGGAGGCGGTTATTTCGCTGCCGAGCGGCGTGTTCAGGCCTTACGCGGGCGTTTCTACCGGCATCCTCGTCTTCACCAAAGGCGGGCGCACCGATAACGTCTTCTTCTACGACGTCGAGGCGGATGGCCTCTCCCTTGACGATAAGCGGGAGCCTGTGTCCGAGAACGATCTGCCGGATTGCCTTACCCGCTGGCGCTCCCGCAACCCGGCAACGGATACAGACCGGACCTCGAAGGCTTTCTTTGTTTCGGCAGAGGAGATCAAGGAGGCTGGCTATGATCTCTCTCTCAGCCGGTACAAGGAGCGCGTCTACAAACAGGAGTTTTATGATCCGCCCCATGTGATCCTTGGTCGGATGAAGTCACTCAACGATGAGATTATGGATGATCTCGCCGACCTTGAGGAGATGCTCGGATGACCACGACTGTGCCCCTGGGGGAAGTTGTCGAAATTCGCGGCGGGGGTACACCTAGCCGATCAGTTTCTGATTATTGGGACGGGCCTATCCCGTGGGCCACTGTCAAAGACTTCAAGTCAACCGTTCTGGAAAAGACCCAGGAGAGCATTACTACAGAAGGAGTGGCTAACTCGGCTACTAATGTCGTGCCGGCCGGCGCGGTCATCGTGCCAACAAGAATGGCTGTTGGAAAAGCGGCGATCAACTCGATTGATTTGGCAATCAATCAAGACCTTAAGGCACTTATACCGAAGGAATGTGTAGATCGCAGATTCCTACTTCACTTTTTGCTGTCGAAAGCTGCGTTCCTCGAAGGTCGCGCACAGGGAGCGACAGTGAAGGGGATCAAACTCGATCTGCTTCGCTCGCTTGAGTTTCCGCGCTTGGGCATTGAAGAACAAAGGCTTATCGCTTCGGTTCTCGACAAAGCTGACGGCATCCAGCGGAAACGGGCAGACTTCTGCGAAGCAATACATGCGTTTTTGAAGTCCGCCTATGTACATATTGTCGGACACCTCAATCCAAGCCATGGCGACTGGGCACCATTCACCATTGAGGCGCTTGCTGAGCAGCGCAAAGGTGCGATCCGCTCAGGTCCATTTGGAAGTGCTCTGCGCCACGGCGAATTCGTGGATGAGGGCATCGCCGTCCTCGGCATCGACAATGCGGTTCAGAACAAGTTCGCTTGGGCAGAGCGACGTTTCATTACGCCGTCCAAATACCAGGAATTGCGTCGCTACAAAGTTTTCCCGGACGATGTGATCATCACGATCATGGGCACCACCGGCCGCTCGGCCGTCGTGCCAGAAGACATACCGGAAGCGATTACGACCAAGCACCTCGCGACGATTACTTGCAACAAGGAACTGATCCACCCGGAAGTTCTCTCGTTCGCGATCCATTCCGATCCGCTGATCATCCGCCAGATCAAATCCTTCAACAAGGGTGCGATCATGGACGGCCTAAACCTGGGGACCATCCGGAGGCTCGAAATCAGCTTGCCTCCGATGGATGAGCAGCTTCGGTTCGTGGCGGCGCTCCGGAAAGCACGAGCAATCTACGCGGCATCAGAGACGCCAGACGGCTCTGGGGAGGACCTTTTTCAATCGCTTTCGCAGCGCGCCTTCCGTGGCGAGCTTTGAGGTGTCGCGATGCGCTTAACCCGAATCGAGATTGAGAATTTCAAAGGGATCGGTACACGGCAAAGCATTGATCTGCGGCCAATCACGCTTCTCTTCGGCCCGAACAGCGCAGGCAAGAGTACGATCCTGCAGGCGCTGCACTACCTTCGTGAAATCCTTGAACGCGGCAATGTTGATCCGGACCGGACGATTGCTGGCGGCCTCATCGATCTTGGCGGCTTTGCGACACTCGTGCACAACCACGAGCTTGGTCGGACCGTCACGCTTAAAGTCGCCTTGGACCTTCGGAATGAACAAGGTGCTGAGGGCCTGCCGCTAAACGCCGGTCTGTCCATTGGCGATCCCGAATTCTCCGAGTTGCCCGTTCGTTACCTCGTTGGCGAAAGCGAGGAGTATCGCGATTACGCCATCGTCCAGGAAGTGGCGTTAGAGGTTGATATTCGCTGGAGCGCTCTTGAGCAGGCGCCTTATGTTTCGCGCATCGCTGTTGAAATCGATGGAGAGCCGCTGGCGGCCATCGTGTCGCCTCCATCCGAGGGGCGGGCTCAACTGACAGATTTCAATTTCGCGCATCCACTCCTGCGCCGTGCTGTGCTTCCGGATGACGTGCCCGAGGAAGGCGATGAATCGGACCTCTCATCACCGCTTGAAGATGAGATCTGGTCGCTCGCCCGTGAAGCTGCTGCCGACCGCTCTACGCCGGATACGCCCGCCGACCAGTTGCGTATTGCGGTTGACACGGAACTGGGGGCGCTTCCTGCTCTCGATGGTGAATTGGTCCTGGATATCCGTGATCCGGATGCCAAGAAGATTGGACTTGAAGAGCGCACGCCGCGCGTCAACGGTCTGCGTGCATTGCTTTCGGAGTTGATCCTTGGACCGGCGCGGCTGATCCGCGATCACCTAAAGGAAATGACCTATATCGGTCCGCTGCGCGAAATTCCTATGAGAAGTTACCGGCCCCAGGTCACGCCGGATGAAGCGCGTTGGGCGCAAGGGCTTGCAGCATGGGATTTGCTGTACAGCGACCGCCGCGGCGATCTCATGAAGGAAGTCAATTTCTGGCTATCCGGCGAGGATCGCCTGCGAACGACATACCGGCTGGAGCGCGTAGAGTTCAAAGAAATCCCCGTGCCGGGGATCGTCCACCAGATGTTCGAACGCGGGCTGAGAGAGGATGACATAGGCGAGCTGCAGGAGCTGTATCGCAGCCTTGCCACGCGTAGCGAGATTGCTTTGCGGGACTTTGAAAAGGGCATTCTCGTTGCTCCGGGCGATGTCGGGGTCGGTATCTCGCAGATGATTCCTGTCATCGTCGCCGCATTGCGCGGCCGGGGTAGCGTGCTTGGCGTCGAGCAGCCCGAGTTGCATATCCATCCCGCAATTCAGGTCGGGATGGGGGATTTGTTCATCCAGGCGATCCGGCGTGATTTTGAGACGTTGTCGAGCGAGAAGTCGCTGCTGATCGAAACGCATAGCGAGCACATCCTGCTGCGGCTGTTGCGGCGCATACGCGAGACCACCGACGATGAACTGCCGCCCGGAACGGACGGGTTGTCGCCTGACGAGCTTTCAGTGATCTATGTCGAGAGCGGTGAAGCCGGTATCGTCTTCCGACAGCTGGAAATCGACAAGGACGGCGAATTCCTGGAGCAGTGGCCGCACGGGTTTTTCGAGGAGCGCGCCGGGGAGCTTTTCTGATGCTCCATGAATATGCCGTCGAACCCGCTGCGATCGCCGAAGACTGGCAGACCTGCCGCTATCTTTGCGAGAAGTTCGGTTACGACCGCGGCCGCCTGCTGTCGCTCTTTCCCAAGAAATGGCTTCCTCTGGCGATCGAGGCTGCGGGTCACCTTAAGCCGATGGAAAAACACAGGGTAACGGAGAGCCTCAAGCAGCTTAAGAACCGCGCTTCGATGAAATCGGGCCGCCCTTACGACGATCAGCTCCCCACATGGCTCGATAACGCAATCGCCCAGCACGGCGAGAAGCCGTTTCACGCGATCATTGCGCAGGAGAACCCGGCAAATCATGCGGCGGTCCTGAAATCTGCGGACATCGATGAGGCCATGCCTCTGATGGCTATCGCACCGGATCGCGCGGTCCCGCGCGACGAAGCATCGATCTCCGAGGCCCTCGCATGTCTCCTGCGCCAGAGCTCCCGCATCCTGTTCGTGGACCCCTTCTTTGATCCCTACAGCGCAAAGTACCGGCGCACTTTGCAGGCTTGCCTGCGCATCGTCAAAGACAACAACCCTGCCGCCTCATGCGAGATTCACTATCGTTTTCATCCGGACAAGCCGGCAAATGCGGAGCTTGAAAATGAGGCCGCCAATCTTTTCCCCGGTATAGTGCCGGACGGGCTGCAGGTGAAGATCTTCTGCTGGCGCGAGATCAATGGCGGTGAGGATTTTCATGATCGCTATCTTCTCTCCGAGAAGGGCGGGATCGCCATCGGCGCCGGATACTCTGCCGAGGGCGCTAACCAGACCACGAACATGCATTTGATGAGTTCAGTCCTCTCCCGCCGCCGCTATGATTCCTTTGCGCGGGACGCTGGATTCTACACTCTCGAAGGACCGATTCTCCTCGTATCGAGTACCGGCGCGGTGGCGCGGCTCTAACCAGGTCCTTCCCACAGCTTTCCGTGTTTGACGGGGCCAGGGGGGGGCTCTTCCTAAGTTGCTGATTAAAAGGGTTATTTTGACGGCGATGCGCCTGTCGAACGAACCCGCTCGCACACCCGGGCGATTCGAATCGTAACTAGATTGACATAGAAACTATATGGGTCTATTATATGTACGTATCAGCAATGTTTCGTACAGGGAGACTCTCGATGGCAGATCGTTACGTGACCAAACATCCGAAGGGCTGGGCCGTGAAGGCGCCTGGCGGGGAGCGCGCCAGCAGCGTGCACAATACGCAGCGCGAAGCTGAGCAGGCAGCCAAGCGGACCGTCAGCAATCTCGGCGGCGGCGAGGTTCGCATTCAGGGACGCGACGGGAGGTGGCGTGATTCCGATACGGTCGCCCCGGGCAATGATCCTTTCCCGCCGCGCGACAAGAAGCACTGAGGAAGGCGGGATCGGCATGAAGGCGTTCATCTCATACTCACATCGCGATACGGCTGCGCTTGAGCGCCTTCATACCCACTTGTCGATGCTCCGGCGCGAGGGACAAATTACGGAATGGTATGATCGCGAAATTCTCGCGGGGAGCGACCTCGACAGCGAGATCACAGCGCAGCTCGAATCGAGCGAGCTGTTCCTTGTCCTCGTCAGTCCCGATTTCCTCGCTTCTGACTATTGCTACGACCGGGAGCTACGCCGCGCGCTGGAACGACACGAGAGCGGCGAGGCGATCGTCGTTCCGATCATCGTTGAACCATGCGACTGGAAGTCCTCGCCGTTGAAGCAACTCAAGGCGCTCCCGCGCGACGGTCAGCCGGTCAGTGAATGGACCAACCAGAATAACGCCTTTCTCGATGTTGTCACCGAATTGCGCCGTGTCGTGGCGCGCGAAGACAGGGCGGATGAGCGCGAAGACGCGCCGGCGCCGCCTGTTCGTGCCTCTGGTTCGCGGTACCGCGTCAAACGGGAGTTTGACGAAATCGACCGCAGCGATTTCCGGTCGAAGGCATTCGAGGTCATGCGGCGCTATTTTGAACGCGCTGTCGCCGAAGTGGACCAGATCGACGGTGTCCGCGCACGCTACGTCTCGACCGGGCCGCTCAGCTTTACCTGTACCCTTATCAACCGGGCGATCGACCACGGCACGGCGCATATCACCGTACACGGCCAGAGCGGCGCGATGGGCTTCTCCGACATCTACTACTCATTTCAGGAGAACGCTCCGACCAACACCGCCAATGGCGGTTTCACGATCGAGAGCGACGACTACGAGCTCTTCCTCAAGTCAGGACCTTTCGGGTTCGAAACGAACGATGAGCGGCTGACACCGGAGCAGGCGTCGGCGCTGCTATGGACCAATTTTCTGGATCAGGCGGGGGTGTCCTATGACGACTAGAGTCCGTTTCCGTTGCTTGAACTGCGGCAATCGCTTCGAAGAAGAAGTTCTCGACGAAGACGAAAAGCGTGAGGCGCGCCGCCGGGACCAGCCGACATATCCAATCCACTGCCCTGACTGTCAGCGAACAGAAATCAGGCGGGGATGGGAGTGAACGCGATGCATGGAGAAATCGGAAGGGATAGACAGGAGGTCGGGAAATGGCGCGCCGAGTAACACCATCTCAGTTGAGAAGCATGATGCGACAGGCTCAGCAGAAGCAGAAACGGGCCATTGATGACCTTAATCGCGGCATCCGAGAGTATAACCGCAAGGTAAAGCAGGAGGTCGACCGTTACAACCGCGAGGTAAGGGCGCATAATTCCCGGGTCCGCGCGAACCGGCAGCGGCTCAAGAACGAGATTGCGCGCCTTAACCGCCAGACGAACACCACTCGCTATGTCACCTACCGGGTGTCGGTCGACACCATGCAGGCGGCGTATGAGCGTCTTGAAAGCGCGGCCGATCAGGGGCGCTTCGACGAGCGCTACAATGAACTGCTGGACCTGTCAGAGCGTGAGGCCGCGAATAACGCCGGTCTGATGAACGCGCTGCTGGAAGACAGCGCCATCGCTGACAACGCACCGGCACCCGATGAGCCCGAAAGTCCGCTCACGCCGATCCTCCAGCGTCTATCCGCAGATCTTTGCGACAGGTGGCGTGGCGCGCTCTACTCGCTCAGTCCGCAAAACCCCGACGCGGCCCGCCATTTCTGCACCAGTGCGCGCGAGATCATCACACGCATCCTCGACATCCACGCCCCCAATGAGGCGGTCGAACAATCGATTCCCGACTGTGAGCGGACACAGCAGGGAACGCCGACCAGAAGAGCCAAGATCAAATACATTCTTCATCGGAGCGGCATGGCGGGGGAGGAACTGGAGTCTTTTGTCGATAGCGACATCGAGAATGTCGTCGCGCTCTTTCAGACCTTCAACCAGGGCACGCATGGCGAAGCCGGAAAATTCAGCTTCAAGAAGCTGCAGGCGATCCGCGTGCGCGTTGAAGACGGGATTCTCTACCTCTCGCGGTTAATTCACTAGCACCCGCGGCGCGGGAGAAAGGTTCGGCCGAACATATCAGGTCTAAATAATCCACAGTGTGCGGAGCAAGTCCTTCGCTATCGTGGCAAATGTTCCCTGATTGTTCTATGATTGCCATCATGTCGAAGATTCTAACGCCAAACCAGATGCTGGGTCAGATCGGAGAACTCGCTGTTGGACAGCGGTTTCTTCACATCGGCTTTCAGTTTGACGGCCGGTCCCGCCTTGAAGCCGGGATCGACGGTATCGCCGAAGTGATGGATGAAGGCCGCCCTTTGGCGCGAATGATCGCCGTGCAGGTCAAGGCGACGGCTGAGGGAAAATACACATCCGAAGACGATACGGGGTTCAGCTATCTGCTCAAGCCGAAAGACCTGGACTACTGGCGCGGATCGAACCTGCCCGTGATCATCGTCCTCTACCGAAAATCGGACGAGAGCTTCTATTGGAAGGAAGTTCCGAGCGGCGTCACAGCGGGTGAGCGCCGCCTGCGTTTCGATAAGGCACAGGATGTTTTGGACCGCAATGCGGTCGACCGTCTGGCCGCCCTTACCGTGCCCAAGGCCGGATTTGGCTATTACGTTCCGCCGCTTGGCGGAGGCGAGAGCGCTCTTGTCAATTTGCTGCCGATTACCCCGCCCCCCGAGATATTCGTTGCTTCGACACCGCATAGGGGGCCGAAGGCAACGTCGTTGCTCCTGGAAGCTGACGGACCCGCCCGGTTCGACTGGGTCATCAATGGCGGTTCGTTCTGGTCATTTCACGATCCCCGCAATTCCTCGTGCCGCGACATTGTCGATACCGATCAGGTCGAGGCGATCGAGACGAGCTATCTCGCTTTTCACGAGGACCTCAACGAGCAGCATAAATTCTCCTTCCTGCTACGGCAGACGCTCAGGCACCAGGTTGCGGAAGACCTGAACTGGGAGAAGGAGCGCAAGCTGCTTTATTTCCGGGCGGAAGAGAAGAATGCCCCCCGCCGGTTCCATTATGAATCGACGCAGAAAAAGACACATGCCGACGTCGTGAATGTCATTACCAGCAAGAAGGAAGAGGGGCTTGTTGCCTACGTGCGCCACCACGCATTTGCGCCGCGTTTCGAACTGCTCGACGACCAGTGGTTTTTGATCATCACCCCGACCTACTATTTTACGACGGACGGCTTCACACCGCACTCTTACCCGCAGGCTTTGCTCGCCGGAAAGAAGCGTCTGGATAGCAGCGCCTCGCTGCGCGGTCAGGTGATCATGTGGCATCGCTTCCTTACCCAGAAACAGAGCGCAGGTGATGATCTCTTCGAACGCCATGCGGTTCAGGAGCCTCGCCTGAAATTCGATCCGCCGCCGCAGATCGCGCTTGATACACGGGTGCCGGAAGATGTCTGGGGCACGCCGAAGAAACGGCCCGAAGACCCAGCCGAGCAGGAAAGGTTCGCGGTCTGATGGAATTCGAAAGCAAGATATTTGAAGAGCCCGAGCTGGAATTCGGCGATCAGCATCACGGCCTGGATCCGCGCCGCGGACTCGTCGAAGCGGGGCCGCTGCAGCCGCCCTTGGGGGAGGTGATCAGGGTCGGGGTTGTCGGCAGCACGAAGACGGTCGAGAGCACGCAAAAATACTTCTCGGCTGTTGCAACAGGGATCAAGGGAAAGGGCGAGAAGCATCCTAATCTGCACCCGGATTTTCCCGGCCTTGGCAATCAGAATCCTTTCCGCTGCCGGTTTGAAATCCCGGAAAATGTTACGGCCGCACTATCACAGAGCAAGATCGACAAAATCGTCAAGGAGCCGCATCACCAGAAGGCGGTGGAGATGGCAGTCAATGAAATATTCTCACTGCTGCAGACGCTGGATGATAGCGGCTACCGACCTGATGTTGCCATCGTTGCCTTGCCGGTCGCGCTTATCGAGCGTATCTGGAATGCGAAGGTAGATTCAAAAAGTACGACCGAGAAGGAAGACAGCGGCGGTTCAGATGCCCCGAATTTCAGGGGGATGCTCAAAGCCCGAACGATGGGCCTGAATTTTGCGATCCAGATCGTGTGGGAGGATGTGATCGACGACAAGGCGGCAATCTCCCGGAAAATCAAGGAAAGCAAAGACCGCGAGATACAGGACGAGGCAGACCGGAGCTGGAACCTCTTCACCACACTCTATTTTAAAGGCAGCGGCCGCATCCCATGGCGCCGCCAGCCACGGGAAGGCGAGTTTGCCGCTTGCTATGTCGGGATCAGCTTTTACCGCGAGGCAGGGGGCCAGCAGCTTTTTACCAGCGCGGCGCAAATGTTCGATGAGCGCGGGCGCGGGTTCATTCTCAAGGGGAAGAGGGCGCAAACCGAAAGCCGCGGCCGTCATCCCTATATGACCGAAGATGATGCCTACGAGCTCATCGGGCAGGTGCTCGCAGCCTACAAAAATCATCACAAGCACTATCCGGCACGGGTCATTGTGCTCAAAACCTCCCGTTTCCGGGAGGATGAGGCCGACGGCATTCTGCACGCGCTGGAAGAAGCGGGAACCGAGCTTCGCGATCTTGTCTGGGTTCAGGAGTCGTACGCAGCAAAGATCTTGCGCGACGGAAACTATCCTGTACTGCGCGGCACGTTCGTGAACCTGGCGGGTAAGGGCCTGCTCTACACAAATGGCAGTATACCCTACTACGGCACCTATCCGGGTCTGTATGATCCGCGTCCGCTGCTGCTTTGTCCGCACAAAAGCTGCGACAGCACGATTGCCCAAATCGCCGAGGAGGTCTTCTCGCTGACCAAAATCAACTGGAACTCGACCCAGATGAACCAGCGCCTTCCGATCCCTATCCGCGCAGCGCGTAAGGTGGGCGAGATCCTAAAATATATGGGCGAAGGCCAAACCGTAAGTACCGACTACCGGCGCTATATCTAGGCGGCACCATCAGGAAGCATGTCTCTTGTTTCGGACGCGCACGTAGCCATTTGCCCTGCTCTGACTTGACGCGAAATAATTGATTGGTTCCTCGAATATTGCGGACAGTTCCCGGACCCGTCTTTGCAGCTCCTCCCGTTTCATGGAACGCTCCTTGAACATTAGCTGGTAGAAAGCTACCCAGAACGCTGCGGCGTCGTCGAAATTGATCGCGTTCTGCGGCCCGATGAGCGAGTAGCAGCCGGTTTGCGGCAGGAGCTGTTTGGCGAGATTCTCATGCGCCATCTGGCAGGCCGAGACGAAGACCCGTCTGCCCTCAAGGCAGGGTGCAAGCATCTCGCCGAGTTCGGCGAAGGAGATGTTATCGAAGGTGGTTGCCATGCCGCGCGTATTCGCGTGGCAGGAGATATGTAGATAGCGATAGTCCGACTCGTCGAAGAGATCGATCATCTCCTCAAGTTCGCGCTTTGTGCGGATATAGTAGTACCGCGTTCCCGATTTTCCGGCCAGCCGGAGCATGCGTGAGAGGATTTCGCCTTCCTGGCGGCCGGCGTCTTCGTCTTCGAGATCAAGCGACTCGATGATGAAGAGCTCGGGTTTTGTCTTCTTTGTCATATCAACCCCGGATCACGATCTCGATCGCGCCCGGTTCGACGCCGTAAAACGCAGCCAGGGCGCGTTTCGCGTCCGGCATATTCATAGGCGTTACCTTGCCATCCGAAACCTGCGACTCCGTCATTGGCGCGTCGTCTGCCTCTTCATCGACGACCGTCCCTGAAACACCGTCTATGCGGACCGTGCCTTCGAGCCGGTACTTTGCCCATTTTTCGGCAAAGCCGCTGGCCTTTTCCGGGCCGTAGGGCGTGAACCAGAGATTCCAGGTGGTATTGGCGCCTTTCGTGTTCGCCCCGCCCGCGATCCAGTCGGCATGCGTCTTTCGCGCGGTGGCGACAGCTTCTTCCGTGGGCACGAGGTAGGCGATCACATCGCCGGGGGTGCGCTCTTCCACGGGCATTACGATAAGCAGCCAGTCGGTGCCCTCGATATTGAGCTTGGCGCCTTCCTCCGGGCTATCGGCGACAGCAATGAGAATATGGTCGTTGCAGGTGCGCGCCCGCACGCTCTGGCCGTCACTCATCTCAAACAGCATGGAGCGGCCGCGGCTGGGAAGCTTGCGCAAATTCTTCCCGTTTTTCTCCATGAGGCGGATTCCGGCTTCGAGTAGCAGGGCGTTATCTAGTCGAGGGCCTTTAGCCATATAAGTCTCCTTTAGTGAATTAAGTGTCTTATATAATACCCTTATAAAGGAACGGCAAGGAATAAAAGAGCCCGTGCGCGTCCGTTCACTGCGCTGCCGGAAACGGGCTCTACTCGCTGGCGCTCGCGGAGCTTCCGCCTGCGCCGATGTTGCAGGCGGTGATCTCCGCCCATTTGCCTGCTGCTTCGCAGAGCAGGCGGGTGACCTTCTGGCCGTCGCCGAGACTAGGGTAGCAAACAGCAAGTGCGGTCGGGGTGGAGGGGCGGGGCACCCGGCCTGCACAAGCCCCTTGGGCGCGGAAGGCTCGGGATACCGCGCCGGACGGTCACACTTACCTGACTGGCGCGAGGGCAACGCCCTTAGCAAACCTATTGGGGAATCACGCGGCAGCGGCCGCGCCGGAGAGCCGCTATGAAAAAGCGCCGGGACCACGTCCCATTCGTCATTTAGGAGGGGTATAGCGTAGGTGTAGTTCTCGGTTTCTTCGGCTTCCGCCCGGCAGGTAGCATCACGATACCTGCCGGAGCGGGAGGGATTCGAACGCAAGGGATCGCTCCTCTTTTGACGCAAGCGAAGAAAACTCATGAGTAGTAAGTTCGCATCCAGAGCCACGACCTCAGGCATCCCAACGAAAGCGTGCCTTATACCGGTTCCGTCAGGTGGTGACTCTTTGTCTGTTCAAATCAGCTGAGCTCTGATTCCCTCTCGGTTTGGGAGGGCCTCCAATGTCTGGCAAACTGATCATTCGGACGGATATCAGCGTGGAGACGCTGCGTCGGCGGGCGCGACTTGAACGGGATGGCCGGGTTGCAACTCGGCTTCTGGCAATCGCCAATGCCCTTGACGGCATGAGCCGTGCCGAGGCTGCGAGAGCGGCCGGGATGGACCGGCAGGCATTGCGCGACTGGGTGATCCGCTTCAACGCCGAAGGCATCGCCGGCCTTTGCGATCGCAAGCGTTCTGGCCCGAAGCCGCTTTTGGACGAAGGCCA